>NZ_JBIVCX010000011.1:0-153681 GCF_044746825.1 Pseudomonas sp. NPDC090201
TGCAGGGGGATGAGCGGCAGGAAGCCGCGAAAGCCGTGCGGGCCAGGGACGGCCCATCACGGCGTGCCCCCGGAACGGCGCCGGAGTCGAGGGAACCGAGACGCAGTCGAGGCCCAGCCTGTCGCAAAGACCTTTTGGTTACTTTTGGGGCGAATGCCAAAAGTGACCCGCCGTAAGGGCGGAAGGCGCATCCCGCGCCACCCGAGATACCGGATATACACCCGATCCCCAAGTCACACAAAAGACGCAGAGCGTCACCCAAGGCATTCCCACGCAGAGCGTGGGAACGATCAGATCAGAGAAACTCCAGAGAGCGAGACTACTGCAGGGTAACAGGCGCCCCGCCGACAACAGGAGCCGCATTCCCCGGCACCGCGATCTCGACCGGCATACCGTCCTCGGCAGCCACCACATCCCGCACCTCATCCCAATTGATCCGCAGACTATTGGCCAGATCCTCACGCTTGAGCAGCGCATTGATCACCGCCGTATGCTTGTCCACCACCGAAGGATTGCCACTCTCGTCCAGCGGCGTATGCGCCTCGAGATAGACCTTGCCACCGCTCACACCAAACTTGTACGGCTCGGAAATGATCCGCACAGGCGTGCCGACCGGCACCATCCCCGCCATCTCCAGCACGTTGTTGTTGTACATGCGGAAGCACCCGTGGCTGGTACGCATGCCGATACCGAACTTCTTGTTCGAACCGTGGATCAGGTAACCCGGAATACCCAGGCCGAACTTGAACGGCCCCAGCGGGTTATCCGGGCCGGCCGGCACCACGTTAGGCAGGATGTCACCGTCGGCCGCGTGCTCGGCCTTGACCGATGCCGGTGGCGTCCAGGTCGGGTTAGGGGTCTTGGCGGTCACCTTGGTGGTGGAGATCGGCGACCCCCAGCCCTCGCGGCCGATACCCAGCGGGAAGGTGTACACCACGTTCTTGCCCTTCGGGTAGTAGTACAGACGGTACTCGGCCAGGTTGATGACGATGCCTTCACGCGGGCCCGGCGGCAGGATGAAACGGGTTGGCAGGATCACCTGGGTGCCCGCACCCGGCAGCCAGGCGTCGACGCCCGGGTTGGCGGCGATCATTTCCAGATAGCCCAGGTCGTACTTGGTGCCCAGGTCCGCGAAGGTGTCTTCGTATTTGGCG
The DNA here is from genome assembly GCF_044746825.1 of Pseudomonas sp. NPDC090201. Lineage (NCBI taxonomy): Bacteria > Pseudomonadati > Pseudomonadota > Gammaproteobacteria > Pseudomonadales > Pseudomonadaceae > Pseudomonas > Pseudomonas sp. NPDC090201. The sequence continues at coordinate 1,155 of NZ_JBIVCX010000011.1, forward strand.
GTGACGGTCTGCACCTGGCCGATGATGTCCTCGCCGGGAGGAGGCAACGGGAACTCCAGGGCGGAGACAGGGCCGGCCGCACACAGTGCAGCAAGCGACAGACAGCGGGCGAAAGCTGGAATGCGCGACAACATCCGGGGAATCCTTGGGTAACGGAAGGCTTGAATGGCCGAGATTGTACACGCCCGCCCGCCCCTTCGGGAGTAGGCGCGACGGCTTGCAAGGCTGCACGTTCACCTGCGGTTCAGGTGACGTCGAATCGGGGGCTCGGCCAGGAGGAATATTTCAGACCGTCTGGTCCAGTTCCGGCCAGATGGGCTGCCAGCCTCGGCGCTGGGCGTCGATGATCGCGCGGCACAGCGGGCACAGTCGCTCGTCGCTGTAGATCGCTTGCTCGACCGCCGACCAGCGCGGCTGGGCAGGCAGGAGCGAGCCGCACAGGGTGCGGTCGGCCGAACCGGCCAGTTCCAGTTGCCGGGCGGCCAGATGCACACGAACTTCCTGGCACGCGAACAGGTCGAGCTGCTCATCGGGCTCGATCAATTGGTAGGCAAACAGGGACCAGGCAGGACGGCGCATCGGGGGCTCCAGATCGGGGGCGCAACCTTAGCCGAAAGCCCCCGTCCAGAAAAGGGCTGGAGGCCTTTATTTTTCGGGGTTGGGGTGTTTTCTGGGTTGGCTTGGGATTGCGACTCTGGTGCCCTTCGGGCCTTGTCGCGGGCAAGCGCGCTCCTACATTTTTTGCAACGTGCCATCGCCTGACGGACCGAGTTGGTAGCCTTTGGGGTTCATTTGAAGTTGGGTTGGCATGCCAAAGGCGGACAAGGCGATCTTTCAGACCTCGGCACGTTGCAACAAATGTAGGAGCGCGCTTGCCCGCGACCAGGCCCGAAGGGCAACAACGTAAGAATCCAGAGCCAACCCTAAAGCAACGCCTTCAACTGCGGCCAGACGTTATCCAGCAACCTGGGCTGCGCATTCGCCGCCGGATGCAGGCCGTCCGCCTGGGTGTATTCGGGATGCCCGCCCACCCCTTCGAGCATGAACGGCACCAGCGCCACCTTCTTCTGCTCGGCCAGGTCCACATACACCTGCTTGAACGCCTGGGTGTACCGTGCGCCGTAGTTGGGCGGGATCTGCATGCCTAGCAAGAGCACCTTGGCACCGGCGGCGCGGGCGCTGTCGATCATCGATGCAAGATTTTGTTTCAATTGTTCAGGTGGCTGCCCACGCAGGCCGTCATTACCACCCAGTTCGAGGATCACCAGGTCCGGCTTGTGCTCGGAAAGCAGCGCCGGCAGCCGCGCCTGGCCGCCACCACTGGTATCGCCGCTGACCGACGCATTGACCACTTTATCCTTGTAGCCCTGCTCTGCCAGGCGCTTTTCCAGCAGGCTGACCCAACCGACGCGGGTATCCAGGCCGAAAGCCGCGCTGATACTATCCCCAACGATCAGCACCGTACCTGCTGTCGCTGCCTGACACACAAGCAGCAAACCCAGGCCAGCACTCAATAACCACGCACGCATCGGATTCTCCATGAGCGAAAGTATTCTCAGTGCCCGGAACCTGAACAAAGTGGTCCCCAGCACCGAAGGTGACCTGACCATCCTGCACGAACTCTCGCTGGAACTGAACAAGGGCGACACCCTGGCCATCGTCGGCGCCTCGGGCTCGGGCAAGTCGACCCTGCTGGGGCTGCTGGCAGGGCTGGATCTGCCGAGCACAGGTTCGGTCACCCTTTCAGGGCGCAACCTCAGCGAACTCGACGAAGACCAGCGCGCCCGCGTGCGCGCCGAACACGTAGGCTTCGTGTTCCAGTCGTTCCAGTTGCTCGACAGCCTCAATGCCCTGGAAAACGTCATGCTGCCCATGGAGCTGGAAGGCCGCAAAGACGCCCGCGAACAGGCCCGGCACCTGCTGGAACGGGTCGGCCTGGGCCAGCGCCTGACCCACACCCCACGCCAGCTCTCTGGCGGCGAGCAGCAACGAGTGGCGATTGCCCGCGCCTTCGCCGCCGACCCCGACGTGCTGTTCGCCGACGAACCCACCGGCAACCTCGACAGCCACACCGGCGAGCGCATCAGTGACCTGCTGTTCGAACTGAACCAGGAGCGCAACACCACGCTGGTGCTGGTCACCCATGATGAACGCCTGGCCCACCGCTGCCGGCGCCTGATCCGTCTTGAAGGTGGCCGCCTGGTCACCCCCATGGAGCCTTGATGGCACGCCTGCCGTTCGCCCGCCTGCTCAGCCTCGCCGCCCGCCAACTGTTGCGCGATGCCCGCGCCGGGGAGCTGCGCGTGCTGTTTTTCGCACTGGTGGTCGCCGTGGCCGCCAGTACCGCCATTGGCTACTTCGGCTCGCGCCTGAACAGTGCCATGCTGCTGCGGGCCACGGAATTCCTGGGTGCCGACCTGATCCTCAGTGGCTCCACGCCGGCCAAGCCCGAGCAGATCGAGGCCGGCAAGGCGCTCAGGCTGGACCACTCGCAGATCGTGATTTTCTCCAGCGTGGTCGCCACCGATAACGGCATCCAGCTGGCCAGCGTCAAGGCGGTGGATGCCGCCTACCCGCTCAGAGGCGAATTGAAAAGCGCCGATGCGCCTTACCAGCCCGAAACCAGCGGCGGCGAGCCCGGCCCCGGAGAGGCCTGGGCCGAAGCGCGAGTGCTGGTCGCCTTGAACCTCAAGGTCGGCGACAGCATCGACGTCGGCTCCACCAGCCTGAAACTCACCCGCGTGCTCACCTACGAGTCCGACCGCGCCGGCAATTTCTACAGCCTGACGCCCCGGGTGATGATCAACATGGCCGACCTTGAGGCCACCAAGGTCGTGCAGCCGGGCAGCCGCGTCAGCTTCCGCGACCTGTGGCGCGGCACGCCGCAGGACTTGGCGGCGTATCGCAAAGCCATCGAACCTGCACTAGCCGCCAACCAGAAGATCGACGACGCCCGTGACGGCAACCAGCAGATCGGCGGCGCGCTGGGCAAGGCCGAGCGTTACCTGAACATGGCGAGCCTGGTGGCAGTGTTGCTGGCTGGTGTGGCCGTGGCCCTGTCGGCGGCGCGCTTTGCGGTCCGCCGTTTCGACGCCAGTGCGCTGCTGCGCTGCCTGGGGCTGTCACGCAACGAGGCACTGGTGCTATTCAGCCTGCAACTGGCCATGCTCGGCATCGCCGCAAGCGTCACCGGCGCCCTGCTTGGCTGGTTTGCGCAACTGGGGCTGTTCTACTTGCTGGAAAACCTGCTTCCCGCCGCCGTACCACCTGGAGGCTGGCTGCCGGCAGTGGCAGGCATCGGTACGGGCCTTGTGGCGCTGGCCGGGTTTGCCCTGCCGCCACTGGCAGCGCTTGGGCGTGTGCCGCCACTGCGGGTATTGCGCCGCGACATGCTGCCGATCCCGGCCAGCAGCTGGCTGGTGTACGGCGCGGCGCTGCTGGCGCTGGGTCTTATCATGTGGCGCCTGAGCCTGGACCTGATCCTCACCTTCGCCCTGCTCGGCGGTGGCCTGGTCGCAGCGCTGATCCTGGGGGGCATTCTGCTGCTGGCGTTGCAAAGCCTGCGCCGCCTGCTGGCAGGCGCGTCACTGCCGTGGCGGCTGGGTCTGGGCCAGTTGCTGCGTCACCCCATGGCAGCTGCCGGGCAATCCCTGGCCTTTGGCCTGATCCTGCTGTCGATGGGGCTGATCGCCCTGCTGCGCGGCGAGTTGCTCGATACCTGGCAAAACCAGTTGCCGAAGGACGCCCCCAACTACTTCGCGCTGAATATCCTGCCCGCCGAGCGCGACAACTTCGGCGAGCGCATGAGCCGTCTTTCGACCCACGCCGCGCCGCTGTACCCGATGATTCCGGGAAGGCTGATGAGCATCAATGGCGAGCCGGTGACCAAGTTCGTCACCAAGGACTCCCGTGGTGAAAACGCCACCCAGCGCGACCTCAACCTGACCTGGGCGGCCAACCTGCCGGAAGGCAACACCATCACCGAGGGCCAATGGTGGAACGACCAACAGGCGCCGGCTGAAGGCATACCGGGCGTCTCGGTGGAAACCAAGCTGGCGAAAAGCCTGGAGATCAAGCTGGGGGACACCCTGAGTTTCGTGATCGGCGGCGCGACCCACGAGGTCAAGGTCACGAGCCTGCGAGACATCAACTGGGACACCTTCCAGCCCAACTTCTTCATGATCTTCCAGCCCGGCACCCTCAAGGACGTGCCGACCACCTACCTCACCAGCTTCTATCTGGCCCCCGGCAACGACCAGCAGATCGTCGAGCTGTCCCGCGCTTTCCCCGCCGTGACCATCCTGCAAGTGGAGGCGCTGCTCGAGCAACTGCGCAGCATCCTCGATCAGGTGACCCTGGCGGTGCAGTACGTGCTGCTGTTCGTGCTCGCCGCAGGCCTTGCGGTGTTGTTCTCCGGCTTGCAGGCCACGCTGGACGAGCGCATCCGCCAGGGTGCATTGCTGCGGGCCCTGGGCGCCAACCGCGCCCTGCTGACCCGAGCCCGGCGCATCGAGTTCGGCCTGCTGGGCGCAGTCAGCGGCGTGCTGGCAGCACTGGGCTGCGAGCTGGTGAGTTTCGTGCTGTACCGCTACGCCTTTTCCCTGCAGTGGTATCCGCACCCCTGGCTGTTGCTGTTGCCGCTGATCGGCGCGTTGCTGGTCGGCGCCGCAGGCGTGTTCGGCACTCGCCGCGCGCTCAACGCCAGCCCCTTGACGGTGCTGCGCGAAGGCTGACGAGGCTTGACCCTGACGATGCCGACAGCAAAGATGTCGGCATCGTGCATGGAGCACTCCCTTCACCACCGAGAAGTCCTTTGAGCACCAACATCTGCACCCGTGAAGGCCACACCGCCCTCAAGCAAGAACTCGATCACCTGTGGCGCGTCTACCGTCCGGAAATCACCCAGAAGGTCGCATGGGCGGCTTCCCTGGGCGATCGCAGCGAGAACGCGGACTACCAGTACAACAAGAAGCTCTTGCGCGAAATCGACCGCCGCGTGCGCTACCTGCGCAAGCGTCTGGAAGACATGCGCGTGGTCGATTACGCCCCGGAACAGGAAGGCCGGGTGTTCTTCGGTGCGTGGGTCGAGATCGAAAACGAAGACGGCCAAACCAAGCGCTTTCGCATCGTCGGCTACGACGAAATCTATGGCCGCATGGACTACATCTCCATCGACTCGCCCATGGCCCGCGCCCTGCTGAAAAAGCAGGTGGACGAGGAATTCTCGGTGCAGACGCCGACCGGAGAGGCACTCTGGTACGTGCTGAGCATCACCTACGAAAAACCCGCTTGAAATTGAACGCCGCCAGTCGACGCGCGGCGTTACCGAGGAGCAATTGATGGTCAAGACCAAACCGCGTCCCGCCGTGAACGGGGTGGCATCCGCCGACAGAGTGCTGACCGTGCTGACGGCTTTCCGCACCGGCGATACCGCACTGACCCTGGTGGAACTGGCCGAGCGCACCGACCTGATCAAGAGCACGATCATGCGGCTGATGGTCTCGCTGGAGACGTTCGGATTCGTCAATCGCCTGGCGGACGGTCGCTACACCCTGGCCAGTGAAGTGATGCGCCTGAACGCGGTGTATCAGGAGTCGCTGGACCTCGAAAAACACGTCCTGCCACGCCTGCACCGGCTGTGCGACGAAACCGGAGAAACCGCCTCGTTCTACGTGCGCCACGGCGCCTACCGCATGTGCCAGTACCGGGTGAACTCCCCGCACCGTCTGCGCCTGCACCTGCAGCCCGGCGACATCCGCCCCATGGACGGTGCCGCCAGTGCCGAGGCGCTGCGTTGCAGCTTCGCACGGGCCGCCGAGCATCCCGAACCGTTTTATTCGGCCGGGATCACAGACCCTCACTCGGCGTCCATGGCCATGCCGATCTTCGGTGCGCAGCAGGAGTTGATGGGTGCGATCGTGGTGTCCGGACCTGCCGGCCGCCTGAACGCCGAGCGCGCCGACTCGCTGCGGGCGGTGTTCATGGAAGTGGCAGAAGATCTGACGCGCAGCCTGGGTGGGCGGATCCAGTAAGGATCCCCCGCCCAGCCTGGCCAGTGGCGAGAAGAAAGGGTCAGCCGACGCTGGCCGGGTTGGCACCCTGAGCCTGATTGCGCTGATGCTTGCGGCCCAGCACCAGCACCATGGTGCCGGCGGCCAGGTTCAGCAACGCCAGCGGAATCAGCGCCAGGGCGTAGCTGCCGGTGGCGCCATGAATCGCGCCGTAGACGTTGACCATCAGGCCGCCGCCAAACAGGTTGGCCCAGGCGCCGATCACCGCCAGCCCCGCCGCCGCCGTGCTGCTGGACATCCAGCTCGACGCCAGCGCCCAGAACGGCCCCTTCATCGAATACGCACCGATCAACACCATCGACAACAACACCACGGTGGCGACCAGCGATGAGGTCACCAGCGCCAGCAGCAGACCTGCCGCGATCAGGAACAGCGTGGCTGCAGTGTGCCAGCGCCGCTCGTTGCGACGGTCGGAACTGCGCCCCCACAGGATCATGAACAACGACGCCAGACCGTAAGGAATCGCATTGATCAGGCCGATCTGCAAGCTGTCCAGATGGAAGGTCTTGAGCAGTTGCGGCGCCCACACGCTCATGGTGCTGCCGGCCGCCGAAGCCCCGGTGTAGATCAGCACCATCGCCCAGATGTCCTTGTGCTTGAGCAGTTGCCACAGCGAGATATGACCGATCTGGGTTTTCTGCGCACGCTCCTGAGCCAGCCGATTCACCAGCCACTCGCGCTGATCGTCCGCCAGCCATTTGGCCTGGTCGGGGCGATCGGTCAGCACGAACAGGCAGGCGATCCCCAGGAGCACCGCCGGAATGCCTTCCAGAATGAACAGCCAGTGCCAGCCGCGCATGCCAAACATGCCGTCCAGCGTCAGCAGATAACCCGAGAGTGGCGAGCCGAGGAAGTTCGCCCCCGGAATCGCCACCATGAAGATCGCGACCATCCGCGCACGGTAGGCCGATGGCAACCAGTAGGTCAGGTACAGCAGCACGCCCGGGAAGAACCCCGCCTCGGCCGCACCCAGCAGAAACCGCATGATGTACAGCGAGTTCGCGCCGTCGACAAACGCGGTGCCGGCCGACACCAGCCCCCAGGTAATCATGATCCGCGCAATCCAGACCCGCGCGCCGAAACGCTGCAGCGCCAGGTTGCTCGGCACCTCGACCAGGAAGTACGACACGAAAAACAGGCTGCTGGCCAGACCGAACACCGCCGGGGTCAGGCCCAGGTCATGGTTCATCTGCAGCGAAGCCATGCCGATGTTGCCGCGATCGATGATCGCGATCAGGTAACACACGATCAGGAACGGCAGCAGGCGCCACGCCACGCGGCGCATCGTTGCCTGCTCCAGTTCACTGACCTCTGCTTTCACATTCATGGGGTTCTCCTGTGCTTATTGTTGTGGAGATGACGCCGGCTTGCCAGCTCGCCGTCCCGGGACGGCGAGCGGCGTTCATTCGTCGATCAACTGGCGATTGACCACACAGCGCGGATCCAGCGCGTGGCCATCCAGGGCATCGAGAATCTGCTGCACGGCCACCAGGCCCACACGTTCACGGGCCTCCAGGGTGTTGGCGCCCACGTGGGGAGTGGCCACCAGGTTCACCAGGCCCCACAGCGGGCTGTCGGCCGGTGGCGGCTCGGGGTTGAAGGTGTCGAGCCCTGCGCCGCCGATCTGCCCGCTGGACAGGGCCTGAACCAGGGCTGCGGTGTCGATCAGCTCGCCACGGGCAGTGTTGATGAGCAGGCTGCCGGGCCGCATCAGCGCGAATTGCTCGGTGCTGAACAGGTTGCGGTTGGCGTCCGTCAGCGGGCAATGCAGGCTGATCACATCGCATTCTTGCAGCAGACGCTCGAAGTTCTCCTCACGGCTCACATGATCGCGCGCCGGCAGTTGCTTGAGGTAGGGGTCATACACCTTGACCTGCATGCGCAGCGGCGCGACCAGGTCCATCAGCACGCTGCCGATGGCGCCCAGCCCCACCAGGCCCAGGGTCTTGCCGAACAGTTCGGTGCCATTGGCAGTGGCCTTGTCCCAGTGCCCGGCTCGCACCCGTGCGTCCAGCCAGGCGGTGCGCCGGGCGACGCTGAACATCAGGGCGAAGGCGTGCTCGGCCACCGATTGCGCATTGGCACCCACTGCAATCGTGACCGGCACCTTGCGCTCGGCCGCAGCCTTGATGTCGATGGTGTCGTAGCCCACGCCGTGCTTGGCAATGATCTTGAGGTTCGCGCTGGCGTCGATCATCTCCCGCGTCAGCTTGCCGGTGCGCACCACGATGGCGTCTGGCTGCTCGGCCTTGAGGGTTTCGACCATCTGCTCGGCGGGCATGTAGGGCGTGGTGGGAATCACGGTGACGCCTCTGGAGGCAGCCAGCGCCATTGCATCGGGAGCCAGCGCGAGGCCGGTCAGGAGGATTTTGCGAGTCATGGTGTCACCTTGTTTTTATGGCTGGCCCTCAGCGGGCCTGAAAACACCCTATCACAATGAAACGCCGTTGCAATATTAAAAATTTGACTGCTTTACCGCCCATCAAATTCGTCATCAAAGACCGTTGATATTCGAATTATGAAATGCAATTCTATTTTCAGACCCGGCGATCACAGCCGGTGGCATACCACAATTTCAAGAGAGAATGCCCATGACAATCGGATTTCGAGTGTTGCAAGCCCAGCGCAAAGTGAGCCCGGAGTGGGTCGCACGGTTTCGTGAAGTGCCCGTGGCCAATGTCAGCGACTCGATGAACCGCATGACCGCAGGCGGCGCCAACCTGCGTCCGATGCACCGCGCCGGCGTGCTGGCAGGCCCTGCCTTGACGGTCAAGGCGCGCCCTGGCGACAACCTGATGCTGCATTACGCAATCGACATCGCAGAGCCGGGCGACGTGATCGTCGTCGATGCCGGCGGCGACCTGAGCAATGCCCTGATCGGCGAGATGATGGTGGCCTACGCGGTCAAGCGCGGCGTGGCCGGCATCGTCATCAACGGCGCGATCCGCGATGCCGCCAACATTGGTGCCGGCGACTTCCCGCTGTTCGCCGCTGGCGTGTCCCATCGCGGCCCGTACAAGGACGGTCCGGGCGAGGTCAACGTACCGATTGCGATCGCCGGAATGGTCATCGAACCAGGGGATCTGGTGATCGGCGACGACGACGGCCTGCTCTGCGTGCCCTATGACGAGGTGGCGGCTGTGTACGACCGCGCCCACGCCAAGCACGCGGCCGAGGTCAAGCAGCTGGAGCAGATCGCCCGCGGCGAAAACGACCGCAGCTGGGTCCTCAAATCCCTCCAGCAGAAAGGTTGCGCCCTGCCGCAATGACGGCCGCCACGGGGTGCCTGTCTGGCACCCCGTGATGCATCGCCACCTTCCCGCCACGCCCCTTGATTGCAGCAGGAGCCGCCATGAGCTTCTTTCCCGCTCCACAGATCGTCGAAACCACCGTATTCACCCGCTTGCCCGAGCACTTTCGCAATCCGCGCCGCACGGCCTGGGCAGACGGCAACCGCCAGGGCCAGTTGATCGATTCGTTCCTGGAAGGGCCGTCGTTCGACCGCGACGGCAACCTGTACGTCACCGACATTCCCTACGGGCGGATTTTCCGCATTTCTCCCGCAGGCGAGTGGACGCTGGTCTGTGAGTACGATGGCTGGCCCAACGGCCTGAAGATCCACCGCGACGGCCGCATTTTCATCACCGATTACAAACGCGGAATCATGGTGCTGGACGCCGCCACCGGCCACATTCAGCCGTTTCTCGAATCGGCCGGCTCCGAAGGTTTCAAGGGCGTCAACGACCTGGTGTTCGCGCCAAACGGCGACATGTATTTCACCGACCAGGGCCAGACCGGGCTGCAGGATCCCACCGGGCGCGTCTACAAACTCGACGCTGCGGGCAACCTGACGTGCCTGCTCAATACCGTGCCCAGCCCCAACGGCATCGTCTACGACCCCAAGCTCAATCACCTGCTGATCGCCGTGACCCGCGCCCAGCAGATCTGGCGCATTCCGCTGGGCAACGGCTCGATCATCAGCAAAGTCGGGGTGTTCGCCCAACTGCATGGCGGCCTGGGCGGTCCGGACGGCCTGGCGCTGGACGCCGACAGCAACCTGTACATCGCCCACACCGGCTTCGGCTCGGTCTGGCGGCTGTCCAGGGTTGGCGAGCCACTGCAGCGCATCGTTTCGTGCGAAGGCATCAGCAACACCAACCTGGCCTTCGGCGGTGCAGACGGCAAAACACTGTTCATTACCGAATCGCACACCGGCTCCATCCTGCAAGTCCGTACGCCCGTGCCGGGCCTGGCCATGTATTCCCATAGCTGACCACCGGCACCGCAGTCCCCCATAACAACGACAAGAAGAAGTGACGCCATGACCCGAGAAAACCCGGCCCTCCCCGGCCTGTCCGATGCCGAGGGTGAAAAGCTGCTGCGCCGCGTGATGCTGCGCATCCTGCCTTTCATCTTCGCCTGCTATGTCATCAGCTACCTGGACCGCACCAACGTCGGCTTCGCCGCCATCAGCATGAACAAGGACCTGGGCCTGACCGCCACGATGTTCGGCTGGGCGGCCGGCCTGTTCTTCTTCGGCTATTTCATCTTCGAAATCCCCAGCAACCTGCTCATGCAGCGTTTCGGCGCGCGTATCTGGATTGCCCGGATCATGATCACCTGGGGCCTGATTTCCATCGGGACCGCCTTCGCCACAGGCCCCGTGAGCTTCAGCATCATGCGCTTCCTGCTGGGCCTGGCCGAGGCCGGTTTCACGCCCGGCGTGTACCTGTATTTCACCTACTGGTTTCCCGGAAAGTGGCGGGCAAAAGCCACCGCTACCTTCCTCTTGGGCATTCCCGTGGCCAACATCTTCGGATCGCCCCTGTCCGGCTGGCTGCTGGACATGCATGGCATCCTGGGCCTGAAGAACTGGCAGTTCCTGCTGGTGGCCGAAGCCCTGCCCGCAGTGCTGTTGGGGATTGCCTGCCTGTTCGTGCTGGTGGACTCCCCGGCCAAGGCGCGCTGGATGAGCGAGCGGGAAAAAGCCTGGCTGTCCGAGCGGCTGAGCAGCGAGCAGGCGGCCATCGGTGCCTCCCATGGCAACACCTTGCGCGGCGCGCTGACCAACCCGAAGGTCTTCGTGCTGGCGGCGATCAACTTCTGCTGCATCGTCGGCTCCATCGGCATCGGACTGTGGATGCCGCAGATCATCAAGAGCCTGGGAATGCAGAACAGCACCGTTGGCCTGGTCGCGGCGCTGCCCTATGTGTTGGGCGCCATCAGCATGACGCTCTGGGCACGCCTGGCCAACCGCAGCAAGCAGCGCCTGCCGTACGTGGTCAGCGCCCTGGCTTTCGCCGCGCTGGCGCTGGTGAGTGCGGCGCTGATCGACGCGCCGGTGCTGAAGATCGCAAGCCTGGCCTGCGCGGTGGCCGGCATCCTGTGTTTCCAGGCAACGTTCTGGGCCATCCCCTCGACCTTCCTCACGGGCCGCGCGGCAGCGGGCGGACTGGCGCTGATCGTGTCCATCGGCAATCTGGGCGGCTTTGTCGGGCCGTTCATGATCGGGCTGATCAAGGACGCCACCCAGTCCTATTCAGGCCCCTTCTATGCCGTGGCGTCAATCCTGATGATCGGCACCTGCCTGATGCTGTGGCTGGGTGACCCAGCGCGGCGCAAGCCTGTATCTACCCCGCCGCTTCAACCCACTGCAACGCACTGATCCTGACCCTATGATCGCCTCCACCTGGAGGCGGTCGACTTTTGCCAGACTCGAAACTGATCGAATTCCCGCCCGCCTCTGTTTTTTCCAGCCGCTGTCCGGCCATCACGCCGCTTCACACGCACCCTCGTTTGAAGGGGTTCGAAATTATTTCTGAAATATCAGACCGCTGGTGATTACGCGAACATCGGCACGCTTTCTTTTCCATTCAGGGGGTTAGCGCCCTCAATCCGAAGGGATACACCCGTACGTCAAAACCTGTGCATTGAACTCACGTGGATCCAATCTAACGTTTGGTGATCCATGCACATATCGAGGTCACGGATGCGTCCCGCCTCGCCAACCAGCCAACAAGTAGAACAGGTCTGACTCGCGCTCCGTATGGATCCTGGACGGCATGAACGGCACACCCACGCCCAAGGAATTGTCGCGTAGTTGTTTTTTGTGAAAGCGAAGCAAAAGGATTTTGGAAATGGAAAACGTCGTTGTCGCTGACAAAGCAACCTCTCAGATTGATGCCCATGCCTGGGGCGATCTGCAGCTCAAAAACCCCGCTGTAGTCCAAATGCCCGTATCCCCCGACAAGGTGGCTTCCGTGAGCCGCAGCGGTCAGGATCTGGTCGTCAATCTGAAGAATGGCGAGCACATCAAGGTTGCCAACTTTTTCACCCCCGGCCCTGACGGGGTCGCCAGCGACATGGTTTTCCAGGGCGAGGACGGCGCCCTCTGGCAAGCGCAGTACAACGCGCAAGCGTTCGAAGGATTCACCTTCGAAGAGATTTCCTCGATTGACGAACTGATCGCCGGCACCGGCGTGGTCAGTGGTGCCACCTCGGCCTGGGCCATTGCCGGCCTGGGTCTGCTGGGCGCCGGCGGCGCGGCGGCCGTGTCGGGTGGCGGCGGCGGTGGTGGCGGTGGCGGAAGCGGCACACCAGGCGACACCACGGCGCCCGATGCCCCGACCAGCCTGCTGGTTTCCGCCAACGGCCTGATGTTGAGCGGGCTCGGCGAGGCCGGTGCGCGGGTCACGGTACGTGATGCCTCCGGCAACATTCTGGGCAGCGGCACCGTGGGCAGCGACGGGCGTTTCGAAATCCCCCTCAATGCGCCACAAACCAACGGCCAGAACCTCAACGTCACCCTCACCGACGCCGCTGGCAATACTTCGGCGCCGGGTACGGCCACCGCAGGCGACACCACCGCACCGGATGCACCGTCCAACCTGCAGGTGGACGGGACCGGCACGCATCTCTCCGGTACCGGTGAACCGGGCGCGACCATCCAGGTGCGCGCACCAGACGGCACCCTGATCGCCAGCGGCGTGGTGGCAGGCGATGGCACGTTCAACCTCACGCTCAACCCGCCGCAAGCCAACGGCCAGACCCTGACCGTCACGGCCACCGACCCTGCTGGCAATACCTCGGCGTCCGGCACTGCTACTGCGGGCGACACCACCGCACCGGATGCACCGGCCAACCTGCTGGTGGACGGGACCGGCACGCACCTGACCGGTACCGGCGAACCGGGCGCGACCATCCAGGTGCGTGGTGCAGACGGCACTCTGCTCGGCAGCGGCGTGGTAGCAGCCGATGGCACGTTCAACCTCACCCTGAGCCCCGCGCAAGCCAACGGCCAGACCCTGACCGTGACGGCCACCGACGCAGCGGGCAATACCTCGACGCCAGGCACGGCCACCGCAGGCGATACCACCGCACCGGATGCACCGGCCAACCTGCTGGTGGACGCGACCGGCACACACCTGACCGGCACCGGCGAACCCGGCGCGACCATCCAGGTGCGCGCTGCTGACGGCACCCTGCTCGGCAGCGGCGTGGTTGCGGCCGATGGTACGTTCAACCTCACGCTCGACCCCGCGCAAGTCGACGGGCAGACCCTGAGCGTGACGGCCACCGATGCGACAGGCAATGTCTCGGGCGCGGCACAGGCCCTTGCACCGGACCTCGACAATCCCGGCACCCCTGACCAGACGCCACCCGATGCCCCGACTGACCTGGCCATCAGCAACAGCGGCACGCTGCTCACCGGCCACGGCGAAGTGGGCGCCCGGGTGACGGTGATCGATGCCAATGGCAACGTGCTGGGCACCGCTGTCGTCGGCGCCGACGGCTCGTTCCAGGTGACCCTGTCCCCTGCCCAGGTCAACGGTGAGGTGCTGCAGGTCAGCCTCACTGACGCCGCCAACAACACCTCGCCCAATGTCGCGGTCCAGGCCCATGACACCACGCCACCCGTGGCGCCCAGCGACCTGTCTATTTCCGCAGACGGCCTGACCCTGACCGGCCTTGCCAACCCCGGCGTGCGGATCCTGATTCGCAATGCTTCGGGGACCGTCATCGGCGTCGGCCGGGCCGACGTCAACGGCCACTTCAGCGTGACCCTCAGTTCGCCGCAGATCAACGGCGAGCATCTGGACGTCGTGACCACCGACGCTGCTGGCAACAGCTCTGCGCCGGTCGAGGTCACCGCACCCGATACCGTGCCACCAGGACAGGTCACCGATGTGGTGATCAGTGCCGACGGCACGCAGATCTCCGGCAAAGGCGAACCGCTGGCGACGATCACCATTACCAGTGGCGGCGTCACGGTGACCACCGTGGTGGCGGCCAACGGCACGTTCCAGACCACCCTCTCGCCAGCCGTCCATCCGGGCGATGTGGTGCAGATCACCCAGAGCGACGCCCAGGGCAACCACCTGCCCCCTGTTTCGGTCATCGCCCCTGACGCGGTCGGCCCCGCTACTCCCGGCGATCTGGCGCTCAGCCCCGATGGCACGCACCTGACCGGTACCGGCACCCCTGGCAGCCTGATCGAAGTGCGCGACGCCAACGGCACGGTCATCGCCAGCGCCACCGTGGCGGCCAACGGCACCTTCGACGTGACCTTCAATCCGCCACAGATCACCGGCGCCACGCTGGACGTGGTGGCCGTCAGCGGCGGCGAGGACTCCGTGAGCGTTCCCGTCGTCACGCCGGACGCCACCCCGCCCGCCATCGTCAGCGACCTTGCGGTCAGCAACAACGGCCTGACCCTGACAGGACGCGGAGAGCCAGGCGCCACCGTCACCGTCAAAGATGCCCAGGGCAACGTGCTCGGCACCGCAGTGGTTGGCCAGACGGGCAGTTTCAGCGCCACCCTGTCGAGCGCCCAGACCAACGGCCAGACCTTGAGCGTGCTGCAGACCGACGCCGCTGGCAACGCGTCACCCACCACGACGGTCAATGCCGCCGATCTGGACGGTCCGCTGCAACCGACCAATCTCAGCATCGGCAGTAACGGCACCGTGCTCAGCGGCCTGGGTGAAGCAGGCTCGCGCATCACGGTGCGCGACAGCAACGGCAATGTGCTCGGCACTGCGATCGTCGCCGCCGACGGGCACTTCAACGTGACCTTGAGCAGCCCGCAGAACAACGGCCAGACCCTGTCCATCAGCGCTGTCGACAGCGCAGGCAACGCAGCGCCAGTCCTGCCCTACATCACCCCCGACACCCAGGCGCCAGCACCGCTGACCGGGCTCGCGCTGGACAGCCAGGGCCGGGTATTGACCGGTAACGGTGAAGCAGGCGCGAGCATCACAGTTCGCAGCCCGTCCGGGGCGATCATCGGCACAGGCACGGTGGGCAGCGATGGCCACTTCACCCTGACCCTGACCACCGCACAGGTGGATTCGCAAGTCCTGCAAGTGACCCAGGCCGACCCTGCGGGCAACGTTTCGCAGCCTTCGCCGGTGACCGCACCCGATCTGACAGTGCCTGACAGCGTCACCAATGTGACGATCTCCGCCAATGGCCAGGTGGTGACCGGTAATGGCCAGATCGGTGCGACCGTCACGGTGAACGATGCATCGGGCAACAGCCTGGGCACGGCGGTGGTCGGCGCCAACGGGCGTTTCGAGGTCAACCTGTCCTCGGCCCAGATCAATGGCCAGAACCTCAGCGTCACCCAGGCCGACGGCTCGCCAGGCACCTCGACACCGGTGCCGGTGATTGCGCCAGATCTGCAGGCGCCGGTCGCGCCGACCCAGTTGACCCTCAATGCAGCCGGCAACGAGCTTTCCGGCGTTGGCGAACCGGGCGCCACGGTTCATGTGTATGGGCCGAACGGTGCACTGCTTGGCACTGCCGTGGTCGATGGCACAGGCGCCTTCACGGTTTCACTGTCGGGCGTGTTCAATGACGGCCAGGTGCTGGTGGTCAACCAGACCGACGCCGCGCAGCATGTTTCGCCCAATGCCTCCCTCACCGCTCCCGACACCACCCCGCCGCCAGGCCTGACTGGCGTGGGCATCAGCAGCAACGGCGCGACCGTCACCGGCAACGGCCAGGCGGGCGATACCGTGACCGTCAAGGACGCCAGCGGCACCGTTCTGGGCACCGCCGTGGTGGCTGCCAACGGCACCTTCAGCGTGACCCTGACCCCAGCCCAACTCGACGGCCAGGTCCTGAGCGTGACCCAGACCGACGCCAGCACCCTGCCCTCGCCGGTGACCAACGTCACGGCTCCCGATGTCACCGCCCCGGCAGTGCCGAGCGGCCTGAGCGTCGATGACACCGGGACCATCGTGTCGGGTACGGCTCAAATCGGCAGCACCGTGCAGGTGTTCGACGCCAACGGTCAGTCACTGGGCACCGTTGTCGTAGGTCAAAGCGGGACATTCACCCTGACGCTGCCTACACCGCTGACCAACGGTGAAGCGCTGCAGGTGGTCGCCACCGACGGCACCAACACATCGGTGCCTGCGCCGGTCAACGCACCGGACACCACGCCTCCACCACCCGTCGGCAACCTGGCGATCAACCCGACCGGCACCAGCGTGTCCGGCACCGGCGAGGCTGGCACCACCATCACGGTCCAGACCAGCACCGGCACCATCCTGGGCACCGGCACCGTGGGCAGCAACGGCGTGTTTGTGGTGACCCTGACCACGCCTGCCGCCAATGGCAGCAGCCTGCAAGTCATCAGCACCGACGCCGCCGGCAATGACTCGACACCTTCGCCACTCACAGGCCCCGATGGCACCCAAGTGGCGACCCCGAGCAGCCTGGTCCTGAGCTCCGATGGCTTCACCCTGACCGGCGCCGGCACACCCGGCAGCACCATCACCATCACCGGCAACGACGGCAGCCCGCTGGGGACCGGTGTGGTCAACAGCGCGGGCCGCTTCAACATCCGCATGGCCTTCGCGCAGATCAACGCGCAGACCCTGCACGTCACTGCCAGCGATGCCGATGGCCACACCTCGGTCCCAGGCACCATCGTCGCCGCCGACAACACGCCGCCCGATGCCCTGACCCAACTGACCATCAATGGCAACGGCACCGTGGTCTCCGGCAGGGGTGAGGCTGGCGCGACGGTGAGCATTACCAATGCCGCGGGCACCGTTCTCGGCACTGGCGTGGTGGCCAGCGACGGCAGCTTCAACGTGACCTTGAACGCAGCGCAGATCGATGCCCAGGCGCTGACCGCCACCCAACGCGATCCGGCAGGCAACCCTTCGCAACCGGCCACCGTGAACGCGCCGGACCTCACCGCACCGGCCGCCGCCACCGGGGTGACCATCAACAACGTCGGCACCGTGGTCAGTGGCCAGGGCGAAGCGGGCGCGACCGTGACCGTGCGTGATGCGGCCGGCAACGTGCTGGCGACCGGCACAGTCGATCAGAGCGGCAATTTCCAGGTGACCCTGCCCAGCGCCCAGAACACCGGCGCGCCGTTGCACGTCACCCTCACCGACGCTGCGGGCAACACCTCTGCGGACACCCCGCTCAATACCGTCGACAAGACCCCGCCCGCCGCTGTGCAGGTGGGTGTGATCAGCCCCGACGGCAGCACCGTCAGCGGCACCGGCGAGGCAGGCGCCACGGTCAAGGTGACCGACGCCAACGGCACTCTGCTGGGCAGCGCAGTGGTCGGCAGTGACGGCAATTTCATCGTCACCCTCAACCCGGCCCCCAACAATGGCCAGACCCTGGACATCAGCCAGACCGACCCGAGCGGCAACGTCTCGCCATCGGTCACCGTCGATGCGCCGGACATCACCCCGCCTGCCGCGCTCACCCAGGTGTCGGTCAATGCCGACGGCGCCACGGTGATCGGCCATGGTGAACCCGGTGCGACCGTCACCGTGCGCAGCGCCGATGGCACCCTGCTCGGCACGGGCCTGGTGGCGAGCAACGGCTCGTTCAGCCTGACGCTCAATCCACCGCAGCTCAACGCCCAGGTGCTGACCGTTACCCAGGAAGATCCACCCGGCAACGTGTCCACCGCCGTGACCGTGATCTCGGTTGACCACACCGCCCCCGACAGCCCACTGGGGCTGACCCTGAACCCGGCCGGCCTGCAACTGAGCGGTACCGCCGAAGCGGGCAGTACGGTGACCGTGCGCGATGCGGCGGGCAATGTGCTGGGCACCGGTACGACGGCAGCGGACGGTACATTCCAACTGGTGCTGAATAGTCCTCAGCTCAACGGACAAAACCTCAGCGTCACCGCCACCGATGCCGCGGGCAACGTCTCACCTGCCGCAGCGTTCCAGGCCGGTGACAGCACCCCGCCTGCCGCCGTGGCCAACCTTGCGATCAGCGCCGACGGCGTGACCCTGGCCGGCAGCGGCGAAGTCGGCGCCACGGTCGTGGTGCGCGATGCCAGCGGCAATCAGCTGGGTACGGGCACGGTCGGCAGCAACGGCAACTTCAGCCTGACCCTGACCCCGGCAGCCGGTGCGGGCACCAGTGTCACCGTCATTCAGACCGACGCCGCCGGCAACGCTTCGCCCAGCGCCACGGTCACCGCGCCAGGCTCGCTGGCCGAACCGGCACCGACGCAACTGTCACTCAGTGCCGACGGCCTGACCCTCACCGGCACCGCCCACGTCGGCAGCACGGTCACCGTGCGCAGCGCTTCAGGGACGGTCCTGGGCACGGCACTGGTGGGCAGCGACGGCACCTTTAGCGTCACCCTCGGCGCCGCGCAGCTCAATGGTGAACACCTCTCGGCCAGCGCCACCTCCAGCGACGGCATCAACTCGCTGTCCACCGCCTACACCGCAGCGGACGTCACCGCACCTTCGGCCCTGAGCAACCTGGTGCTGGCCGCCGATGGCCTGGCACTGACCGGGCGTGGCGAGGCCGGAGCCACCGTGACGGTGACCGGCGGCGGAGGCGTGACCCTGGGCACGGCGGTGGTTGCCGCCAACGGCACCTTCAGCCTCAACCTCAACGCCGCCCAGACCGCAGGACAACAACTGCACCTGAGCCAGACTGACCCCAGCGGCAATGAATCACCCAGCGTCAACCTAATCGCACCGGACCTCGTGGCGCCTCTCGCACCCGCGGCCCTTGCGATCACCAGCGACGGCACGGTGCTGTCCGGGACCGGCGAAGCGGGTGCCACAGTCAATGTCTACAACCCGTCCGGTGCCCTGGTGGGCACCGGCAGCGTGCGCATCGACGGCAGCTTCTCGATCACCCTGACCACGCCGCAGAACAACGGCCAACTGCTGTCGGTCACCCTGACCGACGCCTCGGGCAACACCTCTCTGCCCGGCAGTCTGACCACGGTGGACACCACCGCACCACTGGCCCTGACCCAACTGGCAATCTCCAGCGACGGCCAGACCCTGACCGGCCACGGTGAGGCTGGTGCGCGGGTGACCGTGACCGACAGCAGCGGCAACGCGCTGGGCAACGTGCTGGTGGGCAGCACCGGCACCTTCACGCTGGTGTTGACCAACCCGCTGACCAACGCTCAGGTCCTGACCCTGGTCCAGACCGATGCGGCGGGCAACGTGTCGCCTGTTGCGAGCCTGGTGGCACCTGACACCACCGCACCCGATCAACTGAACAACGTCGCCATCAACGCTTCGGGGCTGCTGGTCACCGGGACCGGTGAGGCCGGCGCGACGGTCACCGTCAAGGATGCGGCGGGCAATGTGCTGGGCACCAGCGTGGTTCTGGCCAACGGCTCGTTCAGCGTCACCCTCAACGCGCCTCAGCTCAACCATCAGGTCCTGAGCGTTCAGCAGGCCGACCCACCGGGCAACATCAGCGCGCCGGTGACTGTCACCGCGCCTGACCTGACTCCGCCACAAACGGCCACCAACCTGCTGCTCAACGCCACCGGCAGCACCCTGACCGGTAATGGCGAGCCCGACGCGATTATCCGCGTGACCCTGGCCAACGGCACCGTGATCGGCACCGGCAGCGTCGGCGCCAACGGCAGCTTCCTGATCAACCTGACCCAGGCCCAGCACAACGGCGAGCAAGTGTTCGTGGTGCTGACCGATGCCGCGGGCAATGCGTCGGTCGCAGGGAGCCTGATCGCGCCTGATACCACGCCGCCTGCCGCAGTCGCGCAACTGGCCGTGGACAACACCGGGCTGATCCTCACCGGTACCGGTGAAGCCGGTGCGCAACTGCTGGTGACCAATGCCGCCGGCACCACCCTGGGCACCGGCACTGTCGGCGCCGACGGGCGCTTTACCGTCACCCTGACCCAGGCACAACTGAACGGCGAAGTGCTCAGCGTGGTGCAGCGCGATGGGGCGGGCAACCCTTCCCTGCCCGCGACGGTCACCGCCATCGACCACACGCCACCGGCGCCACCTGCGGTCACTGCCTTGACCTCGGACGGCCTGACTCTGACCGGCACCGGCGAAATCGGTGCGCTGGTGCGGGTAACCAGCGCCAGCGGCGCCGTACTGGGCACCGCCACGGTGGGCGCGGACGGCACCTTCAGCGTGTCGCTGTCGAGCGCGCAACTCAATGGCCAGGTGCTCAGCCTGACCCAGACCGACGTCGCGACCAACCGCTCGGACGTCGCCACCTACACGGTGGCCGACGTCACCGATCCACTGCCCGTGACCGGCCTGGCTGTCAGCCAGAACGGCCTGGTGCTCACCGGTAACGGCGAGGCCGGTGCACACATCACCGTGACCAGCAGCACCGGCACGCTGCTGGGTTCCGGGACCGTGAACGCCAACGGCACCTTCAGCGTCTCGCTCAGCAGCGCCCAGCTCAACGGGCAGGTGCTGACGGTGGTGCAGGTGGACGCGGCGAACAACGACTCCACGCCCGTCCCGGTCACTGCACCGGACACCACGCCGCCGCTCATTCCAGCCAGTGCCGTGCTGAGCGCGGGAGGCACCATCCTTTCCGGGACCGCCGAAGCCAACAGCACCGTCACCGTCACTTCCGCCGCCGGCGTGGTGTTGGGTACCGGGCAGGCCAACGCCAGCGGCCAGTTCCAGATCACCCTGAGCTCTGCGCAGACCAACGGCCAGTTGCTCTCTGTGGTCGCCACCGACGGTGCGAACAACCACTCGCCGGTCCTGGTGGTCACGGCGCCCGACACCACCGCTCCAGCGCTGGTGACGAACCTGACCATCAACGCCGCCCATACCCAACTGGTCGGCCGGGGTGAAGCAGGCGCCACCGTGGTCGTGACCCAGGCGGGTCTGACGGTCGGTACCGGCGTTGTCGCAGCCGACGGCACCTTTACCATCAACCTGACCAGCACCATCCCGTCCACCCAAGTGCTTAACGTGGTGCAGACGGACGCCAGCGACAACCATTCGCTGGGCGTGAACTTCACCGTGCCTTCACTGCTGCCACCGGATGCGCCGACGCAACTGGCGCTCTCGGCCGGCGGCCTGACACTCACCGGCGCAGCCGCAGCCGGGACCACCATCACCGTCTATGGCGCGGGGGGCGCCGTGCTTGGCACAGGCACCACCGGAGCCGGCGGCACTTTCACAGTGACGCTCTCCTCGGCGCAGGCCAACGGCCAGAGCCTGCAGGTGACCGCCACCGCAACCACGGGTGAAATCTCCCTGCCGACCGGCTTGATCGCACCGGACACCACGCCACCGGCACCGCTCACCGAGCTTGCCATCAACGCCACCGGCACCCTGGTGACCGGCCGTGGTGAAGTCGGCGCGACCGTGACCATCAATGCACCGGGCGGGGCCGTACTGGGCACTGCCGTGGTGGGCGCCAACGGCACGTTCAGCGCACTGCTGACAACGCCGCAGGCCAACGGGCAGATTCTCAGCGCCCATCAGTCGGACGTCGCGGGCAACGCATCGACGTCCCTCAACATCACGGCTCCGGACATCACCGCTCCGGTTGCGCCGACTTCGCTTGGCATCAATGCCGCCGGGCTGGTGCTCAGCGGCCTGGGCGAAGCCGGTGCCACCGTGACCGTCCGCGGCGCCAGCGGCGTGCTCGGCACTGCACTGGTGGCCGCCAACGGTACGTTCTCGGTCACCCTCAGTGCGGCGCAGCTCAACGGCCAGGCCCTGACCGTGACCCAGGCGGACGTCGCCGGAAACGTCTCCACCGGTACGGCCTTCACCGCCCCCGACACCACCCCGCCCGCAGCGCTGAGCAACCTTTCGCTCAACGCCGCCGGACTTCTGGTGGCGGGTACGGGCGAGGCCGGTGCCACGGTCAAGGTCACCAACGCGGCAGGCACGGTGCTCGGCACAGGGGTAGTGAACGCTTCAGGCACCTTCGCGATTACCCTGAACAGCGCCCAGCTCAACGGCCAGGTGCTGAACATCCAGCAGAGCGATCCTGCGGGCAACCTGTCCCCTGTCGGCCATCTCACCGCTGCGGATATCCAGGCACCGCTGGTGCCGACGTCTCTGGCGCTCGCTGCCAACGGCCTGACCCTCACCGGTGCCGGCGAAGCCGGTGCCACGGTGAATGTATACAGCGCAACCGGAGTGCTGCTGGGGACTGGCCAGGTCGGCGTGACCGGTACCTTCAACGTGACACTCAACACCGCGCAGCTCGACGGCCAGGCCCTGACCGTGCGACTGGTGGATGCGGCCAACAACGTCTCGGCGGCAGGCACCCTGACCGCGCCGGACACCACGGCACCGGGCGCCCCGACCGGCGTGGCAGTGAATGCCAGCGGCACACTGCTGACCGGTACCGGCGTTGCGGGCTCCACCGTAAGCGTGCGCACCGCCGCAGGGCTGGTGCTTGGCACGGCAACGGTGGCCGCCAACGGCACCTTCTCCGTGGCATTGAACACGCCGCAGATCAACAACGAAGTGCTGAACGTGACCCAGGCCGACGCGGCCGGCAACGTGTCGACGGTGGCCAGTGCAACGGCCCCCGACCTCACGCCTCCGG
The DNA here is from genome assembly GCF_044746825.1 of Pseudomonas sp. NPDC090201. Classification (NCBI taxonomy): domain Bacteria; kingdom Pseudomonadati; phylum Pseudomonadota; class Gammaproteobacteria; order Pseudomonadales; family Pseudomonadaceae; genus Pseudomonas; species Pseudomonas sp. NPDC090201. The sequence continues at coordinate 24,050 of NZ_JBIVCX010000011.1, forward strand.
TTGCCGCCACCACCCTGGTGGTCAGCGGCGATGGCCTGAGCCTGAGCGGGAACGGTGAAGCCGGTGCGACCGTCACGGTCAAATCCGCCAGCGGCGTGGTGCTGGGCACCGGCACTGTCGGCGGCACCGGCGTGTTCAGCGTCACCTTGAACGCGGCGCAGATCAACGGCGAAAAACTGGTGGTCAGCCTGACCGACCCGCGGGGCAACGTCTCGGTGGGCGCCAACGTCACTGCACCGGACATCGACGCCAATGCGCCGGTGACCGCCAGCGACAACCTGGCCGTCGCGACGGTCAACATCACCCCTGCGACCGTGGTGCAGAACTACACCGACTCGTTCTCCACCCTGCTCGCAGGCTTCACCAAGACCTACAGCTTCACCGTGGCCAGCGGCACCACCATCGACCCGACGCTGACACTGACCACGTCCAGCCTGCTCAACCTGCTCAACGGCATCAACTACACATTGCAAGTGAAGAATGCCAGCGGCACCTGGGTCACCCTGGACGTCAACGGCAATGGCGGCCTGCTCGACCTCCTGGGCCTGGGCACCACCGGGCTGCAAGTGAAGATGGCCAACCTGCTCAGCGGCGATTACCGCCTGGTGGTGTCCAGCTCCGGGGTGGGCCTGGTGACCACGGTCAACACCCAACTGGAACTGGATATTCACAGCCTGACCCAGTTCAACGGCACCGCAGGCACTCCGACTACCGGCAACGTCATCACCGACGTCGGCACCAATGGCCAGGTGGACCAGACCGGGCCGGACAACGGTGCCGTGCTGCAGATCATGAAAGGCGGCAGCTACGTCGCGGCAGGCGCAGGCACCACGGTGCAAGGCCTGTACGGCACGCTGACGATCGACTCCAGCGGCCACTACAGCTACACCAGCAACGGCAGCGTAGGCAGCGTCGGCAAGGTCGATGTGTTCAGCTACCAGCTGGTGCACCCTAACGGCCTGAGCAGCACCGCCAACCTCTACGTGCGCATCGACAGCCCGCAGGCCACGGAGATCTGGAACGACAGCAGCCTGGCAAGCCCGGCACTGCTGGTGGACGCCACCGATGACATCGCCCATTCGAGCATCACCCTGGCGAACAAGGTGGATACTTCGACCACCGGCGGCAGCTTCGGCATCGTTCTGGGTGCTGGCAGTGGCTCCTACAACACCACCGTCGCCGCCAACGCCACCGGCAACCTGAACGTCGTGCTGCATGCGAGCAACCTGCTCAATCTGCTGGGCGGCCTGACGGTCGGGCTGTACAAGCTCAACACCACCAGCGGCCAGTATGAACTGGTCAAATCCTACGCAGGCAATGCGTTGCTCAGCATTGGCGGCGGCGACTATGGGATCAATTTCACCGGGCAGGCCGCCGGGAGTTACCAGGTCAGAGTCGCCGTCAGCGGCGTCAGCCTCCTGACCACCGTCACCACGACCGTTACCAACACCGCCACCTACAGCAACCAGTTCGTGGTCGGCAGCTACACGCCGGTTTCGGGCAACCTGCTGACCGACACCGCAGGCGGCGGCGTCGATGTACTGGGCTCGCCCTACACCGTGCTCAGTGTGTTGCTGGCCGGCACTTACGTCACCCCGGGCTACAACGGCACCACCCTCACCGGGACCTACGGCTCGCTGCTGGTGCATGCCGACGGCAGCTACATCTACACCTTGAACGCCGGGTCGACCAGTGCGGTAGTCGGGCATCAGGACACATTCACCTATCAACTGACGCACCCCAACGGCACCACCGACACCGCCACCCTGGTCGTCACCCTGGACCAGGCCAGTGCCGTGACCGCCACCACGTTCTCGAGCCTGAGCGCCGTGGAAGATCACAGCGCGCTGGTGGCCGTCGGACCTGCCTCCAGCGCCGAGCTGATCCAGGGCACCGCCGGCAACGACACGCTGGACGGCTCCCACGGCGGCGCCGTCACCCTCAACGGTGGCGCGGGCAACGACACGCTGATCATCGCCGACCAGCACTTCGCCTCGGTCGATGGCGGCACAGGCACCGACACCCTGTTGTGGGCCGGCGGTGATGCGGCGATCAACCTGGGGGATCTGCAAAGCCGCATCCACAACATCGAGATCCTGGACCTGAACACCACAAGCGCGGTGTCGCTGACCCTGAACCTGTCCGACGTGCTGGCGATCACTTCATCGGACAACAACACGCTGGTCATCAAGGGGGACAGCAAGGACAGCGTGCACATGACCGACACCTGGACTGCCGATACCGGAACCCACCAAATCGATGGAATCGGCTATACCCAATACACCCCAACGGAGGATCCGAACCACCATTTGTGGGTACAGAACGGCATACACGTGGTGTGACGCAAGGCAGCCAGCAAACCGACAGTAAGGGAATCATGTGAAGTCTGTTCGCCGCAGGAAATGGTCGATGGTCGTGCTGACCATCGGCCTGTGTCAGGGAAACATCATCGGGGCGTGGGGCGAGGACTACATCGATCCGGCTCTGCGCAGCATCAGCCCTTCCCGGCTGCAGAGCCAGCCGGAGAAGGACCGCAGGAAACAGCCGGGCAACCCCGGCAAGACGCCCGCCTATCCACAGATTCCGGGCAGCGACGCCAGTGTACCCGGGACCGGAACAGGGGAAACCCTGGGCCTGCAGCAGGCCGTGCGACTGGCCGTGGACTGGCACCCCAGCATCGCCGAAGCCGTCGGCACGCTGTACCAGCAAGCCGAAGGCATCAACGTCGCCGAGGCCGGTTATTACCCGCAGATTTCCGGCGGGATCAAGGGAGGTTACAGCAGTGGTTACGGCAGCGACGCCGGCAGCCAGTCGGTGAGCATTTCCCTCAAGCAGATGCTGTACGACTTCGGCAAGGTCGACAACGCCGTGCAGGCGGCGCGGGCCAAGGCAGCGCGCAGCCAGGCGAGCATCCTGCTGGCCATCGACCAGGTGGGACGCGACACCGCGTTCGCCTACATCGAGGTGCAGCGCTACCAGCACCTGCTGGAGATCGCCCGCGAGCAGATCCACGGCGTGGGCGAAATCGTCGAGCTGGCCAAGCAGCGCAGTGACATGGGTGCCAGTACCCGCTCGGACGTGGTGCAGGCGCAGTCCCGGGTCGATGGCGCGATTGCCACCCTGCAGGAATACAAATCGCAGTACGCGCGCTGGGAGATGACCCTGGCCAACCTGCTGGGCCGCCAGACCACCCCACAGGTCAACGACGGCTTCGACCCTTCGCTGAACCAGTCCTGCAATGCCCCGATCATCACCGATGCACTGCCTGCGGTGCTGCAGGCGGTTGCACAGCGTACCCAGGCCCAGGCCGAACTGGCGCAGTCCAAGGCCGAGGCCTATCCGACACTGTCTCTTGAGCCATCGCTCAATCAGTACCTGGACAACAATTACGACAACCAGAACCCCGCCGTGGACCGCACCCAGGCGGCGATCTTTCTCAACCTGGAAGTGCCGATCTACCAGGGCGGCGCCATCAGCGCCCGCAGCCGCGCGGCAGGCTACGCGCTGACCGCTGCCGACTCGGCCGAAGACGCGGCCAAGCTTCAGGCCCGCCAGGGCTTGAGCGAATCCCAGGCGCAGACCTCCGGCCTCACCCGCCGGCTCAACTCCCTGGAATCACGGCAGAACAGCATCACCGAGGCCCGCGAGCTGTACGGCAAGCAGTACCTGGATCTGGGCACCCGGCCCCTGCTCGACCTGCTCAACGCCGAGCAGGAAATCCACCAGTCGCGTTTCGACCTGGCCAATACCCAGGCCGACCTGCGCCGCCTGCAAATCGATTGCCTGTACAACAGCGGCGGCCTGCGCCGGGCATTCGCCATTGATCACAGCAGCATTCAGCACGTGGAGATCCTGCCATGACCGATGCCATCGTCATTCCCAGCGACAGCAGCGCAGACGGCAGCCGGCAGAATTTCGGGCCCTGGCTGGACGCCGTGCTCAAGGTCGCGCGGCATTACCGGCTGGACGTCTCCCCGGAAAGCATCCGCCTGGCCTCCCTGCAAAACGAAGGGCGGGTCGAGGAAGTGGTCCGGCACATGGCGCGCCAGGCCGGCCTGAGCGTCAAGTTCGCAAGCTACGACCGCAAGAGCTTAAGCCGCTGGCGCACGCCGCTGGTGGTGCAACTGCGCGATGGGCAGGTCGGGGTGATCGAAAGTGTCAGCGAGCAAGGCGAACTGGGCATCGCCTTCAGCGGCGACCAGGGCCTGCAGAGCCGCATGGACCCCGCGACCCTGGCCGAACAGGCGCTGCGCACGGTGATCCTGCGCCCCACCCAGCCACTCAGCGACGTGCGCACCAACGACTACATCAAGCCCTACGACGAACACTGGTTTCGCCGCATCGTGCTCAGTGACCTGCGCCCCTATTCCCAGGTCATGCTCGCCTCGCTGGTGGCCAACCTGCTGGGCATGGCCGGGGTGCTGTTTTCCATGCAGGTCTATGACCGGGTGATTCCGGCCGAATCGATGCCGACCCTGTACGTGCTGTTCGGCGGTGTCATGCTGGCGCTGGTGTTCGACCTGGTGATGCGCCTGATGCGCCTGCGCATCACCGACGTACTGGGCAAGCGCGCCGACCTGCGGGTCTCGGACCTGGTGTTCGGCCACGCCCTGCGCCTGCGCAATTCGGCGCGGCCCAAGTCCACCGGCTCCTTCATCTCGCAGTTGCGCGAGCTTGAACAGATTCGCGACCTGATCACCTCCAGCACCGCCACGGCGCTGGCCGACATGCCGTTCTTCCTGCTGTTTCTGCTGGTGTTCTACCTGATCGGCGGGCCGCTGGTGCTGATCCCCTTGATCGCACTGGTGGCGATGATCCTGCCCGGCATTCTGGCCCAGCGAAAGCTCGCCAGGCTTGCCAACGAATCGATGCGTGAAGCCGCGCTGCGCAACGCGATGCTGGTGGAAAGCGTGCAAGGCATGGACGACATCAAGGCATTGCAGGCCGAGCAGCGCTTCCAGCAACAATGGAACCACTACAACGCAGCCTCCGCCGAGAGCAGCCTGCGTCTGCGCAACCTGACCAACAGCCTGGTGGCCTGGACCCAGAGCGTACAAGGCGGGGTGTTCGCCGTGGTCATCGTCTGCGGCGCGCCGATGGTGATCTCCGGCGACCTGACCACCGGCAGCCTGGTGGCGGCCTCGATCCTGTCATCGAGGATGATGGGCCCCATGGCCCAGGTCACCCACGTGCTCACCCGCTGGCAGCAGGCCAAGGTCGCCCTCGAAGGGCTCAACCGCATCATGCAGATGCCGGTGGATCACCCCGAAGGCAGCCAGCGCGTGCACCTGCCGGCAATTCGTGGCGACTACCAGTTGCGTCAGGCCGGTTTTCGCTACAGCGAAGAATCGCCCATGGCCCTGAGCGGCATCGACCTGAAGATCCGTCCCGGCGAGCGCATCGCCATTCTGGGGCGCAACGGCGCGGGCAAATCCACCCTGCTCCACGCCCTGGCCGGTGGCATGGACCTGAGCAGCGGCGAGACCACCCTGGACGGCATCGCCCTCGGCCACCTGGACCCCGCCGACCTGCGCCGCGACGTCGGCTTGATGTCGCAGCAGGCCCGGCTGTTCCACGGCACCCTGCGGGACAACATCACCCTGGGCGCGGGCCAGGCCAGCGATCAGGAAATCATCGCCGCGCTGGCCGTGACCGGCGCGCTGGATTTCGTGCGCCAGTTGCCCAAGGGCATGGACCACCTGGTCCTGGAAGGCGGCCTCGGGCTGTCCGGCGGGCAGCGGCAGAGCCTGTTGCTGTCACGCCTGTTGATCCGCCAGCCCCAGGTGTTGCTGCTGGACGAACCCACCGCCTCGCTGGATGACATCACCGAACGTTTCCTGCTGGAAAAACTCGCCACCTGGTGCCAGGGCCGGACCCTGATCGTCGCCACCCACCGGGTCAGCGTGCTGCAACTGGTGGAACGCATCATCGTGCTGGACAACGGACGCATCGTCATCGATGACCATCGCGACGCCGCCCTCGCGAGGCTGCGTACACCGCAAGGAGCACCGGCATGAAGGCATTGACGGCTGACAACACCCCACGCCTGCCCGATCAGGTTTCGTATCTGGATGGCAGCGACGAGCGCAAGGTCAGCGGCGGCGTCAGGGTGATCTGGGGCTGCGCGCTGATGCTGGCGTGCTTCTTCATCTGGGCGGCACTGTTCGAGGTGGTCGAGGTGTCCACCGGCACCGGCAAGGTGGTGCCCAGTTCCCGGGAGCAAGTGATCCAGTCCATGGAGGGCGGGATCGTCAAGCAGATGAACGTCACCGAAGGCGCCTTGGTGGAACGCGGCCAGGTGCTGGCGCAACTGGATGCGGTGAAGACCGAGTCCAACGTCGGCGAGAGTGAAGCCAAGTACAAGGCGGCACTGGCCAGCGTCAATCGCCTGCAGGCGGAGGTGAGCGACCAGCCGCTGAAATTCGACGCCTCGCTCAACGACTCGCCCAACCTGATCCGCGCCGAAAGCGAACTCTACAAGGCCCGCCGCAAAGGTCTGGAAGACACCCTGACCGGCATTCAGAGCTCGCTGAAACTGGTGCGCAGCGAACTGGAAATCACCGAGAACCTGGCCAAGATCGGCGCATCCAGCAAGGTCGAGGTGCTGCGCCTGAACCGCCAGCGCTCGGAACTGGAACTCAAGGCCACCGAGGCCAAGTCCGATTACATGGTGCGTGCCCGCGAGGACCTGGCCAAGGCCAACGCCGAAGCGCAGATGCTGGTGGCGGTGATCCGCGGGCGCAACGACTCGCTGTCGCGCCTGACCCTGCGCTCGCCGGTGCGCGGGATCGTCAAGGACATCGAAGTGACGACCATTGGCGGCGTGGTCCCACCCAACGGCCAGTTGATGCAGATCGTGCCGCTGGATGAACAGCTGCTGATCGAGACGCGGATCTCGCCTCGGGACATCGCGTTCATCCATCCCGATCAACAGGCCAAGGTGAAGATCACCGCCTACGACTACTCGATCTACGGCAGCCTGGACGGCAAGGTGGTGACCATCTCCCCGGACACCATCCAGGACGAGGTCAAGCCAGAGGTCTTCTACTATCGGGTGTTCATCCGTACCGACTCGGATGTGCTGCGTAACAAGGCCGGGAAGACCTTTGCCATCGTTCCCGGCATGATTGCGACGGTGGATATCCGCACCGGCGAGAAGACGGTGCTGGATTACCTGATAAAACCGCTCAACCGCGCCCGCGAAGCCTTGCGCGAACGTTGATCAGCGGCTGGCGACGTGGGTCGTCTGACCGGCCGGGTTCGACTGGGCCAGATAGCGGCTCCACTCGCGGCTGATCTCCACGTACGGCAGGAAGATACTCACCCGTGGCTGGCTGGCCAGGTCCGGCCGCTTGATGGCCTGAAGGTCGCTGGACGTCAGGAACGCCACGGTGATGCCGACCACCTTGCCGTCGGCCGAGAACACCGGGCCGCCAGACATGCCCTTGGCGACCGGTCCGTCGTGGGTGCCATACATGACGCTGCCTTCGTTGGTGTCCAGGCGCACCAGCGCGGGAAGCGCATGGCCACTGCCCTTGACCGGCACATACAGCGAATTGAACCCCACCGCCGTCAGCGCTTCACCGGGCTTGTACGCCCGCCAAAGCGGAACGCCATCGGCCTTGTGCTTGAAAAACTGCACATCGCTGCGGCCTTGATAGACCGACCCCGGGATGTAGGGAATGTGCTTGACGGTGACAGCATACTCCTCGTTCCATTGCACGGCCGTACCCATGAGCATGTAGGGTAGCGGCGCGCCCGAATGGACGACGAAAGCCTGGTTGTACACGGGATCCTGATTGAAAGCGGTGGGCATTCCATTGCATCCGCCAAGCAGCACTGAGGCCGCTACCAATGACGAGATGGCACGCATGTTTGGCACACGAGGTTGGTTGATGAGGGCGCAAATATGTCATTGAGCCATCATCCTATCAATAGCCTCACGCTACCGCTTGTCTGCTATCGATGCACTGAGATTATTGGATCCAAGTCTTTCGTTGTGCGTTGAGTGAATTTCTTTTTAATTCTGCGAATGGCTGCCAACATCGGCAAAACTGCTAGAGTGAGGCGGCCGGACGCGTTTGCTTTCCGTCTACCTTCCGTCTGACCTCCAGGGAGCACCATGTTCGAATTCATTTTTCTGGCCTTGCTGATCGGCATAGGCGGCACAGCATTGCTTGATCTGTGGGCGGTGTTGCTCAAGGCCACCCTGGGCTTGCCGACGCCGCCCTGGCATCTGGTGGGCCGCTGGTTTGCCGGCATGCGCCACGGGCAGTTCGTGCACCGCCGGGGTATCGCGAATTCTCCTGAAGTGGCGGATGAATTGCGCATTGGCTGGATCGGGCATTACACGGTGGGGGTGATTTTTGCCGCGGTGCTGTTGACGATCTGGGGCGTGCAATGGGCCCACAGCCCGACGTTCTTTCCGGCATTGCTGGTGGGCCTGGTAACGGTGGGCGCAGGCTGGTTCATTCTGCAACCGGGAATGGGCGTGGGAGTCGCCTGCAACAAGGCCCCCAACCCTGCGCTGGCGCGGTTGCAGAATGTGGTGGGACATGTGGTGTTTGCCATCGGGATGTATGGGGCGGCGTTGCTGGTGGGGTGATCGTTGATACGCTTAGCCGCACGGCTTGCCGGCGGGCGTGGTGCTCCTTACACATCTCGGTTGAATGTTCCGCCCATTCGCGGGCAAGCGCGCTCCTACGGTTACGGGTGTGGCGAAGATATCGAATCCACCCCAATCTTGTAGGAGCGCGCTTGCCCGCGATGGCGGCCGCAAGATCGCCGACGCCGGCAAGCCGTGCTGCTACGGTCAGAGTTGCCCGCGACGGACGTGGTGCCACACACACATTTCGATTGAATGCTCCGCCCATTCGCGGGCAAGCGCGCTCCTACGGTTTCGGGTGTGGCAAAGAATATCGAATCCACCCCAATCCTGTAGGAGTGAGCTCGCTCGCGATGGCGGCCGCAAGATCGCCGACGCCGGCAAGCCGTGCGGCTACGGGAATTCGATGACTCGGCAGATCAAACCGACGCAACCAACCGCCCTACCTCGGCCATCACCGCATTGACCTGCGCGGCGTCGGCCCTGGAGTGGGTGTAGTACACCGTCACGATCATCGGCGCGCGGCTGGTGGGCCATATCACGGCGACGTCGTTGCTGGCGTTGTTGGCGCCCGAGCCGGTCTTGTCGCCGATGCGCCAACCCTTGGGCAGGCCGGCGCGCAGTTTCTGGTCGCCGGTCTTGTTGCTCACCAGCCAGGCGATCAACTGATCCCGCGAGGCCGGTGACAGCACGTTGCCAAACACCAGCGTGCGCAAGGTATTCAGCATCGCCACTGGCGTGGTGGTGTCTTGCAGGTCACCAGGGCGGTTTTCGTTGAGTTCGGGTTCGTGGCGGTCCAGGCGGGTGGTGTCATCCCCCGTCGAGCGCAGCCAGTCGGTCAGTGCCTGCGGGCCGCCGACGCTGTCCAGCAGCAGGTTCGCAGCGGTGTTGTCGCTCAGCGTGACCGCCGCCTCGCAGATCGAACCAACGCTCAAGCCCCCCTCGCCCGTATGTTTCTCGGTGATCGGCGAATAAGGCACCAACTGCTCCTTGCCGTAGACGATCATTCGCGAAAGGTCTTCCTGCTTTCTGTCCACGCGCACCAGCACGAATGCCGCCAGCAACGCCTTGAAGGTGCTGCACAGGGCGAACCGCTCATCGCCGCGCTGGGCGATCAGCCGCTGGCTGCCGGTGTCGAGAATGGCAACGCCCAGCCGCCCGCCATGGCGACGCTCAAGCTCGGCCAATTGCTGTTCGATGGAAGTATTGGCAGGGCTCGCGACATCGGCCGCAAGCGTTGAGAGGCTGTACAACGCGGGGATCGCCAGTAGCGAACCGCCGATCAGGCTTCTGCGGGAAATCAAGATTCACGTCCTTGTTGGTGCAGATAAGTATCTCCGACCATCAGCAAAGGCAGCCGTCTGCGCAGGCTGCCATCACAGGTTGATGCTCGACTCAGGCAGGCACGCCCAGAATGATGTGCGATGCCTTGATGACCGCAGTGGCGTCGACGCCAGGTTTGAGGCCCAACTCGGTCACGGCTTCACGGGTCACGATAGCGTAGACCTCTGTACCGCCGGCCAGGGTAATGATCACTTCGGCGTTTACCGCACCATCGCTGACCCGGCTGACCTTGCCTTGCAGGCTGTTGCGCGCCGACAGGCGAAAGCCGCTCGCGTCGGTCATGACCATGACCCACGGCGCCTTGACCAGCGCGACCGCTTCCTTGCCCACCGCCAGCCCCAGGCTCTTGACGCTTTGCAGGGTGACGACCGCCACCAGCTCTTCGCCGCCGGCCAGGGTCAGGGCGACCTCGGCGTTCACCGAGCCTTCCTGAATCTGTTTGACGGTGCCTTTGAATACGTTGCGGGCGCTGACTTTCATGTCGTGTGTCCTTGTCATGAGGGGAATGAATCGCCGCCCATCTTCGAAGGGAGCGTTATGTCATTACAACTACAACGCTCAATTTTTCTGACCTAAAAGTCAGGAAAGTAGATCCTCATAGAACGCGCCATACGGCTTGCTCGGGTGGGCGATCTGGATTTCCAGAATCCACAGGCCGGGATTGGGCACTGCGTCAAAATCCCCCAGGTTACCGCCGCGATAGATCGCATGGGGAAAATCGCAGACGCGATGGCCCTTGATCTCAAGATTCAGCTTCCAGCCCATGGCCGTGGCCTGCTCCTCGGCAAAGCGGTACAACTCGACGCCTTGCACGGCGCCAGTCTTCCAGCGCTGCTCGACCACATCGAACAGGGTTTTGGCGGCAGCGGCGCAGGCTTGCATTTCAGGGTCATTGCCAGTGGTGAACGTCGCCCCGGCGTCGCCTTCATGGCCCTGCCAGACGGCGCCCATGTCGATGAAATAGATGTCGTTCTCGCCCAGCACCGGGTCGCCATCGGAGCGCTGCTTGAAGGTTTTCAGGGTATTGGCGCCGAAGCGGATCAGCATCGGGTGCCAGATGCGCTGGGTGTCGAGCTCGGCCAGCGCCGCCTTGCCCAGGGCCACCGCCTCGGACTCCAGCATGCCCGGCTTGATGCGTCGGGACACCAGCTCGATGGCCTTCCAGGTCATGGCCTGGGCATGGCGCATGGCCTGGATGTCGTAAATCGCCCCAACCGCTTCCTTCGCTGCTGCGTTCATTGCGTCCTCTCGAGTGTTGCCGTTGTGATATCGCTATGACATTTACTACATAGCGATGCAACGGGCAATCACCGATGCCGACTGAAGGTCGAAACCGAGCGCACCCAGGTAATCAGCCGCAACGTTGCCGGGTTGTCCTGCTCCTCGTGGTCGGCGGCCAGTTCACCGGCAAGCGACGCCAGAGACTGCGGCAACAGCCACGACACTTCCTGCTCGGACGTCTGGCACTGGTTGGTATCGTCTTCTTTCTCGAAAGCGGGCCAGTTACTCATCACAACACTCCTGCACACGCATGGATGGTTACAGATCGAGCACCAACGGCCCTTGGGCCGGGACTGCGCAGCAGATCAGCACGTGGTCGGCCGCCGGCATTTCGGCGGGTGGGACCGGGTAATGCACCTGGCCGCTGACGAGCCGGGTCCTGCAGGTGCCGCACGAACCGCCGCGGCAACTGTATTCAGGGGTAAGGCCACGGCTTTCGGCCAGGTCCAGCAAGCTTCCGCCATCGGGCTGCCAGCGCGCCTCCTTGGCGGACTTCTCGAAGATCACCGGCACCGATGTCGTGGCCGCAGGCGGCTGTTCGATCCCGGCGGTCTGTTGATCGCCGGTACGCTTGAGGGTCGAGGGTCCGAAGGTCTCGGCGTGGATCCGCTCGTCACGGATGTGCATCGCCCTCAACTCGTCATACAGCCCTTGTGTGAAGCTTGCCGGTCCGCAGACATAGAAATCGAAGTCGTTGAACGGCAACAGTGCCTTGAGCAGATTCAGGTCAATGCGACCTGCGAGGTGGAAGTCATGACCCAGGCGAGCCTCGGTTTCGGGCTGGCTCAGCAGGCGGACGGCCGTGAGTTTGTCTCCGGCGCTGGCAACCAGTGTGTCCAATTCCTCGCGAAAAGCCAGATCCACCAGACGACGTGCACTCTGGACGTACCAGGTGGGGCGCATCTTGCGCATGCGTTTGCCCTGATAAACCACCTCGCGCAGCATCGACAACATGGGTGTGACGCCGATACCGGCACCCAGCAGCACCAGTGGCCGGGTTTCCAGCGGATCGAGGACGAAACTGCCCTGCGGCGCCCGCGCCTCGATCACATCACCGACCTTGAACACGTCATGCAGGTGCCCCGAGACCAGCCCGTCGCGCTTGACGCTGATGCGGAAAAACTCATCCGATGGCGCACTGGACAGGCTGTAGGTGCGGATCACCGGCCGGTCCTGGCCCGGCAGGGTCAGGCGCAACGGCAAGTGCTGCCCGGCCTTGAACGCCGGCATGCCTGCACCATCGGCGGGCTCGAAGTAGAAGGAGCGAATGCCCGCGCTTTCGTCTTCGATCCGCGTCACGTGCAATGGCCGCCACTGATCGCGCAGGGCGTCGGCCTGCAACCGGGTCGCGGCCTGTTCCCAGTCGCCGGTCAGCAGGCTCATGGGGGAAAACTCTTCGAACTCCCAGCGCGAACGCAGCGCCTGCGGACGGCGAACCACCGCCTCGACCTCCACTTGCCAGAGCCGCTCTGCCCCCTGGAATGCCGCGATTTCCGGGCCTTCGAGAATCACCGTGGCGCGCCCGGTCAGTTGCAGCACGTCACCGGTGGGAAAGTCGATGAACAGCAGGCCGGCTTTCGGGTTGACCAGCAGATTGCCCAACGTGTTGAAGAACAGGTTGCCGGCGAAATCCGGCACGGTCAGCACGTTGCCTTCGACCCGGACGAAACCGGCCTGCCCGCCGCGGTGGGACATGTCCACCGAACGACGAGGCGCATCACCCTCCAGGTCCACGTAGCTGGCGACGAACAGCGTGTCGGCCGCACTGATCATCGCCACCGCTGCGTCGTACAGGGCGTCCATATGCTGCACTGGCGGACGCTGCTCTTTACCAGCGACATCCAGAGGGATCTGTTTGAGTTCACGCAACTGGATATAGGCCGGGCAGTTACCGAACGAATACTCGACGCCGATCGAAAAACCCTGATCGTCGATGGCCTGGATATGGCCGTTCATGCGGTTGCGGCGCCGGGTGTGCAGGTCGATCCCCAACAGGCCCACTGCAGTGCCCGGAGCAAAGGCTTCGCCCATCGGATCGTCGCTGTCGGGCAAGCGGGCGATGTCCAGCCGGTGCTCGGTGGGCGATGCGATGAAGCCGACGTCGGCGTCCATCAGGCTCGCCCAGGGCCTGCCTTGTGCATCCACCGCACCGATGAACAGGTACGGTAGATGCTCGTAGAATTCACGATGTTGATCGGGCATGAAGTCGCGCACGACCCGTTTGCCCAGGGCTTTCATCCGCTCGGCGACACCGGCGTGTTCCTGCATCTGCAGTTCACCCGGATGCCACGGTGAGTTTTTTTCAGAAGACATGTCGTTCATGACGCAAACCTCCGAGCAGTGAAATCATCGACGGATCGTGGAGTGCGCGTGCCGTGCAGCCGCGCACTCCCTGCAATCAAACCACCAGGCCGGCCTTGGTGCTCGGCATCGGCACGAAGCCCTTGAGCCCTTCGACACGGGCCAGCCAGGCGCGCACGTTCGGGCAGGCTTCCAGCGACACGTTCCCTTCAGGCGCGTGGGCGATGTAGGTGTAGGCGGCGACGTCAGCGATGGTGGCGTGATCGGCGGCGAGGAACTGGCGGCCGCTCAGGTGCTTCTCGATGATCTGCAGCACCGCGTGGGCACGTTCGATGGTGTCTTGCGGGTCGAAACCTGCGCCGAATACGGTAATCAGGCGGGCGCGGGCCGGGCCGTTGTTGATCTGGCCCGAGGCCACCGACAGCCAGCGCTGAACCTGAGCGGCGCCTTCGGCATCGGTAGGCAGCCATTGGCCGGTGGTGTCGTATTTCTTCGCCAGATACACCAGGATCGCAGTGGAGTCGGCGATGATCGTGCCGTTGTCGTCGATCACAGGCACTTGGCCGAAGGTGTTCAGTGCCTGGAACTCGGCGTTTTTCTGCGCGCCCTTGGCAAGGTCAACGAAACTGATTTCAGGCTCCAGCCCCAGCAGCGACAGCATCAACTGTGCACGATGGGCGTGGCCGGACAGCGGGAAGTGATACAGCTTGATTGCGCTCATGGGTTTGGCTCCTGGTTCTGTGTGAGTGGGTGTCAGTGCGGGCTGATCCGTACTGATGGAGCGATACTGATCCACAACAGCAGAAGACAGAATCACCACGAAAGGCAATCCAGCATTTCATCTCATGAAATTATTGGCGTTTCGCGGTCATCCTCCGGTGGACAGCACGGGGTGCTGGCGCATGCGTTCAACGGCAAAATCCACAAAGCTGCGCACCCGCGCCGATGCCCGCCGCCCTTCACGATAGACCAGATGCACCGGAACGGGATCGGGCTCGAAGGCTTCGAGCACGGGGACAAGTTGCCCGGCGCGCAGGTGCTCGTCAGCCTGATAGTGCAGGCAGCAGACCAGCCCTGCGCCCCTGACCGATGCCTCGATGGCCGACCTGGGCGTGGTGCAGCGCAGCACCGGCTTCAAGGGCACCGTGCGCATCAAACCGTTCTGGCGCAGGCGCCACTCCTGCATGCGGTTGTCGGCGCTGCACACCACGACCGAGTGGGCGGCCAGATCGGCTGGGGTTCGAGGTTCGGTGTGGCGCGCGAGGTACGCGGGGCTGGCGCAGACGATCTGGCGCACGGCACCTACTTCACGCGCGACCATGAACGCATCCGGCAGCGCGCCGATGAGCACCGCCACATCGATGCCTTCTTCGTGCAGGTTGGGAAAGCGGTCCTGATAGGTGACCGACATCTCGATGCCCGGCCAGGCCTTGAGGTAGTCGAGGACAATCGGCATCAACAGACGATCACCGAACAGCAAGGGCATTACCAGGCTCAGCAGGCCCTTGGGTTCGACGTGCAGACCATTGGCCGATGCGTCGGCTTCATCGGCCATGCGCAACAACCGCTCGCATTCGCTGGCGAAGGCACGGCCGACCTCGGTCAGGCTCACGCCGCGGGTGCTGCGGTTCAGCAACTGCGCGCCGAGGCGGGTTTCCAGGGCGGCCAGCGAGCGACTGATGGTCGCCTGGGAAACCCCGAGCCTGCGCGCGGCCGCCGCCAGCCCCTGCTCGCGGGCCACGGCGGCGAACACGGTCATTTGCTGATGACGATCCATCAGCGGCTGCGCCCGGCGGCCTTGATCGCGGGGTCGTTGTTCATGCGTTCGACGCAATAGTCGACAAAAGTCCGCACCTTGGCCGACACCTTGCGCTCGGCCTGATAACACACGTGCACCGGCACCGGCGGCTCTTCGAAGTCCTCCAGTATCAGCTCCAGCTCGCCACTGGCCACCTGGCTTGCGACCTGATAGGACAACACCCGCGTCACGCCCCAGCCCATCGCGGCGGCCGAGATCGCCCCCTGGTTGGCCGACACTGTGAGCCGCGAGTGCAGATCCACCTGCAGCGGCTTGCCGTCTTCCATGAAGTCCCAGCGGCGAACCAGCACACTGGATGCGGAGATCACCAGCCGGTGTTGCTTGAGGTCATTGGGGTGCTGCGGGCGGCCGTGGGCATCCAGGTACGCGGGCGATGCACAGAGCACGCGGCGCACTTCGCCGACCTTTATGCCGTGCTGGCTGCTGTCCATCAGATGGCCGATGCGCACGGCAACATCGATGCCCTCCTCGACCATCTGCGTCACGCGATCAAGCAACAGCGCGTTGACGCTCACGCCCGGGTATTGCTGCAGGTAGCCGACCACCAGCGGCATGACGAACAACTCGCCAAACAGCATGGACGCGGTGACGGTGAGCTGGCCGACAGGCTCGGCGATGCTGCCCCCTGCCGAGTCTTCGGCTTCTTCGAGTTCGCCGAGGATACGCCGGCAGTCGCTCAGGTAACGCTGGCCGGCTTCGCTCAGGTGTACGCTGCGGGTCGTGCGTGACAGCAACAGCGTGCCGATGCGCTTCTCCAGCGCCGCCACCGCACGAGTGACACTGGGCGCCGACATCTCCAGGCGCCGGGCAGCAGTGGCGAAACTGCGCTCTTCGCAGACGGCGATGAAAACCTGCATTTCCTGAAATCTGTCCAAGGCGGGGCTCGGTATCTGAGGGTGGGCGGGGACATGGTTTACACGTGCAGCGGGCGGTGAGGCAAGGGTAATAGCGTTTCGGGGGCTTTGCCTGGGCGTTGCGAGGCGAAATCCCTTCGTAGGAGCACGGCTTGCCGGCGGGAGCGATCTTGAGGACGCCGTCGCGGGCAAGCGCGCTCCTACAGAGCAGGCGCCACATTCCCGTAGCAGCACGGCTTGCCGGCGGGAGCGATCTCAAGGACGCCGTCGCGGGCAAGCGCGCTCCTACAGAGCAGGCGCCACATCCCCGTAGCAGTCCGGCTTGCCGGCGTCGGCGAACTCAAGGACGCCGTCGCGGGCAAGCGCGCTCCTACAGGAGATGAGGCGCGAGGCGAAACATCCTGAAATATCCGCTTGACGACGACCACCCGACTGAGCGTTCATATTAGCGCACGACCGTACTCCACTTTTCTCAACACACCCTCAGGAAACACTCATGGTTTCGTCCGTCCTCGCGGCTTCCCTCTCCCGCCGCCGCATCCATTACAGCTGGGTCATCCTGGCCGTGACCTTCCTGACCATGCTGGTGATGGCCGGTGCCGTCGGCGCGCCTGGGGTGTTCATCAAACCGCTGGAGGCGGAATTCGGCTGGGACACCGCCGAAATCTCCTCGGCGCTGGCCGTGCGTTTCGCCCTGTTCGGCCTGACCGGCCCCTTCGCTGCGGCCTTCATGAACCATTTCGGCGTGCGCAAAGTCGTGCTGTCCGCGCTGACCCTGGTCGCCACCGGCATGATCCTCTCGCTGTTCATGACCCAATTCTGGCAGTTAGTCATCCTGTGGGGGCTGGTGGTGGGTTTTGGCACCGGCCTGACCGCCATGGTGCTGGGCGCCACCGTCGCCACCCGCTGGTTCTCCCAGCGTCGCGGCATGGCCATGGGCTTGCTCTCGGCCAGTTCCGCCACAGGGCAACTGGTGTTCATGCCAATGCTGGCCAACCTCACTGAACATTTTGGCTGGCGCACCGCCCTGACCTGCATCTGCGTGGCCATCGTCATCGCCGGCGTCGCGGTGCTGGCGCTGATGCGCAATCACCCCGCCGACCTGCAACTGCCCTCCTACGGCGACACCGAAATCCAGCCCACCGCTGCCAGCAAACAGAGCCTGGGCCAATTGCTGGTCACACCGATCAAGGTGCTGCGTGAAGTCTCCGGAACCTGGACGTTCTGGGTGCTGTTCATGACGTTTTTCATCTGCGGCGCCAGCACCAACGGCCTGATCCAGACGCACTTCATCAGCATGTGCGGCGATTACGGCCTGATCGCCACCACCGCCGCGAGCATGCTGGCGGTGATGGGGATTTTCGACTTCTTCGGGACCATCGGTTCAGGCTGGCTGTCGGACCGCTACGACAACCGCTGGCTGCTGTTCTGCTACTACGGCTTTCGCGGGTTGTCGCTGATCATCCTGCCGTTCTCGGATTTCACGGTGTACGGCCTGTCGTTCTTCGCGCTGATCTATGGCCTGGACTGGATCGCCACCGTACCGCCGACGGTCAAGCTCACCGTGCAGAAGTTCGGCCCGGCGCGGGCCAACATCGTCTTCGGCTGGGTGTTCGCCGGTCACCAGTTGGGCGCCGCCTTTGCCGCTTACGGCGCCGGATGGACACGCACTCACTTCGCCAGCTACCTGCCCGCGTTCTTCATCTCGGGCCTGTTGTGCGTGATCGCGGCGCTGATTGCGTTGTCCATCGTGCCGGTGGTCAAGGCGGCGCAGGCTCAGCCTCAGAGCAACTGACGGGCCGTCAGCCACATCCCGTAGCCTGCGCCCATCAGGCCCCACGCCAACAGCGGGTGAAACACCACCCGCCAGGCTCGTGCCCAGGGCTCGAAACCGACGCCATGGACGAACCCGCCGGCCACGCCCCACATCACCAGCATCAGCAGGCTGTGGGAATAGTGGCCGTCGGCATCGAGCATCGAGGCGGGGTGAATCAGCAGGACCAGGCTCATGGGCACCGCCATCAGCAGGGACAGCACCCGGCTGATGGCATGGCCGAACGGTGAACGGGCAACCCTAGCGGTCACGGCCGTTCTCCACCACGTCAGTATCCGAAGCCTCAAGCCACAAGGCATTGATGATGCCGAAGCTGCAGGCCAGCAACACACCGAGAATCCAGGCGAAATACCACATGTCTGTCGCTCCTTAATACAGGCCGTGAGGGTTTTGTTCGATGTGCGCATCGGTGACCTTGCCCCACATGCGGGCGTAGCACCACAGCGTGTAGCAGAGGATCAGCGGCACGAAGATGGCGGCGGCGACCAGCATGATGACCAGGGTTCTGTGGCTGGACACCGCGTCCCACACCGTCAGGCTCGAGGCCGGGTCCAGGCTCGATGGCATGACGAACGGGAACAGCGCGAAACCCGCCGTGCACAAGGCGCCGACAATGGCCAGGCTGCTGCCCGCGAACGCTGTCCGGCCCTGCCCCGCGCTGGCACCGAGCAAGGCCAGCAGTGCGCCAAAGATCCCCAGCAACGGCGCGATGACGGTCAAAGGATGCGCGTGGTAGTTGGCCATCCAGCCGTGATTGGTAGCGGCAACGGTCTTTGACAGCGGGTTCAGCGCGCTGCCGGCATCGAAGGCCGAGGTGATCGACAGGCCCTGAATTCCCCCCAGCAACAGCCACACCCCCGCGCCGACGAACGCCAGCAGAAACACCAGCGACAGCCACTGCGCTGCACGCCGCGAGCGACGGGCAATCGCGCCTTCAGTGCGCATCATCAGCCAGGTGCCGCCGTGCAGCCCGAGCATGGACAGGCTCACCACCCCGGCCAGCAGGCCGAAGGGGCTGAGCAGTTGCCAGAAGTTGCCGTGGTAGCTGGAACGCAAGGTGTCATCGAACTGAAACGGCACGCCCAGCAGCAGGTTGCCGAAGGCCACGCCGAACACCAGCGACGGTACAAGGCCGCCGACGAACAGGCCCCAGTCCCAGCTCTGGCGCCAGCGGGTGTTCTCCAGCTTGCTGCGATAGTCGAAGCCCACCGGGCGCACGAACAGCGCGAACAGCACCAGCAGCAGCGCCCAGTACAACCCGGAAAACGCCGCCGAGTAGACCAGCGGCCAGGCGGCGAACAGCGCGCCACCGGCGGTGATCAGCCACACCTGGTTGCCGTCCCAGTGCGGGGCGATGGTGTTGATGACCACCCGGCGTTCAGTGTCGGTGCGGCCCACGAAAGGCATCAGCATCGCTGCGCCCAGGTCGAAGCCGTCAGTCAGAGCGAAACCGATCAGCAGCACGCCGACCAGCACCCACCAGATCAGTTTGAGTGTCTCGTAATCGAACATCGTCTGTTCCTCAGGCCAGCGCCGGTTGTTTGGCTGCGGTCACGTCGCTTTCACCGCGTTCGAAGTGATAACGCCCGGTGTGCAGGCTGCTTGGCCCCAAGCGGGCGAACTTGATCATCAGGTACATCTCGATAATCAGCAGCACGGTGTAGAACGCCACCAGCGCCAGGATCGAGCCCATGACATCCCCCGCCGAAAGCGTCGAAGCCGACAGGTGCACCGGCAGCACTTCACCAATCGACCAGGGCTGGCGACCGTGTTCGGCCACCCACCAGCCGGTCTGGGTGGCGATCCACGGCAGCGGCAGGCTGAACAGCGCCCATTTGAGCAACCAGCGCTTGCCGGTCTCGTTCTTGCGCGCCGAGGCCCAGAAGGCGCAGGCGAACAACAGCAGCATCAGCACACCGCTCAGAACCATGATGCGGAAGGTCCAGAAGATCGACGCCACGTGGGGGATCGAATCCAGCGCCGCCTGTTTGATCTGCTGCTCATTGGCATCCACCACCTTGTCGGTGTACTTCTTGAGCAACAGGCCGTAGCCCAGGTCTTTCTTGACGTCGTTGAAGGCATCGAGGGTCTGCGCACTGTGGTCACCGGCGCGCAGCTTGCCCAGCAACTCGTAGGCGATCATGCCGTTGCGGATGCGGCCCTGATGCTCGCTGACCAGGTCCTTGATCCCTGTGACCTGTTTGTCTACCGAGCGGGTGGCGATGATGCCCATCACGTAGGGAATCTTCACCGCGTAGTCGGTTCGCTGCTCAGCCTGGTTCGGCAGACCGAACAAGGTGAAGGCCGCTGGGGCCGGTTCGGTTTCCCATTCAGCCTCGATGGCCGCCAGCTTGGTTTTCTGCACATCGCCGATCTCGTAGCCGGACTCATCGCCCAGCACGATCACCGACAGGATCGACGCCATGCCGAACGCCGAAGCGATGGCGAACGAACGACGTGCAAAGCCGGTATCCCGGCCCTTGAGCAGGTACCAACTGGAAATCGCCAGGACGAAAATGGCGCCGGTGACATAACCGCCGGCCACGGTGTGCACGAACTTGACCTGCGCCACCGGGTTGAACACCAGCTCGCTGAAACTGGTGAGTTCCATGCGCATGGTGGTGAAGTTGAACTCGGCGCCAACCGGGTTCTGCATCCAGCCATTGGCGATGAGAATCCACAGCGCCGACATGTTCGAGCCAATCGCTACCAGCCAGGTCACGGCCAGATGCTGCACACGGCTCAAGCGATCCCAGCCGAAGAAGAACAGTCCGATGAAGGTCGATTCGAGGAAGAACGCCATCATCCCTTCGATGGCCAGCGGCGCGCCGAAGATGTCGCCCACGTAATGGCTGTAGTAGGCCCAGTTGGTGCCGAACTGAAACTCCATGGTCAGCCCGGTGGTCACGCCCAGGGCGAAGTTGATGCCGAACAGCTTGCCCCAGAACCGGGTCATGTCCTTGTAGACCTGCTTGCCGGTCATGACGTACACCGACTCCATGATGGCCAGCAGGAAGGTCATGCCCAGGGTCAGGGGGACGAAGATAAAGTGGTACAGCGCGGTCATTGCGAATTGCAGTCGAGACAGGTCGACGACTGATTCCGAAATCATTGTGGGTTCTTCTCATCAGGTTCGGGAGGGGCACCCATTACATGCAGGCCGACTTGCACCCCGTCATCGCTGACGTCGACCGGCGCGTCGAACCAGACGCTCCGGATGCCCATCAGCAGGATGAGTTTGAGCAACAGGATCAGCCCGATTTCTTTCGCCAGCGGGTGTTTGAGGAAATCGAAAGGGCCAGGCATGTTGAGGACTCGTCGGGGTACGAGGTATTTTTCCTACAGACCTTTCTGAGGATTTTGATCTGGATCAAGGGCGGGGGGATGGGGGGTGTGGCGTAGTGCCACAGGGGGACTGTGGTTGGTATTGGATTGTGGGTTTTTGAGGGGCTTGGCGGGGGATTGCTACGTGGATGCCCTGCGGGCGCATCGCGGGCAAGCGCGCTCCTACATCTTTTGCAACGTGCCGCATCTGATGGACCGAGTGGGTAGCCTCGCGGGTACACCCAAAGATTTTGTGTCAGGCACCAAGGCTATCAACGCGGTCCATCAGGCCATGGCGCGTTGCAACAAATGTAGGAGCGCGCTTGCCCGCGATAGGCCCGAAGGGCATCCACGTAACCATCCCAAGCCAAACCAACGCCACCACACCTCCAATCCCCTCAATCACACCCAACCCACCCCCAATTAGATGATAAACGGCACCCAATCCCCTCAAGAGCCCGCCACTGCAGCCGATATCAGTAACGTGAAGGCAGTTGTCACGTAGGCGCCCCGGGCCGTCAGCCGGATGAGCGCCACCACTGCCATCGATGAGGTAGCCACCCATGACGCCCCCCAACCACAAACTCAAGGCCCGCAACGTGCTTTACGCCGTCGTGCTCGCGTGCCTGAACGTTTGTGCGAGCCAGGCTGAGCCGATCCGGGTGGTCACCGAGGAGCTGGCGCCCTACAACATGACCCTCAACGGCCAGTTGACCGGCATGAGCACCGAAGTCGTGCAGGCGGTGCTCAAGGAAGTGAACGTCGATGCCACCATCCAGTCCATGCCCTGGGCCCGGGCCTATGACCTGGCGCTGCACGATCCCAACGTGCTGATCTACTCCATTACCCGGACCCCCGAGCGCGAACACCTGTTCAAGTGGGTGGGCACCATCGCCACCTCCCGCTGGTACATCTATTCCTCTGCATCCCACCCCGTCAGCCTCATGGACCTGGACGACGCACGGGACTGGCAGACCGCCACGGTCAACGAAGACGTCGGCGAGCAATACCTGATCGGCAAGCGCTTTGCAGTCGGCCAGCAGTTGCAGCCGAGCAACCGCTACGAACTCAACTACCAGAAATTGCGCACCGGCCATGTCGACCTGTGGATTTCCGACGAGCTGAACGCCACCTGGCTGGCCCGCCAGGCCGGCGACGATCCCGAGCGCACGCTGGTGCGCTCCTTGCGTGTGCCCGAGCTTGAGGATTCGGGGGGCTTCAACATGGCTTTCAGTGCCGGGACTGCGGATGCTACTGTTGCGCTGTTCAAGAAAGGGCTGAAGACCATCCGTGAGAACGGAACCTACGATGCCATTGCGCGGAAATGGAATTGAGCATGCTCGCAGAGTCCGATTCGAATCTTCCCGAGGAAGCCGTGCCCCCACGCAGCGGCTCGCTGGCGCGCAGGCTGGTATTGGCCACCCTGGCGTTCTGCCTGTTGTTTACCGTCGCCACGGTCACCGTTCGCACCTGGTTTGCCTGGAACAACAACCTGGCGACCATGAATGCCGAGCTGAGCCTGATCGACCAGGTGTTCCAGGGCACCTTGTCCAAGGCGGTCTGGGAAATGGACAACGACGCGTTGCAGGCGCAGATCGACAGCGTCGCGCTGGCCGCGCCGGTGGGCAAGGTCGAACTGAAAATCCTGCGCCCGGGCCGTGCGGCTGAACTGCTGCAACGTCAGCATCCCGGCCACAGCGGCTCGATCCTCGCCCCCGCCCTGCACCGCCAGTTGACGGTCACCCCCTACCCCGGCGCCAACGAAGTGGTGGGCGAGCTGACCATCGAAGGCGACGAGAGCCTGCTCTGGAAGCGGCTGTGGAAGGAAGTCTGGATCATCATGCTGACCCAGGTCATCCAGTCCCTGGCGCTGGCCGGGCTCATCATGGGCATGTTCAACCGCTCGGTGACCCTTCACGTGCGGCGCATCGCCCGGCACCTGGAACAGCTCACGCCGCAGAACCTGAAACATCACCTGATGCTCGAACGCAGTGGCAAGGCCGGTGACGAACTGGACATGCTCGAAGCCGGGGTCAATGACCTGCAGGACAAGCTCGCCACCCACCTGGAGCGCCAGGCCCGGGACGAAATCGCCCTGGCCGCCAGCCGCGACCACCTGGCCGAAGTGGTCGAGCAGCGCACCGCGCAATTGCAGGCGGCGAACATTCGCCTGGAAGCCCTGACCCGCTTCGACCCGCTGACGGGGCTGGCCAACCGTCGCCACTTCGACGAGCTCAAGGAGCTGGAATTCAACCGGGCCCTGCGCCACCACCAGCCACTCTCGGTGCTGATGTGCGACATCGATTTCTTCAAGCTCTACAACGACACCTACGGCCATGCCATGGGCGACCAATGCCTGCGCGACGTGGCCCTGACCATGAGCGCACTGTTCTCGCGCTCCGGGGAACTGGTGGCGCGGCTGGGCGGTGAGGAATTCGCCGTCCTGCTGCCTGGCCAGGTCCGCGAACAGGCCGCAGCGTCGGCCGAGCGCCTGCGTGAGCTGCTTGCCAACCAGCAGCTGCCCCACGGCGCGTCGCACGTATCGCCTTATGTCACGCTGAGCATTGGCGTCGCCGAGCTGGATCCGGCGACCATGGAGCGTTTCGACCAGTTGTTGCAAAGCGCCGACAAAGCCTTGTACCGGGCCAAGAGCCAGGGCCGCAATCGCTGCGTGATCTGAAAAGGGAGCATCTTTCATGAGTACCACCCCCCGTTCGGTCAAACGGCGTTCACTGGCGTTCTGTGCCACCGTGCTGGCTCTCGCGTGCCTGAATGCAAGGGCCGACACGCTGCAAGTGGTCACCGAGGACTCCTCCTACAGCGCCTTCGAGAACGGCAAGGTGGTGGGCGTCGCCAGCGAGATCGTCGAACAGACCCTCGCCCGGGCCGGCATCACCGATTACCACATGACGCTCTACCCGTGGGCGCGCGCCTATGACATGGCGCGTCTGGAACCCAATGTGCTGATCTACCCGATCATCCGCAGCGCCGAACGCGACCCGCTGTTCAAGTGGGTCGGCGAGCTGGATCAGGTCACCCCCTCGTTCTACAAGCTGCGCGAACGCCGCGACGTGGTGGTCAAGACCCTGCAAGACGCCAGGAGCTACAGCGTCGGCGTGGTGCGCGACGACTCGCGCCAGGAATACCTGGAGGGCAAGGGATTCAGCAAGATGGTGGTGTCGGCCAACAACCTTGACAACCTGCGCAAACTGCTCAGCGGCCAGGTGCTGCTGGTGCCGATGCCCGAACGCGAGGCGCGGGAACAGTGCGATGACCTGCACATTGCCTACGAAGACCTGGAGGCGGTCTACACCCTGGACGACCTGTCCAAGGGCCTGTACGTCGCCATCAGCCTCAAGACGCCGGAAGAAACCGTCAAGCGCATCACCAACGCCTTTGCCCAACTGAAAAACGACGGCACCGTGGCCAAGGTCCTCGCCCGCTAGTTTCCCTCCCTCCCCGCAAACGCAAACGGCCCTGCCAGAGGGCAGAGCCGTTGAATGTTTCGTCAGGCGTTGGCGATCAGTTGCCCGCCACCTGTGCTACCTCGCCGGAAGTCACCAGCGCCTTGAGCGACAGGTCGAACTGTTTCAGGGCATTGATCTGCAATTCGCGTTGTTGGTCGATCTGCGCGGCGATTTCCGGTGCGGCCTTGTCGTGGACCCAGATCGAGCTCAGTTCTTTCTCGCCCAGCCCTTGCGCCTGGCCGATGTATTGTAGGTTGGCGTCGTAGAACTTGGCCACGAACCGCGCCTCGAACTTGCTGTTGCGTTGGGTCACCAACTGGCTATAAGTGTCGAGCATGACTACCACATCGGGACGCGCCTTCATCAGTGCATCGAGATTGTCGTAGACCGTCACCGAGGCAAACTCCTTCTGCAAGGAACCCTTGAGCCAGTCGATGGCCAGTTTCGGATCGGAGCTGTTGATGAAGGCATTGCTGATGCGCGAATCCAGCTTGCCGCTCTTGATGCCTTTGAGCGCGACAGCGTGGTAGCGCTCCAGATATTCAAGGGTGCCTACAGTGTTTTCGCTGTAGAGCACGCCCACCGACTGGGACTTTTTCAGGCTCAGCGCGCTGTCGGCAACCGGCAGGAAATGGCAGGACTGCTCCGCCGCTGTGTAGGCTTGCGCGTTATCGGCAGCATAGGAAGGCGCGGCGGCGAACCCGCCAGTCAATACGGCGACGAGCGTCAGCAGGGTTGAAATTCTCATCGCGCATGTCCTTCTAAAGCCAGTTCGGTATGGCTCTATCCTGCTCCTTTGCTGGAAAAAAAGAACTCCCGTTTCTTGATGTTCACTATCGATTTCACGAATGGTAGAGGTATTGAGAAAGTCCTTTACGGTTTCGCGAATAAAACAACTTTCCAATAGGCGTAATCGAACTAACTCAGACCGCTAAGTTGAGGATCACCTGGCGGACTTTATGCAGTGCAGCGGTCAATGCCTCAGGCTCCAGCGATCCCAGCGCCAGGCGCAATGCGTGGGGAACGGGGCCGCAGGCGGCAAACGGCTCGGCAGTGGACACGGCGATGTCCTGCGCAAGCAATGCCACGGCCACCTGATCGGCGCGCACTTCTTCGGGCAGCGGCAGCCATAGAAAGTACGACGCCGGATGGCTGATCACCGCAAGCCCGGCCAGGGTCTTTCTGGCCAGCCGGTTGCGACTCATCGCGTCCTTGCGTTTCTCGGCTTCGAGACGCTCGACGGTACCATCCATGACCCATCCGCAGACCAATGCCGTCATCACACCCGGGGTGTTCCAGGTGGTCGCGCGGATCGCCCGCTCGATCGACGCCACCCATTTGAGGGGCGCGGCGATGTAACCAACCCGCAAGCCGGTGGCGACGTTCTTGGAGAAACCTGAAATATAGACCGTGCGGTCGGGCGCCAGCGTCTGCAAGGGCGCGGGCGGGTTCTGCGCGAGAAACGCATAGGCCGCGTCCTCGATCAGCAGCAGGTCGTGGGCCTGGGCGATGTCCGCCAGCCGCCTGCGCCAGGCCGCGTCCAAGACCCAGCCCATGGGATTGTGCAGCGTCGGCATCGCATACACCGCCTTGATCCGGCGCTTCGCGCAGAGGGTTTCAAGCGCCTGAAGGTCGGGCCCGGTTTCGCTCAACGGGATCGGCACCAGCTCCAGCCGATGGGCCTGGGCGATGACCTTGAAGCCCGAGTAGGTCAGCGCATCCACCGCCACCACATCGCCGGGCTTGAGTAAGGCCATGACCGTTGCCGCCAGGCCATGCTGGGCGCCGCTGACGATGAGGATCTGTTCGGCGCTCACCCCAAGCCCGCGGTCGATCAGGTGCCGTGCCATGCAGGCACGCTCATGCAGGCGCCCGGCATGGGGCTGATAGCGCAGCAAGGCTTCCAGATCCCCCGACAATGCCAACTGCCGCAGCCCGGTGCGCAGCATCTGCGCCTGGCCCGGCAGCGCCGGGTAGTTGAAATTGAGGTCCAGCATCCCCGCTGCGGTGGCCTGCTGATCGACGCCATGGGTCAGGGGCAGCGCGATCTCGCGCACGAAAGTACCGCGCCCGGTTTCGCCACTGACCAGCCCCATCGCCTCAAGCTCGGCATAGACCCGGGATGCCGTCACCAACGCCAGCCCCTGTTGCTCGGCCAACTGACGGTGGGTCGGCAAACGGGTGCCGGGCGGCAGGGCTCCGGAGGCGATGTCGCTGGCGAAGGTGTCAACCACGGTCTTGTAGCGGGCGCGAGGCATGGGTGATGTATCCATGACAATTTTTTGATTGTATTGATTCTGCGCCTTAGCATTCCCGGCATGCAACAGGCACTGCCTGCCGACTGCACCTCCCCCGCCGTCACCGAGGCCCGACACCATGGAACATGTATCGAAGCTCGAACCCCTGCCCACGCAAAAAGCCTCGAGCGGATGGCTCAACGGTCTGATAGGCGTGATCATTTTCAGCGGGTCGTTGCCGGCCACGCGGATTGCCGTCCAGGAGTTCGCGCCGGTCTTTCTCACCGTCGCACGCGCCTCGATTGCCGGTGCCCTGGCGCTGGGCATGCTGTGGCTGCTCAGGGAAAAGCGCCCTGCCCGGGATCAGTGGTTGCCGCTGTTGATCGTTGCGCTGGGGGTGGTGGTCGGTTTTCCGTTGCTCACCGCGCTGGCCTTGCAATATGTGACCTCTGCGCACTCGATCGTTTTCGTTGGCCTGCTGCCGCTGGCCACTGCCGCGTTTGCCGTGCTGCGCGGTGGCGAGCGCCCGCGCCCGGTGTTCTGGTTGTTTTCGTTGCTGGGCAGCGGGCTGGTGGTGGGCTACGCGCTGGCTCAAGGGCTGACTGCTTCACCCAAGGGCGATTTGCTGATGCTGCTGGCGATGCTGGTGTGCGGGCTGGGGTATGCCGAAGGGGCGAAGTTGTCGAAAACACTGGGTGGCTGGCAGGTCATCAGTTGGGCGCTGGTGCTGTCGCTGCCTGTGATGCTGGCGCTGACCTGGATCACCGCACCTGCATCCTTCGTTCACATCACCCTGCCCGCCTGGCTGAGCCTGGGGTATGTGTCGCTGTTCAGCATGCTGATCGGCTTTGTGTTCTGGTATCGAGGGCTGGCTCAAGGGGGAATCGCTGCGGTTGGCCAGTTGCAGTTGCTGCAACCCTTCTTCGGCCTGGCGCTGGCGGCGACGCTGCTGCACGAGCAGGTGAGCCTTGGCATGCTCGGGGTGACGCTTGCCGTGATCCTGTGCGTTGCCGGCGCCCGCCGATTCGCCCGTTGACATTGCGCTTCGCCACAGAAGACCTGTAGCAGTCCGGCTTGCCGGCGTCGGCGATCTCAAAGACGCCTTCGTGGGCAAGCCCACTCCCACAGGTCATGCGCTATGAAATGACGTGCAAACCACCCTACCCCCTGTGGGAGCGGGCTTGCCCGCGAAGGCGGCAGGATGGGGATAACGGGCGCAAGCACACTCCCACAGGTCATGCGTTGTGAAATGACTTGCAAACCACCCTACCCCTTGTGGGAGCGGGCTTGCCCGCGAAGGCGGCAGGATGGGGATAACGGGCGCCGGGCGTCACCACGCCAGTTTGATGCGACTCTCGAAGACTCGCTCCTGCCCTGTCACCGGATCGACAAAGCGCAGCCCTTGCGCCAGCAACTTCAACGGTTTGTCGTAATCGTCCAGCACATCCTTGAGCACATCCGGGTAAAACGGGTCATTGCAGATAGCCGCCCCTAGCGCTGCCATGTGCACGCGCAACTGGTGCTTCTTGCCGGTCACCGGGTACAGGCCGTAACGCCACAGTTCACCCTGACGCTCGCGCACCTCGATGCGGGTTTCGGTATTGCCCTGCCCCGGGCCTTCCTGCATCCGGAAAAACGGCTCGCCATCGACCAGCCGGCTTTTGTGCACCCTTGGAAACTCCACCTCCGGCAGCGCCTTGGCGATGGCTTCGTAGGATTTGTCGATCTGCCGTGTCGGAAACAACGCCTGGTACGCCGAGCGGCTCTGTTTGTTCGCCGAAAACAGCACCAGCCCCGCCGTGTGCCGGTCGATACGGTGCAGCGGCACCAGATGGGGGTTGTCGAGCGTGCGAATCAGGCGCCGCAGCAACGTCTGCTCGACATACTCGCCAGCAGGCGTCACCGGCAGGAAATGCGGCTTGTCCGCCACCACCAGATGCTCATCCGCATACAGAATGGTTTCCTGCACCGGAATCGGCACTTCATTGGGCACTTCGCGGAAATAGTGAATGCGCAGCCCTTCGCGATAGGGCAAATCCAGGGCGATGGGCTGCCCTTCCCCGTCAAGCACCCGGCCACGGGCGATGCGGTCGAGCCATTGCTCGCGGCCGATGGCGCGGAAGTGATCGCAAAGACAGTCGAGCACCGTCAGCCACGGGCCTGGCGGCAGATAGAGGGTGCTGGCCTGAGTGTCGGCGGGGGCGAAAACGGACTGCGACATGAATGACTCTGGATCGGGAAAGCCTGGATTATCCCCTACCCTCGGCGCTTGTGCGAGCCAGCCGGAGCGCGCGACCTTATGTCGCACGCCGAAACACGACCAGTTGTCTGACAACTAGATGACGCCGGTAGCCTCTCAAGTTGATTTGTTCTAAAATGTTTCCAAATCGGCAAGCAGGCGCGCACCCGAACGCACATCCCTTCATGGATGCTCGACACCGAAAACGCCTGCCAGACCTGACCTCATAAAAAGAAAGCCCGTCCTCGACGGGCTTTTTTCGTTTTCAGCTTTTGCAAACGCCCGTCAGGCGCAACTGCCCTACAGATTTCATTTTAAAACTTTGAGGAAACACCATGCTCGGCCAACTGTTTCAATGGATCAAACGCCTTTCCACCGGTACTTCGGTGGAAAACGAAGAGAACTACTCGCAGTCCTTCTCGGATGACGAGCATGACATGGGCCGCTGGACCTTCATGTCGGTCGCCATCATCTTCACTCTGAGCCTGTACGTGGTGGCCGGTCTTGGCTATTTCGCCAAGGTGCACGTCTGGGACGGCATGACCGAAGCGCAGAAAGAAGCCGTTGCCAAGGCAATGGTCGTGGACACTCAGTACCTGTAATCCCGCAAGCGTGGCTGCCGCTGGCAACAAAGCTAGCGCAGAAACACCACCACCTGATCGGTGTCGAACGGCCAGTCCAGTTCGGCACCGGTGTCGGTGCGCCGCAGCACCGGAATCCGCAAGCCGTAGGCTTCATTCATTGCCTGACTCTCGGCGATATCCACCAACTCCACCAGCAAGCCATGCTCCACCAACGGCATCAGCTCGGCCTCGGCGACTTCGCACAAATGACAGCCCAGGGTTCCGAACAGTTGGCATTCCGGCGGCATGGAGTGATCCTCTGGTCACGAGCGGCAGCATAGAGCGCCAGTTTAGGCCCGCCCCGAAATGACGTCGAGCCTCAACCGGCGCCGCACCGCCGCCCAGGCGATCAGTCGTGGCTGACCGCCCCGATCTTGTGGATCGACAGATCCGCGCCGTAATACTCCTGCTCCTGATTCAGGCGCAGGCCCAGGCAGCGCCTGATCAGCCCGTACACCGCAAAGCCCCCGGCCAGTGCAACGACCACACCCAGCGCGGTGCCGATCAACTGGCTCATCAGGCTGACCCCGCCCATCCCGCCCAGGCTGACCTGGCCAAAGATGCCGCAGGCAATCCCGCCCCAGACGCCGCACACACCGTGCAGCGGCCAGACGCCCAGCACGTCGTCGATCTTCCAGCGCACTTGCGCGGCCGTGAAACACCAGACGAACACGGCACCTGCGATCACCCCCGTGAGCAGTGCGCCCACCGGGTGCATCAGATCAGAACCGGCACAGACTGCCACCAGCCCGGCCAGCGGACCGTTGTGCAGGAAGCCTGGGTCATTGCGACCGACGATCAGCGCTGCGACCGTGCCGCCGACCATCGCCATCAGCGAATTGACCGCCACCAGCCCACTGACGCCGTCGAGCGTCTGCGCACTCATGACGTTGAAGCCGAACCAGCCGACGATGAGAATCCACGATCCCAGCGCCAGGAACGGAATGCTCGAAGGCGGATACGCCACCAGCTTGCCGTCGCGATAGCGGCCGTTGCGCGCACCGAGCAAGGTCACGGCCGCCAGCGCCAGCCAGCCGCCCATGGCGTGCACCACCACGGAACCTGCGAAGTCATGGAAGCTTGCGCCGAAGGTCTTGAGCAACCAGGCCTGCAATCCGAAGTTGCCGTTCCACACCATGCCTTCGAAGAACGGATACACAAACGCGACGATCAGCACCGTGGCGCACAGCTGCGGCGCGAACTTCGCCCGCTCGGCGATGCCACCGGAGATGATCGCCGGGATCGCGGCGGCAAAGGTCAGCAGGAAGAAGAATTTCACCAGGCCGTAGCCGTGATCCGTCGCCAGCACAGCGGCGGGCTGGAGAAAATTCACCCCATAGGAAATCCAGTAGCCAATAAAGAAGTAGGCCAGGGTCGATACGGCGAAGTCACTGAGGATTTTCGACAGCGCATTGACCTGGTTCTTCTGGCGCACCGTGCCGACTTCCAGAAAGGCGAACCCGGCGTGCATGGCCAGAACCATGACCGCGCCGATCAGAATGAACAGGGTATTGGAGCTGTGGACCAGGGTGTCCACTGCGCTTTGCATGTTTTCCATCGAGAGGCAGGCCTGCAATTAACGAAAAGCACCAAAGCAGCACAACCCTTCTATCCCGCGCCAGGAAAAGCACCAAATAGGCGCACCCTGAGACCTCTGCGACCCGCTTTGGCGCACGCAGAAAGACAGAAATGTTGAACGCTGGGGCGTTTTTCCAGGTTTTATGATTCAGGTTCTAGGTTTTGCCGGCTTGACCGACATGCGCGCTCTGCATTGGAGCGCGCCGCCTCCCTGGCGCACCATCGCAAAGCAAAACCTGTACCAGCCAACCGGCACTCATCTGCGGGGAATTGGAATGAACCTTCAGTAATGAGCCATACTCGAAACCCAATATTGCCACCCCAACGGAGAACATCATGGCTCGCCCAACAGCAGAGAAAGCCCAGGACATATTGATGGCAGATTTCCAGACACTGGTTGCCGACACGGAAAAGCTGCTGGCGCACACGGCCTCCCTGGCCGGCGATCAGGCTGACGAGCTGCGCGACCAGATCAACGACAGCCTGCTGCGCGCCCGTGAAACCCTGGCCCTGGCCGAGCAGACCCTACGCGAACGCGGCAAGGATGCACTGGCAGCGACCGAAGATTACGTGCAGACCAACCCATGGCAATCAGTGGGCATCGCCGCCGGCGTCGGCTTCCTGCTGGGCCTTCTGGCCACTCGGCGCTGATCGGCATGACGTCTGAAACGGGTCCATCCGGGACCGACCACACTTCCTCGCCACGCCGGTTGGGCGCGGCATTTCTGGGCCTGCTGCATAGCCATGTCGAGTTGTTCGGCATCGAGCTGCAGGAACAGAAAGCCCGCACCGTCAGCCTGTTGCTATTTGCAGGGCTGGCGCTGGTGTTTGCCTTGCTGCTGCTGATCGGCTTGTCGGCGCTGCTGCTGATTCTGGTCTGGGACAGTTATCGCCTGACCGGCATCATCGGGCTCTGCGTGTTCTATTCCCTGGCGGCGCTGTTTTGCGCGATGCGCCTCAAGGCAGCAGTGTTCGATGAGTCTTCCCCCTTCCATTCCACTCTGGAAGAACTGGCCAACGACCGCGAGCGACTGATGCCATGAGCCTGCCCCAACTGCCCCAGACCCATAACCGTCGCGAGTTGCGCAAGGCGTTGATCCGCCTGCGCATGGAGATGCACCGTCAGGAGATTCGGCACGAGTCGGCGCAACTGATGCGGCCCCTGCATCGCATGCGCGGCATGGCCCACGACCTGCCCGGCTCGCTGGGCATCAAGCACGCGCCGCTGTGGGGAGTCGGCATCGTGTCCCTGCTCGGCTTTCTCACCGGTAAGGGTACGCGCAGCCAGCGCACAGGCAGCGTGACCCGGCTGATCAAGCTGAGCGCCAGCCTGATGCCGATCATCAAACTCATCCTGCAAGGCACCTCGCGCCGTCCTTGAGATGGCCTTTTGGCTGCATTCTTGCAACACACCCAGGCCTACGCCCTCGCTCGACGATGCATGTCGGGCCAGGGCGTAGCCGTTTGTGTCGACAATAATGCCAATGACCCATAAGGAGGCCATGTGATCGATGGGCAACCGCTAGCCTGTTTTCAGCCGTTCATCGATACCGCGACAGGCCGGATCGCAGGCGTGGAAGCGCTGGGGCGCCTGCGTCAGGACGACGGTCGCCTTGCCTCGGTGGGGCCGCTGTTCGCCGACCCCAGAAGGCCTGCCGCCGAGCTGCGCCGCCTGGACCGGCTGATCCGCGACAACGCCCTGCAACGCCTGCACGAGGCCCCCGCCGACTGGTTCCTGAGCCTGAACATTTCGCCGCGCTGGATCAGCCGCCTGCGTCCCGACCAGCCGCTGCCCAGCCTCAAGCAGCTGCAACGCCACGGCATCGCGGCGCAGCGGATCGTCTTCGAAATCACCGAGCTGGGCGGCGACAGCCAGCGGCTCTCCGACGTGGTGGCGCGTTATCGACAAGCCGGTGCGCGCATTGCCATCGACGATTTCGGTGCAGGCTACTCCCAACTGGACCGGGTGCTGGCCTTGCAGCCGGACATCCTCAAGCTCGACATGCGCCTGTTCCAGGCGGCGGCGCGAGGCGGACCGAGCAGCGACGTGGTCAAGGCCCTGGCGCAAATGGCGGAAAAGACCGGTTGCTGGATCATCGCCGAGGGCGTCGAGACCGAGGCCGAACTGCATTTCGCTCTGGAGTGCGGCTCGCGCTACGTGCAGGGTTTTCTCTTTGCCCAGGCCGAGACTGACTTCTTCGCCGCCGACGCCTTCGTCGAGCGCTTCGCGCAACTGCGTGACGGCTACGTGCAGCGCAAGGTGGTCGAGCGCGAGCGCCTGATGACGCTGCGCAAGCAACTGTGCCAGCTCATGCAACGGCTTCAGGGCTGGGCCGAGGGCAACGCGCCGCTGGACGAGCTGCCGAACGTGGCGGATTTCCCCTGGCTGCTGCGCTTCTATCAATGCGACCGCCACGGCACCCAGTTGACCCCCAACCTTGAGTGGCAGAACGGCGCCTGGCTGGCCGACACCCGCTACCTGGGCCATAACTGGTCCTGGCGGCCTTACTTTTACCACCTGCTCGCCGAGGGCTGGCATGAGCGCCGGCTGACCCTGTCCAACACCTACCGCGACGCCACCAGCAACCAGTATTGCCTGACCGCCGGGCAGTTTTTCGACAACGGCCAGCGGCTGCTGCTGATCGACGTCGACGCGGCAGGTTTCTGATTCACGCCCCGTCACGATCTGCCCCTTGCAGCTTTGCGGGGGAGGCGTGAAGCTAGGCCGGTAATCACCCGATGGAGTACCGGCCTTGGATTGGCAAACACTGCTTACCCGCGAGCGCCTCGGCAAGACCCTGCACAGCCCCGAAGAACTGGGCCGCAGCCCGTTCCACAAGGATCATGACCGCATCATCTTCTCCGGCGCCTTCCGCCGTCTCGGCCGCAAGACCCAGGTCCACCCCGTCACCAGCAACGACCACATCCATACCCGCCTGACCCACTCGCTGGAAGTCAGTTGCGTGGGCCGCTCGCTGGGCATGCGTGTGGGCGAAACCCTGCGCAGCGCCCTGCCCGACTGGTGCGAGCCGAGCGACCTGGGCATGGTCGTGCAGTCGGCGTGCCTGGCCCACGACATCGGCAACCCGCCGTTCGGCCACTCGGGTGAAGACGCCATCCGCAACTGGTTCAAGCAGGCCGCAGGCCGCGGCTGGCTCGACGCAATGAGCGACGCCGAACGCAGCGACTTTCTCAATTTCGAAGGCAACGCCCAGGGCTTTCGCGTCCTGACGCAACTGGAGTATCACCAGTTCGAAGGTGGCACCCGGCTGACCTACGCGACCCTGGGCACCTACCTGAAATACCCCTGGACCGCCCGCCACGCCGACGCCCTGGGCTACAAGAAACACAAGTTCGGCTGTTACCAGAGCGAGCTGCCGATCCTTGAGCAGATCGCCGGCAAGCTCGGCCTGCCGCAACTGGAAGACCAGCGTTGGGCGCGTCACCCGCTGGTGTACCTGATGGAGGCGGCGGATGATATCTGCTACGCGCTGATCGACCTTGAAGACGGCCTGGAAATGGAGCTGCTGACCTACCCCGAGGTCGAGTCGCTGCTGCTAGGCCTGGTGGGCGATGATCTGCCGGAAACCTACCGTCAACTGGGCCCTGGCGACTCGCGCCGGCGCAAACTGGCGATCCTGCGCGGCAAGGCCATCGAACACCTGACCAACGCCGCCGCCCGCGCCTTCGTCGAGCAGCAGGACGCGCTGCTGGCGGGCACCTTGCAGGGTGATCTGGTGGAGCACATGCACGGCCCCGCCAAGCGTTGCGTGCTCAACGCCAAGGACATGGCCCGCAAGAAAATCTTCCAGGACAAACGCAAGACCCTGCACGAGATCGGCGCCTACACCACGCTCGAGATCCTGCTCAACGCATTCTGTGGCGCGGCCCTGGAACAGTTCGATGGTCACACGCCGTCGTTCAAGAGCCGACGCATCCTGGACTTGCTGGGCAACAACGCCCCGGATCCGAAGTGGCCGCTGCACACTTCTTTCCTCAGGGTCATCGACTTCATTGCCGGCATGACCGACAGCTACGCCAGCGAAATGGCCCGTGAAATGACTGGCCGCTCCAGCCCGGTCTGACTTTTTCATCGAAAACAGCCCGAAGTCAGGCGTGACTTCGGGCTTTTCTTTTCACCATTTCAGGAAAAGAAAACCGAATTCTCGGAAACTTCCTACAAGGCGCTCGGAAACGGCCTATCGTCGCTTCACAGCACCTGCCGAATAATCCGGCCGTCCCACAGGCCGGTCCCGATACTCACCAGCCCTGAACGCCTCACCGCGCCTGCTCCCGGACGAGCGCCCTGTCCAATCAGCCACCCATGCCTCTTTCCGGACGACCCGATGCCCAGACATACCCTACGAATCCTGCTGGTAGAGGATCATCCATTCCAGCTCATCGCCTTGCAGGTCCTGCTGAACAACCACGGGTTGTATCGAGTGACGCCTGCGTTGAACGCCACCGAAGCCCTCGCAGCGCTGGAGCGCAGCCCCGAGCCCTATGACCTTCTGCTCTGCGACCAGCGCCTGCCGGGCATGGACGGCGCGGACCTGATCGAGACTGCCAGCACGCGCGGGCTGATTCGCCACGCGGTGTTGCTCAGCGGCCTTGAGCCCACGCAGCTTGCCGAGATCGAAAGCGAAGCCCGCCGCCGAGGGCTTCCATTACTGGGTTGCCTGACAAAACCCATGAACACCCTTGAACTTTTGCAACTTATATCACCCGAATCAAGTGACCTCTGACCCCACTTCGACATCCAATCACAGATTGATGCAAATGAAGATAGCGCGCACACCCGAAAAGGTGAAACGGCGCCTGACTGTTTCAAAATCTGACACTGTTTAAATATGTAGCTCGATACTTATGTTCATGTAGGAACATTCCTAATCGAAATAAACGGGCGCATTCTGATAACTGCTTTCGCCTGGCTGCAGGCTTTGCATTTTTTAAACATTTATGCACATTACGAGCATTTACGTACGGAAAGCCGCTAAATCATGTAGGAACTTTCCTATATATGGCCGCAGACCTGTTCTGTCCATGCGCGCCCTCGAACATCTGCGATAAGGTTCGCGCTTTCTTCGCTGCCTGTTATGGATTGAATCATGAACTCAGTTTTTATCATCGACGATCATCCCGTCGTTCGCCTGGCCATCAGAATGCTGCTGGAAAACGAAAACTACGAGATCGTCGGCGAGACCGACAATGGCGTCGACGCCATGCAGATGGTGCGTGAATGCATGCCGGACCTCATCATTCTCGACATCAGCATCCCGAAGCTCGATGGCCTGGAGGTGCTGGCCCGGTTCAACGCCATGAATCTTCCCGCAAAGATTCTGGTATTGACCGCCCAGGCACCGGGGCTCTTTGCAATACGTTGCATGCAATCGGGTGCCGCAGGTTATGTATGCAAACAGGAAGACCTCAGTGAACTTGTCAGCGCGGTGAAAGCGGTATTATCCGGCTACAATTACTTTCCAAGCCAGGCGCTCGGCGCAATGTCGGCCCGCGATGGTGACCCGGACGAACTCGAGCGTTTCAAACTGGTCAACGACCGCGAATTGATGGTATTGCAGCTATTTGCCCAGGGGCGAACAAACAAGGAAATCGCCAAGGGCATGTTCCTGAGCAACAAGACGGTCAGTACATACAAGACCCGCCTCATGCAAAAACTCAAAGCCAAGACTCTGGTTGAACTAATAGAGATGGCTAAACGCAATTCGCTGGTGTGAGAGATAGGATGTCGAAGGGGCTAAAGGACTACTGCATAGCAGCCGCATTCGCCTGTCTGAGCCTGACCGCTCAGACCCAGGCCCATGCGGCCGAACGTTACACCCTGCTGAGTCGTTCGAATCCGGCGCACATGGACGTCACGCTGGATCGAACCCAATGGCAGTGGGTGCGCAACAAGCGCGAACTGATCCTGGGCACGACCGCTCCGGACTACCCCCCGTTCGACATGACCCTGACCGGTCACGATTACGAAGGCTTCACCGCAGACTACGCCGGTATCCTGGGCCGCGCCCTGGAGCTGCCGGTCAAGGTCCTGCGCTTCGAAACGCGGGACCAGGCCATCGACGCCCTCGTCGACGGCCAGATCGACCTGCTGGGCAGCGCCAATGGCTACGAGGCCGCCACGGGTCGCATCACCCTGTCATCGCCCTACGCGGTCGATCAGCCGGTGCTGGTCACCCGCACCGGCGAGACCCGGTCGCTGACCGATGGCCTCAACGGCCTGCGCTTGAGCATGGCGTACCACTACCTGCCGCCGGACGACATCAGGGCGCTGTACCCCAAGGCCCGGCTGGAACTCTTTCCCTCGTTCCAGAGCGCGATCAACGCCGTGGCCTTCAATCAGGCCGACGTTTTCCTGGGCGATGCCATTTCCACGCACTACGTCATCAGCAAGGGCTATCTGAACAACATCCAGATGGCCAACTTCGGCAAGCACGAGGCCAACGGCTTCAGCTTTGCCGTGCGCGCGGACAACACAGCGTTGCTGGACGTGGTCAACCTGGTGCTCAAGGGCATCCCGATCGACGAACGCATTGCCATCTCCAAACGCTGGGGCGCGGGCACCGACCTGCTGCTGACCGATCAGAAACTGCTGCTCACCCAGCGCGAAGAGCGCTGGATCGCCCAGCACCCCAAGGTGCGCGTGCTGATAAACGACGCCTACGCCCCCCTGACCTTCTTCGATGCCAGCGGCAACTTTCGAGGGGTGACCGCCGACCTGCTCGACCTGATCCGCCTGCGCACCGGCCTGCAATTCGAAGTCAGCCGCGCACCCAGCATGGCCGACATGATGAACCGCGTGAGCCAGGGCCAGGCCGACCTGATCGGCGCGCTGGCGCCCAGCGACGAGCGCGAGGCACGCTTCAATTTCAGTCGCCCGTACATGGACAACGCCTTCGTGCTGGTCACCCGCAAGGAGCCGGCGAGCCCCGCCAACCTTGAACAACTGGATGGCAAACGCGTGGCCCTGGCCCTCGGCAGCCCGACCCTGCCCTACCTGCGGCGAGAGCATCCGCGCATCTATCCAGTGGAAGTCGACAACCCGCCACAGGCACTGGACATGCTCGCCCACGGCCGGGTCGAAGGCGCCGTCACCTCGCTGTTCAGCGCCAGCTACTACATCTCTTCCCGGGCCCTGCAGAACGATTTGCAAATGCGCGTCACGGTAGGCCAGGAGCCGGCACGCATCGCGATGGCCACCTCGCGCAATGCCACCGAGCTCACGGCCATCATCGACAAGGCCCTGTCAAGCATCGCACCCGAAGACCTGGCCGTGATCAACAACCGCTGGAGAACCTACATCCCACCCAGCCGCGGCGCCTGGCAGGACTACCAGTTGCTGGTCTACCAGATCGTCGTCGGTGCGGGCTTGCTGCTGCTCGGCTCGCTGGCCTGGAACGCCTGGATGCGCCGCCAGATCAAACAGCGCGAGCGAGCAGAAAGGGCGCTCAGCGATCAGTTCGAATTCATGAGCGCGCTGGTCAACGGCACGCCGCACCCCATCTACGTGCGCGATCGCAAGGGCCTGTTGCAGATGTGCAACGAGAGCTACCTGACGGCGTTTTCGGCCAGGCGCGAAGAGGTGATCGGCAAGACCATCCTGGACGGCGTGCTCAGCGATGCCCAGGAGGCCCGCCAGTACGTTGCCGACTATCAGCAGGTGATGACCGATGGCGCGCCGCTGATCCTGGACCGCTCGCTGCATATCGGCGACCGCTCGCTGACCATCTATCACTGGATCCTGCCGTTCCGTGATTCCCTGGGCAAGGTCCAGGGCATCATCGGCGGCTGGATCGACATCAGCGAACGGCGCCAGTTGATCGAGGACCTGCAATCGGCCAAGCAGCAGGCCGACGACGCAAACCGGGCCAAGAGCACCTTCCTGGCAACCATGAGCCACGAAATCAGGACCCCCATGAATGCCGTCATCGGCATGCTGGAACTGGCCCTCAAGCGCGCCGATCAGGGCCAGCTCGACCGCCCCGCCATTGAGGTGGCCTACAGTTCGGCCAAGGACCTGCTGGAGTTGATCGGCGATATTCTCGACATCGCCCGCATCGAGTCAGGCCGCCTGACCCTCAGTCCCGAACGCGCCAACCTGCGCCAACTGGTCGAGTCGGTGGTCCGGGTGTTCGACGGCCTGGCCCGGCAGAAGAGCCTGACCCTGCAACTGGACCTGGACAGCCGGACCAACATCGACGTGCTGATCGACCCGCTGCGCTTCAAGCAGATTCTCTCCAACCTGATCAGCAACGCGATCAAGTTCACCCCGCAGGGGCAGATTCGCATCAGCCTGCAGAGCGAGGACGCCACCAGTGAACAGCTGATCCGCCTGATGGTGGTCATCCAGGACAGCGGCATCGGGATTTCCGACGAAGACCAGCAGCGCCTGTTCGCCCCCTTCGCCCAGGCGGACAACAGCGGGCAACTGGCAAGGACCGGCGCCGGGCTGGGCCTGGTGATCTGCCGCAGCCTGTGCGAAATGATGGGCGGGACCCTTACCCTTGACAGCCAGCCGGGCGTCGGAACCCGGGTGCAGATGACCTTCGAGCTGATGACCCTCGACCCCTTGGCCAACCTGCCCGCGCCAAAAGAAAACGACGCCCACGGCGCGGCCACACTGGACATCCTGGTGGTCGACGACCATCCCGCCAACCGCCTGTTGCTGTGTCAGCAACTGGGATTCCTGGGGCATCGTTGCGAGATCGCCGAACAGGGCGCCGAGGGGCTGGAGCACTGGCTGGCCCGGCATTTCGATCTGGTCATCGTCGATTGCAACATGCCCGTGATGAACGGCTATGACCTGGCGCGCGCCATCCGCGCCCACGAACAGGAGCAAGGCCTTGCACCCTGCATCGTGCTGGGCTTCACCGCCAACGCCCAGCCCGAAGAGAAGCAGCGCTGCCGCGAGGCGGGCATGGACGACTGCCTGTTCAAACCCATCAGCCTGAACGCGCTCAATGATCGCCTGTCACGGGTCGGCGTGCGCCCAGGGCGCCCGGAGCAGCAGCAGCGCGGCAGCCCGCCCTTCGAGATGAGCAGCATCGTGGCATTGACCGGGGATCGCCCGGAAATGATCCAGCACCTGATCGACCAGTTGATCCGCAGTTGCCGTGACGACGCCGCCGAACTGGTCCAGGCGAGTGCACGGGGTGACAGGCAGGAGATTCATGACGTCGCGCACAAGATCAAGGGCGCGGCGAAGATCATCAGCGCGGGCCGGGTGATCGATTTGTGCGGGCAACTGGAACTGGCGTGCGACGACCACGCCGGTGAAACGCTGCTCGCCCCATTGGGACAGCGCCTCGTCGAGGCCATGGCCGCGCTGGAACAAGGGCTGTTACAGCACCAGCAGCGCTGACAGGGTCACAGAAAGCAAAAAGGGAAGCAGGCTCGACGCCAGCTTCCCCTTGTTCAACGCGGTAGCAGTCAGGCAACCGGGTTGATCGGCTTCTCAGGGTACCAGGCATCCATCAGCGGGCTGACTTCGACCTTGGTCACTTCGCTGCGAGCTTTCAACCAGCTTTCGACGGTGGCGCGCTGCTCTTCGGTGACCGAGCCACGCTTGGCCGAGCACACCAGACCGTAGTCATCGCCGCCAACGTAGTCCAGACCGTTGGCATCCATCGCCTCTTCCAGGAAAGCGTCGAGGAAGGCATCGACCGCCGCATCGTCCAGGTCTTCCTTGAACTCCAGGTTCAATTCAAAGCCCAGCTCCTGAAATTCATCGACGCACAGTTTTTTGCGCAGACGGCGGGAACGATTAGTCGCCATGGAAACAATCCTCAAAAGTAAATATCGGGCGGCACTCTACCAGCTTGGGCGCCCAAAAGCCCGAAAACCACGCCGTCGCCCGACGACACAGCGCAGAAAGTCAGGTTTTAACGTGACAATCGGCAGGCATTTGCAAAAATAGCCGCTTTTGACGGCGATACTCTGGCGCAAGTCACCAAAGCTTGCGGCATAATGCCGCTTTATCGGAGGGCTTCTGTACCTTCCGGCGGCGCGGGACTTTTTCACCCGTTCCGGTTTTTCGAGTCATGAGGGAATCCATCCCCTCTCCATCTGGTCTTGCAGTAGGGTTTTATTGAATGATTAAATCTTTGCGTCCCCTGTTTCTCGCCTCCCTGCTTCTGCCGATTTCTTTCTGCGTTTCTGCCGCCCCCATCAATACCGCGCTGCCGCCCAAGGTCGAGCAGGCCCTCAAGGCCAGCAAACTCGACAGCAACGCACTGTCACTGGTGTTGCTGCCACTGACCGGGCCGGGTACCCCGACCGTCTTCAACGCCGACGTCTCCGTCAACCCGGCCTCGACCATGAAGCTGGTCACCACCTATGCGGCACTCGAAATGCTCGGCCCAACCCACCAGTGGAAGACCGAGTTCTACACCGATGGCACCCTGAGCAACGGCGTGCTGCGCGGCAACCTGTACCTCAAGGGTGGCGGCGACCCGAAGCTGAACATGGAAAAGCTCTGGCTGCTGATGCGTGACCTGCGCTCCAACGGCGTACAGCAGGTGACCGGTGACCTGGTGCTCGACCGCAGCCACTTCGTCCAGCCGCAACTGCCAGTGTTCGACGATGACGGCAACGACAAGAACAAACCGTTCCTGGTGCGCCCCGACTCGCTGATGGTCAACCTCAAGGCCCTGCGCTTCGTGACCCGCAACGACGGCGGCAAGATCCTGGTGTCGGTGGAGCCGCCGATTGCCGCGATCCGCATCAACAACCAGGTCAAGGCGCTGGCGTCGAACAAGTGCACCGGTGACGTGCTGTACAACCCGGTGCCGGAAGCCGACGGCGGCATTACCGTGACGGTGTCCGGCCAACTGGGTGACGGCTGCAACTCGCAAACCTATCTGTCGCTGCTCGATCATCCGACCTACACCGCAGGTGCGGTGCGCGCGATCTGGCAGGAACTGGGCGGCACCATCCTGGGCAAGGACCGCCTGGACGTCGTGCCGGGCAGCGCCAAACTGCTGGCCAAGGCCTACTCGCCGGATCTGGCTGAAATCATTCGCGACATCAACAAGTTCAGTAACAACACCATGGCCCAGCAACTGTTCCTGAGCTTGGGTTCGGAGTTCCGCAACGAGGCCGACGGCGACGATGCCAAGGCTGCGCAGCGAGTGATCCGCCAGTGGCTGGCGAAGAAAGGCATCACCGCCCCGCACCTGGTAATGGAGAACGGCTCGGGCCTGTCCCGCGCCGAACGTGTCAGCGCCCGGGAAATGGCGCAGATGCTGCAAGCCGCCTGGAACAGCCCGTATCAAGCCGAGTTCATGAGCTCCCTGCCGCTGGCCGGCATGGACGGCACCATGCGCAAGCGCCTCAAACGCACCGCGCTGCGTGGCGAAGCCCACATCAAGACCGGCACCCTGAACACCGTGCGCGCCATCTCGGGCTTCAGCCGTGACAGCAACGGCAACACTTGGGCCGTGGTCGCCATCCTCAACGACCCTCGGCCATGGGGTGCCTCGTCGATTCTCGATGAAGTGCTGGTGAGCATGTTCAACCAGCCAAAACTGGCGAACACCACGATATCGCTGCAGCAGTAATGCCTCTGTCGTGAAAAAGACCGATCCCTCGCTGGATCGGTTTTTTTTTGCCCATTGCCCACTGCCGTTTCTGACACAGACGTCATGAACAGCGCCCACCAGCGGCGCTATGCTCAGTCACTCGCTCCGACCCACAGGACTGTGACCACCATGAAACTCACCACCGGCAAACGACTGCTCGACACCCTGCTGACCTCCAGCCTGCTGGCGTCAGCCCTGCTCATGGCCATCCCCTCCTTCGCCGACGACGCCAAACCCACCCGAGTGCGCGGCGCGATCACCGCTGTCGATGGCGACGTACTCAAGGTGCACAGCAATCGCGGCGAAGACTTGCAGGTCAACCTGACCAAAGACACCCAGGTACGCGGCGTGACCCTCGCCCAGGTCGCCGACATCAAGCCCGGCAGCTACGTAGGCTCAGCCGCGGTTCCGCAAGCGGACGGCACCCTCAAGGCACTGGAAGTCCATGTCTTCCCGCCCGAAATGGCAGGCACCGGCGACGGCCACCGCGCGTTCGACCTGGGCAAGGACAGCACCATGACCAACGGCTCCGTCGGCGACCTGGTCAACAGCAATGGCCGCACCATCACCGTGAACTACAAAGGCGGCCAGAAGAAAATCGTCATCCCCGACGACGTGCCCATCGTCAACCTGGTACCGGCCGACCGCACACTTCTCAAACCCGGCGTGAAAATCGTGCTCCAGGCCCAGAAAGCCGAAGACGGCGCATTGAACGCGATGTCTATTTCAGCGGGTGAGAATGGCGTCACACCGCCGATGTAAAAAGGCCTCGCGGGAGTCAGCTCGCTGGCGGGAAGCGGCCTGAAAACCGCCGACGCCGGCAAGCCGGACTGCTACGGGTTGTGTCTATATCTGTAGGAGCGCGCTTGCCCGCGACGGCGCCCTTGAGATCGCTCCCGCCGGCAAGCCGTGCTGCTACGGGGCGGTGTACAGCCGAATTTATTGATCTTGATCTTCATACGCGACATCCGAAGCAACGGAGCGGCAAATCAGGCGTTACTACGCAGAGCGTGGGAACGATTATCTTGCGCACATCGTCGTCCGGACGCAGCCTAAACCAGGCGCCCCCCTGTAGCAGCACAGCTTGCCGGCGGGGGCGGCCTGAAGATCGCCGACGCCGGCAAGCCGGACTGCTACGGGTTGTGTCTATGTCTGTAGGAGCGCGCTTGCCCGCGACGGCGCCCTCAAGATCGCTCCCGCCGGCAAGCCGTGCTGCTACGGGGCGGTGTACAACCAAGGCTTTTGATCTTGGTGCGCGATGGCACAGGCGCCGCCGGACGCGACGTCAAGGCGCCAGGCCGAGCGCAGGTGTCGTGGAGGGGGATGAGCGGCAGGAAGCCGCGAAAGCCGTGCGGGCCAGGGACGGCCCATCACGGCGTGCCCCCGGAACGGCGCCGGAGGGAGGGAACCGAGACGCAGTCGAGGCCCAGCCTGTCG
Organism: Pseudomonas sp. NPDC090201; assembly: GCF_044746825.1. Lineage (NCBI taxonomy): Bacteria > Pseudomonadati > Pseudomonadota > Gammaproteobacteria > Pseudomonadales > Pseudomonadaceae > Pseudomonas > Pseudomonas sp. NPDC090201. Next base: position 68,590 of record NZ_JBIVCX010000011.1, read on the forward strand.
CAGGGCTTTTTTGGTTACTTTTTCAGCTCTTGGAAAAAGTGACCCGCCGTAAGGGCGGAAGGCGCACTCAGCACCATCCCAAGAAACGGATCTACCCCGATCTGGAAGTCCCCCCGGTGACGCAGAGCGTCACCCAAGGCATTCCCACGCAGAGCGTGGGAACGATCAGCGATCAGCGATCATGCTGCGGGAGGCGAACCATCAGCAGATCAAAGACAAGTAGCCAACGCCGCCCCACGCTGATCTACAGCCTTGCCACCCGCCTTGGCATAGAAACTGATCGCCGTCGAACCACCCTTGCCCGCCACATCGGCAAAATACTCACCCTCGGTGGTATAGACCGTAAACTCACCCGGCTTGCCCTTGTCCATGAACACATCCGCCACATCGCCGAACATCTGCACATTGGCCCAGGTCACCTTGATGCACTCAGCCACCGCAACCGCAGGCTTCTGACTGGCATAAACCTGCACCGGCCCCGCCGAACGCGTCGAATTCAAGCTCATGCACCCCGCCAGCATCGCCAGCGCTACAGCTCCCGCCCAGTGTTTCATGACAGTCCTTTCGATCAAAAAGGAGCGATATTAGCAGCAAGCCAAAGCCGCCCCTATCTTTGTCACACCCGGTCAGTCATCCAGCGGCGCCGGCGGAGCGGACGCAGCCGCCTTGCCAGCCTTGCCGGGCTTGCCGTTCGCAGCCGCCTTGGGCTCTGCGGCAGGAGCAACCGGTGCCGCCGCGGCGGCCTCTTTCTCGGCCATCGGCATCTGGTCGATGGTGCTGAAAATCTCCTTGGGATCGATGGCGCCCTTGTGGTCGATCTTCGTCTCGCCGTCCTTGCCCACCAGAATCACCTGCGCCTCGGAGCCCGCCCGCGCGCCCAGCTTGAGATCGCGGATCAGCGCCATGGTCGACTGGGCGTCCATGTCCTTGCCGTCACGCTTGCCCATCATGTTGACGATGGTATAGAGCACCATGTTGCGCTTGGTGAAGGCCTCCTTGTTGGCCGGCTCGTCGAGACTCTTCTTGAGGCTCACCAGCGTCGGGTCCACCGAACTTGAGGCGATGATGATCAACGGACGAGACCTGCCACGCTCCTGGGCCAGTGGGGTATCGCTGTCGGCCGCCAGCAACGGGCTGGACACGGCAAACAGAATGGCAAGGGTCAGTGACCGACTTAACATACGCACCTCCTTTCGAAATCCATGCACTGATGATCGCGCATCGTGGCAAAAGGTCCAGCCGATGGATTGAAAAATCAGGATTTTTTTCGGGAAAGCAGGCGGCTGGATATCGCCGAGAGGTGCATGCCCCTCGTATGACGGGCGCTGCAGGTTGATAAATTCGAGACAACAAAAAAGGGCGAATCTTTCGATTCGCCCTTTTCGTGACCGCCCAGCAGAGCGGATTTTGTTTGGTAGGCGCGATTGGACTCGAACCAACGACCCCCACCATGTCAAGGTGGTGCTCTAACCAACTGAGCTACGTGCCTGCTGTGAGGCGGCATTCTACGGAATTTCAAAAGTGTGTCAACGTCTTTTTTCACACTAACCCTATGAATATGCGAATTTTTTGCGGTGCCCGTCGCCCACCTCGCAGGCTCGGGAAGTTCTCACCCGCAGAGCCCCCGGCTTTTTCACTGCCTATACTGGAAAAACCAGTGGCTTGCCCGCTCGGGCCTGCTGCGGATCGATTGCCCAGACACCCAGGGGACTGCCATCGTGAACGTGCGCGCCCTGCTGTTTCCCGTGATAGTGATACTCGCTAGCTGCGCATCCGCTCACAAACCTGCGCCCGCCGCCGTCCAGATTCCCGCCGAGACCTGGCATCAGGTGGATCAGGAAATCGTTGCGGCGTCCAAGAACGCGACCCTTCCCGCCCGCCAGTACGCCACCCAGACCATGGACAGCTGGATGGACAGCGTCTACCAGCGCACCGAGACGCACTTCATCCCCTGGTTCGCCGGTTACTGGACCCAGCAGTGGCTGACTCTGAAAGTGAGCTGGTACAAAGTCAGCGCTAAAAAAGGTGAGCCGACCGCCGCCCAGCGCCTGGATGCCTACCTGCAAGAGCAATATCACGAACGCGTGCTGGACCCTGTGTCCAAACAGATCGACCCCGAAGCGGTCATCCATCAGGCAACGGCGTATTACATCCAGCAACTGGGTCAGCAGTTGCCGCAGATTGCACAGCAGCACAACATTCCCGACGATCAGTTCGCCGCGCACCTGAACGACATTCCGGCCATCTCCCTTGCGCCACCGTCCAGCAACGACGCCACCCTGTACCAGTTGGTGCATGCCGAACCCTTGGTGAAGCTGCCCGCTTACATCGCCCTCATCGAGCGTATCCACCGGGCCGCGACAGGACCGGAAGCAGGCAGGCCTGATGCGGGAATCTCTTCGGTCGCCATTCGCTCCAGCGAAAAACTCGAAGCCAGCCTTGCGCCCCGGGGCGCGGCCAGTGCCATTGCGGCGGCCGTCGGCAGGGTCGCCGGGCTGATGATTTCGGTGGGTATGGCCGGGTTCGGTGCCATCACCCATCAGAACGAACGCGCCTCGATGGAAGAACAGATGCGCAACAGCCTCTATACAGCGCTCAATGACAAGAAGCGCAGCCTGATCGACAACCCGGAATTCGGCGTCATGTCCGGGGTGTATTACCTGGCAGGAGAGATCGAAGGCAGTCTGGGCGATGCGCCGTTATTGCCGTCATCCCTGGAAACCGTTGTCCCCGACACACCGCCTCCCCTGCCACCATGATCGGCGCCGGACCGCCGCTGGTCGCCATGATGGCACTATGTTCGAGATCCGACAGCCCAACATCAGGACAGGACCTAAGACATGGAGATCTCCTGATGAACACATCATTTGCGGCACTGGCATTGGGTTGTGCACTGAGCATCACCTCCCTGACCACACTGGCGGGAGCGGCAGCACCGGAGATGGGCCCCACGCCATCACAGATGGGCGTGGACCCCAGAACCCAAGGAGCCGACATGCAGCGCCAGGGCACCGATCAGGACAAGGGCGACCCGGCTACCGGCATTCGTCGAGGCATGAATACCGGCACTGACACCCGCAACAATGACGCGGACCTTCCCGGCGGCGATACCACCGGTAGCGGCTCTACCGGCAGCAATTCCAAGGGGTCGTCAGGCAGCTCTTCGAGCGCGGGCGGTGTTGGCGGCTGAGCTGTAGCGTTCAGAAATCACCTACCTCCATCACGGAATCGTCCGACGGATAACGCCCCTGACAACGGCTACTATCACGCCGTTGTTATGCTGCGCTGTTAAGACGGGACAGGGCTAACCAAGTTCTGTCCTGGGGGATCGATACCGTGGGAATGAAAAAGTCAGCGCTGGAATTCAAGCGCGATCTGAACGCCATCGCCGGCAATCTTGAACGAACCGCAGGAGAAATCAGCCGGCTGGCCGAGAGCATCGATGATGTGGACGTGGTCGCCGTGCTGCACCTGATGAACCAGCAATACCGGGATGCCGACAGGCTGCGCGCTTACGTCGACGAAATCAGGGCGGGCCGCATCGTACGCGCCAAGGGTTAGCGCAACGCAACCAGCACTGCTTCAGTCATGTCGCACCCATGGCGATCAAGGTGAGGCACGCATTTTGACTGGCTGGATATCAAATTGCTACCGCACGTTTCAGAAGCCTGAACTCATCCCGCCGCGTGCCTGACACAGGCATAACAAAAAAGGGCGACCCTTTCGGATCGCCCTTTTCGTTACCGCCAGCAGAGCGGATTTATCTGGTAGGCACGATTGGACTCGAACCAACGACCCCCACCATGTCAAGGTGGTGCTCTAACCAACTGAGCTACGTGCCTGCTGTGGGTTGGCATTCTACGAATATTCGACAAACTGTCAAGCGGTAATTTTCACAACTCTTTGAATACTATGGAATTTTGAACGACACGCGGGCAAAGTGGCACATATCTAAGACACTTTTACCCCTCGAACCCGCTGGTGGCGCCCTGTTATCTCAGGTAGGATCGACGCATTCGTTTAAAATATAAAACAGGGGCTTACAGGATGACGAACACCGCATACCCTCAGTCTTACTACGCCGCCTCGGCCAATTCCGCCCCTGCCCGGCCCATGCTGCAAGGCGAAGTGGAAACCGATTTGTGCGTCATCGGTGCCGGTTACACCGGGCTGTCGAGCGCCCTGTTCCTGCTGGAAAACGGTTTCAAGGTGACCGTTCTGGAAGCCGCCAAGGTCGGCTTCGGTGCCTCGGGTCGCAATGGCGGGCAAATCGTCAACAGCTACAGCCGCGACATTGACGTCATCGAACGCACGGTCGGCCCCAAACAGGCGCAACTGATGGGCCAGATGGCGTTCGAGGGTGGGCGCATCATACGCGAACGCGTGGCCAAATATCAGATCCAGTGCGACCTCAAGGACGGCGGCGTGTTTGCCGCGCTCACCCCCAAGCAGATGGGCCATCTGGAGTCGCAGAAAAAGCTTTGGGAGCGCTACGGGCATACCCAGCTGGAACTGATGGACAAGCGGCGCATTCGTGAAGTCGTGGCCTGCGACGAGTACATCGGCGGCATGCTCGACATGAGTGGCGGCCACATCCATCCGCTGAACCTGGCCCTCGGTGAAGCGGCAGCGGTGGAATCGCTGGGTGGCGTGATCTACGAGCAATCGGCGGCGGTGCGCATCGATCGTGGTGCGAACCCCGTCGTGCACACTGCACAGGGCAAGGTCCGGGCGAAATTCATCATTGTTGCGGGCAACGCCTATCTGGGCAATCTGGTGCCGGAACTGGCGGCCAAATCGATGCCTTGCGGCACGCAGGTGATCACCACCGAGCCATTGGGCGAAGAACTGGCGCGCAGCCTGTTGCCTCAGGACTATTGCGTCGAGGACTGCAATTACCTGCTCGACTACTATCGCCTGACCGCCGACAAGCGTCTGATCTTCGGTGGCGGCGTGGTGTATGGCGCGCGTGACCCGGCGAACATCGAGGCGATCATCCGGCCCAAGATGCTCAAGGCTTTCCCGCAGCTCAAGAACGTGAAGATCGACTACGCCTGGACCGGCAATTTCCTGCTGACACTGTCGCGCTTGCCGCAGGTGGGGCGTCTGGGCGACAACATCTATTACTCCCAGGGCTGCAGCGGCCATGGCGTGACCTACACCCATTTGGCGGGCAAGGTACTGGCCGAGGCGCTGCGCGGCCAGGCCGAGCGCTTCGACGCCTTCGCCGGCCTGCCGCATTACCCGTTCCCGGGCGGGCAGCTGCTGCGTACGCCGCTGACGGCGATGGGCGCCTGGTATTACAGCTTGCGGGACAAGCTGGGGTTCTGACCGCGATCCGGCTTGCAGGCGACGGCGGGTAACTGTGGGAGCGGGCTTGCCCGCGAAGGCGTCGGATCAGCCACCATCGAATCGTCAGTCCTGACGCATTCGCGGGCAAGCCCGCTCCCACAGGTATGAGCGGACCGCGTACCCGCCGTCACCTGGCGCTATTGATCGCCTTGACCGCTTCCCCTGCTGCCTGCTCCTGCCCGGCTTGCGCCAGGTCATTGGCGGCCTTGAGCCAGCGGTCGCGGTCTACCGGTGTGGGCAACTGCCGTGGGCTCTGCACCAGCACCGCCCAGTTGCCGGCGTTGTTCCAGTCAGAGGTGAACTCGTCAAAGCTCACCGTAAGCCGCCCAAGCCCGGTGTAAATCAGCACCGTGCGCTTGTTCTGGTTGAAGCCCACCAGCACGCCATAGCGCTGGTCCTTCCACCACATCGAACCCTCCGAGAAACGCAGCAGCACCGGATAACCCGCCGCCACCTGAGCCAGCAGGTCGGTGAACTGATGGTCCACCGGGTACACCACAAAGCCATACTCACGGGCCAGGTTGCTCATGTTCTGGTCGAGCTTTTCTTCTGCACCCGGCAGCTTCAGCGGTTTTTCCAACAGGCCCGGGGTGGTCTGCACGCCATGCACGGTCAACATGCTGGCCAGCGCATTGGGCCCGCTCTGGAAGGCCTGGCCACGGAAGAACGGCACCGAGTTGATCTCGACCCGGTCCGGCAGGGTCTTGTACATCGCCGGGTACCCGGGCTTGTAGCCGTGGGAATCCGCGCAGCCGGCCAGAAACAGGGCCAGGCCCATTGCGCACCACGTCCTTTTGATTGCAGAGCTATCCATTCGAGACAGTACCGACACGTTGTTCACTCGCTTGTCTGGCGCCGGGCAACCCGCGACCCGGCCGAGCGCCGATCATAGAACCGCAGCCCGTCCGGGTATAGCCTCAACATGCAGTCAGGAGGCCGGGATAGAACAAATCGGTCCTGCCCGCTCGACCTTCGGTCAATTTTCAGCAACAACGGGCGTACTAGACTGTCGGTTACAAAGAGACGAAAAGAAAAGACCGGAGGAATCCATGAGCCTCGGAATGACCATTGTGATGTTGATCGCTGCGTGGCTGGCTGTCGCTGGCGCTATGTTGTGGGGTGTGATGCGCATATCCCGCCGCCATCATCCGCAACACCGTACCCACGCGAATGTGAAACCCGCTCAGGCGCCGTCGCGCAAACATCGTCACGCCCACGCGCACTGAAACTTTTTCTGACTCGGATCCATAGCTGAAATGACAAAACGGTCGGTGATGGTGTTCCCATCCCGACCGTTTTCAATGGCGTGGCGTTTAACCCCGGGCCTGACTCAGACCTTCTGAACCTGAGCCTGGGCGTCCGCCTTCTTCTGCTTCGCCCGACGGGCCAGCATGTTCAGGCCCTCGATCAGGGCCGAGAACGCCATCGCGGTGTACACATACCCTTTCGGTACATGGGCGCCGAAGCCTTCGGCGATCAGCGTCATGCCGATCATGATCAGGAAGCCCAGCGCCAGCATCACGACCGTAGGGTTGTCATTGATGAATTTGGCCAGGGGCTCGGACGCCACCAGCATCACGATGACAGCCGCGATCACCGCGATCACCATGATCGGCAAGTGTTCGGTCATGCCGACAGCGGTCACGATGCTGTCGATGGAGAACACCAGGTCCAGCATCAGGATCTGCCCGATCGCAGCCGCCATGCCCATGGTCACGGTGCTGGAAACGGTTTTTTCCTCTTCGGTCTTGGCATCCATGCTGTGATGGATCTCGGTGGTCGCCTTCCACACCAGGAACAGGCCACCGGCAATCAGGATCATGTCCTTCCATGAGAACACCTGCCCCAGGATGTCAATGACCGGCTCCGTCAACTGGACGATCCAGGCCACGGTGGTCAGCAGGCCCAGGCGCAGGATCAACGCCATGCTGATGCCGACCCGGCGCGCCTTGGTGCGTTGGTGCACCGGCAGCTTGTTGGTCAGGATCGAGATGAAGATCAGGTTATCGATACCCAGCACGATTTCCATGACCACCAACGTCGCCAGAGCGATCCACGCCGTGGGGCTTGCCGCCAGTTCCAGAAGATATTCCATGCTCTACACATCCTGATACGGTTCGAGAAGATAGGCGGCATTCTAGGGAGGCAAACACTTCAGGAAAATTCGTATTTTTCAGGTATATACTTCGGTTATTACGAAGTATTGAAGGGCCTGTCGTCTGATGCTCAATTATCGGCAAATGCATTACTTCTGGGTGGTGGCCAAGACCGGCAGCATCGTGCGCGCCTGCGAGCAGTTGAACCTCACGCCGCAGACCATCAGCGGGCAGATCAGCCTGCTGGAACAGACCTATGGCGTGGCGCTGTTCAAGCGCGTCGGACGGCGGCTGGAACTGACCGAAACCGGACGCATCGCCCTGCCCTACGCCGAGCAGATGTTTCAACTGGGTGGCGAGTTGGAAACCTTGCTGCGTGCCCAGCCGGATGAACAGCAGATCCTGTTTCGGGTCGGGGTGGCCGACGTGGTGCCTAAATCCATCGTCTATCGCCTGCTCGCCCCGACCATGACGCTGAACGAGCCGCTGCGCATTACCTGCCGCGAGGATCAACTGGAGCGGCTGTTGGCGGACCTGGCCATTCAGCGCCTGGACCTGGTGATCTCCGACAGCCCCATGCCTTCCCATCTGGACATCAAGGGCTACAGCCAGAAACTGGGGGAATGCGGCATCAGCTTTTTTGCCACGGCAGCCCTGGCCAGGGCGCATGGCCAGAACTTCCCCCATGACATGCAAGGTGCGCCGCTGCTGGTGCCTGGACAGCAGACCGTGGTGCGCAGCCGCCTGATGCGCTGGTTCGCCGAGCAGAACGTGCAGCCGCGGATCGTCGGCGAGTTCGACGACAGTGCCTTGATGAAGGCCTTTGGCAAATCCGGCAGCGGGATCTTCATCGCCCCAAGCGTGATTGCCGACGAGGTGATGGAGCAGTACGACGTCGAGCTGATCGGCCAGACAGATGCGGTGACCGAGTCGTTTTACGCGATCTCGGTCGAGCGCAAGGTCAAGCACCCTGGCATCGTGGCGATTACCGAGGGTGCGAGGCAGCAGCTATTCACTGACTAGGCGTTGCAGGGCTCGGCGTCAGGCCTGGCGGTCATGAGCAGCAACGCCAGCAGGATCGCCAGCAGAATGATGCCTGCGGCGGCGAAGCCCAGGTTGTCCAGCCCCAGGTGGTCGATGACCCGGCCGCCGATGAGGGCTCCCAGGCCGATCCCCAGATTGCCGCCGGCAATATTGAGGGATGCAGCGAAGGCCGGAGCCTGTGGCGCGGCCTTCATCAGGCGTACGTGGCTGACCAGGAACAGCGCCGCCTGGGTCACACCCCAGACCGCCAGCGCCAGGGCCAGCGCCGGCACCGAATGCATGCTCGGCACCACGGTGACCATGCCGCCGATCATGAAGGTGCAGAACGTCAGGCTGGCGATCAGCGGGTGACGATCCACGAGGCGCCCGCCCAGGGAGTTGCCCACCAGTCCCACCGCGCCGAAGCCCATCAGGCACCAGCCCACCACCGTGCCGTTGAAACCGGCCAGGCGTTCGAGCATGTCGGCAAGGTAGGTGTAGGCCGTGAACATGCCGCTGAACACCAGCACCGACAGCAGCACATGGCCCTGCATCAGCTTGCTGCGCAGGATGGCGAACTGGCTGCCAAAAGACGCCTGATCCTTGTGCACGCTGCGCGGCAGGTAGATGAACAGCAGCAAGGCCTTGGCGAAGGCCACCACCGACAGGATCGCAAAGGCGCTGCGCCAGCCGAATGCGTCGGAAATCAGGGTGCCGACCGGAATGCCGAACACTGTGGCGCAGACGATACCGAAGCCAATCTTGGCAACGGCGCGGCCGGCGTGGTCAGGGCCGACGATGTCCACCGCCGTTTCACTGGCCAGCGCCCAGAACACCGGCAACCCCAGCGCCGGAATCAGCCGGGCAATGGCCATGACGCCTATGTTCGGCGCCATCGCCGCAACAGCGTTGGCCACCCCGAACATGATCAGCACCGAAATGAACAGACGCTTGCGTTCGAAGCGTGAGAAGTAGGCGGTCAGGAACGGCCCGAAGCAGGCGACGGTGAAAGCGAACAGCGTGACCAGTAGCCCGGCCTGGGGGATGGTAACCGCCAGATCGCGGGCGATGGCCGGCAACAGGCCGACGATGACGAACTCTGTGGTCAGCACCGTGAAGCCTGCGGCTGACAACAGGTAAATTGGGAAAAACATCGAATCTCCAGAAAGACGAACCGACCAGTCCTCACGGAGCGGTCGGTCGGGTGACACTGAGCAGTAGCGGTGAACGCTTAGAAAGTGCCCATGTAGTCGCGCTTGCCGACTTCCACACCGTTGTGACGCAGCAGGTCATAAGTGGTGGTGACGTGGAAGAAGAACTGCGGCAGGGAGTAATGCAGCAGGTATTTCTGGGTGCTCAGGCGCTTCTCTTTGTCGGTGCCTGGGCGCAGGACGATTTCGCGCTCTTCGTTGCCATCGACCTGATCCGGGGTGATGGTGTCCAGGAATGCCAGGACCTTGGACAGCAGAGCCTGCAGTTCGGCGAAGGTGGTTTCGGTGTCTTCATATTTCGGCGGCTCGATGCCGGACAGGCGCGCACCGGCACCCTTGGCGAAGTCGACCGCGATCTGCACCTGTTTCACCAGCGGGAACATGTCCGGGAACAGACGCGCCTGCAGCAGGGCATCAGGCTGGATGTTTTTGGCGGCGGCGTGCTCTTCGCCTTTTTTCAGCACCGCGCCCAGGGCGGTTAGCATCTGTTTGAACACAGGAATCGAAGCGGCGTAGAGAGAAATGGTCATGGCAGTTCCTGATGGGTTGAGTCGCAATGAAAAGACATGCAGTGCATGCTGACGCGGCTTGTCTTTTACCTCATCCAGACCCTACCCTCATAGCCTTTTCAACGCTTAGGGAAAGGGTCATGTCCACCGAACCGGATTCTGAAAACACTGGCGATGACGCAGCCGCCCTGCAACTGAACAGCTTTGAGGTGCGCATCCTGGGCTGCCTGATCGAAAAACAGGCCACCAATCCCGAGACCTATCCCCTGACGCTCAACGCCCTGGTACTGGCCTGCAACCAGAAAACCAGCCGCGAGCCGGTGATGAACCTCACGCCCGGGCAAGTCGGGCAGAGCCTGCGGGCGCTGGAGGGGCATCAGTTGACCCGCCTGGTGATGGGCAGCCGCGCCGACCGTTGGGAGCACCGTGTCGACAAGACCCTGGAGCTGGTGCCGGCGCAGGTGATCCTCACCGGGCTGTTGCTGCTGCGCGGCCCGCAGACAGTCAACGAACTGCTGACCCGCAGCAACCGCATGCACGATTTCGACGACAGCGACGCGGTGGTTCACCAACTCGAGCGCCTGATCGCGCGCGGGCTGGCGGTGCTGATTCCGAAACAGGCCGGCCAGCGCGAAGACCGCTACATGCACACCCTGGGCGACCCGGCGGACATGGAGGCGATTGTCGCGGCGCGGCACAACCCCGTGGAACGCGCCAGCAGCGGCAACCCGGCGCTGGCCGAGCGCGTCGAGGAACTGGAAGCGCGCATCGCCGCACTGGAAGAACGCCTGGCCCGGCTGGAGGGCTAACCCGTTCACCCGTAGCAGCACGGCTTGCCGGCGGGGGCGATCTCACGGACGCCTCGCCGGCAAGCCGGACTGCTACGGGATGAGTTTGCCCGCAGCACGATGGCCATCTGTGGTATACGGCAACCCGTCAAATCGCCCGGGCGAACGCTGCGGCGGCCTGGTATTGCTCCTCGCTCGGCGTCACGCCGGTGTACAGAATGAACTGCTCCAGCGCCTGGATCGCCGCGACCTGATCCCCGGTAATCACCTGCTTGCCATGCTTTTCGGCATGAAGGATAAACGGCGTGCGCGCAGGGCTGGCGACCACGTCGAACGCGGTGTCCGCCGCCTCGATGGCGTCCACGTCAAACGCCAGGGCCTCGGCCTGATCGCCGATCATCCCCAATGGCGTCACGTTCACCAGCAGCGGCACACGCTCGGCGCCCAGTTCAGGCTGCCACTCAAACCCACAGGTGCGCGCCAGCGCCCTGCCCGCCTGCTCGTTGCGCGCAACGATGAGCCCATCGGTGAACCCCGCATCGCGCATTGCGCAGGCCACGGCCTTGGCCATGCCGCCGCTGCCGCGCAGGGCAAACCGGGTGCGGGGCACCTTGTGACTGTCGACCAGTTGCGCCACCGCGATGTAATCGGTGTTGTAGGCCTTCAGATGGCCATCCGTGTTGACGATGGTGTTGATCGACTCAATCGCCGCCGCCGACGCGTCCATCTCGTCCACCAGCGCTATGCACGCCTCCTTGAACGGCATCGACACGCCACAGCCGCGAATGCCCAGCGAACGCATCCCGGCGATGGCTGCGGGCAAGTCAGTCGGCGCAAAGGCCTTGTAATAGAAATTCAGCCCCAACTGCTCATACAAGTGATTGTGAAAGCGCACACCGAAGTTGCCCGGCCGGGCGGCCAGCGACATACACAGCAGGGTTTCCCTGGTTGGGGTATGGAACATGAAATCTCCTGAACGGTATTAGTGAACATCAGGACAACAGCGTAGAATTCAATCGCTTGCGGCACAAACCCGAGCAATTGTTCTCAATGTTGTCGAATACCTTACACAAAATTTACGCAACGGCTTCGCAGAATTCCTGAAACCCGTTGTCTGAGAAGTTATCCCGTGGCATTGCCTGAGCGTAACGCAGGCTGGCGACAACGGGACTGAACACCCGAGGAACAGTCATGATTCGTCACATCCCCAAGGTTGCCTTGTTGTTAGGTGCCCTCGCCCTTGCAGGTCAGGCTCAAGCCCATGGCGGCGGCCCGGGCTGGGGCGGAGCGGCAGTGATCGGCGCAGTCGTCGGTGGCGTTGTGGGTGCAGCCGTGGCGTCAGGCCCTGTGTATGCAGCGCCAGCCCCGGTGTATGTGGCACCGCCGCAGCCTGTGTATTACGCGCCACCACCTCCACCGCCTGTCTACGTGCAGCCGGCCTACGTGGTTGAACGTCCGGTGGTCTACGGCCCGGCCTACTATGGCCCGCCTCGCTACTACGGCCCGCCCCACGGCTATTACCACGGTGGCGGCCGCTGGTAACGGCAGGCTGACCCCGCAAGCTTCCGGTTCTCACCGGCAGCACACAAACGACAACCCCGCTCACAAGGCGGGGTTGTCGTTCATGGGTGTTTTGTACTCAAGAGCGCCCGTCTGATCCTTCATGCGTCCTTGATAAGGAACTGACCTCTGGCTCGTCAATGACGACTATCGAGAGCAGTGATTTCTGCTCGCCCGAGCCCGGCCGTAAAGTAGCGCCATAGATTGATGGAGGCACTTATGACCAAGGTTCAAATCATGTCGGTAGTTGGCAGCGCAGTCCCCGCACAGCTTCGTGAACGCGGCCTGCTGGCGTGCTGGTACCTGATGCACAACGGCGAGCCTGTCAGCGGTCCTCTGTCGTCACTGCCTGCGGCACAAGCACTGTCGCAACAGTTGGAAACCCGTCAGCTCAACGGCTGAAACGAATTCGCTCTTCCCTGAATCGTGCGTTGCTCCGCACTTCCCTTTAGCCCGCATCCCTGACGCGGGCTTTTTTTTGCCTGCGATTCGCCTGGCTCAGATGCGCTCGGCCTGGGTCGCGTTGACCTGGCAACGATGGGCCAGTTTCTGCAGGCGTTTTTCCAGGGCGCCCAGCACCACGCGATCGGATCGACCGCTTTCGAGTTCCTCGATCATGTCGTTGGCCACCAGTCGCAACTCATGGGCGATCACCACGCGGTCATCGTTCTGGTCCAGCTTGTGGGACTCGAACAGGCGGTGCAGGTAATCCTCCAGGGTGCGCTGCAAACGGTGGCGGTCAGTGGCGCGCAGATGCACCAGGTTGACCGTGATCCTGGCCAGCAGCTCGTTCAGCTCGCCACACAGGTACTGCATGCGGCGTGCGTAGCCGGTTTCGCGGTCACGCAGTTGTTTCTGCCGGGCTGCCAGGTCCTGGCGGCGCTGGATGGCAGGCACGGTGACGGCCATCATCAGGCCGACGATCAAACCGATGGCCTGGATCCAGCCTGCCCAGTCGGACGGCCTGACAAACAAACCCGCCACCAGCAAGAGCACCGCAACGACTACCGCGACAAACACCAGGGCGGCGTAGTCCTTGCTGATAAACCCTTTGGGCATTGCACAACTCCTAGGTCAATTCGAATGAATGGTTTCGATGGCGTGGAATGCTAATCGGTGGCTGCCCCGAGTGCCATGAATATCGGCGCAACCGCCTTAAATACAGGCTTTTTGGATCCTTAACCTGAACGAATGCCATACAGGCTGTTTTTATTACGCAAACGTCCAAGGCACCCCATCGACATACTTAGAAACATGCTCCTAAAATGCGCCGATCTTGTTGTCGTTCTTGAAAAAAGTACGGCTTTCCACGCTGTCTCCAATCAAAGTGAGCTTCGCTCTTGAAAATTCGCACATCCCTCATCGGCCTATTATTTGCACTTACAGGCTCCGCACTCTCCACCGGTGCACTTGCGAACGAACCCGCTGCTTTCAACCGTGACCCGGCCAACCTTCATCTGGCCTCCGGCAGCGCCATGATTACCGATCTGCAGACCGGCCAGGTGCTGTATTCCAGCAACCCGGACGTCATCGTGCCCATCGCCTCGGTCACCAAACTGATGACGGCCATGGTCACCCTCGACGCCAAGCTGCCAATGGACGAGATGGTCAAGGTCGACATCTCCCAGACCGCCGAAATGAAAGGCGTGTTTTCCAGGGTCAAGCTGGGCAGTGAACTCAATCGCCACGACATGTTGCTGATTACCCTGATGTCGTCGGAAAACCGCGCAGCGGCCAGCCTCGCCCACAGCTATCCGGGCGGCTACCCGGCGTTCATCAAGGCCATGAACGCCAAGGCCAAGGCGCTGGGCATGAGCCACACCGTCTATATGGAACCTACCGGCTTGTCGGTCTTCAACGTGTCCACCGCTCGCGACCTGACCAAACTGGCGCTGGCCGCGCGCAACTACCCGATGCTGCGTGAACTGAGCACCACGCCCGAGAAGACCGTCACCTTCCGCAAACCCACCTACACCCTGGGTTTCAGCAACACTGACCACCTGGTGCGCAAGTCCAACTGGGACATCAAGCTGACCAAGACCGGCTTCACCAACCAGGCCGGGCACTGTCTGGTGCTGCTGACCAGCATGGCCAACCGTCAGGTGTCGGTGGTGATTCTGGATGCGTTCGGCAAGTACACCCACTTCGCCGATGCCAGCCGCATGCGCCTGTGGATGGAAACCGGCAAGAGCGGCCCGGCGCCGGAAGTGGCGTTGCAGTACAAGAAAGAAAAGAACCTGATCATGAAGCAGAAAGGCCTGCAGGCCGCCGAATAAACCCGCCCGACCAGAGCCGCTCCGCGCCGGGCGGCCTCTGCGCTCCCCTCCCTGCTCTGCCCAACGCGCCAGCGGATCCTGTCAATTGTTTCATCCATGGCACAACGCATAACCTCCAACCACCCGCTACGCTTGTGTTGTTGATGCTGGCTTCGCACATCGCTCGGGGGAGTTGAACCATGCTCATCAAATGGGTACTGGCTGCGCTGCATTTGTTGGCTTTTGGCTTTGCGTTGGCGGCGGTTCTGGCTCGGGGGCGGGCCTTGCGCCGGTTGCGTACCGATGACCCGCGCTCGTTTCGCGATGTGTTCGTGGTGGACAATATCTGGGGCCTGTCAGCGGGCATTCTGTTGATCACCGGCGCATTCCGCGCCTTCGGCGGGCTTGAGAAAGGCTCGTTCTACTACCTGCATCAACCCCTGTTTCACCTGAAGATGACCGCGTTCGTGGCGATCCTGGCGCTTGAGGTCGTGCCGATGTTCGCCCTGATCGGCTGGCGCATCGCATTCAAGAAAAACCAGCCCATCGACACCAGCCGCTCGCGCCGCTTTGCGCGGATCAGCCATATGGAAGCGGCGTTGATGGTGATCATCGTGATCGCCGCGACAGGGATGGCGCGGGGGATTCTGATCAGTTGAACATAGCCCGTGGGAGCGGGCTTGCCCGCGAAAGCGTCGTGTCATCCAACCCCATGGCGACCGACCCTACGCCTTCGCTGGCAAGCCAGCTCCCACAGCGAGGTGGGTGTTCACAGCATCGTGCTGCTACAGGTGGGATCCGGGCCCTGTTCAATTCACCCAGAAAACCAGCAACGCCACGTTGGCCGCCGAGATCAGGCTGAACAAGCCCCACGCCAGCACTTTTGTCACAGCGTTATTGGCAAAGGGGCCCATCAGTTGGCTGTCGCTGGTAAAGCGAATCAACGGCCACAGGGCAAACGGCAGTTGCAGGCTCAACACCACCTGACTGAGCACCAGCATCTTGCCCACCGCGCCATCGCCGAACCAGATCACCCCTGCCAGCGCCGGAATCAGTGCCAGTGCCCGGGTAATCAGGCGCCGCTGCCAGCAAGGAATCTTCGCGTTGAGAAAGCCTTCGAGCACCACCTGACCGGCGATGGTGCCGGTAAAAGTCGAACTCTGCCCCGCCGCCAGCAGTGCAACGCCGAACAGCACGCTGGCAAGCGCGCCGCCCACCAGCGGATCGAGCAGGTGATAAGCGTCCTGGATTTCCACCACATCGGCATGTCCCGTGCCGTGGAACGCAGCCGCCGCCAGGATCAGGATCGCCGCGTTGATCACCAGCGCCATGCTCAGGGAGGCAATGGTGTCCACCCGCGCATAGCGAATCGCGCTGGCCTTGCTTTCAACGGATGAACCGTTGACCCGGGTCTGCACCACCGACGAATGCAGGTACAGGTTATGGGGCATGACCGTCGCCCCGAGAATGCCGATGGCGATGTATAGCGGCTCCTGATTGCTCAGCACATCCCACGAGGGCTTGAGCCCGGCGACCACGTCCGGCCAGAAGGGTTTGATCAGCACCAGCTCGATGAAAAAGCAGGTGGCGATGGTGGCGATCAGGCCCAGCACGATGGCTTCCAGGCGACGGAAGTTGGCGCCTTGCAAGGCCAGGACGATCACTGTGTCGAACGCGGTCAGCGCCACGCCGGTGTTGATCGATACCCCCAGCAACAGATGAAACGCCAGAGCCGCGCCCAGCACTTCGGCAAGGTCGGTGGCCAGGATCGACAGCTCCGCCAGAATCCACTGGCCCATGCCCACCCGGCGGCTGTAGCGCTCGGCGGACAATTGCGCCAGGTCGCGCCCGGTCGCGATGCCCAGCCGCGAACAGAGGTTCTGCAACACCATGCCGGACAGGCTGGCCAGCACCACGACGAACAGCAACGCGTAACCAAAGCGCGAGCCGGCTTCGATGGCCGTTGCCCAGTTGCCGGGGTCCATGTAGCCGATGGAGACCAACAGACCCGGCCCCACGAACAGCATCATCTTGCGCAGGAACGAGGCATTGGCCGGAATGGCGACGCTGTCGGTCACCGCCGAGGGGCAGAACGGCGCGGTGGCCGTGGTCGGGAGTCTGTATTTCACGGGAATCCGGGAAGTGATTGCGATCAGCCCTGAAGCTTACCTCGCACGGAAATATTTTGTCTTGAATCTATTCAAAAGCTCTAACATGCGGGGTCCCACGCTTTCGAAAAAAGAATCGGAAAACAATAATGTCTGCCCTTTCCCCCTCCTCTGACCCTGCACATTCACCGGCCGACGGCCTGGACCCGGTACGCGCCGCGCACATTTCGGCACGTATCGACCGCCTGCCCGCTGTCGCCACCTTGTGGAAACTGGTGGCGTTACTGTCCATCGGCGGCTTCTTCGAACTCTACGACCTGTTCCAGACCGCCTACATCAGCCCCGGGCTGATTCGCGCCGGTTTGTTCGCCACCGGCGCCGAAGGTGTGTTCGGCTTCTCCGACCAGGCCGCGTTCGCCTCGGCGACCTTCCTGGGCCTGTTCCTGGGCGCCAGCCTGCTCAGCCCCATCGCCGACAGGTACGGCCGGCGGGCGATCTTCACCTTCGCGCTGGTCTGGTACACCGTCGCCACTGTGCTGATGGGCCTGCAAACCTCGGCCCTGGGCATCATCTGCCTGCGCTTTCTGGTGGGTATCGGCCTTGGCATTGAGCTGGTGACCATCGACGCCTATCTTTCGGAACTGGTGCCCAAGCGCATGCGCAGCTCGGCGTTCGCCTTTGCGTTTTTCGTGCAGTTTCTGTCGGTGCCTGCGGTGGCGCTGATGTCCTGGTGGCTGGTGCCCCAGGATCCGTTTGGCTACAGCGGCTGGCGCTTCGTGGTGATCGCCAGCGCCGTGTTTGCGCTGTTCATCTGGTGGCTGCGCTCGCGCCTGCCGGAGTCGCCGCGCTGGCTGGCGCAGCACGGGCGCTTTGTCGAAGCGGAAAAGATCATGGATGACCTGGAAGCCCGCTGCATCAAGGACCATGGCAAGGCGCTGGACATGCCGGAAACCCACAACGTTGCGGTCGAAGGCAAAGGGCGTTTCGCCGATATCTGGCAGCCGCCCTATCGCCGTCGCGCCTTGATGCTGATCGTCTTCCACGTGTTCCAGGCCATCGGTTTCTTCGGCTTCGGCAACTGGCTGCCGGCGCTGCTGTCCGGCCAGGGCGTGAGCGTGACCCACAGCCTGGCGTATGCGTTCATCATTACCCTGGCCTATCCGCTGGGGCCGTTGCTGTTCGTGAAATTCGCCAACCGTTTCGAGAACAAGTGGCAGATTGTCGGCTCGGCCCTGGGCGCCATGATCTTCGGTACCCTCTTCGCGCAGCAGACCACGCCGGTGGGGCTGATTGTTTGCGGGGTAATGATCACCTTCTGCAATGCCTGGCTGAGCTTCAGCTATCACTCGTATCAGAGCGAACTGTTTCCCACCAACATCCGCGCCCGGGCGGTGGGGTTCTGCTACTCGTTCAGCCGCCTGTCGACGGTGTTCAGCAGCTTGCTGATCGGCTTGTTTCTCGACCACTTCGGCACGCCGGGGGTGCTGACCTTTATCGTCGTCAGCATGCTGATCGTGATCATCACCATCGGCGCGTTCGGGCCCCGGACCCGCAACCTGGCGCTGGAGGACATTGCTCATCGGTGAGCCACCGTTGATGCGGCGCCCCAGACGCCGCCCCCGCGGGCAAGCCCGGCTGCTACTGGGCCAGGGTGCTCAAGAAATCCGAGGGGCTGCACTGATTAATCTGTGGGAGCGGGCTTGCCCGCGAATGCGGCGGATCATGCACCACCCAGGCGTCAGACCAGACGCCTTCGCGGGCAAGCCCGCTCCCACAGATCCTTGCCAGCTCTCAGCGAATCCCCAACCGCTTCGCCAGCCGGCTGAGGTTGGCCCGGTCGACGTTCAGTTCACGGGCGACTTCGGCCCATTTGCCTTGATACCGCGCCAGCGCATCTTCGATCAGCACTTTCTGAAACGCATCGACGGTTTCCTTCAGCCCTTCTCCAGGCTTGACCACCGGCGACGCAATTCCCGGCGCAGGCACAAGCGCCGCATCGATCCGAACCTCTTCATCGAGCCCCAGCATCGGCGCCTCGATGGTCAGAATGCGCGACCGCTCGGGGTGGGCCGACAGCGCCTTGAGCACCGCACGGCTGATCAGGTGTTCAAGCTCCCGCACGTTGCCCGGCCAGGGATACGCCACCAGCACCTTCTGCGCCTCGCTGCTCATGCGCAGGCTGCGCAGCCCCATGCGCGCACGGTTTTCCTCCAGAAAATAGCCCGCCAGCAGCAACACATCGCGCCCACGCTCACGCAACGGCGGCACCACCAGCGGATAGACGCTCAAGCGATGGTAAAGGTCGGCACGAAACCGCCCGGCGCGCACTTCTTCGGCGAGATCGCGGTTGGTCGCGGCGATGATCCGCACGTCTACCCGGTGCTCCTGATCGGAACCCACCCGCTGCAGTTGCCCGCTCTGCAATACCCGCAGCAGTTTGGATTGCACCGGTAGTGGCAACTCCCCCACCTCGTCTAGAAAAATCGAGCCGCCGTCGGCCAGTTCGAACTTGCCGCTGCGCCCGCTCACCGCCCCCGAGAACGCGCCTTTGACGTGGCCAAACAGCTCGCTCTCGACCAACAGTTCCGGGAGTGCCGCGCAGTTGAGGCTGATCAGCGGTTTCTGCGCCCGGGGTGAACTCAGGTGAATCGCCTCGGCCACCAGTTCCTTGCCGACCCCGGTTTCCCCGGTGATCAGCACTGTGAGCGGGCTGTTGCCCACCAACTGGATTTCCTGCTGCAAACGACGGTGCACCGCGCTCTGACCGATCAGCTCCCGAGGCCCTCGCCCGCCCGCCGCACGCTTGTAGACCTCGGCCAGTTGCCGCTGGTCTTCGAAATTGCGCGCCAGTTGATTGATCCGCTCGCTGGCCATGACCGTCGCCGCCGCCAGGCTCGCGAAAGCCTGCAGGTTGTCCAGGTCGACGCTGCCGAAGCTGGCCGGGTTCAGCGAATCAAGGGTGATCACGCCCCACAATGTGTCCTGCACGTACAGCGGACAGCCCAGGCAATCGTGAACTTCCAGATGCCCGTGCACGCCGTCCACCAGCCCGTCATAGGGGTCAGGCAGGTCGCAGTCGGTGGAGAAGCGGGTCGGTTCGCGGTGCTGCAGGATGATGTCCAGCCGCGGATGCTCGCCCAGACGAAACCTGCGCCCCACCGTGTCGGGGCTCAGGCCTTCGACTGACAGTGGCACCAGCACATCGTCTTCAAGCTTGAGCAACGCCACCGCATCGCACGGCAGCAATTGGCGCAAGGCTCGCAGCAGGCGGCGATAGCGTTCGTCATCCGGCAGCTCGCGGGACAGGTCGGCAACCAGTGGAACCAGCGCCAACAGCAAAGGGTTAGTCATGAAGACTCCGGGCGTAATGATCCGGATCGCGTCGCGGAAAATGCGGTCATTATGACCACAGTGCCCCTCGAAAGACTACAACAGAGCGTTCGGCGCAATGCTGCGCAACACCACAGGCGCGTCAGCAACCGGTCGCCAACTAACCGGCGCGGTTTGTTTCATGCCTGAAACGCCCGTAGTCGAACATTATATTGAGTTGACTATTTAATTCTGGCGCCAAGCAGTTGCCGTAGTTACTGACGCACTTTGATTTAATTAAGTCTTTACCGGAAATATTTTGTTTATATTCGAGATGCACTCGAACGGAGCACTCGATATGGCAAGAATTCAGGGACGAGCTCTAGAGGACTTCCCCCCCTTGGTGGTGGATCTGGACGGCACGCTGCTGCGCACCGATCTTCTGATGGAAACCGCGATGGCTTTCCTCAGGAGCCAGCCACTGAAGGTCTTCAAGCTGCTGGGCTGGCTGCTCCGGGGCAAGGCTGCGCTCAAGGAAGGGCTGGCGCTGGAGACCTGGATTGACGTCTCAGTGCTGCCCTACGATGCCCAAGTCATCGAGATGATCAAGACCGAACAGGCCAACGGGCGGATGATCGTGCTGGCCACGGCAAGCCATGTAAGCCTGGCCGAACGCATCGCCGAACACCTGCAACTCTTCGATCTGGTATTGGCCTCCAACGCCAACCGAAACTTGTCCGGTAATAATAAGCGCGACCTGTTAGTTGCCCACTTTGGTGAAGGTGGTTTCGACTACGTCGGCAACTCCAAAGACGATCTGCCGATCTGGAAAGTGTCGCGCAACGCCCATGTAGTCAACCCTGATCGCGGTGTCGAATCGCGGGTCAGCGCCATGAGCGAAGTCCAGCCGACGTTGCACACCAACACTGTCAAACTGCGCGACTGGCGCAAGGCAATGCGCCTGCACCAGTGGCTCAAGAATGCGCTGATCTTCG
Source organism: Pseudomonas sp. NPDC090201 (assembly GCF_044746825.1). Lineage (NCBI taxonomy): Bacteria > Pseudomonadati > Pseudomonadota > Gammaproteobacteria > Pseudomonadales > Pseudomonadaceae > Pseudomonas > Pseudomonas sp. NPDC090201. The sequence goes on from NZ_JBIVCX010000011.1 coordinate 89,796, forward strand.
TGCCGCTGCTGGCCTCCCACCGCTTTACCCAATTCGAGCTGATGCGCGACGGCGTGTTTGCGTTTTTCTGCTTCGGCCTGTGCGCCTCCAGCGTTTACATCCTCAACGACATGCTGGACCTGGGCGACGACCGCCACCACAAGACCAAATTCAACCGGCCCTTCGCCAGCGGACGCTTGTCGATCAAGGCCGGGCTGATCGCCGTGCCGGCGCTGCTGATCCTGGCGTTCGGCGCGGCGCTGACCCTGCTGCCCTGGCAGTTCTCGGCGGTCATGGCGGCCTACTACATGGTGACACTGGCCTATTCGCTCAAGCTCAAGCGGCTGATGGCGGTGGACGTGATCGTCCTGGCGATGCTCTACACCGCGCGCATCATCGCCGGGGTCGCGGCATTCAGCCTGACGCTGACCTTCTGGATCCTGGCCTTCTCGATGTTCATCTTCCTGAGCCTGGCCATGGTCAAGCGCTACGCCGAACTGCGCGATGCCAGGGTCCGCGAAGTCACGACCCTGGCCCGAGGGCGCGGCTACTACCCCGGTGACCTGGACATGATCGCCTCGCTCGGCGCCTCCTCGGGCTACCTGGCGGTGATGGTGCTGGCGCTGTACATCCAGGATGTGAAGACCACCGAGCTGTACGTCACGCCCCATGTCATCTGGCTGGCCTGCCCGCTGCTGCTGTTCTGGGTGACCCGGGTCTGGATGCTCACCCACCGCGGCGAGATGAACGAAGACCCAGTGGTGTTCGCCATCCGTGATCGCATCAGCCAGATGATCGGCGCGGTGTTCCTGCTGATGTTCTGGATTGCCGCATGAGCACCGACCTGTATTCATGGGGCCGCTTCCCACGCGCCCCGCAGCACGGTCACCGTTGCGTATGGCTGGACGATCTGCCGGCGCACTTGCAGCGCGTGGTGGACGACCACGCCAGCAGTCTGCCCTACGGCAACGGCCGCAGCTATGGCGACAGCTGCCTGGCCGCCAGCAGCGAAGTGCTGGACATGCGCTCGCTGGATCGACTGATCGAAGCCGACTGGGAGCATGGCCTGCTCAAGGTCGAGGCCGGCATCACGCTGGCGGAGGTGTTGAAGGTGGCGATCCCCCGCGGCTGGTTCCTGCCGGTGACACCCGGCACCCAGTTCGCCACGGTGGGCGGCGCCATCGCCAACGATGTGCACGGCAAGAATCACCATGTGCGCGGCACCTTTGGTCGACATGTACGCAGTTTCGGTTTGCTGCGTCACGGCCAGGCGCAAATCACCTGTTCGGCGAGCAGCAACACCTCGCTGTTCACCGCCACCATCGGCGGGCTGGGCCTGACCGGTATCGTGCACTGGGCGCAGATTCAGTTGATGCCCATCCGTGCCAGCCAGATCGATACCACCACCGTGCGCTTTGCCAATCTGGCCGAGTTCTTCGCGCTGTCCGATGAGCTGGATGAAAAGCACGAGTACAGCGTGGCCTGGATCGACTGCCTGGCCAAGGGTGCCAACACCGGGCGCGGTGTGTTCATCGTCGGCGACCATGCGCAGTACGGCTCGCTGGAAACCGGCCAGAGGGCCAGGTTCAGCATGCCGGTCACGCCACCGGTCTCGCTGATCAACACCCTGTCGCTGGGGGCCTTCAACAACCTCTATTGGCGTTTGCATCCCGCTCAGCGAACCCTGGGCCGCAGCGCCTACGAACCGTTTTTCTACCCGCTGGATCGCATTCTGCACTGGAACCGCATCTATGGCCGCCAGGGCTTCCAGCAGTATCAATGCGTGATCCCCGGCGCCAATGCCGAAGCGGCCATGGGCGAACTGCTGCGGGCCATCGCCGAAGCCGGCCTGGGTTCGTTCCTGGCCGTGCTCAAGCGCTGCGGCGACATACGCTCGCCTGGCCTGCTGTCGTTTCCGATGCCGGGCACGTCCCTGGCCCTGGATTTCCCCCAGAGCGAACACCTGCAAAGCGTGGTTTTCCCGCGTCTGGACGAGATTGTCCGGGCCGCGGGTGGCCGGTTGTATCCGGCCAAGGATGCGCACATGACGGGCGCGGATTTTCGTCGCGCCTACCCCGCGTGGGAGCAGCTCGAAGCGCTGCGTGACCCCGCGCTGATGTCCCGGTTCTGGCGCCGCGTCTTGGCATAAAGGAGCTGTTCATGAAGGAGCGAATGGATTGAACACCAAGAAAGTCTTGATCATCGGTGCCACCTCGGCCATCGCCAGCGCCTGCGCCCGCCTCTGGGCCAGCGAAGGCAGCGATTTCTTCCTGGTGGCGCGCAACGTCGACAAGCTCCAGCAGACCGCCGCCGACCTCAAGTCCCGGGGGGCGAAGAACGTCACCCTGCATGAGATGGACGCCACCGACATCCAGGCGCACCCCCTGATGCTGGGGCGCTGCCTGACGGCATTGGGGCAGATCGATATCGCGCTGATCGCCCACGGCACCCTGCCCGACCAGAAAGCCTGCGAGCGCGACGTCGATCTGGCCCTGCGCGAGTTCGCCAACAACGGCACCTCGGTGATCGCGCTGCTGACCTCCCTGGCCAACCAGTTCGAGACCCAGCGTTGCGGCAGCCTGGCGATCATCTCGTCGGTGGCCGCCGATCGCGGACGTCCTTCCAACTACCTCTACGGCAGCGCGAAGGCGGCGGTTTCAACCTATTGCGAAGGCCTGCAGGCGCGCCTGTTCAAGGTCGGCGTCCACGTGACCACCATCAAGCCAGGCTTCGTCGACACGCCCATGACCCAGGGCCTGTCGCTGCCCGCGGCCCTCCTGGCACAGCCGGCGCAGGTCGCCCAACGCATCGTCAAGGGCATCGCCAACAAGGTCCCGACCCTGTACGCGCCGGGTTTCTGGGGGCTGATCATGTTGGTCATCCGCTCGATCCCGCAGCCGGTGTTCAAGAGGCTGAACCTGTGAGCAGCGAACCCGCCGCGCTGCATTTGTCGGGCTGGCGCTATCGGGCGGTGATCCTGTCCGTGGTGGGCTCGGCCCTGGGCTACCTGGGTTTTTCCCTGTGGGGCGGCTGGCAGGCAGTGGGCGCGGCGGTGGGGAAAGTCGGGCTGCTGGGCATCGTCATCGCGCTGGCGATGTCGGGCATCAACTACGGTTTGCGGTTCCTGCGCTGGCAGTGCTACCTCAAGGTGTTGGGCCACCCCATGCCGTGGCGGCCGAGCCTGAGCATTTATCTGGCCGGGTTCGCCCTGACCACCACCCCCGGCAAGGCCGGCGAAGCCCTGCGCGGGGTGCTGCTCAAACGCTGGGGCATGCCTTGGCCGCAGAGCTTTGCTGCGTTTTTCAGCGAGCGGCTGTCGGATCTGTTCGCCGTGGTGCTGCTGACCCTGTTCGGCCTGTCGCTGTACCCGGAGGCGATGCCGATGATCGTGGTGGGTGTCGCTTTGGTGATGATCGGATTACTGGTGCTGTCCCAGCGTCGGCTGCTGGCTCGGCTGACCCTGATGATCCCCGTCGAAGGCGGCAAGGTGACCAGCCTGCTGCGCCATCTGCTGCAAGTGCTGGGGCACGCCCAGCAATGCCATCGCCTTCATTTGATGCTTGGCCTGACGCTGCTCAGCGTGGTGGCCTGGAGTGCCGAGGCCGTGGCCTTTCACTGGATTCTGCAATGGATGGGCGCTGACATCGAGCTCACCTTCGCAGTGTTCGTCTACGCCCTGGCGATGCTCGCAGGGGCGGTGAGTTTCATGCCCGGCGGGCTGGGTGGCGCGGAAGCGGTGATGGTCGGGCTGCTGGTCTACAAGGGCATGAACGGCGCCGACGCCGTGGCTGCCACCGTACTGATTCGCCTGGCCACGCTGTGGTTCGCCGTGGCCATCGGCGCCGTGATGCTGCTGCGGCTCAAAGGCGCAACCGCGCCCGAACCGCAGGCCGCTCGATAACCTTCACAACAACGCGCGAACAGGGACAGGAGTGCATTTTATGGTGGCAGAAGTCAGGATGCGGGCGTCGGTGGTGATACCGCTGTTACTGGTGATCGGCGCGATCCTCGCCAGTTTTCATGCGTCCAGCGGGCCGATCCAGTGGATGGACAACGGCATGTTTCTCGCTGACGCGTCCCAGGGCAACTACTTCAGCCAGACCCTGGGGCCGCTGGATCATCCGCTGTACCTGTTCGTCACCACGGCGCTGTTCTCGGCGTTCGGGCCGCTGTTGCTCAGCTTCATGAACTCGTTGCTGCTGATTCCGCTGGCCTGGGCCGTCTACCGGCTGGCGAAGAACGCCGGCGCCAACCCGCAGATCGCCCTGCTCTGCGCCGCCGCCGCAATCCTCTGCCACTGCGTGTTCTGGGTATCGACCAAGGCCGAGGTGTACCTGCTGCACACCTTGCTGGTGACGCTGGCCTACATGCTGCACCTGGACCCGCAGTCGCGGTTTGGTGTGCTGCCCAGGCTGTTTCTGATCGGCATGCTCACGGGGCTGGCCGGGGCGATTCATCAGCTCACTTTCATCGTGCTGTTCCCGCTCTACGTACAACTGGTCTGGCAATACAAGGCTCGAACGCTCATCACCCTGCCCGGCTTTGCCCTGGGCTTCAGCGTGGCCTTCCCCGGCATCTATCATGAGCTGCAAAACGGTCTGGGCCTGATCGACATCGGCCACCGTTACCTGATCGGCATCCCCGACAAGACCACCGAACAGAGCTGGCAGGGTTCGCTGTTCCGCTTCGACGACATGTGGCACGAGAAGAACTCCGTCGGCCTGCTATTGCTCTCCCTGCTCGGCCCGCAGGTGCTCGGGCTGGTGCTGCTCCCGCGCAATCCGAAACTGCGGCTGCTGTGGGTGGCGGCGATGATGAACTTCGTGTTTGCGGTGTCCTACAACGTCACCGACCGCTTCACCTTCTTCCTGCCCGGCGCGGTACTGCTCAGCATCATCGGCGTGATGCAATTGCACGCCCTGCTGCCACGCCGCGCCACGCCGCTGCTCAACGCCTCGCCCCTCGGCGCACCCGCGGTGATCCTCAGCGTGTTCGCGGTGTATGCCAGCGGCCTGATCGGACTGCCCACCCACAAGGAGGCACTGCCGTTCAGGGACGACATTCATTACTTCATGGCCCCCTACCTGCCGGATCGCTCCGCCGAACAGTTCGTCATGAGCTACGAAAAATCCGCCCCCCAGGGCGCCCTCATCATCGCCGACTGGACCCCCAACGGCGCACTGCGCTCGGCCCAGGCCAGCGGCTTGCTCAAAGACCGCACCTTCGAACTGTGCGAAGAAGTCGCCAACATCGACGCCTACCTCAAGGGCCCGGGCGCCTACCTGGCCCGCACCAGCTACTGCGCAGGGGTCGCGGACAGGTTCGACCTGCAGGCGATGGCGGTGGGGTTTGAGTTGCGGGCGCGCTGAACACCGCGCCGGTCAGACCTTCTCCAGCGCCTCCTCCTTGTGCATCGCCAGGTGGCCGGTCTTGTCGCTTTTGACTTCGTACTGCGGCTGCTCTTTAGAGGCGTGACGCTGGCGGCCCATGAATTCGACGTCGTGGGTGATCACCCGGGTGACGACGCCCAGCACATGCCCGACATCGGAATTCCACCGCACGTGGTCGCCCTTCTTGAATGCGTGACTCATGATGCTGCTCCTTCAACCGTTGTCGCGAAAGCCTGGGTAGAGGCTCATGCCGCCGTCAATGAACAAGGTTGCGCCGTGTATGTAGTCCGAGGCATCGCTGGCGAGCCAGACCACCGCGTTGGCAACATCCTCGGGCTCGCCGACCCGGCCATAGGGGATCAGCTTGAGCAGCTTGTTCTCAGCGTCGCCAGAGGTGGCCTTGGTGTTGATCGCCGTGCGGATGGCGCCCGGTGCGATGCTGTTGACGCGGATGCGCCGCTCGCCGACTTCCTGAGCGATGCTGCGCATCAGCAGATCCACCCCGCCCTTGGACGCCGCATAGTTGACGTGACCGGCCCAGGGGATGACCTGATGCACTGAACTCATGTGGATGATCTTGCCCAGGGCGCGGGAAATGTCGGGGCGGATCTCTTGCGTGGCGAACTGGCGCAAGGCCGCGCGGGCGCAGAGGAACTGGCCGGTGAGGTTGACGTTGATGACCGTGTTCCATTGTTCCAGGGTCATCTGGTCGATGGCGGCGTCCTGTTGCAGGCCGGAATTGGCCAGCAGGATGTCGAGCCTGCCGAATGCCTCGATGGTTTTCTCGAAGAGCTCCTCGACCTCCTCTTCCTTCGAGACATCGGCGCCCACGGCAATCGCCTGGCCACCGGCTGCGCGAATTTCATCGACGAGCTTTTCAGCAGGCCCGGCCTGGGAATGGAAATTCACCACCACCGCCGCACCGGAGTCCGCCAGCCCCTTCGCCGCCGCCGCGCCAAGCCCGGAACTGGCACCAGTGACCAGCGCGACCTGGCCCTTCAAGGAAATCTGCATGGGGTATTCAGCCTTGTGATGAGCGTGTAGATGCTGACTGATGGCGCTCAACCTAAGTTCAGAAAACTCCCACCGTCGCGGCTCGGCTTGGCGGTGGGGGCGATCTTACGGCTGCCATCGTCCGAATGCGGCCCAGACCAAGCGCGCTCCTACAGGATCTAGGTGACACACCCGCAGCAATACGGCTTGCCGGCGGGGCGATTTTGCGTACGCTCCCGCCGGCAAGCCGTGCTGCTACGGGACGGTGGTGTGCTTTTGATTTTGATCTGGCTTTTGATCTTCATGCGCGATGGCACAGGCGCCGCCGAACGCGACGTTAAGGCGCCAGGCCGAGCGCAGGCGTCGTGGAGGGGGATGAGCGGCAGGAAGCCGCTAGCCGTGCTGGCCATGGACGGCGCTCAGATGGACGGGACGGCGTGCCCCCGGAACGGCGCCGGAGTCGAGGGAACCCGACGCAGTCGGGCCCAGCCTGTCGCAAATGGTTTGGTTACTTTGCCGAAACAAAGTAACGCGCCGTAAGGGCGCAAAGGTGAATCAGCATCACCGCCGCGAACGGATATGCGCCTCATCCGCGCATCACCCCAAGACGCGGAGCGTCAAGACAGCCGTTACCACGCAGAGCGTGGGAACGATCATACGATCATCAAACCGGCGGGTTCACAACCCCAGACTGGACGCCAGCAGACCGCCCTCCATAAACTGTCACCCATCATTTCGCCGGTTCTGCTGAAAAACCGGCCGGCAACGGGGACGTTTTATGAATCGCAATGAACTGCGCAAGGCCGATATCAACCTGATGGTGGTGTTCGAAACCTTGATGCAGGAGCGCAACGTCACCCGTGCCGCCGAGAAACTGTTTCTCGGCCAACCCACCATCAGCGCTGCACTCAATCGCCTGCGCGCACTGTTCAATGACCCGCTGTTCATCCGCGTTGGCCATCGCATGGAACCCACGGCCCGCGCCAACGAGATCATCAATCACCTCTCGCCAGCGCTGGACGCAATGTCCGTGGCCCTGAGCCTGACCCGGGATTTCGATCCGGCCAGCAGCGACATGACCTTCCGCATCGGCCTGTCCGATGACGTCGAATACAGCCTGCTGCCGCCCCTGCTACGGGCGATTCGCCAGGAGGCGCCGGGAATCGTCATCGTCATCAAGCAGGTCAACTACTGGAATATCTCGGAATTGCTGATGTCCGGCGAGATCACGGTGGGCGTCTGCCTGACCCGCGAATTGCCCGCAAACGCCAAGCGCAAGCTACTGCGCACGGTGGCGCCGATGGTGGTGCGGGCGGACAAGTCTCCCGAACCCTTGACTCTCGATGAATACTGCTCGCGCCCCCACGTGGTGGTGTCCCATGTGGCGAACATCTCAAGCTTCGCCGATGAATGGCTGGCAGCGATCGGACGCAAGCGCACGGCGGTGCTGTCGGTGCCGCAATACAGCACGTTGCCGGCGTTGATGGAGGGGACGGATCTGTTGTGCAACCTGCCGGATCACCTGACCCTGGCGATGAACAAGACGGGATTGCTGAAGGGCGAGCCGTTGCCGTTCATCACGCCGAACCTGGAGTTGTCGATGGTCTGGCTGAGCGTGATGGACACCGACCCTGCCGAGCGCTGGCTGCGCAAGCGGCTGGAACAGTTCATGGGCGACCACAGCACCGTGCCCCCTGTCCCGTTGGGTTGAGCCAGTCATGGAATCCGGCGGCAAGGTCAATAATCTGTGGGAGCGGGCTTGCCCGCGAATACGTCCGCACTGACGATTTGGTGGTGGTCCATCCACCACCTTCGCGGGCAAGCCCGCTCCCACAGATCCAGGTCAGGCAACCTCGCACAGGACCCGTCCCAATAGCAAAAAAGCTTGCCAGCGGGGTCGTCATCATGATCGTCCCGCGGGCAAGCCCGGCTGCTACAGGTGACGGCGTCCTTGCCGTCGCTGGGGTTCGGCCTTAACCGAAACGACCGGTGATGTAGTCTTCGGTCTGGGTCTTGGTCGGCTTGGTGAAGATGGTGTCGGTGTCGCCGTGTTCGATCAGTTCACCCAGGAACATGAACGCGGTGTAGTCCGAGCAACGGGCGGCCTGTTGCATGTTGTGCGTCACGATGACCACGGTGAACTGCTCTTTGAGCTCGGTGATCAACTGCTCGATACGACCGGTGGAGATCGGGTCGAGGGCCGAGGTCGGCTCGTCCAGCAGCAACACCTGCGGACGCAGGGCGATGGTGCGGGCGATGCACAGACGCTGCTGCTGACCGCCGGACAGGCTCTGGGCGCTCTGCTTGAGCTTGTCCTTGACTTCATCCCACAACGCCGCGCCACGCAGGGCTTCTTCCACGCGCTCTTCCATCTCGCGACGGGACAGCTTCTCGTGGTGCTTCACTGCGTACGAGATGTTGTCGTAGATCGACATCGGGAACGGCACCGGCTTCTGGAACACCATGCCGACGTGGCTGCGCAGGCGGTTCATCGAGTAGCCAGGGGCCAGGATGTTTTCGCCGTTGAGCAACACTTCGCCCTTGGCTTCCAGTTTCGGGTACATCGAGTAGATGCGGTTGAATACACGCAGCATGGTCGACTTGCCGCAACCCGAAGGCCCGATGATCGCAGTGATGCGCTTCTCGGGGATGTTCATGTTGATGGACTTCAACGACTGGTGGCCGTTGTAGTAGAAGTCGAGGTTGCGTACCTGGATTTTGGTTTTTTCGTCGGCCAGAGAGAGGTTGTTCATCAGGACGCCCTATTGCGCAAAAGAAGGAGACGGGAGCTGAGGCTCAGCACCAGTACAAACAAAGTCATGATCAAGGCACCGGCCCACGCCAGGGAATGCCAGTCATCGAACGGACTCATGGCGTACTGGAAGATCACGACCGGAATGCTGGCGATCGGCTTGAGCAGGTTGCCGCTCCAGAACTGGTTACCGAATGCCGTGAACAGCAGCGGTGCGGTTTCGCCGGTGATGCGGGCCAGGGCCAGCAGGATACCGGTCACGACGCCGGCACGTGCGGCACGCAGGACGATCTGCAGGGTCAGTTTCCACTGCGGTACGCCCAGCGCCAGCGCGGCTTCACGCATGGTCGCCGGTTGCAGTTGCAGCATTTCATCAGTGGTACGCACCACGACCGGGATCACCAGCAGGGCCAGGGCCAGGGCACCGGCGAATGCCGAGAAGCCGACCTGGTGGTTGGTCAAGGCACTGACCGGCAGGATCACCGCAGTGTAGACAAACAGGCCCAGCACGATGGACGGCGCCGACAGCAGAATGTCGTTGATGAAGCGAACCGCGTTACCCAGCTTGGTGTGGCGAGCGAACTCGGCCAGCCAGATGCCGGCCATCAGGCCGATAGGCGTGCCGATCAACAGGCCAATGCCGGACATCAGGATGCTGCCGTAAAAGGCGTTGGCCAGCCCCCCCTCAGAGCCCGGTGGCGGGGTCATATCGGTGAACAGGCGCAGGTTCAGTGCCTGGAAACCGTTGACGATGGTAGTGATCAGGATCCACACCAGCCACAGCAGGCCGAACAGGGTCGCGCCGCAGCTCAACACCATCGCGAGCTTGTTTTTCAGCGCGCGCATCCGGTACAGGTTTTCGTTATCGACCTTGCTCATACACCCTCCTTGCGCGACAGACGAGACAGCATCAGACGGGCAATTGCCAGCACGATGAAGGTGACGACAAACAGCAGGAAGCCCAGGGCGATCAGCGAGGAACGATGCAGGTCGGTGTAGGCCTCGCTGAATTCGTTGGCGATCACCGAAGCAATCGAGCTGCTTGGCATCATCAGCGACGCTGAGAAGTTGTGGGCGTTACCCAGAACGAAGGTCACCGCCATGGTTTCACCCAGAGCACGACCCAGACCCAGGAAGATACCGCCGACCACCGCTGTGCGGGTATACGGCAGGACGATGTCCCAGACCACTTCCCAGGTGGTGCCGCCCAGAGCGTAGGCAGACTCTTTCAGAGCCACCGGAACGGTGCGGAACACTTCGGTCATGACCGAGGTGATGAACGGGATGATCATGATCGCCAGCACGATACCGGCGGTCAGCATGCCGATACCCAGGGGCGGGCCCTGGAAGACCGGGCCGATCAGAGGCAGTGCGCCCAGATTGTCGTTGATCCACGGAGCCAGGTAGGCCGCCATGAACGGACCGAACACGAACAGGCCCCACATGCCGTAGATGATCGAAGGAATGCCTGCCAGCAGTTCGACGGCAGAGGCAATCGGCATCCGCAACCACGGCGGCGCCACTTCAGTCAGAAAAATCGCGATGCCGAAACTCACGGGAACCGCGATCAGCAGCGCGAGAAAGGATGTCACCAAGGTGCCGTAGATCGGAACCAACGCGCCAAAGTGGCCGTTGACCGCATCCCATTCAGTACTGGTAAGAAATTCGAAACCAAAAGTCTTGAACGCCAGGGCTCCGCCCCAGAGTGTCGAGCCGGCGATGCTCGCCAGCAACAGCAGCACCAACAGAGCCGCTCCCATCATCGTGCGCCTGAACCAGGCGTCGTGTCGGTGATCGCGGGCCGCGCGTTTTTCGCTCTCGGAAATCGCATCCGGAATGACAGCGGACATATATTGGGTGTTTTCAGTCATGGTGGGTCCACTCGAAAGGAAACCCTGTCACCGAGCGCTCGGTGACAGGGGCAAGCCGGATAACGTCGAGTTCTTATTTGAACTCGGACTTCCAGTAGGTTTCGATCTTGGCGACCAGCTCTTTAGGCAGTGGTACGTATTCCAGCGACTCGGCGTGAGCCTGACCGTTTTCCAGGGACCATTTGAAGAAGTCGAAAGCAGCCTTGCTTTCTTCAGCCTTCTTCGGCTGCTTGTACATGATGATCCAGGTAGTCGCAGTGATTGGCCATGCTTCAGCGCCCGGGGCGTTGGTCATGATCAGGTTGAAGTCCTTGGCGCTTGCCCAGTCAGCGGTGGCAGCAGCAGCGGCGAACGATTTGGCGCTAGGCTCGACGGTCTTGCCGGCAGCGTTTTCCAGCTTGGCGTAGGAGATGTTGTTGGTCTTGGCGTAGGCGAATTCGACGTAGCCGATCGAACCTTTGATCTGCTTCACGTAAGCAGCCACACCTTCGTTACCCTTGCCACCCACACCGACTGGCCATTGAACGGCCGAACCTTCGCCAGGACCTGCTTTCCAGTCAGGGCTGACTTTGCTCAGGTAGTTGGTGAAGTTGAACGAAGTACCCGAACCGTCCGAACGGTGAACCACGGTGATCGCGGTTTCTGGCAGCTTCAGGCCCTTGTTCAGCGCAACGATCGCTGGATCGTTCCACTTGGTGATTTTGCCCTGGAAGATGTCAGCCAGGACTTTGCCGCTCAGTTCCAGCTTGCCGGTTTCAACGCCTTCAACGTTGATCACTGGAACGATACCGCCGATGACGCTTGGGAACTGACCCAGGCCACTGGCCTGCAGGTCTTCAGCTTTCAGAGGGGCGTCGGAGGCACCGAAGTCAACGGTGGCTGCCTTGATCTGAGCGATACCGCCGCCCGAACCGATCGACTGATAGTTCACCTTGTTGCCGGATTTTGCGCTGTACTCGGTCGCCCATTTGGAGATGACTGGGAACACGAAGCTCGAACCAGCACCAGTGACGTCCGTAGCGTGTGCCATTCCGGACAGGGCCATCGAAGCCAGCAGGAGTGACAGGCGTGTTTTTGTCAGCAGATTCACGGCAATACCTCAACAAAGAGAATGTGTATTTGTGGTCGCACTTGAAGACCCGATGCAGATTTAAAACCCGAAACATTTCTGTTTGATGACAGTCCGGGGACAGACCGCCAAATCTGGAGATTTTCGTAGGCAATTTCCTACAGCCTGTAAACGCAAAACCCCCGGTTTCATTGGAGAAACCGGGGGTTGTCTAGTTTTCGAGAAATTAATAGCAATGCGCCACATTTCGTCATCCAGTGGGCATTTCAGAGGTGATTTTTCGCCTGTTTATGACAGTTATGTTTCTTGCAAGCCACGGCTGGCGGGGCTTGCAGGAGATTCACCGTCATTTGACGAACACCTCGTTTCCGCTTAAGTGTGTCGAAGTTTTGCAGCGAAGCTGATCGAGCGTGGAAAGCCCCCTGCCTCACTCCCCGTAAATATCGAAATCGAAGTACTTTTTCTCGATCTTCGCGTAGGTGCCGTTGGCACGGATGCTGGCCAGGGCCTGGTTGAAGCGCTCCTGCAACGGATCGCCCTTGCGCACGGCCACGCCAATGCCGGTGCCGAAATACTGTTCTTCGGTGAACGCAGGTCCCACGAAGGTGTAGTCCTTGCCTTCAGGCTTCTTCAGCAGCGCTTCGTCGATAGCCACCGAGCTTGCCATGGTGGCGTCGATGCGCCCGCCCAGCAGGTCCAGGAACACTTCGCTCTGGGAGGCGTAGCTGACGATGGTGGCACCGGCGGGAACGAATTTGTCGGTCACGTAGCGCTCGAAGTTGGTGGAGCGCTGCACGCCGATGCGCAGGCCTTTGAGCTGGGCAGGAACCTCGGTGATGCCGCTGTCCTTGCGCACCACCAGACGCGCCGGAATGCGGTAGTAGCGGTTGGTGAAGTCCACCGATTTCATCCGCTCAGGGGTGATCGACATCGAAGAGATGATCGCATCGACCTTCTTCACCTTGAGCGCCGGGATCAGCCCGTCGAACTCGTTTTCCTTCCACTCGCACTTCACCTTCATCTCGGCGCAGAGGGCCTGGCCGATGTCGTAGTCGAAGCCCACGATCTGGTTGTCGGCGGTCTTGGAGGCGAATGGCGGGTAAGCAGCCTCGATCCCCAGCTTCAGAGGGGCGTCAGCGGCATGGGCGTTGAAGGCCAGCACAGAGGCCAGGCTCAGGGTACCAATGAGGGTCTTGATGTTCATGCAAAGCTCCAAACGATGTTGTTCAGGTCGGGCACGCCCCGGGATTCAGGACAGCGCCCGTTATGGCAGCAGCAATGTGAACGGTGGGCGGGCGTTCTTGATTCCCGAAGGACGACGCCCTGCCCTGCAACGCTTAAAGCGCCGCGGTGACGATGATCTCCACGAGAATTTCAGGGTCGTCGAACTGCACCTGGCAGGTCGCCCGTGCCGGGGTCTGGATGGCATCGACCCAGGCGCTCCAGGTTTCATTCATGCCGGCGAAATCGGCGGTCATGTCTTTCATCCAGATCTGCACGCTGAGCAGGCGGCTCTTGTCGCTGCCAGAGGCCGCCAGCAGCTCGTCGACACGTGCCAGCACCTGACGGGTCTGGCCACGAATGTCCTGGGTGCAATCGGCGGCGACGATGCCGGCCAGGTAAGCCACGCCGTTGTGCACCACGCTGCGGCTCAGGCGTGGATTGCTTTCGATGCGTTGAATCGGGGTGCTCATGACGGAATCCTTTTCAAGGGTGAAAAAACAGACAGATCGAACTCACGCTCGCCCGCCATCTGGCCCAGGGTGATGGGTTTCAGAGGGGGACGAATGCGGTAGTAACCCACTTGGCCGGCAGCGACCTTGCGGTGCTCGGCGATGATCTCGGTGACGCTCAGCCCGCACTGCCGGCCCTGGCAAGGGCCCATGCCGCAGCGGCCGAAGGCCTTGGTCTGATTGGGCCCCAGGCAGCCGAGGTCGACGTAGCTGCGAATCGCGCCTGCGCTGACTTCTTCGCAGCGACAGACGATGGTGTCGTCCTCGGGGATGCGGTTCGGCGACTGCGGGCGATACAGGGCATCGATCAACGGGCGCGCCGCGATTTGTCGGCGCAGCCGCCGCTGCCAGGGCTGGGCGAGTGAGGTCAGCTTCAGTTCATCGAGCCTGTGCAGGCGATGAGCGATGGCCAGCGCCGCCAGACGCCCCTGGCTCGCAGCCGCCTTCGCACCGCCAATCGCTGCGCCATCACCGGCAATGAAAATCCCGGAAACGCTGGTTTCGCCCCAGCTGTCACGGCGAGCGACCCAACACAGCTGCTGCTCGTCCCAGGCGTGTTCAGCGCGCAGGGACTGGCTGATCTGGGTATTGGGCACCACGCCCTGATGCAGCAGAATCAGCGAGGCCCAGACCTTGTGCGACTGCCCTTCGCTGTCGAAGCTCAGCGCCTCGGCGCGCCGTTCGCCCTCTATCCGCAAGTTGCGCGCAGCGCGGTAATGCTGCACGCCCGCCCACTTGAGCCTGGCCAGCAACGAAACGCCTTTGAGCAGATCCGGCCAGCCGGCCAGTGCTGCGCGCAGTTGCCGGCCGTGCCTTAAGGCTTCGCGGCGGCCACTGGTGTCGACCAGGGCTTCGATGTGAATCCCGGCGCGCAAGTACTGCACCGCCAGCAAATACAGCAACGGTCCGCAGCCCGCCAGCACCACGGGCCCCTGGGGCACCATGGCCGCGCTTTTCAAGAGAATCTGCCCGGCGCCTGCGGTCATCACGCCAGGCAAGGTCCAGCCGGGGATGGGCATGGGCCGCTCCATGGCGCCGGTGGCGATCAGGATCTGGCGACCTTGCAGCACCCGGGCATTGCCATTGAGCAGCACATGCACCCGATGCTCGTCCGTCACCTGCCACACTGCGGCATTGGGCACGTAGCGCACCTCACTGGCGAGCAATGCCTGTACCAGCTGCTTGCCGGCCCTGTAGTCCGCGCCGAGTATCTTGCGGCTGCGCTCGTCGGCCTGCCCGACATTGCGATAGATCTGTCCGCCGGGCTGGCGTTGCTCATCGAGCAATATCACCTTGAGCCCCTGGGCTGCGGCCTCGAGTGCCGCGCTTATGCCGGCAGGGCCTGCGCCGATGACGATAAGGTCCACCCGTGAATCACTCATCGACCACCTCCTGGTCCGGCTGCGGATCGATCATCAGATCCCGCGCCCCACGCTGACGACGGACCGACATGCCGTCCGCCACTTCAATCAGACAGGCCTGTGCGTTGGCCTGACCGTCGACCTCCATCAGGCATTCGAAACACACGCCCATCATGCAATAGGGCGCGCCGGGCCTGCCGTTGACCGCGCTTTCGCGGGTGTGGCCGACGTCGTGGAGCAGCAACGCGGCGGCCAGCGAGACGTCCGCCGGGACGTTCAACGACCGGCCTTCGAATTCGATGCGCACCTGCCGTCCGCTCTGCTGCATACGGCGAAACAAGGCGTCAGTGGGCATAGCGCACCTCGCGTAAATCCTTGAACCGGGCCAGGTTGAAGGGTGCGATGGCCGGCTCGTCAAGCTCGCCTGCGATCCACGGCGCCAGTCGCAAGGCGTGAGCGGCGGCCAGGGTCACGCCGCTATGGCAGGTCACGACGAACGCGCCGGGGCTGTCATGGGCCGCTTCGTAGATCGGGTAGCCATCGGCGCTGAGCACGCGCAACGCGCCCCAGGCCCGGACCATCCTGACGTTTTCAAGGCGCGGGAAGCATTTGACGGCGCGGGCCGCGATCTCGGCCATTACCGGGCTGCTGGTGCGGTCATCGAAGCCGGTGGCCTCCAGCGAGTCGCCCAGTTGCACCGTGCCCTCGTCAGTCTGGCGTACGTATGTGGTGGGGTACTGCAGGAACGGCTGCAAGCGTTCGGTAACCAGGATCTGCCCGCGATTGGGCCGCACCGGCACCTCCATGCCGAGCATCGCGCCCAGCTGGCGGTTGCCCAGCCCCGCTGCGAGCACCAGGTATTCGGCATTGAAGCGATGTTCGGCGGTGCGCACTTCGAACCCGTTAACGCACTGGTCGATGGCGTTCACGCTCTGGCCATTGACGATGACCACGCCACGGGCGCGGCACGCTACATATAATGCGCGCAGCAGTTTGAGCGGGTTGACGTGGCCATCCATGGGCGAATAGCAGGCGCCCACGACACCCGGTCCGACACCGGGCAGGCGCTTCTTCAACTGTGCGGGGTCCAGCAATTCGAAGGGATAGTCGCCGCCAAAGGCATCGCGCAACCAGTTCAGGCGACGGGTTTCTTCGGCAAGCTCGGCATCGTCCATGCACAACTGGAAGCCGCCAGGCTGACGCAGGTGCAGGTCGATGCCGGTGTCAGCGTGGAGCAGTTCATTCAGACGCGGCCAAAGTGCCACGGATTGACGGGTCCAGCTGGCATACAGGCTGTTGCGATAGCCCTTGCCCTGAACCCAGAGCAGGCCAAAGTTGCCACGGGCGGCGCGCAATGCGTCATCACCTTCGTCAAGCACGGTGACGCGGCGTCCGGCCAGTGCCAGTCCATACGCAATGGACATACCCACCAAACCGCCACCGACGACAATTACATCTGTCTTGTCCATCTTCAACTACCCGGCCTGCCTGGCTGTGAATTCCGACACCACCGATCCTAGTGGCCAGACAATGGCGTGAAAAATGCTTTATTGTCTGCCGGTCATGTTCTTTTGTTATGGAATTCAGGATGAATCTACGACAGCTGGAAGCTTTTCGTGCAGTGATTCTCGGTCAGACCGTCACTCGTGCAGCCGAGATGCTGCACATCTCGCAACCCGCCGCGACACGACTGATCGCAAGCCTTGAAGCGGACATCGGCTTCGAGCTGTTCGACCGGGTCAAGGGCCGGCTGCAGCCCACACCGGAGGCCTTGACGCTGTACCAGGAAGTGCAGCGCTCACTGATCGGCGTGGAACGCATCGCCCGCACTGCCCAGGACATCCGCAGCCTCAAGCGCGGTTCGTTGCACATTGCCTGCGCCCCGGCCATGGGCCTGATCTTCATGCCCCGCGTCATTGCCTCGTTCATGGCCGAACACGAGGGGGTGCACGTTTCCCTGGTCGTCCACTCTTCGGCGCAGGTGATCGAGCTGATGGTCGGCCAGCGCTGCGACCTGGGCATCATCGTGCTGCCCAACACCTACCCCAGCCCGCGCTCGGAACAGTTGATCGCCACCCGCATGCTGTGCGCCCTGCCCGCTTCCCACTCGCTGTGCGAGAAGCCGGTGATCGTGCCCGAAGACCTGCGCGGCGAGGCGTTCATCTCCTATCCCCACTCCATCGGCTCGCGCCAGCAGATCGACACGATCTTCGCCGCCCATGGCGTCGAGCGCGAACTGCGTCTGGAAACCCAGTTGTCGCAACCGATGTGCGAGTTCGTCGAGCATGGGCTCGGGGTTGCCCTGGTCGATGCCCTGAGCGCCGTGAATTACCGTGGCGACGGCATCGTGTTCAAGCCGTTCGAGCCTGCCATCGAGATGGATTTCGCGATGCTGCTGCCGGTTCACGGTCCGGTGTCCAAGCTGCATACGGCGTTTCTGGAGCACACCCAGGCGTTCATCGAGCGTCATGTGCCAAAGGCGTACCGCTTCACGGCGTGAGCTGACCGTCTGTCGGTATGACTGCACGTCTGGGCGGGAACGTTAGACCAATGTGTATCCATGACCAAAAAGGGATTCACATCATGATCACCAAAAAACTGACTGCCTTGACCCTTGCCGGCCTGCTGAGTGTTGCGGCGGGTTCTGCATTCGCAGGCTCAACCGGCCCTACTGATCCGGTGGACAACAACAGTCCGCGTACCGGGAGTTCGAGCATGGGGCAGAACACTGACGGCTCGACGACTTCACCGAAGACTTCCACGCCTGGGACCAAGGGCATGGGCGGGAATAACGGCACTAATGGCAGCACCAGCCAGGGTGGCGGGATGAGTAATGGCAACGGGATGGGTGGTAGTGGCGGTGGTGCGGGTGGTAGCTCGGGTTCGGGTGGTGGGAGTGGTGCCAAGTAAAGCGGCTTGCCACGAGGCTGGTTCCCACGCTCTGCGTGGGAACGGCGCTCTGGACGCTCCGCGTTGTTGGGTGACGCTCTGTCGAGTGTATATCCAGTAGTGTCTGAGGTGCGAAGTGTGCCTTCCGCCCTTACGGCGGGTCACTTTTTCCAAGAGCTGAAAAAGTAACCAAAAAAGCCCTGCGACAGGCTGGGGTCCTTCGGACTTCCCTTGACTCCGGCGCCGTTCCGGGGGCACGCCATCCCGTCCATCTGAGCGCCGTCCATGGCCAGCACGGCTAGCGGCATCCCTGCCGCTCATCCCCCTGCACGACGCCTGCGCTCGGCCTGGCGCCTTAACGTCGCGTTCTGTGTCGCCTGCACCATCGCGCACCAAGATCAGAAGCAAGATCAAAATCTTTGGTTGTACACCGCCCCGTAGCAGCACGGCTTGCCGGCGGGAGCGATCTCAAAGGCGTCATCGCGAGCAAGCTCACTCCTACAGGGGTGAGGTCAGCCACATCCGTAGCAGTTCGGCTTGCTGGCGTCGGTGGTCTTGAGGACGCCGTCGCGGGCAAGCGCGCTCCTACAAGACCGGTACACGTCATCCGTAGCAGTCCGGCTTGCCGGCGTCGGTGATCTTGTGGACGCTATCGCGGCAAGCGCGCTACTACAGGGTTGAGGTGACTACATCCGTACCAGTCCTGGGCATGGATGGCCCATCATGGCATGCCCCCGAGTGGCGCCGGAGTGGAGGCGTGAAAACAAAAAACCGCCCCTGAGGGCGGTTTTTCTGTTTAGGCATCAAACCTTGCGAATCAACGCTCCAGCAGGATACGCAGCATGCGGCGCAGCGGTTCGGCCGCGCCCCACAGCAGCTGGTCACCCACGGTGAACGCGCCCAGGTACTGCGAACCCATGTTCAGCTTGCGCAGACGACCCACCGGAATGTTCAGCGTGCCGGTCACCGAGGTCGGGCTCAGTTCCTGGATGCTGGCTTCACGGGTGTTCGGCACCAGCTTGACCCACGGGTTGTGCTGGCTGATCAGCCCTTCGATGTCAGTGATCGGCACGTCTTTGTTCAGCTTGATGGTCAGCGCCTGGCTGTGGCAACGCATGGCGCCGATGCGCACGCAGATGCCGTCCACCGGGATCGGGCTCTTGAAGCGGCCCAGGATCTTGTTGGTTTCCGCCTGGCCTTTCCACTCTTCGCGGCTCTGGCCGTTCGGCAGTTCCTTGTCGATCCACGGGATCAGGCTGCCGGCCAGCGGCACGCCGAAGTTTTCGGTCGGGAAGCTGTCGCCGCGCATGGCTTCGGCCACCTTGCGGTCGATGTCCAGGATGGCGCTGGCCGGGTTGGCCAGATCGTCGGCCACCGACGCATTGATCGCGCCCATCTGCTTGATCAGTTCACGCATGTTCTGCGCACCGGCACCGGATGCCGCCTGGTAGGTCATGACGTTCATCCACTCGACCAGACCGGCTTCGAACAGGCCGCCCAGGCCCATCAGCATCAGGCTGACGGTGCAGTTGCCGCCGATGAAGTTCTTGGTGCCGGTGTCCAGTTGCTGGTCGATGACCTTGCGGTTGACCGGATCGAGGATGATGACCGCGTCGTCCTGCATGCGCAGGGAAGAAGCCGCGTCGATCCAGTAACCCTGCCAGCCCGCTTCACGCAGCTTGGGGAACACCTCATTGGTGTAGTCGCCGCCCTGGCAGGTCAGTACCACGTCAAGGGTCTTGAGCTCATCGATGCTGTAGGCATCCTTGAGCGGCGCAATGTCCTTGCCCACCGACGGGCCTTGGCCGCCGACGTTGGAGGTGGTGAAAAAAACCGGCTCAATGAGATCGAAATCCTGCTCTTCCAGCATGCGCTGCATGAGCACGGAACCAACCATACCGCGCCAACCGACCAGACCTACACGTTTCATCGCAACTACACCTTAGTTAAAAGTGGGGCCCCTTCTTGCACGGAGCCGAAGCTCGACATTGCAGCAGTGGGCCCGAGATATTACAGATTGCGCAGCGCGGCGACTACGGCGTCACCCATTTCCTGCGTACCGACTTTGGCATTGCCTTCGGACCAGATGTCACCGGTGCGCAGGCCCTGGTCAAGAACCAGGCTGACGGCCTTCTCGATGGCGTCTGCGGCGCTGTGCTGATTGAAGCTGTAACGCAGCATCATCGATACCGAGAGGATGGTCGCCAGCGGGTTGGCGATGCCCTTGCCCGCGATGTCCGGCGCCGAACCGTGGCAAGGCTCGTACATGCCCTTGTTGTTCGAATCCAGCGAGGCCGATGGCAGCATACCGATGGAACCGGTCAGCATCGAAGCTTCGTCCGACAGGATGTCGCCGAACATGTTGTCGGTGACCATCACGTCGAATTGCTTCGGCGCGCGGACCAGCTGCATGGCGGCGTTGTCGACGTACATGTGGCTCAGTTCGACGTCCGGGTAGTCCTTGGCGACCTGCTCGACCACTTCACGCCACAGCTGGCTGGAAGCCAGGACGTTGGCCTTGTCCACCGAGCACAGCTTCTTGCCACGCACGCGGGCCATGTCGAAACCGACACGGGCGATGCGGCGGATTTCGCTTTCGCTGTACGGCAGGGTGTCGAAAGCCTGGCGCTCGCCGTTTTCCAGCTCGCGGGTGCCACGTGGCGCGCCGAAGTAGATACCGCCGGTCAGCTCACGGACGATGAGAATGTCCAGGCCCGAAACGATTTCCGGCTTCAGGCTCGACGCCTCGGCCAGTTGCGGGTACAGGATGGCCGGACGCAGGTTGGCGAACAGGCCCAGTTGCGAACGAATCTTCAGCAGGCCGCGCTCTGGGCGGATGTCACGCTCGATGGTGTCCCATTTCGGGCCGCCCACCGCGCCCAGCAGCACGGCGTCGGCAGCGCGGGCACGCTCCAGGGTCTCGTCGGCCAGCGGCACGCCATGCTTGTCGATGGCAGCGCCGCCGATAACGTCGTGGCTCAATTCGAAACCCAACTGGTACTTGTCATTGGCCAGTTCCAGCACCTTGACCGCCTCAGCCATGATTTCCGGACCAATGCCGTCACCAGGGAGAATCAGAATCTGCTTGCTCATAAAACTCTCGTTTCAAAATTGCTGTCGGCCCCATATACGGAGCCGACTCGGGAGCGGCAAGCTTCGAGCTGCAAGCTGCAAGAAAAAGCAGCCGCGCCACGGACAACTTGCCGCTTGTAGCTTAAAGCTTGAAGCTGCTCGTCAGCGGAAGAGCCAGGGTTGTGCTGCGCGGTGCTTGCCCTCGAACGCTGCAATCGCGTCGCCGTCCACCAGGGTCAGGCCGATGTCGTCCAGGCCGTTGAGCAGGCAGTGCTTGCGGAACGCGTCGACTTCGAAGCTGTACACCTTGCCATCTTCGCCGGTGACTGTCTGCGCCTGCAGGTCGATCTTCAGCTGGTAGCCTTCCTTCGCCTCGACCGCCTTGAACAGCTCGTCAACCTCGCTTTCGCTCAGGATGATCGGCAACAGGCCGTTCTTGAAGCTGTTGTTGAAGAAGATGTCGGCGTAGCTCGGCGCGATGATGCTGCGGAAACCGTACTCTTCCAGCGCCCACGGCGCGTGCTCGCGGCTCGAACCGCAGCCGAAGTTCTCACGGGCCAGCAGCACGCTGGCGCCCTGATAACGCTCGTGGTTGAGCACGAACTCCTTGTTCAGCGGACGCTTGGAGTTGTCCTGATACGGCTGGCCCACATCCAGGTAACGCCACTCGTCGAACAGGTTGGGACCGAAACCGGTGCGCTTGATCGACTTCAGAAACTGCTTGGGAATGATCTGGTCGGTGTCGACGTTGGCACGATCCAGCGGAGCGACCAGGCCGGTGTGTTGGGTAAATGGCTTCATGCTGGGCTCCTTAGTGCTGGCTCATGGTGCGAACATCGACGAAACGACCGTTGACCGCTGCCGCCGCGGCCATCGCCGGGCTCACCAGGTGGGTACGACCACCGGCGCCCTGACGGCCTTCAAAGTTGCGGTTGGAGGTCGACGCGCAATGCTCGCCGCTCTCCAGGCGGTCAGGGTTCATCGCCAGGCACATCGAGCAGCCTGGCTCACGCCATTCGAAACCGGCTTCGATGAAGATCTTGTCCAGCCCTTCCTTCTCGGCCTGTTCCTTGACCAGGCCCGAGCCCGGCACCACGATCGCCTGCTTGATGGTCGAAGCCACCTTGCGGCCCTTGGCGATATCCGCCGCAGCGCGCAGGTCTTCGATCCGCGAGTTGGTGCAGGAACCGATGAATACGCGATCGAGCTGGATGTCGGTGATCGCCTGATTGGCGCTCAGGCCCATGTACTTCAGGGCGCGCTCGATGGAGCCACGCTTGACCAGGTCGGTTTCCTTGGCAGGGTCCGGCACGTTCTGATCGACGGCCAGAACCATTTCAGGCGAAGTGCCCCAGCTCACTTGTGGCTTGATCTGGGCGGCGTCGAGCTCGACCACGGTGTCGAACACCGCGTCGTCGTCGGACACCAGGTCTTTCCAGGCTTCGACCGCTGCATCCCACTGCTCGGCAGTCGGTGCGAACGGGCGACCCTTGACGTAGGCAATGGTCTTTTCATCGGTGGCCACCAGGCCGACGCGGGCGCCTGCCTCGATGGACATGTTGCAGATGGTCATGCGGCCTTCGACAGACAGGTCGCGGATCGCGCTGCCGGCGAATTCGATGGCATGGCCGTTGCCGCCGGCAGTACCGATCTTGCCGATGATGGCCAGGACGATGTCCTTGGCAGTCACGCCGAATGGCAGTTTGCCTTCGACCAACACCCGCATGTTTTTCATTTTCTTGGCGACCAGGCACTGGGTGGCGAGCACGTGCTCGACCTCGGAAGTGCCGATACCGTGAGCCAGAGCGCCGAATGCGCCGTGGGTCGAGGTGTGGGAGTCACCGCAGACCACGGTCATGCCCGGCAAGGTGGCGCCCTGCTCCGGGCCGATCACGTGAACGATGCCCTGACGGGTGTCGTTCATCTTGAATTCGGTGATGCCGTACTCGTCGCAGTTGTCGTCCAGAGTCTGGACCTGCAGGCGCGACACCTGGTCGGCAATGGCTTCGATGCCGCCCTTGCGCTCAGGGGTGGTCGGTACGTTGTGGTCCGGGGTCGCGATATTGGCGTCGATGCGCCAAGGCTTGCGACCGGCCAGACGCAGGCCTTCAAACGCTTGCGGCGAAGTCACTTCGTGGATGATATGACGGTCGATGTAGATCAGCGCCGAGCCATCGTCGCGCTGTTTGACCAAATGCGAATCCCAGAGCTTGTCGTAGAGCGTTTTGCCAGCCATCAGACGGTTTCCTCATCAGCGTGTTTCTATGCCTTGGGTCGGACATCTCGATGACATCTCTTAAAAACCCCTTGGCTTGTGAGGGAGATGCTATGGAATATGCTTAAATAACTCAAATTCATAATTTTCATGCTTTGGATAACCAACAGGAATTCGAGATGGACCTGGCCAACCTCAACGCCTTTATTGCCATCGCCGAGACCGGCAGCTTCTCTGCAGCGGGCGAGCGCCTGCACCTGACGCAACCGGCCATCAGCAAGCGTATCGCAGGGCTTGAGCAACAATTGAATGTGCGCCTGTTCGACCGGCTGGGCCGCGAGATCAACCTGACCGAGGCCGGCCGGGCGCTGCTGCCCAGGGCCTACCAGATTCTGAACGTGCTGGACGACACCCGCCGGGCGCTGACCAACCTCACCGGCGAGGTCACCGGGCGCCTGAGCCTAGCCACCAGCCATCACATCGGCCTGCACCGCTTGCCCCCACTATTGAGGACATTCACCCGCACCTACCCCAATGTCGCGCTGGATATCGAGTTTCTCGATTCGGAGGTCGCCTACGACGAGATCCTCCACGGCCGCGCCGAGCTTGCGGTCATCACTCTGGCACCCCAGCCGCATTCATCGGTCAAGGCGGTGGCGGTCTGGGACGACCTGCTGGAGTTCGTGGCCGCGCCCGAGCATCCGCTGGCCAACATCGAAAACGTCAGCCTGGCCGATGTCGCGGGCTATCCGGCGGTGTTTCCCGGCGGCAACACCTTTACCCATCACATCGTCAGTGGCCTGTGCGAAGCCCAGGGGATCAAGCCCAATATCGCCATGAGCACCAACTACATGGAAACCATCAAGATGATGGTATCCATCGGCCTGGCATGGAGTGTGCTGCCCAGAACCATGCTGGACGAACAAGTTGCACGTATTCCGTTGCCGGGCATACAGCTGCGCCGCGAGCTAGGCTACATTGTCCACACGGAACGCACGCTGTCGAACGCGGCAAAAGCGTTCATGGCGCTGCTGGATGCCCAGGCGAATGTCCTGAGCGGTGAAGCTCACTGATCGACTTACCGGCTTTATGCCTTCAAGGCTCGTGATCACATGCCCACAACCGCAGACAACTCGATGTTTCAATTGACCGGCCTGGCCCTGACCGCAAAGGAGTCGGAGAAACACTTCGCCACTCTTTTCAACCTCAGCCCCAACGTCGTGTTACTGACCCGCTTCGAAGACGGGCTGATCTGCAATGCCAACAGGCATTTCGAAACGACCTTTGGCTGGCCGCTCAAGGACTGCGTGGGCCGCACCACCCTCGACATCGGCCTGTGGCTGGAACCTGCACAACGCCAGCTGGCGCTGGACAAGACCTTTGCCTCGCCGCTGCCGGCCAACCTGGAAACCCAGTGGCAGGGGCGCCAGGGCAGCGCCCATGACGGCACCCTGTATACCCAGAAGATCGAGCTGAGCGACGGTCTGTACCTGCTCAGCACTTTCATCGACACCACCGAACACAAGCGTGCGCAGCAGGCCCTGAAGGCCAGCGAGGAGAAATTCGCCCGGGCCTTTCACTCAAGCCCGGACGCCATCATCATCACCGAGAAAGCCACGGGGCGTTACATCGAGGTCAACGACGGCTTTTCCCGGCTGTCGGGCTACAGCGCCAGCGACGTGATCGGCCACACGGTGTTCGAATTCGTCATCATGGCCGACATCACCCAGCGCGAACGGTTGATTCAGGAAGTCCAGGACTATGGCCGGGTGCGCAACCGCGAGCTGCTGGGGCGCAACAAGAATGGCGAGCTCATCACCGTTGACGTGTCCATCGACCCGCTGGAGCTCAACGATACCGCCTGCCTGCTGATTACCGCCCGGGACATCAGCCAGTTGAAGAACGCCCAGGCGCAGATCCAGCACCTGGCCTACCACGACCCCCTGACCAACCTGCCCAACCGCGCCCTGCTGATGGACCGCCTGAGCCAGCAGATCGCCCTGCTCAAGCGCCACGACTTGCGCGGGGCCCTGCTGTTCCTGGACCTGGACCACTTCAAGCACATCAACGACTCCCTCGGCCATCCGGTGGGCGACAGCGTGCTGAAAATCATCACCGCGCGCCTGGAGGCCAGCGTGCGCATGGAAGACACCGTCGCGCGGCTGGGCGGCGATGAGTTCGTGGTGCTCATCAGCGGCCTGGAAGGCACCCGCGACGAGGTGATCGATCAGGTGGCGCGTCTGGCCGACACCTTGCGCGAGCTGCTCGCTGAACCCATGTTTCTCGATGGGCACCGGTTGCAGGTCACGCCCAGTATTGGCGTGGCGCTGATTCCCGATCATGGCTCAACCCCGGCCGACCTGCTCAAGCGCGCCGACATCGCGCTGTACCGCGCCAAGGATGCCGGGCGCAACGCCACGCAGATGTTCCACGACACCATGCAAAAGGCCGCCAGCGACCGGCTGCGCCTGGAAAACGAACTGCGCCAGGCCCAGGCCCGGGGCGAATTCAGCCTCAGCTACCAACCCCAGGTGGACACCCGCGGCAACCGTATCGTCGGCGCCGAAGCCCTGCTGCGCTGGCAGCACCCGGTACTGGGCAACCTGCCGCCGAACCAGTTCATCAAGGTCATGGAAGAAAGCGGCATGATCCTCGAGGTCGGCAACTGGATTCTGGAAGAGGCCTGCAAGACCGGCGGCGAACTGATCCGCAAGGGGCTGATCGACGGCCATGACTTCAACCTGTGCGTGAATATCAGCCCCAGGCAGTTCCGTCAGATCGACTTCGTCGAGCGCGTCGAGAACAGCCTGCGCACCTGCGAACTGCCCCGCGACATGCTCAAGCTGGAGATCACCGAAGGCATCGTCATCCAGAATCTGGACGACACCATCGCCAAGATGCTGCAGCTCAAGGAACTGGGGGTCAGTTTCGCCATGGACGACTTCGGCACCGGCTACTCGTCGCTGACCTACCTCAAGCGGCTACCGGTGGATGCGCTGAAAATCGACCAGTCCTTCGTGCGCGACGCCACCACCGACCCCAACGACGCCGAAATCGTGCGCGCCATCGTGGCCATGGCCGCCAGCCTGAACCTGTCCATCATCGCCGAAGGGGTGGAGCAACAGGAGCAACTGGATTTCCTGACCCAGCTTGACTGCCATCTGTATCAGGGGTTTCTGTTCAGCGAACCGCTGAGCGTGGCGGGGTTTGAAGGGTTGTTGTTGTCGCGTGGAAAACACCCCCTGTAGGAGCGCGCTTGGTCTGGGCCGCATTCGGACGACCGCGGTGTGTCTGTGACGCATCTGTCGTCTGACACACCGCGGTCGCGGGCAAGCGCGCTCCTACAGTCGGTAGTGGGCAGGCACAAAAAAGGCACCCCGCAGGGTGCCTTTTCTCGTATCAACCTGAAATCAATGCGCCAGGGTTTTCTGGCCGTTGATCTGGATGCGCTTTGGCTTGGCCTCTTCAGGCACCAGGCGCAGCAGGTCGATGTTCAGCAGGCCGTTGGCCAGCGCTGCGTTTTGCACTTCGATGTGGTCGGCCAGGCGGAACGACAGCTTGAACGCGCGCTGGGCGATGCCCTGGTGCAGGAAGGTCACGCCTTCGGCGGCCTTGTCACGCTTGCTGCCGGTGACGGTCAGCACACCCTTCTCGACCTGCAGCTCGAGGTCTTCTTCCTGGAAACCCGCAGCCGCGATGACGATGCGGTACTGGTCATCTGCGTGTTTCTCGACGTTGTAGGGAGGGTAGCTGCTGGCCGACTCGTTACGGGCGGCCGATTCGAACAGGTCGTTGAAACGGTCGAAGCCCACGGAAGAGCGGAACAGTGGAGCCAGGGAAAATGCGGTAGTCATGTGAATCTCCTGAATAATCAGCAAGTGTTTGTATCCGCGACCCGACTTCGGCATCGCGTAATCCCTAGATAAGGACGGTCACTTCTGTTTCAAGAGTCGCTATGAAAAATTTTCTCAGGCCGCCTCAGGCTGCGTAACGCCGAGCATCTGGCTGATGCGCTCGCAATCGGTCTCCCGGCGCAGCGAATCGAACAGCACCGTGGCTTCGGGGTAACTCTTGGTCAGCAACACCACCCACTGCTTGAGCCGGCCCGGCGCCTGGACGCGGGTCATCTTGGCCATGGCCTGCAGCCAGAAATGCCGCAGCAGCGGTTGCAGCTCCTGCCAGGTCATCTCGACGACTTCACGCCCGGCCTCGGCCGCGGCGATCTGCCGGCCCAGATCAGGGCGCGCCACCAGTCCGCGACCGATCATGATGTCCCGCGCACCGCAGATCTCGCGGCAGCGGCGCCAGTCGTCCACGGTCCAGATCTCGCCATTGGCGATGATCGGGATCTTTACCACGTCCTGGATCTTGCCGATCCATTCCCAATGCGCCGGCGGCTTGTAGCCATCGACCTTGGTGCGGGCGTGCACCACGATGTGCTCGGCGCCGCCGGCTTCCAGGGCACGGGCGCAGTCCAGGGCAGGTTCGGTGCTGTCGTAGCCCAGACGCATCTTGGCCGTGACCGGAATGTGCGCAGGCACGGCGCGGCGCACATGGCTGAGGATCGAGTGCAGCAGCTCGGGCTCTTTGAGCAGAACCGCGCCACCCCGGGACTTGTTCACCGTCTTGGCCGGGCAGCCGAAGTTCAAGTCGATGACCGGCGCCCCCAGCTCGGCGGCAAGGGCCGCGTTCTCCGCCAGGCACACAGGATCAGAACCCAGCAACTGAACGCGCAGCGGCACGCCGGCGCGGGTTTTCGCGCCGGTGAGCAATTCGGAGGCGAACTTGTGGAAGTAGTGCTCAGGCAACAGCCGCTCGGTGACGCGGATGAATTCCGTCACGCACCAGTCGATGCCGCCTACTTGAGTCAGCACATCGCGCAGAATGTCGTCGACCAGGCCTTCCATCGGCGCCAGGGCAATTTGCATGGGTCACACTCGAAAAAAGTCCGGCAGTTTACGCAGTGGCGCGTCGATTGGAAACGATCTCGACGCGCCGGGCGTCAGGAAACGGCCATCTGCAGCGCAGGGGCATAGCCCTCGATGAACTCGGTCGGCATGCGCTTGGGCTTGCCGGTAGACAGTTCAATGCAGACAAAAGTGGTTTGCGCCCGCAGCAGCGTCACGCCGTCGCTTGGCCGCCGGAGCTGGAAACGACGTGTCATCTTGAGCTTCTGGTCCCAATCGACGATCCAGGTGGCCAGTTGCAGCTCATCTTCCAGATAGGCGCTGGCCAGGTAGTCGATTTCATGGCGTACCACGGCCATGGCGCGGTCCAGGCGTCGATATTCGGTCAGGTCCAGGCCCAGCTGCTGCGAGTGGCGCCAGGCGCAGCGCTCAAGCCAGGTCACGTACACCGCATTGTTGGCGTGCCCCAATCCGTCGATGTCGTCGTCGCTCACTTGCAGATCGATGACGAATGGCGTTGCCAGATCCCAGACCATGCTCGCTCCTGTCCTCAAGAATTGATTCGGCGGACAGTGTAACGAAAAGCGCTGGTGGATGGCCCGGATCTGTCGCTAACGCCTTACTGCACGGCCGACTTGGCCGCTCGCAGCACCCGGTCGGACATTTCGCACGGCCCCAGCGCACGGGCCAGCGCCAGGCCGCCCAGCATCAGGGCGATATCGGCCAGGGTCTTGTCGGTTTCTTCGGGGCTTGCGGCCAGTTGCGCGACCATCAGTTCAATGTGCTCGGCCAAGGCGTCGCGAAAATCATCCGACAGCCGCGCCATCTCCCCTATCGCCGTCGGCAGCGGGCAGGCGTGGTCTTCGGCGTCGCGGTGTTTGCGCGAGAGGTAGAAGGCAGCGAGCAAGGCCCGGCGTTCATCGCCCGGAAGCTGGTCGTCGATGGTGGCGACCATCTGGCGCCGCTCGCTGAGCAATTGATTGAAAGCCTCAAGCATCAAGGCTTCTTTGCTGTCGAAATGGGCATAGAAGCCACCGACCGTGAGCCCTGCCGCGCCCATGATTTCGTTGACGCTGGGCTCGACCGGACCGCGAGCGATCAGCGCCGCACTGGCAGCACCGAGGATACGTTCGCGGGTTTGTGCTTTTTTGTCGTTCATGTCCGCCTCCCGGATGATGGCAGTAATATTATCTGCATCATCGGCGAAGGCAAGAGGCACGCACACCCCAATATCCGTAGCAGTCCGGCTTGCCGGCGTAGCGGTGGGTCATTGAAAGACTCTTCGCCTGACACACCGCCACGCCGGCAAGCGGAGCGCCGCCCGGCCGTGCTGCTACGGTGATCGGGGGAGACAGGGAAATTAAAACCCCAGAAAAACAAAAGGGCCATTCAATAATCGAATGACCCTTGGTCTCGCAGAGCGAGTAATCGTGGCGTCCCCTAGGGGACTCGAACCCCTGTTACCGCCGTGAAAGGGCGGTGTCCTAGGCCACTAGACGAAGGGGACGCAAAACCTTCTGTCAGGTTCGTTCAAACAACACAACGAACCCTGGCGAAATTGGTGGAGCTAAGCGGGATCGAACCGCTGACCTCCTGCATGCCATGCAGGCGCTCTCCCAGCTGAGCTATAGCCCCAGATTTATCGCCTCGCGGCGGAGATCAACCTTGCGGCATCACTCGGTGAAACGTGGCGTCCCCTAGGGGACTCGAACCCCTGTTACCGCCGTGAAAGGGCGGTGTCCTAGGCCACTAGACGAAGGGGACGTAACCCTTGTGTACCCTATCGGCGCTGGTTCCGATTCGCGGTACAAACTTCAAGGCAGTGTAGCCAACCTTGAAGCTTCTAATTTGGTGGAGCTAAGCGGGATCGAACCGCTGACCTCCTGCATGCCATGCAGGCGCTCTCCCAGCTGAGCTATAGCCCCACATTACACTCTCGGATCACGCTGCGTTGCCGCTGTGTTTTCCGTGTTGCCGTGTGGACGGGGCGCATATTAAGTGCGACCCGGGTACCTGTCAAACTTTTTTTAAACAAATTTCAAAAAAAATTTCCGGGATAACAATCACTTACCGCCCTCCCCCGGCTTTCCCCAAGAAAAGCAGGGGGTTGCCGCCCCTGTCGCAGCGCACGGCTGCGAGGCAACAGGGGCGCTCACCACTCAGGCAATGGCGCCGAGCAGCTTTTCCCATTCCTTGTTTTCTTTCTTGGACACGCCACCCAAGAGGTCCAGGGCCTGGCGCAGACGGTAGCGCGTCAAGTCCGGGCCGAGGATTTCCATCGCGTCGGTGACCGACACGGAGTTGGCCTGCCCTGTGATCGCGGCGAACATCAGCGGCATGGCGTCGCGCAGTTTCAGCGCCAGGTGATCGACCACCGCCTGGATGCAACCCATGATGCGGTCCTTCTCCCACTGACGCAGGGATTCGAGCTTCCACAGGATCAACTGCATCACCTGTCGCACCTGCTCGGGCGACAGCTTCTTGTGCTCGAACAGCTTCACGTCCGGCGTCACGCCACCGGCGAAGAAGAAGCCGCCCAGCGGCGCGACCTGGCTGAAGGTTTCGACGCGGCCCTGTACGTGGGGCGCGATCTTCATCATGTAGTCGCTGTTGAACGCCCACTTCTGCACACGCGCGGCAAACTCCTGCACCGGCAGCTCGCGCAGCCACTGGCCGTTGAGCCAGGAGAGCTTCTCGATGTCGAAGATCGGGCCGCCCAGGGAGACGCGGTTCAGGTCGAAGTTGTCGACCATTTCCTGCAGCGAGAACTTCTCGCGCTCGTCCGGCATCGACCAGCCCATGCGGCCCAGGTAGTTGAGCATCGCCTCGGGCATGAAGCCCATGCGCTCGTAGAAGGTCACCGAGGTCGGGTTCTTGCGCTTGGACAGTTTGCTCTTGTCCGGGTTACGCAGCAGCGGCATGTAGCACAGTGCCGGCTTTTCCCAGCCGAAGTATTCGTAGAGCAGTATCAGCTTGGGCGCCGACGGCAGCCATTCTTCGCCGCGCAGCACGTGGGTGATGCCCATCAGGTGGTCATCGACGACGTTGGCCAGGAAGTAGGTCGGCAGGCCGTCGGTCTTCATCAGGACCTGCATGTCCATGCGGTCCCACGGGATTTCGACTTCGCCACGCAGGATGTCCGGCACCACGCACACGCCTTCGCTCGGCACCTTCATGCGGATCACATGGGGCTCGCCAGCGGCCAGGCGGCGCTCGACTTCTTCCTTGGACAGCAGCAGCGCGCGGCCGTCGTAGCGCGGGGTTTCGCCACGGGCCATCTGCTCGGCGCGCATCTGGTCCAGTTCTTCGGCGGTGCAGAAGCACGGGAAGGCGTGACCGGCGTCGACCAGTTGCTGGGTGTATTTTTTGTAGATGTCGCCGCGTTCGCTCTGACGGTACGGACCGTGGGGGCCGCCAACGTCCGGGCCTTCGCTCCACTCGATACCGAGCCAGCGCAGGGCGTCGAAAATCTGTTGTTCGGACTCGCGGGTCGAGCGCAGCTGGTCGGTGTCTTCAATGCGCAGGATGAATTCGCCGCCGTGCTGCTTGGCGAAGCAATAGTTGAAGAGCGCGATGTAAGCCGTGCCAACGTGGGGGTCGCCGGTAGGCGATGGCGCGATGCGGGTACGAACGGTGGTCATGAAAAATCTCGAGCAGAATGGATCAAGGGGCGGATGGTAGCAGGCCACCCCTTGGCACTCTAGCCGGTTCGCGTGGTTTTACCTGCACGGTGCTGTCGATTGATCGGCCTGGTTGTATTCGAACAGAACATCTTCATTGGGCGTACGCGGCAGTAGCACCCTGATGAGAGGAAGCAGGACACGCCCACCCGTCGCGGAACACAGAAAATCGTGCTGAATGCGTTGGCCGTCCGCCAGTCCATTGGTCTGACCGTTAGTGCGATACCAAAAGGCCTTGATCGGAAGTGAGTGGCCAAGGCCCGGCGCCCAGACGTTGACGAGCATCTCGTTCCATTCTTTGAAGGATGTGTCTTGATAATTCCTGTTCAATAACGCCATTGACGCCAATGCCGCATTGAAACTCGGACCCGCGTGCTGATTGGCGCTATTGGGAACGCTGAATGCGCACTGGTGGCCCCTCCTGTTGACCACACCGGCCTTGAAATAATGTGCGATCCACTGAGGCGCTGTATTCACCGCAGGTTGTAACCTGTGACAACGGTCGCTATCCGAAAGGCCTGGGCTTGGCCCGCAGCCATGATCCTTTCTTGGATCGGTACCTCCATCCATAGGAAAAAGACATTCGATCATCAGAGGCATTTTATTCGGAGGTCGCTCAAACTCCGGGAATATGATGTAGCCTTTAGTGAACGCGGGGTACGTCAGGAACTTGGAATCTTTTCGAATATAAACGAACGACACGCCGCCTTTTGCAATCTGCTTGGGGCTAGGATCCCAGGCGTGAAAGCTGGTTGAATAATCCGCATCCCGCATGATGATGCCGCTGCACAGAAAGCCGGGCCGTGTGTCTGATCCGCAATTGACAGGGGTGCTTGCGTACAGGCGGCGTAAATCGGCAAGCACTTGTGGCCCATTGTTTACTTCTGGCGCCTGATTCAATGACGGCTCAGGTGAAGTTGCGCATCCAGCCAATAACAGCAACAAGAACAGAATATGATATCTGGTCATTTGATCGCTCCGGAAAATTCCATTTAACCCAACCAGACACTACACCCCCTTAGTTCAGCGCCACAACTGTCAGAAATGACAGTCAGCCCATGTTTTTCACCGCACAAACAACGGATTGAGGCACCTTCCAGCTATCAGCAAATTTTCTAATCGCGAAATACTCTAACAACATTGAACAGCCCTACAGCGATCAAAAGTTTAATAAGCGGCTGGGGACACGGACTTTTAACTTATCGCTGACTGTGCATCGATCAGTGGCCACTACCAGGGCAGAGAGAAGCGGATTACCAGCCATTAACGGCGTGAATGCCGCTTGCCGGTAACTCTCGTCCCGTTGATGATCCATCTTTTGGCTCCCTGCCTGCCGCCTTCGACGGATCGACCATGCCTGCCCAACTGAAACGCCGCCTGTTCATCTTTCTCGTGGTGGTCCTGCTGATCGCCCTCGCCTTTTTCGCCCAGTGGTATTTCAAGGGGCGGTTCGTCGAAACCACTGACAACGCCTACGTGCAGGGCGAAATCACGCGGATTTCCAGCCAGTTGGGGGCGCGTGTCAGCGAGGTGCTGGTGCAGGATAACCAGCACGTGGACAAGGGCCAGTTGCTGGTGCGCCTGGAGCCGGACGATTTCCGGCTGGCCGTCGAACGGGCCCAGGCTACCCTCGCGACCCGTGAAGCCGAGCGGGTGCAGGCGCAAAGCAAACTGACACAACAATCGAGCCTGATCGCCGCCAGTGACGCACAAGTGCAGGCCAACCAGGCGACCCTGGGGCGCACGCAACTAGACCTCGCACGCCTGCAAAAGCTGCGCAAGCCGGGCTTTGTGTCGGAAGCACAGGTCACCACCATGACCGCCGACAGCAGCGTCGCCCGTTCTCAGGTGAGCAAGGCCCAGGCCGATGCCCAGGGGCAGCGCCAGCAAGTGATGGCCCTGAGCGCCGAGATCAAGCGTCTGGACGCACAGATCGCCAGCGCCCGCGCCGATCTCGCCCAAGCTGAAATCAATTCCAGTCGCACTGAAATCCACTCGCCCATCAGCGGCATGATCGGCCAGCGCGCGGCGCGCAATGGCCAGTACGTACAGGGCGGCGCCTACCTGCTGTCCATCGTGCCCGACGAGGACATCTGGGTGCAGGCCAACTTCAAGGAAACCCAGATCGAACACATGCAGATCGGCCAGCGCGCCGAACTGACCTTCGACAGCTTCCCCAGCACACCGATCCAGGGCCGGGTCGACAGCCTGTTCGCCGCCTCGGGGGCGCAGTTCAGCCTGCTGCCGCCGGACAACGCCACCGGCAACTTCACCAAGGTCGTGCAGCGCATCCCGGTCAAGCTCACCTTCGCGCCGGACAACCCTCTGCACGGCAAGATCCGCCCCGGCATGTCGGTGACCGTCGCGGTGGACATCAAGCCAGCGCACGAGGCCGACAGTGGCCGGTGATGAACTGATCCGCCCGGTCGGCGAACCGACCCGGCGCGACTGGATCGCGGTGATGAGCGTGATGCTCGGCGCCTTCATGGCGGTGCTCGACATCCAGATCACCAACTCCTCGCTCAAGGACATTCAGGGCGCGCTGTCAGCCACCCTGGAAGAAGGCTCGTGGATTTCCACGTCCTACCTGGTGGCGGAAATCATCATGATCCCGCTCACCGCCTGGCTGGTGCAGTTGCTCTCGGCCCGCAGGCTGGCGGTGTGGGTGTCACTGGGTTTTCTGGCCTCGTCGCTGCTGTGTTCCATGGCCTGGAGCCTGGAAAGCATGATCGTGTTCCGCGCCATGCAGGGCTTCACCGGTGGCGCGCTGATTCCGCTGGCGTTCACCCTGACCCTCATCAAGCTGCCCGAACATCATCGCGCCAAGGGCATGGCCCTGTTCGCCATGACCGCCACCTTCGCCCCCTCCATCGGCCCCACCCTGGGCGGCTGGCTGACGGAAAACTTCGGCTGGGAATACATCTTCTACATCAACGTGCCGCCCGGGCTGGTGATGATTGCGGGACTGATGTACGGCCTTGAGAAGAAGGCGCCGCACTGGGAGCTGCTCAAGAGCACCGACTACGCCGGCATCGTCACCCTGGGTGTGGGATTGGGCTGCCTGCAGGTGTTTCTCGAAGAAGGCCACCGCAAGGACTGGCTCGAATCGAGCCTGATCGTCACCCTGGGCAGCATCGCCCTGCTCAGCCTGATCGCCTTCGTGATTATCCAGTTCTCCAAGGACCGGCCGCTGATCAACCTGGGCATTCTTGGCAATCGCAATTTCGGCCTGTCGAGCATTTCCAGCGTCGGCATGGGGGTGGGATTGTACGGCTCGGTCTACCTGCTGCCGCTGTATCTGGCGCAGATCCAGGGCTACAACGCCCAGCAGATCGGCGAGGTCATCATGTGGATGGGGATCCCGCAGCTGTTCCTGATCCCGCTGGTGCCGCAACTGATGAAAATCATCCCGCCCAAGGTGCTGTGCACGCTGGGGTTCGGCCTGTTCGGCGCGGCGAGTTTTCTCTCGGGGGTGCTCAACCCGGACTTTGCCGGGCCGCAGTTCAACCACATCCAGATCGTCCGCGCGCTGGGCCAGCCGATGATCATGGTCACTATCTCGCTGATTGCCACGTCCTACATCCAGCCTCAGGACGCAGGTTCGGCCTCCAGCCTGTTCAACATCCTGCGCAACCTGGGCGGCGCCATCGGCATCGCGCTGCTGGCCACCTTGCTGGATGCACGGACCAAGACCTACTTCGACTACCTGCGCGAATCCATCTCCCCGGCCAACCCGCAGGTCGCCGAACGCCTGGCGCAACTCACCGACCGCCTCGGCAACGAAACCGCCGCGCTGGGCAAGCTCAGCGAAATCACCCACCAACAGGCCGCGATCATGGCCTACAACGATGCATTCCATTTCGTCGCACTGGCGTTGGGGATCAGTATGGTGGCGGTGATGCTGACCAAGAAATTGCCGGTGGGGATCAAGGCGGGTGAGGCTCACTGAAGGAGCCATGGGGTGTGCGCAGGTCTTTTTGTATCGCTCTGTGTACAGCCATTCCAGAGATACATCCACCCGCATTCACGCCCGATCCCGGACACAGACGCGATACACCTGCACGGTTTACTAGGCACGTCGAACAGCGCAGCCCACTTCAACGGCGACGCTAACCAAACCTTGAAAACCCATTGCAGGAGTTCACACCATGAAACGTCAGATCCTTCTCAGCATCGCCCTGTCTGTCCTGGCCGCCAACGTGTTTGCCGCCGATGGCGCAGAGCACCTCAAGCAGTACCAGGGCGCCCAGATCAGCGCCCCGGTCACACAGGAGCAGGTCGCCGCTGATGGCGCCGATCACCTGAAAGCGTTCCAGACCGCATCGGTCACCTTCGACGCGAAGAACGCCGAGACCGTGGCCGAGGTGCGCTCTGAGTTCGGTTCGCAATTTCAGCGGTATTGATCGAGCTTGGGCGGCGAGTTCCAGTACGCCCCCGCCGGCAAGCCGTGCTGCTACGGGTCCGCGGTGAACGCTACCTGCGCGACTCTGTAGCAGTCCGGCTTGCCGGCGTAGCGGCTTCAAGATCGCTGCCGCCGGCAAGCCGGACTGCTACGGGTTATGCGGTGAACACGGCCCCCCCCTTCCCCATCAACTCGCCGACACCAGTTTCAACCCGATAACCCCCGCCAGAATCAGCAGGATGCACAGCACGCGCAACGGAGCTGCGCTGTCGCCGAGCAGGGCCATGCCGACGATCGCGGTGCCGGCCGCGCCGATGCCAGTCCAGACGGCGTAGCCGGTGCCCACCGGTAGCGTGCGCAAAGCCATCGACAGCATGATCACGCTGGAAACGCCCGCGCCCACGGTGAACAGCGCCGGGGTCAGGCGGGTGAAGCCTTCGGACGCTTTCATCGCCAGGGCAAATCCGATTTCCAGAAGCCCGGCCAGACTCAATAAAACCCATGCCATGTTTGTATACCCGCAAGGCGACCCGCCGGGCCAGTCACCGGGCGGGCAAAGAGACAAGATGACCGCGCCGGCGGGCACGGTCACCCGAGGTTCAGGCGTTGACCGCAGCCGGTGCCGGGCGGAAAGCCACGCCGAAGCGGTTGAAGGCATTCATCAGGCCGATGGCATAGGTCAGGTCAGCCAGGCCCTTGTCGCCGAACTCGGCCAGCGCCGCCCGGTAGTCGGCATCCGGAACGCCGGTTTCGGCAACGCGAGTGACGGTTTCGGCCCAGGACAGTGCAACCTGCTCACGCGGAGTGAACAGTTGGCCGGCGTCATGCCAGATCGGCACCAGCACCAGTTTCTCCACGCTCAGGCCTTGCTTGAGCAGGTCGCGGGAGTGCATGTCGATGCAGAATGCGCAGCCGTTGATCTGGGAAACGCGCAGGTAGACCAGGTCAACCAGTTCTTTGGCCAGCCCACACTGCAGCACTGAACCGTAGACGTTGCCGAAGGCTTTGTAGATGTCTGGCGACACGGCGGAATAGTTGATGCGATTGCTCATGAAATTGCCTCGAAGGGGCTGAATGGAGGCGCCATGTTCGAGTGTCTTGGCCCAGCGCTAAAGGTCCAAGATCTGCATTTCGGACTGGTCCACTGATGCCCGGATTTGGCCCAGTCCATCTGTCGGTTCTTGGCTCTTTTGGCTGGGGCATGGGCCGCTTACCGTGCAGGTCCGATTCACCCATCAAGAGTCAGACATGAACATCCTGCACGTAAGCTGTAGTCCCCGGGGACCTGCGTCCGAGAGCAGCCGCCTGGCCCGCAACATCATCGAGCGCCTGTTGAACCGCGAACCTTCGGCCCTGGTGGTAACCCGGCTTGTGAGCGGCGAGAACCTGCCTCATGTCGATGGCAGCTACGCGACGTCCCAGCAGTCCACCGCCGATGTGTCAGAAGGCGGGTCCCTGGCGTTGTCCGACCAGCTTATCGCCGAGGTGGAACAGGCCGATGTGCTGGTCATCAGTACCCCGATGCACAACTTCAGCCTGCCATCGGCCCTGAAAGCCTGGATCGACCACGTTGCCCGGGTGCGCCGCACATTCACCATCAGCGCCCAAGGCAAGACCGCCCTGCTGCCGGACCGGCCCGTGTTCATCGCCATCGCGTCCGGAGGGCGGTTTTCCGGGGAGCGTGCGCGACAGCCGGACTACCTGACGCCGTACCTGCGCGACGTGCTGAACATGATCGGCCTGCACGATTTGAGACTCTTCTCGGTACAGGGCACCGCAATGGGACCCCAGGCCATCGACGAAGCCAGGAACCAGGCCGATGAAGCGCTGCACGCACACTTCGCCTCGTCACGACATGCCTGATCGAAACTGGCCTGCATTGGCGCAAGCGGTGCCGGTCGCCCACAATGGGAATGCCGTGCAGCCTGCCCACGACACGCCTGTGAGTACGCCATGACATCGTCCGCTCAGCGTTTTTCGCCCCTTGACCCTGCGTCCACGGAGCCGATCTACCGGCAGATTTACTGGCGCGTGCGCACCGCCATTGGTGAAGGCGTGCTCAGCCCCGGCGAGCGCGTGCCTGCTGCCCGGGCATTGGCCAAGGAACTGGGACTGGCCAGGGGCACCGTCGATTCCGCCTATGCCCTGCTGACCGCCGAAGGCTACCTGCAGACTCGCGGGCAGGCCGGCACGGTGGTCAGCGCAGGCGTGGCTTCACAGGTGCTCAAAGCATCGCAACAGGTCCGGGCTGCCTACGAAAGCCCGTCAGTACGGGACAGGCCGCCACTGCTCCCGTTTCAGATGGCAGTGCCGGCGCTGGATGCATTCCCGCGCAAGATCTGGGCGCAGATCGGCGCCCGCTGCGTGCGCGCCACCCGCTTGCAGGACATGGCCCACCCCACAGTGTATGGCCTGGAATCCCTGCGCACGGCCATCGCCGGTTACCTGCATATGTCCCGAGGCATCGACTGCACCTCGGCGCAGGTATTCGTGACCGCAGGCTATCGCAACACCCTGACACTGATCGCTCAGGCGTTGCTCACACCCGGCGACAAAGTGTTCGTCGAGGATCCGGGGTACCTGCCGACCCGGCAATTGCTCGGCCACTTGGGCATGCAGCCGGTACCGATCGCCGTGGACGGCGACGGCCTGATCGTCGCCCAGGTCGTGAGCGCGCCACTCATGGCCCGGGCTGCCGTGGTGACGCCCGCGCATCAGAGTCCGCTGTGCGTTTCGCTTTCCCTGCCCCGCCGCCTGGCGCTGCTGGACTGGGCCCGCGAGCACGAGGCCTGGATTGTCGAGGATGACTATGATGGCGAGTACCGCTACGTCAGCCGTCCGCTGCCGGCGCTCAAGAGCCTGGACCGTCACGCACGGGTGCTGTACGCAGGAACCTTCAGCAAGGTGCTGTTTCCCGGGATTCGTATCGGCTATCTGGTGGTCCCTGCTGCACTGGTCGAACGCTTCGAGCAGGTCGGTCAACTGTTTCTCGGCCACTGTCCGGAGCTGACCCAGGCCATCGTCGCCACCTTCCTGACCGAGGGGCATTTCGCCCGGCATATCCTGCGCATGCGCAAGCTTTACGCCGAGCGTCGGGAGGCCACGGCCAGAGGCCTGCAAAGCGTATTGGGCGAGCAGATCCGGATCGACGCCCAGCCCGGCGGCATGCATCTGATTTTGCGGTTTATCGCAGATCAGTCCGACATAGCCTTGGCCGAACGCCTGCGTCAGGCAGGGATTTATGCCGAGGCGCTGAGTGAATGGAGCATCGCCGGCACCAGGGCACAAGGCCTGCTGCTGGGCTTCGCCAACATCGAATAGCAGGCTGCGGCCGAGCAACTGGGCGAGCGCATTCTGGCGCTGCTGTCACACCC
Source organism: Pseudomonas sp. NPDC090201 (assembly GCF_044746825.1). Lineage (NCBI taxonomy): Bacteria > Pseudomonadati > Pseudomonadota > Gammaproteobacteria > Pseudomonadales > Pseudomonadaceae > Pseudomonas > Pseudomonas sp. NPDC090201. Next base: position 129,483 of record NZ_JBIVCX010000011.1, read on the forward strand.
CCCTTCCGAACCCTGAGCAAGGATCATCATGAGCCTCAAGAGCATTGCAGTATTTTCCGGTTCCAACTTCGGTTTCAGCCCGGCGTATACCGAAGGTGCGCAAGCGCTGGGCCGGGAGATCGCCCGACGTGGCCTGCGCCTGGTCTACGGCGGCACCGACAAGGGGCTGATGGGGGTGATGGCCGACACCGTACTGGCCGAAGGCGGCGAAGTGGTCGGCATCATCACCGAGCGGTTGTTCGGGCTCGGGCACTTGCACAGCCGATTGACCCGCCATGAAGTCACCCCGGACATGCGCAGCCGCAAGGCCCGGATGAGTGACTGTGCCGACGCCTTCATCGCCCTGCCGGGAGGCCTTGGCACTTTCGAAGAGCTGTTCGAGGTGGCCACGCTGACCCAACTGGGCGAACACAGCAAAGCCCTGGGCTGCCTGAACATCAATGAGTTCTTTACCCCGGTGCGCACCCTGCTCACGCATTCGGTCAGCGAAGGTTTCATGAAGGTCGAGCACAGCGAGATGCTGATCTTCGCTGCCGAGCCCAGCGCATTGCTCGACGCCCTTGAGCAGTGGCAGGCCCCGACAGTGAACAAATGGATCGATCCGGCTTGCGCAGCGATCTAGAGGACGCCCCCGCCGGCAAGCCGTGCTGCTACAGGATTCGCGGTGAACACAACCTCCGTGAACAAGCACTCAATTCTGTAGCAGTCCGGCTTGCCGGCGTGACGGCTTCAAGATCGCTATCGCCGGCAAGCCGGACTGCTACGGGTTTTGTGGTGAACCCAAATTTCGCAAACACCCACGGCCCCGGAGCAGCCGGGCTTGCCCGCGGGAGCGGTCTTGAGAACGCCTCACCCGTAGATCTCAGCGCGCCGGTTGCCAGTCATCAGGCACCACGGCGATCACGTCGATCTCCATCAGCCACTGCGGCTGCCCCAACCCGGAAATCACCAGACCCGTGGAAATCGGGAACACGCCCTTGAGCCACTTGCCAATCTCCTGATACACCGGCTCCCGATAGCGCGGGTCGATGATGTAGGTCGTGGTCTTGACGATGTGCGACAGGTCAGAGCCCGCCTCTTCCAGTAATTGTTTGACGTTCTTCATCGCCTGCTCGGCCTGGGCACGCGGATCACCCAAACCCACCAGATTGCCTTCGAAATCGGTGCCTATCTGGCCGCGCACGTAAATGGTGTTGCCAGCTCGAACCGCCTGGCAAAGGTCGTTATCCAGCGCCTGGTTGGGATAGGTTTCCTTGGTGTTGAACATACGAATGCGGGTGTGGGTCGGCTGTGCCATGTGAGATTCCTTGAACAGGTGATAATCGCCGCGCCGGGGTTAACCTATTAGCGCGGATGACAAGATTCAGGCGCTGACGACAGACGCCACCGACGCAGCAACCTCAAGCGCCTCGCGCTCGGCTGCGTCGCGATAGGTCAGGTACTGGCGCTGGGTGGCGATGTGGTCGGCCACATATTTGGCGTCGTGCCACACGCCCCAGATGAACGACGACCCGCGCCGCGACTGCCATGGCAGGCCAAGGAAATAGATACCCGGTTCAGTCGACACGCCGCGCTGGTGCTGCGGCTTGCCCTTGGCGTCGAACGCATCGACCTTCAGCCAGCTGTGGTCCGTGGCAAAGCCGGTCGCCCAGATGATCGTGGTGATCCCGGCCTTGGCCAGGTCCATCTCAAGCAGCGGGTTGCGCACGCACTCCGGATCCGGGAAAACCCGGCGCGCTTCAGGCTCCAGGGGCAGGTCCAGGCCGTTGCGTTCGATGTAGGCATCTGCCGCATCGAGCACGGCCAGATAGTTTTCGTCGCCCCGCGCCAGGTTCTCGGCCAGGTCCGGCTGAAAGCTGACCACGCCGTTGTCGAACGAACGGGTCACGCCCACCAGCTTCATGCCGCGCTGGGCCAGCTCGCGAAAGTCCACGGTACGCCCGCCGTGGGCGCCACTGACCGCGATGGTCACGTGCTCCCTGCCCGGTTTCATCGCCGCCTGATCCCACTCGCCGAGCACCCCCAGCCACCAGCAGAAATCCCGGTTGCGATAGGCCCGTGGCGGCCGGTCATGCTGGCCCACCGAGAGATAGACCTGTTTGCCGGCGCGCTGCAATTCATCGGCGATCTGCGTTCCGGAAGATCCGGCCCCGACCACCAGCACCGCGCCTTCGGGCAGTTGCTGCGAGTTGCGGTACTGCGCGGAATGAATCTGCGTCAGGCGCTCATCCTTGGGGGCAATGGCCGGGATGACCGGGCGCTGGAAGGGCCCGGTGGCCACCACCACGCGACTGGCGGCAATCACACCTTCGGAGGTCTCGACCGTGAACCCTGGGCGACCGACATTGCGCGTCACCTTGCGCACTTCGACACCTGTGCGGATGGGCGCCTTGAACTTGCGCGCATAGGCTTCGAAATAAGCGGCGACCCGCTCCTTGGACGCAAAAGCGTCAGGACTCAGGTCATCGAATTCCAGCCCCGGGAAACGATCGTGCCAGGCCGGCCCGTTGGCGACCAGCGAATCCCAGCGCCCGGTGCGCCAGGCTTCGGCAATCCGGTTGCGCTCAAGGACCAGGTGCGCAATGCCCAGTTTGCTCAAGTGCTCGCTCATGGCCACGCCAGCCTGACCTGCGCCTACCACGAGCGTATCGATGTCTATGTTTGCAGCTGTCATACCTGTGTCCTTCACGAAGGCGGGTGTGGGCGCATTCTGTGCAGGATCAGGGGATAGCGAAATTATGATTTTTGTCGTCGCAGAGCAGGAAAAAGCTAGGGGGATGGGCCGCACACCCGACGCAGCCTCGCGCCGGGCGTTCTGCCTGAGGGTTACTTTCGCGCCTCCAGGATCAGATTGAAGGGCGTCTCGGCCGCACGCCGGAAGTGGGTGAAGCCTGCCTGGACAAACACACCGCGCAGCCGGGTCTCGCCGGCCTGCGCACCCAGCCCGAGTCCGACCTCCTGAGACAGCGAATTGGGCGTGCAGATGAAGGTCGAGGCGGCGTAAAACAGGCGCCCGACGGGGTTGATGTTCTGATCGAGGCTGTCATTGGCGTAGGGCTCGACCAGCAATACCGTGCCGTCTGGTTTCAGCGACTGGTAGGCGTGCCTGGCCGCGCCGACCGGGTCGCCCATGTCGTGCAGGCAGTCGAAATAGCACACCAGGTCGTAATCCTTGCCGGGGTAATCCTTCGCCGTGCCCTGGGCGAAGTTCACGCGATCGCTGACACCGCCTTCTCTGGCGCGGTCCGTGGCGGTGGCGATGGACGGCTCGTGGTAGTCGAAGCCGTCAAAGCGCGAGGCTGGAAAGGCCTTGGCCATGACGATGGTCGAGGCACCGTGGCCACAGCCGATATCGGCCACTTTCGCGCCCGCTTCAAGCTTGGCAACCACGCCGTCCAGCGCCGGCAGCCACTGGCCGACCAGAAAGCTCTTGTACCCCGGCCTGAAGAAGCGCTCGGTGCCGCCGAACATGCACGGATGGTGATCGCCCCAGGCCAGCGCGCCGTCGCCGCGCATGGCGGCCACCAGCTTGTCCTTGTCGTGGAACATCGACGCCACCACCATGATGCCGCCCGCGACGTACACCGGAGAATCCTCGATGGCCAGGGCCAGCGCCTGTTCTTCGGGCAGCACGAATTGCCCGTCATGATGCTCCATGTAGCCCGATGCCACGTGGGCACTGAGCCATTCCTTGATCAGTCGGGGGTTGCAGCCGGTGCGGCTGGCGAGGGTGTCGGGTGTCACCGGCTGGCTGTCGGCCATGGCCTTGTACAGCCCCAGTTCGTCGCCGAGGATGACATTGGCGAGCATTGCCGCGGCGCCCATGTCGAACACCAGCCTGCCCATGAAGTCCTGAAGCTTGGCCTCGTCCATTTCCTGCCCTCCTGTAGGAAGGCCATCGTCGGCACGGGCATTGGCGGACCTGAAAGCTGCTGGCGGTGGCCAGATGATCTTGGCCCCGGTTGGGGAAGGTCTGTAAGTTTAGACCCTGAGCGAAGGCAGCATAGACCTGCGGTCAGCTCACTCGCTCAACATGCCATGGCAGATCAACCCCAACACGCTGCGCATGTGTCTGGCGTGGGCCTCGCGGTCAGGTTCGCCCTCGGTCGCGAGGCGAATGAAGGCCAGGTTGGCGTACTGGTTGAACAGGGTCGCCGCGACCTCGACGTCAACTGACGAGCGAACCTTGCCCAGTTGCTGGAAATGCACCAGCAGTGACCGGGCAGCCTCGACCACCGCAGCGTTCCATGGCCCGAAGGCTTCGGCCAGTTCGCCGGTAAACAGATATGGCGCCAGCTCACGCCAGAGCGAGGCCGGCATGGCCTGCAGCTGGTAGCGGGTCATCAGGCCTTCGAGTTCGCACAGGGCTTCCAGCGGGTCTGAGTTCTCACCCAGGTTGGCCCGCGCCTCGCTCATGGCCTGTTCGTCCGGGGCCTTGAGCAGCGTGAGCAGGATCTCCTGCTTGCCGCCGAAGTAATTGACCACCGTGGGCGCCGACACCCCTGCCTGGCTGGCGATCTGCTCAAGGGTCGTGGCGGCGAAGCCGTTGGCCTTGAACAAGGCAAGGGCGGCCTGGGCGATGTCGTGGCGACGCTGCTCTTTCTGCCTTTCTCGCAATCCGGTCATGGGGGCTCTGGCATGGGGAATCGTGGCGGTCAGGTTACGGAATACGGTTTTTCTCCACAAATATTTTCTTTACAAAAATATTTTTAGCTGACAAAACTTATTACACAACACAGCCCGCACCCCATCGAAGGGCGCCGTCAGCCAGGAGAAGCGTCATGTCCATCGAACTCGATACCGAACGCAACAGCAGCCGCAGCACGAGCGACTATCAGGCATCCGATGCCGCCCACCACATTCACGCATTCGTTGACCAGAAAGCCCTCAACGAAGAAGGCCCGCGCGTGATGGTCAGGGGCGAACGTCTGGCGCTGTGGGACAACGACGGCAAGCGCTATCTGGACGGGATGTCGGGCCTGTGGTGCACCAACCTGGGTTATGGCCGCAAGGACCTGGCCGCGGCCGCCAGTGCCCAGCTTGAGCAACTGCCCTACTACAACATGTTCTTTCACACCACTCACCCGGCGGTGATCGAGCTGTCCGAGCTGCTGTTCAGCCTGCTGCCGCCCCACTACAGCCACGCGATCTACACCAACTCCGGTTCCGAGGCCAACGAAGTGCTGATCCGCACCGTGCGCAAGTTCTGGCAGGTGATGGGCAAGCCCGAGAAGAAGGTCATGATCGGCCGCTGGAACGGTTACCACGGCTCGACCCTGGCCGCGACGGCCCTGGGCGGCATGAAGTTCATGCATGAGATGGGCGGCACCATCCCCGACGTGGCGCACATCGACGAGCCCTACTGGTTCGCCCACGAAGGCGATCTGAGCCCCGAGGAATTCGGCCTGCGCGCCGCTCGCCAGCTGGAAGACAAGATCCTGGAGCTGGGCGCCGACAAGGTCGCCGCCTTTGTCGCCGAACCCTTCCAGGGCGCAGGCGGCATGATTATCCCGCCAGCGACCTATTGGCCGGAGATCCAGCGCATTTGCCGCAAATATGACGTGTTGCTGTGCGCCGATGAGGTGATCGGCGGCTTCGGGCGTACCGGCGAGTGGTTCGCCCATCAGGCCCTGGGGTTCGAGCCTGACACCCTGTCCATCGCCAAGGGCCTGACCTCGGGCTATGTCCCCATGGGCGGCCTGATACTGTCGCGGCGCATGGCCGAGGCGCTGGTGGAAAAAGGCGGCGTGTTCGCCCATGGCCTGACCTACTCCGGACATCCCGTGGCTGCGGCTGTGGCCATCGCCAACCTCAAGGCCCTGCGCGACGAAGGCGTGGTCACCCAAGTGAAGAACGACACCGGACCGTATCTGCAGACCTGCCTGCGCGAGGTGTTCGGCAATCATCCGCTGGTGGGCGAGGTCCAGGGCGTGGGGCTGGTGGCGGCGTTGCAGTTCGCCGAAGACAAGGCCACACGCAAGCGCTTCGCCAACGAGAACGACATCGCCTGGCGCTGCCGTACCATCGGTTTCGAGGAAGGCATCATCATCCGCTCCACCCTGGGCCGCATGATCATGGCCCCGGCGCTGATCGCCACCCGCGCCGAGCTGGACGAACTGGTGGACAAGACCCGCATCGCCGTGGACCGCACCGCCCGGGAGTACGGCCGCTTGTAATCCTACTGAGAAGTTTTTAGGTAATCAGGCTCCACAAAAAACCTCGTTTCGCAGGCGCCAGCGCATCTCCAGAATGCAAGCCATGTCCCATTCCGCGCCCCGGCAGATTCAGTTGCACTGCCGGTGCGCGGGATGGCAGGTCAGGACGAAACAGGACGAACACACCATGACGTTTTCCATCGTCGGCCGCTGCGCCGAAACCGGTCAACTGGGCATCGCCATCAGCTCCTCCAGCATTGCCGTCGGCGCCCGCTGCCCCTGGCTGCGGCCTGGGGTCGGCGCTGTCGCCACGCAGAACATCACCCTCCCGGCCCTCGGCCCGCAAGTGCTGGATCAGATGGAGAGCGGCCTGTCGCCCGCCCAGGCGCTGGACCAGGCACTGACCCGCAATGGCTACAGCCAGTTTCGCCAGCTCACCGCCATCGACCACCTGGGCCAGACCGCCCACTTCAGTGGCAGCCAGACCCTGGGCACGCACAACGCCATCTCCGGAGAGCAATGCGTCGGCGCCGGCAACATGCTGGCAGACCGCGCCGTGATCGAAACCTTGGTGCAGACCTTCGAAAACAGCGGCGGCCAGCTCGCCGACCGCTTGATCGCAGCCATGCAGGCCGCAGTTGCCGCCGGGGGTGAAGCAGGCCCGGTGCATTCGGCGGCGCTGGTGGTGGTGGGCGAACTGACCTGGCCGATCATCGATTTGCGCGTCGATTGGGCAGACCAGGACCCCATCGGCAAGCTCGCGCAGTTGTGGGCCGACTACCGCCCGCAGATGCAGGACTACATCACCCGCGCACTGGATCCGACCAAGGCCCCGAGCTATGGCGTGCCGGGCGATGAGTAACGCCATCCGCAGCAAGGAACTGCTGGCCACCCTGGTGGGTTATGACACCACCAGTCGTGAGTCGAACCTGCAACTGATCGAATTCGTGCGCGATTATCTGGCGCAGTTTGATGTGCCCTGCGAGCTGATCTACAACGACACGCGCAGCAAGGCCAACCTGTTCGCCACCATTGGCCCTGCGGATCGTCCGGGCATCGTGCTGTCCGGCCACACCGATGTGGTGCCGGTGGACGGCCAGCCCTGGACCGTCGCGCCGTTCCAATTGAGCGAACGGGACGGCAAGCTGTTCGGGCGCGGTACCGCGGACATGAAAGGCTATATCGCCTGCGTCCTGGCAGCAGTGCCTGCCCTCCTCGCTGGACCGTTGCGGATGCCGGTGCACATTGCGCTGTCCTATGACGAAGAGGTCGGCTGCCTGGGCGTGCGCTCGCTGCTCGCCGAGCTTGAGCGGCGTCCGGTCAAGCCACTGCTGTGCATCATCGGTGAACCTACCGAGCTCAAACCGGTACTCGGGCACAAGGGCAAGCTGGCGATGCGCTGCGACGTGCATGGCGCGGCCTGCCATTCGGCGTACGCACCCCAGGGTGTGAATGCCATAGAATATGCGGCCGAACTGATCGGCGAGCTGGGGCGCATCGGCACCGGGCTGCGCAGCCCTGAGCGGCACGACGCTCGGTTCGACCCGCCCTTCACCACCGTGCAGACGGGCGTCATCAGCGGCGGCAAGGCGTTGAACATCGTCCCTGCCGACTGCCGCTTCGATTTTGAAGTGCGCGCCCTGCCCGCCGACGATCCGCTACAGGTTGCCCGGCAATTGCAGCAATACGCGACAGAGCAGGTGCTGCCGCGCATGCAGGCGGTGCACCCCGAAACCAATATCCGCTTCACGCAGTTGTCGGCCTATCCGGGCCTGGCCACCGATGCGAACAGCCAGGCGGCGCAGTTGATCGCACAGTTCTGTGGCTCGGACGCCTTCACCACCGTGGCCTTCGGCACCGAGGGCGGATTGTTCGACGCCATCGGTATTCCGACGGTGGTGTGCGGACCAGGGAGCATGGATCAGGGGCACAAGCCCGACGAATTCGTCAGCGTCGCGCAGCTTGAGGCGTGCGATGCGATGTTGCAGAGAATCATCGAAAGCCTCCAGCCCCCCGCAATCCCGTAGCAGCCGGGCTTGCCCGCGGGGGCGGTGTGTCAGGCACCGCGATATCGAATGATCCACCGCTCCCGCCGGCAAGCCGTGCTGCTACGGGCTGCGGTGGTCGGTCATTTCGGCGCCAGTTCTTCCTGGCAATAATCCACGAACAACTGCGCCGGTTTGGTCAATTGCGCGCGGCGCAGCCAGGCGGCCGACAGGCCCGACCCGGTGACCTGTTCGGCCAGCGGCACGCACACCAGTTTCTGACCATCGTACGTGTAGTCTGAAGTCGGCCGGGTCACCAGGATCGAGAAGCCGAACCCGCGCCCCACCATGCCCCGGACCATCTCGATGGAAGGCGAGCTGAACTGGATGTGCGGGGTCAGCCCGCGCTCTTCGAAGATGCTCACGAAGTATGTACGGCTCGGTTGCACGTCCAGCAGCACCATGGGTTCAAGCACCAGATCATTGAGCGACACCTTCGACTGATGGGCGAAGCGATGGCCCTCGGGCAACAGCGCGTAGGGTTGCTGCGGCGCCATCAGCGACACAGTGTCGATGGTGCTGTCCAGGTCGTGCTCGTAGAGAATCGCCAGGTCGATGCTGCCCGACGTCAGCGCCTGTACCAGCTCCTGTTGCTCGCCATCGCGGATGCGGATTTCCACGCCGGGCCAGCGGTCCCTGAAGCCTGCGATCAGGCGCGGCAAATACAAGGGCGCAACGGTCTCGAAACAGCCGATGTCGATCTGCCCGGCCACTACGTCGTTGTCGGCCAGGGCATTCTGTTCGAACTCGTGGGCCACCCGCAAAAGCTCCTGCGCCTTACGGTAGAAGCGCGCGCCGCTGGGCGTCAGCGACACCCCTTGGGCGTGGTGGCGGATGAACAGCTGCACGGCAAAACTTTCTTCCAGGTGCTTGATCGCGGTCGAGACCGACGGCTGGGCGATGTAGAGCTTGCGCGAAGCCTCGGCAACGCTGCCGCACTCCACCGTGGTGACGAAATACTTGAGTTGTCGCAGGTTGTAGGCTGCCATTGCTACCTCAAACTTGATTGAACCGTGACCCGGATCGTGCGCGTTATTCTGCGACGTCAGAGGTTTGTGAGAAACAAGCAAATTCCTCACCATTGAGGCTAAAAAACCTGCCCCGCCCTGCTGTAAGAATGTGGTGCACGACAGCACCAGCGTAGTGCGTAACTGGCGAGTTTTTTTATCGATAGCGAAGACATTTTTCCTCATTTCCCGCCCTCCCCACATCCTCCACTATCGGCACCACGGATAACTGACATGGCCCAGAGAGGCCATCGGGGAGTAAGCAGTGACGGACTTGAAAAGCTGGCAGCGCCTGGCGCAAAACCAACGCGTGATCGATACGGCCAACATCGCCGGCAAGGCCCACGAGGCGCTGAGCGGTAAGACCTTCGCCGTGATCAACCCGGCTACCAATACGCTGCTGGCCAAAGTTGCGGCCTGCGCGGACGCCGATGTGGACCTCGCCGTGCGCGCCGCCCGCAAGAGCTTCGCCACTGGCCCCTGGGCACGCATGCAGCCACGGGAGCGCAAGGCGACGCTGCTGCGCTTGTCCGAGCTGATTCTGGCTCACCGCGAAGAACTGGCGCTGCTCGACTCCCTGAGCATGGGCAAGCCGGTGATGGACGCTTTCAACATCGACGTGCCCGGCGCTGCCCATGTGTTCGCCTGGTACGCCGAAAGCCTGGACAAACTCTACGATCAGGTCGCGCCGACCGGCCCCGGCACCCTGGCCACCATCACCCGGGCGCCGCTGGGGGTGATCGCCGCCGTGGTGCCCTGGAACTTCCCGCTGGACATGGCCGCCTGGAAACTCGCACCCGCGCTGGCAGCGGGCAACAGCGTGATTCTCAAACCTGCCGAGCAATCGCCGTTCTCTGCTCTGCGCCTGGCCGAACTGGCGCTGGAGGCCGGGGTGCCCGAAGGCGTGTTCAATGTCGTCACGGGCCTGGGCGAGCAGGCAGGTCGCGCCCTGGGTCTACACCCGGACGTTGACGCGATGGTGTTCACAGGCTCCACCCAGGTCGGCAAATACTTCATGCAGTACGCCGGGCAATCGAACCTCAAGCAGGTGTGGCTCGAATGCGGCGGCAAGAGCCCGAACCTGGTGTTCGCCGATTGTCAGGACCTGGATCTGGCCGCCGAAAAGGCCGCGTTCGGGATCTTCTTCAATCAGGGTGAGGTCTGCTCGGCGAACTCGCGGCTGCTGGTGCAGCGTTCGATTCATGATGAATTCGTCGAGCGCATGATCGATAAGGCCAAACAATGGCAGCCTGGTGACCCGCTGGATCCGGCGAGCAGGATGGGCGCCATCGTCGACGCCACTCAGGCGGCACGGGTGATGGGTTACATCGCCGATGCCGGCGCCAGTGGCGCGCAGTTGGTGGCGGGTGGGGACCGGGTGTCGATCAACGGGTCGGACAATTTCATCCAGCCCACGCTGTTCACCGGCGTGACCTGCGACATGCGCCTGTCTCGCGAGGAGGTGTTTGGCCCGGTGCTGGCGATCACGCCGTTCGACGATGAGGATCAGGCGGTGCAGATGGCCAACGATCACATCTACGGCCTGGCGGCGTCGGTCTGGAGCGACGACCTCAACCGCGCCCACCGCGTGGCCAGCCGCCTGAATGCAGGGACGGTGTCGGTGAACACGGTGGACGCGCTGGACGTCTGCGTGCCCTTCGGCGGCGGCAAGCAATCGGGCTTCGGCCGCGACCTGTCGCTGCACTCGTTCGACAAATACACCCAATTGAAGACCACCTGGTTTCAGTTGCGCTAACTCCATAACAACACGACTCCGTAGCAGTCCGGCTTGCCGGCGTCGGTGATCCCAAGGACGCCGTCGCGGGCAAGCGCGCTCCTACAGGGTTGAGGTCGGACATATGCCCGTAGCAGCACGGCTTGCCGGCGGGGGCGATCATCAGGCCGCCGTCGCCGGCAAGCCGGACTGCTACGCGAATGGCGATGCGTTTCAACTTCCGAGTACCCCACCATGAACACCGAATACGACTACATCATCGTCGGCGCCGGGTCGTCCGGTTGTGTGCTGGCCAACCGGCTGAGCGCGGATCCGGCCGTGCGCGTGTGCCTGATCGAGGCCGGCAGTCATGACAACAGCCTGCGCATCCAGACGCCCGCCGGGACCATCACGTTGTACAAGAGCCGCAAGTACAGCTGGAATTTCTTCTCGGCGCCGCAGCAGCACCTCAACGGCCGGTCCCTGCACACCCCGCGTGGCAAGGCCCTGGGCGGCTCAAGCTCGATGAACAGCATGATCTACATCCGCGGTCACGCCAGCGATTACGACCGCTGGGCACAGGCCGGTTGCCCCGGCTGGGACTGGAACGGCGTGCTGCCGTTCTTCAAGCAATCGGAGAACAACCGCCTGGGCCAGGACCCTCGCCTGCACGGCACCACCGGGGAGTTGCATGTCGAGGCGGCGCGAGATCCCAATCCGGTGTCGCGGCTGTTCGTCAAGGCGGCGCAGCGGATAGGTATCCGGCACAACGACGACTTCAACGGCGAACATCTGGAAGGTTGCGGAATCTACAACCTGACCCAGAAAAACGCCCGGCGGCTGTCGAGTTATCGCGCGTTCGTCGCCCCCGTGCTGGATCGCCCGAACCTCACGGTCATTACCGACTGCACAGTGCAATCGGTGATGATCGAGCAACGGGTCGCCAAGGGCGTGAAGGTGGTGTGCGACGGTCAGCCGATGGCATTGAAGGCTCGGCGCGAAGTGATTCTGTCGGCAGGCTCCTTGGGCAGCCCGAGTCTGTTGCTGGCCTCGGGGATAGGCCCGGCGAGCGATCTGCGCAACGCAGGCATCAGGGTCGAGCATGACCTGCCGGGGGTCGGCAAGAACCTGCAGGATCACCTCGACGGACTGGTGACCGTACGCTCGAAAAGCCCGGTGACGCTGGGGTTTTCCCTGGGCTCGCTGCCGAGCATTCTGCTCTCGCCGTTTCGTTACCTGGCGCGCAGGAAAGGCTGGCTGACCACCAACTACGTTGAAGCCGGAGGCTTTGCCCGCACGCCACTGGCGAACTCATTGCCCGATGTGCAATTCCACTTCGTGCCGGGCTACCGCAGCCATCGCGGACGGCTCTTCGAATGGGGCCATGGCTATGCCGTGCACACCTGCGTGCTGCGCCCCAAGAGCATCGGCGAAATCCGTCTGGGGCGGGATGGGAAGCCAGTGATCGACTTCAATTTCCTGTCTGATCCCGAGGACGCGAAGGTATTGGTGGAGGGGTTGAAGCTTGCGCGCAGGATCCTCGCCGATCAGCACTTCGACGGGATACGCGGCAAGGAGATGCTGCCCGGCGCGCAGGTGCAGACCGATGAGCAGTTGATGACCTACGTGCGCGACTACGCCGCCACCGTGTTCCACCCGGTGGGCACCTGCAAGATGGGCACCGACCCGATGGCGGTGGTCGATCCCGAACTGAAGGTGCATGGCATCCAGGGCTTGCGCGTGGTCGATGCTTCGATCATGCCGACGCTGATCAGCGGCAACACCAACGCGCCGTGCATCATGATCGGCGAGAAAGCCGCGCATAGCATCCTGCGCCCCGCATACCCGGCCCCGTCATCCGGGAACTATGTAGGAGCGGGCTCGCCCGCGAATGCGTCGGGCCAAACGCTACCAGGGTGACTGACGCACCGCTATCGCGGGCAAGCCCGCTCCCACAGATCGTGCCAAGCGATGCTCAGAGGTTCCCCACAAACCCGTAGCAGTCCGGCTTGCCGGCGTCAGCGCCCGAAAGATCGCCGACGCCGGCAAGCCGGACTGCTACGGGTGCGATTTTTCGGGGCATTTCAAGCCGCTCTCGCCCCACCTTCGCGCACGATTTTTACCCCAGTTTTTTCCTCATCAGGGACCACATATTTACTAATTTTCCTATCCCTCGACATCGGCCAACATCAACTTCGCCCCACAGAGGCAAAAGGTCCGTCAGAGGCCACGAGCGTTGTCTGTTTTTGGCGTCTAGCCCCACTGCCCCGTGAATAACGATTTTAAAAACACCAATCCGGGAGTGCTCCATGATCAAGTCTTTCGTATCGCGTTGTGTGCGTCCGCTGGCCGTGACGGCCCTGGCTGCCGGCATTGCCAGCGGCGCCCAGGCCGGCACCCTGTCCATCGGTCATACCACCTGGGTCGGCTACGGCACCCTGTACCTGGCCCAAGACCTTGGCTACTTCAAGGAACAGGGCCTGACGGTCGAGCTGCCGACCATCGAAGAGGCCTCGATGTACATGGCCGCCCAAGCCTCGGGCCAACTGTCCGGCTCGGCCTCCACCATCGATGAAATCCTCAAGTACCGCCCGCAATTCTGCTTCAAGGCCGTGGCCGCGCTGGATGAAAGCCACGGTGGCGACGGCGTGCTGGTAGGCAAAGACGTGACCAGCCTCAAAGACCTCAAGGGCAAGGCCGTGGCCGTCAACGAAGGTTCGGTCTCGCAATTCTGGCTCAACTACCTGCTGAAAAACGCCGGCATGAAGATGAGCGACCTGACCATCCAGAACATGACCGCCGACGACGCCGCCACCGCCTTCATCGCCGGTCGCGTGCCTGCTGCCGTGACCTGGGAGCCGCACCTGACCGGCGTGCGCAACAAGCAGCAAGGCAAGGTGCTGGTGGACAGCAGCTCGACCCCAGGCGTGATCGTCGATGTGGTCGCCCTGAGCTGCGAGGTCATCGAGAAGCAGCCCCAAGACGTCAAGGCACTGGTGGCCGGCCTGTACAAGGCCGTGCAATACACCAAGGACCATCCGAAAGAGGCCTACGCGATCATGGCCAAGGGCGTCGGTGGATACCTGGCCGATCCGAAGGAGCTGGAAGCCGCGGCCAAGGGCGTGCGCTTCTATGACCAGGCCATGAGCGAAAAACTGCTGGGCAGCAACGGCACCAGCGGCGATGCGGCGGACGTCATCAAGCTGGCAAACGAAACCGCCAGCGAGCTGCAGGGCAAGCCGTTCAACGTCAGCTTCAACGAGCTGGTCGACAACCGTTACATCAGCCCGAAATAATTTCAGGAGCACGTCATGTCCAAGCGCAATTCGTGGCTCAACCGCTGCCTCACGCCCAAGACCAGCCTGCCGGTGCAGGTGATCTGGAGCGCCAGCGGCCTGGCCTGGGCCCTGCTGATCGGCCTGTGGGCGATCCTTTCCTACGGCGGCGTGGTGCCGGCGATGTTCCTGCCCACGCCCGGGGCTGTGTTCGACGCAGCCATGCGCCTGGCCCATGACGGCACCCTGGGGCCGCACGTGTGGGCCAGCGTCGAGGTGGTGATGGTCGGCTTCATCATCTCCTCGGTGGTGGCCGTACCCATCGGTCTGATGATGGGCAGCTTCCGGGTGGTGCAGGCGTTTCTCGAACCCCTGGTGAACTTCATTCGCTACCTGCCCGTGACCTCCTTCGTGCCGCTGTTCATCCTGTGGATCGGCATCGGCCTGGAGCAGCGTGTCTCCATCATCATCTTCGGTGTGTTCTTCCAGCAACTGGTGATGATTGCCGACGTCTCCAAGGGCATCTCCAAAGACCTGATAAACGCCTCCTACACCCTGGGTTCCAGCCGCACCGATGCCGTGCTGCACGTCATCGCGCCGGCGTCCCTGCCCGGTGTGCTAGACACCCTGCGGGTGACCATGGGCTGGGCCTGGACCTACCTGGTGGTGGCCGAACTGGTCGCGGCTTCCAGCGGCCTGGGTTACCTGAGCCTCAAGGCCATGCGCGGCTTTCAGGTTGACGTGATTTTCCTGGCGATCGCTGTCATCGGCCTGCTGGGCCTGATTACCGATCAACTTTTCCGACTTCTTCGCCTGAAGGTGGCCGCATGGGCTCAGTAACCGCAACCTCACCGCTACGTCTGCAGCCGATGCCAGTGCCAGCGCCCGCCACGCCGCGCCTTAGGGTGGACAACGTCACGCTGCAATACAAGACCCCGTCGGGCAGCACCTTCACCGCGCTGGACAAGGTCAGTTTCGATGTGCCCGACCAGCAGTTCGCCGTGCTGGTCGGCCCTTCGGGCTGCGGCAAGTCGAGCCTTCTGTACCTCACCGCAGGCCTTGCCGAACCGACGTCGGGGGACATCTATGTCGGCGGCCAGCAGGTCGACGGCCCCGGCGCAGATCGCGGCATGGTGTTCCAGGGCTACACCCTGTTCCCCTGGCTGACCGTGCGCAAGAACATCGAGTTCGGCCTCAAGCGCCGTGGCATGCCTGTCGCCGAACGCAAGGAGATCGTCGAGTTCTACCTCAATGAAGTGGGCCTGCTGCGCTTTGCCGACAACTACTCCAAGCAGCTGTCGGGCGGCATGATGCAGCGGGTGGCCATCGCCCGCGCCCTGGCCAACGATCCGCAGATCCTGTTGATGGACGAACCCTTCGGCGCCCTCGACAGCCAGACTCGCCTGCACATGCAGCAACTGCTGCTCAAGGTCTGGGAGCATAGCAAGAAGACCGTGCTGTTCGTCACCCACGACATCGACGAGGCCATCCTGCTGGGCGACCGCATCTTCGTCATGGGCGCGCGCCCTGGCCGGATCAAGGAAGTGCTCGACGTGCCCATGGGCCGTCCGCGCAACCTGGACATGGTCATGGACCCGGAATTCATCCGCATGAAGCGCAACATCTTCCACCTGCTGCACGACGGCCCCGAAGAGCATCTGGACTGAACCCGACGGGCGCATCGGACGCGCCCTCCCCGACACTTTGGTATGACCGCGCGTAATGCCTCGCAGTGCTAGAGTTGCGCATCACTCTCGCCGTTCACGAGGTACATCGGATGAAAATCGGTTTCCTGGGTCTGGGCAACATGGGTCAGGCCATCGCCACCAACCTGCTCAAGGGCGGGCATCAACTGCTGGTCTGGAACCGCTCGCCCAAGGCCACTGAGCCTTTGGTGGAACTGGGCGCGCAGGCTGTCGCCGAACCTGCCCAGGCGTTCGCTGCCGACGTGGTGTTCAGCATGCTGGCCGACGACAAGGCCCTGCGTTCGGTGCTGATCGATTCAGGGTTGCTCAAGCAACTCAAGGCGCCGCTGATCCACGTCAACCTGGCGACCATCGCCGTCACTTTCGCCGACGAACTGGCCGGGCTGCATCAGGCCCAGGGCGTCGAGTACATCGCCGCGCCCGTGATGGGCCGTCCCAATGTCGCCGCTGCCGCGCAACTGAACATCCTCGCGGCCGGGCCTGAAACAGCCATCGACAAGGTACAGCCGCTGCTGGATCTGATCGGGCGCAAGACCTGGCGCCTCGGCGAGAAGGCCTCCGCCGCCAATGCAATGAAGCTTGCGACCAACTTCCTCTTGGTGTCAGCGGTGCAGGCCATGAGCGAGGCCTCGGTGCTGGTCACCCGCCATGGCCTGAAATCGGCGGATCTGGTGGACCTGGTGTCCAGCACCATCTTCACCGGGCCGGTCTATTCCGGTTATGGCGCGCTGATCGGTGAACGCCGCTACGAACCCGCCGCATTCAAGGCCGTGCTCGGCCTCAAGGATGTGGACCTGATCCTCGCCGCAGCCAGCCAGGTGTCGGTACAGATGCCCAGCGCCGACATGATCCGCGCCAACCTCAAGGATGCCGTCGATCACGGCGACGGCGAGAAAGACCTGGCCGTGCTGGCCGAGGTCGAGGAACGGCGCAACCCGGTGTAGCTCAGGCGTCGTCGTCCTTCTCACTGTGCACGACCACCAGCAGTTGCGCCTGCACCTCGCCCACTGAGCGCAGTCTGTGAGGTTTCTGCGCGTTGAAGTGCAGTGCGTCGCCGCGTTCGAGAATCACCCGTTCGTTCATGAAGTCCACCTCGACGCGGCCTTCGTGGACGAACAGAAACTCCTCGCCCACGTGCTCCTTGAAGGTGGTGCCGGCGAATTCGGCCGGCGGCGACATCATGAACGGCAGCAGATTGCGGTCACTGACCTGATGGGCCAGCACCGCATAGCTTGAGCCCTGCTCGCTGTTGGTCAGCAGGCGGCGCTGGTCGTGGCGCACCAGGCTGTAGCCATCGATGTTCGCCTCGCTCTCGCTGAACAGGTCCTCGACATTGACGTGCAGGGCCTTGGCCAGCTTCAGCGCAGCGGCAATCGAGGGCGTGTTCAGGCCACGCTCGACCTTGGACAGGTAGCTCTTGGTCATGCCGGAGCTTTCAGCCAACGCCTCCAGCGTGACCCCCATTTTCTTGCGCAGCAGCTTCAAACGAATGGACATGGATAAAGACTTTTTCCGTCGAACGGCAAAATTATGCATTGCCAATGACACTTTGTGTCATTAGGATTGTTTTGTGTCATTTCAAACCCTGAAAGCCCTCTCACCGGCTTTCACCCGAATGACCCTGACCTTAGCTGCAGAGGACCCTGCAATGGCCACCACTCTGGAACTCTCGAAAGAACACCTCATCTCGCGTTCCAACGCAAAGATGGATACTACGTTAAAAGACAACACCTGGACGATCCGCCAGAAGCTGGCGCTGACCTGCCGCATCCTGTTCGACAACGGACATGACTCAGGCCTGGCCGGCCAGATCACCGCCCGCGGCGAGCAATCGGGCACCTTCTACACCCAGCAACTGGGCCTGGGCTTCGATGAAATCACCGCCAGCAACCTGCTGCTGGTCAACGAAGACCTCGAAGTGCTCGAAGGCCACGGCATGCCCAACCCGGCCAACCGCTTCCACACCTGGGTCTACCGCGCCCGCCCGGACGTGCAGTGCATCATCCACACGCACCCCACGCACATCGCTGCATTGTCGATGCTCGAAGTGCCCCTGGCCGTTTCGCATATGGACCTCTGCCCGCTCTACGACGACTGCGCGTTCCTCAAGGACTGGCCCGGCGTGCCGGTGGGCAACGAAGAAGGCGAGATCATCTCCGCCGCCCTGGGCGACAAACGCGCGGTGCTGCTCTCCCACCACGGCCAGTTGTCCACCGGGAGCACCGTGGAAGAAGCCTGCGTGATTTCGGTGCTGATCGAGCGCGCTGCCAGGTTGCAATTACTGGCGATGTCGGCGGGTGAAATCCAGCCCATCCCGCCTGCCCTTGGCAACGAAGCCCATGACTGGATTTCCCGGCCACGACGCCACGCCGCCGCTTTCAATTACTACGTGCGCCGCACCCTGCGCCAGCACGTCGACTGCCTCGCCTGACCCCATCGAAATCTGGAGCACTGCACATGTCTACCCCTGATATCCACGGCATCATCGGCTACACCATCACCCCGTTCAGCGCTGACGGCACCGGCCTTGACCTTGCCGCCCTGGGCGCTTCCATCGACCGCATGATCGAAGGCGGCGTGCACGCCATCGCGCCACTGGGCAGCACTGGCGAAGGCGCCTACCTGAGCGACGCCGAATGGCAGGAAGTCGCCGAATTCAGCACTGGCTACGTCAACAAGCGGGTACCCGTGATCGTCAGCGTGTCCGACCTCACCACCGCCAAGGCCATCCAGCGGGCCCGTTTTGCCGAAGCCCGCGGCGCCGATGCGGTGATGGTCCTGCCGGCCTCGTACTGGAAGCTCAGCGAGAAGGAAATCCTGCAGCACTACCAGGCCATCGGCGACAGCATCGCAACGCCGATCATGCTCTACAACAACCCGGCCACCAGCGGCACCGACATGTCGGTGGACCTGATCCTGAAGATCGTGCGTGCGGTGGAAAACGTGACCATGGTCAAGGAGAGCACCGGCGACATCCAGCGCATGCACAAATTGCAGCAACTGGGCGAAGGTCAGATACCGTTCTACAACGGCTGCAACCCGCTGGCGCTGGAGGCTTTCGTGGCCGGGGCCAAGGGCTGGTGCACCGCAGCGCCGAACCTGATTGCCGCGCACAATCTCGACCTCTACGACGCCATTCTCGAAGGCGATCTGTCGCGGGCGCAGGAGTCGTTCTACCGGCAGTTGCCGATGCTGGAGTTCATCCTCAAGGGCGGATTGCCGGCGACGATCAAGGCCGGCCTGGGCATGACCGGCCTGGAAGCCGGCGCCCCGCGCCTGCCGGTGTTCCCGCTCGAGGAACAGGCGCGCTCGCAACTGCAAAAACTGCTGGCTGACCTGCGCTGACAGCGCGGCTGGATGCCCGGCTGACAAGTCGGGCATCCGCCACGCTCAGTTGCCCAAGTCGTCCCAGTACGGCGGCGAGCCAATCGCCTGCAGGAAGTAATCCCAGACCGCCCGGGTCTTCTGCGACCGCAGGCGGTTCTCGGGGGAAATCAGGTGAATGGGGCTGGGGATTTCCTCCACCGAGCCGCACCACTGGGGCAACAGCCTGACCAGTTCACCGCTGGTGAAATGCGCCTTGCTGAACAGCCAGGTGGGAAAAAACACCAGCCCCCTGCCCGCCAATGCCGCCTCCACCAGCACCTGCGCGTTGTTGCTGCGCAGCGGCCCGTTGACGTCGATAACCTGCGCCGCGCCCCCTGCGGACTTGCGCAAATGCCAGCGCTGCGCCCCGCTCGAACCCTTGTACACCAGGCACTGGTGGTTGCGCAGATCCTCGGGAGTCTTCGGCTCGCCATACCGCTGCACGTAGGCGGGACTGGCGCACAGCACGAAATGCTGATCGCAGATCTTGCGTCCGATCAGCGCCGAATCCTGCAGATGCCCGACCCGGAAGGTGAGGTCGAATCCTTCCTGCACCGGGTCGATGTAGACGTCCGACACCGTTAGTTCCACCGTCAATTCCGGGTAGCGCTCGTACAGACCGTCCAGCAGCTTGACGATGTGCAGATGCCCCAGCGCCACCGGCGCATTGATCCGCACCAGACCCCGAATCCCGCCGCCCTTGCCGGTGACTTGCTCGTCGGCAGCGTCCAGCAGGTCCAGCACTTCGCGGATTTGCAGGTAATAGCGCTCGCCCGCCTCGGTCAGCGTCACGGCGCGGGTGTTGCGGTACAGCAGTTGCTGCCCGACTTCACGTTCCAGCGCTGCGATGAAGCGCGAAACCGAAGACGCCGGCACCTGGAAGTGCCGCGCAGTGGCGGAGAAACTGCCGGTCACGGCCACCATGGCGAAGAAACGATGGGCTTTGAGGTGCATGCCGAGGCTCCCGTGCGATTGCTGAAATCGCAATGGTCTTTTGCGAATGCGCTGCATTGTGGCTGTTTCAGCAAGCTTCTACCATCGCTGCATTCTTCATTACCACCTGCCATCGCGCAGCCGGAGCCCCTTTATGATCGACCTGTTCGCCCCCTATGACCTCAACGGCCTGACCCTGAACAACCGTTTCGTCATGGCACCGATGACCCGCTCGCGGGCGCCGCAAGACATCGCAACCGCGCAGATCGCGCTGCATTACACCCAGCGCGGCACCGCCGGGCTGATCGTCTCGGAAGGCACGCCGATCTCCCGCGAAGGCCAGGGCTATCTGTTCAACCCCGGCATTTTCACCCAGGAGCAGATCGCAGGCTGGAAGCTGGTCACCGACTCGGTGCGCAGCGTCGGCGGACGCATGTTCGCCCAGCTGTGGCACGTGGGCCGCGTGTCCCACACCTCGATCCAGATCGACGGCAAGGCCCCGGTCAGCTCCACCGACAAAGCTGCGCAGGGCGCCATTGCCTTCGGCTACACCGATGACGGCGAGCCCGGTTTCGTCGCGACCTCGACACCTCGTGCCCTGGCCACCGAAGAAGTCGGCCGCGTGGTCGAAGACTTCGCCCAGGCCGCGCAGAACGCCATCGACGCGGGCTTCGACGGCGTGGAAATCCACGGTGCCAACGGCTACCTGATTGAGCAGTTCCTCAACCCGCTGATCAACGATCGCAGCGACCGCTACTCGGCCCAGACCCTGGAGGGTCGCCTGCGCTTCGTGTTCGAAGTGGTCGACGCCGTCATCGCCCGGATCGGCGCTCACCGGGTCGGGATTCGCGTATCGCCCTACGGCCAACTGTTCGACATGCCGATCTACCCGGAAATCGACGAAACCTACTCGGCGCTCTGCGCCGGCATGAGCCAGCGCGGCGTTTCCTACGTGCACGTCATGGACCAGTCGCACTTCTTTCTCGCCCAGGAAGGCGCCGACGCCCAGGAACAGGCGCTGCGCACCCTGCTGCAACACTGCAAGGAACAACTGGGCGACACCGCGCTGATCCTCGCCGGCGACATGACCCTGGAACGCGCGCAGGACCTGGTGGACGCCGGCCTGATCGACCTCGCAGGCTTCGGCCAGCCCTTCATCGCCAACCCTGACCTGGTCGCCCGCCTGAAGAACGGCTGGCCCCTGACCACGCCGGATCGCGACACCTACTACGGCGGTGATGCCAAAGGGTATGTGGACTATCCGCCGTACGCGGCAGTCTGATCGAATCGATCACCGAGCTGTAGCAGCGTTCAACGAACGCTCTGTGGGAGCGGGCTTGCCCGCGATCGCGGTGGACCAGTCACCTTCGATGTGCCAGGTCCGTCGCATTCGCGGGCAAGCCCGCTCCCACAGAATTGTCCGGCGCGTTGTTTCGACACACACTGGATGTCACCCCCTCACTCCCGGTACAGAAACTCCCTCGGCGACTCCCCCATCACCCGCCTGAACATCGCACTGAACGCACTCTGGCTGGCGTAGCCCAGATCCCGCGCAACCCTGCCCACCGCCTGCCCCTGCTCCAGCCGGTCGATGGCCGTGGCCAGCCTGACCTGTTGCACCCAGTGCCGGAACGTCAGCCCGGTTTCCTTGATGAACAGCCGAATCAGCGTGCGCGAACTGGCGCCGACCTTATCCGCCCAGAACTCCACCGAATGCGGTTGTTCAGGGTGCTCCAGAATCGCCTTGCACACCGTCACCAGCCGCCGGTCCACGGGCCAGGGTATTTGCAGCGGCAGGCTTTGCGCCGAGGCGATCTCATGGAGGATCAAGGCGACGATGTGCGCGTTGCGCCCCTCCTGGGGGTATTCGATAGGCTGGTCGGCCAGCGCCAGGATCAGCTCGCGCAACATGACCGAGACTTCGACGATCTTGCAGCTGTCACCAAAGCCCTCGGCCAGATGCGGCTCGATGTACACCGAGCGCAGCTGCACGGGGCTGAGCATCAACTGGTCGTGGACGATCCCGGGCGGAATCCACAGCGCCCGCCGGGGCGGCAGGAACCACAGGCCGTCCTCGGTCACCGCGCGCATCATGCCGCTGGCGGCGTACAGGATCTGGCCGTGGCGGTGGTCATGGGGCGCGTTGTATTCGCCGGTCTGCTGATCGCGCACCAGCACGGTCATTGGCCGCGGTACGTCGCGATAATCCTGATAGTCCACGCTGCGCTCGGTATTGGCAGCGAGGGTGCGGGTGGTTTTTTTCATGCTGCGGGCTCGTCGGGCGGCAATGGCTATGTCGCCCGGTCATGGGGATGGCGTCAAGCGGATTTGTCACTTTCTCGACACTATCTGGCATTCGTCGCTTTTCAGACGTCATTAGCATTTCCCTCATTCATCACCTGCATGAGGGTTTGCACATGAGCAATTCACCCGGTTCACCCGCCACCCGGCATACGTTGGCAGCGGTCATTGGCCTGCTGGTCCTGTCCATCGCCCTGCGTCCAGCCATCGTGTCCATCGGGCCGATCCTGTTGCTGATCCAGCGGCAATTCGACCTGAGCTTCACCCAGGCGGCGCTGCTTACCTCCATTCCTGACGTGTGCATGGCGGTATTCGCGCTCATGGCACCCAACCTGGCACGGCGCTTCGGTACCGACCGTTGTGTGGTGGCGGCCCTGGCCTTGCTCGGGGTCGCGACGGTGTTGCGGGCATTATCGCCAGGGACGTTTGTGCTGCTGGCCAGCACCTTTCTGGCGAGCGTCGGCATCGCCATTGCCGGGGCGCTGATCGGTGGCTGGATCAAGGCCCACTTCCCTCATCGCGCGGCGCTGTTCATGGGCATCTATGCCGCAGGGCTGAGCCTCGGCGCAACCCTGGCGGCAGTCTTCACCGCGCCGCTTTCGCAACTGGCCCAGGACTGGCGCGTGGGTGCCGGCATCTGGGCGCTGCTGTGTATCACCGCGGTCATCAGCTGGCTGTGGATGGCCCGACGCTTCGCCATGAGCACGCCCTCCACCAGACCCACCACCCAGCGCGCACGCCTGCCCTGGGGCAATCGCCAGGCATGGCTGGTGGCGTTCAACTTCGGTGCCGGGCAGTTCGTGGTGTACGCACTGTTCGCCTGGCTGGCGCCTGCATCGTCCGAGACCGGGGTGACCTCGCTGCCGTCGGGTGTGTTGCTGGGGATGTTCACGTCGGTGTTTGCGATTGCCAGTGTGGGCGCAGGGTTGATTCCGGGCCAGGCTCACGACCGTCGGGCGCTGGTGGGCCTGTCGACACTGCTGGCAGCGCTGGGCATCGCCGGGATGGCCTTTGCGCCGAACTGGGCACCAGCGCTTTACGTGGTGCTGGCAGCCATTGGCCTGGGAATGGGCTTCACCGTGGCCATGACCCTGCCGCTGGACAACACCACCACCCCCGAGCAGGCGGGGGCCTGGACGGTGTTCATGTTGTTCGTCGGCTACCTGATAGCGGCGCTTGGACCTATCTGCTTCGGGGTGCTGAGGGATGTCACTGGTGGGTATGGATTGGGGTATGAATTGTTGTTTGGCGTGCTGGCGGTGATGCTCGGCGTGACGCCGCTGCTCAGGCCCGAGCGGGAGGTGAAGCTGCAGGCTTCGGTGGCTTGAGGCAACACGGCATGCCGGGGGGAGCGGTCTTGCCATACCCGGAACCGTAGGAGCGCGCTTGCCCGCGAATGGCCGGTACATTCGATGGAAAAGTGTCGGATGCACCAACGCCATCGCGGGCAAGCGCGCTCCTACAAGGTTGAGGTCATTCACGCGTAGCAGTCCGGCTTGCCGGCGGTGGCGATTTTGGGGGCGCCGACGCCGGCAAGCCGGACTGCTACGGGTCGGGGTTCAACCTAAGATCTTGATCTTGATCTTGATCTTGATCTTCATACGCGATGGCCCAGACACCGCCGAACGCGACGTAAAGGCGCCAGGCCGAGCGCAGGCGTCGTGCAGGGGGATGAGCGGCAGGAAGCCGCGAAAGCC
>NZ_JBIVCX010000012.1:0-37203 GCF_044746825.1 Pseudomonas sp. NPDC090201
AATCGCGAGCAAGCTCACGCCTACAGATGTGCACCACTGTAGGAGCGCGCTTGCCCGCGACGGCGGTGGATCGGCGACGGCTGTCTGACTGACACACCACGGCCCCCTGTAGGAGTGAGCTTGCTCGCGATGGCGATCTATCTTTGATGAAGATGTCGGCTGACCCACCGCAGTCGCGGGCAAGCGCGCTCCTACAGCGTTAGCGGTGTGTCTGGGATGAACATGCCGCCTGGCAGAACGCAATCGCGAGCAAGCTCACTCCTACAGATGTGCACCACTGTAGGAGCGCGCTTGCCCGCGACGGCGGTGGGTCAGGCACTGCATCTGTGTCTGATCCACCGCTGCCGCCGGCGAGCCGTGCTGATACTAGGGTTGGCGTTAGCCCGCCACCAGCACGCGGATCGCTTCCAGGCGCAGCGCGGCTTTTTCCAGCATCGCCAGGCCTTGTTCGCGCAGGTCGCGCAGGGCGGTCAGTTCGCTGTCGCGTACGGTCGGGTTGACCGCTTGCAAGGCGGTCAGGCGCGCCAGTTCTTCGTCGGTGTCTGCGGCCAGACGACGCTGTGCCTCGGCCACGCGTTCGGCGTGCTTGGGTGCGATCTTGCTTTCGGCGGCGTTGATCTGTGGGTTGAGCACATCGCGCTGGGCCTGAATGAACTTGTTGGCGCTGGCCCGTGGCACGCTTTCGAGCTGGTCGTTCAGGGTGGTGAACGACACGCGGCTCGACAGGTCGTTGCCATTGCCATCCAGCAGGCAGCGCAGGGCTGCCGGTGGCAGGTAGCGGCCCAGTTGCAGCGAGCGCGGCGCGACCACTTCACTGACATACAGCAATTCAAGCAGCACGGTGCCGGGCTTGAGTGCCTTGTTCTTGATCAGCGCGACGGCGGTGTTGCCCATCGAACCGGACAGCACCAGATCCATGCCGCCCTGCACCATCGGGTGTTCCCAGGTGATGAACTGCATGTCCTCGCGGGACAGCGCCTGGTTGCGGTCGTAGGTGATGGTCACGCCTTCGTCGTCGCCCAGCGGGAAACTGGCGTCGAGCATCTTCTCGCTCGGCTTGAGGATCAGCGCGTTTTCCGAATGGTCTTCGCTGTCGATGCCGAAGGCGTCGAACAGGGTTTCCATGTAGATCGGCAGGGTGAATTGGTCGTCCTGCTCCAGGATCGCCTCCACCAGCGCTTCACCTTCGCCCGCGCCACCGGAGTTGAGTTCCAGCAGGCGGTCGCGACCGGTGTGCAGCTCGGTTTCCAGGCGCTCGCGCTCGGTGCGGGCTTCGGTGACCAGTGCCTGCCAGTCGTCTTCGTCGCCGCCTTCAAGCTGCGGCAGCAGACGCGGGCCGAACTGATGCTGCAGGGCGTTGCCGGTCGGGCAGGTATTGAGGAAGGCGTTCAGCGCCTCGTGATACCACTGGAACAGACGCTCTTGCGGGCTGGTTTCCAGGTACGGCACGTGCAGCTCGATGGTGTGCTTCTGGCCGATACGGTCCAGACGGCCGATGCGCTGCTCCAGCAGGTCAGGGTGCGCTGGCAGATCGAACAGCACCAGGTGATGGGCGAACTGGAAGTTGCGGCCTTCACTGCCGATTTCCGAACAGATCAGCACCTGAGCGCCGAATTCTTCGTCCGCGAAGTAGGCGGCGGCGCGGTCGCGTTCCAGGATGTTCATGCCTTCATGGAACACCGTGGCCGGAATGCCGGAGCGCACGCGCAGGGCGTCTTCCAGGTCCATCGCGGTTTCGGCGTGGGCGCAGATCACCAGCACCTTGACGCGCTTGAGCATCTTCAGCGTGTCGATCAGCCAGTCGACGCGCGGGTCGAAGCGCCACCAGCGTTCTTCTTCGCTGGTTTCGCCCTGGGCCTGGAAGCTGACTTCCGGGTACAGGTCGGCGTGATCGCCAATCGGCAATTCCAGGTATTCGGCAGGGCACGGCAGCGGGTAGGGGTGCAGGTTGCGCTCCGGGAACCCTTGCACGGCGGCGCGGGTGTTGCGGAACAGCACGCGGCCGGTGCCGTGGCGGTCGAGAAGTTCGCGGATCAGGCGGGCGCTGGCTTCGGTGTCGCCATCGGCCACGGCGGCCAGCAGCGCTTCGCCTTCGGCGCCGAGGAAACCGTGGATGGTTTCGTGGGCCTTGGGCGAAAGACGGCCTTGATCGAGCAGCTCCTGAACGGCTTCGGCCACCGGGCGATAGTTTTCGCTCTCGGCGCGGAAGGCTTTCAGGTCATGGAAACGGTTCGGGTCCAGCAGGCGCAGACGAGCGAAGTGGCTGTCCTGACCCAGTTGTTCAGGGGTGGCGGTGAGCAGCAGCACGCCTGGAATCACTTCGGCCAGTTGCTCGACCAGCGAATACTCGGGGCTGACCTTGTCTTCGTGCCAGACCAGGTGGTGGGCTTCGTCGACGACCATCAGGTCCCAGCCGGCGGCGAACAGTGCGTCCTGGGCCTTTTCGTCTTCCACCAGCCATTCCAGCGACACCAGCGCAAGCTGGGTATCTTCGAACGGGTTGGTGGCATCGCTCTCGATGAAACGCTCGGCGTCGAACAGCGCGACCTGCAGGTTGAAACGGCGGCGCATTTCCACCAGCCACTGGTGCTGCAGGTTTTCCGGAACCAGGATCAGCACGCGACTGGCGCGGCCCGAAAGCAACTGGCGATGGATCACCAGACCCGCTTCGATGGTCTTGCCCAGGCCCACTTCATCGGCCAGCAGTACGCGCGGCGCGATGCGGTCGGCGACTTCACGGGCGATGTGCAACTGGTGGGCGATAGGCTGGGCGCGAACGCCGCCCAGGCCCCACAGCGAGGATTGCAGCTGACGGCTGGTGTGTTCCAGGGTGTGGTAACGCAGGGAGAACCAGGCCAGCGGGTCGATCTGCCCGGCGAACAGACGGTCGCTCGCCAGACGGAACTGGATGAAGTTCGACAGCTGGGTTTCCGGCAGGGTGACCGGCTCGTTCTGCGCGTTCAGGCCGTGGTAGACCAGCAGGCCATCGACGTCGTCGACCTCGCGAACGGTCATCTTCCAGTTTTCGAAGTGGGTGATGGTGTCACCCGGCGAAAAGCGCACCCGCGTCAGCGGCGCATTGCGCAAAGCATACTGGCGGGTGTCGCCAGTGGCCGGATAGAGCACGGTCAACAAGCGGCCGTCCTGTGCCAGAACGGTGCCTAAACCCAGCTCGGCTTCGCTGTCGCTAATCCAGCGTTGCCCCGGTTGATACTGCTGCGCCATGCTGCCTGACTCCCGCCTTGAAAAAGCCGACTATGGTAACGGAACAAGGCGCCCAGGCCAAAGCCTTGTGCGTAACCTGTGGGGTATTACGTCCGTATTTGCTGGGCGAGGGGCTTTGCGCGCAGACTGGTCGGTGCACTTGTTGCGAAAAACATAGTCGAAACTTCCTTGCACGGCGGCTAAAGTCGACGAAACGGCAGCCGAAAGCCTGATAACAGGAGACCATTACCATGCTGCCACCGCTGATCCCCTTGAGTGCGGCACCCGTGACTGCGCAGCAGGACCCGGTCAAACCGACGCCCAGCGTGCCGCCGGTGACACCTACTCAGCCAAGCTCCAACGAATCGACCATCGACATGCGCCAGCGTGAGCCGGAAGAAGCCCAGGTGTTGCTGCGTGAAGAGCAGCGCCGCCAGCAGCGACGACGACGCGACCGCCGAACCGCCGACCGTCATCCCGAGTTGAACGCTGACGACGCCGAGCACAAACCGCATCCGGGGCCGGCGATACCCGGCGATTACCTGAACGCCGACAACACCGTGCCGGTGGTGCCGATCATCGACGACGAACCGCGCCAGGGCCTGTGGGTGGACCTCAAGGTCTGAAGCAGGATTTCCCGAGGCGGAATGTTTCAGCCTCTAGTCAGCGCCGATTCGATTGCGCATTATTGTCGTCAATAGGCAATCGAGAGCAGCACGCCATGAGCGACGACAATCTGGTGGACCTGGGCGCAGAGCGCGCCAAGCGTGTCCATGACCTCAACGACAAGCGGCTCAACGAAGTGCGCCAGGCCTTCGAGCAGGCCATGCCGTTGGCCAAGCCCCGCAAGAAACCCAAGAGCAAGCCCAAGAAGCGCTAGTCCTTCTTCCTGCCCAATCGACTCAAGCCGCCAGCCCAATGCGCGGTGGCGTTGATCTGAGTCAACACTTCCCGATACCCCTCTGGTTACTCTGCACCCATCGAACAGGGTCACAGCAGGAGGGGCGTTCATGTTTCTCGATCATGCAGTGCTGGCCGGGGTTATCACGGTCATGTTGATGCTGAGCTTTTTCGCGGCTCTGGCGCTGTTCATATGGAGAGACTCGCACACGCGCGGCAAGGACTGAGTCTCCCTCGACAAGAGCACGCAAGGCATTTGGGGCAACTTCGGTTGCCCGTTTTTTTTGCCATTCCATGCAACCGATGCGCCGGGAAAACTCTGTGGGAGCGGGCTTGCCCGCGAATGCGTCAGACCTGCGGTATCAAGAGTTACTGACCCACCGCCTTCGCGGGCAAGCCCGCTCCCACAGGACTTCTTTGATCGACGATCGTCGATTCATCCACATCATGCCGCCGGCCGTGCTGGTACTCAGCTCACGTCAATTTCAACCACATCCCCCACGGTGCGAACCGGCCAGGTGCGCAGGTGCAGGGCGGCGTCTTCAAGGCAGGTGCCGTCTTCGAGACGGTAATGCTGTTTATAGAGTGGCGAAGCAATTACCAGGTCGCCCGCCAGGCTGCCGATCAGGCCGCGGCCGATCACGTTGA
Organism: Pseudomonas sp. NPDC090201; assembly: GCF_044746825.1. Classification (NCBI taxonomy): domain Bacteria; kingdom Pseudomonadati; phylum Pseudomonadota; class Gammaproteobacteria; order Pseudomonadales; family Pseudomonadaceae; genus Pseudomonas; species Pseudomonas sp. NPDC090201. The sequence continues at coordinate 4,753 of NZ_JBIVCX010000012.1, forward strand.
CCCCGGACACCGGGTCGCGGTTGTCCACGGCAAACAACCGCGGTGTGCCGCTGGTCGAAGCCACCCAAAACAACGCCACCTGGGTAGTGCCCACCAGCGCCACGACGCCGGAATTGAGGACCAGATCCTCGCGGGTGCACACGGCGCGCCAGGCGTGGGTCTGGGCGGTGTTGTTCAGCAGTGCATTGGCCTGGCTCATCGTACGGTCTCCGCAACAGGGATAAGGTTGAGTTCATTGGCCCGTGCCGGGCGGCGCTGGCTGCGTTCCTTGACGAAATGAATGTCCGGGTCGGCGCTCTTGTCGTTGACGAAGGTGCGGAAGCGCTTGAGCTTTTCCGGGCTCTTGAGCGCGTTGGCCCATTCGCATTCGTAGCGGTCGACCACCAGTTGCATCTGCTCCTCCAGTTCTGCGGCCAGGCCCAGGCTGTCGTCGATGACCACGGCCTTGAGGTAATCCAGCCCACCTTCCAGGGATTCGCGCCACACCGAGGTGCGCTGCAGCTTGTCGGCGGTGCGGATGTAGAACATCAGCACGCGGTCGATGTAGCGAATCAGCGTGGCGTCGTCCAGGTCCGTGGCGAACAGCTCGGCGTGGCGCGGACGCATGCCGCCGTTGCCGCACACATACAGGTTCCAGCCGTTCTCGGTGGCGATCACGCCGATGTCCTTGCTCTGGGCCTCGGCGCATTCGCGGGTGCAACCCGACACCGCGAACTTGAGCTTGTGTGGCGAGCGCAGGCCTTTGTAGCGATCCTCGATAGTCAGTGCCATCTGCACACTGTCCTGCACGCCATAACGACACCAGGTGCTGCCGACGCAGGATTTCACCGTGCGCGTCGATTTGCCATAGGCGTGGCCGGTCTCGAAACCGGCGGCGATCAGTTCGGCCCAGATGTCCGGCAGCTCATGCAATTGCGCACCGAACAGGTCGATGCGCTGGCCGCCGGTGATCTTGGTGTACAGATCGTATTTCTTCGCCACCGCGCCGATGGCAATCAGGCCGTCCGGGGTGATTTCCCCCGCCGGAATGCGCGGCACCACCGAGTAGGTGCCGTTCTTCTGCATGTTGGCCATGAAGGTGTCGTTGGTGTCCTGCAGCGGCACCAGCGTAGGGTCCATGATCGGCTTGTTCCAGCAGGACGCAAGGATCGACCCGACCACCGGTTTGCAGATGTCGCAACCGACATGACCCTTGCCGTGCTGCGCCAGCATCTGCTCGAAACTCTCGATGTTTTCGACGCGGGCGAAGGCGTACAGCTCCTGGCGAGTGAACGCGAAGTGCTCGCACAGGCTCTTGTCCACCGCCACGCCACGGGCGATCAGTTCGTGCTCGAACACACTCTTGAGCAAGGCCGAACAGCCGCCGCAACCGGTGGCCGCCTTGGTGCAGGCCTTGAGTCCCGCAAGGTCGGTGCAGCCGCTGTCGATGGCCGAGCAGATCGAAGCCTTGCTGACGTTGTGGCAGGAGCAGATGGTCGCCGTGGCGGGCAGCGCGTCGGCGCCCAGGGTCGGCGCGCCTTCGCTTTGCGGCAGGATCAGGCTCGACGGATCGGCTGGCAGCTTGATGCCGTTCTGCGCGTATTGCAGCAGGGTGTCGTAGTAACTGTTGTCGCCGACCAGTACCGCGCCCAGCACCTGCTTGCCATCGGCGGACACCACCAGGCGGCGGTAGGTCGAGGTGGCTTCATCGATGTAGCGATAGCTGCGCGCACCGGTCAGGGCGCCGTGGGCATCGCCGATGGAACCGACATCCACGCCGAGCAGCTTGAGTTTGGTGGACATGTCGGCGCCGAAGAAGGGTTCGGCGTCCAGGTCGCACAACTGCGCGGCGACGCTGCGGGCCATCTGGTAGCCCGGCGCGACGAGGCCGAAGATGCTGCCATTCCAGGCGGCGCACTCGCCGATGGCGAAGATGTCGGCGTCGTTGGTGCGGCAATGCTCGTCGATGGCAACGCCGCCCCGTGGCCCCAATTCCAGTTCGCACTGGCGGGCGAGTGCGTCCTGAGGACGGATGCCGGCGGAGAACACGATCAGATCGGTTTCGAGGAACTCATCCCCGGCGAAGTTCATGCGGTAGCGCAGTTCTTGGCCTGCACTGATCGACTGGGTGGCGCGTGACAGGTGCACGCCGACGCCCAAGGCTTCGATGCGCGCCTTCAGCGCAGCGCCGCCCAGATCGTCCAGTTGCACCGGCATCAGGCGCGGGGCGAACTCCACGACATGGGCTTCCAGGCCCAGGGACTTGAGGGCGTTCGCCGCTTCGAGCCCCAACAGGCCGCCGCCGACCACCACCCCTCGCTTGGCGTTGGCGGCTGCAGCGCGGATGGTGTCCAGGTCGTCCAGGGTGCGATAGACCAGGCGCGAGTGACCTTCGGCGCCTTCGATCGGCGGCACGAAGGGGTAGGAGCCGGTGGCCAGCACCAGTTTGTCGAAGCCGAATGCGCCCTTGGCGGTAATCACCTCGCGGCGGGCCCGGTCGATTTCCAGCACGGGCACGCCCAGGTGCAGGGTCAGGCCGGGTTGCTCATAGAGAGAGGCATCGCTCAGGGCCAGTGACTCGGCATCGCGGCCGCCAAAGTATTCCGACAGGTGCACGCGGTCGTAGGCGCGCTGATCTTCTTCGCCGAACACATGGATGCGATAGCGCTCAAGGGCACCGGCGGCGATCAGTTGTTCGACGCAGTGATGCCCGACCATCCCGTTACCCACGACGATCAGGGTTTCCAGATCTTTTACAGAGGCGACTGTGGTGTTCATATCGAGTCCCGGCCGAGGCCAATCAGGTTTTTTCAAAGCAAAAAAAAGGCGCCCGGAACCGTTGGGTTCCAGGCGCCTTTGCCTGTTCTTTTAGGGGTTGGCACTCGACCGCAGTGTCGGCGCAACCTGTAAGCCCGTGCCTTGAAGGCGGACGATCATCGTTGACCGACCCGGGCTGCCCGCGTTTTGAGGCGGGGCTTGGGGGGAGTGAAGCAATGGGTGTGCCAGTGCGCTGCTACGCCTGTGATTCTGCCCGCCAGGGCGTAGGAGCGCGCTTGCCCGCGATCTGCCGGGAACCGGCAATAAATCAGCCACTTCGGTTGTTTCAGGTGCACCGCGGTTGCCGGGTTTTCTGCCGCTTTGCGGCAGGTCGCGGGCAAGCGCGCTCCTACAAGAGCGGTGGTCTCGGTAGGCACGAAAAGGGTGCGATTTCCCCGGTGTCGCCCCATCGTGATGCCGACTGCGCGCCACCTCTCCGTAGCAGCACGGCTTGCCGGCGGGAGCGTCCGTGAAATGCAATAAATGGCCTGCCCTTTGCAAAGCCACCTACATGGGCAGTCAACGCCGATTGCCATTTCCACGACAAAGGCGCCGTGTGCTCCCCGTTTTCGACGAGGGGGGAACAGGGCGTCTTTTTTGTTTTCGGGAAATGGAAATATGGCCAGCAACAATGTACGAAGCGTGTGTCCTTATTGCGGTGTCGGCTGCGGCATCGTCATGCAGGTGGAAAATAACCGTGTGATCAAGGTCAGCGGCGACAAATCCCACCCCAGCAACTTCGGCCGCCTGTGCACCAAGGGCACCACGGCGGGCCAGGCCCTCGTCGAGTCCGGGCGCATGGAAGACGCCTGGCTTCGCAATGCCCGCCATCAGGAACCGGTGCGCAGCGACATGGCCGCCGCGATCCGCGAAACGGGTGTACGCCTGCGCGCGATCCTCGACCGCGATGGCCCCGATGCCCTGGCCTTTTATGTGTCCGGCCAGATGTCGCTGGAGGCCCAGTACCTGGTCAATAAACTGGCCAAGGGTTTCGTGGGCACCAACAACATCGAGTCCAACTCGCGGCTGTGCATGGCCAGCGCAGGCAGCGGCTACAAACTGTCGCTGGGCTCCGACGGCCCGCCGGGCTCCTACGACGACTTCGACAAGGCCGACCTGTTTTTCGTGATCGGCGCCAACATGGCTGACTGTCACCCGATCCTGTTCCTGCGCATGATGGACCGGGTCAAGGCCGGGGCGAAGCTGATCGTGGTCGATCCGCGCCGCAGCGCTACCGCCGACAAGGCCAGCCTGTTCCTGCAGATCAGACCCGGCACCGACCTGGCACTGCTCAACGGCCTGCTGCACCTGTTGCTGGAGAACGGCGACGTCGATGCCCGGTTCATCGCTTCATACACCCAGGGCTGGGAAGCCATGCCAGGTTTTCTCGCCGACTACACCCCTGACAAAGTGTCGCTCATCACGGGCCTCACAGAAGCCGACATTCGCAAGGCCGCCGAGATGATCGGTCGGGCACCGGAGTGGATGAGCTGCTGGACGATGGGCCTGAACCAGAGCACCCACGGCACCTGGAACACCAACGCGCTGTGCAACCTGCACTTGGCCACCGGCGCGATCTGCCGCCCCGGCAGCGGGCCGTTTTCCCTCACTGGGCAACCCAACGCCATGGGCGGACGCGAGATGGGCTACATGGGGCCGGGGCTGCCCGGGCAGCGCTCGGTGCTGGTCGAGGACGAGCGCCAGTTCATCGAAGACCTGTGGGCGATTCCACGGGGCAGCCTGGGCCAGCAGCTCGGCGGCGGCACCATCGACATGTTCCAGCAGATGCGCGACGGCACGATCAAAGCCTGCTGGATCATCTGCACCAACCCGGTGGCCAGCGTTGCCAATCGCACCACAGTGATCGAAGCGTTGCAGGCCGCTGAGCTGGTGATCACCCAGGATGCGTTTCTGGACACTGAAACCAATCGCTACGCCGACATCCTCCTGCCTGGTGCGCTGTGGGCCGAGGCCGAAGGGGTGATGATCAACTCCGAGCGCAACCTGAACCTCACCCAGAAAGCCGTTGACGCACCGGGCCAGGCTTTGCCGGACTGGCAGATCATCGCTCTCGTCGCCTGTGAAATGGGCTTCGGCGAGGCCTTCGGTTACACCAGCGCCGAAGAAGTGTTCGAGGAAATCAAACAGGCCTGCAACCCGAAAACCGGCTACGACATTCGCGGCGCCAGTTACGCGCGGCTACGCGAGCAACCGCTGCAATGGCCCTGCGCACCGGGCGACGAAAACACCCGCAACCCGATCCGCTACCTGAAAGACGCCGCGATCCGCTTCCCCACCGAGAGCGGCAAGGCCATGTTCCTGCCGCGCCCGCACATGCCGCCGGCGGAAATGCCCAACGATGATTTCCCCATGGTGCTCAACACCGGCCGGGTCCAGCACCAGTGGCACACCCTGACCAGGACCGGAAAAATTCCCACCCTGAACAAGCTCAACCCCGGCCCCTTCGTCGAAATCCATCCCGACGATGCGCAGGTCTTGGGCATCAGGGACAAGGACGCGGTCCAGATCCGCTCCACCCGAGGGCAGGCGATACTGCCTGCGGTGGTCACGGATCGCGTTCGCCCCGGCAACTGTTTTGCGCCGTTCCACTGGAACGATCGGTATGGCGAGCACCTGGCGATCAACGCGGTGACCAGCGACGCCATCGACCCGATTTCCCGCCAGCCCGAATTCAAGTTCTGTGCGGTGGCCCTGAAGAAGGTCGAGTTGATCGGCCACCGTTTCCTCGACCTGCCTGACACGGCTGACGAGCCAGTGGATGCCTGCGAAGGCGAGCCGCTGCTGACCCTGCTGTGGGCTTCGCAGACCGGCAATGCGGAAACTCTGGCCAAGCGTTATGGCAGCCATCTGCGCACCGCTGGCGTGGCCGTGCAGGTAGCGGCCATGGACAGTTTTCCGCCGGCGCGATTGAGCCAGGTGGAGAACCTCGCGCTCATCAGCAGCACCTTTGGCGACGGTGATTCGCCCGACAACGGCCAGGGTTTTTGGCAGTCACTGAGTGCGCAGCAGGAGCGTCTGGAGTCGTTGCGTTATGCGGTCCTGGCACTGGGGGATCCCAGTTATGAAACCTTCTGCCAGCACGGCAGGAACCTTGATCAACGCTTGCTCACGCTGGGTGCATCGCCGCTGATTGAAAGGGTCGATTGCGACGGGGATTTTCAGGCCCACGCCGATGGCTGGTTCAAGGCATTGCAGCAGGCGTTGGCGCTGGACATCCCTGATGTGATTCCCGACAGCCCGGTCAGCGACCAGCCGACCCGCGGTCGACCGCACCGCTCGCGCCTTGTGATCAACCGACGTTTGAACGGCGAGGGTGCCGCCAAGGACACCCGGCAGTTCGCCCTGACCCTGGGTGACTCGGGCATGACATATCAAGCGGGCGATGCGCTGGGTGTGTGGCCGCAGAACTGCCCGGCGCTGGTGGATGAAGTGCTTGAACTCACCGGGCTCAAGGGCGAACAGCCGGTGAGTGTCGACAGAGTGGGCGAGGTTTCGCTGCGTCAGGCATTGACCGAGCACTACGAAATCGCCCGCCCCAGTGGCGAATCCCTCGACTTCATCGCCCGGCACGGCAGGCATCCGCAATTGCAGAACCTGCTGGGCGAGTCGCTCAAGGGCGAGTTGAAAAGCTGGTTGTGGGGGCGGCAACTGGCGGACGTGCTGCGTGAATTCCCGCTGCATTGCGCAGGGCAGGAACTGCTCGAAAGCCTGCGACCTTTGCAGCCGCGCCTTTATTCCATTGCCTCAAGCGCCATGGCCCATCCCGATCAAGTGCACCTGACCGTCTCGGCCGTCCGCTATGGCAAGCGAAAGGGCGTGTCTTCGACCTTCCTCGCGGACCGTGCAGAGCATTGCGAGGTGCCGATCTTCCTTCAGCCCAGCCGCCATTTTCGGGTACCCGCAGATGGAGATGTACCGATCATCATGATCGGCCCAGGCACCGGCGTGGCGCCGTTTCGGGCATTCCTGCAAGAGCGTCAGGCGCGGGGTGACCAAGGCAAGAACTGGCTGTTCTTTGGTGAGCAACATGTGGCCACGGATTTCTACTACCGCGATGAATTGCAGGGCATGCACAAGAGCGGCCTGCTGACCCACCTGAGCCTGGCATTCTCCCGGGATCAGGCCGAGAAGATCTACGTCCAGCAGCGCATCCGCGAACAGGGGGCGCAGTTGTGGAGGTGGCTGCAAGAGGGGGCGCAGATCTATATCTGCGGCGACGCCACCCACATGGCCAGGGACGTGGACCTGGCGCTGCGCGAAGCCATCGCCACCCATGGCGGCCTGAGCGAGGAATGCGCCGCCGAGCACTTGCGCTACCTGGCGGAGCAGAAGCGCTATCTGCGCGATGTTTATTGAGAGAGGAGGTCAGGCTGAACCGAAACTGAACAGTTTTATCGATCCAACAACAATTCCTTTGCTCTCCTGAACTTATCTGCCTTTTCTCCCTCTCATGCCGGTAGCCATTGATCGCGGCGGCCTGATAAGCTCGCGGCTTTACTCGTTTGCCCTATTGGCGCATGAACAAGGAAACAGGATGAAACAGCATCGGTTAGCAGCGGCGATTGCCCTGGTCGGTCTGGTACTCGCGGGCTGCGACAAGCAAGCCAGCACCGTTGAGCTGAAAACCCCGGCACAGAAAGCCTCTTATGGCATCGGCCTGAACATGGGCAAGAGCCTGGCTCAGGAAGGCATGGACGATCTGGATTCCAAAGCCGTAGCGCTGGGTATCGAAGACGCCGTCGGCAAGAAAGAGCAGAAGCTCAAGGACGAAGAGCTGGTTGCAGCCTTCGGCGAGCTGCAAAAACGCGCTGAAGAGCGCATGGCCAAGATGAGCGAAGAGTCGGCCGCAGCCGGCAAGAAATTCCTCGAAGAGAACGGCAAGCGCAAGGAAGTCACCACTACCGCTTCCGGCCTGCAATACGAAGTCATCAAGAAAGCCGACGGTCCTGTACCCAAGCCGACTGACGTCGTGACCGTTCACTACGAAGGCAAACTGACTGACGGCAAGGTGTTCGACAGTTCCGTCGAGCGCGGCAGCCCGATCGATCTGCCGGTCAGCGGTGTGATCCCGGGTTGGGTCGAAGGCCTGCAACTGATGCACGTCGGCGAGAAGATCAAGCTGTACATCCCGAGCGAGCTGGCTTACGGCGCGCAAAGCCCGAGCCCGACCATCCCGGCCAACTCGGTGCTGGTGTTCGACCTGGAACTGCTGGGCATCAAGGACCCTGCAGCCGCAGGCGCCAATGACGCCGCCGCCCAGGGCGACGAAGAGGAAGAAGCAGCGCCGGCGGCAGAACCTGCCAAGCCCGCTGCCAAGAAGTGATCGATAGATCGATTGCCGCTTGAATGAAAATGCCCCGTCTCGACGGGGCATTTTCATTTCTGCGGGCAAACCTTTCGAACGCAGAGAGGCCCGGGCAGTCTCAATACGGGTGAATGTCCCGGCAAATGTCGGCTTTAGAGATCGCTTTCCCGGGCTGGGGCGCATGGCCACTAGCGGCGATGGAACCCTGAGTCAACGGTTTTCTTGCGTTTTTGCATATGGGTAAAAAACGCGCGATTTAACCCGGGGCCCTGTAAAACGGGCGTTTCAGCCCCGCAAGGTGGCTCTGTTCACAAGGTTATCCACAATTAATGTGGATAACCTTGGGTGCGTGACCCTCAGGCCCGAGAGGGTGCGTTCATCAACGTCTGATGGTTGACCGTGTGGTCGATTTTTATCGATATCACTGGAGTGAATATGAAAGCACCCTGGAACTTCATTCGTTATCTGCCCATGGCCAAGCGCCTGATGGCGGCGGGGCGTCTGCCTGCGTTGCTGTTCGCCGTGGCGGGCAAGGCTGCCAGTGAAGGCAACCGGCTGGGCAAGCTCAAGGACGACCTGAAGCTGCTTCAGGCGTTGTGCCTGGCGTACTGGCGCGGTGAGTATCGGGCCATCAGTGGCAAGGCGATCCTGTCGGTGGTGGCAGGGCTGATGTATTTCCTGAGCCCGCTGGACGCCATTCCGGACTGGATTCCGGGGCTGGGCATGCTCGATGACATCGCCGTGCTGGCTTTCGTGATGAAGAACCTTGAAGCCGAACTCAGCGCCTTCCGGGCGTGGCGCGAGCGGCAGAATCCCGAGAAGCTGAGGGTGGTCGAGCGGTTGCCGGCCACGCCCAGGCTGCTGGAGCAAGAGAAGAAGGATTGAGCCCGCGACCACTGACCCCGTAGCAGTCCGGCTTGCCGGCGACCGCGATGTGTCAGACGCCATTTGTAGGAGCGCGCTTGCCCGCGACCGCGGTATGTCAGACATCAGTCGTTCCACAGGCACACCGCATCGCGGGCAAGCGCGCTCCTACGGTTCGTGAGTGTATTTGGGTCCAAAAACGTCGCTCCTGAGAAAACTCTGTCGATACTTTGCACGCAAGTCCTGCCCATCCGCTGGTAAGATGCTGCGATACAAAGAAAAAGATTACTTGTACAAGTTTTTTTTCCTACAGGGGGTGGTATGGATCTTCAGGTCATTTCTCGCGATGGAGAGCCAGAATACGCAGTGCTGCCATGGGCGCAGTATCAGGCCCTGTTAAAGGCGGCCGGTGTTTCCAGCCCGCAGAAAACGGCGTCCATTACTCAATCTGCCGGCGCGCAAACCCCTTCTCCAGACGCGCTGCCATCGCTGGGCGAACTGGCTGCGCTGCGTCAGGCCAAGGGGCTTGAGCTGGCACAACTGGCCCGCTCGGTCGGCATCAGCCCGTCCTATCTGGAACTGATCGAAAACGGCAGCCGCGAGCCTGATGCCGCGATCCGACGAAGCCTGGCGTGGGAATTGGGTGTGCCCGGCTGGCGAGGTGCGCCATGAGCGTGCGGATCAGCCGTCAGCACTGGGAAGCGCTTCTGGCTGAACTGGATCTTGCTCGCAGGCAGCGTCACCTGGTCACCTACCGTGCGCTCCTGGAGCGCCTGCAATTGCCCACCCCCGCCATGCAGACCCTGACCGCGGCCCTTGAACACCTGGCCGCCATCGACGCCCGCGCCGAGCAGCCATTGCGCAGTTCGCTGGTCATCAGTCAGGGCGCCAGCCGCTTGCCCCGCACCGGCTTCTTCGAATGCGCCGAACGCCTGGGTCGCTTCACCGGCCCCTCCGACGGCGTCGCCGCCGCGTCTTGGCATGCGGCGGAAGTGGTGAGGGTGTTTGAATATGAGTACCCCGAAGAGGCGAAGCCGGAGTAAGCAGCGCGGCCCTGCACCTGTAGGAGCGCGCTTGGTCTGGGCCGCATCCGGACGACTGCGGTGTGTCTGTGCCGAATATATGAACTGACCCACTGCCGTCGCGGGCAAGCGCGCTCCTACACGATTGAGAGGGTATCGATCACATGCACGCTCGCCCCGACGACGTCCTTGGCATAGTGCTTGGCCTGGGACGCAAGTTCGGCCAGTTGGCTGGCGTCCAGGGTGGAGCAGGCCTGCGGGTGCAGGTGCACCACGCCCACCGAGAGTGACAGCAACGGGAATTCCTGGCGCTGGCCCTGACGATTCAGTGCCACGAAGCATCCGGCCTCAAGGTGTTCGGCGCGGTAGAAGCGCCGGCACTGGTTCTGGAAGTCTTCGAGCAACGAGTTCAAACGTTTGCGCCAGTCTTCAGAGCCCAACACCATCAGGAAATCATCGCCGCCAATGTGGCCGACGAAGTCGCGGCTGGGGTCGATGCGATCGTTCAGGCACTGCGCCAGGCACAGCAACACCTCGTCGCCCCGGCCGTAGCCATAGATGTCGTTGAAGGGCTTGAAGCTGTCGATATCCACATAGCAGATCATCGACTCGCGGCCCTGTTGCAGCAGCCGGGTCAGGCACTGCTGGATCGGCACGTTACCCGGCAGCAGGGTCAGCGGGTTGGCGTAACGCGCCTGTTGGATCTTGACCTCGGTAATCAGCTTGAGCACGTCGATCACCCGACCAAGGCCCAGGTAGACACCGTTCTGCATGATGATGAAATCTTCCTCGATCCGCTGCCGCGCGCGGCTGGTGATCAGGCGGCTGACCTGTTGCAGCGACTGGCTCAGTTCGACCGCCAGGAAGTCATCGCTCATCAGGCGGCTGATCGGCTTGCGGCCGTAGATTTCCGTGGCAAAGGGCTGCAGCAGAGCGTCCGACAGCGAGTGACGATGGACGATGCCGATGGGGCGCTGTTTGTCGTCCAGCACCGCCAGCGAGTTGAGGTTGGCTTGTTTGCGAAAGGCTTCCAGAACGGCGGCGGTGGGGGTGGTCTGCACCACGGCGGGCAAGGTGTTGAGCAGAGCGCTCAGGTCGCTGCCTTCATCGAACAGGGCCACGGCATTGGGGTCGATCTTGGGCAGCAGCGTGCGGGCATCGCGAGGTGGATGCTCCTGGGGGCGACACAGTAGATAGCCCTGGACCAGATCGACGCCCATGTCGATGAGAACGGCCAGTTCTTCGGCAAGCTCGATGCCTTCGGCGATCACCAGCGCGCGGGAGGCCTTGGCCATCTGCAGGATGGAGCCGACGAACTCGCGCTTGACCGCGTCCTGATGGATGCCGTCGATGAAATGCCGGTCGATCTTCACGTAGTCCGGACGCAACTCAGACCACAGGCGCAGGCTGGAATAGCCGGCGCCCAGGTCGTCCAGGGCAATGGAAAAACCCATGTCGCGGTAGTGATAGAGCGCGTTGTACAGCAGCTCGAAATCGTCGGTGGGGGTCTGCTCGGTCAGCTCGATCACCACCTGGCTGGGCGGGATGCCGTAGCGCTGGAGCAATTGCAGGGTCTGGCCCGGCGGGTGCGAGGGTTCCAGCAGCGATTCGGGCGAGATGTTGAGGAACAGTTTGCCATCGAGTTTCTGCTCGCTGAAGCGTCGGCAGGCCGATTCGCGACACAGCATCTCCAGCTCGCTGAGCCTGCCGGCCTGACGCGCCACGGCGAACAGGCTGACGGGGGAGTGCAGTGCGCTGTTGGACGGGCCGCGGGTCAGGGCTTCGTAACCCAGGATGCGACGGTCCGACAGCGACACGATCGGCTGGAACAGGCTGGACAGGTCGCGGTGAGTCAGGATCGCACTCAAAGCGCTCAGCTGTTCGGTCACGGTCATGGCAATCTCGAGGCAAGAAAAAAGGGCTCGACGCCAAAGCATCGAGCCCCGTATTTCACGACAGATTCATGACTATTTGATGACGATTTGCCATCACTCGTCGTCTTTCATCAACCCCCGTAGCAGAACGGCTTGCCGGCGGGGGCGGTCTTGAAGACGCCGACGCCGGCAAGCCGGACTGCTACGGCCGGGGTTCACTTCGTCACTTCTTTGCCACAGAACCACTCAGGCTCAGGTAATCGAGCAGAATCCGCCCGGTTTCGGCCAGGTACGCGTCGTCTTCCGGCTTGGTCTTGTCGTCGTCCACCGGCAGTGCGTCTTCGTCTTCTTTCTTCAATTCCTTGAGCGGTTCTTCGCCCTTGGCCTTGCGACGCACGTTTTCCATCACCAGCTGTTTGCTTTCGACATCGGCATGCTCGGCGCGACGCTCGGACTCGTTGAGGCTGACCGTCTTCTCGCTCATCAGCTTCTTGGCGAGCGCCAGTTTCTGCTCGACGAACACGAACTCGGCGTCCTTGGCGGAGCGCACGTCGTGACGCGATTGCAGCTGGGCCAGGAACGGCTTGAACGGATCGACCGCAGGCTTGATCGCCGGCTTGATCGTGTCGTAGGCCATCGCCTCGGGCAGGGCGCTCTCACCGATTTCCTTGGTGTCGATGATCGACGGGTAGGCGATGTCCGGCAGTACGCCTTGATGCTGGGTGCTCTGCCCGGAAACCCGGTAGAACTTGGCCAGGGTCAGTTTCAGCTCGCCATGGTTCAGCGGCTGGATGGTCTGCACGGTGCCCTTGCCGAAGGTCTGCCCACCGATGATCAGCGCACGGTGGTAGTCCTGCATGGCGCCGGCGAAAATCTCCGAGGCCGAGGCCGACAGGCGGTTGACCAGCAACGCCATCGGGCCTTTGTAGAACGCGCCGCTGTTTTCGTCTTCCAGCACGTCGACCTTACCGTCGGCATTACGCACCAGCACGGTCGGGCCCTTGTCGATGAACAGACTGGTCAGCTCGGTGGCTTCCTGCAGCGAGCCACCGCCGTTGTTGCGCAGGTCGATGACCACGCCGTCGACTTTCTCGGACTGCAATTCGGTCAGCAGTTTCTTCACGTCGCGCGTGGTGCTCTTGTACTGCGGATCGCCAGCACGGTAGGCCTTGAAGTCCAGGTAGAAGGCCGGGATCTCGATCACGCCCAGCTTGTAGTCCTTGCCGTCCTGGTTCAGGTGCAGCACGGATTTCTTCGCCGCCTGCTCTTCGAGCTTCACGGCTTCGCGGGTGATCGACACGATCTTGGTGGTCTGGTCGTTCGGCGCATTGCTGGCCGGGATGATTTCCAGACGCACCACCGAGCCTTTCGGGCCACGGATCAGCTTGACCACTTCGTCCAGGCGCCAGCCGATCACGTCGACCATTTCCTTGTCGCCCTGGGCCACGCCGATGATCTTGTCGGCGGTCGCCACTTGCTTGGTCTTGGCGGCAGGGCCTGCCGGAACCAGGCGCACGATCTTGACGTTGTCGTTGTCGCTTTGCAGGACGGCACCGATGCCTTCCAGCGACAGGCTCATGTTGATGTCGAAGTTTTCCGCGCTGTCAGGTGACAGGTAGTTGGTATGCGGATCATAGGACATCGCGAAGGTGTTCAGGTACGCCTGGAAGATGTCCTCGCTGCGGGTCTGCCCCAGACGCGCCAACTGGTTCTTGTAGCGCTTGGTCAGGGTTTCCTGGATCTTGGCCGGGTCTTTGCCCGCGATCTTCAGGCGCAGGACTTCATCCTTGACGCGTTTGCGCCACAGGTCGTCCAGTTCGGATTCGTTCTTGGGCCATGGCGCGTCCTTGCGGTCGACCAGCAAGGTTTCCTGAGTGGTCAGGTCGATCTTGTCGACGCCCTTGCTCAGTTGGGCCAGGGCGAAATCCAGACGCGACTTGATGCGGTCCAGATAACGCTTGTAGATGGTGAACCCTGGCTGCAGGTCGCCGCTCTTGAGGAAGTCGTCGAACTGGAAGCGCCATTTGTCGAACTCGGCGATGTCGCTGGCCAGGAAGTAGCTGCGCGACGGATCGAGGAGCTTGAGGTAGCTCTGGTAGATGATTTCGGAGCGCTTGTCGTCCAGCGGCGGCTTGCTGTAGTGGTGGCGCTTGAGCAGCTCCACGACATTCAGGCTGGCGATGACTTCATCGCGATCAGGTTGAAGATTATCCCAGCTGTTGGCTGCGAACGAGCTGGCAGACATGGGCAATGCCGCCAGGCCAATGAGTAATGCAAGGGTGGTGCTGGGTAATAGATGCTTCATGCTGATTCGACGTGGGGACAATTGATAACGCATATTAGGCCGTCTTTAGAGTCGCCGGATGTTTGATTTCCGGTCGCATAATGCAAAAAGCCCGAACGCGCAGAGGCACATCGAGCTCAGTCAATACTCACTATGGAGGCACCGTGAAAGCATTGCAAGGCGTTGAAGGTCACGTGGAATGGGTTCAGGAGCCATCACCGGCACTGGATGTCGGTCAGGTACGCATCAAGGTGTCTGCGGCGGGCCTTAACAGAGCGGATCTGCTGCAACGTGCAGGGCTTTATCCGCCACCGCCCGGGGTCACGCAAATCCTTGGCATGGAGTGTTCCGGGGTGATCGCCGAAGTTGGCTCCGGCACCGCCTGGAACGTCGGAGACCGCGTCTGCGCGCTGGTTGCCGGCGGTGCGATGGCCGAGGAAGTGGTGGTTGACGCACGGCATGTCCTGCCGGTGCCTGAGGGCATGTCGCTGCACGAAGCGGCGGGGATTCCTGAAGTGTACGCCACGGCCTGGCTGAACCTGTTTCAACTGGCGGGTCTGAAGCCCGGTGAAAAAGTTTTGTTGCACGCAGGGGCAAGTGGAGTTGGTTCAGCCGCCATTCAGCTGTGCAAGGCCTTTGGCAGCCCGTGCTGGGTGAGCGTGGGCTCGGCGGACCGTTTGAAATACTGTGAAGAGCTGGGTGCCCAGGGCGGCGTCATTCGTGGCGAGAGCCTGGAGGGGCTGAACGATTTCGCGCCTTTCGACGTGGTGCTCGATCCGGTGGGCGCCAACTATGCGGCACTCAACCTGAAGGTGCTGGGCACTGATGGCCGTCTGGTATTGATCGGTTTGATGGGCGGGCGCAAGGCCGAAATCGATCTGGCGCTGGTATTGGGCAAACGCATCCACTTGCTGGGCTCGACTCTGCGCAGCCGCGACGACCAGTTCAAGGCAGACCTGTTGGCAGACCTTGGGCAGCACGTGTGGCCGCTGTTCAGCGAAGGCCGCCTGAAGCCGCAACTGGCGCGCAGCTTCCCGATCCACGAGGCGGAGGTTGCGTTCGCGGAGTTGGCGAGCAATCAGGTGGCGGGCAAGTTGGTGCTGGTGATTGATGAAACGCTGGTCTGACCGAGGATTGAGACCTGACACAGTCCCGTAGCAGCACGGCTTGCCGGCGGGGGCGTCCTCAAGATCGCCCCCGCCGGCAAGCCGTGCTGCTACGGGTCGGGGTCTCAGCCAGCCCGGCTGTGGCTGAACGGACGCATCGCGAGCAAGCTCACTCCTACAGGTTTGGTGTGTCAGGCGGGGTGGGTGATTATTTCCAGCTATGAATCGGCCACCCGGCTTTTTCGGCCACTTCGCGCAAGGCTTCATCCGGATTCACCACGTGGGGGAAATCCACTTTCTGCAGCAGCGGCAGGTCGTTGCGGGAGTCCGAGTAGAAACTTGCGCCCTCAAGGTTTTCCTCTTCCTGGTCCAGCCATTCCAGCAAACGGGTGATCTTGCCTTCGCGGTAGGTCAGCACGCCTGTGGTCTTGCCGCTGTACACGCCGTGGGAGACCTCCAGATCGATGGCCAGCACTTCGTCAACGCCGATGCGCTCGGCAATTGCCTGCACCAGGTGCACGCCGGAGGCGGAGATGATGAGGATGCGGTCGCCGTTGGCGCGGTGTTCGGCGATGGCCTTGGTGGCGTCGCTGAAAATGATCGGTTCGATGTAGTCCTCGACCCAGGGCCCGACCAGAAACTCCACCTCTTCGGGCGTTCGACCGATGATCGGCTCCAGGCTGAAGGCCATGTAGTCTTCCATGGCCAGTTCGCCTCGGCCGTAGGCCTGCATCAGCTCATGGTCCTTCTTGAGGAACGACTCAGGATCGACCCACCCCAGACGGCCCATCTGCTCGCTCCACAGGCTGGCGCAGTCGCCGTGAATCAGGGTTTCGTCCAGGTCGAAAATTGCTAAAGCCATTACCGCTGTCCTCTATGTTGAGACGTACCTACCCTGTAGGAGCGCGCTTGCCCGCGACGGCGGTGTGTCAGGTTCATCGCCGTGATCGGCCAATCGCCGTCGCGGGCAAGCGCGCTCCTACAGGGGATAGCGTCGATATCAGGCCACTTCGCAGAGTGCCGACGCTTCGATATTCAGGGTGACCCGTTGTCCGTTCGGGTGCAAGTCGGCGGCGGAGCGGTTGAGTACGTCGACCACCAGTTCGACACCGCGAGCCTCGACCCGGTAGCGGATCACGTTGCCCAGCAGACTGTGGCTGCGCACCTGGCCTTCGAGCGAGCCGGTCAGGCTCAGCTGGATGGCTTCGGGGCGGATCGCCACGCGGCTGTTGATCGGGCGCTGCATCAGACGGCTGGCGTCGTCGGCTTCCAGCAGGTTGTAGTTGCCGATGAAACCCGCCGCGAAGGCGTCTGCCGGGGCGGTGTAGAGGGTTTCGGCGTCGCCGCTCTGGACGATCCGGCCCTGGTTCATCAGGAAGATGCGGTCGGACATGGTCAGGGCTTCTTCCTGATCGTGGGTCACGAAAATCGTGGTCAGGCCCAGTTCCTGCTGAATGGCGCGGATCTGCTCGCGCAGGTGCTTGCGAATCCGTGCGTCCAGCGCCGACAGCGGCTCATCGAGCAGCAGCAAGCGAGGGCGAGTGACCAGCGAACGCGCCAGCGCGACACGCTGGCACTGGCCGCCCGACAACTGATGCGGGTAGCGCTTGGCAAATTCGTTCAGCTCGACCAGCTTCAGTACTTCGGCCACGCGCTGCTTCGTTTCGTCGGCGCTGACCTTCTGCATGCGCAGGCCGAACGCGACGTTCTGCTCCACGTTCATGTTGGGAAACAGCGCATAGCTCTGGAACACCATGCCGATGCCGCGTTTCTGCGGCGACATCGGCACGATGTCCTTGCCGTCGAGAAAGATCTTGCCGCGGGTAACCGACGTCAGCCCCGCGATGCAGCGCAGCAGGGTGGATTTTCCGCAGCCGGACGGGCCCAGCAGGGTGACGAATTCGCCCTTGTTGATCACGCAATTGATATCGCTGAAGACTGCTGTGCTGGCGTAGTTCTTTTGCAGGTTTTCGACACTGACGAAGCTCATATCAGTCTTTGTCCTTGTTCAGTCGGTTGGCCGCCCAGGTCAGCAGCAGTACGAAGAAGAAATAGGAGATCACCAGCGCGCTGTTGAAGTGGCCGCTGCTGTTGCGCATGTTGTTGAGGTACACCTGCAGCGTTTCGTAGCGCGTGCCCACCAGCAGGTTGGCGAACACGAACTCGCCGAACAGGAAAGAGAACGACAGCAGCAGGGCGATCATCAGGCCCTTGCGCAGGTTGGGCAGCACCACCAGGAACGCCGCCTGAAAGGTGCTGGCGCCGAGCAGTTGCGCGGCGTCCATCAGGTCCACCAGGTTGATCGCCTGCAGGTTGTTGGTGATGGCCCGGTACATGAACGGCAAGGCAATGGTGAAGTAACAGCCGATCAGGATCCACGGCGTGCCGACCATCGCCAAGGGGCCTGAACCATACAGCTGCAACAGGCCGACCGAGGACACCACCGGCGGCACCGCGAAGGGCAGCAGGATCAGGATGTTCATCAGTGCGTCGAGCTTGGGGAAGTGGTAGTGCACCACGAACAGCAGCGGCAGGATCAGCACCACTGACAGGATCAGTGCGCCCACGCACACCAGCAGCGACTGGCCGAAAGCGATCAGGAAGCGCGGGTCGCTCCACAACGCCAAATACCATTTGTAGGTCAGGCCGCTGGGCAGGATCGTCGCCGACCAACTGGTGGCGATGGAGTAGATGAAGGTGCCCAGCAAGGGCGCCAGCAGGATCAGAAACAGTACGTACACCACCACACGGTGATAGAGCCCGACCGGGCCGCGTTCAGCGCGAGACATGGTAGCTCCTCTTCAACAGCCACTGATGCACCACGGTGACCAGGGTCATCATGCCCACCAGGATCATCGCCAGGGCGCTGGCCATGTTCGGGTCAAGGGTGATGTCACCGGCGACCATGGCGGCGATGCGGATCGGCAACACGTTGAAGTTGCCGGTGGTCAGCGCATAAACCGTCGCGTAGGCACCCAGGGCGTTCGCCAGCAGGATCACGAAGGTGCCCAGCAGGGCAGGGGTCAGCACTGGAATGCCGATGTGCCGCCAGAAATCCCAGTTACTGGCGCCCAGCAGCGAGGCCGACTCGCGCCAGTCATCGCGCAAGGCGTCGAAGGCGGGGTAGAGCAGCAGCACGCCAAGGGGAATCTGGAAGTAGGTGTAGAGGATGATCAGGCCGGTTTTGGAATACAGGTTGAAGTCGTCGATGATCCCGGCCTGCTTTAGGATCAGCGTCAGCGCGCCGTTGAATCCCAGGAGGATGATGAAGGCGAAGGCTAGCGGCACGCCCGAGAAGTTGCTGGTCATGTTGGCGAAGGCGCTGACGAAATCCCGCAGGCGCGACGGCACCTTGTGCAACGAGTAGCTGCCCAGGACGGCGATGACAATACCGATCAGGCTCGACCAGAAACTGATCTCCAGGCTGAATTGCATGGCCTGGCGGTAGAAACGCGAGTTGAAGGCCTTGACGAAGTTGTCCAGGCCCCAGCCGGCATCCGAATGCAGGCTGTTGATCGCAACCCAGGCCAGCGGGGCCAGTTGAAACGCGATGAAGAACAGGACAAAGGGGATCAGGCATAGCAAGGCCAGCCCTTTGCCGCGGCTTTGAGTACTCACTTGAGCAGCGCTCCAGAGACAGGTTTGTCGTGGGCCACGCCCAGCAGCTCGCAGACCGTGCCGCAGATTTCGGTCTGCCGGGGCTGGGCGTCGGGGTCCAGGCTGAAGGCGTCGCCGATGACGAACAGCGGCACTTCGCGTTCCTCCGGCAGGATGCCGTTGTGGGAGCGGTCGTTGTTCATGCCGTGGTCGGCGGTCACCAGTACCTGATAACCGGCGTCAAGCCAGCGTTGCAGGTACTCGGCCAGGATGATGTCCGCCGAGCGCGCGCTGTTGCGGTACTGCGGGGTGTCCAGGCCGTGCTTGTGGCCGGCGTCATCGATGTTCATCGGGTGGATGAACAGAAAATTCGGCGCGTGGGTGGTGCGCAGGTGTTCGGCATCGTCGAACAGGTGCGAATCGGGGTAGTGATCGACGTAGTAGAAGTGACCGTGCTGGATCGGCAGGTCGACGTCGTCGGTGTGACGGTCCCGCGAGGCCACGAAGGGGCTGCGGTTGTACAGCTCGCTGACCCAGTGATAGGCCGCTGCCGCAGTGGTCAGGCCGGCGCTGGCGGCATAGTGAAAGATGCTGCGCTGATTGGACAGGCGCGATACGTGGTTATGCACGATGCCGCTGTCGATGGGCGCGGTGCCAGTGAGGATGCATTCGTACAGGGGGCGGGACAGGGCAGGGAGTTCACATTCCAGCTTGTACAAAGCGGCCCGCCCGGCAGCCCGGTAAGCCAGCAGATGCCCCATCGCATGCTGCGCCACGCTGTAGCTGAGGCCGTCCAGCAGGATCAGGATGACGTTGTGTTTCATGGCCTCTCCAGAGGGATGACGAGACACCGGGGGTCGTAGAAGCGCGCTTGCCCGCGACCGCGTTGTGTCATACACCAAAAATGTTGGTGACACGTCGTCATCGCGGGCAAGCGCGCTCCTACATCTACAGCGCTCTCATTGGGTTAACGATCACTGCATCTCTACGATGACCTGCTCGTTCCACTTCTGAGGCAGGGCCTTGGAGGTTTTTTCCCAGGCGTCGGCGTTCTTGATCGGCTGTGGGTTGGCCTTGACGTACTGCTCGGACGGGATCAGGTTTTTCGCGATGTCTTCCGGCAGTTTCAGGCCGGTTTCGGCGCGGATCGGGCGGGCGTTGCCCTTGGCCAGATTGATCTGACCTTCGTCGCTGAAGATGTACTCGCGGGTCAGCTTCGCAGCGTTCGGGTGCTTGGCGTATTTGTTGATGATGGTGGTGTAGCCCGACTTGACCGAGCCGTCGGACGGAATCAGCACCACGTAGTCATCCGGGTTGGCCATCTTGGCCTTGTAGCTCAGGCCGTTGAAGTCCCAGACGATGCCGACTTCCACTTCGCCTTTTTCCATGGTCTGGATGGTCGGGTTGTTGATGCCCAGGCGCTTCTGCTTGGCCAGTTCAGTGAACAGCTGCAGGCCCGGTTCGATGTTGGTTTCATCGCCCTTCATGGCAATGGCGGCGGCCAGGACACCGTTGGCAGCCTGAGCTGCGGTGCTCACGTCACCGATGGTGACCTTGTATTTGCCGCTTTTCAGGTCAGCCCATTTGGTCGGAACGTCAGAGCCGTGCAGCAGCTTCTTGTTGACGATGAAAGCGATGGTGCCGGTGTAGGCCAGCGCCCAGTGACCGTCCTTGTCCTTGGCCCAGTCCGGAACCTTGTCCCAGGTGGTCGGTTTGTACGGCTGGGTCACGCCTTTGGTCACGGCGATAGGGCCGAAGGCGGCGCCGACGTCACCGATGTCGGCGCTGGCGTTGTCTTTTTCAGCATCGAACTTGGCCACTTCCTGGGCCGAGCTCATGTCGGTGTCCATGTGCACCAGGCCGTACTTGGCGGTGAGGTCGGTCCAGGTGCCTTTCCAGTTCGCCCAATCGTCGGGCATGCCCACACTGTTGATCGCGCCTTCGGTCTTGGCCGCGGCTTCCAGGGTCTTGAGGTCGGTGTCAGCGGCCATGGCCGATGTGCTCAGCGCGATGGCCGAACCCAGGAGTGATGCCAGCAAAAGGTGTTTCATTCGAAGCTCCTTTGGTATTGAACGACGTTACTTCACGACGATTATGTGAAAAGGGGTCGGGGAAGGGCGCCTTGCGATTGGGTTGGTCTAGATCAGCAATACCTGAGCCAAGTTAGGCCAGTCTCATGACACTTTCGTGTCTGGACCGGCATTTCCCGGGGCGACGTGTGGCGCAGGAGTGAGCTGTGGAGTAAGCGTAGACCATGCCCAAGTGCCTGATACGAAAAGGCTAATTTCTTTTTATTGTGTGATTTTTCAAGCGCTTCACGCTGGATTGTCACGTAACAGTCATCTAGTCTGCCTAGGCTCCAAGGCATCCAGAGCGGGCCGTAGAGTTGCAGACCTTGCCCTCCGATAGCGCTGGTCTAGTCCAGATAGGTAACGCAATGCGCCAGGAAATGCCTCGAGCGGTGACCACGATCTGCAATGCCCTGCAGGAGCAGATCGAGCATGGCCTGTTGCCGCCCGGCAGCAAGCTGCCCGCCGAACGCAAGCTCAGTGAAGTATTCGACACCACGCGCATTACATTGCGTGAGGCGTTGGTGCAGCTCGAAGCGCAGGGGCTGATCTATCGCGAGGAACGCCGGGGCTGGTTCATCTCGCCGCCGCGCCTGGCCTATGATTTGATGCGCCGCAGCCACTTTCACGCCATGGTCCAGGCCCAGGGGCGGGTGCCGGCGACCCAGGTGATTTCGGCGCGTCTGCAGCCGGCCTCGGCCGCAATCTGCGAATTGCTGCAGTTGCCTGCGCTTTCCAGCGTGATCCAGATCTGCCGCGTGCGACGTATCGACGAGCGACTGGTGCTGTATGTGGAGCACTACCTGAACCCGGAATTCTTCCCGCAGATTCTCGATTTCGACCTGAACCAGTCACTGACCGAGCTGTACGCCCGGCATTACGACATTCGTTACGGCCAGGTGCGTTTCGAGATGGTGCCCACGGCGCTGCCGGTGGAGGCTGCCGCGGCGTTAAAGGTGTCGATTGGCAGCCCGGGATTGCGCATCGCGCGGGTCAACCACGACCAGCGCGGCCGGCTGATCGACTGCGACCTGGAGTATTGGCGCCATGATGCGATTCATGTGAGTGCAGTCGTAGCCGATGTCTGATGCCGATACTCCTGCGACCACTCCACTTGAAAACGCTCGACCTGATGGCTCTCTACCTGATGAAACTCCAGCTGTGGGAGCGGGCTTGCCCGCGAAAGCGGTGTGTCAGACACCCCCGTGATGTCTGATCGGCCCCTTTCGCGGGCGAGCCCGCTCCCACAGGTCATCAGTGTCGGTCAGTTACCCGTATCGCCCTTCTTGCCGCGCAGGTCGCTCACGCTGCCGCCGCTGGTGCTGACCTGCACGTTCAGGCGCGGGGTGGCCAGGTCCATGCCGGCTTCGTCCATGTAGCGTTTGAGCGACAGGTTGAACGCACGGGAGACCTCCCACTGCTTGATCGGCGCGGTCTTGAAACGGGCCCGCAGGATCGCGTTGCCCGAGTCGAAGCTCTCCACACCCTGAATCTCCAGCGGCGACCAGATGTTGCGCCGTTGCAGCGGGTCGGTGCGCATCTTCTGGCCGACGTCGCGGATCATCTTCAGGGCGTCGTCGATGTTCATGTTCGACGGAATCGCGATGCGGAAGATCGCGTAGCCGAACTCCCGCGAGTAGTTCTGGATGCTCTTGATCTCGCTGAACGGGATGGTGTGCACGATGCCGTCGATGTCGCGCAGGCGCACGGTGCGGATGGTCAGGCCCTCTACCGTGCCCAGGTGCCCGCCGACGTCCACGTAGTCATCGATGGCCAGGGAGTCTTCGATGATGATGAACAGGCCGGTGATCAGGTCCGCCACCAGTGACTGCGCACCGAAACCGATTGCCAGGCCGATCACACCGGCACCGGCCAGCAGTGGCGTAACGTTCATGCCCATGTTCGCCAGTGCCACGATCACCGCGATGATAAAAATGGTCACGAACAGCACGTTGCGGATCAGCGGCATCATGGTCTGGGCGCGGGCGTTGGCCAGGCCTTTGCGCGAGCGCGTCAGGGCGTGGTGAATCCCCGTGTCAGCAAGGATCCACACCAGCCAGGCGAAGATCAGCGTGGTTGCCAGGCCAATGACGCGCACGCTGATGTCGTGGCCGTCGCCCTCGGCGAAGCGGATCAGCGACAGGCCCCAGACCCGCAGGCCCAGTTCGATGAACAGCAGCCACACCAGCAGGTGGGCCACGGTGTAGAAGAAGCTTTTCAGCCGCTCCGAGTACAGCGCGTGGCGCTTGTGGCCGTGGGCCGGTTTTTGCGAGTGGCGACGCACCAGGCCGTTGATGACCATGCACAACACCAGCAGCACCGTGCAGATCAGCGACTGGCGCAGCGCCGTGCTGGTGTCGCCGGCCGAGAAAAAGGTGGCGAACAGCGACACGCCCACCAGCACCAGCGCCGGCAGGAACCAGAAGCTGCCGAGAATTTCGATGGTGTCGCTCAAGGCGCGGCGCTTGAGGCGACGGGCCAGTGGCTGGTTGCGGATCAGGTGGGCAATCGGGCGGCGGAAACGGATGACGAACAAGCCGGTGGACAGCGCGGCCATGACGTTGGCCAGGGTCGCGGCGGTGTGCGCCAGGTGCACGCCCAGGCTTGCGATCAGTCGCGGGTCGCTCAGGGCCTCGCCGAAGGCGGCAAAGCTGCCGATCCACCACAGCGGCCTGAACGCCTGATGCCGCAGGATGTACAACGCCTGATGGCGATGGGGACCATCGAGCAGGGAAAACGCAATGACGCAGATCGCCGAGAACAGTGTGCCGACCACCAGGGCGTAAGCCAGCACCATCGCCAGATCACGGCCCAGTGACGGCGGCAGCGAGTAGCTCAGGTAAACCGTGATGACCAGCGCGATCAGCCAGGGGCCGAGCTTGCGCAGGGCGAACCGCAGCATGTCGGTGGGGCGGGGGTGTTGCGGCAATTCCTCGGACAGGCCGAACCGCACCCGCACCCGGTGGCTGAGCCAGATCAGCGCCGAGGCCAGCAGGCTCCACAGCGCGATGACTACGGCAAAGCTGAAGATGATCGGCCACCATTGATTGGCCGGCAGCATCAGCGTCATCAGTTCCTGCTCGGCCTGCTCCAGCTCGAAGCCCCAGCGGCTCAGCGGGCTGTCATCGCCGGTGAATTGTTTCTCGAACTCCGACAGCGTGCTGCCAATCAGGCCCAGCACGCCTTGTTCGGCATTGGGCTGGGCTTTCTTGGTGGCATCGCGCAGTTTTTTCAGGTCTTCGAGCAATTTGGCCCGTTGGTGGTCGTTTTCCAGCGAAGTGATGACCTCGTCCAGCGACTGGCCCAACGGCTCCTGCGCCTGAGGCTGGGTTTTCTGGCCGCCCAACAGGCTCGGCAGTCCGGCCGCCTGGGACAGGGCGAACGGGAACAGCGCCAGCAGGCAGATCAGAAAAAGACGCGACAGGGCGCTAGAACGGGAAGGGGCAGTCACCGGGCAGTCAACCTTGAATCAGTAGGACCATGTGAGTGTAGATACCGACTGGCCGGCATCGCGCAGTTCAGCATGCGAGGTGATTCGTAGCAGCACGGCTTGCCGGCGGGAGCGGTGTGTCAGGCGGTGCATCTGTCACTGATGCACCGCCCCCGCCGGCAAGCCGTGCTGCTACGGGATCGTGTTATGCCGGTCAGCAAGCTTTCGGCGCTGCGGCTTAGGGCAACTCGGCGCTGGCATAGAACGCGGTGAGCACTTTTACCAGATGCGCCAGATCCTGGCTGCCGGCCAGTTCACGGATCGAGTGCATGGCGAACGTCGGCAGGCCGATATCCACCGTGCGCACGCCCAGATGGCCTGCGGTGATCGGGCCGATGGTCGAACCACAGGCCATGTCGGTGCGCACCACGAAGCTTTGCACCGGCACTTCTTCGGCCATGCACAGGTGACGGAAGAAGCCCGCCGTCTCGCTGTTGGTGGCGTAGCGCTGGTTGGTGTTGACCTTGATGACCGGGCCCGCGTTGAGTTTCGGGCCGTGGTTGCCGTCGTGTTTTTCCGCGTAGTTCGGATGCACGCCGTGGGCGTTGTCGGCGGAGATCAGCAGCGACTTCTGGATGGTGCGCACATAGTCGTCGCCGGGCAGCAGGCGTTGCAGCACCTGTTCCAGCATCGGGCCATCGGCGCCGCAGGCGGAGGTCGAACCGACTTCTTCGTGGTCGGTGCAGATCAACAGGCAGGTTTCATCGCCGTCGGCGTTGAGCAGGGCTTGCAGGCCGGCGAAGCATGACAGCAGGTTGTCCAGCCGGGCGCCTGCGATGAACTCGCCGTTCAGGCCGATGACAGCCGCGCTCTGGGTGTCGTAGAAGCTCAGCTCGTAATCGAGCACCACGTCGGCGTTCAGGCCATGCTCGCGTGCAAGCTGGTCGGTGAGCAGGGCGCGGAAGTCAGCGCGCTCGTCGCCTGCGACCTGGGCCAGGATCGGCGGCAGTTCGTTCTGCGGGTTGATCGGCCAGCCTTCGTTGGCGGTACGGTTCAGGTGGATCGCCAGGTTGGGGATGATCGCGATGGGCAGCTTGAAGTCGATCAACTGGCTTTCGACCTTGCCGTCACGGCGGAAGGTCACGCGGCCGGCCAGCGACAGGTCGCGGTCGAACCACGGCGCGAGCAGGGCGCCGCCGTAGACTTCCACACCCAACTGCCAGAAGCCCTGGCGCTGCAGTTCAGGCTGCGGCTTGACCCGCAGGCACGGGCTGTCAGTGTGGGCGCCGACCAGGCGAATCCCGCCGATCAGCGGAGAAAGACGGCCCAGTTTGAAGGCGACGATGGAAGAGTCGTTGCGGGTGACGTAATAGCGGCCACCGGCTTCGGTGTGCCAGGTATCACGCTCGTCCAGACGCTGATAACCGGCACCTTCCAGGCGCTGCACCAGGCTTGCGGTGGCGTGAAACGGGGTGGGAGAGGCCTTGAGGAAATCGATCAGGCCTTGGTTCAACTCTTCGCGCATAAGTTACTCCAGACAGCAATGGCGGGAGTTTACAGGCCAATCCCGGTGGGGGCGAGAGGGCTGGAAGAAAGGTTGTATCGTTGGGTGGCCTGGCTTGGCTTGGCTTGGGATTGATACGTTGAAGCCCTATCGGGCCTTGTCGCGGGCAAGCGCGCTCCTACATTTGTTGCAACGCGCCATGGCCTGATGGACCGCGTTGTTAGCCTCGGTCTGTCAGAATACGGCACGTTGCAAAAGATGTAGGAGCGCGCTTGCCCGCGACAAGGCCCGAAAGGGCATCAGAGTAACCATTCCAACCCCTCAAAACGGCGCAGGGCACTCAAACCGCAGGCGTTCTTTTGTTACGGGATGCGTAAACGTCAGCATGCTTGCATGCAGGCACAGCCTTGGATATGCCGCCAGCGCCTCCGGATGCGCGTACAGGCCATCTCCCAGCAGAGGGTGCCCGATGGACAGCATGTGCACGCGCAACTGGTGCGAACGGCCGGTGATCGGCGTCAGTTCGACCCGACAGTGCGTGTCGTGGCGCTCCAGCACCTTCCAGAACGTCAGCGCATGCTTGCCGAACTCGTGATCGACCACGTGCCGCGGTTTGGTCGGCGGGTCGTAGCGCAACGGCAGGTCGATGCTGCCGCTGTCCAGTGTCGGCTGTCCCCAGGCCAGCGCGGTGTAGGCCTTTTCGGTTTCCCGGTCATGAAACTGGCGGGAAAGCTCGCGGTGCGCATCGGCGTTGCGCGCCAGCAGGATGATCCCCGACGTCTCCCAGTCCAGACGATGCACGATCAGCGCATCGGGATAGCCGTTTTCCTGGAGGCGCGTGATCAGGCAGTCCTTGTTGTCGTCGGCGCGGCCAGGCACCGAGAGCAGCAGGGTGGGTTTGTTCACCACCAGAACGGCGTCGTCCTGGTGGAGAATGTGAACATTGGACAGCGGCATCTACAAACACACCTCGTAAAACGCCAACGGCGGCTCGCCCGCCCGGGCCCCGCGAAGGGCCTGGACAAGCGAGCCGCCGTGGCGACGCTTCTTGAATCAACGATCAGGCAATGTGATGTTGAGTTCCAGAATCGAATAGCTGCCCTCGTTATCCAGGGCAACCTGCACTTTATCGTCCTCGATCTGGACGTATTTACGGATTACTTCGACCAGCTCCTTCTGCAGGGCAGGCAGGTAATCCGGGGTACTGCGTTGGCCGCGTTCATGCGCCACGATGATCTGTAGACGCTCTTTCGCGACCGACGCGGTACTTTGCTTTTTGTTGGCACGAAAGAAGTCAAAAATGTTCATTAATTACCCCCGAACAGGCGTTCGAAAAATCCTTTTTTCTGTACGTCCAGGAAGCGGTGCTCACGGTCTTTGCCCAGCAGGCGGTCGACGGCATCGCTGTACGCCTGACCGGCGTCGCTCTGGTCGTCGAGGATAACCGGCACGCCCTGGTTGGATGCCTTGAGCACCGCCTGGGATTCTGGAATCACACCCAGCAGGGTCACGGCCAGGATTTCCTTGACGTCTTCCACGCCCAGCATTTCGCCCTTGCTCACGCGCTCAGGGTTGTAGCGGGTCAGCAGCAGGTGTTCCTTGATCGGGTCTTCGTTGCGCTCGGCGCGACGGGATTTGCTGGCCAGCAGGCCCAGCATCCGGTCCGAGTCACGAACCGACGAGACTTCAGGGTTGGTCACCACGATCGCTTCGTCAGCGAAGTACATCGCCAGGTGAGCGCCCGTTTCGATACCGGCAGGGGAGTCGCAGACGATGTACTCGAAGGATTCCTTGAGTTCCATCAGGACCTTTTCCACGCCGTCCTTGGTCAGCGCTTCCTTGTCACGGGTCTGGCTGGCGGCCAGGACGTACAGGCCTTCGATCTTCTTGTCCTTGATCAGGGCCTGTTGCAGGTTGGCTTCGCCGTTGACCACGTTGACGAAGTCGTACACCACGCGACGCTCGCAACCCATGATGAGGTCCAGGTTACGCAGGCCGACGTCGAAGTCGACGATGACTGTCTTGTGGCCGCGCAGAGCGAGGCCGGTACCGATAGCGGCGCTGGTGGTGGTCTTGCCCACACCACCCTTGCCGGATGTAACCACGAGAATCTTGGCCAAGGTGTTTCACCCCTAGAGGAAAAAGGACAATGAGTCCCTGAAGAGCCCCGCCCGATGTCGCCGCGAACAAGCAAAGTTGGAAACGTTGAGCCGGTTAAAGCTTCCCTGATCGAGAAAACTGCTGGTTTCCCGAATTTTCCGTGTCCTTTGCCTCGAATTCACTACGTATCAGCGTTGCTTGGAAAATGGCGCAGTATCCGTTAAAGACGGGTGATGTTCAACACATCCCCGGACAGACTGACCTGTACCCCGGCTCCCCAGAGAGGATCGCGGCGCAAGTCTTCGGAAACCTTGTACTGGCCTGCGATGGAGATCAATTCGGCGGCCATTTGCTGGCAGAAAATCCGCGCTTTGGTGTCGCCTTTGATCCCCGCCAGGGCCCGACCCCGCATGGGGCCGTAAACATGGATGTTGCCATCGGCCAGAAGTTCCGCACCGGGACTGACCGAGGAAACCACCACCAGGTCCGAACCTTGCGCGTAAATCTGCTGGCCGCCGCGCACGGGGGCCGTGATTATCTTGGTCGGCTTGATCTGCGGCTCGGGCGGTTTTTCGATCACTTCGGGCTTTTTCTTCACCTCGCCTTCCGTCGGATCGAGGGGCCGTTCACGCGCACCCGATGGTGGCAATACAGGCAGGTCGATGGCGATGGCGGCGGCGATGTCTTCGATGCGGTTGGCGCGGATGGCCAGGGTCCGCAGGCCGTGCTGGCGACAGATGCGCATCATGCCCGGCAGATCCACCGCGCCTTCGTTGGGCGGCAGCTTGTCCAGCGCCAGCACCAGCGGGGTGTTGCTGAAGAAATTCGGCGCCTGGGCGACTTTGGCCGCCAGTTGACGATCCAGCGCTTCGAGGTTGTTGCGGCCCAGTTCCAGCACGGTGATGGCCAGCATGCTGCCCTTCAGCTGGAACACGGGATCCTTGTCTTGCAATTCGATTTGGCTCATGTCGGCATACAGCGGCTTGTCGCTAAAAGTGCCGAGACTTATAACGAGAACGCCCGCCAGCCGCAAGGGAGGCGCAGTGCCCGCGTTGGCGACGAGAGGCCACCGGGAGGGTCGATACGATGTAGAATGCCCGCCTTTGTCCCGATGGAAGCTGTAATGGATCACCCGCGTTTTCAAGCCCGTTTTCTTCATCCGCGCTACTGGCCGCTGTGGCTGGGGCTGGGTTTGCTCTGGCTGATCGTGCAGTTGCCGTTCCGTGCGCTGGTGGCAATCGGTCGCACGTTGGGCGCGATCATGTATTACTTCGCCACCGACCGCCGGATCATCGCCAAGCGCAACCTGGAACTGTGTTTCCCGCAGTACTCCAAGGCCGAGCGCAAGCGCCTGCTCAAGGAAAACTTCGCCTCCACCGGCGTTGCGTTCTTCGAGATGGCCATGAGCTGGTGGTGGAGCCGTGAGCGTCTGGCCAGGCTTGCCCACATCGAGGGTCTGGAGCATTTGCAAAAAGCCCAGGCCGAAGGGCAGGGCGTGATCCTGATGGCGCTGCACTTCACCACCCTCGAGATCGGCGCGGCCCTCCTCGGTCAGCAGCACACCATTGACGGCATGTACCGCGAGCACAAGAACGCGCTGTTCGACTTCGTTCAGCGCCGTGGCCGCGAGCGGCACAACCTGGATTCGATCGCCGTGGAGCGCGAGGACGTGCGCGGCATGATCAAGCAACTGCGCAAGGGCCGCGCCATCTGGTACGCGCCCGACCAGGACTATGGCGCCAAGCAGAGCATTTTCGTGCCGCTGTTCGGTATCCAGGCAGCGACCGTGCCTGCCACCAGCAAGTTCGCAAGCTTGGGCCGCGCCATCGTGGTGCCGTTCACCCAGCGCCGTCTGGACGACGGCAGCGGCTACCAACTGGTCTTGCACCCGCCGCTCACCGACTTCCCCGGCGAAAGCGACGAGGCCGACTGCATCCGTATCAACCAGTGGGTGGAACGTGCGGTCACCGAGTGCCCCGAGCAATACCTGTGGGCGCACCGGCGCTTCAAGAGCCGACCGCCGGGCGAGCCGAAACTCTATAAAAAGCGTGGCTGACACCGGGAGCCGAGGCTTCATGACCACAAGCGCAATAGAACAACAAGCAGTCAATAGCGCGTCACAGGCACCGGTGGGCATCGAACCGGTCACAGGATTAATTCTCTCGGGAGGCGGTGCCCGCGCCGCCTATCAGGTCGGGGTGCTGGCGGGTATTGCGGACCTGTTGCCAATCGGTGCGAAAAACCCGTTCCCGGTGATCGTCGGCACGTCCGCCGGCGCCATCAACGCGGTGAAGCTGGCCAGCGGCGCCGCAGAATTCCGTACTGCCATTCATGAACTGACGCTGTTCTGGCAGAGCTTTCGCAGCCATCAGGTGCTGCGCAGCGACTGGGCCGGAGTGATTCGCCAGGCGGCCCGGTTCTTCGGTCGCAGCCTGCTCGGCATTGGCCGCAAACAAGTGCCGGTGGCGCTGCTCAACAGCTCGCCCCTGCGTGATTTGCTGACCGAGCGTCTGGACCTGGCAGGCATCGATCAGGCCATCGATGGCCAGCACCTGCGGGCCGTGGCGATCACCGCATTCGGTTATGAATCGGGGCAGGCGGTCACTTTCTACCAGGGGCGGGGCACCATCGATTCCTGGCTGCGGCATCGGCGCATCGGTTTGCCGACCCGGCTGACGGTGGATCACCTGCTGGCAAGCTCGGCGATCCCGCTGTTGTTCGCGCCGGTCAAACTCGAGCATGAATACTTCGGCGATGGCGCGGTGCGTCAGTCGGCGCCGATCAGCCCGGCGCTGCACCTGGGGGCCAATCGGGTGCTGGTGGTGGGCGTCAGCGGCAACCCCCGGGGCCTGGGCGCCAACGTGCCGGTGCAGCGGACGGTCAGTGGCGCGCAGCCGAGCCTGGCGCAGATTGGCGGGCACATGCTCAACAGCACCTTCATTGACAGCCTGGAAAGCGATATCGAACTGCTGGAGCGACTCAACCTGCTCAGCCGCATGATGCCGGTAACGCCTGAGCCGTCGCCGCAGGTGTCCGAACAGCCAACGCCTGCGCAATCCCTGGCGCCGGTGGAGGTGCTGGTGATTTCCCCCAGCCAGCCCATCGATGAAATCGCCGCGCGCCACCGTCGTGAACTGCCACCGGCTTTGCGCACGTTCCTGCGTGGGCCGGGCGCGACCAAGACCAGCGGGGCGGGGGTGCTGAGTTATCTGCTGTTCGAGTCGGGGTATTGCAGCGAGCTGATCGAACTGGGCCGCCGCGATGCGCTGGCCCAGAAGGAGCAGTTGATGAGGTTTTTGCAGTTGGAATGATGCGGTTGCCTTTGTAGGAGCGCGCTTGCCCGCGACGACGGCCTGTCAGCCACCATTTGTGGAGCAGACAGATCGCGTCGCGGGCAAGCGCGCTCCTACAGGTTGAGGTGGTCCAGGACTACGCAGTCAACTTGTCATCGCGAAAATCGCGCAGCGCCTGTTCGATCTCTTCGCGGCTGTTCATCACGAACGGGCCGTATTGCACGATCGGCTCGCCCAGTGGCTTGCCGGCGATCAACAGCACCTTGGCGCCGGTTGCGGTGCTCAGTTGCAGCTCGCCGCTTTCCGACAGCCTTGCCAGACGGCTCTTGCCGAGTTTCTGCGGCTGGCCTGCGATCTCGATCTCGCCTTCGTACACGTACAGCAGCACGCGATGACCTTCAGGCACGATCGGGCTGATGTTTTTGCCTGCCGGGATGTGCAAGTCGAAATACTGCGGCTCGGTGTCAGGGCGCTGCACCACGCCGGCCTGCTGCACCTGGCCGTCGTCGAACTGGCCGGCGATCACCACCACCTCGACGCCGTCCGGCGTGGTAATCCTGGGGATGCGCTCGGGCTGGATGTCGTCGTAGCCGGCGTCGCCCATCTTCGACTTGCCCGGCAGGTTCAGCCACAGCTGGAAGCCGCGCATCACGCCTTCTTCCTGCTCGGGCATTTCGCTGTGGATCACGCCGCGCGCTGCGGTCATCCACTGCACGCCGCCCCCCTGCAACAGGCCCACGTTGCCCATGTGGTCTTCGTGGCGCATGCGGCCTTCGAGCATGTAGGTCACGGTTTCGAAACCGCGATGGGGGTGTGGCGGGAAGCCCGCGATGTAGTCGTCGGGTTTGTCGGAGCCGAATTCGTCGAGCATCAGGAACGGGTCGAACGCCTCGACGCCGGGGCCGCCGAACACGCGGGTCAGCTTGACGCCAGCACCGTCCGAGGTCGGTTGACCGGCCTGGATCGACAGCACTTTGCGTAATTGAGTCATGGGGCTCACTCCGGAACAGGTGGGAATGGCGCCTATGGTATGCGGGTTGAAGCGATGAATGGGTGACGTTTTTGCGGGGTATTTATCAGGAATATAGATGGTTTACGCCTGTAGGAGCGGGGGGGGGGGGGGGGGGGGGGTGTTTTTTTTTATAAAATAAGGGAGAAAAAAAACAACCACCCCCCGCCCCCCCCC
>NZ_JBIVCX010000012.1:37213-153252 GCF_044746825.1 Pseudomonas sp. NPDC090201
GTTTTTATCAGGAATATAGATGGTTTACGCCTGTAGGAGCGCGCTTGCCCGCGATTACGATCTGTCTGTGACATCACTGTCGGCTGACACACCGCCGTCGCGGGCAAGCGCGCTCCTACAGGGGTCTATTCCGAAATCTGCAACTTGCGCGCTTCGGTGTACACGTACCGCACCTTCTCGTACTCGAACGGTGAGTTCATCTGCCCGTAGCGGAAGCTGGTGGTGTAGCGTCGGTCGATGGCGCGCAGCAGGTACAGCTCCGGATGGTCCTCGCTGACCTGAGCCACGTTCAGGAAGTTGATCTGCGATTCGGCAGTGAAGTCGAACACCAGGCCACCGGTGTCGCGGAAGTTCGACGGGCCGAGAATCGGCAGGACGAAGTACGGACCGGCCGGTACCCCATAGAAGCCCAGGGTCTGGCCGAAGTCTTCGCTCTGCTTGGGCAGGCCCATCTTGGTCGCCGGGTCCCACAGCCCTGCAATCCCAAGGGTGGTGTTGATGATCAGGCGCCCGGTGGTTTCCATCGAGCGCTTGCCCTTGAATTGCAACAGGCTGTTCAACAGGTTGGGCACATCGCCCAGGTTGCTGAAGAAGTTACTGACCCCGGTGCGCAGGAAGCTGGGCGTGACGTATTTGTAGCCGTTGACCACCGGCAGGAACACCCACTCGTCGAAGCGGTAGTTGAAGTGGTAGACGCGGCGGTTCCAGGATTCCAGCGGGTCGTAGACGTTGAGGGCGTTGAGCGACGAGCGCTCGAACTCCTGCTGGTCCAGGCCGGGGTTGAATTTCAGCGACTTCAGGGGCTCGGTGAAGCCATCCGGGCTTTCCACGCGCTTGACGGGTGCGGCCTGGGACACGATGGGTGCCTCGGCGGCTTGAACAGCGCCTGCGCAGAGCAGTGCGGCAGTCAGCAAAAGATGTTTAGCCACGGAAGAACTCCAGCATGGCGTCGCTGTTGACGCGATAGTTCATGTTGCCGCAATGACCGCCATACGGGTAAACGGTCAGGCGATCGCCAAAGGTCTTGCGCAGGAAACCCAGGTCGCCCGGGCCAAGGATCACGTCGTCGGCGTTGTGCATGACGGCGATCTTCTTGCTGCCGGCCAGGTAATCCTTGAGTGCATACAGGCTCACCTGGTCGACCAGTTGCAGCAGGCTGCCACCGTCGGTGCGGGCGCGCCACATCGGGATTACCTGTTCGGTCACGTAGCAGTCGAAGTCGCACTGCAAGGCTCGCTTGAGGAACGGTGACAGGCTGGTGCCTTCGCTGATCGGCGTCTTGGGCGGGGTGATCAGGCCACGGCGGTTGATCAGGTCGGAGGTGAACGCGATGTCGGCTGCCGAGAAACGGAACGAGGTGCCGATCAGCATCGCCATCTGTTCATTGGACAGGTGCTGCTTGGACTGCTGGAAGTCGTAGAGCAGCGCGTCGTTGAGGTCGATGTAGCCTTTCTCGCGGAAGTAGCGGGTCAGCTTCTGCAGCACCAGTTCATAGAAGGTGGTGCTGTTGGTGATGCCTTTCACCTCGGTCTGCACCAGTTTGTCCAGGTTGGTGATCGAGGTGTAGAGGTTCACCGGCGGGTTGATCAGCAGCACTTTCTTGAAGTTGAAACTGCGGCGGGTCTCGTCCAGTTTGCTGACGAAGGCTGCGTCCAGCGCGCCGAGGCTGTAGCCGGTCAGGTAATACTCGGTGACTTGCAGCTTGCTCTGCTGGGCGCGCACGGCCTGCATGACCCGGTACAGGTCTTCGGCGTCTTCGCTGGTGACGCCAGGGGTGGCGAAACGCGAGGCGGCGCTCATGAAGTCGTAGCTGGTCGGCGACGAAAGCTGTACGACGTTATACCCGGCTCCGTAATACAGGCGCTTGAGGTATTCGTTGAGTGTGCTGTTGTACGGTGCGCCGGTGCCCGCGATCAGGAAGATCAGCGGCGCCGGCTTGTCCTGCTTGGCCAGGCGATAGCGCAGTTTCTTCACTGCCCAGAAGTTGTCCGGCAGGGTGAACTCGCGATCCGGGCGCAAGGTAAGGCTGTAGTCGTCCTGGTCGATATCGGCGTCTTCAGGCACTTTCGCACGCAGATCGGGAGGCGTGGTGGCGATGGTCGCTTCAAACGGGTTGGTCAGAGGGAAGCCATAGCTGGACGGATCGACGTCGACCGCCATCACGGACGCACTCAAGAACAGGCCGCCAGACAGGGCGGCGAGGCGTAAAAAACGAAGCATGACTGAATCCCTTGGGAAGAAGTGCTGTTGAGATACGCAGGCTATGACCCGGGTACGGGGCGAAAAGTGCCGTAGTGGCATTTTGCACCGTATTTGAGTCATCCCCGTACAGACCCTAGGCGACAATACAGGTTCCAGCACCTTTGGCGTGTCAGCTTGTGCTTTTTATGTGAGGCAGATGCCGTTCGCTGTCTGCTACGGATATGCTGAGCGTCGTTTTTTTGCCCTTGGGGTGTGTTGTGTCCCGTCGTCTGCCGCAGGTATTGCTGTTACTCGCCCTGGCGCTCTGGCTGGCTGCCAGCTATGGCGTGCGCTATGGCCTGATGGAGGATGTGCGTTGGGTGGGGGCCTGTTCCGACGAGGCCGTTGCGCACTGGCAATGTTCGGTGCGTTCGAACCTGGGGCTGTTGATTCACTTCGGGGTGCTGGGCTGGGGCGCGTTGATTGCGTCGGTGCTCGGGTTTGCCTTGCCGAACCGTGTTGGCCGCTACCTTGCCTGGGTGGGGTTGCTGCTGGGGATGCTGGCGCTGGTGCTGTACTCGGCGAGCCTTGCGGTGTTTGCGGTGGTGATTGCCGGGTTGCGGTTGGTGCGTAGTAAACATACATCCCCGTAGCAGCACGGCTTGCCGGCGGGAGCGTCGTGTCAGGCAATGCATCTTTGGCTGATCCACCGCTCCCGCCGGCAAGCCGTGCTGCTACGGAGGGGGCAGATGCATTATCTAGATCCCAGACAGCATAAAGGGGAGCCGAAGCTCCCCTTTAAATCGTTGCACGTGCTCTTTTCTTATTGTTTTAGGGCGGTCTGTTGTTGTTTTTGGCAACCGGTCCCTTCACAGCGTTTTGGCGGTCCCCATCCGGGACACAAGAGCAAACGTATTTTTTTGAGCGCTTATCTGCTTTGGTCCACTTCGCTATCGCGACAGACCCAACCCGTTCGGACGCTACCTTGAGGTAGTTTTATTGTTCTCTGTAGGGTGGTGAGGCCTAGGCCTCTGCAAAGCACATCTACTCCAAAAAAATCAGTTGGCTGCGTCTCTGTACCGTTGTTCTTGTTATGTCAGAGCCGATTCATCTTATTTTTATTGGGTTTTCACATTTTGTTCTTGTTATGCAGGAGATATAGCAGGTGCCGTGCCAACTTTTTAAAAGTCTTTAAAATCAATGGGTTGCTGATTTAGCTGATTTGTCGGCTGCTCCGGCGTCAGCTATTCTGTTTCCGTGTTACCCGGATTCTGTTCTGCAATCCCCTCAGCGGTAACACAATGTGTTCCGCACGCTGCGCCACAGCGCCAGGGTCATCAAGGCGCAGGCCAGGGCCCATCCCAGCGCCTGCGGATTGCTCAAGCCCTCACGCAGCAGTTGCGGGACGATCCCCGCGCCGACGATAAACGCCAGCAGCGCCGTCTCACGCGGCGACACCCTCACGGGCCTGAACAAATAGAAGAGGGCGGGCAGCCAGAGCGTTGCCGTGGGAAAACTACGGTAACGAGGATCGAACACCATCGCCAGCATCATTACTGCCGCCCCGAACCCTGCCGCGCCCAGCCACCAGAAAGCCCTGGCGTCAAGCCACTTGAATGCCCGCCCGCGCCAGCCGGTTCTGGCCGACAGGGTCAAGGCGGCGTGCGCCAGCACCAGCAGATTCAACGCCACCAGTGCCAGCGCCCACAGGTACTCCCCGGTAAAACGGCTGGTGACCCGCGCAAGTTCGCCCCAGGTACTGATGCAACATCCGCCGAACACCGCCAGCAATGGCAGGATCAGCGCCTGGCGCGGCTGGGTCACTCGTCCGGCCAGCGCCAGCGCGATCAGGGCAATTCCCCCGCTGACCGCCAGCCATACCGGCCACAGTGGCAGGTTCGACACGGGCCCGGCCAACACGCCTTTCTCCTGGCGATCGGCATCGAACAGTCCCCAGTAACCCCCGACCGCCCCTTCAGCCCCGCGTTTCCACGGCTGGTCGAAGGCTTCGATCAGGTTGTAGTGCCAGCCGTTGTGCTCGGCCATGGCGACAAAACTGCGAATGAACCTCGCCTCGTTGACCCGGCTCGGCAGTGCGGTCTCCCGCTGCCGGCCTTCGCTGGGCCAGCCGGTTTCGCCGATCAGGATGTCTTTGGGGGCGAACTTCTCGCCGAAGGTCTGGCGAATCTGCGCCACGTGAGCCAACGCATCGTCGATGCCCCTGGGGTCGTCTTCCCAGTAGGGCAGCAGGTGGATGGTCAGGAAATCCACGGCGGGCGCGATGTCCGGGTATTGCAGCCAGTACTCCCAGACATCGGCGTAGGTCACCGGTTGTCTGACCTGGGCCTTGACCCGGCCGATCAGCTTCGCCAGTTGCGCGCCGGTCACTTCCTTGCGTAACAGGGTTTCGTTACCGACGATCACAGCGGTGACAACATCGGGGTAGGCGTTGGCCTCCTTGATCAGCGCCTTGATCTCCTTGTCAGTGTCCGCTGCACTGGCGCTGACCCAGGCGCCTAGCATCACCTTCAGCCCGTGCTTGCGCGCAAGCTCCGGGATCGCCTCCAGGCCCGTCATCGAATAGGTGCGGATGCATTCAAAGCGCGTCGCCAGCAAGGCAAGGTCCGCATCCATGCGTGCGGGGCGCGGCTTGAAGGGCTGGTCGAACGGAGACTGATCCTTGTCGAACGGCGTGTAGGAGGCGCATTGCAGCTTGTGCGTGGGCGTCGCGGCGTCAGGCAGAACCACAGGTTTCCCCAGTCCGTACCAATAACCGCACAGGGCAAACAGAGCAATCAGACAGGAGCAAAGGTAAAGGACGACAGGCGAGCGGGAAGTGGCGGGCATGATCGGGCCAA
Source organism: Pseudomonas sp. NPDC090201 (assembly GCF_044746825.1). NCBI lineage: Bacteria > Pseudomonadati > Pseudomonadota > Gammaproteobacteria > Pseudomonadales > Pseudomonadaceae > Pseudomonas > Pseudomonas sp. NPDC090201. The sequence goes on from NZ_JBIVCX010000012.1 coordinate 42,253, forward strand.
AAGAGGGCAGACGGCCCGCAGCATATCACCGGCCACCGCTGTCCCGTAGGAGCGCGCTTGCCCGCGATTGCGTGGTGTCAGACGCCAAACTTGTCGATGACGCACCGCAATCGCGGGCAAGCGCGCTCCTACGGTTCGGGGCTGGGCGCAGCATTTTCGTTAGCCATGCAATTTTCGGACGGACTGCGGCTGCTTTTACGACCTGTTTGTCGTTGATGGCCCAGTGATGTCGTTTCCCGTTGCCTGAGTGTCGCTAAGAGGAAAGGCACAAGGTTGGTGGGGGTTGATGATCGTTTCGTCAACGCAGCGAGTGCGGCTGCGCAGGCAAGTGGTTAAAGCGTGAAGGCCGGGCGATGCGCCAAATGTGGGCGAGCGTCGAAGGCCAAAAAAAACGTTAACGAAATCCGACGACCGTCGGGTTCAGACTACCGGGGAAGTACAGATGAAGATGCGAAAAATCCTGGGTGCCGGTGCCGCTCTGGCACTTGCCATCAGTTCCACGCTGGCCCTTGCCGACACCAAACCTGAGCTGAGCATCGGCTACGTGGATGGCTGGTCCGACAGTGTTGCGACCACCAACGTGGCCGCCGAAGTGATTCAGCAGAAATTTGGCTATCCCGTGAAACTGCAGGCAGTCGCTGCCGGGATCATGTGGCAGGGCGTTGCTACCGGTAAACTGGACATGATGCTGTCGGCCTGGCTGCCAGTGACCCATGGCGAGTACTGGGCCAAGAACAAGGACAAGGTCACCGACTACGGCCCCAACTTCAAGGACGCCAAGATCGGCCTGATCGTGCCTGAGTACGTGAAAGCCAACTCGGTCGCCGACCTGAAGACCGACGAGTCCTTCAAGAAGAAAATCGTCGGCATCGACGCAGGTTCAGGCGTGATGATCAAGACCGACCAGGCGATCAAGGACTACGGCCTCGATGGCTACAAGCTGCAGGCCAGTTCCGGTGCCGGCATGATTGCCGAACTGACCCGTGCCGAGAACAAGAAAGAGTCCATCGCAGTGACCGGCTGGGTGCCGCACTGGATGTTCGCCAAGTGGAAACTCAAGTTCCTGGAAGATCCAAAGGGCGTGTACGGCGCGGCTGAAACCGTGGACAACATTGGCAGCCTGGACCTGGCCAAGAAAGCCCCGGACGTTGCCGACTTCCTGAAGAAATTCCAGTGGTCGAGCAAGGACGAGATCGGCGAAGTCATGCTGGCAATCCAGGACGGCGCCAAGCCTGAGCAGGCGGCCAAGGACTGGGTGGCCAAGCACCCTGAGCGCGTCAAGGAATGGACTGGCAAGTAATCCTGCCATAAAAGATTCATGTTCATCGAAACCGCCCGGCGAGCCCTCGCCGGGCGGTTTTTTATTTGCGCCTGCAACTGTAGGAGCGCGCTTGCCCGCGATTACGATCTGTCTGTGACATCACTGTCGGCTGACACACCGCCGTCGCGGGCAAGCGCGCTCCTACAGGTGTCTCTTTCGCCAAAGTTGCCTCTTCTTTTTCCTGCGACGAGCAAGTTTGCGCGCACGGATGTAACAACTAATGTCGTTCTAATACTAAGGTCGTCTGGAGTACGGGCCAGAGCGGGCTAAAGTTGAATACGTGACATCCATCTGTGCTGCGAGGACAAAAACAATGAACGACAGCATTTACCTCTCGATTCAGAACAGCCCGCGTTTCAAGGAGCTGGTCTCGAAAAGGGAACGATTCGCCTGGATTCTCTCGGCGATCATGCTTGGGCTCTATGCCGCATTCATCCTTCTGATTGCGTACGGGCCTCAGATTCTGGGCGCCAAACTCAGCGCCACATCATCCATCACCTGGGGAATGCCGATCGGAGTCGGGTTGATCGTCTCTGCGTTCGTGCTGACAGCCATCTACGTGCGCCGCGCAAACGGCGAGTTCGATGAGCTGAACAACGCGATCCTGAAGGAGGCACAACAATGAGCCGGCGCCTGTTAGCAGCTCTGGGCCTTGCCGCTTTCGCACCGACACTCATGGCGGCGGACGCCCTGACCGGCGCCGTGCAGAAGCAACCCCTGAACATCGCCGCGATCATCATGTTCGTGGCCTTTGTAGCCTTCACCCTCTGCATTACGTACTGGGCGGCGAAAAAGAACAAAACGGCAGCTGATTATTACTCGGCGGGCGGCAAGATCACCGGTTTCCAGAACGGTCTGGCAATCGCCGGGGACTACATGTCGGCGGCGTCCTTCCTGGGTATTTCCGCACTGGTGTACGCGTCCGGCTACGACGGCCTGATCTACTCGATCGGCTTTCTGGTCGGCTGGCCGATCATTCTCTTCCTGATCGCCGAACGCCTGCGCAACCTTGGCAAATACACCTTCGCTGACGTGGCGTCCTACCGCCTCAAGCAGAAGGAAATCCGTACCCTGTCCGCCTGCGGTTCGCTGGTGGTCGTGGCGTTCTACCTGATCGCGCAGATGGTCGGCGCGGGCAAGCTGATCCAGCTGCTGTTCGGCCTGGACTACAGCGTGGCGGTGGTGCTGGTCGGTATCCTGATGTGCCTGTACGTGCTGTTCGGCGGCATGCTGGCCACCACCTGGGTGCAGATCATCAAGGCGGTGCTGTTGCTGTCCGGCGCATCGTTCATGGCGCTGATGGTGATGAAGCACGTCAACTTCGACTTCAACGTGCTGTTCTCCGAAGCCACCAAGGTTCACCCCAAAGGCGAGGCGATCATGAGCCCGGGCGGTCTGGTCAAAGATCCGATCTCCGCGTTCTCGCTGGGTCTGGCACTGATGTTCGGTACCGCTGGCCTGCCACACATCCTGATGCGCTTCTTCACCGTGAGCGATGCCAAGGAAGCCCGTAAATCGGTTCTGTACGCGACCGGCTTCATCGGCTACTTCTACATCCTGACCTTCATCATCGGTTTCGGCGCGATCCTTCTGGTCAGCACCAACCCGGCGTTCAAGGATGCAGCAGGCGCGCTGATCGGCGGCAACAATATGGCGGCGGTGCACCTGGCCGATGCCGTGGGTGGCAGCCTGTTCCTGGGCTTCATCTCGGCGGTGGCGTTCGCGACCATCCTGGCAGTGGTTGCCGGCCTGACCCTGGCTGGCGCCTCGGCGGTGTCCCATGACCTGTATGCCAGCGTGATCAAGGCGGGCAAGGCCAACGAGAAGGATGAAATCCGCGTCTCGAAATACACGACTGTTGCGCTGGCCATCGTGGCGATCCTGCTGGGTATTGCCTTCGAAAGCCAGAACATCGCGTTCATGGTCGGCCTGGCGTTCTCCATCGCGGCCAGCTGCAACTTCCCTGTGCTGCTGCTCTCGATGTACTGGAAAAACCTGACCACCCGTGGCGCCATGATCGGCGGCTGGATGGGCCTGATCAGCGCGGTCGTGCTGATGATTCTCGGCCCGACCATCTGGGTGCAGATCCTGCACCACGAGAAGGCGATATTCCCGTACGAGTACCCGGCGTTCTTCTCGATCATCATCGCGTTCGTGGGCATCTGGTTCTTCTCGGTGACCGACAAGTCCAAGGCTGCCGAAGGCGAGCGTGAACTGTTCTATCCACAGTTCGTGCGTTCGCAGACCGGCCTGGGTGCCAGCGGTGCGGTGTCGCACTGATTCGCACTGATGTTTGAGTAAAACCCGCTAAAACAAAACGCCCCGATCATTCGGGGCGTTTTTGTTCGCACGGATTGACTCAACCCTGTAGGAGCGCGCTTGCCCGCGACAGCAGTGTGTCAGGCAACGGTGAGGTCACAGACACATCGCGATCGCGGGCAAGCGCGCTCCTACAACGCGGGGATCGTCATATCCTGCCGAGCAGGACCAATATCAGCAGGATGACCAGAATCGTACCGATGATGCCCGATGGCCCGTAACCCCAGCTTCTGGAGTGCGGGAATACGGGAAGCCCCCCGACCAGCAGGAGGATCAGAATGATGATCAGGATCGTGCCTATGCCCATGATGAGTTCCTTTTCGTTTTTGTGAAGTGGTGTTTCATTCGGGTCGTTGCCCGGCGGGCAAAAAGGCGAACCGCTTGCAGATTCCGACCTGTGGGATGAGCAAAAGGTTCGACGAATCTGACGTAGCGGTTTGCCCGGCATATTCAGCGAGCTAATGAAGGCATTGTCTGACAATGCCGCTGTTTACACTGAGGTCACTTCCTCGGGAAACGACAAGGCACTGGCTATGCAAAATCGCATCATGATCACTGGCGCAGGATCGGGCCTGGGACGGGAAATCGCACTGCGCTGGGCCCGCGATGGCTGGCAACTGGCATTGTCCGACGTCAACGACGCCGGCCTTCAGGAAACCCTGAAGCTGGTTCGCGCAGCCGGTGGCGACGGTTTCGTTCAGCGCTGCGATGTTCGGGACTACAGCCAGCTCACCGCCTTCGCACAGGCCTGCGAGCAGAAGCTTGGGGGCATCGACGTCATCGTCAACAACGCGGGCGTGGCATCCGGCGGCTTCTTCGATGAGCTGTCGCTGGAGGACTGGGACTGGCAGATCGCGATCAACCTCATGGGCGTGGTCAAGGGCTGCAAGGCGTTCCTGCCACTGCTGGAAAAAAGCAAAGGCACCATCATCAATATCGCGTCCATGGCCGCCCTGATGCAGGGCCCGGCGATGAGTAACTACAACGTGGCCAAGGCCGGCGTGGTGGCGCTGTCCGAGAGCCTGCTGGTGGAGCTGCGCCAGCAGGAAATCGGTGTGCATGTGGTGTGCCCGTCGTTCTTCCAGACCAACCTGCTGGACTCCTTCCGCGGCCCGACGCCCGCCATGAAAGCCCAGGTCGGCAAGCTGCTGGAAAGCTCGCCGATCAGCGCCGCCGACATCGCCGAGTTCATCCATGAACAGGTGCAAAAGGGCGAATTCATGATCCTGCCCCACGAGCAGGGGCGCATGGCCTGGCAGGTCAAGCAACAGAACCCGCAGGCCATCTACGACGAGATGACCCACATGGCCGAGCGGATGCGGGCCAAGGCGCGGGGCTGACCGTCTCGCACGATCCGGGCTGCATTTTCTGATAGGGTGGCGCGCATCTTTTCGCACACCCTTGAAGGCAACCCTCGTGCTCAACTACCTCTGGTTCTTCCTCGCCGCCCTGTTCGAAATCGCCGGCTGCTATGGCTTCTGGATGTGGCTGCGCCAGGGCAAGAGCGTGCTGTGGATCATTCCCGCGTTACTCAGCCTGACCCTGTTCGCCCTGCTGCTGACGCGCATCGAAGCGGCCTACGCAGGGCGTGCCTATGCCGCATATGGCGGGATCTACATCATTGCCTCGATTGCCTGGCTGGCGGTGATCGAGCGCGTGCGGCCACTGACTTCTGACTGGATCGGCGTGGCGTTGTGCGTCGTTGGCGCCACGATCATTCTGCTGGGCCCGCGCTGGTCGGTGTCTTGATCGTCCCGGCCTGAGAATGCCCCGGGAAAAATCCTGATTCTGGATGCGGACCTTTCGGCAAGGTTGTGACGCTTTTGGCCGCTTTGTAGGACGTGTCTGTCAGCCAGCGCCTTGCGGTGTTGAAGGGCATGACTGATTTGATCGCGGCGCATTGAAGCGCCAGGGCGGGCGCGTCAACCTGCTCCCTCGGTTACATCCAAGGGAGTAGGAAAAATGCTGGTACTGACGAGAGAAATAGGAGAAACCTTCTCCATCGGTGATGACATCACGGTGCAGATTCTGGGCATCACCGGCAATCAGGTGCGCCTGGGGATCGACGCCCCGCAACACGTGAAGATTCACCGCGCCGAGGTCTATAAACGGATCGCGGCACGGCTTGCGCTGATGGCAAACCAGTCGACGGGCGTCTAGACCCGAGTCCTCACGCCTTGCGGCACTTTTTCATTCGTCGAAATACTCTTTGGGCACTTCGTGCTTGAGCATCAGTTGGCACTGCTGGCTGTCCAGATCGAAGAAGATCACCGCCTGGCCTTTGCTCAACGCATGCCGGACCCGCAGGACGCGGGTCTCAAGCGGTGTGTCGTCGCCATTGTCAGTGCCGTCGCGAGTCACGAAATCCTCGATCAGACGCGTCAGGGTGTCGGCTTCGAGTTGGTCGTGGGGGATCAGCATGGCAGTTCTCTGGGATGGCAAAAGGCAGATGGCGGGGATGCTAGCGTGGTTAACGGATGGCGGCTACAGGCCCGGCCGATGATTCGCACAAATCCCGTGAACACTCTGTTGGTGCTCAAGCTTAACTTCATAAGCACCTACAGCCGATGCGCCGGGATCACTCTGTGGGAGCGGGCTTGCCCGCGAATGCGTCAGACCTGACGCATCGAGGGTGGCTGACCCGCCGCCTTCGCGGGCAAGCCCGCTCCCACAGATCCTCATTGGCCGACCATCGTAGTTATCCCAGATCACGCAGCAGGGCTTGCGCCTCTAGCGCTGGCCTACCAGCGTATCCACCGCTGGCACACGGGTATCGGACTCCATCTGAGCATCGTGCTCCAGTTGATGGCTGAAGTTCTCCAGCGATGCATTGGCGGGCTTGGCGTCACTGGCGAATACCGGCGGGCTCATCATGTAGGCCGCGAGCAGGCGGCTCAGGGTGTTGAGGCTGTCGATGTGGGTCCGCTCATAGCCATGGGTCGCGTCGCAGCCGAACGCCAGCAGCGCGGTGCGGGTGTCGTAGCCTGCGGTGATCGCCGAGTGGGCGTCGCTGTAGTAATAGCGGAACAGGTCGCGGCGCACCGACAGCTCTTTTTCCTGGCCCAGGCGCAGCAGGTGCCGGGACAGGTGATAGTCGTAAGGCCCGCCGGAATCCTGCATCGCCACGCTGACGGCGTGCTCGCTGGAGTGCTGGCCCGGGGCGACGGGCGCGATGTCGATGCCGACGAATTCGCTGACATCCCACGGCAGGCTGCCCGCCGCGCCGCTGCCGGTCTCCTCGGTGATAGTGAACAGCGGGTGGCAGTCGATCAGCGGTTCGGCGCCGCTGTCGACAATGGCCTTGAGCGCCGCGAGCAGGGCGGCAACACCGGCTTTATCGTCCAGATGGCGGGCACTGATATGGCCGCTTTCGGTGAACTCGGGCAGCGGATCGAAGGCGACGAAATCGCCGACGTTGATCCCCAGCGACTCACAGTCGGCCCTGGTTGAGGCGTAGGCATCAAGGCGCAGCTCGATGTGGTCCCAACTGATGGGCATGGTATCGACGGCGGTGTTGAACGCATGCCCCGAGGCCATCAGCGGCAATACGCTGCCACGGATCACGCCGGTGTCGGTGAACACGCTGACCCGGCTGCCCTCGGCAAACCGGCTGGACCAGCAGCCCACCGCCGCCAGGCCCAGGCGGCCGTTGTCCTTGACCTCGCGCACGATGGCGCCAATGGTGTCCAGGTGCGCGGAAACGGCGCGGTCGGGGCTGTTCTGCTTGCCCTTGAGCGTGGCGCGGATGGTGCCGCGACGGGTGAGTTCGAAGGGAATGCCCAACTCATCCAGACGCTCGGCGACGTAGCGCACGATGGTGTCGGTAAAGCCGGTCGGGCTTGGAATCGCGAGCATTTCCAGCAGGACTTTCTGCAGGTAATTCAGATCCGGTTCGAGGATTTTCTTTGCAGTGGTCATGGGAGCTCCTCAATTGATGGCGCAAGACGCCCCGTGTAGGAGCGCGCGCCGATGTCAGCCGTGCACAGGCAGGCTATGGGGAAACAACAGATCGACGAAGCGCTCGGCTGTCGGCTGTGGCTCGTGGTTGGCCAGGCCGCAGCGTTCGTTGGCTTCGATGAACACGTACTCCGGCTGGTCGGCGGCCGGGACCATCAGGTCCAGGCCCACCACCGGAATGTCCAGCGCTCGGGCGGCGCGGATGGCGGCGTCTTTCAACACCGGGTGGAGGATCGCCGTGACGTCTTCCAGGCAGCCACCGGTGTGCAGGTTGGCCGTGCGCCGCACCGCCAAACGCTGGTCGGCGGGCAGCACGCTGTCGAAGGTGAAGCCTGCGTCCTCCACGGTGCGACGGGTTTCCTCGTCCAGCGGGATCTTGCTTTCGCCACCGGTCGCGGCGGCACGACGGCGGCTCTGGGCTTCGATCAACTGACCGATGGTGTGGCGCCCGTCGCCCATGATCTCGGCAGGGCGGCGAATGGCAGCGGCCACCACGTCAAAGCCGATGACGACGATGCGCAAATCCAGCCCTTCATGAAAGCTTTCCAGCAACACCCGTGAATCGAACTGCCGCGCACGCTCGACGGCGTCTTGCACGTCTTCAATGGTGCGCAGGTCCACCGCCACGCCTTGGCCCTGCTCGCCGTCCACCGGCTTGACCACGATGCGTTCGTGCTCGTCGAGAAAACCCAGGTTGTCGTCGGCATTGCCCGCCAGTTGCTGCACCGGCAATTGCAAGCCGGCGGCTTTGAGGGCCTTGTGGGTCAGGCGCTTGTCCTGGCACAGGGTCATGCTCACGGCGGTGGTCAGGTCGCTCAGCGACTCGCGGCAACGAATGCGCCGCCCGCCGTGAATCAGGGTGAACAGGCCGGCTTCTGCGTCATCCACCTGCACGTCGATGCCACGGCGATGGGCTTCTTCGACGATGATCCGCGCATAAGGGTTGAAGTCCGCTTGCGGGCCTGGGCCGAGAAACAGCTTTTCGTTGATGCCGTTCTTGCGCTTGATGGCGAAGGTCGGCAGGTTGCGAAAACCCAGCTTGCCGTACAGGTTCTTGGCCTGCTGGTTGTCGTGCAGCACCGAGAGGTCGAGATACGCAAGGCCGCGGCTCTGGAAGTGCTCGATCAGGTGCCGCACCAGCACTTCGCCCACGCCGGGGCGGGTGCATTGCGGATCGACCGCCAGGCACCAGAGGCTGCTGCCGTTTTCCGGATCGTTGAAGGCCTTCTGGTGATTGAGACCCATGACGCTGCCGATCACCGCGTTACTGGTTTCATCCTCGGCGATCCAGTACACCGGGCCACCCTGATGGCGCGGGGTCAGCAGGGTCGGGTCGATGGGCAGCATGCCACGGGCGATGTACAGGTTATTGATGGCGGTCCAGTCTTCCTGGCTCTGGGCGCGGCGAATCCGAAAGCCGCGAAACACTCGCTGCGACGGACGATAGTCGCTGAACCACAGGCGCAGGGTGTCGGACGGGTCGAGGAACAGCTGCTGAGGCGATTGCGCCAGCACCTGTTGCGGCATCGCCACGTACAGCGCGATGTCTCGCTCGCCGGGCTTCTCGTTGAGCAGTTCGTTGGCCAGTGTCGCAGGGTCGGAGTAGGTGTGGCCGATCAGCAGCCGGCCCCAGCCGCAGTGCAGGGCCAGGGGTTCGGCGTCCGGCGTGCTGCCGTCTTCGGCAAAGCGCGCCTGCAGGCGCTCATAAGACGGGGCCTGCCCGCGCAGCAAGCGCTGGTTAAAGCTTGAAGCATTGGCTTTCATCAATCACAGTCCTTGTTCACTGAGCCACAGGTTCAGGGCCGCGAGTTGCCACAGCTTGGAGCCGCGCAATGGGGTCAATTGACCGTCGGGGTTGGTCAGCAGGGTGTCGAGCATGGTCGGGTTGAACAGCCCGCGATCCTGGCTGGGGTCTAGCAGCAGGTCACGCACCCAGTTCAGCGTATCGCCCTCAAGGTGCTTGAGACCCGGCACCGGGAAATAGCCTTTCTTGCGGTCGATGACCTCGGACGGGATCACCAGACGTGCCGCTTCCTTGAGCACCTGCTTGCCGCCGTCAGGCAGCTTGAAGCGCGCCGGCACACGGGCCGACAGTTCGACCAGGCGGTAGTCGAGAAACGGCGTGCGCGCTTCCAGGCCCCAGGCCATGGTCATGTTGTCGACGCGCTTGACCGGGTCGTCCACCAGCATCACCGTGCTGTCCAGACGCAGGGCCTTGTCCACGCCTGCATCGGCGCCGGGCATGGCGAAGTGTTCACGTACAAAATCACCCGCCGCGTCATTGGCGGTCAGCCATTGCGGTGCGACGGTCTTCGCGTATTCGTCGTAGCTGCGGTCGAAGAAGGCGTCGCGATAGGCCGCGTACGGGTCGCTCGCGCCGTCCACCTGCGGGTACCAGTGGTAACCGGCGAACAGTTCGTCGGCACCCTGGCCGCTTTGCACCACCTTGCAGTGCTTGGCGACTTCGCGGGACAGCAGGTAAAAGGCGATGCAGTCGTGGCTGACCATCGGCTCGCTCATGGCGCGGAACGCCGCAGGCAACTGCTCGATGATCTCGCTTTCCTTGATGCGCAACTGATGATGATGGGTGCCGTAGTGCTTGGCGATCAGGTCCGAATACTGGAACTCGTCGCCGCGCTCGCCGCCTGCATCCTGAAAGCCGATGGAAAAGGTCGACAGGTCTTTCACGCCGACTTCGCGCAGGAGGCCGACGAGCATGCTCGAATCGACGCCGCCGGACAGCAGCACGCCCACATCCACCGCCGCCCGTTGACGAATCGCCACCGCTTCACGGGTGCTGTCGAGCACACGGTCGCGCCAGTCTTCCAGAGTCAGGTTGGCTTCATCGGCGTGAGGGCCGTAGGGCAGGGTCCACCAGGTTTTCTGCTCGACCTTGCCCCCGGCACTCACACGCATCCAGGTGGCGGGCGGAATTTTCTCGACGCCTGCCAGCAAGGTGCGCGGGGCAGGGACCACGGCATGGAAGTTCAGGTAGTGGTTCAACGCCACCGGATCGAGCATCGGGCTGATGTCGCCGCCTTTGAGCAGGGCAGGCAGGGCCGAGGCGAAGCGCAGGCGCTTGTCGGTGAGCGACAGGTACAGGGGTTTGACGCCCAGGCGGTCGCGGGCGATGAACAGGCTATTGTTGTCGCGCTCCCAGATGGCGAAGGCAAACATGCCGTTGAGCTTGGGCAGCATGTCCGCGCCCCAGGCGTGATAACCCTTGAGCAGCACTTCGGTGTCGCCACCGGAATGGAATTGATAGCCCAGGTTTTCCAGTTCGGCACGCAGTTCGGGAAAGTTGTAGATCGCGCCGTTGAAGGCCAGGGAAAGGCCCAGATGGCTGTCGATCATCGGCTGCGCCGAGCCGTCGGACAGGTCCATGATTTTCAGGCGGCGATGGCCCAGGGCAATCGGCCCCTGGCTATGAAAGCCCCACGCATCCGGCCCGCGAGGCGCCAGGTGATGGGTGATGCGTTCTACTGCGGCGAGGTCCGCAGGTTGGTTGTCGAAACGTAACTCTCCAGCTAATCCGCACATAAGTCCTTACCGGTTTTCCGTTGGGGAACGTGGCCGGGGAAGTCCGGCTACCCTAAGACTGACCGGTGAGGATTGTGAGAGTTTTAGAACGATCGGTTATAAGCGGGTGCGCACATCTGATCTCTGTAGGAGCGCGCTTGCCCGCGACATCGGTATGTCTGCGATGCAAATGTCGGCTGATCCGACGCTGTCGCGGGCAAGCGCGCTCCTACAAAACCAAGGGCGCGAGGTTCAATACCCGGTCATTTCCAGATACCCCACGCCTTTCTGGCTGCCGCTGACAGTCACCGGGCCTTCCCAGTAGGGAATCTGCAAATCCATCCACGCCTGTGAGTGGAGCGCTTCGACCGAGATGTCCAGACCTTTGGCCGGGATCTTCACCGACCACTGCGTGGGCATGTCGCGGCCATCGACGTCGGTGGTGTCCTGGGGCTCAAGTTCTATGTCGCCCGCTTTGAGCAAATGCGTGCTGCCATCGGCACCGATCCAGGTGCCGGTCAGGTACGGCGCGCCTTCTTTTTGCCGCATGCGGTAGAGCATCACCTCCGAGCCGTCATTCAAGTGCAGGGAGAACCAGTCCCAGCCGGTCTGGTTTTCGGTCAGCGGCTGGCTGCTCCATTCCCGGTCCAGCCATGCCGGGCCTGACACCTGATAAGCCTTGCCGTCGATCTCGATGCTGCCCTCGGCCTGAAAGAATGGCTGGCTGTAGTAATACGACGCCTGGCCCTGCTCGGACTTCTGGCTGAAGCCCTGCTTGCCTTGCAGCACCAGCGGCTTGCTGGCGGTGAGGTGCAGGTCGTAGGCGAACTTCGGATCCTGCGCGGTCACTTGCATGCTCGCCAGTGGATCGTCGGAAGTCGATTGGCTGCTCAACGTCCAGTTGTCGATCCACGCCGAAAACGGCGCAGAGGTCACGCCCGCCTGACCGACGCCGCCTCGGGCATAGCGTTCGGCGGCGTAGTGCTCGTCGCTGGAGGTCACTGCTGCGTGGCCCATCCACAGATTGCGGTTGCTCCAGCCCTGGTCGCTGCTTTCAACGCTGGCCGAGCGGGGCAGGGCGTTGCGGAACAGCGTCCACTGCACACCGAATGACTCGCCGTCGGCGTTTGTCAGGTTGGCAGTGATGTACCACCACTCGATGCGAAAGTCGTTGTGCGGGCCGTGATCCTCCGGGAACGACCAGCGCTTGTCCGGCGTCACCTGCGCGTAGCTGGCGGCATCGTCGGCGAGGCCGGCAAAGCCTTTCTCTTCTTCGGGCTTGTCGTCGCAGCCGCCCAACAGCAGCACCACCATCAGCAGGGCAATCGCCTTAGGTTTCATTGGCGAAGGTCCTCAGCAAATCGGCAGGGCGGGTGCGGTACAGGCGATACAGCGGCCAGGCCGACGCCAGCAGGGTGGCAAGCATCGCCAGCAGCATGAGGCGCAGCAGCTGCATGGGGAAGATCTGCCACGGCAGGCGCCAGCCGAAGGCCTGCACGTTGATCACTGCATCCAGGCACCACGCCAGCAACAGCCCCAGCGGAATCGCCAGCACCAGGGTCAGAACCGCCAGCAGCCAGGTTTGCGCCAGGTTGAGCAGCATCAGTTGCCGGCGCGTCACGCCCAGTGCCCATAGCGGCGCCAGTTGCCCCAGGCGGCTCTGGCTCTGGGTCAGCAGGCTGATGAACAGCGCCACACCCGCCACCATCAGCGTCAGGCTGTTGAGCGCGGCGGTGGCGGCGAAGGTGCGTTCGAACACCTGCCGCGACCAGGCCTTGAGCTGGATCTGGTCGACGATGCGGTTGTCGTCGATGCTGAATTTGTTGTGCAGCACCCGCAGCAATTGCGGGATGGCCCGAGGGTCGATGCGCAGGTTGAAACGGTTGGGTGCCAGGTTCGGCCAGTGCTCGAGCAGGTGGTCCGAATTGACCAGAATGTGGCCCTTGGGGTTGCCGTAGTCGGCATAGATTCCGACCACCCGCAGCTGCCATCCGCCTTCGGGGGCGGGCAGCGTGACCTCGTCGCCGACGCCGACGTTCAGCCGCCGGGCCAACTGTTCGCTGAGCATCAGGGTGTCGTCCTTGGCCAGTTGCCCCCAGGGATCGTCGCCCGCCGCTTCCAGCAACGGCCAGTGTTGCCGGTAGTGCGGGTTATCGATGATGCCGTACAGCTCGGCAGGCCAGCCGTGCAGTTGCAGCGACACCTGCCAGTTGGGCAGCACGGCGGAAGTCAGCGGTTGCTCGCTCAGCCATTTCTGCAAGGGTGCTGCCTGGGCGGCGTTCTGCGGATTGATGTACAGCTCGGCGCTCAGGCGTTGTTCCAGCCAGTGATTGAAGGTCTGGCGAAAGCCTGCGGTCATGCTGCCCGCACCGATGTTGGCGGCCATCGCCAACAGGAGCGCCATCAGCGCCAGACTCAGGGCGGGCAGTTGTTGGCGGCAGTCGGCGAGGAACCACTGGCCCAGCACCGAGCGGCTTTTGCCCAGCAAGACGTTGAGCAGGGCATTGAGCAACACCGGCAACCCCAGTGCCGCACTCAGCAACAGGCTGGCCATCAGGACGAAACCCAGCGCCAGGCTGTTGCCGAATACCGCAGCCAGAATGGCGATCAGCGCGGCGATGGCGGCAATCCAGCCCTGGCGCTTGAGCCAGCGGGCGTGGGTGTCCTGCCAGGCCTGGGCGTTGGCCAAGGCCAGCAACGGCAGGCGCGCCGCGCGCAACAGGCTGCTGGCACCGGCGAGAAACGCCCCCAGCAGGCTGACCCCCAGCCCGCTCAACCACCACCAGATGCTGAGGTTGAGGTGCCCGGCCACTTCGGCGCCGTACAGCCCGCGCAGGCTGGCGGCGACGTCCGGCAGCAGCACGCTGGCCAACCAGTAACCGCTGATGACCCCGGCAATGCCGCCGAGCAGGGCCAGCACGCCCAGTTCGATCACCAGGCTGCCAATCAGCCCTCGTGCACTGACTCCGCACGCCCGCAGATTGCGCAGCAGGCCACGGCGCTGTTCCAGGGCCAGGCCAATTGCCGCATGCACGATAAACAGCCCGACCACGAATGACAGGAAGCCCAGGGCGTCCAGATTCAGGTGGAAGCTTTCGGTGAGGCGACCCAGGTCGTTGTCTTCGCCGCTCTTGCGCATCACCAGTTCGCCCTTGATCCCGTCGGGCAGCTCGGGGCTGCTGTCGGCGAAATCCCTGGGCAGGATCAGCCGGGAAATCTGTCCCGGCTGATTGAGCAGTTGCTGGGCGAAACCGATGTCCATCATCAACAGCCCCGGCGCCATGTCGGCCTGGGCCCGCAAGGGCGGCAGGATCTGCCCGTTCTCGCTGACAGGGCGCTCGCCTTCGTGCAGCCCCAGCGCCTGCATGGTCTGCGGGGAAATCCAGGTGCTGCCCGGCGGGGTGAAGAAGTCGACGATCTGCGCGGTGTCCAGCGATTGTCCCGCCAGCGCCGTGTTGACGGGCAGCGACACCGGTTCGATGCCCAGCACGGTCAGGCGCTGGTCGGGCAAGTCCTTGAGCGTGACCCGCCCGCGCAGTGCGGGGGATACCGGCCAGCCATCGCGGCGCAGGGTGACGAACAGCTCCTGGGAGAAGTTCGCGCCGTTGGGTGCCACCAGAATCTTTTGTGGCTCGCCGCCGATCAGTTGCGCGGCCCGGGAATAGCTTTCCTGGGCCTGACTGTTGAGCGCCTGCACGCCGGTCAGCAGGCTGGTGGCCAGCCACAGCCCGGTGAGCACGCTGAAGAATTGCACAGGGTGACGCCGCCAGTGGCTGAGCAGCGCCTTGAGCGTCCAGAAGAATACCGGCATCAGGCTTCGCCTTCGCCAGCCAGACGGCCCAGATGCAGTACGGTCTGGCGATGCAGGCGTGCCGCGATTCGCGGGCTGTGGGTCACCATTAACAGGCTGGTGGGGGTGTCGGCCAGCAGGTCCATCAGCAGATTCAGGACTTCATCGCTGGTGTTTTCGTCGAGGTTGCCAGTGGGTTCATCGGCCAGCAGCAGGCCGGGGCGCGAGGCCAGGGCGCGGCCAATGGCGACGCGCTGCTGTTGGCCGCCGGAGAGTTGTTCGGGGTAGCGCTTGAGCAGGGCACCCAGGCCCAGACGCTCGGTCAGCTCGGCTTGCCACTGCGGATCGAAGCGCCCGGCGAGGCGCGCCTGAAAGGCCAGGTTGTCCTCGACCTTGAGGCTGCCGATCAAGTTGAACTGCTGGAACACCAGGCCGATTTCCGTCCGCCGCCAGTTGGCCAGTTGCGGCTCGTTCATCTGGTCGAGCCTGTGGCCGGCGATGTCGATGCTGCCCTGATCGACCTGGTCCAGGCCGGCCACCAGATGCAACAGGGTGCTCTTCCCGCTGCCGGACTCGCCCATCAGCGCCAGGCTTTCGCCCTGGCCCAATTGCAAATCCACCCCCTGCAACACCGCCAGCGGGCCCTGGGCCGTGGCATAGCTCTTGAACACGCCTTGGACTTGCAGCATCGACATGCACCTGACAGAAGGGTACGAGGAGCATACCGGGCAGGCCTCTGTTCTGCACCTGCCGCGTCCCCCCACCCGTAGCAGCACGGCTTGCCGGCGGGGGCGGCCTCAAGATCGCTCCCGCCGGCAAGCCGTGCTGCTACGGGGGAAGCGACGCGGCACCTGTAGGAGTGAGCTTGCTCGCGATGAGGGCGGTACATCCGACGCGTCTCTATCGAATGTACCGGCCATTCGCGGGCAAGCGCGCTCCTACGGTTCCGGGGATGCCGGAAAATCGGGTTTCACCGCATGATTGTAGGAGCGCGCTTGCCCGCGACGGCGTCGTGTCAGACACCCCATCCGTCGATGACCCACCGCAATCGCGAGCAAGCTCACTCCTACAGGGATGTGGTCAGGGCCGTTATTTGCCGCGAATCAGACTGCGCAACACAAACCGGTTCGGGTGACACGCCTCTGCGACGCTGCGGGGCAGGGGCAGGGGTTCGTTGTCGAGCCAGGCGGCAATCAGTTCGCCCGACAGCGGCGCAGTAATCAGCCCGCGCGAGCCATGCCCGCTGTTCACATACAGCCCGTCAAGCCAGGGGCACGGGATGTCCGGCACCTGCCGGGCGTCCTTGCGCAACACCGCGTAGGCCTCCAGAAAGGCCGCCCGGTCGGCCAGCGGCCCGACGATGGGCAAGTAATCCGGGCTGGTGCAACGAAACGCCGCGCGCCCTTCAAGTTGCTCGGCGGGCAAGGTATCAGCCTGCAGACGCTGACTCAGGTCTGGCGAGATTTCCCGCAGTAACTCAAGGTTGCCCAGGTGCTCGGCGGTCGTCGGCCTCAGGTCATCGCTCTTGAAATCGAAGCTGGCCCCCAGCGTATGCTCACCCAGCCGCCCCGGCGCGACGTAGCCCTCGGCACACACCACCGTGCTCAACGATGTGCTGGCCGGCGTCTGCGCCAGGCGCGTGATCTGCCCGCGGATGCGCTTGAGCGGCAAGTCTTCGCTGGCCGGGAAACGCTTGATCTCCGCGGCGCCGGCCAGCACCACCACCGGGGCCGAATCCAGCAGCCGTTCGCCGTCGAATGCCTGCCACAGATCGCCCTCACGGCGCAGCTCGACCACGTCACGGTGGGTCAGCAACTGGATGTCTGGATCGCTGGTCTGATGACGGCACAGCGCAGGAGGATGCACCCAGCCCCCTTGTGGATAAAACAGGCCGCCGCTGTTCAGCGTGATTCCGGCTTTCGCCTCGGCTTCATCCTTGCCCAGCACCTGCAGCAGGTCGCTGGAAAACGCAGCGGCCAGTTGCGCCTGACGCTCGCCTTCCTTGTCGTCGAAGGCCAGTTGCAGCACGCCGCAGCCATCCCAGTCCACACCGCGTTCAAGGCGTTCGAGCAGGCGCCGGGTGTGGCCGAAACCGCTGAGTATCAGCTGCGACAACGCGGTGCCATGGGCCGACAGTTTCAGGTAGAGCACCCCTTGAGGATTGCCCGACGCCTCTTGTGCCAGGTCCGCATGCCGCTCAAGCAGGCTGACCTTCCAGCCCCGTGCCGCCAGGCTCGATGCCGTCGCACAACCGGCAAGCCCGGCGCCGATCACCAGCGCCTTGCGCTCGCCGCTCACAGGTGTGGGGCGAGCGAACCAGGGCTTGGGTGTCGCCAGCGGAACATCCTCGGGCCAGCCGATGAAACTGCCCCTGAGCACTTCCCATTTATGGCCGATGCCCGGCACCCGTTTCATCTTGAAACCCGCCGCGTTCAGCGCGCGCCGCACCCAGCCGGTGCTGGTGAAGGTGCCGATGGTCGAACCCGGCGCAGCCAGGCGTGCCAGTTCGGCGAACAGTTCAGGGGTCCACATTTCCGGATTTTTCGCGGGCGCGAAACCGTCGAGAAACCATGCGTCGATGGGCCCGTCCAGCTGCGGCAACATTTCAAGCGCGTCGCCGATCAGCAGCGTCAGCATCACCCGTCCGCCATCGAACACCAGGCGCTGAAAGCCTTCGTGGATCGCAACGTATTGCTCCAGCAACTGATCGGCAAACGTCTTCAGCTCCGGCCACAGCGTGAGCGCGCGTTCCAGGTCGGCCCGGCTGAGGGGGAATTTCTCGACGCTGACAAATTGCAGCCTCGCGCCCGGCGTCGCGCAGGCTTCGAACAATTGCCAGGCGCAGAGGAAATTGAGCCCGGTGCCAAAACCGGTTTCGCCGATCACCAGGCGCCCGTCGGCAGGCAGCGCCGTGAAGCGCTCGTGCAGCTGGTTCTGGGTCAGAAACACATGGCGCGTTTCGTCCAGGCCCGACTCGGTGGAAAAGTACACGTCGGCAAAGGCCCGCGAGTGCGGGTTGCCGCGTTCGTCCCAGTCGATCTGGGCGTGCTGGATAGTGGTCATGGTCAGGCTTAGGCGGGAGCAAGGCCGCTATATTAACCCAGCCTTGGGCCAATCTTGCGCAACCCGGATTGACCCCTGACACGGTTTCGCGGTCATAGCCCTCACTGACTCGCTCGATCCGCTAATCTTGAGCGATCCGACCCAGGGAGTTGTACATGTTCGAATCCGCTGAAATCGGCCACACCATCGACGACGACACCTACCACGCCGCAGTGCCCGCCTTGCGCGAGGCATTGCTGGAAGCCCAATATGAACTGCACGAGCAGGGCAAGCGCCAGATCATCGTGCTGATCAATGGCATCGAGGGCGCGGGCAAGGGCGAAACCGTCAAGCTGCTCAACGACTGGATGGACCCGCGCTTCATCGAAGTGCGCACTTTCGACCAGCAGACCGACGAGGAACTGGCCCACCCGCCGGCCTGGCGCTACTGGCGCCAGCTGCCGCCCAAGGGGCGGATCGGGATCTTCTTTGGCAACTGGTACAGCCAGATGATTCAGGGGCGCGTGCACAAGCGCTTCAAGGACCCGGTGCTGGATCAGGCGATCAATGGTGCCGAGCGTCTGGAGAAAATGCTGGTCGACGAAGGCGCAGTGATCTTCAAGTTCTGGTTCCACCTGTCCAAGCGGCAGATGCGCAAGCGCCTCAAGACCCTCAAGGACGACCCCCTGCACAGTTGGCGCATCAGCCCGCTGGACTGGCAGCAGTCCAAGACCTACGACAAGTTCGTGCGCTTCGGCGAGCGGGTGCTGCGCCGCACCAGCCGCGACTATGCGCCCTGGCATGTGATCGAAGGCGTGGACCCCCATTACCGTAGCCTGACCGTCGGGCGGCTACTGCTGGAAGGTCTGCAGAATGCGCTCAAGACCCCGGAAGGCAACACCAACCTGGTCAACCTCGGGCCGTTGCCCAGCAACACCGACGAGTTGAGCCTGCTGGACAATCTGGACATGACCCTGGCGCTGGAAAAGGACGACTATGAACAGCAGTTGATCGCTGAACAGGCTCGGCTGTCCGGGCTGATGCGTGACAAGCGCATGCGCAGGCATTCGTTGGTCGCGGTGTTCGAAGGTAACGATGCGGCAGGCAAGGGTGGGGCGATCAAGCGGCTGGCCGGGGCGCTCGATCCGCGTCAGTACCACATCGTGCCGATTGCCGCGCCCAGCGAGGATGAGCGGGCGCAGCCTTATCTGTGGCGCTTCTGGCGGCAGATTCCGGCGCGGGGCAAGTTCACGGTGTTTGACCGGTCCTGGTATGGACGGGTGCTGGTGGAGCGGGTCGAGGGGTTCTGTTCCGAGGCCGACTGGCTGCGGGCCTACAGTGAAATCAACGACTTCGAAGAGCAGTTGACTGACGCCGGTATCGTGGTGGTCAAGTTCTGGCTGGCCATTGATGACAAGACTCAGCTGGAGCGATTCAAGGCACGGGAGAAGATCCCCTTCAAGCGTCACAAGATTACCGAAGATGACTGGCGCAACCGCAGTAAGTGGCCGCAGTACCGCGAAGCGGTGGGTGACATGGTGGACCGCACCAGCACCGAAATCGCCCCCTGGACCTTGGTGGAAGCCAATGACAAACGCTGGGCAAGGGTCAAGGTGCTGCGCACGATCAATGAGGCACTGGAGGCGGCGTTCAAGAAGGCTGACAAGAAATAATGATCCTCCTGACGCTCCGTGTCTTCTTGCGCCTGCTCCCGTAGCAGCACGGCTTGCCGGCGGGAGCGATCTCAAGTCCGCCCCCGCCGGCAAGCCGTGCTGCTACGGGACTGGGTTCGCATCTGTAGGAGCGCGCTTGCCCGCCACGGCGGTGGTGCGTCCTGCACATCTTCATCGGATGTACCGACCATTCGCGGGCAAGCGCGCTCCTACGGGTTCCGGGGATGCCGGAAATAGGGATTCACAGCAACCCTGTAGGAGTGAGCTTGCTCGCGATGACGGTGGTGCATCCGGCACATCTTCATCGGATGTACCGGCCTTATCGCGAGCAAGCTCACTCCTACAGGTCCTGCGATGCCACGCGACGCGCATCATTGTAGGAGCGCGCTTGCCCGCGACGGCGGTGGTGCGTCCGGCACATCTCCATCGGATGTACCGGCCTCATCGCGAGCAAGCTCACTCCTACAGGTCCTGCGATGCCACGTGACGCGCATCATTGTAGGAGCGCGCTTGCCCGCGACGGCGGTGGTGCATCCGGCACATCTCCATCGAATGTACCGGCCATTCGCGGGCAAGCTCACTCCTGCGGGTCCGATGATCCTAGCGTTCGCGCAACGCTTCGGTCCGGGCCTTGAGCACGGGTTTGAGCAGGTAATCCATCACGCTTTTCTCGCCGGTGATGATGTCCACGGTGGCGACCATGCCGGGGATGATCAGCAGCGGCTTTTCATCACTGCCCAGATGGTTGCGGTCGGTGCGGACCTGGATCAGGTAGAAGGTGTTGCCCTTGTCGTCGGTGGTGGTGTCGGCGCCGATGAGTTCCAGCTTCGCCGGCAGACCGCCATAGATGGTGTAGTCATAGGCGCTGAACTTGACCATGGCTTTCTGGCCCGGATGCAGGAAGGCCACATCTTGCGGCCGGACCTTGGCTTCGATCAGCAGATTGTCTTCCAGCGGGACGATTTCCACCATGTCGCTGCCCGGCTGAACCACGCCGCCGATGGTATTGACCTTCAGCGTCTTGACGATCCCCTTGACCGGCGAGGTCACCGTGGTACGCGTCACGCGGTCGTCGATGGCGATGCTGGTGGCGCTGGCTTTTGCCAGGTCTGCACGCTTGTCGTTCAAATCCTTGGTGGCATCGGAGCGGAAGCTGTCCAGGGATTCCTGGATCTTGCTCTTGATCTCGTTGATCGCCGCTTCCGCCCTCGGAATCGCCAATGACGTCGCGTCCATCTGCCCGCGCGCCTCGGACGCCTTGCCCTTGAGCCGGATGATTTCCACCGGCGACACCGCACCGCTGTTGACCAGCGGCGCCGACATGCTCAGCTCCTGCTGAATGAAACCCAGTTGGTTGCGGTACTGATCCTGCTTGGAGCGAAACTCGGCGACTTCCTGGGTTTTCTGCCGCAGTTGTTCCTGCAAGGTGCGCTGCTCACTGGCCAGGCGACGCTGGCGCGAGTCGTACAGCGACTGCTCATCGGCGGCCACCTGCGGCGCCTTGGCCAGCACCTCGGCGGACGGCTTGAACGGTCGGCCTTCGGACTCGGCAGACAGCCTGTCGACCTGGGCCATCAGCGTGTATTTGTCGACCTCGCTCTCGCCCTTGTTCGACAGGAATCGCGTGTCGTCCAGGCGCAGCAGGGTGTCGCCCTTGTTCACGATCTGCCCTTCACGCACGAAGATTTCAGTGACGATGCCGCCTTCCAGGTTCTGGATCACCTGGACCTTGCTCGACGGAATCGCCTTGCCTTCGCCCATGGTGACTTCCTGCAGCACGGCGAATTTGGCCCACACCAGGGCGCTGACGATCAGCGCAGCGGCGATCCACACCGTGATCCGCGAACCCCGTGACGAGTCCTGCGCGGCGACGCCGGCGACTTCCGGCATGAACTCGGTATCGACCTGGCGGCCCGGATGAAAATAGCTTTGAGCGGATGACATGATGAACGCTCCTTAAACCGTGGCCGGGCCGACACGGCCCTTGCGCAGTGCCTCGACGACAAGCTCCTTCGGACCATCGGCGACCACCTTGCCGTTGTCCAGCACCACCAGCCGCTCGACCAGGCTGAGCATCGACATGCGATGGGTGACCAGCAGCAGGGTCTTGCCTTGCATCAGGCCCAGCAGTTTCTGGCGCAGCAGGTCTTCGCTGCTGTTGTCCATGTGGCTGGTGGGTTCGTCCAGCAGCATGATCGGTGGATCGAGCAGCAGCGCCCGGGCCAGCAGCACCGCCTGGCGCTGGCCACCGGAGAGCAGTTGCCCGCGCTCGCCCACCGGCCGGTCGAAGCCCAGCGGGTGATTGCGCGCAAGCTCGGTGACGCCGGTCAACTCGGCGACTTCCAGCATGCGAGCGTCGGTGACGTAGCGTGCGCCCAGGGTCAGGTTGTCGCGCAGACTGCCCGCCAGCAACGGCAGGTCATGGGCGACGTAGCCCACTTGCTGGCGCAGGTCGGCGACATCCACCTGACGCAGGTCCAGACCGTCGAGCAACAGCTGCCCATCGTCGGG
The DNA here is from genome assembly GCF_044746825.1 of Pseudomonas sp. NPDC090201. Taxonomy (NCBI): domain Bacteria; kingdom Pseudomonadati; phylum Pseudomonadota; class Gammaproteobacteria; order Pseudomonadales; family Pseudomonadaceae; genus Pseudomonas; species Pseudomonas sp. NPDC090201. Next base: position 64,385 of record NZ_JBIVCX010000012.1, read on the forward strand.
TGTATAGAAGCCCATCATCAAACGCGCCAAGGTGCTTTTGCCCGAACCGCTGCGACCGATGATGCCGATCCGCTCGCCGGGTTTGACGCAGATACTGACCTCGTTCAGCGCCGCCGCAGTGCCGCTGCCGCCATAGGCGAAGGTGGCCTTGACCACGTCGATGGCGCCCTTGAGCTGGGTGTGCTGCAGCGGGTGCTTGCCGGGCTCGCGTTCCTGGGGCAGGGCCATGAGCGCGTCGGTGCTTTTCATGGTGACCTGCGCCTGCTGATAGCGCGTGATGAGCCCGGCGATCTGCCCCAGCGGGGCGAGCACGCGGCTGCCGAGCATGTAGCTGGCCACCAGCGCGCCGACGCTCAGGTTGCCGGCGATGATGATGTAGACCCCGGCGACGATGGTCGCCATGCCTGAAAACTGCTGGATGAACAGCGTGCCGTTGCTGGCCAGGGCCGAGAGATCGCGGGCGTGGCTGTCCAGGCGGGTCAGGGCGCCGTGGGTCGATTCCCATTTGTGCTGGCGCTCGCTTTCGGCGCCGCAGGCCTTGAGGGTTTCCAGCCCGCCCAGGGTTTCCACCAGCAACGCCTGGCGTTCTGCGCCCAGCGCCAGGCTGCGCTCGACGGTGTCGCGCAGGCGCATCTGGATGATCCAGGCGAAGAGGATGGTCACCGGGAAGGCCACCAGAGGAATCACCACCAGCCAGCCACCGAGCAGGCCGATCACCGCCAGCATCAACACGGCGAAGGGCAGGTCGATGATGCTGGTCAGGGTCACGGCGGTGAGAAATTCCCGCAGCCCCTGGAAGTCATGAATGCTCTGGGCGAAGCCGCCGATGGAGGCCGGACGGGCCTTCATCGACATGCCGGTGATGCGTTCGAACAGGGTCGCGGAGAGGATCACGTCGGTCTTCTTGCCGGCCTGATCCAGCAGGTGCGCGCGCACCAGGCGCAGTGTCAGCTCGAAACCGGTGCCGATCAGCAGCCCGATGGCCAGTACCCACAGCGTCGAGGTGGCCTGGTTGGGCACCACGCGGTCGTAGGTCTGCATCACGAACAGCGGCACCATCAGCCCCAGCAGGTTGATCATCAGGCTTGCCAGGATCGCGTCGCTGTACAGCCAGCGCGACAGCTTGAGGGTGTCGCGAAACCACGCGTTTACCCGCGGCACCAGCGGCGTGCGCAGGTTTTCCAGTTCGTGGCGGGGGCGGGCGAACAGCGCCTGACCGGTGTAGAGCGCGTCCAGTTCTTCTCGGGTGACGCGCTGTTCGCCGCCGTCGGCTTCGCTTGGGAGGATCAGCGCGCGGCCGTCTTCTTCCCAGCGCAGCAACACCGCGCAACGGTTGCCCTTGAGCAACAGCAGGACGGGCAGGTTGAGGCGGTCGATGGCGTCGAGCTTGCGGCGCAGGACGCGGCCCTGAAGCCCTGCGCGGGCAGCGGCGCGGGGCAGAAGATCGACGGTCAGTGCCTGCTGTGCCAGCGGCAGGCCAGCGCTGAGGCTGGTGCGGCTGGCGTTGCAGTCGTGAAGCCGGCACAGGATGAGCAGGCCATCGAGCAGCGGGTCGTCGAAATTCGAACGTGGGTCGAACGGTTGCGATGGTTCTATGTGGGGCAGTTCCATGCTGGTCACAGACTTCTCCCGCGCTCACGCGCTACTACGTTACTTCAAGTCGGGCGGCTTCAAGTCGGTCTACTTCAGGTTGATCTATTTCAGGTCCGGCAGCCTCGCATCGCTCTTGACCTCGGTCAGGGCGACTGCGGCAGTCGGCAAGACGACACGCGCCTTGTTCAGCAGCTCGCCCTCGGTGGCCAGCACGCGGTACATCGAATACTCCTCGGTGTAGCGCAGCTCGGTGTAGCGGCGGGCGGCGTTGTAGAGCTCGTTTTCGCTGTCCAGAAGGTCGAGCAGGGTGCGCTGGCCCAGGCCGAACTGGTCCTGATACGCGGCGCGAACCTTGGTCGTGGTTTCGGCGTATTCCCGGGCGATCGGGGTCTGGGTGCGGGCGTTGTTCATGGCATTCCAGGCCAGCGACAGGTTCTCGTTGAGCATGCGCAGCGCGTTGTTGCGGATGTCCATGGCCTGGCCGGTCTTGTAAGCGTTGGAGTTCAGGCGCGCCTTGTCACGATTGCCGTTGAACAGGTTGTAGTTCATCACCACTGCCGCTCGCCATTCGTTGTCGTGGCCTTCTTCGCCGGCGATGTTGTTGTTCGCGCCGACGGCCAGTTCACCGTCGAAGCGCGGATAGAACGGCGACTTGGCGATCTCGTACTGCTTCTCGGCGGCATTGATGTCGGCCTGGGCCGACTTCAGGAAGGAGTTGTTCACCAGCATGCTCTGCTTGGCGTCGTTGAGGCTGGTGGGTACTTCGCCCTTGATCGAGGGCGGCGCTTCCAGTTCGTCGGGCATCCTGCCCACGGCGCTGAAGAAGTTGGCCTCGGCGTCTGCCAGGTCGACCTGGGCGGTGTAGAAATTGTTCTCGGCCAGGGCGCGACGGGCCTTCGACTGATCGCTGTCGGCGTTGCTGCCGATGCCGCGGTTGGTGCGCAGGCCGATCTGGTCGTTGATGCGCAGGTGCGCCTGCAGGTTGTTCTTGGCCAGGTCCAGCAGCTCGCGGCGCTTGAGCACTTCCAGGTACACCTCGATGGCGCGCAGCGCGAGGTCTTCCGATGTGCCGCGCAGGTAGTACGCGCGAGAGTTGACCACCGCCTGGGTGCGGCCGACTTCGTTCTTGGTGTTGAAACCGTCGAACAGCATCTGGCGCAGGCGAAGTTCGGACTGGGTGTAGTTCAGGGTTTCTTCGTTGTGATTGCCGAACGCCCGGGTGGTGGGGCTGTCGGTGTGCTCACGGCCATAGGCGGCCACCAGGTCGACGCTGGGCAGGTAACCGCCCTTGGCGATCTTGACGTCCTCATCGGCAGACAATCGGTTGTTCACGTTCGAGTGAATTTCCGGGTGATTGTCGATGGTGGTCTGAATCGCCTGATTCAGTGACATGCCGTGCGCCTGGGCGCAGGCGACCGCCAACACAACTGCACTGTAAAGCGGGGTCAAGTCGCGCATGAGCTTCTCCGTGATTTTGTTGTCGTGCCGAGTTCGCCAAAAAACCGACGATTCCTTCGGTAAAGACCGTATCAGGTTTGTAACATCAGAGCTAAACACAAGTTTGCAAAAAGCTCAGACGTTTTTTTCATAACCCTTATTCCAAAAAAAACTTATGCCATTTGCCTGTTTCAAGCGATGGTTGCTTGCAGGGAAATGCCTGTAAACAAGGTTTTACAAGCATCTTACGATTGTTATGGGAGTTTCAGCGGAAATTTGACGGCGTTCGATCAAGTGGTTTTTCGAGCAAAAAACTTGAAAAAATTCAGCGACATAAATTTGTCGTTTGATGCTGGCTCCAAGCCATTTATGTACGCCGTTCGAACAGTTCTTGTTGGATTCGTAACATTTTCTGATCCGGTATGCGTAGCTAGGGAGTGGATATGGCCAGGTTGATCGGTACGGTGAAACAGGTAGTCGGGGACGTTTTTGCGGTGGCCAGCAACGGCACCAAGCGTCTGGTGATCGAAGGCGACAGGGTCTACGCCGGCGAATCGCTGGAAACCGGACCAACGGGCGCGGTGGATGTGAGGCTGGCCAAGGGCGGTGAGCTGACCCTGGGCCGGGACAGCAGCATGGCGCTGACGCCGGAGATCCTCGCCAATCACGCCACGCCTATCGTCACCCCCGATGCCGTGGCGCCGAGCCAGCAGCAACTGGCCGACGTGCAGCAGGTGCAGAAGGCAATCGCGGCGGGCGCCGACCCGAGCAAAGTCACCGACGCCCCGGCTGCCGGCAATGCCAACCCCGGCGGCTCGCCCACTGCGCTGGGCGGCGGGCATACCTTCGTGCTGCTGACCGAAACCGCAGGGCATGTGGATCCGGTGATCGGCTTTCCGACGGCCGGTCTGAATTCCGCCTTCATCATCCCCGAGCCTGAAGTGGGCCTGCTGGTCAACGGCTCCGACAACGGCAATCCGCCGCCCGTCATCACGCCGCCTCCCGTTGAACCACCGCCAGTCGAGCCTCCGCCGGTCGAGCCGCCACCTCCCGTCATCGACAACGGCGTGACGCTGGGCAGCAGCGATGTGACCCTCAATGAAGCCAATTTCGAAAACGGCAGCGCGCCCAACAGTGCCGCGCTGACCCAGACCGGCACCCTCAAGGTCACTGCCGCCGACGGCCTGCAGACCCTGAGCATTGGCGGCATCAACGTGGTGACCAATGGCGTGGCGATCACCGAGCCGCAGTCGATCACCCTGCCATCGGGCAACACGCTGACGATTCTGGGATACAACCCGGCCACCGGCGAAGTGACCTACAGCTATACCCTCAATGGCCCGGAAACCCACAACCAGGGCGACGGCACCATCAACAACGAACAGATCCCCGTGCATGCGGTGGACAGCGATGGCGATGTGGCCGACGGCAGCATCAACGTGCATGTGCTCGATGACGTGCCCCACGCCAACCCGGATATCGGCTACGTGCTGGAAGGCGGGGAGACCAGCGGCAACATCCTGGCCAACGACACGGCCGGTGCCGACGGTCCAGGTGCGGGCGGGCTGATCATCGGTGTGCGTGCCGGAGGCGATACCTCGACGCCAGTGACCACCGGGGTAGGCACCATCATTCAAGGCCTGTACGGTTCGTTGATCGTCGATGCCAACGGTAACGCTTCATATGTCGCGAACCCCAACAGCGGCGCGACCGGCGATCACCAGGATGTGTTCACCTACACCATCCGCGACGCCGACGGCGATACCAGCACCACCACGGTTACGGTAAATGTGTTCCACAACGATGGCGTGACCATCGGTGGCAGCGATTGCACCCTCAATGAAGCCAACCTGCCAGATGGCAGCGACCCGAACGCGGCAGCCCTGACCCAGACCGGCACCGTGAAGATCACTGCGCCGGACGGGCTGCAAACCCTGACCATTGGCGGTATCAACGTGATCGAGAACGGTGTGGCGATCACCCAGCCGCAATCGACCACCTTGCCGTCGGGCAGCACCTTTACCGTGCTGAGCTACAACCCGACCACCGGTGAAGTGACCTACAGCTACACCCTGAACGGCGCAGAAAACCACAATCAGGGCAACGGCACCGTCAACAACGAACAGATTGCCGTGCACGCCGTGGACAGCAACGGCGACGTGGGCGACGGCAACATCAATGTGCACGTCACCGATGACGTGCCCCATGCCAATCCGGACATCGGCTACGTGCTGGAAGGCGGGGAGACCAGCGGCAACATCCTGGCCAACGACACGGCCGGTGCCGATGGCCCCGGTGCGGGCGGGCTGATTATCGGGATACGTGCGGGCGCTGATACCTCCACTCCGGTCACCACCGGCGTCGGCACGGTGATTCAAGGCCTGTACGGTTCGTTGATCGTCGATGCCAACGGCCAGGCGTCCTATGTCGCCAACCCGAACAATGGCGCGACCGGCGACCATCAGGACGTGTTCACCTACACCATCCGCGATGCCGACGGCGACACCAGCACCACCACGGTTACGGTCAATGTCTTCCACAATGACGGCGTGATCATCGGCGGCAGCGATTGCACCCTCAATGAAGCCAACCTGCCAGACGGCAGCGACCCGAACGCTGCAGCGCTGACCCAGACCGGCACGGTGAAAATCACCTCGACCGACAGTCTGCAAACCCTGACCATCGGCGGCATCAACGTGATCGAGAACGGCGTGGCGATCACCCAGCCGCAATCGACCACCTTGCCATCGGGCAGCACTTTTACTGTGCTGAGCTACAACCCGACCACCGGTGAAGTGACCTACAGCTACACCCTGAACGGCGCGGAAAACCACAACCAGGGCAACGGCACCGTCAACAACGAACAGATTGCCGTGCACGCCGTGGACCGGATCGGTGACGTGGCTGACGGCAACATCAATGTGCACGTCACCGACGATGTGCCCCATGCCAACCCTGATATCGGCTACGTGCTGGAAGGCGGCGAGACCAGCGGCAATATCCTCGCCAACGACACCGCCGGTGCCGATGGTCCGGGTGCGGGCGGTCTGATCATCGGTGTGCGCGCAGGCGCCGATACCACCACGCCAGTGACCACCGGTGTGGGGACTGTCATCGCGGGCCTCTACGGCAGCCTGATCGTGGATGCCAACGGCCAGGCGTCCTACGTCGCCAACCCCAACAATGGCGCCAGCGGCGATCACCAGGATGTATTCACCTACACCATCCGCGACGCGGACGGCGACACCAGCACCACCACGGTCACGGTCAATGTGTTCCACAATGCCGGGGTGACCATCGGCGGCAGCGATTGCACCGTCGACGAAGCCAACCTGCCCGGCGGCTCGAACCCGAACCACGACGCCCTGACCCAGACGGGCACCGTCCACATCGGTGCGCCCGATGGCCTGCAGACCCTGAACATCGGCGGCGTCAACGTGATCGAGAACGGCGTACCGATCACCTCGCCACAATCGACCACCCTGCCATCGGGCAGCACCTTCACGGTAGTGAGCTACAACCCGACTACCGGCGAAGTGACCTACACCTACACCCTGAACGGCGCAGAAAACCACGATCAGGGCAACGGCACCGTCAACAACGAGCAGATCCCCGTGCACGCCGTGGACAGCAACGGCGACGTGGCGGACGGCAATATCAACGTGCACGTCAACGATGACGTTCCCCACGCCAACCCGGACATCGGCTACGTGCTCGAAGGCGGCGAGACCAGCGGCAATATCCTGGCCAACGACACCGCCGGTGCCGATGGTCCTGGCGCAGGCGGGCTGATCGTCGGCGTGCGCGCAGGCAACGATACTTCCACCCCAGTGACCGGTGGCGTGGGCACGATCATCCAGGGCGCGTATGGCACCTTGATCGTCGATGCCAATGGCCAGGCGTCCTACGTGGCCAACGACAACAACGGCAGTGTCACCGGTGATCATCAGGACGTGTTCACCTACACCATCCGCGACGCGGACGGCGACACCAGCACCACCACAGTCACGGTCAACGTGTTCCACAACGTCACGAGCTGCCCTCCGGTGGCGTGCGACGACCACGATGTCACCGTCAAGGAAAGCGCGCTGGACACCCACAAGGACGGCAAGGATCTGGCTCCGGGCAATGTCACCGGCAGCCACCCAGGGTCCACCGCCGAAACCGGGACCGGCACCGTGGCCGACTCGGTGCACGGTGGCAATGGCGCGCTGACCTACAGCCTTGGCGGCGCGCAGAACGGCACCGCCCAAGGCCAGTACGGCGTGCTGCACCTGAACGCCGACGGCAGCTACACCTATACCCTGACCTCTGCGCCGAAAACCACGCCGCCGGCCAACGATGGGCCGAACATCACCCATGACACCTTCACCTACACGGTGACCGACTCCCAGGGGCACAGTTCGAGCGCGCAGATCGTCGTCAACATTGTCGACGACCAGCCCAAGGCGGCGTGCATCGACAAGACGGTGACCAGTGAAGGGGTCAACACCAACCTGATGCTGATCGTCGACAACTCGGCGAGCATGAACGAGGCGTCAGGGGTGAACGGGCTGAGTCGCCTGGGCCTTGAGAAACAGGCCATCATCGAGCTGCTGAACAAGTACGAAGCGCTGGGCGACGTGCGCGTGCAACTGGTGACCTTCAACAGCCAGGCGAACATCGGCAGCAACGAGTGGGTGGACGTCGCCACGGCCAAGGCCATGGTCAACGCGCTGACCGCAGGCAACGGCACCAACTATGACGCTGCCCTCGCCGCAGCACAGCAGGCGTTCGTCGAGAAGGGCGCGATTGCCGGCGGGCAGAACCTTGCGTACTTCTTCTCAGACGGCAACCCGACCACTTCGCCGCAGCACTCCGATCCTGACCGCGTGCCCAATCCGGCGCGCGGCGATGGCATCGACGCGAACGAGGAGCATGCCTGGACCACCTTCCTCGACAGCCACCACATCAATGCCTTTGCCATCGGCGTGGGCACCGATGTCAGCAGCACCTATCTGAACCCTGTCGCGTGGAACGGCGCCACCGGCAGCAACAGCAACGCGGTGATCGTCACCGACCTTGGGCAACTCAACGTGGTGCTCAGCGGCACGGTACAGGGCGGGGTGCATGGCAGCCTGCTGGAAGGCGGCACGTTCGGCGCCGATCAGGGCTTCATCAAGTCGGTCAGCCTGGACGGGACCACCTACACCTTCGATCCGAAGGCTGCCAACCAGCAGGGTTCGGTCACTGCCAGCGGCGGCGACAACCACGGTGCGTTCAACGCCCAGACCCACACCCTGACGGTCACCGGCGAGCACGGCACGCTGGTGGTCAACATGAGCACCGGTGAATACAGCTTTACGCCAGCCATCGGAGTGACCCAGCCGGTCACCGAGAACATTCATTATGTGCTCAGCGATAACGACGGCGACCTGGCCTCGGCCAACCTGAATGTGCATGTGGTGCCGCCACCTGTGTACGAGGCGCCGATGGCGGTGGCCGACAACGTCATCACCAACCTGGGCGGGTCGAGCATCGTCATTCCGGGCGCTGCTCTGGCGGCCAACGATGTGCCGGGTAACGGCGGCGCGCTGACAGCGTCCCCGACCACCTTCAACACCGGCTGGACCACCAAGGGCGCCGACTTCAGCGCAGGTTCGCTGAAGACCATCCAGTTTACCGGCACCCAGAACAAAGACAGCAACCAGTTGAAGAACCTGGAACGCAGCGACTTCTTCAACACCACCGCGACCACGGCATTGCTGGTCATCAGCGGTTATCTGGGGGCGGTCAACGGTGCGCCGTCCAATGCGCAGGACCTGTACAGCGTTCATCTGAAAGCGGGCGAAACCGTCACCGTCGATCACAACCTGACCAACGATGTGTTGGGCATGGCCTGGAAATTCGAAGACGGCGCCTATCACGGCATCAACGACGGCGGCACCTTTACCGCCACGCAGGATGGCGTGTACCGGCTGATCGTGGTCAACGAGGCCGATCACGGGGTCAAGGAGCATTACAACCTGAGCCTGTCGATCGACTACTCGGCGGTCAACACCACGCCTGACGTGCACAGCACCTACACCGTGACGGACCCGCACGGCGGCAGCAGCACGGCGGCGGTGAATATCGCCCATCAGGACGGCCATGTGGTGCTCGGCACGACAGGCGACGATGTGCTGGTCGGTGCGGCAGACAGCCATCTGCACGGCGGCGACGGCAACGATGTGCTGGTGGCAGGCCCGGGCAACAACGAGCTGTACGGCGACAACGGCAATGACATGCTCTTCAGCGGGCCGGGCAATGACCTGCTCGACGGCGGCGCTGGCAACAACACCGCCAACTACTCGCTGGCCACTGCAGGGGTGACCGTGAGCACCGCGGAACTGGGGCCGCAGCACACGGGCGGGGCAGGGATCGACACGCTGGTGAATATCCAGAACCTGATCGGTTCGAACTACAACGATCACCTGACCGGGGATTCGGGGAACAACGTCCTCAACGGCGGGCTGGGCAACGATGTGCTCAATGGCGGCGCCGGTGACGATATCCTTATCGGCGGGCCAGGCAACAACACGCTCACGGGCGGGCCGGGGCATGACACTTTCCTCTATCAGGCAGGCAATACCGGGCATGACACCATCACCGACTTCAACTTCGGCATCGACAAGCTCGACCTGTCGCAGCTGTTGCAAGGTGAGCATGGGGACGCGAATTCGCTGGAGAATTTCCTTCACTTCAGTGTGAGCGGGAGCGGCGCGTCGCTGGTTTCGAGTATTGACGTGAGCAGTGTGGCGGGCGGAGCAGCCACTCAAACCATCGATCTGGCCGGGGTCAACCTTGCCCAGCACTACGGTGTGTCCCCTGGGGCCGGCGGAGTGGTGGCGAGTGGGCACGACACGGCGTCGATCATCAACGGGATGTTGGGGGATCATTCGTTGAAGGTCGATACGGTTTGATTGGGAGGCTTGCGGTGTGCCTGGAACACCGCACCAGTTTTTTGTGGTTGGTGTGGGTGATTGGTGAAAGATGATCGTTCCCACGCTCTGCGTGGTAACGCTCTGAACGACGCTCCGCGTCGGCGGGTGACGCTGTAATTGTGTGTATATCCGTTGTCGCGGTGGCTGGACGATAGGGTTTCGCCCCTTACGGGCGACCTACTTTCCTTACGGGGAAAGTAGGCAAAGCCATTGCGACAGGCTGGGGTCCTTCGGACTTCCCTCGCTCCGGCGCCGTTCCGGGGGCACGCCGTGATGGGCCGTCCCTGGCCCGCACGGCTTTCGCGGCGTCCTGCCGCTCATCCCCCTCCACGACACCTGCGCTCGGCCTGGCGCCTTGACGTCGCATTCCGCGGCGCCTGCACCATCGCGCACCAAGATCAAGATCAAAAGCTTTGGTTGTACACCGCCCCGTAGCAGCACGGCTTGCCGGCGGGGGCGTCCTTGAAATCGCCCCCGCCGGCAAGCCGTGCTGCTACGGATGTCGGGTATGGTGAGAAAATGGGATTCACCCCAATCCTGTAGGAGCGCGCTTGCCCGCGACGGCTGCCTGGAGATCAGCCCGCCGGCAAGCCGTGCTGCTACGGTCGGTGTTGTGTTTCAGGGGATTTTGCTTTTACCCGTATCAGCGCTTCAACGTGGGCTGGCGCAAGATGTAAACCGTCACGCCCGCTGCGCAGATCAGCATGAACCCGCGGGCCCACACCAGCGGCACCAGCCAGCAGGAAAACCCGATGCTGATCCACATCAGCCCGATGGCGTATACCTTGCCCTTGAGGGGAATGCCTTCACCGTCCAGGTACCCGCGAATCCACGGGCCAAGCCTGGGATGCTCGACCAGCCAGTGATAGAAACGCGGTGAACTGCGGGCAAAACAGGCGGCGGCCAGCAGCAGAAAAGGCGTGGTCGGCAATACCGGAAGAAAAATCCCGATCACCCCCAGCGCCACACTCAGCCAGCCGATGCCCTGCAACAGATAGCGCACGAGCCGCGAACGACTCGTACGTGGAGAGGAGTTACCTGAACCGCCGTGCGCCATAGGCGCCCACTCAGTGGTGGCGCGGCTTGAGGATGGCCGGTTTTTCGTCCGGCGCGTGCAGCAGCAGGAACAGCGCGGACAGCGCTTCCGGGATCTGCACGATCATGTCGTCCATCAGATTCGCATCGGCTGCGATGTCCGAGAACTCGGGCTGCTCGTCGAACAGACCGGAACCGACCATGATCGGCAGCAGCATTTCGCTGACTTCTTCCTCGTCATTCTCGAACCATACCGCTTCACGCAGGAACACACCTTCCATGAAGCCGATGCACCAGCCGCGCAGTTCCGAGTCATCCGGGTCCTCGCCCAGGTCCAGGTCGCATGGCAGTTCGAACTCTTCGTCCGAGGCCAGTTGACGCGCGATGTGCGCCTTGAGCAGCACCAGGGTGGATTCGATTTCCTCGCGCTGGGCCGCGTCGTTGTAGTGCGGCGGCTCGGCGAACAGGGCGTCGATCCACTCGCGGTCCGGCACCACTTCAGAGCAGATCGACAGCGCGGTCAGGTAGCCGTGGGCGGCTACATAGTCCAGCGCTTCGTCATGCAGCTCGTCGGCGTCGAGGAAGGCTTGCAGGCGGTGTAATTGCTCAGCGAAGGACATTGAAGGACTACCTTGGAAATAAACGATGCTGAATTCTAGGCCCTGAGGGCGCCAGATGCCAGCGAAGAGGGCCATCCAGGCCCGATTGCGATGAATTTCGACCGCTCGTGTCACGACTGTCCTATCTGTCCGGGCGCTCCGGTATACTGCCGCGCTTTGCGATTTTCACAGCGACTGTTCATCCGCTGTAGTGGCACCATCCGGGGTATCTATGCTCGACCAGGCTCAACGCGTACTTAAAGACATCTTCGGCTACGACAGCTTCCGTGGTCGCCAGGGTGCCATTATCGAGCGCGTTGCCAGCGGGGGCGATGCCCTGGTGCTGATGCCTACCGGCGGCGGCAAGTCCCTGTGTTTCCAGGTGCCGGGGCTGCTGCGCGATGGCCTGGCGGTGGTCGTGTCCCCGCTGATTGCGCTGATGGACGACCAGGTCGCGACCCTCGACGAACTGGGTGTCTCGGCCGCCGCGCTGAACTCCACGCTCAGCGCCGAGCAACAGCGTGACCTGGCCAACCGGATTCGCCTGGGCGAAGTGAAGATGCTGTATCTGGCGCCCGAGCGCCTGGTCCAGCCGCGTATGCTGGCGTTTCTGCAAAACCTCAAGATTGCCCTGTTCGCCATCGACGAAGCCCACTGCGTATCGCAATGGGGCCACGATTTCCGCCCTGAATACCTGCAACTGGGCCAGTTGGCCGAACTGTTTCCCGATGTGCCGCGCATCGCCCTGACGGCCACCGCCGACAAGCGCACACGCGAGGAAATCGTCACGCGCCTGCATTTGCAGAACGCCGAGCGTTTCCTGTCGAGCTTCGACCGCCCCAACATCTTCTACCGCATCGTGCCCAAGGAGCAGCCGCGCAAACAGTTGCTGGCGTTCCTGTCCGAGCGGCGCAGCGATGCGGGCATCGTCTACTGCCTGTCGCGCAAGAAAGTCGAGGAAACCGCCGCGTTCCTGAGCGACAACGGCTATCCGGCATTGCCGTACCACGCCGGTTTGCCCATCGAGACCCGTGCCAATAATCAGCGCCGCTTCCTCAACGAGGAAGGCCTGATCATGGTCGCCACCATTGCCTTCGGCATGGGCATCGACAAGCCCAACGTGCGGTTCGTCGCGCACATGGACCTGCCCAAGTCGCTGGAAGCCTATTACCAGGAAACCGGCCGGGCAGGGCGCGATGGTCTGCCTGCCGATGCCTGGATGGCCTACGGCCTGCAGGACGTGGTGATGCTCAAGCAGATGCTGCAGAACTCCGAAGGCGACGAGCGCCACAAGCGCGTCGAGCAGCACAAGCTCGATGCCATGCTGTCGCTGTGCGAAGAAACCCGTTGCCGGCGTCAGGCGCTGCTGGCCTATTTCGACGAAGACATGCCCAACCCCTGTGGGCATTGCGACAACTGCGTCGATGGCGTGCAGACCTGGGATGCCACCGAGGCCGCGCGCCAGGCGCTATCGGCCATCTATCGGACCGGCCAGCGTTACGGCGTCGGCCACCTGGTGGACGTGTTGCTGGGCAAGGAAAACGACAAGGTGCAGAGCTTCGGTCATCAGAAGCTGGCGGTGTTCGGCGTAGGCAAGGGGCGCAGTGAGGGCGAATGGCGCTCGCTGTTCCGCCAGTTGGTGGCCCGTGGTCTTGCCGATACCGATCTCGAAGGCTACGGCGGCCTGCGCCTGAGCGACACCTGCCGCCCCTTGTTGCGTGGCGAAGTCACCCTGCAACTGCGCCGCGACCTCAAACCCCAGACCACCCCCAAGGCGTCCGGCAGCCCGGCGAGCCAACTGGTGCGCGGCGAAGAGCGCGAGCAGTGGGAAGCGCTGCGGGCCTTGCGCCGCAAGCTGGCCGAAGAGCACGGCGTGCCGCCTTACGTCATCTTCCCCGACTCGACCCTGCTGGAAATGCTGCGCAGCCAGCCCGGCACCATGGCCGAGATGGGCCGGGTCAGCGGCGTCGGCGCGCGCAAGCTGGAGCGTTACGGCGAGGCCTTCCTGGAAGTGCTCGGCGGTGCGGCGCCTGCGCCTCGGGTGGTCACCGACCTGCGTCACGAACTCATCAGCCTGGCCCGCGCCGGCATGACGCCTGCGCAGATCGCCGGGCAATTGCAGTGCACGGAGAAGAACGTCTACACGATGCTGGCCGAAGCCATCGGCAAGCAGCAGTTGTCGCTGGAGCAGGCACTGGATCTGCCCGAAGAACTGCTGAGCGAAATCCAGGACGCCTTCCTCGACGGCGAAGGCGAACTGCCGCCAGTGGCCGCCATCGCCGAGATGTTCACCGGCCGGGTGCCGGAAGGCGTGCTGTATTGCGTGCGTGCGGCGCTGCAGTCTGAGTTCGAGGTGTAAGGGATAGCTTCGGCATTGCCCTCCAAGCTTCCCCGAACACGCGAATATCTCCGGACCTGTGGGAGCGGGCTTGCCCGCGAATGCGTAGGTTCAATCGCAACAGCGTTGCCTGACACGCCGTCTTCGCGGGCGAGCCCGCTCCCACAGGATCGGCGCCAGTTGCCGATACCACGCCAAACCCGCCGCATTCCGGTCTACCCCGGCGCTGTGCGACGAAACACCACACCCCGACACTTGCCTCGTCACAAGCTCCATGGTTAGCTGCCTATTAATTAGGATTAGCCTTTAACCATCGAGTTACCTATGCCGTTAACAGAAGAACATCGCTTTGGCATGCAGCTGGCCCATATGTCCCGGGGCTGGCGTGCCGAGCTGGACCGCCGTCTGGCCGATCTTGGGTTGTCCCAGGCCCGTTGGCTGGTCCTGCTTCATCTGGCGCGCTTCAAGACGCCGCCGACCCAGCGTGAGCTGGCGCAAAGCGTCGGTGTGGAAGGCCCGACCCTGGCCCGGCTGCTCGACAGTCTGGAGAATCAGGGCCTGGTCCGCCGTCAGGCGGTTGTCGAAGACCGTCGTGCGAAAAAGATCCTGCTCAGCGACACGGCTCGCCCTCTTATCGAAAAAATCGAGACCATCGCCACCGCCCTGCGGCATGAATTGTTCGTCGGTATAGATGAAGAAGACCTGCGCGTGGCCATGCGTGTGCACCAGACTATTCTCGACAATCTGGAAAAATCCTGACGTTGTGGCTCAATGCCTGCAATAAAACGTTGAACCTGTGGAAACATCCTGTTCTATTTGCAGCCATACTGGTTTGACCCCGACAGGGTGTTCGTACAACGCATTTGCAGGGAAGCCTGCCTCATAAGGGTTCGCATGCTGAAGAGTTTTCAGGCCGGTAGTCGGCGCGGGAGTTACCTTCCATTTCGCGTTCAGTCGGGTCTGCGCACAGGATTGCTGACATTGGCCGTGGCCTCGGCGTCCATGCTGCACACCTCCATGGCGGCAGCGTTGGGGCTGGGGGAGATGACCCTGCACTCGGCGCTGGGGCAGCCATTCAACGCGGATATCGAGCTGATCGAAGCAGCGGGGCTGAGCCCTGACGAAATCGTCGTGGCGCTTGCACCTGCCGACGCCTTCGCCAAGGCCGGCGTGGAGCGCGTGTTCTTTCTCAACGACCTGCGCTTCACTCCGGTGATCCGGGGCAATCGTGCCGTGGTCCATGTCGAGTCGCGCAAGGCGGTGACCGAGCCGTACATGGATTTTGTCGTGCGCCTGGTCCGCCCCAGCGGCGATCAACTGCGCGAATACACCGTGCTGCTCGACCCGCCCAACTCGCCAACCGGTCTTGCGGCCACCCGCAGCCGTGCCCAATCCCCAGCCGCCGGGCCCAGGAACGATGGCTCGCGGCTTCCCGTGGCGCCGCCCAAGGCCGTCCAGGGCAAGCATTACACCGTGGTCTCCGGTGACACCCTGGCCGGAATCGCCCGTCACGTGCAGGCACCCGGCAGCAAGGCCAGCCCCGCGGAGCTGATCAGCGGCATCCAGGCACTCAACCCGCAAGCCTTCCCCAATGGCGAGCGCAGCCAGTTGAAAGTCGGCCAGAGCCTCTTGCTTCCCGACAGCGCCCTGGAACCCAAGGCTGCAGCCGTGCCTGCCGGCGCTGCGACTGCACCGTCTGCACCTTCGAGTCCTGCCGCGCCAACTGCGGGCACGCCAAGCCCTGCCGAGCAACTGTCGGCCACTGCGCTGCAGAACCAGCAGCTCAGCAAGACCGTCGATGAGCTCAAGGATCAGGCGCAGAAGACCGCTGAAGACGAGGCGAGCAAGGACAAGCAGATCATCGAGCTGCAGACCCAACTGGCTGAAATGAAGGCGCTGGCTTCCCGGCCTGCTCCGGCGCCAGCCCCTGCCGCGCCCGTGCAGAAGACCGAGCCTGCGGCCATCGCCCCTGCGCCAATGCCCGCCCCTGCGCCGGTTCAGCCTGTGCAGGATGACGGTCTGCCATGGCCCATGATCCTGGCCGCCCTGCTGGTCCTGGCGTTGCTGCTGGCGCTGG
Source organism: Pseudomonas sp. NPDC090201 (assembly GCF_044746825.1). Classification (NCBI taxonomy): domain Bacteria; kingdom Pseudomonadati; phylum Pseudomonadota; class Gammaproteobacteria; order Pseudomonadales; family Pseudomonadaceae; genus Pseudomonas; species Pseudomonas sp. NPDC090201. Next base: position 80,426 of record NZ_JBIVCX010000012.1, read on the forward strand.
CCTGGTCCGTTCGACGCAACCGCATCAAGAACCAGTTGGCCCTGCAGCCAGAGCCGGCCGAGCCGATCCTCAAGCCTGCCCAGGCAACCGTCACCCCGGTCTACGAAGTGCCGTCCGTGTCGCCGAGCGCCCCCAGCCCGGCGCCTGCTGCCAGCTCATCGGGCCAGCGCCTGGCAGGGGCTGCGACCGACGCCCTCGATGGCGCCAGCATCTACATCGCCTACGGCCGGTTTGCCGAGGCGCTGGCGATCCTGCGCGACGCTCTGGACAAGCAGCCGCAACGCACCGACGTACGCCTGCGTATTCTTGAGTTGCTGGGCGAGCAGGGCGATCTCGAAGGCTTCAACGCCGAGGAGAAAGTGCTGCTGGACCACGGCATCGAAGCCGAGAAACTCGCTGAAATCCGCAGCCGCTACCCAAAACTCAAGGTGGAACCTGCGCCCGCCGCCCCGGCCCCGGTGCAGCCACCGGTTGCCGCCGCAGTGGTGGCGGGGGCTGCGACCGTCGCCGCTGCGGCAGCCGCCAGCAGCACCCAGGCCAGCCAACTGGACGAGAACGCTGCGGCATCACTCAACCCGGCACCGGCCGACGACTTCCAGCTCAACCTGGACGACTTGTCGATGGACGCCGATTGGGACCTGGTCGACCCGTTCGAAAGCACCCCGGCCCCACGCAAGGCCGCGCCAGAAGCACCACCCGCGGTGGATCCGGCGTTCGCCTCGAACCTGACCGAGTTGCCGGAAGTCTTCGAGATGCCGGAAGAGCAATTCCTCAGTGACTTCGCTGAAGAAGAGGCCGCGCCGGAAGAAATCGAGATGACCTTCGACCTTCCCGATGAGCCTGAAAGCCACGTCGATTCCCTGGTCCAGAGCCAGAGCGACCAGCTCGACGACGCGTTCCTCGACAGCTTCATGACCGACGACACCGAGTTCGACCTCATGGACCTGGACGAAGAGCCCCTGAGCAAGATCAACGAAGCCCAGGTGTTGATCGACGACGGCAACATCGAAGAAGCCCGCCGCCTGTTGCAGGAAGTGATCGACGAATCCGACGACGGCCCGCAACAGACCGCTCGCGACCTGCTGGCAGGGCTGGGCTGAGCCATGACCACCAAGGCGGAAATCACCATCACCTATTGCACGCAATGCCAATGGCTGTTGCGTGCGGCCTGGCTTGCGCAGGAACTGCTCAGCACCTTTGGCGACGATCTGGGCAAGGTCTCGCTGGTGCCGGGCACCGGTGGCGTGTTCCGGATCACCTGCGATGAGGTGCAGATCTGGGAGCGCAAGGCCGATGGCGGCTTCCCCGAGGCCAAGGTGCTCAAGCAGCGGGTGCGGGACCGGATCGATCCGGACCGCGATCTAGGCCACAATGACCGCACGAGCAGCCCTGACAGCTGAACCGAGCACCGCGCCATGATCGTTCGCCCCCATCCCAACCTGCTCAACGTGCTCTCGACTCTCAAGGGCTCGATTGCCCGTCGCATCGCCGGTCGCAGCCTGCTGGTGACCTTGCTGGCGGCGGGTATTGTGTTGATCGAAAGCCTGCACCCGGACTACTTTGCCAAGGTCAGCGCCACGCCGTTCACCTTGCTGGGCCTGTCGCTGTCGATCTTCATGAGCTTTCGCAACAACGCCTGTTATGACCGCTGGTACGAGGCGCGCAAGGCCTGGGGCGACATCATCACCGAGACCCGCTCGATCATTCGCGAGACCCAGGCAATCAAGGATGACGGCGCTCGCGCAACCATCCTGCGTGACCTGTGCGGCTTTGCCCACGGCCTGAACGCCGCATTGCGCTGCCAGGATGCGCGAAAGGCCATGGCCCCCTGGGTCAGTCAGTTGCCAGCCCTGAACCGGGCCAATTGCTGTGACATCGTGCTGCGCGACGTCGGGCGGCAGTGTTCCGAGGCGAGCGAGGCGGGGCAGATCAGCGAATGGCGCTACACGCTGCTGGCCAATCACCTGAGCGTGATGAGCCGGGCGCTGACCACCTGCGACCGGATCAAGAACACGCCGCTGCCGTTTCCCTACACCTTGCTGCTGCACCGCACCATCTACTTGTTCTGCATCCTGCTGCCCTTCGCCATGGCCGAGCCGCTGGGCTGGATGACGCCGCTGTTCATGGCCATCGTCAGCTACACATTCTTTGGCCTGGACGCGATTGGCAACGAACTGGAAGACCCGTTCGGCTACGACGAAAACGACTTGCCGCTGGACGCGCTGGTGCGAGTGATCGAGCGCGATATCCTCGATGCCCTGGGCGTACAGCCATTGCCGCCTGTGCTTGAGCCGGTGGAGTTTGTGTTGACTTGAGACGCGGTAATACCTCCGTAGCAGCACGGCTTGCCGGCGGGGGCGGTGTGTCTATGACGAATGCGCCGTCTGACACAACGCTCCCGCCGGCAAGCCGTGCTGCTGCGGTCGGGTGTGGTGGCGTTCAATCATGTCATTAAATTTCAACATCCTCGTCATGTTCGGTTCACCGACCCGGTCCACCCTTGTGGAAACCCGAGCGGAGGCTATCCATGAGCATTGCCGAGAACGCGAAACCCAGTCGTAAACAACGTGTCCGGACCTTGTGGATCTCCGACGTGCATCTGGGCACCCGGGATTGCCAGGCCGAGCACCTGTCCGCATTTCTCAAGCAATATCATGCCGACAGGATCTATCTGGTCGGCGATATCATTGACGGCTGGAAGCTGCGCGGCGGCATGTACTGGCCACAGGCGCACACCAACGTCATCCGCCGGCTGCTGACCATGAGCAAGCGCGGCACCGAGGTGATCTACGTCACCGGCAACCACGACGAATTCCTGCGTCGCTACTCCAAACTGATCCTGGGCAATATCCAGCTGGTGGACGAAGCCGAGCACGTCACCGCCGACGGCCGACGTCTGCTGGTGATCCACGGCGACCAGTTCGATGTCATCACCCGCTATCACCGCTGGCTGGCATTCCTGGGGGACTCGGCCTACGAATTCACCCTGACCCTCAACCGCTGGCTCAACCATTGGCGCGCCAAGTACGGCAAGGGTTACTGGTCGTTGTCGGCGTACCTGAAGCACAAGGTCAAGACGGCGGTGAACTTCATCAGCGACTTCGAGGAAGCCATCGCTCACGAATGCGTCAAGCGCGGGCTGGACGGGGTGGTCTGCGGGCACATCCACCACGCCGAAATCCGTCAGGTGGGTGGCGTCGAGTACCTGAACTGCGGTGACTGGGTCGAGTCCTGCACCGCCCTCATCGAGCATTGGGACGGCACCATCGAGCTGTTCCGCCTGGCCGATGCGCACGTCAAGGCCAAATCCGTTGAGGCGAATCAACCGGTTGGCGAGACCGTCTCGTAGCAGCCCGGCCGGGCGGCGTCCCGCTTGCCGGCGGGAGCGATTTCAATTACGCCCCCGCCGGCAAGCCGTGCTGCTACGAAAAGCGCGTTAAAACGGCACCTTGCCCCTGAGCATGTCCCGGTACATGGCGAAATCCCCCAGGAGGCTGTAGAAGGGATGCTTGAACGTCGCCGGGCGGTTCTTCTCGAAGAAGAAATGCCCGACCCACGCAAAGCTGTAGCCCGCCAGCGGCAACACCCACAGCAGCAGCCATTTGCCGCTCAACAGAGCGCTCGCCAGAATCACGATCACCAGCGTAGTGCCGATGAAATGCAGGCGCCGACACGTGCTGTCTGAATGTTCGTGCAGATAGTACGGATAGAAGTCGGCGAAACGGTCGAAGGTCTTGACGTTATCCACAGCTCGATTCCTGGATGTGAGTCAGTCAACAGTTTAACCAACCCCACCTGCCAATCAGTGACAATGGGTGCCAACGTAGTATCCTTCGGCTATCAGTCGCAGGGGGCGACCGACTTCAGTCAGAAGACGTAAGCATGGAAAAAACGACTTCTTCAAGTTGGGCCATGGGGATCGTCAAGTCCCTGGAAATGGACGGTCTGGATTGCCGGGCGTTGTTCAAGGAACTGGGGCTGGTGTACGCCGACCTCGAGAACCCCGATGCACGTTTCGCCCAGGATTCGATGACCCGCCTCTGGCAGCGCGCGGTGGAATTGTCCGGAAACCCGGCGATTGGCCTGAACATGGCCCGGGTCGTGCGGCCTGCGTCGTTCAGCGTCGCGGGTTACGCGCTGATGTCCAGCCGCACCCTCAAGGAAGGCTTCGAGCGCCTGGTGCGTTACCAGCGGATCATCGCCGACAGCGCCGACCTCAGTTTTCGTCTGCTGCCTGAAGGCTATGCGCTGATTCTTACCGTGCATGGCGACCTGCTGCCTCCCACCCGGCAAAGCGCCGAAGCGTCGCTTGCCTTCGCGCTGGCGTTCTGTGGCTGGCTGACCGGCCGGCCGTTGCATCCGCGCCAGGTGTTGATCCAGGGTGAGCAGCCCAAGAATATCGAGCCTTACAAGAAATTCTTTCACGCGCCTCTGACGTTCAGCGCGCCCTACAACGCGCTGGTGTTCGCCCGCAGCGAAATGGAAGCGCCACTGCCCACCGCCGACGAGGCCATGGCCAAGCTGCATGACCGTTTTGCCGGGGATTATCTGGCGCGCTTCGCCAGCAGCCGGGTGACGCACCAGGCGCGCCAGGTATTGACGCGCTTGCTGCCTCAGGGCGAGCCCAAGCGCGAAGCCGTCGCCCAGAGCCTGCATCTGTCACAGCGCACCTTGCAGCGGCGCCTGCAGGAGGAGGGCACCAGCTTCCAGACCCTGCTCGACGACACCCGGCGGGAGCTGGCCGAGCAATACCTGGCGCAGCCGCAGATGACGCTACTGGAGATTGCCTACCTCCTGGGGTTCGCGGACCCGAGTAATTTCTTCCGCGCGTTCCGGCGCTGGTTCGATGAGACGCCGGGGGAGTATCGGGTCAGGAAATCCATTGAATAAAACCTGTAGGAGCGCGCTTGCCCGCGACGGCGGTCTGCCTGACTACGATGCCTCGCCTGACACACCGCCGTCGCGGGCAAGCGCGCTCCTACAGGGGCGTCGGCGTTAGTGGCGCCAGAACGCCGGGATGCACAGCACCAGAATGGTGATGATCTCAAGCCGCCCCAGCAGCATCCCCAGCGACAGAATCCACTTCGCCGCATCCGGCAGGGTCGAGAAATTGCCTGCCGGGCCAATGGTCTCGCCAAGGCCTGGGCCCACGCCTGAAACGGTGCTGGCGGCGCCGGTCAGGGCGGTCATCCAGTCCAGCCCCAGCAACGACAACGACAGCGCGATCAGGCAGATGGTGATGGTGAAGAAGAACGAGAAGGTCAGGATCGACCGCACGATCTCGTCGTCCAGCCGATGGCCGTTGTACATCTGCCGGATCACCGCGCGGGGGTGAATCAACTGATGCAGGTTGGCCTTGAGCAGGATGTAGGCGACCTGGAAACGAAACACCTTCACGCCCCCGGCGGTGGAGCCCGAACAGCCGCCGATGAAGCCCAGGTAGAAAAAGAACATCAGCGCAAAGTTGCCCCACAGGCTGTAGTCACCCAGGGCAAAGCCGGTGGTGGTCACCACCGAGGTCACGTTGAGCGCCACATGGCGCAGCGCGTCGTACCAGGGCAGGTCGGTGGTTGCCCAGTACCACAGGGTCATCACCAGCCAGGTGACCAGCAACAGCCCAATGAATCCCTGAACCTGCTCGTCCTTGATCAGCGCCTTGCGATGGCCGCGCAATGTCGCGACGTACAGGGTGAACGGCAGGCTGCCGAGGATCATCACCACCACGGCCACCCAGTGCACCGAGGGTTGCGGCCACTTGGCCAGGGACTGGTCGGAGGTCGAGAACCCGCCCGTGGAGATCGCCGACATCGCGTGGTTGATCGCATCGAACAGGCTCATGCCGGCCCACCAGAACGCCAGGCTGCCCAGGATGGTGATGCCGACGTACACCAGCACGATGTACTTGGCCACCATGTGCGAGCGCGGCATGACCTTCTCGGAGCGGTCCGAAGACTCGGTCTGGAACAGCCGCATGCCGCCGATGCGCAGCAACGGCAGAATCGCCACCGCCATGCCGATGAAGCCGATGCCGCCGAGCCAGTGCAGCAGCGAACGCCAGATCAGGATCCCCGGCGACATCTTGTCCAGCCCGCTGAGCACCGTGGAGCCGGTGGCGGTGATGCCGGACATGCTTTCGAAGAACGAGTCGGTGTAGCTGATGTGCTGGGTGAACAGGAAGGGCAGCGCCGCGAAGACGCAGACCACCACCCAGCTGCTGACGGTCAGCAGGTACATGTCCCGTGGGCGCAGGTGAACGTGATCCGGGCGGCCCTGACCGACCAGCGCAAGACCGGCGATAAAGGTGACCAGGCTGGACCAGAGGAACGAGGGCATGTCGCCGGTGCGGTCGAAGATCACCAGGGTCGCCATCGGGATGACCATGGCGATGGCCAGGGTGATGAGGAAGATGCCGATAATGAAACCGATGATGCGAAGGGTCGGCAACGCCATGCAGTCGCTCTGATCTGGTAGGGGAAAGGCGCTCATTCTACCCGCAGGTCCGGGCAAGTAAACCGAAGGCATTTCCCAGAGTCGTGTAAGTAAATGCCACTGTCATTCGTTATTGAAGTTCAAGAATGCATTTGCGGCACTACAATGCCCCATCATTTTCAGGAGACGACTTATGCAAGCGCTCGACCTTTTGCTCAATCGCGTGTCAGTTCCCCGGCTGATCGAACCTGCCCCGGACGCCGCCCAGCGTGAAGCGCTGTTCAGCGCTGCCCTGCGCGCGCCGGACCATGGCGGGCTCAAGCCCTACCGCTTCCTGACCGTGGAAGGCGAGGCGCGCAACCGCATGGGCGAGTTGCTGGCCCAGGCGCTGATCGACAAGGGCGGCGAGGCGGACGAGAAGGCGCTGGAGAAAGCCCGCTCGGGCCCGCTGCGCGCACCGCTTGTTGTGGTAGTGATCGCCCGTTTGCAGGATCACTACAAGGTGCCGAAGAAAGAGCAGGTCATCACCGCAGGCTGCGCGGCTCATGGGGTGTTGCTGGCGGCGTACTCGATGGGCGTGGGCGCGGTGTGGCGCACCGGCGACCTGGCGTACTCGCCGCAGGTGGCCAAGGGGCTGGGGTTGTCGGCCGAAGAGGAAGTGGTTGCCTTCCTGTACCTGGGCACCCCGCTGAATCCGCCGCGCGAGGCGCCAAAGGCTGACGTGGCTGATTTCGTCAGCGAGTGGCAGGGCTAAGGAAGCCGCCGCCCGCTTTTGTAGGAGCGCGCTTGCCCGCGACCGCGGTCTGTCTGTGCCGAATGTGCTCTCTGACACACAGCAGTCGCGGGCAAGCGCGCTCCTACAGGGTTATGCCTTGGTTTCGTTCGGGACGACGATACTCGCCACAAACCCGCCCTGCGGGTGATTCTCGAACACCAGGTTGCCGCCGTGTTTCTCCGCCGCGCGCTTGGCAATCGCCAGGCCCAGGCCGTAACCCGGCGCGGTCTGGTTGGGGGCGCGGTAGAAGGGTTCGCCCAGTTGCGCCAGGTTTTCTGCGCTGACGCCCGGACCGTGATCGCGCACGCTGATGTGCAACGCGTCGTCGATCATGCTGGCGGTCAATTCGATGGGCCGGCCCGCCGGGTTGAAGCGCAGGGCGTTGCGCAGCAGGTTATCCAGGGCGCGCTCAAGTACATTCGGCCAGCCTGACAGGCTAACGCCGGGCTCGGTGTGCACCGCCACCGTCTGCTCTGTGCTGCTCAGCTCGGTTTCGGCCTTCAGGTGTTCGAGCAGCCCCGGCAGGTCCACCGGCGCGGCGCTGCCCATGTCGGCGTCCAGCCGGGCCAATGCCAGGATTTCACTGATCAACTCTTCCAGACGGTCGCATTCGCGGGTCAGGCGCGGCCAGAGTTTTTCCCGCTCGGCTGGTTCCGCGCGCTCGGCCAGTGCCAGGGCGATGCGCAGCCGCGCCAGTGGCGAGCGCAACTCGTGGGACACGTCACGCAGCAACTGGCGCTGGCTGGTGATCAGGCTTTGCAGGCGCGCGCCCATGCGGTTGAAATCGTGGGCCAGCACGCCGAATTCATCCCGCCGGTTGGCCAGTTGCGCCAGGCTGTTCTGTTGATAGGTGGTCTGTCCCAGGTCATGCACCGCGCCGCGCAGGCGGCTAAGGGGGCGGGTGATCGAGAAGGTCACCAGGAGGCTGAACAGGGTCAGCACCACCAGCGCGATGCCCAGCGCGCTGAGCGGCCACATCAGGCTCTGACGGTGCCAGGCGTCCAGTTCCGGGTGCGGGATGCGATAGATCAGCAGGTAGGTCTCGCCGCTTTTTTCGCTGGTGTATTCCGCTGTCAGCCGGCGCCAGGGCAGGGGGCGCTGGTCGTCTTTCTGCTGACGGGCCTCGAAGGCAGCGGCGCGCATCGGGAAGGTACCGGGCACCACCGCCTCGCCGCTGTCGTTGAGCACCTGGACGTCAAAGTGGTACTTGCGCTTGAGGTCCTGGAGGAAGTCCTGGGCCGCGTCCTGGCCTTTTTCTTCGTACAGTTGCGTCCATTTCTCCGGCAGCTTGTGCAGGCCGGGGTGGCGGCTGAGGATCCAGGCGTCCTGATTGAGCATGTGCCCAAGCAGGATCGACAGACCTGCCACCAACGCGATTGCGAGCCAGAAGCTCGCCAGGATTCGCCAGAACAATGAACGCACGTGAGGCCCTCGTATGGGCCCCGGACGGCGGCCCTTGAATTGGAAAAACCCGACACGCTTGGGGTCGTGTCGGGTTGGGGAGTGTAACGCCGCGTCAGCTGCGGGTTACTGGGTCTTGGTCGCTTTCTGTGCTTTCCAGGCCTCGAATTCGGCGCGGTCGGCACGGCGTTGCTCGCGATCCTTCTGCATCTGGTCGAAGGTCTTCTGCTGATCCGGGGTCAGCATGGCGCGGATGTCAGTCTGGGTTTTAGCCCGGCTGGCCTCCATTTCATCCTTCATCGCCTTCTGGTCGGCTGGCGAGAGCTTGGCCAGGTATTTCTGGGTGATCTCGGAACGGCCGCGCCATTGATCGCCCATCAGTTTGCCGATTTTCTGGTGCTGCTCAGGGGTCAGGTTCAGTTTGTCGAACGGGCCCTTGTGATGATGCATGCCAGGGCCGTCGAAGCCAGGACCGCCCATGTGACCGCCTTCCGGTGGCATGGCCATCGCAACGGTAGGCAGAGCAGCAGCGAACATCAAAGCCATCAGAGTCTTACGCATGGTGAATCTCCTTGTCTCGAATCCGGCTCTGTGCCGGTTGTGGCCAGTTTATGGAGATCAAGGTCAAGCGAGGTCAGGCGTGGGTAAAGCTTGGGTAAAGAGGGTTTTGAACTGACCTGACACAAGGCTGCTTTCGTGTAGGAGCGCGCTTGCCCGCGACCGCTGAGTATCAGACGGCACATCCGTCTCGGACAGCATGCGGTCGCGGGCAAGCGCGCTCCTACAGGATTGTGGTGCTAGGGAGCGTAGTAGTAACCACGGCTACGCAGCGCCACGATCCGCGGGCGGCCGTCGGCGTGGGGGCCGATCTTCTTGCGCAGGTTGCTCACATGCATGTCCAGGCTGCGGTCGTACAGGGTCAGCTTGCGCCCCAGCGCCAGTTGCGCCAGTTCCTGTTTGTCCAGCGGCTCGCCGGGCTGGCCGAGCAGGGCTTCGAGCAGGCGCGCTTCGGACACGGTCAGGGTGAATTCCTGCTCGTCGATGGTCACCACGCCACGGGCCGGGCTGAAGCACAGGTCGCCCAGCTCGATCTGGCTGGACACGGCGGTCGGGTGGCTGCGGCGCAGCACCGCGCGCAGGCGGGCGGTCAGCTCCCGGGGATCGCAGGGCTTGGCCAGGTAATCGTCGGCGCCGAGCTCAAGGCCCAGGATACGGTCGAGGGGTTCGCCGCGGGCCGAGAGCATCAGCACGGGCAGGTCAGGGTGGTCGGTGCGCAATTGCTTGAGCAGCTCCAGACCGCTGCCGTCGGGCAGCATCACGTCCAGCACCACGGCTGCAGGCGCTGCATCGGCCAGCGCCTTGCGAGCACTCATGCCATCGTGGCAGGCCCGCACCTGAAAGCCTTCCTGGCTCAACCAACTGCTCAGGAGCTCGCACAGCTCCTGGTCATCATCAATAAGTAACAGCTCGCTCATGACTCACTCAATTTAGCCATTGCCGACGCTGTCTACGCCAGCCGCTGGCAAAGATACCGCACAGCAGGGCCACCATTGCAACGCCGCCCCCTGTGACGAACCATTGTTGTTGCTCGGTCAGCATGCGCGCAGGCATCGCCGATTGTACTTCTTTGAGCTGCAGTTTAAGCCTTTGGTTCTCCTGGCGCAGGCGCCCAAGCTGAATACTTTCGCGCTCGGCGTCGGCATTCTGCAGCTTGCGGGTCAATTCTTCGCGTTGTTTCTCGCTTTCGGCCAGGCGCTGGCGCAACTCGGTCAACTGGGTGGCCGTGCTGGGCAGCGGCAACGCATGGCTGACGGTGTCAGCGGTTTCTTCGGCTTGAACGTTGAGACTCATCGCTGAGACGGCGAGCGCGGCCGCCAGCAGACACCACGGACGTGGACGCATCTGGACTCCTGACTATTGTTGGTCTTGGCAGGATATCGGCAGGTGGGTGCGAATGATGAGCGGTGGGGGAGGCAATGCCGGGGGGATCGATGATCCTGAATCAATAACGAACTGTGGGAGCGGGCTTGCCCGCGAAGGCGGCGGTCCAGACAACATCGCATTGCCGGATCATCCCTCTTCGCGGGCAAGCCCGCTCCCACAGAGTGGCTTACGGCAGCACTTGCTTGAACGGCTTGACCACCACGTGATCGTACACACCCGCAGCGATGTACGGATCGGCGTCGGCCCAGGACTGAGCCGCGCTCAGGGATTCGAACTCGGCCACGATCAGGCTGCCGGTGAAGCCCGCAGCACCCGGGTCATTGCTGTCCACGGCAGGCATCGGGCCGGCCAGCACGATGCGGCCTTCGTTTTTCAGCGCGGTCAGGCGCTCAAGGTGCGCAGGGCGGGCGGCCAGGCGCTTTTCCAGCGAGTTGGCGACGTCTGTTGCCACGATTGCGTAGAGCATTTCAGTCCTCGGTCTTTTTGGTGGAAGGCTGCGTCGATGCGTCGGCATCGTGCATGTGACGGGCGAGGAAAATACCCTGGCCAATCAGGAAAATCAGGGTCATGCCCAGGCTGCCGAAGACTTTGAAGTCAACCCAGAAGTCCTGGTAGGTGAAAGCCACATAGAGGTTGGCGGCGCCGCAGAACAGGAAGAACACGATCCAGGCGATGTTCAGTTTGACCCAGATGGCCTGGGGCAACGTCAGCGCGTGGCCCATGATGCGCTGGATCAGCAGGCGGTCGCCGATGAAGTGGCTGCCGGCGAAGATCAGGGCGAACACCCAGTTGACCACCGGGGCTTTCCATTTGAGGAATGTTTCACTGTGGAAGGCCAGGGTCAGGCTACCGAAGACCAGGCAGGCGGCGAGGGTGAGCCACTGGCTTTTTTCCAGTTTGCCCTGACGCACGTAAAGAATGCCGTACACCACGATAGAACTGGCGATCAGCATCGCGGTGGCGCTGAAAATCCCGCCTACCATGAAGCTGTGGCCCATGATGTCGACGGCTTGGGGGCTGATTTTATAGACGATGAAAAACAGGATAAGCGGGATGAAGTCGATGAATTGTTTCACAGTAAGAGCCAGAAGCTGGATGTGACGGCATAATAACAAACATCAATGACTGCGAAAGCGCCCCCATGAATGTCGATCTGCATTGTCACAGTACTGCTTCCGATGGCGCCCTGGCGCCCGCGGCACTCGTCGCGCGCGCCCATGAAAACGGCGTCCGGGTGCTGGCGCTGACCGATCACGACACCATCGAAGGCCTCGAAGAAGCCCGCACGGCGGCGCTTGCGCTGGACATGCAGCTGATCAACGGCATCGAGCTGTCCTGCACCTGGGGTGGTGCCACCATCCATATTCTGGGCTACGGTTTTGATGTCGATGCAAGGCCGTTGCTCGATGCCATTGAGCAATTGCACACCGGGCGCTGGTTGCGCGCCGAAGAAATCAGTCGCAAATTGGCGATGAAAGGTATGCCCGGGGCGCTGGAAGGTGCCCGAGCGGTCCAGATGACCCTCGGCGACAGCGGCAATGCGCCGGCGCGGCCGCACTTCGCCGACTTTCTGGTCAATGAAGGTTTCGTCAAGGATCGTGCCGAAGCCTTTCGCAAATGGCTGGGCGCGGGCAAGCTGGGCGACGTCAAGCAGCACTGGCCGACCCTCGAAGACACCGTCGCCACGCTGCGCTGCGCCGGGGCCTGGGTCAGCCTGGCGCACCCCTGGCATTATGATTTCACTCGCAGCAAACGCCGCAGGCTGGTGTCCGAGTTCCTTGCCGCCGGAGGCCAGGCGATCGAGGTGGTCAACGGCCTGCAACCTGCCGACCAGGTGGGCAGCCTCGCCATTCTGGCCCGAGAGTTCGGTCTGCTGGTGACTGCCGGCAGCGATTTTCATGCCCCAGGCGCCTGGTCCGAGATCGGCGTCTACCGTCCCTTACCGGAGGATCTGCCGCCCTTGTGGCGTCGGTTCAAACATGACCAGCCTACTGCCGTCTGAACAGGAAGATACCGTGAGTCAATTTTTCCAGGTCCACCCGGAGAACCCGCAGGCGCGTCTGATCAAGCAGGCCGTGGACATCATCAAGCGCGGGGGCCTTGTGGTGTACCCCACTGATTCGTCCTACGCGCTGGGTTGCCAGATGGGCGACAAAAGCGCCGTAGAGCGCATCCGCCGTCTGCGCCAGCTCGACGACAAGCACAATTTCACCCTGATGTGCTGCGACCTGTCGCAACTGGGCCTGTTCGCCAAGGTCGACACAGCCGCCTTTCGCGAGCTCAAGGCCCACACGCCGGGGCCCTACACCTTCATTCTCAACGCCACGCGGGAAGTGCCGCGCCTGGTGCTGCACCCCAAGCGCCGCACCATCGGCCTGCGGGTCCCGCGTCACCCGGTGGCCCAGGCGCTGTTGCAGGAACTGGGCGAGCCGCTGATGAGCGTAAGCCTGATCATGCCCGGCGAAACCCTGCCGATGAGCGACCCGTTTGAAATGCGCGAAGTGCTCGAACATCAGGTTGACCTGATCATCGACGCAGGTCACGGCGGGGTTTCCGCCTCCACGGTCATCAACCTGTCCGAAGGCGAGCCCCAGGTGGTACGCGTCGGTTGCGGCGACCCGACGCCGTTCGGGGTTGAAGTCGAGTGACCGAGGCGCAGTTGCAAGAGCCGGCGCTGGATCCCCAGGCCGATGCCCAGCAGGAATTGCCGTTTGCCATGGTCTACGGCCAGGCCGTCACGCAGATGCCGCTGGACCTGTACATTCCTCCGGACGCGCTGGAGGTCTTTCTCGAAGCCTTCGAAGGCCCGCTCGACCTGCTGCTGTACCTGATTCGCAAACAGAACATCAACATCCTCGACATCCCGGTGGCGGAGATCACTCGCCAGTACATGGGCTACGTCGAGCTGATGAAGACCGTGCGCCTGGAGCTGGCCGCCGAGTACCTGGTCATGGCAGCAATGCTTGCCGAGATCAAGTCGCGCATGCTGCTGCCGCGTTCGGAAGCCGCCGAAGCCGAAGAGGATGACCCACGGGCCGAGCTGATTCGCCGCCTGCAGGAGTACGAGCGCTTCAAGGCCGCCGCCGAGGGCATCGACACCCTGAGTCGCGTGGGCCGTGACGTCGTGGTGCCCAGGCTCGACGCCCCGGAGGCACGGGCGCGCAAGTTGTTGCCAGACGTTGCCCTGGAAGAACTGCTGGTGTCCATGGCCGAGGTGCTGCGCCGTGGCGATATGTTCGAAAGCCACCAGATCAGCCGCGAAACCCTGTCCACCCGCGAGCGCATGAGCGATGTGCTGGAGCGCTTGAAAGGTGCAGGCTTCGTCCCCTTCGCCGAGCTGTTCACGGCAGAGGAGGGGCGCCTGGGTGTGGTGGTGACCTTCATGGCCGTGCTGGAGCTGGTCAAGGAGCAACTGGTGGAACTGGTGCAGAACGAACCCTTCGCTGTCATTCATGTGCGCGCCCGAGCCGAATAAAGAGCAAGACTGATCGATGAACCTCAACGACCCCCGTGACCTTGCCTCGCTGCTCGAAGCCTTCCTGCTGGCCTCCGGTAAACCGCAATCGCTGGAGCGCCTTTACGAGCTGTTCGAGGAGGCCGAGCGCCCGGCGCCTGCGGTCTTCAAGAAAGCCCTGACGCTGCTGGGCAAGTCCTGTGACAACCGCGCGTTCGAGTTGAAAGAGGTGGCGTCGGGGTACCGCCTGCAGATCCGCGAAAAATTCGCGCCCTGGGTCGGCCGCCTGTGGGAGGAGCGCCCCCAGCGTTATTCCCGCGCCTTGCTCGAAACCATGGCGCTGATCGCCTACCGCCAGCCGATTACCCGGGGCGAGATCGAGGACGTGCGCGGCGTTGCGGTGAACAGCAATATCGTCAAGACGCTGATGGAGCGCGAGTGGATTCGCATCGTGGGCTATCGGGACGTGCCCGGCAAACCTGCGATGTTCGCCACCACCAAGGCGTTTCTCGATCACTTCAACCTGAAAAGCCTGGACGAACTGCCACCCCTGGCCGACCTTCGGGAGATGGAAGCCGAGCCGGTGCTGGATTTCGACGACGCCCCCGTTCCCGCGCATCTGCAGGCGCTGGCCGATGCGGCGCTGGCCGAGGACGGCGAATCCCAGGAGCCCGAAGCGCCCCGGGACGAAACCAGCTTCCGCAGCCTGCTGGCCGAACTGGACACGATGGAGCAGGGCCTCAAGACCGATTTTGATGATTTGCTGGTGGATGAGGATGATCAGGAGACGCAGTAACGTCGAAATTCGCCGCCTACCCTGTAGGAGCGCGCTTGCCCGCGACCGCAGTCTACCTGTGACACACCTTTCGTCTGACCCGACGCTATCGCGGGCAAGCGCGCTCCTACGAGGCTGGTGTCGTTGCTTAGGCAAGAAATCCCCACGATCCGACGGTTTTCATCTAGTCTCTGATGCGCAACCGGCGCCATCCGCGTATGATGCGCGGCCTTTTGGCGATCCCGTTCGCCAGACACTTCAGATTCGACACACCGGGAGGTGCCCAGATGAGTGAACAAGACAAGCAGGACAAAGAGATCGGCCCAGCAGGCGAGAAACTGCAAAAGGTGCTGGCGCGTATTGGCGTCGGCTCGCGCCGTGACGTCGAGGCCTGGATCGGCGAAGGCCGGATCAAGGTCAACGGCGTACAGGCAAGCCTGGGTCAGCGCGTCGACCTGCACGACGCGATCAGCGTCGATGGTCGCGTCATCAAGCGCGAAGAAGCGGCCGAAACGGTCCGCCGCGTCATCATGTACAACAAGCCAGACGGCGAAATCTGCACCCGTGACGACCCGGAAGGCCGTCCGACCGTGTTCGACCGCCTGCCGCGCCCGAAAGAGGGCCGCTGGATCAACATCGGCCGCCTGGACATCAACACCACCGGTCTTCTGATGTTCACCACCGACGGTGAGCTGGCCAACCGCCTGATGCACCCATCGTTCGAGATGGACCGCGAATACGCCGTGCGCGTGCGTGGCGAAGTCGACGACGACATGCTGCTGCGTCTGAAGAACGGCGTGATCCTGGAAGACGGTCCGGCGCGTTTCACCGACATCCAGCAAGCACCGGGCGGCGAAGGCTTCAACCATTGGTACCACTGCGTGGTGATGGAAGGTCGCAACCGCGAAGTCCGTCGCCTGTGGGAATCCCAGGGGCTGGTGGTGAGCCGTCTGAAGCGCGTGCGTTTCGGTCCGGTGTTCCTCAACTCCGACCTGCCGATGGGTCGCTGGCGCGAAATGAGCCAGCAGGAAGTCGACATCCTCAGCGCCGAAGTCGGCCTGACGCCGGTCGCCATGCCGCAGATGAACGCCAAGACCAAGGACAAGCTGGCACGCCTGCAGCGCCAGTCTTCCCGTCCGCTGGGCAAGGGCGAGCGCGTGCGTCAGTTGCGTCCGGCCAAGGATGCCGTACCTGCCGAGCGTCCGGCCCGCGAGCCGCGCCTGGCCGATGGCGAGCGCCCTGCACGCAAGCCCGCCGACGGCAGCCGCCCGGCCCGCACACCGCGTCCAGCGGCCGGCGGTCGTAGCGACAGCAGCCGTGGCACGCCAGTGGCCGAGCGTCCGAGCGAGATGAACAAGCGCCCGGCCAAGCCCAAGACCACCCGTCCTGGCATCAAGCTGGTGGACGACGACAAGACCCCGTCGGGCAAGCGTCGCGGCGCCCCGGCAGGTTCGGGCCAGCGCCCGGGCTTCGGTCGTCGCAAGCCTGAGTGATCCTGGCTTGATGTGAACAAACGCCAGTCCCCGTGACTGGCGTTTTTTTTTGCAGGTTTCGAGCGCAATCACCCCGTAGCAGTCCGGCTTGCCGGCGGCGGCCGCAAATACGCCATCGCCGGCAAGCCGGACTGCTACGGACAAGCGCCAGATCTTCATCCCGGCAGTTTTTGGCGGCGAGCTTTCGGCGCAGAGGTGTACAATGCGCCGCGTTTTTTCTGTGCAGCTTCGGCGTATGGACGCCAAACCACTCGGGATTTACCCATCCCGTTTCATTCCGCCACGTCATGAGCGTGTCGGGTTCGATTCCGTCGCAGACAAGAACAATAAGGTGACTTTGCAATGAGTGAACACATGTCCCATTCAGGTGACTTGAAGCGTGGTCTCAAAAACCGCCACATCCAGCTGATCGCCCTGGGCGGCGCCATCGGCACAGGCTTGTTCCTGGGATCGGCGGGCGTGCTCAAATCGGCGGGTCCGTCGATGATCCTTGGCTATGCCCTGTGTGGCTTCATCGCCTTCATGATCATGCGCCAGTTGGGCGAAATGATCGTCGAAGAGCCGGTGGCCGGGTCCTTCAGCCATTTTGCACACAAATACTGGGGTGGTTTCGCAGGCTTTCTGTCGGGCTGGAACTGCTGGGTGCTGTACATCCTGGTCGGCATGTCGGAACTGACCGCCGTCGGCAAATATGTGCAGTACTGGTGGCCGGAGATCCCGTCGTGGGCCTCGGCCGCAGTCTTCTTCGTGATGATCAACGTGATCAACCTGGCCAACGTCAAGGTGTTCGGCGAGGCCGAGTTCTGGTTCGCGATCATCAAGGTCGTGGCCATCCTGGGCATGATCGCCCTGGGCAGCTACATGCTGGTCAGCGGCAGCGGCGGCCCGCAGGCGTCGGTCAGCAACCTGTGGGAACACGGCGGCTTCTTCCCCAATGGCGTGAGCGGCCTGGTGATGGCGCTGGCGTTCATCATGTTCTCCTTTGGCGGCCTGGAAATGCTCGGCTTTACAGCCGCCGAAGCCGACCAGCCCAAGACCGTGATCCCCAAGGCGATCAATCAGGTGATCTACCGGATCCTGATTTTCTACATCGGCTCGCTGGTGGTGCTGCTGTCGCTGACCCCATGGAATGCGCTGCTGGTTGACCTGAACGCGTCAGGCGATGCCTACAGCGGCAGCCCGTTCGTTCACGTGTTCTCGATGCTGGGCAGCAACACCGCCGCGCACATTCTCAACTTCGTGGTCCTGACCGCGGCATTGTCGGTGTACAACAGTGGCACCTACTGCAATGCGCGGATGCTCTTCGGCATGGCCGAGCAGGGCGATGCGCCCCGGTCCCTGGCGCGGGTCGATGGCCGTGGGGTGCCGGTGCGGGCGATTCTGGTGTCGGCGGCGGTGACGCTGATCGCCGTGCTGCTCAACTACCTGATCCCGCAGAATGCGCTGGAGTTGCTGATGTCGCTGGTGGTCGCGACGCTGGTCATCAACTGGGCGATGATCAGCTACTCGCACCTCAAGTTCCGCCAGCACATGGCGCGCAAGGGCCTGCAGCCGCTGTTCAAGGCGCTCTGGTATCCGTATGGCAACTACCTGTGCCTGGCGTTCGTGGTGCTGATACTGGGGATCATGCTGATGATTCCGGGCATTCAGGTGTCGGTGTACGCTATCCCGGTGTGGCTGGTGGTGATGTGGGTGTTCTACGTCATCAAGAACAAGCGCCACAGCGACGGCGAATCGATGGCCCAGCGCACATCGATCATCAAGTAAGCACCGAAGGGGCCTGATGCTCATCATCTCCAACAACGTGCACCTGCCTGACAGCGAAGTCGAGCTGACCGCCATTCGCGCCCAGGGCGCGGGCGGGCAGAACGTCAACAAGGTGTCCAGCGCGGTGCACCTGCGCTTTGATATCAACGCCTCGTCACTGCCGCCGTTCTACAAGGAACGGCTGTTGGCGCTCAGTGACAGCCGCATCACCAGCGATGGCGTGATCATCATCAAGGCGCAGCAATACCGCACCCAGGAGCAGAACCGCGCCGATGCGTTGTTGCGTTTGAGCGAGTTGATTGTCAGCGCGGCAAAGGTCGAGAAAAAACGCCGCCCGACCAAGCCGACCCTGGGCTCGAAGGCCCGCAGACTGGAAGCCAAGTCCAAGCGCGGGTCGATCAAGGCAGGGCGCGGAAAGATAGATTTCTAATACAACTACGCTCTCGTAGCAGCACGGCTTGCCGGCGGGAGCGGTGTGTCAGACGGCGCATTCGTCACAGACACGCCGCTCCCGCCGGCAAGCCGCGCTGCTACGAGGCGGTTTTCTGCTCTCGCATCACCTGTGCCTGCTTGTACAGGTACACACTCAACCCCAGCCCACCCAACGACGCCAAGGCCGCGAACAGAAAGATCGACGCGAAGCCAAAGCCCGACGCCACGGCGCCCGCCACCGGCCCGGTGATCCCCAGCGACAGATCAATGAACAACGAATAAGCCCCCACCGCCGCGCCACGGCTGGACGCAGGCACCAGATTCACCGCCTCGACCCCCAGCGCCGGGAACACCAGCGAGAAGCCGAAACCGGTCAGCGCCGCACCGGCCAGCGCAAGATTCGGGTTCGGTGCCAGCCACAGCAACAGCAAGCCCAGTGTTTCAACCGAGAGACAGGCAATCGCCACCCGAAAACCGCCGAGGCGGTTGATCATGTTGCCAAACAGCAAACGCGCGCCGATGAAGCAGGCGCCGAACAGGCTCAGGCACAACACGGCGTTGGGCCAGGTGTGGCTGGCGTAGTACAGGGTGATGAAGGTCGCGATGGTGCCGAAGCCGATGGAACCCAGCGCAAGGCCGGTGCCATGGGGCAGCACACGGCCCAGCACATGCAGGAACGGCATGCGTTCGCCGTGCACGATGGGCGCCGGAGTTTTCTTCCAGGCCAGGGCAATGCCCAGCGCGGCCAGCAGGATGATGCTCACGCCCATGGCCCACAAGCCCAGGCTCTTGACCAGCAACACGCCGACGGGGGCGCCGATGGCCAGCGCGCCGTAGCTGGCGATGCCGTTCCAGGAGATGACCTTGGCGGTGTTCGCAGCACCGACGCGGCCGATGCCCCAGCCGATGGAGCCGGAGCCCACCAGGCTTTCCGCACTGCCCAGCACCAGCCGGCCAACGAACAGGCTGATCAGGCTGACCATCGGCCAGGCATCGAGCCATCCCGCGAGCAACATGAACACGCCGCTCAGACCACAGCCGAACAGGCCGATGATCACGGCCTTTTTCGGCCCGCGGTTATCGATGATACGCCCGGCGTACGGACGGCTGAGCAGAGTGGCCAGGTATTGCACGCTGATGACCAGCCCCGCCGTCACGGCGCCAAAACCCAGGTCCGTGTGGACGTAGCCAGGCAAGACCGCCAACGGGATGCCGATGTTGAGGTAGCCGATGAAGGTGAACAGGACGATGGAAACGACCTGCAAGGTGACGGCGATAGGGCGTTGTGTTGCGGCGCTCGAAGCGTCTGACATGAGCATCAATCCACGATTGCACTTGAGAAAAAACAGCGGGGCAGAAACCTGATGGAGCGTAGACGCTTGAAAGCCAGGCGATGCCACATGATAACGAGGCGGGCGTGCCAGTGGCAGCCGAAGGTTGAACCGGGCCTGTACGAAATGGCCTTGTTCGGGGGCGTATTGTTCTGATTATTTGGCGGCGGGCGCCAGGAGTTGCGTGGTGACCAGGGCCGCGAGGGCGTTTTCCTGGGTGCCGAAGCGGGCCAGCAGGGCTTGCTGTTTTTCGGGGCTCAGGCGTGCCCAGATTTCGATCATCTTTTCGGCGGTGCCGATCAGGGCCTGAGCTTGTGTTTCGGTAAATTCGGTCATGCGGTCCATTATCGGAGCAATTCAGCCCTTATGGAAGTACGCCTTGCAGACGCTCTTGCATAGGGGCTGAAAACTTAGCCTTCAGCGTTGGCCTTGGGCTTTCTTGCTATCACCGTCTTTCGCTCCGGCTTTCATCTCGATCGGCTGACCGAGTTCCTGTCGGGCTGCTGCGCTTTGCTGGGTTTGGCTTGGGAAGGGGAAGTTTGGGATTTCATGCATCGTCTGTCGCTCCTCACAAGTTGCTTGGTTCGGTTCGCCGGTTGCGTTGTGCGCGTGTTTGCAAACCGCCCTGAGCTGCCGATCAGGCAGCGCGTCCATAAAACGCACAGGGAGAATACAGCACATCAAATGACAAACTGACTTTTAATGATGGCCGTTGGTCATGTAGTGGCGATGCGAGGCTACAACCAAAACCACCAGCCACCACCGAGCCCCGTAGGAGCGCGCTTGCCCGCGATGGCGGTGTGTCAGTTTCGCATTTGTGGCTGATACACCGCAGTCGCGGGCAAGCGCGCTCCTACAGAGGGGGTCATGGGATTCTGTTGAGCAGGGACCTTACCACCGCCCGGTGAAATGGAGCGATCAACCGCAGATAGCCTTTGCCCACCATCGTATGGGGGTTGACCGTCGATGACACGTAGACGCTTTGCGACTGAGGTTGCGAGATCAGCAGAACCTCGATCGTGACCTCAAAGTGTCGGTCTTCCAGAGTCAGCAGCAGCTTGTCGGCGTCGGACGACAGGACCCGAAAAAAGTCGAGATCGTCCCCAGTGCACACCGCCGCAGGCGGCGTGGTGCGGGAGCTGAATCCTCGGGTAGGCGTCATGCCCAGCCAGCGAACCAGGCCATCGCGAACGGCCAGCAAGCGGATCACCCAGGTCGGTGCTGCGCGGGTCATTTCCAGATAGGCGGCCAGAGGCGCGGTGAACCTTGCAGCCTGGAAGCGGCGTACAAAGCAGTCGCTGTAGTACACGTGGGGAAACAGACTCCCCCGCGAACTTTGCCGAGGGGGTTGCGAGGCCGTGGCGCGAGAAGCGCGAGCGTAGCTGACGGCTTCCTCCATGATGATGACTCTCCTTGTGTCAAACAGCCTTGTAGCAGCCCGGGCGGGCGGCGCACGGCTTGCCGGCAGGTTACCCCTGCC
Organism: Pseudomonas sp. NPDC090201; assembly: GCF_044746825.1. Lineage (NCBI taxonomy): Bacteria > Pseudomonadati > Pseudomonadota > Gammaproteobacteria > Pseudomonadales > Pseudomonadaceae > Pseudomonas > Pseudomonas sp. NPDC090201. Next base: position 101,707 of record NZ_JBIVCX010000012.1, read on the forward strand.
GGCAGGTGAAACTACAGAATCAATCCTTGCAAACCGCCGCAAACGCTGCAGCCAGTGCATCCAGGCGCGTGGCGTCGATGCCGGCGACGTTGGCGCGGCCGGCGGCGACCATGTAGACGCTGTGTTCCTTGCGCAGGCGGGCGACCTGGTCGTCGCTCATGCCGGTGTAGGAGAACATGCCGCGTTGGACGCCGATGTGGGCGAAGCGCTCACCCAGGCCCAGCGGGGTCAGGGCTTCGACCAGGCCCAGGCGCAGTTGCGCGATGCGGCTGCGCATTTCTTCCACTTCGTCGGCCCACAGGGCCTTGAGCTCCGGGTCCCCGAGGATTTCGGCGACGACTGCCGCGCCGTGATCCGGCGGGTTGGACCACAGGTTGCGTGCGGTGGCCGACAGCTGGCTGCGAACGTCTGCCAGTTTTTCGCTGGTGTCGGCGCACACCAGCAGCGCGCCGGTGCGTTCGCGGTACAGGCCGAAGTTCTTCGAACAGGAACTGGTAATCAGCAATTCCGGCAGCTCGGCGGCAAACAGGCGCACCGCCCAGGCGTCCTCCTGCAGGCCGTCGCCGAAGCCCTGATAGGCGAAGTCGATCAGCGGCAGCAGGTTGCGGCGTTTGACGATCTTCAGCACTTCTCGCCAGTCGTCGTGGCCCAGGTCAAAGCCGGTGGGGTTGTGGCAGCAGGCGTGCAGCAGGACCACGTCGCCTTCCGGCACGGTGTTCAAGGCTTCCAGCATGGCCGGCACGTTGAGCTTGTTGTCGCTGCCCACGTAGGGATAGTGGCTGACCTTGAGGCCCGCTGCGGCATAGATGGTTTCGTGGATCGGCCAGGTCGGGTCGCTCAGCCAGATGCCTTTGCCGGGCAGGCAATTGGCGATGAAGTCAGCCGAGAGGCGCAGGGCACCGGTGCCTCCCGGGGTCTGGGTGGCGCCCACGCGTTTTTGCGCGATCAGCGGCGAGTCTTCGCCCATCACCAGTTCACAGATCAGCGCACCGAAGCGCGGCTCGCCATGGCCGCCGATGTAGGTCTTGGTCGGCTGCGAATCTACCAGACGCTGTTCGGCCAGCTTGACCGCACGGGGAATGGTGGTCAGGCCCTGCGCGTCCTTGTAGACGCCAACGCCCAGGTCGAACTTGTTCGGGTTGGGGTCGCTGGCGTAGGCCTGGATCAGGCCAAGAATGGGATCGTCCGGTACGCGCTGAATCTGTGAAAAATGCATTTACTTACGGCCCTCGGCGCCTTTGGCCACCTCGTCGGTGCGGGCGGCCATGATGAAGTCGTTGCGGTGCAGCCCCTTGATCGAGTGGCTCCACCAGGTCACGGTCACCTTGCCCCATTCGGTCAAGAGACCCGGGTGGTGACCTTCGGCTTCGGCAATTTCGCCGACCGCGTTGGTAAACGCCAGCGCAAATTTGAAATTCTTGAAGAGATAGACCTTCTCCAGTTGCATCACGCCATCACGGACTTCGATGTTCCAGTCCGGAATCTGGCGCAGCAGTTCTGGCAGTTCGGCTTCGCTGACCTGTGGCGCGTCGGCACGGCAGGCTTCGCAGTGGGCCTGATTCAGCGGGTTTGATTGGGGAGCGGTCATGAAGGTTTTCCTTGTCAGGCAGCTTTGTTTTTAGGGGGAAAGCGTGGGGCGTGCAGGCCCAGTTCGGTGGCGGTGCGCACCATGCCCATGATGTCCTCGTGGGCGAGGTCGAACAGGCGCTTGAGATCCGGCAGCACAAAATAAAGGGGTTGCAGGATGTCGATGCGATACGGCGTACGCATGGCTTCGATCGGGTCGAAGGCCTGATGTTCAGGTGTAGACGACAGGCTGTAAACGGTCTCCTTGGGCGATGAGAGAATGCCGCCGCCGTAGATCTTGCGGCCCTGGGCAGTGTCCACCAGGCCAAATTCGATGGTCATCCAGTAGAGACGGGCAAGATACACGCGCTGCTCTTTGCTGGCTGCCAGACCCAGCTTGCCGTAGGTGTGGGTAAATTCCGCAAACCAGGGGTTGGTCAGCAGCGGGCAATGTCCGAAAACTTCATGGAAGATGTCGGGCTCTTGCAGGTAATCCAGTTCTTCCGGGGTACGAATGAAGGTGGCCACGGGAAAGCGCTTGCTGGCCAGCAGTTCGAAGAAGGTCTGGAAGGGGATCAATGCCGGAACGCGGGCGACTTGCCAGCCGGTAGTGGCTTCCAGCACGCGATTGATCTCGGCCAGTTGCGGAATGCGCTCGTGGGGCAGGGCCAGTTGCTCGATGCCGTCGAGGTATTCCTGGCAGGCGCGACCTTCGATCACCTTCAACTGACGGGTGATCAAGGTGTTCCACACGCCGTGTTCGGCTTCGGGGTAATGTATGAAGCCGCTGGCGTCGGGTTCTCGGGCGACGTACTGCGTGCTCATGCTGCTCTCCTGAATGGTTTGTTCTTGTTCTTGAGCAATGGGTTGCGGGTTCGTCCCGCTTGTGGATATAGATACCGGTTTGTGTGCCATTTGCCGCGAGGGTGCTGTGACTGGAGGCGCGGGAAATCTGTGTTGCCTGTAAAGAAATCCTGACAGTCATTGGAGGGGCCGCGAAATATCGGCCTGAAATCGCCGCAGACAAGCTTGAACTGTCACGTATTCTTGACGGTAAACTTTGGCTCACCATAAAAAAGCGTCTGGTGACTATTCCCAGCCCTCAATGAGTCGACTTCCCATGCGCATCAAAGTGCATTGCCAGAACCGCGTCGGCATCCTGCGCGACATTCTAGAACTGCTGGTTTCCTACGGTGTGAACGTTTCCGGCGGGGAGGTGGGCGGCGAATTCGGCGACGCGATCTACCTGCGTTGTCCGAATCTCATCAACCTGCAATTCCAGGCGCTGGGTCCGAAATTCGAAGCGATCCCCGGGGTGTTCGGCGTCAAGCGTGTGGGATTGATGCCCAGCGAGCGTCGGCACATGGAGTTGAACGCCTTGCTGGGCGCGCTGGAATTTCCGGTGCTGTCCATCGACATGGGCGGGTCCATCGTGGCGGCCAATCGGGCGGCGGCGCAGTTGCTCGGGGTCCGGGTCGATGAAGTGCCGGGCATCCCGCTTTCCCGCTACGCCGAAGACTTCGACCTGCCGCAACTGGTGCGCGCCAACCGCTCGCGCATCAACGGGCTACGGGTGAAAGTAAAGGGCGATGTGTTTCTGGCCGACATCGCGCCGCTGCAATCGGAACACGAAGACAGCGAGGCCATGGCCGGTGCCGTGCTGACGCTGCATCGCGCCGACCGTGTAGGTGAGCACATCTATAACGTGCGCAAGCAGGAGTTGCGTGGCTTCGACAGCATTTTCCAGAGCTCGAAAGTGATGGCCGCCGTGGTTCGCGAAGCCCGGCGCATGGCGCCGCTGGACGCCCCGCTATTGATAGAAGGCGAGACTGGCACCGGCAAGGAACTGCTGGCGCGGGCCTGCCACCTGGCGAGCCCGCGCGGTCAGTCGCCGATGATGGCGCTCAACTGCGCGGGGCTTTCCGAGTCGATGGCCGAAACCGAGCTGTTCGGTTACGGCCCCGGCGCGTTCGAAGGCGCGCGGGCGGAGGGCAAGCTGGGGCTGCTGGAACTGACTGCGGGCGGCACGCTGTTTCTCGACGGCGTGGCCGAGATGAGCACCCGGTTGCAAGCCAAATTATTACGTTACCTGCAGGACGGCTGTTTCCGTCGGGTGGGCAGCGATGAAGAGGTGTTTCTGGATGTGCGGGTGATCTGCGCGACCCAGGTGGACTTGTCCGAATTGTGCGCACGCGGCGAGTTTCGTCAGGATCTCTATCATCGCCTCAATGTGCTGTCGCTGCACATTCCGCCGCTGCGTGAGTGCCTGGATGGCCTCGGTCCGCTGGTGCAGCATTTTCTGGATCAGGCCAGCCGCCAGATCGGCTGCCCGCTGCCGGGCATTTCCGCCCCGGCCATGGAGCGTCTGGCCCAGTACCACTGGCCGGGCAACGTGCGGCAACTGGAAAACGTATTGTTTCAGGCGGTGTCGTTGTGCGAGGGCGGGATGGTCAAGGCCGAGCACATTCGCTTGCCCGATTATGGCGTGCGCCAGCCGCTGGGAGATTTCTCCCTTGAAGGCGGGCTTGAAGATATTGTCGGGCGTTTTGAAAAGGCGGTACTTGAACAGTTATATGCGGCGCATCCGAGCAGTCGGTTATTGGGTAAACGACTGGGTGTTTCCCACACGACCATTGCCAATAAGTTGAAACTTTATGGGGTAGGATAGGCATATATATTAAATGATTAACGCTTGTAGGAGCGCGCTTGCCCGCGATGGCAATCTGTCTGATACACAGATATTGAATTGACCATCGTTGTCGCGGGCAAGCGCGCTCCTACAATCAGATCGGTGATCGTTAACCGTTACTGCACCCGTTGCCCATCACCAGGTACTCGAGCACATGGCGCTGGCCATGGGAGTCTTCGTAGGTCATGTGCTGTGGCACCACGTTGCAGACGTTGGGCGTTTCGTCCACGGAGATGACTTTGGCGATGTCCAGGTCGGTCGAGTAGCTGTAGTGCTCGACAGGTTGTGCTTGGCTGGAAATTTCACTCGGTCCGTCCTGCGCCATTGCTGCGGCGCTGAAACCACAAAGAGCCATTACAACCAGTGCAGCTTTCATTACAAGTTTCCTCTTGGTTGCTTCATCGCCCCGGGCTAATCGCTAATTGCGGTCGGCCGGGTGCACAAAGCCCTTGTGGGGCTTTGTGAGAAGCCAGTGAACTATCGGTTTAGTTGCCAGATCGACAAGCCGGTGTGGGGGGCTGTTAGTTGTCAATCGTTTGCCGTGTTGGCGAAACGAATTCTAGGCTCGCAGGAAATATTCATATAGAAACCATTTTGATAAAGACTATTGAGCATTCCGGTAACAATCGCGAAATCGACCTTGAAACAGTCGCAGCGCCTAGTTCTTTGGTCGTAGTTCGAATATGAAGATTTGCCGCGCAACGGCCACTTCAGGGCGTTTCGGCGTTATGCTGATGGCCGGTAAGACCATCGTCGAATGGCTTTCGCGGCCATCGGCAGATACAACGGTTGCATACAAAAACAACATTTCCACCGAGGTAAGAAAGATGAGTGCGGCTTCCCTGTACCCCGTTCGCCCTGAAGTGGCAGCCAATACGCTGACAGACGAGGCGACCTACAAGGCCATGTACCAGCAGTCGGTGGTCAACCCCGATGGCTTCTGGCGTGAGCAGGCCAAGCGCCTGGATTGGATCAAGCCTTTCACCACCGTCAAACAGACCTCCTTCGACGATCACCGCGTCGACATCAAGTGGTTCGCCGATGGCACCCTGAACGTTTCCTACAACTGCCTCGACCGTCATCTGGCCGAGCGTGGCGATCAGGTCGCGATCATCTGGGAAGGCGACGACCCTTCCGAAAGCCGCAACATCACCTACCGCGAACTGCATGAAGAAGTCTGCAAGTTCGCCAACGCCCTGCGCGGCCAGGATGTACACCGCGGTGACGTGGTCACCATCTACATGCCGATGATCCCTGAAGCGGTGGTCGCGATGCTGGCCTGTGCCCGTATCGGCGCGATTCACTCGGTGGTGTTCGGCGGCTTCTCCCCCGAGGCGCTGGCCGGTCGCATCATCGACTGCCGCTCTAAGGTGGTCATCACCGCCGACGAAGGCCTGCGTGGCGGCAAGAAGACGGCGCTCAAGGCCAACGTCGACCGTGCCCTGACCAACCCTGAAACCAGCAGCGTGCAGAAAGTCATCGTCTGCAAGCGCACCGGCGGCGATATCGAGTGGAACCGCCACCGTGACATCTGGTACCACACCTTGCTCGAAGTGGCGTCGACCACCTGCGCACCCAAGGAAATGGGCGCCGAAGAGTCTTTGTTCATCCTCTACACCTCCGGTTCCACCGGCAAGCCCAAGGGCGTGCTGCACACCACCGCAGGCTACCTGCTGTACGCCGCGCTGACCCACGAGCGCGTGTTCGACTACAAACCGGGTGAAACCTACTGGTGCACCGCCGACGTCGGCTGGGTCACCGGCCACAGCTACATCGTCTACGGCCCGCTGGCCAACGGTGCGACCACGCTGCTGTTCGAGGGCATTCCGAACTACCCGGACATCACCCGTATGTCGAAGATCATCGACAAGCACAAGGTGAACATCCTCTACACTGCCCCGACCGCCATCCGCGCGATGATGGCCGAAGGCACCAAGGCCGTCGAAGGCGCTGATGGCTCGAGCCTGCGCCTGCTGGGTTCGGTGGGCGAGCCGATCAACCCGGAAGCCTGGAACTGGTACTACAACACCGTCGGCAAGCAGAACTGCCCGATCGTCGACACCTGGTGGCAGACCGAAACCGGCGGCATCCTCATCAGCCCGCTGCCAGGCGCCACGGCGCTCAAGCCAGGCTCGGCGACCCGTCCGTTCTTCGGCGTGATCCCGGCGCTTGTGGACAACCTGGGCAACCTGATCGAAGGCGCGGCCGAAGGCAACCTGGTGATTCTCGATTCGTGGCCTGGCCAGTCGCGCAGCCTGTACGGCGACCACGACCGTTTCGTCGACACCTACTTCAAGACCTTCCGCGGCATGTACTTCACCGGCGACGGCGCCCGTCGCGATGAAGACGGCTACTACTGGATCACCGGCCGGGTGGACGACGTGCTCAACGTGTCCGGCCACCGCATGGGCACCGCCGAGATCGAGAGCGCGATGGTTGCGCACCCGAAAGTCGCTGAGGCCGCAGTGGTCGGGGTGCCTCACGACCTGAAAGGGCAGGGCATCTACGTCTACGTGACGTTGAACGGTGGCGAGGTGCCGGACGAGGCGCTGCGCATCGAACTGCGCAACTGGGTGCGCAAGGAGATTGGCCCGATTGCCTCGCCTGACGTGATTCAGTGGGCGCCGGGCCTGCCCAAGACCCGCTCGGGCAAGATCATGCGCCGCATCCTGCGCAAGATCGCCACGGGTGAGTACGATCAACTGGGCGATATCTCGACCCTGGCCGATCCGGGTGTCGTGGCCCATCTGGTGGAAACCCACAAGACCATGAACGTCGCCTGACGCTCGTACGTCCCGAACGCCCCGCCCGGTGCACGCCGCGCGGGGCTTTTTTTGCCGAGCGCCGTCCCTTGTAGGAGCGCGCTTGCCCGCGACGGCGGACTGCCTGTGATGCATGGGAAAGCTGGTCGATTGCGGTCGCGGGCAAGCGCGCTCCTACAGGGGGGCAGCGCAGATGACATCGGGATATATCGATTTGTTACCGCCCACCCCAGTGTCGTGGCGGTGCGTGAGCGGTTGAGGCCTTTGACCCCGAAACCCCTGCAACTCATCGCCCCAAAGCCATCACTGGCCACGCTGGACTTGCCGGATTAGAAGGCTTTGCCAATAATGGGCGCGTTATTTGCTTCGTTGATAGGTTTGCTCTCGTCGCTCCTTGCATATTGTTCTGGAGCTGTCAATCAGGCTGAATGGCTTTCTCGGTGCTTCTGTAACTAGTTGTCGCATTGAAGAAATATCGACTTAAAGCCTGCCGCTAAAATGCCGATCACTCGCCGAAGGCTTGTCGGGCCATGAACCCGCCAGCGCCTCGCGTCGCAATTTCAGATAGTCCTTCTGCTCATCGGGCGTTACCGCCCATGGTCACTTGTCGCGTTTTACCGATGGAGTTCCAAGAATGAAAAAGCTCATGCTGCTGGGCGCACTGGCGCTGTCCGTACTGGTACAGCCTGCGTTCGCTGATGAAAAACCCCTGAAGATCGGTATCGAAGCGGCGTACCCTCCATTCGCCTCCAAGGCGCCGGACGGCAGCATCGTGGGTTTTGACTACGACATCGGCAACGCCCTGTGCGAAGAGATGAAGGTCAAGTGCGTGTGGGTCGAGCAGGAGTTCGACGGCCTGATCCCGGCGCTCAAGGTGCGCAAGATCGACGCCATCCTGTCCTCGATGTCCATCACCGACGATCGCAAGCAGTCCGTGGACTTCACCAACAAGTACTACAACACCCCGGCCCGTCTGGTCATGAAGCAGGGCACTGTCCTGGGCGACAACCTGGCTGAAATCAAGGGCAAGAACATCGGCGTGCAGCGTGGCTCGATCCACGAGCGTTTCGCCAAGGAAGTCCTGGCTCCCCTGGGCGCCGAGATCAAGCCATACAGCTCGCAGAACGAAATCTACCTGGACATCGGCGCCGGTCGCCTGGACGGTACCGTAGCGGACGCCACCCTGCTGCAGGACGGTTTCCTGAACACCGATTCGGGCAAGGGCTACGCTTTCGTGGGTCCTGCCTTTACCGACGTCAAATACTTCGGCGACGGCGTAGGCATCGCGGTGCGCAAGGGTGACAAGGCCGATCTGGACAAGATCAACGCCGCCATCGCCGCCATCCGTGCCAACGGCAAATACAAGGCTATCCAGGACAAGTACTTCAACTTCGATATCTACGGCAAGTAAGTCGACGTTCGTCCGTAATGGCGCAATCAGCGGGGTCTTCATCCTTCTGATCGCGCCATTTTTCTATCCCGCGCTCGAGGGCCACACTACATGTTGAAAGGCTACGGAGCCGTCATTCTCGACGGTGCATGGCTGACCCTGCAGCTCGCCCTGTGCTCCATGGCACTGGCCATCGTGCTCGGTCTGGTCGGCGTGTCCCTGCGTCTGTCGCCGGTGCGCTGGCTGGCCTGGCTGGGCGACCTGTATTCCACCGTCATTCGTGGCATTCCCGATCTGGTGCTGATCCTGCTGATTTTCTATGGCGGCCAGGACCTGCTCAACCGCGTCGCGCCGTTGCTCGGCCACGACGACTACATCGACCTGAACCCGCTGATGGCCGGTATCGGCACGCTGGGCTTCATTTTCGGTGCGTATCTTTCGGAAACCTTCCGCGGCGCCTTCATGGCCATTCCCAAGGGGCAGGCCGAAGCCGGCATGGCTTATGGCATGAGCAGCGGTCGGGTATTTTTCCGCATCCTGGTGCCGCAGATGATCCGTCTGGCGATTCCGGGCTTTACCAATAACTGGCTGGTTCTGACCAAGGCCACTGCGCTGATCTCCGTAGTCGGCCTGCAAGACATGATGTTCAAGGCCAAGCAGGCGGCGGACGCCACCCGCGAACCCTTCACTTTCTTCCTCGCAGTCGCGGCCATGTACCTGGTGATCACCAGTGTCTCGCTGCTGGTACTGCGTTATATCGAAAAACGCTACTCGGCCGGCGTAAGGGTGGCAGACCTATGATCTTCGATTACAACGTGGTCTGGGACAGCCTGCCGCTGTATTTCGGCGGCCTGTTGATTACCCTCAAACTGCTCGCGCTGTCGCTGTTATTCGGTCTGTTGGCGGCCTTGCCGCTGGCCCTGATGCGCGTCTCGAAAGTCGCCTGGGTCAATCTGCTGGCCTGGAGCTACACCTACGTGATTCGCGGCACGCCGATGCTGGTGCAGCTGTTCCTGATCTACTACGGCCTGGCGCAGTTCGAAGCCGTGCGCGAAAGCTTCCTGTGGCCATGGCTGTCCAGCGCGACCTTCTGCGCGTGTCTGGCCTTTGCGATCAACACCAGTGCCTACACCGCCGAGATCATCGCTGGCAGCCTGAAATCCACCCCGCCGGGGGAGATCGAAGCGGCGCGGGCCATGGGCATGTCCAAGGCCAAGATGTACCGCCGCATCCTGCTGCCGTCGGCTTTGCGCCGGGCGCTGCCGCAGTACAGCAACGAAGTCATCATGATGCTGCAGACCACGAGCCTGGCCTCCATCGTCACCCTGATCGACATCACCGGCGCCGCGCGCACGGTGAACGCGCAGTTCTATCTGCCGTTCGAGGCGTACATCACGGCGGGCGTGTTCTACCTGTGCCTGACCTTCATTCTGGTGAAACTGTTCAAGCTGGCCGAGCGCCGCTGGCTCGGTTACCTCGCACCGAGGAAGCACTGATATGCAACGCATCGATCATCGACTGCCCTGGAGCACCCTGGGGACCGAGCGCACGCTGAGTGTGTTCCGCTTCGGTCAGGGCGAGCGCAAGGTCTACATCCAGGCCAGCCTGCACGCCGACGAACTGCCGGGCATGCGCACGGCCTGGGAATTGAAGCAGCGCCTGGCCGAGCTCGAAGAGCAGGGCATGCTCAACGGCGTCATCGAGCTGGTTCCGGTGGCCAACCCCATCGGCCTTGGGCAGTTGCTGCAGGGTAACCACCAGGGCCGTTTCGAGTACGGCAGCGGCAAGAACTTCAACCGCGATTTCACCGAGCTGAGCGAGCCGGTGGCGCAGATGCTCGATGGCAAGCTGGGCGACGATCCGCGGGCCAACATCAAGCTGATTCGCCAGGCCATGGCCGATGTGCTCGACCAGTTGCCGCCTGCGGGCAGCGAACTGGCAGGCATGCATCGCGTGCTGCTGAGCCACGCCTGCAATGCCGACATCGTGCTCGACCTGCACTGCGACACCGACGCCTCGCTGCACATGTACGCGCTGCCCCAGCACTGGCCGCAGTGGCGTTCGCTGTCGGCCTACCTGGGTGTCAGCGTCGGCCTGCTGGCTGAAGACTCCGGCGGCAGTTCGTTCGACGAAGCCTGCTCGCTGCCATGGCTGCGGCTGGCGAAGAAATTCCCCGAGGCGCAGATCCCGCTGGCCTGCATGTCCACCACCCTTGAACTGGGCGGGCAGTCCAACACTGGCAAAGCCGAGGCGCAAGCCTATGCCGAAGGCATTCTGGCGTTTCTCGCCGGGCACGGCCTGATCAGCGGCGAGTGGCCACAACCGGCCCATGAACCGTGCGAAGGCATGCCGTTCGAAGGCACTGAAATGATCTACGCACCCCACACCGGCGTACTGACTTTCCTGCGTGCGGCAGGCGAGTGGGTCGAACCGGGCGAGCCGCTGTTCGAGGTCGTCGATCCGCTGAACGACCGTGCAACCACCGTCTGCGCCGGCACCGCCGGGGTGCTGTTCGCCATCGAAAAACTGCGTTACGCCCAGCCGGGCTACTGGATGGCCAAGGTGGCGGGGCGTACCCCGCTGCGTTCCGGCCGCCTGCTCAGCGACTGATTACTTGTGAGAACCGAAACCATGAACAAACTGGAAGTCCAGGACCTGCACAAGTGCTATGGCAGTCACGAAGTGCTCAAAGGCGTTTCGCTGACGGCCAAAGCGGGCGATGTGATCAGCATCATCGGCTCCAGCGGCTCGGGCAAAAGTACCTTTCTGCGCTGCATCAACCTGCTGGAGCAGCCCAAATCCGGCCGCATCCTGCTCAACAACGAAGAGTTGAAGCTGGTGGCCAACAAGGACGGCGGCCTGAAGGCGGCCGACCCCAAGCAGCTGCAACGCATGCGTTCGCGCTTGTCGATGGTGTTTCAGCACTTCAACCTGTGGTCGCACATGACAGCGCTGGAGAACATCATCGAAGCACCGATCCATGTCCTGGGCGTGCCGAAGAAAGAAGCCCTGGAAAAGGCCGAGCATTACCTGAACAAGGTCGGCGTGGCCCATCGCAAGGACGCCTACCCGGGGCACATGTCCGGTGGCGAGCAGCAGCGCGTGGCGATTGCCCGGGCGCTGGCGATGGAACCTGAAGTGATGCTGTTCGACGAACCGACTTCCGCGCTGGACCCTGAACTGGTCGGCGACGTGTTGAAGGTCATGCAGGCGCTGGCTCAGGAAGGTCGCACCATGGTCGTGGTGACCCACGAGATGGGCTTTGCCCGCGAAGTGTCCAACCAGCTGATTTTCCTGCACAAGGGCCTGATCGAAGAGAGCGGCGACCCTCGCGAGGTGCTGGTCAATCCGAAATCGGAACGTCTGCAGCAGTTCCTGTCCGGTAGCCTGAAATAACGATTCGCCCGTTTTCAACGGTGCGTTTTGTGAGAGAACAGTTCATGCTGCGCGTCATTCAGCTCGCCGCCATCAACTGAACGCAACAGATTTTGCACGCCCTGCGTGTGACCCATAAAAAATTGCGACACGTTCCGGATTGCACGACATGACTGCCCATCGAATCGGATTTCTTATCTGGCCCGGCACCAAGGCCCTGACCCTGGCGCTGGCCGAAGAAGCCCTGCGTGTCGCGCAGCGGGTGCATCCGGAAGTGGTCTACGAACTGTCGTTCCTGCAGGCCGAACCACCGGTCGAAGGCGCCGCCTGGCAGTTGCCGGGCGAGCCCTGGGCGGGGCGTCTTGAAGGCTGCCAGAAGGTGTTTCTGGTCGCCGACGAGCCACCGGCGCCGATGGCGTCTGCGCTGGCTGGCGCGCTCAAGCAACTGGTGCGCGCAGGCTGTGTGATCGGCGGCCTGTCGGCGGGCGTCTATCCGCTGGCGCAACTGGGCCTGCTCGATGGCTATCGCGCGGCGGTGCACTGGCGCTGGCAAGATGATTTCGCCGAGCGCTTCCCGAAAGTCATCGCCACCAGCCATCTGTTCGACTGGGATCGTGATCGTCTGACGGCCTGCGGCGGGATGTCGGTACTGGATCTGCTGCTGGCCGTGCTGGCCCGCGATCACGGTGCCGAGCTTGCCGGTGCGGTGTCGGAAGAACTGGTAGTGGAGCGCATTCGCGAGGGCGGCGAGCGTCAGCGCATTCCGTTGCAGAACCGTCTGGGTTCGAGCCACCCGAAGCTGACCCAGGCCGTGCTGTTGATGGAAGCCAACATCGAAGAGCCGCTGACTACCGACGAAATCGCACAGCATGTGTGTGTTTCGCGCAGGCAACTGGAGCGCATCTTCAAGCAGTACCTCAATCGTGTGCCGAGCCAGTATTACCTGGAGCTGCGCCTGAACAAGGCCCGCCAGATGCTGATGCAGACCAGCAAGTCGATCATCCAGATCGGCCTGTCGTGCGGCTTCTCCTCGGGCCCGCACTTCTCAAGCGCCTATCGCAACTTCTTCGGCGCCACCCCCCGCGAAGACCGCAACCAGCGCCGCAGCAGCAGCCCGTTCGAACTGTCGTCGGTGCCTGCCGAGCGCGGTTGACACTCTGCAAATCGATCCCCTGCAGGAGCGCGCTTGCCCGCGAATGCGATGTGCCTGGTGGGGATGTGCTGTCTGGCACGAGCCCGTCGCGGGCAAGCGCGCTCCTACAGATGTCCATGTCGGACAATTCAAATCCACACAACGCTGCTACTGCGCGCCGCTAACGTTTAAACTGCGCCTTTCCGAAGCATTTTGTCGCATTGCCGAAAGCCTCTGAAAAAGCCGGTTTTGCGCTATAAGAAGTTGTCGCTTGGCGGCAAGGCCGCGCTCAAATCAGTCCTTACAATCCTTCCATCGCTCGCCAGTCCCAGGCAGGCGTTCCTCTTCAGGAGACTCCGATGTCCGTTGAGCAAGTACCGGTGCAACGTGCCGATTTCGACCAGGTGATGGTCCCCAACTACGCTCCCGCAGCGTTCATTCCGGTACGCGGCCAGGGTTCCCGCGTGTGGGACCAGGCGGGGCGCGAGCTGATCGATTTCTCCGGCGGCATCGCGGTCAACGTACTGGGCCACGCCCACCCGGCGCTGGTCGGTGCACTGACCGAACAGGCCAACAAGCTGTGGCACGTCTCCAACGTATTCACCAACGAGCCTGCGCTGCGCCTGGCCAGGAAGCTGGTCGACGCCACCTTCGCCGAGCGCGTGTTCTTCTGTAACTCGGGCGCTGAGGCCAACGAAGCGGCCTTCAAGCTGGCCCGTCGCGTGGCTCACGATCTGTACGGCACCGAGAAGTACGAAATTGTCGCGGCGCTGAACAGCTTCCACGGTCGCACCCTGTTCACCGTGAGCGTGGGCGGCCAGCCGAAGTACTCCGACGGCTTCGGCCCGAAAATCACCGGCATCACCCACGTGCCTTACAACGATCTGGAAGCACTGAAGGCTGCGGTCAGCGACAAGACCTGCGCCGTGGTGCTGGAGCCGATCCAGGGCGAGGGCGGTGTGCTGCCAGCCGAGCTTGAATACCTGCAAGGCGCGCGCAAGCTGTGTGACGAGCACAACGCGCTGCTGGTGTTCGACGAAGTGCAGAGCGGCATGGGCCGTAGCGGCCATCTGTTCGCCTACATGCATTACGGCGTGACCCCGGACATCCTCTCCAGCGCCAAGAGCATCGGCGGCGGCTTCCCGATGGCGGCCATGCTGACCACCGAGAAACTGGCCAAGCACCTGGCTGTCGGCGTGCACGGCACCACCTACGGCGGCAACCCGCTGGCCTGCTCGGTGGGCGAGGCGGTCATCGACGTCATCAACACCCCCGAGGTGTTAGCTGGTGTTACTGCCAAGCACGAACTGTTCAAGGCGCGCCTCGAGAAGATCGGCCAGCAATATGGCGTGTTCAGCGAAGTGCGCGGCATGGGCCTGTTGATCGGTGCGGTACTGACTGACGCCTGGAAAGGCAAGGCGAAGGACTTCTTCAACGCTGCCGAACAGGAAAACCTGATGATCCTGCAGGCAGGTCCCGACGTTGTGCGCTTCGCGCCGAGCCTGGTGATCGAGGATGCCGACATCATCGAAGGCCTGGACCGTTTCGAGCGTGCCGTGGCGAAGTTGACCAAAGCCTGACCCGCGCCACACCACCTGTAGGAGCGCGCTTGCCCGCGACGCGATCTGCCTGTCACGCCTGTATCAGCTGATACATCGCGGTCGCGGGCAAGCGCGCTCCTACAGGGCGCTGTCGTAATGACGTTTTTTTCTGTTGCCGGATACCCGGCCCGATTTTTTCTCAAGGAGTGACACCATGCTGGTGATGCGCCCTGCGCAAATGGCTGATCTGAGCGAGGTTCAACGCCTGGCTGCGGACAGTCCGATTGGTGTCACGTCCCTGCCGGATGACGCTGGACGTCTGGGTGACAAGATCGCCGCTTCCGAAGCGTCGTTCGCCGCCGAGGTCAGTTTCAATGGCGAGGAAACCTATTTCTTCGTGCTCGAAGACACCGAATCCGGGCGTCTGGTGGGCTGTTCCGGAATCGTTGCCTCGGCCGGTTATTCCGAGCCGTTCTACAGTTTCCGCAACGAAACCTTCGTTCACGCCTCTCGCGAACTGAAGATCCACAACAAGATCCACGTGCTCTCCCAGTGCCATGACCTGACCGGCAACAGCCTGCTGACCAGCTTCTACGTGCTGCCCGAACTGGTGGGCACCTTGTGGTCGGAGCTCAACTCCCGTGCGCGCCTGCTGTTCGTGGCTGCTCACCCCGAGCGCTTCGCCGACTCGATCGTCACCGAGATCGTCGGCTACAGCGACGAAAACGGCGACTCGCCGTTCTGGGACGCCATCGGTCGCAACTTCTTCGACCTCAACTACGCCGAAGCCGAGCGTATCTGTGGGCTCAAGAGCCGCACGTTCCTCGCCGAACTGATGCCGCATTACCCGATCTACGTGCCGCTGCTGCCGGACGAAGCCCAGGAATCCATGGGCCAGGTCCACCCGCGCGCGCAGATCACCTTCGACATCCTGATGCGCGAAGGCTTCGAGACCGACCATTACATCGACATCTTCGACGGCGGGCCAACCCTGCATGCGCGCACCTCCGGCATTCGCTCGATTGCCCAGAGCCGCGTGGTGCCGGTGAAAGTCGACACCGTCGCCAGCGGCGATGCGGTGAAGGGCGGCCGTCCATACCTGGTCGCCAACAGCCAGTTGCAGGACTACCGCGCCGTGATGCTGGAACTGGACTGGGTACCTGGCAAGCCGGTGACCCTGAGCCTGGCTGCCGCCGAGGCGCTGGGTGTCGGTGAAGGTGCCAGCGTGCGCATCGTCGCGGTTTGACAGTTGAGTCATCGGCAACCCCTTGCGTTGCCGTGTCGCGGGTTAGAGTTCGCCGGTGCCCCACAGGAGCCGGCCTGAGGAGAAAGCATGATCGTTCGTCCCGTACGCAGCAGTGACCTACCGGCGCTGATCGATTTGGCGCGCAGCACAGGCGCAGGCCTGACTACGCTTCCGGCCAATGAAGAGCGTCTGGCGCACCGGGTCGGTTGGGCCGAAAAAACCTTCCGTGGCGAAGCCGAGCGGGGCGACACCGACTACCTGTTCGTCCTTGAAGACGACGACGGCCGCGTGGTCGGTATCTCGGCCATCGCCGGCGCGGTCGGTCTGCGCGAGCCCTGGTACAACTACCGGGTGGGCCTGACGGTCAGCGCCTCGCAAGAGTTGAACATCTATCGCGAGATCCCGACGCTGTTCCTGGCCAACGACCTGACCGGCAACTCCGAGCTGTGCTCGCTGTTCCTGCACGCCGATTTCCGCAACGGCCTCAACGGTCGCCTGCTGTCGAAGGCGCGGATGCTGTTCATCGCCGAATTCCCCGAGCTGTTCGGCGCGAAGATCATCGCCGAAATGCGCGGCATGTCCGACGAGCAGGGCCATTCGCCGTTCTGGGAAAGCCTGGGCCGGCACTTCTTCAAGATGGAGTTCAGCCAGGCCGATTACCTTACCGGTGTCGGCAACCGTGCGTTCATCGCCGAGTTGATGCCCAAGTTCCCGCTGTACAGCTGCTTCCTGTCCCAGGCGGCGCGGGACGTGATCGGTCGCGTGCACACCAGCACGGAACCTGCGCTGACCATGCTCAAGGCCGAAGGCTTCAGCTATCAGGGCTACGTCGACATCTTCGACGCAGGCCCTGCAATCGAATGTGAAACCGGCAAGATCCGCGCCGTGCGCGACAGCCAGGCGCTGGTGCTGGCGGTGGGCACGCCGGGCGATGACGCGACACCGTTTCTTATCCACAACCGCAAGCGCGAAGATTGCCGCGTGACTGCCGCCCCTGCGCGTTTCGCAGCGGGCACGCTGGTGGTCGATCCGAAAACCGCCAAGCGCCTGCGTCTGACGGCGGGCGATCAGGTGCGCGCGGTGCCTCTGTCGCCGGCTCGGGAGGGTGTGTAAATGACGACTTTGTATATCGCAGGCCAGTGGCAGGCCGGGCAGGGCGAGGCTTTTGAATCGCTGAACCCGGTCACCCAGCAGGTGATCTGGAAAGGCCAGGGTGCCAGCACGGCGCAGGTCGAGGCGGCGGTCAGCGCTGCACGTCAGGCGTTCCCGGCCTGGGCGACTCGCACGCTGGAAGAGCGCATCGTGGTGCTGGAAGCCTTTGCCGCCGCGCTGAAGAGCCGCGCCGATGAAATCGCCCGTTGCATCGGTGAGGAAACCGGTAAACCGCTGTGGGAATCGGCGACGGAAGTGACCAGCATGGTCAACAAGGTCGCGATCTCGATTCAGAGTTATCGCGAGCGCACCGGCGAGAAGAGCGGCCCGCTGGGCGACGCCAACGCCGTGTTGCGCCACAAGCCTCACGGCGTAGTCGCGGTATTCGGCCCGTACAACTTTCCGGGGCACCTGCCTAACGGGCACATCGTCCCGGCGCTGCTGGCCGGTAACGCGGTGGTGTTCAAGCCCAGCGAGCTGACACCGAAAGTCGCCGAGCTGACGGTGCAATGCTGGTTCGAAGCCGGTCTGCCGTCCGGTGTGCTGAACCTGGTGCAGGGCGCTCGGGAAACCGGTATCGCGCTGGCGGCCAACGTCGGTATCGACGGCCTGTTCTTCACCGGCTCAAGCCGCACCGGCAACTCGCTGCATCAGCAATTCGCCGGGCGGCCGGACAAGATTCTTGCCCTGGAAATGGGCGGCAACAACCCGCTGGTGGTGGATCAGGTCGCGGATGTCGATGCGGCGGTCTACACCGTGATTCAATCCGCGTTCATTTCCGCAGGCCAGCGCTGCACCTGCGCTCGCCGCCTGTTGGTGCCGCAAGGTGCGTGGGGCGATGCGTTCATGGCGCGGCTGGTTGAGGTGACGTCGACCATTCAGGTCGGTGCGTTCGATCAGCAGCCGGCGCCGTTCATGGGCTCGGTGATTTCCCTGCGTGCCGCCCAGGCGCTGCTCGAAGCCCAGGAGCACCTGCTGGCCAATGGCGCCGTGGCGCTGCTGGAAATGGCCCAGCCCGACAGCAATGCGGCCTTGCTGACGCCGGGTATCCTGGACGTGAGTGACGTAGCCGAGCGTCCCGACGAGGAACTGTTCGGCCCCTTGCTGCAAGTGATTCGCTATGCGGATTTTGCTGCGGCCATCGACGAAGCCAACAACACCCAGTACGGGCTGGCGGCCGGCCTGCTGTCGGATTCGCAGGAACGCTATCAACAGTTCTGGCTGCAAAGCCGGGCGGGCATCGTCAACTGGAACAAGCAATTGACCGGCGCTGCGAGTACCGCACCGTTCGGCGGCGTCGGCGCTTCGGGCAACCATCGCGCCAGTGCGTATTACGCCGCGGATTATTGCGCGTACCCGGTGGCGTCGCTGGAGAGCGGGACGCTGGCGCTGCCAGCAAGCCTGACCCCCGGCATCACCCTGAAATAAGACTGTAGGAGCGCGCTTGCCCGCGACCGCGTAGTGTCAGTCGACACCTCGTTTGCGGACAGAGAGCCGTCGCGGGCAAGCGCGCTCCTACAGGTGTGCAGCGCATGAAGAATGTGCATATAAAAACAGATCCACGGAGCCTCACCGATGAAATCCTGTGAAGTCAACTTTGACGGTCTAGTGGGGCCAACCCATAACTACGGCGGATTGTCCTACGGCAACGTCGCGTCCCAGAGCAATTGCCAGCAGTCCTCGAACCCGCGGGAAGCGGCGTTGCAGGGCCTGGCGAAGATGAAAGCGCTGATGGAAATGGGCTTCACCCAGGGCGTGCTGGCGCCGCAGGAGCGTCCGGACATCGCCGGCCTGCGCAAGCTGGGCTTCGGTGGCACTGACGCCCAGGTCATCGAGCGCGCTGCAAAAGAATCCATGCCGTTGCTGGTCGCCAGTTGCTCGGCGTCGAGCATGTGGGTGGCCAACGCCGCCACTGTCAGCCCCAGCGCCGACACCGCCGACGGCCGCGTGCATTTCACCGCCGCCAACCTGAACTGCAAATACCACCGCAGCATCGAGCACCCGACCACCAGTCGCGTACTGGGCGCCATGTTCGCCGACCAGCAGCATTTCGCCCACCACGCCGCCCTGCCTGCCGTCGCCCAGTTCGGCGATGAAGGCGCGGCCAACCACACGCGCTTCTGCCGCAGTTACGGCGAGGCAGGGGTGGAGTTTTTCGTGTTCGGTCGCGCGGCCTTCGACACCCGTTTCCCGGCGCCGCAGAAATACCCGGCGCGCCAGACTCTGGAAGCCTCGCAAGCCGTCGCCCGCCTGCACGGCCTGAGCGATGAGGGCGTGGTCTTTGCCCAGCAGAACCCGGCCGTGATCGATCAGGGCGTGTTTCACAACGACGTGATCGCCGTGGGCAATGGCGAGGTGCTGTTCTATCACGAGGACGCCTTCCTCAATACCGAGCACATGCTCAGCGAGCTGCACGACAAGCTGAATCGTCGCGGCGGCCGCTTCCAGGCGATCTGCGTGCCGCGCACCGAAGTGGCGGTCGATGATGCGGTGCGCTCGTACCTGTTCAACAGCCAGTTGCTGTCTCGCGCAGACGGTTCGATGCTGCTGATCGTGCCGGAAGAGTGCCGCAGCAACGAGCGGGTGTGGAATTACCTGCAACGTCTGATCGCTGACGAGAGCCCGATCCGCGAGGTGAAGGTCTTCGACCTCAAGCAAAGCATGCAGAACGGCGGCGGCCCGGCGTGCCTGCGTTTGCGCGTGGCGCTCAACGAAACTGAACTGGCAGCGGTCAACCCAGGGGTTATCATGACCGCGCCGTTGTATGACACCCTCACGCAGTGGGTCGACAAGCATTACCGTGACCGCCTGAGCGAAAGCGATCTGGCCGATCCGCAGTTGCTGACCGAATGTCGTACGGCGCTGGATGAACTGACTCAGCACCTTAAGCTGGGCGCGGTCTATCCTTTCCAAATCAATTGATGCACCAGGGGCGTCGCTGCTCCTGCCTTATAGAGAGAATTTCTGCATGACCGACGCGCTGCGTTTGATCCTTGAAGACACCGATGGCACCCAGCTGGAAACCTCCTGCACCCGTTTTGCCGTGATCTGGCAGGGCAAAGAGGTGTGGATTCAGCAGGATGGCCGCGGTCAGTTGCTGATCGGCGTGGACGTCGAGGAAGGCGATACCGAATACGCCAACCTGCTGTTGCGCCCGATGGCCACCAACCTGGTCAGCCTGCAGCTGGAAATGGAAGCGGCCGACGTCGGCGAAGATGAAGAAGACGGTCACGTCCACGGCCCTGATTGCAATCACTAAGAGGTAATCGGCCTTATGCTCGCCCTCGGCAAACTGCTTGAACTGACCCTGGCGGGTCGTGAACCCGCAGAAAAGACTCAACTGACCGTCGAAGGCGTGCGTATGCGCTGGCTGGCCGAGGGGGCGCTGGAAGTGCGCCCTCCAGAGGCCAAGGACAATGGCACCGACCTGCTGTTGTCCGCGGGTATCCATGGCAATGAAACCGCGCCGATCGAGCTGCTCGACGAGCTGATTCATGCCATTGCCCGAGGCGAACTCAAGCCTCGGGCGCGTATTCTGTTCCTGTTCGGCAACCCCGAGGCGATGCGTCGCGGCGAGCGTTATGTCGAGCACGACATCAACCGGCTGTTCAATGGCCGTCATGAACAAGGCAGCGGCGCCGAGGCCATGCGTGCCTGTGAGCTGGAGCGCCTGGCTGCGAGTTTCTTCAGCGTGCCGGACCGCTACCGCCTGCACTACGACCTGCACACGGCCATTCGCGGCTCGAAGATCGAACAGTTCGCGCTCTACCCCTGGAAAGAGGGGCGCCAGCATTCGCGCCGCGAGCTGATCCGCCTGCACCGCGCCGGGATGGAGGCCGTGCTGTTGCAGAACAAGCCGTCCATCGTGTTCAGCGCCTACACCTACGAGAAGCTCGATGCAGAAGCCTTTACGCTGGAGCTGGGCAAGGCGCGGCCGTTCGGGCAGAACCAGAGCGTGAACCTGACGCCGTTGAAGCTCTGCCTTGAACACCTGATTCGCGGCACCGAGCCACTGGTGGGCGATCAGATCGACGGGTTGAAGCTGTTCAGCGTGGCGCGAGAGATCATCAAGCACAGCGACGCCTTCCGCCTGCACCTTCCGGCGGACATCGAGAACTTCACCAGGCTGGACAAGGGGTTCGTGCTGGCCGAGGACCTGGCCGATTCACGCTGGGTGGTAGAGGAGGAGGGCGCCCGCATCATCTTCCCCAACCCGAAGGTCAAGAACGGCCTGCGTGCCGGGATTCTCATCGTGCCGACTACGGATGAGCAGTTGGGGTAGCTGACCCGGCTCGTAGGAGCGCGCTTGGTCTGGGCCGCATTCGGACGACTGCGGTGTGTCAATCACGAATACCTGGCTGACACACCGCTATCGCGGGCAAGCGCGCTCCTACAATGGCGATTCCGGGCTTGCGTGAATCAGCCCACAGCCTTCTGCGACTCACCCAGACGCCGCACCGCACGCAGCTTGGTCAGCGTATCTGCGCAAGTCTTCGCCGCTTCCTGGCCCTTGTGCACGAAGTGGTTGAAGAAGTAGTTGTGATGCTCTTCGCCGCCGTGGAAGTGGTGCGGGGTCAGGACCACCGAGAACACCGGCACTTCGGTTTCCAGCTGGACCTGCATCAGCGCGCTGATGACTGACTGCGCGACGAACTCGTGGCGGTAGATGCCGCCGTCAACCACCAGGCCCGCGGCCACGACGCCGGCGTATTGACCGGTCTTGGCCAGCAGCTTGGCGTGCAGCGGGATTTCGAAGGCGCCGCCCACTTCATAGAAATCGATGTCGGATTCGGCATAGCCATGGTTGGCCATCTCGGCGACGAAGCCCTTGCGCGCCTGATCGACGATATCTTTGTGCCAGCAAGCTTGAATGAAAGCGATGCGCTCGTGAGCGTGAATTGCGGTGGGTTGCATCTGTTCTGACTCCTGTTTAATTAAAAAACAGGGCGTTTGGATCGAAGGGGATGCCAGGGTACGGTCGCAAGCGGCCCGGCAAAAAAATGCCCTTGACCCGGCTGCGAGACGATCCTGTGGTGCCAATCCCGTTCTCTCTTCATCCGGACTATGACCGTCGGCCCCGGGATCAAACCGGGTCTGCTGACCTCGTTCAGGACCGAAACCCCGACCGAGCGCTCGCGGGCTAGGTGCTTTGCGCGCCATTACCGCCGGTGGGGAATCGCACCCCGCCCTGAGAACGTTGCCGACGGCATATTTCGTCGGCGTGCAGTTTGTAACACAGATTTTCAGAATGTGCATGGAGCCTTTTGGATGGTTTTCATCAGGTTTTCTTATAAGCAGGCCTTGGCTTTGCCGCGCGAAGACTTGATTATCAAGGGTCCAGGCCTCAGAACTGAGGTTCGACACACTTTTCAGGGAGCTTCATCGTGACGGTAATCGATCTGCGCAGCGACACAGTGACCCAGCCCACCGCCGGCATGCGCGAGGCCATGGCCAGCGCGCCCCTGGGCGATGACGTGTATGGCGAAGACCCGACGGTCAACCAGCTGGAATCCTGGCTGGCGCAGCGTCTGGGTTTCGCAGCGGCGCTGTTCGTTCCCACCGGCACCATGAGCAACCTGCTGGGCCTGATGGCCCACTGCGAGCGCGGCGAGGAATACATTGTGGGCCAGCAGGCCCACACCTATAAATACGAAGGCGGTGGCGCGGCAGTGCTGGGTTCGATTCAGCCCCAGCCGCTGGATAACCAGCCTGATGGTTCCCTGGACCTGAATCAGGTGGTCGCGGCCATCAAGGCCGATGACTTCCATTTCGCCCGGACCCGCTTGCTGGCGCTGGAAAACACCATGCAGGGCAAGGTCCTGTCGCTGGACTACCTGGCCGCAGCGCGCAAACTGACCACTGAAAAGGGCCTGAGCCTGCATCTTGACGGCGCGCGCCTGTACAACGCCTCGGTCAAGCTGGGCGTGGATGCCCGCGAGATCACCCGGCATTTCGATTCGGTATCGGTTTGCCTCTCCAAAGGCCTGGGCGCACCCATCGGCTCGGTGCTGTGCGGTTCCAGTGAGTTCATCGCAAAGGCTCGCCGTTTGCGCAAGATGGTCGGCGGTGGCATGCGCCAGGCCGGTCTGATCGCGGCGGCGGGGCTGTATGCGCTGGAGCATCAGGTCCAGCGCCTGGCAGACGATCACGCCAATGCCGCGTTCCTGGGCAAGGCTCTGTCGGAGCTGGGCTTCACCGTCGAGCCGGTTCAGACCAACATGGTGTATGTGCAGATCGGTGAGCGGGCCGACCAGCTCAAGGCGTTTTGCGCCGAGCGCGGCATCGTCCTGAGCGCGGCGTCGCGGCTGCGCATGGTCACGCACCTGGACGTGTCTGGCGCGCAAATGGAGCAGGTGGTTGCAGCATTTGCCGAATTCGGCGCGCAATAATCGACCGATAATCCAATTGGTTGCTTCTATCGTACAAAGACGCTGTACCGTGGAAGCAACGCCTATATAATGCGGCCCTTTGCCGTCGCTACGTCGAATGACGTTATGCATTTGCCTCTGGCCGCAGTTCCCGTGGAAGAACCTATGAAAAGCGCAGAAATCCGTGAAGCCTTCCTGAGCTTCTTCGAAGAGCAGGGCCACACCCGTGTAGCCTCCAGCTCCTTGATTCCGGGCAACGACCCGACCCTGCTGTTCACCAACGCAGGCATGAACCAGTTCAAGGACTGCTTCCTGGGCCAGGAAAAACGAGCCTACACCCGTGCCGTCAGCAGCCAGAAGTGCGTGCGCGCCGGCGGCAAGCACAACGACCTGGAAAACGTCGGGTACACCGCGCGTCACCACACCTTCTTCGAAATGCTGGGCAACTTCAGCTTCGGTGACTACTTCAAGCGCGATGCGATCACCTTCGCCTGGACCTTCCTGACCGGCGTCCTGAAACTGCCGAAAGACAAGCTCTGGGTCACCGTCTACGCCACCGACGACGAAGCCTACGACATCTGGACCAGGGAAATCGGCGTACCGGCCGAGCGCATGGTCCGTATCGGCGACAACAAGGGCGCGCCGTACGCTTCCGACAACTTCTGGACCATGGGCGATACCGGCCCGTGCGGTCCTTGCACCGAGATCTTCTACGATCACGGCGCCGACATCTGGGGTGGGCCGCCGGGCTCGCCCGAAGAGGACGGCGACCGTTACATCGAGATCTGGAACAACGTCTTCATGCAGTTCAACCGCACCGCCGACGGCGTGCTGCACCCGCTGCCAGCGCCGTCGGTCGACACCGGCATGGGCCTTGAGCGGATCAGCGCCGTGCTGCAGCACGTGCACTCGAACTATGAGATCGACCTGTTCCAGAGCCTGCTGGCCGCTGCCGCCAAGGCCATCGGTTGCACCAATGACGCCCAGCCTTCGCTGAAAGTCGTGGCCGACCACATCCGTTCCTGCGGCTTCCTGATTGCCGATGGCGTGCTGCCATCCAACGAAGGCCGTGGCTACGTACTGCGTCGCATCATCCGTCGCGCTTGCCGTCACGGTAACAAGCTGGGTGCCAAGGGCAGCTTCTTCTACCAGATCGTCGCGGCGCTGGTTGCCGAGATGGGCGAAGCCTTCCCGGAACTCACTTCCCAGCAGGCGCACATCGAGCGCGTACTCAAGGCTGAAGAAGAGCAGTTCGCCAAGACCCTGGAGCAGGGCCTGAAAATCCTCGAGCAGGACCTGGCCGAGCTCAAGGGCACCGTGGTGCCGGGCGAAGTGGTGTTCAAGCTGTACGACACCTATGGCTTCCCGATGGACCTGACCGGCGACATCGCCCGCGAACGCAACCTGACCCTCGATGAGGAAGGCTTCGAGCGCGAGATGGACGCCCAGCGTGAGCGCGCCCGCTCCGCCAGCGCCTTCGGTATGGACTACAACAGCCTGGTCAAGGTTGACGTGGCCACCGAGTTCACCGGTTACAAGGCCACCAACGGTGACGCCAGGGTCGTGGCTATCTATAAGGATGGCGAGTCGGTCCAGCAACTGAACGAAGGCGAGGAGGGCGTGGTGATCCTCGATCGCACGCCGTTCTACGCAGAATCCGGTGGCCAGATTGGCGACTGCGGTTTCCTCCAGGCTGGCGCTGCGCGTTTCGACGTGCGCGACACCACCAAGACCGGCGGCGCGTTCCTGCACCACGGCGTGCAGGTGTCCGGCAGCCTGTCGGTAGGCGCTGCACTGCAGACTGAGGTCGCTGCTGATGTGCGTCAGGCCACGTCCCTGAACCACTCGGCCACCCACCTGCTGCACGCGGCATTGCGTCAGGTCCTGGGCGATCACGTCCAACAGAAAGGCTCGTTGGTCGACAGTCAGCGCCTGCGCTTTGACTTCAGCCACTTCGAGGCGATCAAGCCCGAGCAGATCAAGGCCCTGGAAGACATCGTCAACGCCGAAGTGCGCAAGAACACTGCGGTCGAAACCGAAGAAACCGACATCGACACCGCCAAGAAGAAAGGCGCCATGGCGCTGTTTGGCGAGAAGTACGGCGACAGCGTTCGCGTACTGAGCATGGGCGGTGATTTCTCCGTCGAGCTGTGCGGCGGGATTCACGCCAACCGCACTGGCGACATCGCGCTGTTCAAGATCGTCAGCGAAGGCGGCGTCGCTGCCGGCGTGCGTCGTATCGAAGCGGTCACCGGCGCCGTGGCGCTGGCGTACCTGAACGGTGCCGAAGAACAACTGAAGGAAGCCGCGAGCCTGGTCAAAGGCAACCGCGACAACCTGCTGGACAAGCTGTCGGCTGTCCTGGAACGCAATCGCTTGCTGGAAAAACAACTGGAACAACTGCAGGCCAAGGCGGCCAGCGCTGCGGGCGACGATCTGTCTGCCGCTGCGGTGGACGTCAAGGGCGCCAAGGTCCTCGCTGCCCGTCTCGACGGTCAGGATGGCAAGGCGCTGCTGGCCCTGGTTGACCAGTTGAAGAACAAACTCGGCCGCGCAGTGATCCTGCTCGGCGGTGTGCATGAGGAAAAGGTCGTGTTGGTGGCTGGCGTCACCAAGGACCTGACTGGCCAACTCAAAGCCGGTGATTTGATGAAGCAAGCGGCTGCTGCCGTTGGCGGTAAAGGCGGTGGTCGTCCTGATATGGCGCAAGGCGGCGGTGTCGATGCCGCAGGCCTGGACGCAGCGCTCGCGCTGGCGGTTCCGTTCGCCGATCAGGGACTGTAACAAACCCTTGGTCGACCCACTGCGGCCTGCCTGCCGGCAGGTCGCAGCGCTTGGTGGTTTGAATGTTTAACGGGCGCCCTTCACGGGCTGAGGCGGCTTTGAGATGGCTTTAATCGTACAGAAATTTGGCGGCACCTCCGTGGGCTCGGTAGAGCGCATCGAGCAGGTGGCCGACAAGATCAAGAAATTCCGCGAGGCGGGTGATGATCTGGTGGTCGTGCTGTCGGCCATGAGCGGCGAAACCAATCGCCTGATCGACCTGGCCAAGCAGATCAGCGATCAACCGGTCCCGCGCGAGCTGGACGTGATCGTTTCCACCGGCGAGCAGGTGACCATCGCCTTGCTGGCCATGGCGCTGATCAAGCGTGGCGTGCCTGCGGTGTCCTACACCGGCAACCAGGTGCGCATCCTGACCGACAACGCGCACAACAAGGCGCGTATCCTGCAGATCGACGATCAGAAAATTCGCGCTGACCTCAAGGAAGGTCGCGTGGTTGTCGTCGCCGGCTTCCAGGGCGTCGACGAGAGCGGCAACATCACGACCCTGGGTCGTGGCGGTTCCGACACCACGGGCGTTGCCCTGGCGGCGGCCCTCAAGGCCGACGAGTGCCAGATCTACACCGACGTCGATGGCGTGTACACCACTGACCCGCGCGTAGTGCCACAAGCACAGCGCCTGGAGAAGATCACCTTCGAAGAGATGCTGGAAATGGCCAGTCTCGGTTCCAAGGTCCTGCAGATCCGTTCGGTGGAATTCGCCGGCAAGTACAACGTCCCGCTGCGCGTGCTGCACAGCTTCAAGGAGGGTCCAGGTACCCTCATTACCATTGATGAAGAGGAATCCATGGAACAGCCGATCATTTCTGGCATCGCCTTCAACCGTGACGAGGCCAAGCTGACCATTCGTGGTGTCCCGGATACTCCAGGCGTTGCCTTCAAGATCCTCGGCCCGATCAGCGCCGCCAACATCGAAGTCGACATGATCGTGCAAAATGTTGCGCACGATAACACCACCGACTTCACCTTCACCGTGCACCGCAACGAGTACGACCAGGCCCTGGCCGTGCTGAACAAGACCGCCAGCGAAATCGGTGCCCGTGAAGTGATCGGCGACACCAAGATCGCCAAGGTTTCGATCGTTGGCGTCGGCATGCGCTCCCACGCAGGCGTTGCCAGCCGCATGTTCGAAGCGCTGGCCAAGGAAAGCATCAACATCCAGATGATCTCCACCTCCGAAATCAAGGTTTCGGTGGTGATCGAAGAGAAGTACCTGGAGCTGGCCGTGCGCGCCCTGCACACTGCCTTTGAACTCGACGCGCCTCGCCAGGGCGAGTGAGCGTTGACCGAAAGGCGCGGTGAATACCGCGCCTTTCGTGTTTCTGAACGGCGCGATAAAACTGTTTTTTTTCCGCCGCTAGTCAATACTCAAGGCTGACCGGGCTGCTGGTACAGGTTCCGGACGATGCCTTTTGGTTGTGCAGACTGTAGTCCCTGAATGTAGATTGAGGAGATAGGCATGCTGATTTTGACCCGTCGGTGCGCGGAGAGCCTGATTATTGGTGACGGTGAGATCACCGTAACCGTGCTCGGCGTTAAAGGTAATCAGGTACGAATTGGCGTCAATGCGCCCAAGGAAGTGGCTGTTCACCGTGAAGAGATCTACGAGCGCATCAAGAAAGAGAAGGGCCAGGAACCAAGCCATTAATTTTTATTGAATTTTTGGTTTGCAAACGGGGAAAAGGGTGGTTATTATACGCCCCGTGTTGCGGAGAGCTGGCCGAGTGGCCGAAGGCGCTCCCCTGCTAAGGGAGTACACCTCAAAAGGGTGTCGGGGGTTCGAATCCCCCGTTCTCCGCCATTATTTGCGTAGTACGTTGTAATCTGGCTTCTTCGGTAAGTTGTTGAATTTACTAGAAAAAGTGGTTGACAAGCAGATTCAACGGCCTATAATGCGCGGCAACAAATGCACTCGTAGCTCAGCTGGATAGAGTACTCGGCTACGAACCGAGCGGTCACAGGTTCGAATCCTGTCGAGTGCACCATTTAAGCGTTGTTTGTAGTGATACAGATAACTGCTTTAAGAAAGAGCCTGGCTTCAACAGGTCTTCGGAAGCACCACTCACTTCCAGAAGTAAAATGCAGTAACCAGTGGTGATCTGGTTTAACAAGCGCCACTTGCACTCGTAGCTCAGCTGGATAGAGTACTCGGCTACGAACCGAGCGGTCACAGGTTCGAATCCTGTCGAGTGCACCATAAATCAGAAGGCCCGCATGAAAATGCGGGCCTTTTGTCTTTCTAGCGTTCCTGCTTCTGAATCCTGCCCTTCACGCAGCCGTGTTCATCGAATGACACCTGCCGGCTTTTGCCTTTTTTCTCCTCGTATACATACTTCACCTCGCCGTTGCGGCTCACGACCTTGTCCGGTCTGCCCAGCAGGCTTTCCACATCGCGTCTGGTCATGCCGGCAGGTGTCTGGTAGTTGATGATCGCCTTGCGCCGCTGTTCAGCACCCAGCACGTTGCCGCAGCCGTCGTCCCGCTGGCCGACGATCACCAGTTCGTGGCTGCTGCCAGTCTTGGCATCTGGCGCAGGCGGAGCAGGGCTGGGTGCTATCGTTCCCGGTGGGGCGTTGTAAGCCTGGTGCAACTGCATGTCATGGCCGGGCGGACAGCCCAGGGTGGTGAAGGTGAGATTGCCGCTTTCATCGGTGCAGCGCTGCACGCTGTTTGCCCATGTAGGCACGGGAATGAAAAACAGGGCAGCAATAATGGCTTTTCGAAGGTCCAATGGCACAGGCGCGTCCTCCTTGACGGGGTCAGCGCAGCCTAGCCAGATGATTATTCGGGAGCGAGCGTGTTTTCTTCACCGGATGTGACGTCGCAGGATAGAGAGACTCATCCCGCGGTCAGCATTGCGTTGCAAGCGCTTGTTCCGTGTTGAATTTTTAACATGCAGCCTCGACAAGCGGTGTATGATTGCGCCCGTCAGCCCCGCCGGGGCTTGTGGAATACCTCCATGGACTTACCCAGTAGCAACTTAAATCCAAGCTGTACCAATCAAGAATCGACTGATTGATCTTCCGGCGTGTTCCACTGCTGGGAGTGGAGTTCGCCTATGACTGAAATCGAAGTAAAAAAGACGCAGGAAAGCCTGCAGGATCGCCTTGCGCAAGTGGTCGATCTGCTGCAGCGCCAGCGTGTCGTCGAAGATCTGACCCATCGCCAGGAAGGTCAGCATCAGGATCGCGTCGAAAACCTGGTTCACCGGCAAAACCTGGTCGAGCTGCAGCGCAAGCTCGATGACCTGCACTCCGCCGACGTCGCCTACATTCTTGAAGCCCTGCCTGTTGAGGACCGCCTGACGGTCTGGCAACTGGTCAAGGCCGAGCGCGACGGCGACATCCTTCTGGAAGTATCCGACTCCGTCCGTGAAACCCTGATCGCCGACATGGACGATCACGAGCTGCTCGCAGCCGCCAAGGAGATGGACGCTGACGAACTGGCCGACCTTGCGCCTGAACTGCCTCGCGACGTCGTGCATGAATTGATGGAAGCGCTGGACACCCAGCAGCGCGAGCGCGTGCGTTCGGCCCTGTCCTACGATGAGGAACAGGTCGGCGCGCTGATGGACTTCGAGATGGTCACCATCCGCGAGGACGTCAGCCTGGAAGTGGTCTTGCGTTATCTGCGCCGCCTCAAGGAGCTGCCAAGCCACACCGACAAACTGTTCGTGGTCGATTACGACGGCGTGCTCAAGGGTGTGCTGCCGATCAAGCGCCTTCTGGTCAATGACCCGGAGAAACAGGTGTCGGAAGTCATGGCCGACGATCCGGTCAGCTTTCACCCTGATGGCGACGCCTACGAGGCCGCCCAGGCGTTCGAACGTTACGACCTGATTTCTTCGCCGGTGGTGGACAAGAACGGCAAGCTGATCGGCCGTCTGACCATCGATGAAATGGTCGACCTGATTCGCGAAGAGAGCGAGACCGAAGTCCTCAACATGGCCGGTCTGCGGGAAGAGGAAGACATCTTCGCCTCGGTCTGGCGTTCGCTGCGCAACCGCTGGTCCTGGCTTGCGGTGAACCTCATCACGGCCTTCCTCGCATCCCGCGTGATCGGCCTGTTCGAAGGCTCCATCGAGAAGCTGGTGGCGCTCGCGGCCCTGATGCCGATCGTGGCCGGTATCGGCGGCAACTCGGGCAACCAGACCATCACCATGATCGTTCGCGCCATGGCGCTGGACCAGGTCAGCACCGGCAACGGCAACACCTCGCGCCTGATGCGCAAGGAGCTGGGCGTTGCGCTGGTCAATGGCTTGTTGTGGGGCGGGGTGATCGGCGTCGTGGCCTACCTGCTGTACCACAGCTGGTCGCTGGGCGTGGTGATGACCGCCGCGATGACGCTGAACCTGCTGCTGGCGGCGTTCATGGGGGTGCTGATCCCGATGACCCTGGCGCGGTTGGGGCGCGACCCGGCCATGGGTTCCAGTGTGATGATCACTGCAATGACCGACAGTGGCGGCTTCTTCATCTTTCTGGGGCTGGCCACGCTGTTCCTGCTCTAGTCCGCGCAAGCAAACAAAAAACCGCCCTGGGAGGCGGTTTTTGTTTTTTCATGGCAGCGTGCAGTGCATTTATGACGGGCATGAAAAAGCCAGCGCCAGGCTGGCTTTCGGGAGAGCAAGGGCGACTTATTCGTCGTCGTTTGCCAGGCTTGTGTCGTGGGCAATCAACGACACCAAGGCGTTTTGCTGACGATGAGCCAATTGGCGGAAACGCTGCAGCAGCTCACGCTCGTGCAGAGACAGCTCCGGGCTGTCCAGACGCAGGCTTGGCTCGTCGCCCAGTGCGCCTTCCTGAATCAGACTTTGCTCAAGACGCGCAATGATTTCCGAGTTCATGCTGCGGTGATGCTGCTTGGCGACTTCCGCAATACGCTCGCGCATGCCTTCCGGGAGGCGGACAACGAACTTGTCAGCTGTGCGACTGGAATAATTGGCCTGTTTCATAGGGCTCATATATTTAACCGATTTAGTTCAAAGGGGCAGGCGGTTCTGCATTCAGCCGCGTGATGTCATCGTCTGACTGTCATTTTGGCGAAATGTTCAACCAGCCAACATAAAGGTCCGCCATCATGCCTCAATACGTCGGATCCTTGGCGTCAAATCTGTGACAATATTGAACTAGATAAAGGCGTTTAGCCAGCACCAATTATCAGAAATGCGTTCTGGTTTGCAAAGTTCCCGGTTGCCACATTCCAGGCGATAACCGCCGTAGACGCGGCTTTGCGCCATGATGGCTATCTGTCTTCAGAGTAGAAGCGTCTGGGTCAAAATACGAGCACAGGCTCAAGAAAGAGACGAAGGGTCTTCGGGCGGGGCAGGCGGGTGCGTAGGGCGCGGGTGTAGGAAAGCAGCTCAGATCGAGTTGAAAAAAGCGTAGCAGATGGCAGCGCCGTGGATCACGGCTTGGCCTGGCGCAGTACAGGGTCGAACTTGATCCGGCGTCCCACGATCAACGCCATCATGAACAGGCAGGCGAACAGTCCTGCTGAAACCTTGGCGATAGTGCCCAGGGTGTCCATCGATGTCGGGAGCAATTGATCCGTCGCGATGGCCATGATGCTCAGAATCAAGAAGGACAATGCTGCTTTGGACATGGCGGTTCTCGTAGTCGTAGTCAGTGAAAAGCAGGCAAATCCGCTTCAGCTGGTAAAAAATCAGAACACCCAGCGTTCGGAGCGGTCGACAGGAATAGCTTCATCGGTATCGTTGGCCAGCATGGCGTCGGAATGCTGGCTTGGCATTGCAGCGTAGCGAGGCGCCTGCTTGATCAGATAATGAGGCTGTGCCTGAACGGCGACTGTCTCGGTCTTGCTGCCAGCATCGTGGAAGTGAAAGGCCACCAGAGCGACCAGGGCCGCAGCATTCAACAGCGAGAGAGTCATGTTCATGTCGGTTACCTTCGCTTGGAATTGATTTTGAAGGGGATTTGCACGAACAGGAGTAATGCAGCCTGCATGCCAGCTTTTTAGTGAAAAAATAATCAATAAAATCAATGGTTTACGAATGAATTTGCGCGGGTTTGGATTGCACTTTGCAATGATATCAATGTGGTGCATTGCAAATTGCATGATGATGCTCGGGCGGGGGCGTCCGTGGGAAAGAGGCTACAGCTTGAAATGACAATGACGACATGACAAAACAAAGGCTTACCGTTAACATGCTCGCCGTCCCGCTGACGCCGACAGGCATGCTCAGCGGTTCGGTCGGCATGTTTCAGGCTACAGACGTTACGTCCTCTTAGTTCAACGGATAGAACGAGCCCCTCCTAAGGGCTAGATGCAGGTTCGATTCCTGCAGGGGACATATCCTTTTCTTCGCAATTCCCCCTCCACGACACCTGCGCTCGGCCTGGCGCCTTGACGTCGCGTCTGCACAAAACACCCACTCCATCCTGTAGCAGCACGGCTTGCCGGCGGGGACGTATTCACGATCGCCGACGCCGGCAAGCCGGACTGCTACGGGTATGGCTGACCTCGATCCTGTGGGAGCCGCCTTGGTGGCGAAGGCGATTTTGAGATCGCCCCCGCCGGCAAGCCGTGCTGCTACGGGAGGCCAAGGGTTTTTTTCTTGTGGCGGTAATGCTTCACAGGCGGTGAGTCATGGCCACCACCGACGCCTTCACGTCGTTACCAGACATGCATCCCTCGCGCTTTTCTGGCTTAAATGCCCGGCAGCTGTGACCACCTGCGACCTACCCCAAAACCCGCCACTGGACTGACCCTCTATGAGCACTCCGCTGCAAGGCGCTGCGCGCGCCCATGAAGCTGCGAGACCTCAACTCGGTATCTTGTTGTGCCTGCTGTCGATGCTGATTTTTGCCGCCCAGGACGGGATCACCAAGGTGCTGGTCAGGGACTTGCCCATCATGCAGCTGGTGATGGTGCGCTACTGGGTGTTCCTGCTGTTCGCCATTGCCTACTGCACCTATCGTGGCGGTGTAAGAAACGCCAGCCGGAGCCGTCATCCTTTTCTGCAAATCATCCGGGCCTTGCTCGGGGTAGGGGATATCGTGCTGTTCGGCATCGGCTTGCGTTACCTGGGGCTGGCGGAGATGCATGCGTTGTATGCGGTGTTCCCCTTGATGACGCTGGGGTTGGCCGGGTTGTTTCTCAAGGAGTACATCGGGCTGCGACGCTGGCTCGCGGCGGGTGTGGGTTTTCTCGGTACGGTGGTGATCCTGCGGCCGGGTACCGGGGTGTTCGAGCTGGCTGCGTTGATTCCGCTGATCTCGGCCCTGGGTTTCGCGTTTTTCGGCGTGTTGACCCGGCGCATCAGCCAGGACGACTCTTTCGCGACCAACATGCTGTACATGGGCGTAATCGGTGCAATTGCCGTGACGGTGCTGGGGTTGCCGTTGTGGGTGACGCCAACGGGGACGGAGTGGGTGCTGCTGGGGATTCTGTCGATGACCGGCGTGGTGGCTCAGCTCTTGTTGCTTCAGGCGTTACGCTACGCCACGGCATCGACCCTGCAGCCATTCAACTATTCGCTGCTGTTGTTTGCCACGCTGATCGGCCTGTTGGTTTTTGGCGAATTGCCGGATAACTGGACCATCATCGGCGCGTGCCTGGTGATTGCCGGTGGGTTGTATGCGGCCAAGGTGAAGAGCTAAGCCGATAGCCATAACCACGAAAATCTATCGAGGTCATATAATTTTCACATCGTAGCCGCTATAGTGGCCACCGTTGTTGGGGAGTAGCCTGCTCAGGCCTTGGTCATGAGCGTTCGTGTCAACATTCTCGGCTTCATGCCGTGGCGCGAACACCTTTCGGTTGGCGAGACCAGCGATGCATCCATGCCTAAAGTCGGGCGTGTGGTTGCGTCGTTGTCTCTATAGCCCGACTGGAAGTACACCGTGAATCCCATTTCCCTGATTTTCCTCGCCCTGGCCATGTCCACGGACGCCTTCGCGGCGGCCATCGGCAAAGGCTCCAGCCTGCACAAACCACGTTTCAGCGAAGCGCTGCGCACCGGCCTGATCTTTGGTGTGATCGAAGCCATTACTCCGGTTGTGGGTTGGGGTATCGGTCAAGTGGCCACTCAGTACGTCGAGAACTGGGACCACTGGATCGCCTTTACGCTGTTGCTGATCCTGGGCCTGCACATGATCTACAACGGCATCAAGCACGATGACGAAGAGGAGGAAAAACCCGACTCCCATTCCTTCGTGATTCTGGCGATCACCGCGTTTGCCACCAGCATCGATGCGCTGGCGGTGGGCGTGGGCCTGGCCTTCGTCAACGTGAACATCCTGGTGGCGGCCGGTGCCATCGGCCTTGCGACCACGGTCATGGTCACCCTGGGCGTGATGCTGGGTCGGGTGCTTGGCACAGTGGTCGGCAAGCGCGCCGAAATCGTCGGCGGTATTGTGCTGATGCTGGTGGGCTCGACGATTCTCTACGAACACCTGAGCGCCTGAGCCAGCCCTGACATCGCTCCCGCCGGCAAGCCGTGCTGCTACGGGAGCGTGGGGTTTTGCGGGAGGGAAGCGGTGCCAGGGGAGGGCACCGCTCTTGGGGCTGTTACTCTTTGACGTCCATGAACTCTTCGGCCCATGCCACGTAGTTTTCAGGCAAGGTGTAGGTGTGGGTCAGTTCGGTGGCGCTGAGGTTTTCGGTGCTGTGGGTGACCTGGCGCTGGGCGCGCAGGCAGTCGTAGGTGGCCTTGATCGAGGCGAAGTACGCCGCGTGGCCGGCGACGATGATGCGCACACCCAGCTTGGCCAGACGTTCGAAGTCGTTGAGCTTCGGGTTGCCGTAGGTCACCAGCATCAGCGGGACGGTGAGCTTGGCCGACACCTGCTCCAGGTGTTCGAAGTCCTTGATGCCGACGATGCAGATGCCATCCGCGCCAGCCTTTTCGTAGGCCTGGGTGCGTTCGATCAGGTCTTGCACCGACAGCACGTTGGCGTTGGTGCGGGCAATGATTGCCAGTTCCGGATCGCAGCGCGCTTCCAGGGCCGCCTTGACCTTGCCGATGCCTTCTTCGATGGAAATCAGGTCCGTTGACTTGCGCCCGAACTGCGCTGGCAGCAGGGTGTCCTCGATGGTCAGCGCCGCAACCCCTGCGCGCTCCAGTTCTTCGACGGTGCGCATGACGTTCAGCGCGTTGCCATAACCGTGGTCGGCGTCCGCCAGGAACGGCAGTTGCGCAACGCGACCGATGCGGGTGGCCTGCTCGACGAATTCGCTCAAGGTAATGAGGGCGAAGTCCGGGGCGGCCAGCACCTGCAACGAGGCGACCGAACCACCGAGAATGCCGACTTCGAAGCCCAGGTCAGCGGCAATGCGCGCAGACATCGGGTCGAAAACGGAGGCGGTGTCGAAGCACTTGTTGGAGGCGAGAAGCTCGCGGAAATTACGGCGCAGCGCGGTGTGGGACATTCTGGACATGACGTTTCCTGTACTGGCGATCATCGTTGACGCCATTTCATATGCTCATAGGTGCGGCGAGACTATCACGCCTGTAAACCCTGGGTTATGTCGTTTGGGAATGGGGTATGCGCACCGCACATGATGCCGAGGATATGGCCGCTGAATCGTTATTTCTTGCACTGTTTCGGGGCGTTTTGCCGACAATTTCCAGCTGCCTATCAAAAAATAAAACCAGCCGCCCGACGTTCGGGAAGCTGGTTGGGATGGCCGCCGGTTTCGGTCAGGCCAGGGTGACTTCGGCATTGATGTTGCCGCGGGTCGCCTTGGAATACGGGCAGGCCTGGTGCGCCGCTTCCACGACCTTCTGCGCGGTTTCACGATCCAGCCCTGGCAGGCTGACCTTGAGACGGGCCTGGATCAGGTAGCCGCCTTCGTTGGTGCCCAGGTCGACTTCGGCATCGACGCTGGTGTCTGCGGGCATGGCCACTTTCATCTTCTGCGTGACCACGCCGATGGCGCCGATGAAGCAGGCCGACCAGCCCGCCGCGAACAGTTGCTCGGGGTTGGTGCCGTCGCCCTTGGCGCCCGGAGAAGACAGCTTGATGTTCAGGCGATTGTCGTCGCTCGCGGCAGCGCCGTCGCGTCCGCCATCGGTGTGGACCCTGGCGGTGTACAGCACTTTGTCCAGATTTTTGCTCATGATGTGCCCCTATTAGTAGTGCCTTGTGCCATTCAATGAGGAATCGGCCCGCTTACCGGGCCGATTCAAGTGTTGCCTGCTTTTCGGGTTTGTCGAATCGGACGTGTCCGATCAGTGCCCGGCGCTCTGGCCGCCATCGACGTGCAGGATTTCGCCCGTCACGAAGTTCGCGCTGTCCAGGTACAGTACGGCGCCAACGATGTCTTCTACCTCGCCCATGTGGCCGACCGGGTGCAGGGCGCCGAGGGCCGTGTGGGTTTCCTCGCCATGCATCGGGGTCTTGATGATGCCAGGGGAAACGGCGTTCACCCGGATGCCGCGCTTGGCGTATTCGATGGCCAGGGATTTGGTCGCCGCGTTCATGCCGCCCTTGGTCAGGGAAGCCATGACCGAAGGCACGCCTTCAACCGCATGGTCCACCAGGGTGGTGGTGATGCTGACCACATGGCCGCCGCCCTGTTTTTCCATCTGGGCGATGGCCAGCTGCGACATGCGGAAGAAGCTGGTCATGTTGGTGCCGACGATCTGGGCGTAGTCGTCCAGGCTGTATTCGGTGAAGGGCTTGGCCACGAAGATCCCGGCGTTGTTGACCAGCGTATCGATACGGCCGAAACGGGCCACACCTTCGCGGATGATCTTCTCGGCGGTGGCCGGGTCAGCAATGTCACCGGCCACGGTCAGGATGTCCGGATCGGTGGAAGGCTTGATCGAACGGGAGGTGGCGATCACCTGATAACCCAGCTTGCGAAAGCCCGCGACGATGCCTGCACCCAGACCTTGGGATGCGCCAGTGACCACAACGACTTTTTTCGAATTGCTCATGATGAATCCTCTTTAAACGTAAGAATGCGTATTGAACGAATGGGGTAAGGCTTCAGGCCGGTGTAGGCGTTTGCGCCATTTCCCGCAGGACCTGTTCGTAGTACTCGACCGACTGAGAACCGGTGACCAACTGACGACCGTTGAGCACCATCGCCGGGACCGAAGTGATCCCGCGCGCCTGATAAAAGCCTTCCAGCTCCCGGACTTCCTCGGCGAACCGGTTGCTTGCCAGCACCTCGCGGGCGGCTGCGGTGTCCAGCCCGGTTTCACCCGCCAGGCGTACCAGCGTCTCGAGGTCGCTGGGGTTCTGGCCGTCGGTGAAGTAGGCCTTGAGCAGTGCTTTATTCAGCGCGACCTGGCGACCTTCTCCCGCAGCCCACAGCAGCAGGCGATGGGCGTCGAAGGTGTTGTAGAAGTGGCTGCGTTTTTCCAGGTCGAAGTCAAAGCCCAGCGCCTTGCCGCGGGCGATGACCATCTCGTTGCGTGAAGCGACTTCGGCAGCCGTGCGGCCGTATTTGCGCATCATGTGCTGGACCGCGTGCTCACCTTCAGCCGGCATGTCCGGGTTCAGTTCGAAGGGTTTGTACGAGAGCTCCACGGTCACTTCGCCAGCGAGGTTGTCGATGGCCTGTTCCAGGGCGGTAGCGCCCAGCGCACACCAGGGGCACACGATGTCCGACACGAAGTCGACGCTGACGGCGACGGTCACGATTTGGCCTGCGTCAGGTTTTTGCGGTACTCGGTGGTGGTGATTCCAGCGTAGCCCCAGTTATCGGTGTCCACTTCCTCGATCACGATGTGGGTCAGGTGCGGGTCCTTGCCCAGCACGGTTTCCATGGTCTTGGTGATTTCGGCGATGACCTGGGCTTTCTGTTCTTTGGTAACGCCATCACGGGTGATGCGAACGCTGATGAAAGGCATGAGTGCAACTCCAGAGGTTGACCGGTCGGGGTGATCGGTCAGCAGGTGGAGTGGACTTTAGAAAGTTGCGTGAAGCGGATAAATACGGGGGCGGGTACTTCATTTGTGATGCCGTGTAATAAATCCCGTCGCGATCGCTCAGGTAGCAGCACGGCTTGCCGGCGGAGCGACCTCGAGGGCGTCCCCGCCGGCAAGCCGTGCTGCTACGGGACGTAGGCGGCTGCAATTTTAGGGTAGGGGCATCACAAACGAAAAAGCCACGGGGTTCAAATCCCGTGGCTTTTTTGTTTACAGCGTCAACGATGGAGCCTGTTAAAGCGCCATGTCGTTCGCAGGCTTGCTTTCAACCGGCGTGGCTGGGGTCGCGGTGCTGGTGCCGACGCTCTGGTCGATCACTGGCGGCTTGTCCAGTTGCAGGACTTCAGCGGTGTAGTTCCACTCCTGCTGAACGGCGGCAGGGGAGTCGTTCAGCTTGGTGCCGTAGCTTGGAACGATCTGACGGATCTTGGCTTGCCACTCAGGGGTTGCAACCTTGTCCTTGAAGACTTTTTCCAGCACGTTGAGCATGATCGGCGCGGCGGTCGAGGCGCCTGGCGATGCACCCAGCAGAGCGGCGATGCTGCCGTCCTGGGACGAGACGACTTCGGTGCCCAGCTTCAGCACGCCGCCTTTCTCGGCATCACGCTTGATGATCTGTACGCGCTGACCGGCTTGCCACAGGCGCCAGTCTTCTTTCTTGGCGTGCGGGAAGTATTCCTGCAGGGCCTTGAAACGGTCGTCGTCAGACAGCATCAGTTGGCCGGCGAGGTACTCGACCAGCGGGTACTGCTCGATGCCCACTTTGGTCATTGGCCAGAAGTTGTGGGTGGTCATGCTGCTGAACAGGTCCAGGTACGAACCTTCTTTCAGGAACTTGGTGGAGAAGGTCGCGAACGGGCCAAACAGGATCACGCGCTTGCCGTCGAGCACGCGGGTGTCCAGGTGCGGAACCGACATGGGCGGCGCGCCGGTGGAGGCGATGCCGTAGGCCTTGGCCATGTGCTGCATGGCAACGGTCGGGTTCTCGGTCACCAGGAACGAACCGCCAACCGGGAAGCCTGCGTAGTCGCGGCCTTCCGGAATGCCGGATTTCTGCAGCAGCTTGAGTGCGCCACCGCCGGCACCGATGAACAGGAACTTGGCGTCGGTCGCGCTGCTGGTGCCGTCCTTCAGGTTCTTGTACTCGACGTGCCAGGAGCCGTCGGCGTTACGGGTAATGTCGTTGACTTCGCTGGACAGCTTGAGCTTGAAGTTCGGGCGAGTCTGCAGGGACGACACGTACTGACGGGTGACTTCACCCCAGTTGACGTCGGTGCCGATTGGCGTCCAGGTGGTCGCCAGCTTCTGGTTCGGGTCACGACCTTCCATCATCAGCGGGACCCACTTGGCGATCTGCGCCGGGTCTTCGGAGTACTGCATCGGGCGGAACAGCGGGCTCGCCTGCAGCGCTTCGTAACGCTTCTTGAGGAACTTGATGTTGTCATCGCCCCACACGAAGCTCATGTGCGGAGTGGAGTTGATGAACGAATGCGGGTTCTTCAGGACGTCGCTGCGCACCTGCCAGGACAGGAACTGACGGGTCACCTGGAAGGCTTCGTTGATCTCGATCGCCTTGGAGATGTTGACCTTGCCGTCTTTGTCTTCCGGGGTGTAGTTCAGCTCTGCCAGGCCCGAGTGGCCGGTACCGGCGTTGTTCCAGCCGTTGGAGCTTTCTTCGGCGACTGCGTCCAGACGCTCGATCATTTCCATCGACCAGCCCGGCTCCAGCTCGTTGAGCCAGACACCCAGGGTCGAACTCATGATGCCGCCGCCGATCAGCAGCACATCCACTTTCTTGGCTTCAGCGGCGTGTGCCTGAAGCATGCCCAGCGTAACTGCCAGCCCCAGCAGCGCCTTGCTCGTCTTTTTCAGCATTGTGTTATCCAGTTGATCGAACATTATCCGCCTGCCGTTTTTATGGGGGCCGATTCCGGGGAGTGTCACGTCGTTTTGCAACTGACGTTGACGCAAGTCCGGTATCGCGCCCGACGGGCGAGGAGGTAGGGTTCAAGGGCGATAAACGCTCCTCGAGTTCTGTGTCCCTCCGCGCTGGCTTGTTGTTAGATCATTGGAATCAGCAGCTTGAGTAAACAGTACAACCGCCGCACGGTCCGGTCATCAGGTCCAGATGGGTGCGGCGGGCGCGGATTGTACCTTAAATGTGATTTACGACAAAACATGTGACGAATTAGTCAATTAGCCAATGTGTCACAGGTGGCGAAGGAATGGCTCTGGCGCCTGCTTATGATCGTTCCCACTCTCTGCGTGGTGACGGCTGATTAGACGCTCCGCGTCTTGGGGTGACGCCGTTATTGTGTGTATATCCGTTATGGCGGTGGTTGGGCTTTAGGGTTTCGCCCCTTACGGGCGACCTACTTTCCTTACGGGGAAAGTAGGCAAAGCCATTGCGACAGGCTGGGGTCCTTCGGACTTCCCTCCCTCCGGCGCCGTTCCGGGGGCACGCCGTGATGGGCCGTCCCTGGCCCGCACGGCTTTCGCGGCTTCCTGCCGCTCATCCCCCTACACGACGCCTGCGCTCGGCCTGGCGCCTTGACGTCGCATTCGGCGGCGCCTGTACCACCGCGCACCAAGATCAAAATCAAAAGCCTGGTTTTACTCTGTCCCGTAGCAGTCCGGCTTGCCGGCGTCGGCGTCTCCAAAACCGCCGACGCCGGCAAGCCGGACTGCTACGGATGATCTGCGGCGCTTTTGTAGGAGCGCGCTTGCCCGCGACGGCGGCCTCAAGATCGCCCCCGCCGGCAAGCCGTGCTGCTACGGATGATCTGCGGCGCTTTTGTAGGAGCGCGCTTGCCCGCGATGGCGGCCTCAAGATCGCCCCCGCCGGCAAGCCGTGCTGCTACGGGGGCGTGCCATCGCGCATGACAGGCAAACACCCCTGTGGCATTCGATTTTTCCCCCTGCCATCACCTAAGCTTTACCCCTGCGCCGCCGATAACGCGGTTAAGCGGCGTCTTGCCGCACCCAAAGTGGCCGGCGCCGATGTGAAATAGCTTGCTGGCCGGTGGTGGTTGGCTATCATTTGCCCCGCAAAAATCGGGGGCGGCGATGTCGACCCGTTGTGCCGTTGCCTCTGGGCTGATTTTTTCTCCCGTGACAGGAATCTCGATGCTGGCGTGGAACCAAAAAAGCTTTCTGATCGTCGATGATTTCTCCGATTTTCGCAGCTCGGTCAGGTCGATGCTGCGTGAATTGGGCGTCAAGGAAGTGGACACCGCCGATACCGGCGAACAGGCGCTGAAGATGTGCTCGCAGAAGCGCTATGACTTCGTCCTGCACGATTTCAACCTGGGCGATGGCAAGAAGAACGGCCAGCAGGTCCTCGAAGACCTGATGACCGACAAGCTCATCAGCCATGAAAGCGTGTTCGTCATGGTCACCGCCGAGAACAGCCAGGCGATGGTCATGAGTGCGTTGGAGTGGGAACCCGATGCCTACCTGACCAAGCCGTTCAACCGCGCAAGCCTGGCCCAGCGTCTGGAAAAGATCGTCCAGCGCAAGAACCTGCTCAAACCCATCCTGCAGGCGCTGGATCGCGGCAAGCCGGCTGAAGTGCTTGCCGCCTGTGTGAACCTGACCAAGCAAGATCCGCGTTTCGCACCGTTGTGCCTGCGCTACAAGGCCGACGCCCTGCGTGACCTGAACCAGCACGAACCGCTGGAAGCCTTTCTCAAATCGATCCTGGCCGACCGTCCGCAACCCTGGGCGTTTTCTGCGCTGGGCAAACTGCTGCACAAGCGTGGTCGCAACGCCGAGGCGCAGGCGGTCTATGAAGAGGCGATTCGTACCTTCAACGCCATGCCCGTGCTGTTCGACGGTCTGGCGGATGTGCTGATCGCCCTGGGTGATCGCCGGCGTGCGCAGAAGATGCTTGAAGAAGCGGTGCGCCTGTCGCCTTACGCGGTCCGTCGTCAGCGGCTGTTGGGTCAGTTGGCGCTGGAGAACAAGGATTTTGACGGAGCCTCCAAGGCCTATCGTCAGGCGGTTTCCCAGGGCCAGTTCTCGCGCTTCAAGGACCCGGAAACCAACCTGGGTCTTGCCCAGGCGTTGATCAGCCGTGGCGGCGAGCGCGGGCTGGATGCGCGCACCCGGGTGGAGATCAACCAGACCCTGAGCGAAGTTGCCAAGGAACACACCAACGACGCCGGACTGCAAGTACGCGCGCGCCTGATGAAGGCCACCAGCGTTGCCAGCTCCGACCCGGAAATGGCCGCCAAACTCACCGAGCAGGCCATGGCCCGGCTCGACGGTATGGAGCAGTTCCTGAGCGCCGATGCAGCGCTGGCCGTGGCCGCGCAACTGACTCAGTTGGGGCAGGAAGCCGCGGGTGCGGGCATCCTGAAAAGCTGTGCGGAAATTTACGGTGATGACCCGGTGGTGATGCAGAACATTGCCAAGCAGACCGACGATCCGGACATCCTCAGCGCCGGCAAGGCCGCCATCGACCTGAACATGCAAGGCATTCGCGCCTATCGCGCGGGCAAGCTGGGCGAGGCCCAGGACCTGTTCCGCAAGGGCCTGGCGCTGCAACCCAAGAACATCAGTATTGCCCTGAACATGGCCCAGTCGCTGCTGCACATGGGCGTGCAGAACCTGGATGCGGCCAGCCTCGCGGAGTGTCAGAACAGCCTGAAGATGGTGGGCAAGATGCCCGAAACCGACCCGCGCTACGAGCGCTACCAGAAACTGCGCATCAGGGCATTCGGCGAATGAAGGATCAGGATCAGGGGCTGGATTTTTCCATGGTGATTGCCTCCACCGTGCACGACATGAAAAATTCCCTGGCCTCGCTGATCCAGGCCCACGGCCAGTGGCTGGAGAAATTGCCCGAAGCGCAGCGCGGCACCCCCGAGCAGGGCGTGATCGACTACGAGTTCGCTCATTTGAACGGCATGCTGGTGCAGTTACTGGGGCTGTACAAACTGGGCGTGAACCAGTTGCCATTGCGCCCGGACTACCACGAGCTGGATGACTTCATCGAGGCGCAGTTGGCCTTCCATCAGGAAGTGCTCGCCAGCCGTGGCATCAGCGCCCGCTACAGTGTCGACGACTTCGGCCTGCCGGGCTTCTTCGACCGCGAGTTGATCGGCTCGGTGGTGTCGAACGTGGTCATCAACGCCATTCGCTATGCGCGCAGTGAAGTGTTGATCACGGCGGGGCAGGTGGGTGAGCAGTTGGTCATCAGCGTCAACGACGACGGTCCCGGTTTCCCTGCCAAGATGATCGAGAACCAGACCGACTACGTGCTCGGGATCAACCAGAGCAGCGGCAGCACGGGCCTGGGCCTGTACTTCGCCGCCAATATCGCGCGGCAGCACCAGCGCCAGGGCGTGCCGGGGCATATCGAAATCGCCAACGGCGGCGAGCTGGGCGGCGGGTTGTTCAGCATCTATCTGCCGTAGCAGTCCGGCTTGCCGGCGATGGCGATCTCACGGGCGCTGACGCCGGCAAGCCGGACTGCTACGGATAGGGTTGATCCCGATACCGTAGGAGCGCGCTTGCCCGCGACTGCGTGCGCAAGATCGCCATCGCCGGCAAGCCGTGCTGCTACGGGGGATAGGTGGGGTCAGTTGGCTTGGGCGACCTTCATCTTTGGTGGGCTCCAGCCGCCACCCAGCGCCTTGTACAGGTTCACCTGATTGACCTGCCGCGCCAGTTCCAGCGTCAGCCACTCCTGCTGCGCTGCAAACAGCGAGCGCTGTGCGTCCATGGTCGAAAAATAGCTGTCCATTCCCGCCTCGAAACGCAGCCGCGATTGGCGCCAGGCCTCCTGATAATCCTCGACCAGACGTTTCTGCGCCGCCACCTGGGCGAGCATTTCCTGCCGGGCATTCAGCGCATCGGCCGCTTCCCTGAACGCGTTCTGCACCGTGCCTTCGTAAGCCGCAAGGTTGGCGTCGTAGCGCGCATGGCTGGCGTCGACCACGGCGCGGCGCTGGCCGCCGTCGATCAGGGTCATGGAGCCGGCGGCCGCCAGTTGCCAGAACTCGGCAGGGCCGGTGAGCAGTCTGGAGAAATCGCCACTGAGGCTGCCCAGTGCGCCGGTCAATGAAAGCGTCGGGAAATACGCACTGCGCGCCGCACCGATGTCGGCGTTGGAGGCGCGCAACAGCGCCTCGGCGGACATGATGTCGGGGCGTCTCTGGATCAGGCTCGACGGCAGGCCAGCCGGTACATCGGCTGTGGCCAGGGTCTTGGCCAGATCCCCTTGAGGCAGCAGCGATTCAGGCACCGGCTGCCCCGCCAGCACGCGCAGGGCATTGAGGTTCTGCGCGACTTTCATGCGGTACGTGTTGACCTGCACTGCGGCGGTATTGGTCATGGCATCGCCCTGATGCACATCGATGCGCGCCGTCGAGCCCAGGTTGTAGCTGCTGCGCAGCAACTGGCCGTAATGCTCCTGGGACTGGAAGGTGGACTGGGCAAGGTCCAGCAGCGTCTGGTTGGCTTTCAGGCTCAGCCAGGTGCTGACCACCTCGCCGATCAGCGCCAGGCGCGCGGTCTGGTAGTCCGCTTCGCTGGCCTCGAAACGCGCGTCAGCAGCATTGCGCTGGCTGCGCAGGCGCCCGAACAGGTCCAGTTCGTAAGAGGTAAAACCGGCGGTGGCCTGGAAGGTGTTGTCGATACTGCCCGAACTCACCCCGCCGCTCTGAGTGCGCACCAGCGGTGGGATCTTGCTGCGCCCGGCGTAGGTATTGATACCAAT
The DNA here is from genome assembly GCF_044746825.1 of Pseudomonas sp. NPDC090201. NCBI lineage: Bacteria > Pseudomonadati > Pseudomonadota > Gammaproteobacteria > Pseudomonadales > Pseudomonadaceae > Pseudomonas > Pseudomonas sp. NPDC090201. The sequence goes on from NZ_JBIVCX010000012.1 coordinate 146,395, forward strand.
GGAGGGAAACAGCGAGGCATGGGCGCCGTCGGATTCTGCCCGGGATTCCTCGACGGACGCCGCAAACTGACGCAACCCACGGTTGTTCTCCAGCGCCAGCTCGATCACCTGGCGCAGGCGCGGATCGGTGATGAACCGGTGCCAGTCTTCCTCGAACGCCAGTTTCGCCTCGCCAGCGCCGCCTTGCGCGTTGCTCGGCCATTGCTGATCGATGGGCGCGTCGGGGCGCTCGTAGGTAGGTTCCAGCGAGCAGCCGGCGAGCAGAAGCAAGGCAAGCACACCCACGATCATCGAACCGTGGCGCTGCACGAAACGCCCGGGCTGGCGAGACCTGCGCGGGCGAACCGGCTTGCGCGGCTGCTTCTCGCCGATCAACGAGCGGCGCAACAGGCTGCTGAACGCCACCGCAGGCTTGGCTCTACCTGCGACGTTGGTATTGGCATCGCTGAACAAGCGCCCGATAAGCCGCTGACGCAACGGCTCCTGCAGATCCACGAACTGCAGCCCCAGGCGGCCGTCGCCGGTCTGGCGTTTGACCTCCACCGGCACCCGGCCCACCTTGTTCACCCACACCGTGCCGCGCAGGCCCGGCCTGATCTGCGCCGCATGTGCGCAGGCGAATGACGCGCCGCTGATGGAGATGTCGGTCAGTTGTCCGGCGAACATGCGTCCGGCCAGGTGCAAGCCGGCGGGTTTGACGAAGGGGAAACGTTCCTCCCCGTGCAATCGCGGGCGATCGACGCAGGCCACCAGCGTGGCGACGTTGTACACCAGCGCCACCACCGTCCAGCACAGGTTGAACTGCACGTTGCCGTCGAAGGTGTCGGCGGTGGCAATCGCCGTGAAGGCGCCGACCTGAGCGAACAGGGTGAGGAAGAAAAAGAACCCGAACAGCTTCCAGTGCACCATGGCCTGGGTACGGTCCAGCCCTTTGGCGGTGACCTTGAAGGGCCGGCCGAACGGGCGAATCAGCGCGCTGACGATGGTCGCGGTCACGGCGAGCGACGCCACGATCTGCGTGACCTCGGTGAAAATCGGCAGGGTGCGCCGGTCCGTGACCCAAGTGCCGTATCCCCAGAACGCAATCAGCGCCGGCATGCCGAAGGCCAGGAAGTCCATCGGTTTGGCGTAGAACCCCGCGATGCCGAAGTACCAGTAGAGCAGCGGCGAGATCAGCATCATCAGGATGAACGGCTTGGAAAACCAGTGCAGCATGCCGTGGATGTAGTGCAGCCGGTCGTTGAGCGTGTAGCCGCGCCCGCGCAAGGGGCCGTCGGCCAGCAGCGCGACCTGGATCGTGCCCAGGCACCAGCGCCCGCGCTGGTTGATGTACTCGGTCAGGCCTTCGGCGGAGAGCCCGATGGACAGCCGCTCGTTGAGCCAGCGGGTGACGTAGCCATGTTGTAGCAGACGGTAGGTGGTGTAGATGTCTTCGCACACCGAGCCTGTCGGAAAGCCACCGATCTCGTTGATCCGGTCGCGCCGCACCACGAATGAGGTGCCCACGCAGAAAGCCGCGTCCCAACCGTCCTTGGCGGGCTGAAACACGTCGAAGAACACCCGCTGCTCGTCGACCCAGCAGGTCGATGAGCCCAGGTTGTGCTGGATCGGGTCGGGGTTGTAGTAGAACTGCGGGGTCTGTACCAACGCCACTTTCGGGTCTTCGAACAGCCCCAGGGTGCGCATCAGGATCGGCTGCTGGGGCGCGAAGTCGGCGTCCAGCACCAGGATGTAGGGCGCGTTGGTCGAGGCCTGCGAGGTGCGCAAACCGTTGTTCAGGTTGCCCGCTTTGGCATGGCTGTTGTCCGGGCGGCGGGCGTAGTGCACGCCCATGTCCAGGCAGTAGTCGCGCAGCCAGTCGCGGCGGGTGTCGTCCAGCACCCAGACGTTGAAATTGGGATAGTCCATGGCCTTGGCCGCGATGATGGTCTTTTCCAGAACGTCCAGGCCTTCGTTGTAGGTGCAGATGAACACGTCCACCGCAGGCACGTGGCGCCCGGCCGCTCGGAGGCGGTATTCCCCGGCATCGGCGCTCTTGCGGTGATCGCTGCGAATCAGCATCACCACGATGGACACCAGGGTGTAGGTGATCGCCAGCGATTCGAAGAACAGGAAAGCGTAGGACCACAACGTGGCGAACCCGGCGTGGATGTCCGGCAGGGTTTCGCGCACCCGCCACACCAGGTAATTGATGAGCAACAGGCCGGTCATGATCCCGAACACCGCGCGGGCCGGCCACTGGTCGCGGCGGGTCAGCAGGGTGAACAGAATCACCATTGCCAGCGTGCCGAGGTTCAACTGCCACAACTGCAAATCGTCGAGGGCGTGCATGTCAGTTAGCCTCTTGAGCGCCGGTGAACGGGTTGACGCCACTGGCAGCGATCGCCGCCCAGGCCGTGGCGCCGAGATGAGGCAGGTGGTAGTAGAAAAAGTCGTTGCTGGTGGAGTCCGGGCCGATGGCAAGCCCGGTGCTGATTTGCGCCTGGGGTGTGGCGAACAGCCAGCCGTCGCTGGCCTGCTGGGCCATGAGCACCGGCCACAAGGGCCGGGCCTTGTCGCTGGCGCCGGTCAGTTGCGCGACGGCGGCGGCCTGGGCGGTGCCCTCGGTCCACAGGCCGTCGGGGTTGCGGTTGAAGCCGTAGCCGGCGTCGAAGCGGTGGGCCTGATCGATGAACGCCAATGCTCGCGACCAGTCCCTGGGTGGATCGCTGACGGCAATCAGCGGCCAGATCTGCGCATCCAGTCCCGAGCGCTGATGCTCGGCGGTGCGGCCGTCCGGCAGGGTGCCGATGAGAAAGCGGCCTTCGCTTTCCAGCCACTGGCTGTCGACGAAGTGGCGGGCGATGCGCGCCTGCTCCGCGCTGTCCTGGCTGGCCTTGATCTGCTGTAGCGCTTGCCACGCTGCCGCCAGGTCGACGTTGTGCTCGGTGGATTTCCAGCCCTGGCGCACCGGGTTGGGCGGGTAGCCGTAGAAGCCGCCGATGAAGCCCGCCGGTGCCTGGGCGTCGTAGGTGTTGCGCTGGGTCCACAGCAGGACCTTTTCAGCCGCCAGCAGGTAGCGCTGCTCGCGGGTCTGGCGAAAGGCTTCGAGCAACGCCAGCGCCGCCCAGGCCTGATTGCCCGTGGCGCTGCCCACCTGATAGGCATCCTGATTCCAGGCGCCGCGTTCCTGGCTCCAGTAGCCGGGAAGCAGGATCGGTCCGCGCTGTTTCACCACACCTGCGGCGTAGGCGTTGCGCAGGCGGCCGTCGTGGTAATCCGGGTCGTTGTCGGTGGCGTAGGCCAATGCGTCGGCGATGCGCCGGGCCGACTGCGGTTTTGCGCAGCCGAACAGGGCAATGCTTGCCAGCGCGTTATCGTAGGTGAAGGCCACGCCGCGCAAGGCGATGATTGCTGGCGGATGGCCTTCGAAGGCCGGGTAGCTGGCCAGTAGCACCGGTCCTTCGGCCAGTGATTGCACTGCCTGGTCCAGGGCGGTGCAGGTCATGGTCTGCAACTGCGCCCGGCCCGGCTCCGCCGCCGCCTGCGTGACGAAGAGCGCCGCCAGCAGCGCCCAGTAATGAGGTTTCATCGCACGACCTCGGCCGTGACCCAGTTGCCGGGGTTGCAGGTCCGTGCACGCTGGGTGGGCGAAAGGTCGGCATCGAAGGCGCCCACCACGTACACCGCATTCTGTTCGGCGAAGGGGAAGGGCACGCTGTAATTGGCCAGTTGGGCATCGCCCGGTTTGGCCAGCAATTGCACCACGTGGGCCTTGAGCGGTTCGTTGAGGCCCCCGACCTTGACCTCGAGCATTGTGTCGCGGTTGATCTTGCTGGCCATGCGCTCGGGGAACACGGCGATCACGTTGGTCTGGTCGCACACGGTGGCCCGCAGCAGTGTCGAGCCTGCACGCACCAGCGTCCCCTGGGGTGCGATCAGTTCCTGGACGGTGCCGGGGGCATAGGCCACCACATCATAGGCGGCCATCAGCTTGACCCGGTTCTGCTCGGTGTCGATCAGGCGGTTCAGGTTGTCCAGCTCCTGCTGTTGCGTGGCGCGGTTTTTCGCCTGGTTGGCCAGGCTCAGTTGCAGGGTGGTCATGCGCGATTGCAGGTCGAACATGCGCAACTGGTCGGGGTCCAGGTACACCTGTTCGCTGGCCGCCGACACATCGCCGCTGTTGATCCGCAGCTGCGAACGGATTGACTCGGCCGCGCCCTGCAAGGACGCCAGTTGTGCCTTGGACGACGTCACTGCCGCCTGGCTCACGGCGCCTTGGCGGAACAGTTCCATGTTGCGCGTCACCGTCGCCTGGGCATCCTGCAGGCGAGAATCGGCAGCCGCGCTTTCGGCCTTTAGGGCGCGCTGGGTGTAGAGCTGGCGGGTGTGATAGGCGCTCTGGTATTGCTGGCTGGTCTTGTCCAGCGCCTCGTAGAACTGCTGGTCGTGCTCGGCCTGGCTTTTCAGCGAGGCCAGTTGCTGCTCGAGGGTCAGGCGGCGGGTCTGCAGGGTCAGCAGGGTTTCCTGGTTGGCCCTGGGGTTCTCGATGGTGGCGATGGTCTGGCCGGTGTCGAAGGTGTCGCCGGCCTTGACCTTCAGCGAGCTGACCACGCCATCGATGGGGGTGGTCAGCAGAATCACTGGCGCATTGAGAATCGCCCGGGTCGCCGATGACGACAGCAACGGCATGAACAGGGTCGAAAACAGCAGCCAGACAATGAAAAACAGCACGCTGAACCCGACCAGCCGGGGCAGCAGTGACAGCGAGAAAAAGCCCGGTTTGACAGGCTTGCCCGTGGTCATCGAAATCGGCTCCGCCGACAGATTGGTCATCATCCGGTACTCCAGCTGAGCATGCATCAATGGGCAGTCAGGCACGCGCGCGCCGTGACTGCGTCGGTCAGACGACAGCTAAACCAAGGCATACAAAAGCGTCGCCCGGTCAAAGGCGATGTACAGGATTTGTCTTCTTGAAAGCGCAGGACTGAAAAGGCTGGATACGTCCCGTCTTGTTGAAATGCAGCAGCGTGACCCAGGCAGGAGAAAACGATCACTGACCCAAAACTATGCGCGAAGGCCTTTACTGTCAACAGCTTGCGGGCGGTTAAAGATTGGCGTCGGTTATCCGCCGGGTTTTTTTGACGCGACGGGTGGTGCGGGGTTTTTTCCCCGGCATGTAAGCCATTCAAATATCAGGGGTTTTTGCTGTGCTGCCGGGATGTCGGTGGCTTGGACTTGTAGCGGTTCAGGTCTGTGCGCCGCAGTGAAAGGAGAAAAAAATATAAGGATCCCGTTTGTTATCGCCGCTTCAGCGCTTGACCGACTTGTCCGATACCAGAACCGACACCGGCACTTCGTTGAACACCACGGTGTAGTTCAACTGGCCGATGGGTTGCGGCAGGTCGCTGTCTATGTACTGGCTGGAGGAGTCCGTCAGTTTGGCGATCAACTGGCCGGCACGGTAGATGCGCAGCGGCTGCTTGCTGCCTTCGGTGACGCGCCAGCGCAGTTCGACCGTGCGTTTTTCCGCATTCAGGCTGGCGCCCAACTGGCGCACGCCCACGTGACCGATCAGCGGCACGCCATCAATGGTGTAGCGCTGCGGATCGGTGTTGATGCCCAGGTGGGTGAGAATGGTCGGTACCACGTCCGCCTCGCTGGCCAGGCCGTACAAACCGTTGAGCGCCGGGTTGTCAGGATCGGAGATGGGCTGGGTCAGTTGTTCGTTGGCCGGTTTGTTCAGGCCGATGAACGCGGTTTTTTCGCTGCGGCTCTGCTCGCCGTGATCGTAGCCGTCCGGCAGTCTTCTGCCGTGGTCGGTGGTGACCATTACCAGCCAGTCCTCATCGGCATTCTCGCGCTTGCGTTTGCCCAGTGCGTCGAGGATCAGCCCGATCTGCTTGTCGGTCTTGGCAATGGCATCCTGATAGCCTGGTCCGAAACCATTCTCGTGGCCGGCGTCGTCAGGCTGGTCCAGATGCACGAAGATGAAGTCGAAATTCCCGGTGCGCAGTTCCTGCACCGTGCGTTCGGTCGCGCACTGGTCATCGCCACCGCATTTGACCCCAAGCTCGATGAACCCCGCCGAGATGTCGTCGGCGAAGTTATCGTTGATCGGGTTCCAGCTGACGATGCTCGCCGTGTGGCGTGTGGGGGATGAGAGGCTGATCAGTTTGAACAGGCTGTCGGTCTTGATGCGCAGGCCGCTGTCGTTGCTGGCGATCCGGTGCCGGTCGGCCCAGGCGCCGGTCAGCACGGTGGCCCAGCCAGGGCCGCTGAAGGTGGTTTGCTGGGTCGCGGTGCCAACCATCCCGCCGGTGTAGGTCATCATCGGCCGCAGCCCGGCAATGACCGGAGCGTGTCCGGCGTCGATGGCCTGTTTCAGTTGTTCGTATTGCACCCCGTCCACGCCGATCAGCAGGGCCTTGTGCCGATGGAAATCGACCGAATCGCCCAGCAGCATGTTCTTGAGCAGCAGCGCAGCCAGCAAACCCAGAAGCAAGGCGATGCCGCAGAGCCTGGCGATGGAGTACATGTTAAACCTCATGCTTGAGGTCGCGGGGGAAGGGACATGGGCTGACGACGAATCCTTGTCGATGATGAAACGGACTCTATTGGTTATAGCCAATATTTGGAGGGATGGAGGAAGGATCGTGCATTCAAATGAGTGAGTGTGTGTCGGGGTGTGGCACGACACACACTCTGTGGGAGAGGGCTTGCCGACGAAGAGGCCGGGGATGGCGCCGCATCTTTAGTAGCCGTGCCGCCGCCTTCGCGGGCGAGCCCGCTTGTATGGTAGGACTCGAAGGGGTGGGTGGGACCAAAAGCCAGCTTCTGACTGTTAGCCGCAGTACAGACCGTGGGAGAAATCGTCCC
>NZ_JBIVCX010000013.1:0-136137 GCF_044746825.1 Pseudomonas sp. NPDC090201
GTCAACCACCTTTTTCACCGCTGCCGATTCAGTGACCTGAACCGAAGCACTTCCTCGCTATCCTGAACGTCTAACTCGTTGATATTCAAGGAGTTTTCCGTTCCGACTGCGCCGGAAGTGGGGCGAATTATAGAGAGATTCGAGGGGGCGTCAACACTTAATGTGAACTTTCTATGAAATAGACGAAACACGAGGAAAATCAGGGGGTTTCTTCTGTTTATATAAGAAATAAATGCCATCCCCTCAAGGCTCACCGCGATAACTGCGCAAGACGGCATCACAGGGCAACAGGTTATCGGCCTCCTCAAGCTCGTTGGCATGATGAGTCCCCCACTCCATCAATGAGTCAAGCACCGGACGGAAGCTCTCACCCAAGGGAGTCAGGAAATACTCGACAGCTTGTTTCTCATCCGCAACGGATTGACGACAAACCATTCCATGCTCTTCCAGTGCCCTGAGTTGCTCGATCAGAACTTTTTGAGAGATTCCCACGATGCGCTTTTCCAGCCCGCGAATGCGCTGCGGCCCGTCGAGCAGTGCATGGAGAATCACTGCCTTCCAACGCCCGGACAATACCGCCAGCGCGCGCTCCACCGGCAGGCCGGGCAACTTGTTGAGTATCTTCATCTGCGTTTGCTCACCAAAGGGTGTGTGGATCGGACACCCCGCAAAAAATTAGTCTCCAGGCTGGTAACTCACTGAAGGAAGACCACTATGGCAGACCTGTTTGATCCCCGACACCTGGGCAGCTCGCTTACGCTTGGCAACCGCATCGTCATGGCCCCAATGACCCGCACGCGCACCTCAGAGGGTGATGTGCCCAATGCATTGATGGCCACCTACTACGGACAACGCGCCGGAGCGGGACTGATTATTGCCGAAGCCACCGACATTGATCGATCAGCCAAAGGCTATGCAATGACGCCGGGCATCTACACGCAAGCGCAAAAAGAGGGCTGGCAACTGGTGACCGATGAAGTCCATCGCAAGGGAGGAAAAATCTTCCTGCAGCTTTGGCATGTGGGCAGGATATCTCATCCGTCCATTCATCCTGACGGTCAAGCGCCCCGCGGGGTGACCGAAGAGCGCGCCGAACATTCGGATGTCTTCGTCCACGACGACAACGGCAAATTGGGGTACATCCGCGCAGGGGTTCCCCAGCGCATGGAAACCAGTGAAATCGAGTCTCTGGTATCGGACTTCTCCCGTGCATTTGAGCACGCCCACCAGGCGGGCTTCGATGGTGTCGAGATCCACGCGGCGAACGGCTACCTTTTCGACCAGTTCATGAACTCGGCGCTGAATACTCGCGATGACCGATACGGGGGAAGCACGGTCGAGAATCGCGCGCGCTTCCTGATGGAGGTCGTTGATGAAGCAATGCGCATCTTCGGAGAAGGACGAGTTGGCGTACGCCTGGCACCATTCGGCAGGTTCAACTCGATGCCGGCAGACCCGCTTACCGAGCAGACACTGCTTTATGTGTCCGAGCACCTGGCGCGGCGCAATGTGGCGTACATGCATCTGGTCTACGAACTCATGCCCACCGAGAACATGGAGAATGCAGAGTTCAAGCAGAGCTACCTTGACCACGGTCTTTTGACCAAGGTCAGGGCTGCCTTTGACGGAGCGATCATCTGGTGTGGTGGTTTCGCCTCCAGGGAGAGTGCCCAGGCTGCCCTGGATACGGGGCTTGTGGACCTGATCGGTTTTGGCAGGCCCTACATCGCAAATCCAGACCTTGATCAGCGACTCAAACAGGGCTGGGAATTAAGCGAGGCAGATCGCTCCACCTATTACACACGCCGTGGCGAGGTGGGATTCACGGATTTTCCTTCTTATGTAAATGAGGATCAGCACGTCGCAGACTCTATCAGTCAGTAACGTTTCGATTGGAGGGCCAGGATCAGAGGCCTGGCCGTTCCTGTTGTTCAGCTTCGCCTTTGTGCTCATTCATCTGGATCGTCATCCTCCATCAAAGGACCAATCAACCCCTCTCCCTGATTGCGCACGTTCCCCACATCCTTCCCCACTTTGAACCAGGTGAATTCTTCGGTCGCCCGGCAACACTCCTTCACAATCTCCGCCGCCCGCACCGGTGACGTCTGCGGATCGACCCATTCCCTGGCATGCTCGGGGCTCAGCACCACCGGGCGGCGATCGTGAATGTCGATCATGCCCTGGTCGCTGTCTGCAGTGATGATCACGAACCCGTCCCTCTCGTCCGGCTCTAACCCGGCATGCACCTCGGCCAGCGCGGCGAAGAACATCGGCTGCTCTTCCTTCAAGCGAATGTAGTACGGCTGCTTGCGCTTGGGATCATTCGGATCTTTCACCCATTCGAACCAGCCGTTCGCCGGCGCCAGGGCGCGCCCGTTCGGCCACAGCTGTTTGAAGAACCTGCCGGTCAATGCCGTTTCGACACGAGCGTTGATGGGATCTGGCCGATTGCCCCTGGCCCAGAACGGTGACCACCCCCAACGTACCTTGTCGACGCTCAACCCCTCGCCCACAGGCCTGATGATTTCGACCCGAGTAGTCGGCGCGACGTTGTAGCGTTCTATCGGCCAGAGGTCATAGCCGTTGATGACCAGTTGCGCGCAAGCAAGCGCCTTGAGGTAGTGGTCCATCGGCTCATAGATCGAGTAGCGTCCACACATGCTGTCACCCGTCGAAATTTCCTACATATGAGATTGACCGCAAGCGGGCTAGATCGTTAACTGTATATACATACAGCTAACGCATGCAAGGTGCATCATGAGTGTTTCCATCCTCGGCCCGGTGGCCGCCAGCGGCGAAAGGTTTCCTCTTTATTCGTTCCAGGTGCCCGCCGGGTTTCCCTCGCCAGCCGCGGACCATATCGAGAAACACATTTCTCTGGATGAGCTGTTCGAGATCCGCGCGCCCCATGTCTATCTGGCGAAGATCGAGGGCGACAGCATGCAGGGAGCGGGGATCTACAGCGGTGACCTGGTCATCGTCGACCGCAGCCTGTACGCCGAGCACGGTGACATCGTGATTGCGGCGCTCAATACCGAGCCTGTCTGTAAACGCCTGCACATGCGTGAGAACGAGGTGATCCTGATGTCGGAAAACCCCAGATACCCGGCACGGCATGTGATGGAGGGCGATGAGTTGGTGATCTGGGGCGTGGTCAAGTACAGCATCCGCGATCATGACAAAGCCTGAGCCCGTCTTCGCGCTGATCGACTGCAACAGCTTCTACGCAAGTTGCGAGCGTGTGTTTCGCCCGGATCTGGCCAAGACACCCATCGTGGTGCTGTCGAACAATGACGGTTGCGTCATCGCCCGCAGCTACGACGCCAAGCCCTTCGTGAAAATGGGCCAGCCCTACTTCCAGATCAGGGACCACCTGCGCAGCAACGGCGTCGTCGCGTTCAGCAGCAACTACGCCCTGTACGGCGACATGAGCGAACGGGTGATGACCATCATCGAGTCGATGGTGCCGGCGCTGGAGGTGTACAGCATCGACGAGGCCTTCGCCGACCTCACCGGTATTCCCGGCGATCTGACTGCATTCGGCCGGCAGATCCGGGCCACGATCTATAAACGCACCAGCATTCCGGTCGGCGTCGGCATCGCCCGCACCAAGACCCTGGCCAAACTTGCCAACCACACCGCCAAGCGATTGCTGGACAGGACCGGTGGTGTCGTCGACATCTGCGATCCGTTCAAGCGTGACTGGACCCTGCGCAACACCGACGTGGGCGAAGTGTGGGGCATCGGAAAACGCATGAAGGCGCACTTGGAAAGCATGGGCATCAAGACCGCGATGGACCTGGCCAAAGCGGACTCATGGACGTTGCGCCACAAATTCAGCGTGGTGATCGAGAAAACCGCCCGCGAACTGGCCGGCACGCCCTGCCTGGAGCTGGGTGAAGCCGAACCGCCGAGGCAGGAAATCTGCTGCAGCCGAATGTTCGGCGACCGAGTGACCACCATCGAGCCTATAAAAGAAGCCGTGGCCACCTACACCCAACGCGCCGCAGAAAAACTTCGTGTGCAAAATTCGCTGTGCAAGAAGATCCGGGTCAGCATTCGCACCGGCATGTTCAACCCCGACGAGGCCAAGTACGCCAACGCCGCATTGGTGGAGCTGCCCTACCCCACAAATGACGTGCGCCTGATGACCAAGGCAGCGACCGAGGCAGTCAACCGTCTGTTCAGGGAAGGTTTCAAATACAGCAAGGCAGAAGTGCTGTTGATGGATCTGCGTCAACCAGGGGAATTTACCGATGATCTGTTCGCGGCAGCGCAACCTGAGGCTTGCGGGAAAATAATGAGGGTCCTGGACCGGATCAACGACCGCTGGGGGCGCGGCACCTTGCGCGTGGCGACGGTGCCGCCCTCTCCGGATTGGGCGATGCGCCAGGATCTGCTGAGTGCACGGTTCACGACGAACCTGGGTCAACTGTTCACGGTGAAGTGTTATTGACACGCTCGTCAATCAACGACCGATAGGCCCCAGTCCGGCAGTGAACAGCAATGCCCCCCGCCGGAAGGCGCCTGTTTCATCGAACCGTCAAAAACTGTGATACCCGGTTACAGAATCGGTTTGCCACCTGTCACGCCATACCGCGTACCCGAGATGTAACTGCCTTCATCGGACGCCAGAAGCACATAGATCGGTGCGACTTCCACAGGCTGGCCCGGCCGCCCCAGGGGCGTGTTTTTCCCGAAGTGGGTAATGTCATCTTCTGTCATCGTCGACACGATCAAAGGCGTCCAGATCGGACCTGGGGCAACGCTGTTGACCCGGATGCCGCGCGGCCCAAGAGACTGTGCGAGCCCGGCGGTGAAGTTGGCAATGGCGCCCTTGGTGGTGGCATAGGCCAGCAGCGACGGACTCGGCGAATCGGAATTGACCGAACTGGTGTTGATGATCGAGCTGCCCGCCGGCATCGACGGCAGTGCGGCTTTACAGATTCGAAACATGGCGGTGATATTGATATCGAATGTCTTCACCCATTCCTCATCCGGGATATCCTCGAACGTCTCATGGGTCATCTGGAAGGCCGCGTTGTTCACCAGCACGTCGATGCGCCCGAATTTCTTGACGGTGTCGTTCACGATGGCTGAGCAATGCGCCTTGTCGGCGAGATCGCCCGGCAACAGGATGCATTGCCTGCCCGCCTCCTCCACCCAACGGGCGGTTTCTTTCGCGTCGTCGTGCTCATCGAGATAGGAGATCGCGACATCAGCGCCTTCACGGGCGAACGCAATCGCCACCGCTCGACCGATCCCGCTGTCCGCACCGGTGATCAAGGCGATCTTGTTCGCCATACGACCTGAACCCTTGTAGCTTTTTTCACCGCAATCGGGATACGGGTCCATCTTGCTTTGATCGCCGGGTACGGGTTGTTTCTGTGACTTGAAGGGTGGGGTTGGATAGTTGCTCATGATTGTCGTCCTCGGTATGCGATCGGATTCTTCACTGTGAAAAGTGGAGTCCGCCCGCAACCTCCGAGTTCGTTCTTTTTGTCGCTCGCATGCGCCAACGGTTGGCGCACCTCTGCATGACAACAGGTGCATGCCAGGCTCACATCGCAGGAATTGTCATTCTGCAGCGCCCAGCCGCTGGAGATCAGGTTTCCTTTTACGACCGCCTACAGAATCAGTAGACCCATTTGATGGTGCTGGGGAATCGTGCGACGAAAGCGGTACCCGCTTCGAGGGTGGAGGTCACTTGCAGGGTGCCGCCATGGGCTTCGGCGATCTGCGAGGCAATGTACAAGCCCAGGCCCAGCCCCTCTCCGCGCTGGCCGGCCTCCGAGCGCGTGAACGGCTCGAACAACAGCGGCATCAAGCGCTCGGCAATCGGCGGCCCCTGGTTGAGCACTGAAATGACCACGTCCGCATCTTCACACCACGCCTGGACCCGTATGGGGGACGACCTGGCCCCATGGGTCACCGCGTTCCCTACCAGATTCGACAACAGTTGGGTGATTCGCAGCGAGTCGCAATAGATGCCGCCCGGCAGATCAAGTGCGTGAGTAATCTGCGCCTCGGGGCTGGACATCTGCACTTCACGCAGCGCCAGTTCAAGGATGGGCCCCAGATCATCCACCAGTTGTCGTTTGACAGGAATTCCGCCGCCCATCCGCCCACGCGCAAAATCGAGGACGTTTTCGATCAGCATGCCCATGCGCACCGAACTGTTGCGGATGGCTGCGATGAGGTTCAGTGAACGTTTTTCCGTAGTTCGGCTTTCCAGCAATTCAGAGCTCATCCGGATGGCGCTCAGGGGCGTGCGCAAGTCATGCCCCAACACCGCCACAAACTGGTCACGCAAGCGCCCATGCTCCTTGGCTGCCGCCAACGCGAGTTGTGTGGCCTCCAGATTGTTCTGCGAATCAAGGCTCATGGCGATCAACTGCGCGAACAGGGTCAGCGTCTTGACGATGGCGGGCTCTTCCAGATTGGCAGGCACCGAATCGATAGCGCATAGCGTGCCGAAGAACTCTCCGTCGGCCATGATGATCGGGATCGAAATGTAACTTTCCAGGCCGTAGGTCCTGGGCGTGTGGTGCGTTGAAAACAGCGGATGCTCACTGGCGTGGCCGAAAATCACCGGCGTCCTGTGCTGACGTATCTCGTGACAGATGGTGGATTCGAGCACCAGTTCGCCGCCAGGCTTGAGGCCGAAATCGATGGAATCATCCACCGCGCAGGCGACCCAGTTCTTGTCGGTGACCCGCGCAACAGCGGCAAAGCGCATGCCGGTCATGTGCTTGACCATGCTCAGGATCACGGGCACCGCGCCAATGGCATGGACCGCTTCAACGTCAGCAGAGAAATCCGAACTATTCATGTGCACCGGGCCCCTCATCTGAAAGTCTGCCAAGACTACAACGAACGTCGCCCGGCAAGAAGATCGTTCACAGCTTGAGCGTTCCGGAGGGGCCGAGGTGAAACCTGTTACGCCTTGTGCCATTCCACATTGGTGATGCCGTGCTTCTCCGCCTGAGGCTTGCTCAGTCTGGACACGGGGTCGGTCCGGTACTTGGGTAACTGCCCGATCCCAGCGTCAACCGTGGCCCAATGCCAGGCTTCGGCATTGTCCATCTTCGCGGCCCGAATGTAGAAAGTCTTGTAAGCGCCCTGCAGCAGATAGTCGATTCGGTAATGGTGTTCCTGCGCCATGTTTTCTCTCCGTGGCAAAGACATTCACCCCTCAGAGATCGTCCTACAATAAAAAAATTCCCTTTTTAAAACAGATCATTACGCTTTCCACTCAGGTGAGTGGTGCAAGCGTCATGAAGTGTTTCAAATGACTGGCAAAGCTCACGCGCAGAAGCCTGTAGGGCGCTGTTCTCACTCCCGGACCTGATCGCCATCAGGGATTTCGTTCCGGCGATTCTGCTCTGTCGGCAGCGCCGCGTGCAGGCTCACCGGGACGGATTTGGCAGCGGGCACCTTGCTGCGTTCGGCGTGGTGCCAGAGCGGCACCAGTGGGTTGGACTCGGGGTAGTAAGACGCTGCACAGCCCTCGGGTATGTCGTAGTCGATGATCTGGAATGGCCCCACTTCACGACGGACCTCGGGCTCGATGGCGGTGCGCAACGTCACCCACTGCCCCGGCGCGAAGCCCAGGCGAACGATATCGTTACGATTGAGAAAGACCACGCTACGGGTGCCGTGCACGCCACGGAAGCGGTCGTCGTAGCCATAGACCGTGGTGTTGAACTGGTCATTGCTGCGCAGCGTCATGAGTTGCACCACGTCGCGCCGATCAGTCCCCAGCGATACGTCATCATCTTCATCCAGTCGGGATGGCGTCTTGAACTGCGCCTTGCCCGACTCGGTCGCCCACTTGCGCCGGGCCGCCGGGAGCGGGCGATGGAAACCACCCTCCTCCCACATCCGGGTTTCCATGTCGTGGAAAATCTCGGGGTAAATGTCGGCGATGGCCTGACGCACCTTCACATAGTCCCGGCGCCAGTCATCCCAGGGGATGCGCACCTCGTCACCGAGAGTCGCCTGGGCCAGCCCGGCAATGATCGCGGCTTCCGAGCGCAACTGCTCGGCGGCGGGCTGCGCGTGCCCCTGCCAGGCGCGGATGCATCCGGTACTGTCTTCGGTGGTGTAGACCTGCGGCGTGCCGTCCTGCTGGTCGATTTCAATCCGGCCCAGGCACGGCAGCAGCCAGGTGTGCTGCCCCGCAAACAGATGCGTACGGTTGAGTTTGGTTGCGACCTGCACGTTCAACGTCAGCCCTTTCCAGGCGGGCTCCATGCGGTCAGTGTCGGGGACGGCGCGCAGGAAATTCCCGCCCAGGCCAATGAAGCCTTTGACGCTGCCATCCTGGATGCCCTTGCAGGTATCGACGGTAGCCAGGCCTTTCTTGCTCGGCACCTTGAAGCCGAACCGCGCCTCGATCCTGTCCTTGGGCACCTTGGCCGGGTCTTCCGTTATGCCCACGGTGCGCTGGCCCTGAACATTGGAATGCCCACGAACCGGGCAGATCCCCGCGCCCGGCTTGCCGATATTGCCGCGCAGCAACAGCAGGTTCACCAGCATCTGCACATTGCCAACACCGTGGCGGTGCTGGGTCATCCCCATGCCGTAAATGATCATGACCTTCTGACTGCGGGCGTAGACAGTGGCAGCTGCCTCCATGGATGAACGACTCAACCCCGAGCGCTGTACAAGGTCGTCCCAGGAGTAGCCATCGACCTGCGCCACAAAGGCGTCGAAACCCTCGGTGTGTTCGGCGATGAAGGCATGATCCAGCACAGGCTGGGCGCCTGCTTCCATCGCCTGCCGATCCATGAACAACAGCGCCTTGGCGATGCCCATGACGGCCGCCGTATCGCCACCAATCGCGACCTGATGGTATTGCGTGCTGATGGCCGTCGATGAAGGGCCGACCATCTCGCTGACCGACTGTGGATTGACGAAGCGCTCCAGCCCACGCTCGCGCAGGGGGTTGAAGGTGATGATGGGCACGTGACGCTTACGCGCCTCCTGCAGCGGATGCAGCATGCGCGGGCTGTTGCTGCCCACGTTCTGGCCGAAGAAAAAGATGCAGTCGGTGTGCTCGAAATCGGCGAGGGTCACCGTTCCCACCGGCACGCCGATGCTTTCCTGCAAGCCAACCGACGTGCTCTCGTGGCACATGTTCGAGCTGTCCGGCAGGTTGTTGGTGCCGTATGCGCGGGCGAACAACTGGTACATGAAAGAGGCTTCCAGTGACGCGCGGCCCGAGGCATAGAAGGCCACCTCGTCCGGCGCCAGCTGTTTGAGCTGGACGCCGATGGCAGCATAGGCCTCCTCCCAGGTGGTCGGCACGTACTGATCGATTTGCGCGTCATAGCGCAAGGGGTGGGTCAGCCGCCCGTGCTGTTCAAGATCGTAATCGCTCCATCCACGCAGCTCGCTCAGGGTGTGCCGGGCGAAGAAATCCGCGTCCGTGCGCAGTGACGTCAATTCCCAAGCCGTGGCCTTGGCGCCGTTCTCACAGAATTCCAGCGCATGGGGGTTGCCAGGTTTGGCCCAGGCGCAGCTGACGCAGGCAAAACCCTTGGGTTTGTTCTGCTTCATCAGCGCCGCGGGCGCCTTGCGCAGCGCCTGTTCACGCCAAAGAATGCTCATGACGGAATGCGCCGAACCCCAGCCTCCCGAGGCATTCTTGTAGGGATGGAAATGCGCGGTCGGGTGGATAAGCTGCATGCAAAGACCTCAATCAGCGGGGTTCGTGAATCGGGCAACCGTTGTGACTGCCGCGAAACTCAGACGACATCTCGTAGGAAGGTTTGCGCACCCGCATCACACCACCCAAGGGTCTGTGAGCCGCCAGCCCATGCCAGGGGCTGAACGCCATGCCATCGTCGATCTCCCGGACTTTCTCTTCGTCCCAGGCTGCCTGCGGATCGACCTCGACCCGCGCCACGGTGACGTAAGGGCTGAGCTCTTCCGGCCATTGCACGGAGGCATCTTCGATGGGCATCTTTTCGATATCGGTCGCCAGTTGCACTTGCAGCTCCCAGACGCCGCCTTGCTGACTGAAATACTCGCTCACCGCTGCCCGAAGCCCGTCCGGGTTGTCGCCGAAGTCCACATGCTGGTCAGTGAGTGCGGTCAAGGATGGCGACACCGGTACCATGGCCAGCTTGGCGTAATAGGGCCCGTAGAGAATCGGCGCGACGGTGGAAAAACTCTCGCCCAGAATGTGGGTTTGCGGATGGCCGCCGAGGCTCTTCAAGGTGCCGCTTTCGCCGCCCATGGATTCGATGGTCGACTCCACACCCCGCAGTACCGCCGACAGCGCCTTCTTCATGCCCGGCGCCTTGTCGGTAGTCTTGGCCAGCAGCTTCAAGGTCTTCAGGAATGCCTTGGGTGTGGCGGCAGTAAACGCCTTGGCGTTCTGCATGACGAAGTCCTGTGTCACCTCACCTTCGCTGCCCGGCAGACGCGGGCCATCGACACCCACCAGCTTGATTGCCAGACCGCGCGGCGTTGAAACCTTGTCATCGAGGATGTCCCCGGGGTTGGTCGAGAACCGCAGAAAAGCGGTCAGTGTGCCGGGGCGGGCGAACGCGCCCTGTGCCAGCTCCGGCGGAAGGTTGTCGGGCACCGTGACCCGCCCTTTCAGCAAGCCATGGCCCTTGGCGTGAACGCTGCGATTGGCATGGCCGTTGTCTTTGAAGGTGGTTTCCATGATCGAGTGGAGCGTTTCGGCCAGCTCCTTGCTGGTCTGCGCTTCGTCGTCAGGAATCTGCTCGAACGACGCGTCAAAGGGCAACGGCGCGGTCGCGGGACGTGTAACGGGAAGGTCGTTCATCGGGCCATCTCCATCAGGTTGGAAAGCACATCACGGGTACAAAAATCTCACACTCGGGTGCCATGCATCCGGGTGTTGTTCGCGGTCACTGCAGCAGCTTGTCGAGCGTCACGGGGAAATCGCGCACGCGCTTGCCGGTGGCATGGAACACGGCATTGGAGACCGCCGCAGCCACACCGACGATGCCAATCTCGCCCACGCCCTTGGAGCCCAGGTCGTTGACGATGTCGTCCTCTTCCTCGACGAAAAACGCATCAATGTCACCGATGTCGGCGTGGACCGGGATGTGATATTCGGCCAGGCTGTGATTCATGAAACGACCGAGCGTGTGATCGCTCAGGGTGTCTTCCTGCAGCGCCATGCCCAGGCCCCAGACGACGCCGCCCAACAACTGGTTCTGCGCTGTTTTCGGGTTGATCACACGCCCTGCTGCAACCGCGCTGACCACACGGCTGACCTTGATGGTGCCCAGGTCCTCATCGACCCGCACTTCGACGAACACCGCAGAGTGAGTCGCCGTGGCAAACCCGCTGCGCTTGGTGCTGGGCTCTGCATCGACCTGGACTTCCAGTGCGCCGCCTTCACAATGGGCAACCACTTCGGCGATGGCAAAACGCTGATCCCCGGCGTGCACGAACCCGTCCCCGAAGCCGATCTGCTCCACCGGAACATCAGCCACCTCGGGATGCAGCCGACGCAGCGCTTCCAGCACCTGGGTGCGCAAGATCAGGCACGCCTGACTCACGGCGGAACCGACCGAAGAAACTGTGAAGGAGCCGCCCTGCAAAGGCGCGGTGGGCAGCGAGGAATCGCCCAGGTTGAATGTCACGTCTTGCGGCATGACCCCGGCCGCATCAGCGGCGATCTGGGTCATGACGGTGTAGGTGCCGGTGCCAATATCCGTGGTGGCGCTGCTGACGGTCAGCTTGCCCGCGGCATCGATTCGCGCCTTGGCGCTGGCCTTCATCTGCATGGCCTCCCAGACACCACCTGCGACGCCCCAGCCGATCAGCTCCCGCCCCTGGCGCATGCTGCGAGGCACCGGATTGCGCTGGCTCCAGCCAAAACGTTCGGCGCCCTGGTCGTAGCAGGCCAGCAGCGCCTTGCTCGAATACGGTTTGCCCTCGTTGCCATTGCTGTCGGCAAAGTTGAGGCGGCGCAATTGCAGGGGATCGATGCCTGCCGCACAGGCAAGCTCGTCCAGTGCGCCTTCCAGCGCGATCACACCTGACGCAGCACCCGGCGCGCGCATGTCCAGCGGGGTGTAGACGTCGAGCGGCACCAGTTGATAATTCAGCGCCACGTTGTCGCAGCGATAGAGCATGCCGCTCCATTCGACCAGATGCTCGGTGAAGTCCTCGAAGCGTGAGGTCTGCCCGATCGCGTCGTGCCCGATCGCCATAAGGCGGCCGTTGGCATCCGCGCCCAGTCGCAGCCGCTGTGAGGTGCGTGGCCGATAACCGAAGGTGAACATCTGCTGCCGGGTCAGGGTCACGCGGACCGAGCGTTTCAGCGCCAGGGCCGCCATCACTGCCAGTGGCAACTGATACTGAGGGCGCAGGCCCGAGCCGAACGCGCCGCCGACAAAGGCTGCGAGGATGCGGATCTTGTCCTTGGGCAGGTCGAAAATCTTGTGCAGGTAATCCTGACAGTTCTGAGTGCCTTGGGTCTTGTCGTGAATTTCAAGGCTGCCATCGGGCTTGTAGAACACCGTCGAGGCGTGGGGCTCCATCGGGTTGTGGTGCTCCACCGGCGTGGTGTAGGTCACGTCCACCTGGGTGGCAGAGTCGGCGTAATGCCGCGCAAAATCGCCGCGCGGCTTCGGCGTTTCGGCCGGGGCTTTGTGTGCGTGGTCGAGGGCGGCATCCAGATCGGTCTGGTGCGGCTCTTCTTCATAGCGAATGCGCAAAAGCGAGCCAGCGTAGCGCGCCATTTCCAGCGTCTGCGCCACAACCAGCGCCAATGGCTGGCCGCTGTACAACACTCGGTCGTTATAGAGCGGGCGAAACGCGGAGCCTTCGGCCGAGTCGGCATCGCTGTAGTCATCGTCGTAGCTGGACAGCCGCGGCCGGTTGCGGTGGTCGAGAATCAGCACCACGCCCGGCACATTGAGGGCCTCGCGGGTATCGATATCGAGCACACGGCCTTTGGCGATGGTGCTGGACACCACGCTGCCGAACAGCAGCCCGTCCTCGGGGTATTCACCCGCATACCGCGCCTTGCCCGTTACCTTGGCCACGCCATCTACCCGATCCAGTGGCTGGCCCACCGCAGCATTGAATGTGTTCATCAGGCATTCCCTCCAATGGCGGCGTCGCTCAAGGCACGCACGATTGCACGATGGGCGAGCCGGACCTTGAAGGCGTTATGGGTCAGCGGCTGGGCATCGCGCAGCAACAAGTCAGCTGCGGCGGTGAAGGTCTCGCGGGACACCGGCTTGCCCACCAGCGAGGCCTCGACGGCCTTGTCACGCCACGGCTTGTGCGCGACTCCGCCCAGCGCCAGCCTGGCCTGGCGAACGGTGTCGCCATCAAGCTCCAGCGCTGCCGCCACGGAAACCAGGGCAAAGGCATAGGACGCACGATCACGAATTTTCAGGTAGCGATGGTGGGCGATGAACTGAGGGGGCGGCAGCTCGATGGACGTGACCAGTTCATCGTCAGCCAATTGATTGTCCCGCTCAGGCGCGTCTGCAGGTAAACGATGGAAGTCGGCAAATTCGATACGCCGTTTTCCGGCCTTGCCTTCGACATGGACCACAGCATCAAGCGCCGCGAGCGCGACGCACATGTCGGATGGATGGGTAGCGACGCAGGCATCGCTCGCCCCGAGGATCGCGTGGATACGGTTCAAGCCCGAACGCGCCGGACACCCGCTGCCCGGCTCGCGCTTGTTACAGGGCGAACCGGTGTCGTAGAAGTAGTAGCAACGCGTGCGCTGCAAGAGATTGCCACCCGTGCTCGCCATATTCCGCAGTTGCGGGGACGCGCCGGCCAGGATGGCCTGGGACAGCAACGGATAACGCTGTTCGATCAACGAGTGCCACGCCAAGTCTGCGTTACTCACCAACGCGCCGATGCGCAGTCCGCCATTGGGCAGTTCCTCGACCTCATCAAGGCCCAACCCGGTGATGTCAATCAGACGACCGGGGCGGACCACGTTCTCCTTCATGAGATCGACCAGATTGGTGCCGCCGGCGATGAACCGGGTCGTGGCGTCGGCCAGGTTGATCGCCTCACTGACATCCCGAGGCCGGGAATAATTGAAAGGCATCATGATTGCGCCCCTCCCTGCCCCAATTCCCCACCGCTGTGAGGCAACGCTTCCTCAACCGCGGCGATGATGTTGGTGTAGGCACCGCAGCGGCAGAGGTTGCCACTCATCAGTTCCTTGATGTCGTCACGGTTATTCGCCCGCCCCTCGCGGGCAAGGCCGACGGCAGAACAGATCTGCCCCGGCGTGCAGTAACCGCACTGGAAGGCATCGTGCTTGATGAACGCCCGCTGCATCGGATGCAGCTCGTCCCCCGTGGCAAGCCCTTCAACCGTAGTCAGCTCAGCGCCGTCGCACATCACGGCCAACGTCAGGCAGGCATTGATGCGCTTGCCATCACGCAACACCGTGCAGGCACCGCACTGCCCGTGATCGCAACCCTTTTTGGTGCCGGTCAGGTCGAGCTCGTCCCGAAGCAGATCGAGCAAGGTCACCCACGGGGGAATGTTCAGCGTTCGGCGATCGCCGTTCAGAGTGAACGCGATGGAATGCAGCTCGACGCCGGTGGAAGGACTTGGGCTCATGGTGACCTCACGGTAGGTAAGCAATGCGCGCAGTTCGCTGCGTCTAGCTGGTACGACTGGGAGGTTGACTTAAACGTTCAGCCTTTCTGGACGGGCGACCGTTTGGGTGGGATGGTGGGGATCATAATTGCGCGCTCCACTCACCCGTTCCAGTGCAAGGTTACTACCGGGAGGCCTGGAGTAACTGGATCGTCCTGTCATCCGGCTCTGCGTCAAAGAACTGATCGAGTGCTCGCTGAAACAAGGCGGATTCCGAATGCGCCTCGTTGAACAATGTCAGGCACGAGCGCAGCTTCAGATCATCTGGCGAGCCGAAGATCTCAAATGCGCTCAAGTTGCCGTGTTCAAGAAGAGTTTGCACGCACTCATCAAGTCGCCGCCCGAGCAATGGATGGGCGAGATAGGCACGAGCCTCGTCCATGTTGGTGATGCCAAAGCGCATCGCGGTTTCGCTTCTGCCCAACCCCTTTAGCTGCGGGAAAACGAACCACATCCAGTGGCTCGTCTTACGGCCTGCCCGCAGTTCATCCATGACTCGGCGGATAACCGGGCGCTGCGCATCAATAAATCGCGAGAGATTGAAAGAGTCGTTCATGCTGCGATTCCCAGGCATAGCATCAAGCAATGCGGATATCCTCGCCCCCATTGGCACCCGTTGAGGCCCGAGAGCGCCCTAACTAGACGTCGGTGTCACTGCCGGGTGTTTTCCTAACGCTCGGCGTCTACCTCGCCATCGGGATCCGGCTCGATTTCCTCGTCGTCCGCCTCAACAGACTCTCCATTCCTATTAGAGGATTTAGAAGAAGGCTTTTGGGGATCGTTGATGAACGGAACGCGGCTGGGGCCTTGTTCTTCAAGCCCTTCAGTTTTTGGTTGCATGCTGACTCCTCCACTTGTGAGCTTTAGAAGATTCATGAATCCATACGTTCACACTAATTGGTGAGAGGGTCGCTTGCTTGCACCCAAAGGTTCGCGGGCGACTGGTAGCAGATGACTTGGCCGACAAGTGGTGAGAATGGCGGTTCATATGAGCCCGCCACACCATCATTAACGCTTTTACCTTCAGCGTTGCGGTGGATGCTCCTGAGACACGGAGTCGTTGGCTTCTACGTCTGACATGTCCTCATCTATCAGGATGTCCCCGTCGAGGATTGGCGCCGGTTCGTTGTCCTTAGAGTCGCCCTCGTCGCTGCCAGGAGGCGGATTGGGCATCACGTCAGGACGACCTGGTTCCAATGGCTTGATCGCGTCATTGGCATCTCTGTCATCACCGGGTATTGCGGAACTGTTCATAAGCACCTCGCTCGACCACGAAAGAGTCGCGATCTACAGGTTTCGAAACCGCTTGGTGCTTCCCGTTCGATAAAGTTCTCGAACGGTCATTATCCAGTGTTAGATCGCGAACTCCGCTACCTGTAGACCCTCAGATGAGTAGGCTCGGACTGCTGGAAGGTACGCAACGGTGCACTGAAAAGCGAGCTCTCAGCGAGTCGAAGAAGCGGCCTGCGACCCGGGCATCGAATGAGAGTGAAGGCGGGAGCTGGATCAGCAGGCAGCCGAGCGCGCTACCCAGTGCAGTGACCTCCGACAAGAATTTATCAAGCAGCTCTGAGCAGTCCACGAGCCGACTCTCGTGGCTGATCGACTTGGGCATTTTCACTGAGAAGCGGAAATCGCTGCTTACCGATGATGCTCACTTCGCATAAGTTGCGGGTCTATGTGGGCGATAGAAGGAACTGTTGATCTCAGCAGCGCCCAACCGTAGTGCGTAACGTTGCAGGTGCGTACCTTCGCCTTCAAACTCAGGCGCGAATTCTTGGGCCAGCTTCCAGCCAGCGCACCCACGTAAACTTCTGCGGTTTTCAATACAGTACCTGTTGCGCGTCGCGCATGAAGATCTCAACCGTCTTAGGGCCAATGCCTTCGAATTCTTTGAGCCTTGCCTCAAACTCAGATCGGTCTTTGCTGGCCTCAAGAATGTTCAGCACTTTCCCACCGTAGTCGCGCGTCAAACGCTCGCTCAGCTTCAGTAGTCGGTTGGCGGTAGATTCGTCGTAACGGGTGTAACTGCCCTCTCCCAGCATCCTCACCAACTGGCCGTGCGTACATGCCGCAAGCTTGCCAGGCGTGTCACAATGGTGTTTCTCGACGATGATCCTGTAGGCCTGAGCGGCAACGTCACCTCGAATTCTCTTCCCCATCAAAAAACTTGCGATGAGCCACTTGAATAGTGCCTCTTCGGCTTTGTTGGCAAGGTCGACGTTTAGGTCTGCGGCACCAATCACCATCGTTTGTTCCTCAATGAGCAACACGGTCATATGTATGGCTGATATGACTTCTTGATCATCCCGCCAAGGGGCGAAAATTAGGATGCCCCTTGAGAACGCAGAAACACTCGCCGGATCTTGGGCCGAGCCTTTCGCGTTATGTTCATTTGAAGCGACGAACAGTCTCAAAAGAATGGTTTCACCAGCCAGCTGATTTTAATCGCAAGGTTGCGGCTATCCGAAGGCATGAACTTAACGGACGCTCCATAGCTCCGCTCTCTAGAGGCCACACTAAACAGCGGAGAAAACAATATGCGAGCTCTCACCTATCACGGTGCCCATGACGTCAAGGTCGACACCGTTCCCGACCCGATCATCGAGGCGCCGGACGACATCATCCTAAGGGTCACCGCAACGGCGATCTGCGGTTCAGACCTGCACCTGTATCGCGGCAAGATCCCGACCGTCGAGCACGGCGATATCTTCGGCCATGAATTCATGGGCATCGTCGAAGAGACAGGCTCAGGCGTGACGGCCGTCCAACCGGGGGATCGCGTTGTAATTCCGTTCGTGATTGCCTGCGGAGACTGCTTCTTCTGCCAGCAGGATTTATTCGCGGCCTGTGAAACGACAAATACCGGTCGTGGGGCGATCATGAACAAGAAAGCGATCCCGCCGGGCGCAGCGCTGTTTGGATTCAGCCACATGTATGGCGGTATTCCGGGTGGCCAGGCTGAATATGTGCGTGTGCCGAAAGCCAACACCGGGCCGTTCAAGGTTCCGGGCACATTGGCGGATGAGAAGGTACTGTTCCTCTCGGACATCCTGCCTACTGCGTATCAGGCGGTGACGAATAGCGGCATCGGCCAAGGCTCCAGCATTGCCATCTATGGCGCTGGCCCGGTCGGCCTCCTTTGCGCAGCGGTTGCCCGCATGCTCGGGGCCGAGCGCATCTTCATGGTCGACCACCACCCCTACCGACTCGCTTACGCGCAACAGACTTATAACGTGATCCCAGTCAATTTCGATGAAGACGACGACCCTGCTGACACGATCATCCGGCAAACCCCAGGCATGCGCGGGGTCGATGGCGTAGTGGACGCTGTCGGCTTTGAAGCCAAAGGCAGCACCACTGAAACCATCCTCGCCACCCTCAAACTCGAAGGCAGCAGCGGCAAGGCGCTACGCCAATGTATCGCTGCAGTACGGCGCGGGGGCACCGTCAGCGTGCCGGGCGTCTACTCCGGCTTCATTCACGGGTTCCTGTTTGGGGATGCGTTCGATAAGGGGTTGACGTTCAAGATGGGCCAGACTCACGTGCAGCGCTTCCTGCCAGAGCTGCTTGAGCACATCGAGCTGGGACACATCTCTCCTGAAGCGATCATCACCCACAGGATGTCCTTGGAGCAGGCCGCTGAAGGCTACAAGATTTTCGACAAGAAACAGGAAGATTGCCGCAAGGTGATTCTTACGCCGGGCAGGAACGATGTGGTGCTGCCGGAAACGGATTCCCCGGCTGCGATACCCGCCGTTTAATCAGGCAATGGAGGTGCTAAATGGAACTGACCGTTATCTGGTGGGCATTGGTACTCGTCCTCCTGCTGGTTGATATCTGGGCAATCGCCAGCGTCTGGCGAACGAGCAAATCTTCTGGCACCAAGGCAGGATGGGCCTTACTCATCCTGGTTCTGCCCGTGATCGGGTTGGCCATATGGGGAATCGCCGGGCCACGCGGCGTTGCTGAACCACCTACATCCAAAGAGCACAGCAAAGGCTGATTGGCCAGGATATGCTTCTGCAGCCTGCGGTAGGCTGCAGATGTGTGCGCATCGCTTTTCAAGAAGTATGAAGCGACAGCCAGTCACTCGTTGCGGATGATAGAAATCTTCCCATTGCGCTCGATAATCGCGAACTTGATCTGATCAACGCTTTCCACCCCCGGGCCTAATCGAGCAGCCTGCATGACGTCATCCTCTTGCACCCGCGCTTCGTGCATCCGGTGCCGCAGGAACACTCCATTCTCGACGATGATTGTTGGTCCACCATCGATAAGCTTTCCGATGCGTTTAGAGCGCCTCTTGAGAAGCGAGAAACCGATATCAATGGAAAGCAGCGTCACGATCACCAAAACGGCATTAGTGATTGAGAAGTCGTCGCCCAAGAGTGCCTGCTGAGTCGCTTCTCCAATAATCAATAAAAGGACGAAGTCGAAAGATGTCATTTCCCCCAAGGCTCTTCGTCCAGAAATCCGAAAGAGCACCATCAGTGCGAGATAAATGGCGGCTGCCCGCAGAACTGCGTCCATTTCGCACCTATGGATAGATGAATTGAGTGAGTGAAACTTTCCCACCGCCGTCGATGGCGATCTCGCTTTTGACAACACCTACGCCGTCGCTGCGCCAAGCCAAGTACAAAGCGCTTTCACCTTGAGAGTCTCCCATCAACCGGAGGCGCAGCCCCTGCCGGCTACCTGTAGAACCCACGGGCTGGGGTTGCATTGAGTCAATGCTAAAGCCCTCAAGCATATCCTCAGAAATAAAGACAGTATGGGTCTGGCCTGGAACCCCACGACTATGGATGATCATCGGATTGACCGCACCGCTGCGGTGAAACCTCTCGTACTCGACCACTAGGTCTTTTGCCGAAGAGGTAGCCGTGGCCGAACTAAGGGCTCCATGCGAAAACAGACCGCAAAGCGTCAGGGCGACGACGATGACTAGGGCATACCAGCCAATGCGTTCAAAACGCCAAATCCGCCGCTGAAGCGCGATATCTTCATCAACGGGATAACACCTGTCGAGCATCTCTCGTTCGTGAGTGTCCATCTGGCTCGCTCCATGTAACTTCCGTTCCTGAAACATAAACGCACCTGTCAGCCCTATCCCATTTCACGGAGCCAGCCGTCAAGGCTCACCCCATTGCGTGTTGAAGGGATGGGAAGATTCGAGCGCAGACGGGTTGGAACACAACGAAATCGCCAGGTTCGTAAGGTAGTTCTGCACCTGCTCCACGAGCCTTTCCGACATTTTTGTGGTGGACGTTCAGAACCATAGCACCCGCTGAAGCTGCCAAGCCCTCAGTAGCGTCCGTGCAAGCATCCAACACCACAACCAGCCGGACTGGCATGCCATTTAGGTCTGGGTGATTGGCGGCTTCGATTATGGAAATCACGCACTGGTGAATGTGATTTTCTTCATTGTGTGCAGGAATCACCACGCCGATCATTTACGCTCCCCCCCGCCCAAGTGCGAGAATCCTGCAATCGACAGCTGGTGAATCAGAAAGGTTTGGCGTAATTGGCTATTTGCTGTGAACTCAAAACTAAATCTCAGCCGAATCTGCCCCGTTTTGTGCCGCCAGGCATTTTTCTCGGACTGGCTTTGCGCCGAAAGTGACATTGGAACCACCCTTGATCCAGGAATAGGAACGTTCCCGCCACGCAGTACCTCTATCCTTCACTAACTGGAGGAATGATTTATGAACAACCCCACAGGCATGAAGACAGGTGAGCGATACATCATTGAAAACGTAGAGGGTGCTCCAGAATTCAGGGGGTTCTTTCTAGACGGCAAATACTTCCTTCATCCAGAGCTCCTAACCGCCGTCGGCTGGATGGATGGCGACCAGTTTATGGTTGATCAGGTGAGCTCCGTTGGGGAGTCAGCCTTTCCAGGCGGGCTGGCAGGCACAATTATCGACCTGACCCTCAAGCTGAAGGACGGTACAACACTCACATTGGCGGAGGTTGAAGTATCAGCCCAGGTCGATGACCCCGCAGATCAGTCATCTGATCAAGCCAATCAGCGCCTTGCCATTCAAAACCCAGCTCAAGCCTTCCTAATTGCGACCACTGCCGCCATGGTCGTTGTTGGGTACATCGTTGGCAGGCTTCTAGAAACCCGTCGAGGACGCTAATCGGACGTTCGACAGAGCGAAAATCTCATGACTGATAATTTGAGGATCCTGCAAGGCAGCGCCTCGGTACTGCACAACGTCAACGTTTCGACGGCAATTCGCTTGGCACGAACTCTCGCTCAACCTCGGTTCTAGCCTCGAAACCTCAAGCTGACGGAATGTTAAGGCCTGCCACAGGCGGCTCCCTTCGCCCTGCATTTCCTGGCGCATTGTTGATAAGCACCACCATAAGACTGAACGACTCCAAGGCCGTCTATGTCCATGATTTAGGTGAAAGGAGACGCCCATGGATATGCAGGTTGAAGCACCAGCTAGAGATATAGTTGTCATCGGCGGGTCTCAAGGCGCACTTGAGGTTTTGAGAACCTTACTAGGTGCACTGCCCCGAGATTTCCCCGCGGCGATCATGATCGTTATCCATTCCGGGCCGTCCAGTCCCGGATATTTGGCCGACATCATTGGCCGGTATACGGGGTTGCCAGTTGAGTATGCGAGAGAGGGTGAAATCATCGAGTCGGGCCGGATCTATGTCGCGCCCCCCGACAGGCATTTGCAGGTAGTTGATCCCGGCCTGCTACACCTGAGCGACGGGCCAAAGGTTCGATATTCACGGCCAGCAGCCGACCGTTTGTTCATGACGGCAGCAGAGGTATTTGGGCCACGCGTGATTTGCGTTGTTCTTTCAGGTGGAGACTGCGACGGCGTTCAGGGAGCCAATGCTGTGGCAGCAGCTGGTGGTCAGTGCCTGGTTCAGGAACCACAAGATGCGGTCGTAGCCAGCATGCCTATCAGTGTAATTCAGCGAGACCATCCCGACGCCATCGTCAACAAAGACAATATGGCTGCGGCGCTGGTGAGTGCGGTTATGGGCGTGCTTACGTAGTTAGGCGTTCAGGTCATCAAACGGCTGGCGGCACAAGTGCTCGGCCCACTTTGTTCCAGACGAAAAAAAACCCGAGAATTCACACTTACGTGGACCTCTCGGGTTTTGAAGATGGTGGGTCGTGTAGGATTCGAACCTACGACCAATTGGTTAAAAGCCAACTGCTCTACCAACTGAGCTAACGACCCGCTTCGTGGTGGCGCGTATATTACTGTAATTTCTCAGTAATTCAACACCTTATCGAAAAAAAGTTAAAAATAATTTGTCGGGTCTGGCAAACCGGCTGCGGCGAAGCCTTCTGCGCGCAGGCGGCAGCTGTCGCATTTGCGGCAGGCGCGGCCCTGATCGTCGGCCTGATAGCAGGAAACGGTCAGGCTGTAGTCGACGCCCAGGCGGGTGCCGGCCTTGACGATATCGGCCTTGCTGAGCATTTGCAGCGGCGCCTGGATGGTGAAGCCCTGCCCTTCCACGCCGGCCTTGGTGGCCAGGTTGGCCATGCGCTCGAAGGATTCCACGAACTCCGGGCGGCAGTCCGGGTAGCCGGAGTAATCCACGGCGTTGACGCCGATGAAGATGTCGCGGGCGCCCAGCACTTCGGCCCAGCCCAGTGCCAGGGACAGGAAGACGGTGTTGCGCGCGGGCACGTAGGTGACCGGGATGCCTTCACCCGGGGTTTCCGGCACGGCGATGCTGCTGTCGGTAAGGGCCGAGCCGCCGATGCCGTTCAGGTTCAAGCCGATCACCTTGTGCTCGACCACGCCCAGGTCCTTCGCCACGCGCTCTGCGGCCTTCAGCTCGGCGCGGTGGCGCTGGCCGTAGTCGAAGCTCATGGTGTAGCAGGTGTAGCCTTCGGCCTTGGCCATGGCCACCACGGTGGCCGAATCAAGGCCGCCGGACAGCAGGATTACCGCGCGTTTCTCAGTCATCGTGTGTTCACTCATGTCAGCGTCCCGGCTCATCGTCCCAGAGAATCTTGTGCAATTGCAGCTGCATTCTGACCGGCAGGTTATCCGCCACGATCCAGTCCGCCAGGTCCCGCGGGCGCAGGTCATGGGCAACCGGCGAGAACAGCACCTCACCAGCACGCCGCTCCAGGCCGTACTGGATCAGCTTGGAAACTGCCCAGTCGTAGTCCTCGCGGGAGCAGATCACGAACTTGACCTGATCGTTGGGTGTCAGCAGCTCGATGTTTTCATAGCGATTGCGCGCCACTTCTTTCGAACCCGGTGTCTTCAGGTCGACGACGCGACTGACACGGGGATCGACTTTGGAGATGTCCAGCGCACCGCTGGTTTCCAGGGACACCTCGTAGCCGGCATCGCACAGGCGCTCGAGCAACGGGATGGCATTGGGCTGGGCCAGGGGCTCGCCGCCCGTGACGCAGACATAGCGCGGGCGATAGCTGGCAACCTGCTCCATGAGCGAGTCCAGGGTCTGGATGGTGCCGCCGCTGAAGGCGTATTCGCTGTCGCAGTAGCCGCAGCGCAATGGGCAGCCAGTGAGGCGCACAAAAACGGTAGGCAAGCCTGCCGTGCGCGTTTCACCCTGCAAAGAGTAAAAGACTTCGGTGATGCGTAATGTGTCTTGCATATGGGCCACGGGCGTAACGGCTAAACAGGCCATCCGCCTCCGTCAGGCACTTTTGTACACCCTGCGCTCGCAGAATCTACAAAAGCGTAATCAATACCGGAATTTCGGGTGCGAGATTCTAACGAAAAAAGCCGCGCAACGCGCGGCTTTCTTGAATCAAGGGTCAAGCTGGCTGGCAATCAGAGACGCTGAAGGTCCCGTTGAGCCAGTTGAGCCGCCGAAGTACCGGGGTACTGGGCGACGACTTGTTGCAGAATGCCTTTGACCTTGTCGGTGTGACCCAGGCGGCGCTCGACATCTGCCAGCTTGTAGAGCGAGTCAGGCACCTTGGCGTGCTTTGGGTACAACTGGCTCACTTTGGCGAAGGCCTGGCCGGCACCTTGAAGGTCGCCCTTGGCCAGGTTCACCTCACCCAGCCAGTATTGGGCGTTGCCCGCGTACTGGCTGTTGGGGTATTTGCGCAGGAAAGCCGAGAACGCCTGGCTGGCCTTGTCGAAATCCTTGGCCTTGATGAGGTCGAAAGCAGCATCGTAGTAGAGCTTTTCTTTCGCTGGATCACCAGGCTCGGTGCTGGTTTGCGGTACTTGACCACCAGCGCCTGCGGCAGGTGCTGCGGGTGCTCCGCCGGCATTGACGCCGCCGTCGGATGCAGAATTGTTGGCAGCTGGCGCGGCAGGTGCGCCGCCAGCTCCGATGCGGGAGTCAAGGTCCTTGTAACGATCCAGCGCTTCCTGCTTCATCTGCTGGATATCGTTCTGCTGGACTTCGACGATTCCGCGCAAGCGCGAAATTTCATCCTGCATTTGCTGCAACTGCATGAACAGCTGACCTTGCGCCGAAGGCTGGGCCGTAGCCCCGCCTCCGGCGTAGGCGCCCGCCGTACCATAACCCGATGGCGGATAACTGCTGCCAGCGGAGCCAGAGTTGTCATCGACCACAGGAACCGCACCCATCGCTGCAAGAGGAAGGGTGAGAGCCAAAACGGTTAAAGCACGGCGGCACGTTCGCATGTCAAATTACTTACGCAGTTCGACGCGACGGTTTTGAGCCCAGGATTGCTCGTCGTTGCCGGTAGCAACTGGACGCTCTTCACCGTAGGAAACCAGTTCCAGCTGAGCTGGCGATACGCCTTGCAGAACCAGGTAGCGCTGAACGGCTTTCGCACGACGCTCGCCCAGTGCCAGGTTGTACTCGCGAGTACCGCGTTCGTCGGTGTTGCCTTCCAGAACGACGCGAGCGCCGTTGGCTTTCAGGTCCTTGGCGTGAACGTCCAGAGCGCGCATGGCTTCTGGCTTCAGGTCAGAACTGTCGTATTCGAAGTAGAAAGTGGTGATTGCGCGCAGAGCAGCTTCTTCGCTCAGGGAGCCATCAACGGCACCGGTGTTTGCGCCGTAACCAGCGTTTGGATCTACAGCAGCGCCTTGACCGGCATTGTCGCCGCCTTTGGACGAGCAACCTACAGCTACAGCCATGGCCAGAGCCAGCGCAGCAAATTTACCAAACTTCAGCATTTCCATCGTGAAACTCCTAATGAACCCCAGTGTGTTAAGTAAAACGTAAAGCGCCGCGTCAGTTCAGGTAAGGGGACCAGGAAGGTTCTCTGACTTCGCCTTGAGCGGTAGGAAGCGGGAGCCTTACGCGTCCATTAATGGACACGAGCATCAAGACTCCCCGGCCCTGCTGGCGGGTGGCGTAGATTACCATGGTGCCGTTGGGCGCAACAGTAGGCGACTCATCAAGGTTGCTGTCTGTAAGGATTTTTACGCTACCGCGCTGCAAATCCTGGGCTGCTACCTTGAAGTTTGTGAAGCCATCTTGACGATGGATCATGACCAGCGTCTTTTCATCAGCCGACAACTTAGGGTTGGCATTGTAGTTACCGATGAAAGTGACGCGTTCAGCGCCGCCACCGTTAATGCTCGTTTTATAGATCTGTGGTTTGCCACCACGATCGGATGTGAAGTAGATGGTCGAGCCATCTTTACCGAAGAAAGGTTCGGTATCGATGGACGAATCATTGGTGACTCGCGAAAGCTGACGCGAAGCCAGGTTCATCACATAAATTTCAGGGTTGCCGTCCTTGGACAGAACCATGGCCAGCTTGCTGCCGTCCGGGGACCACGCAGGTGCGCCGTTCAGGCCTTCGAAGTTGGTGATCTGCTCACGACGGCCAGTATCGATGTGTTGAACGAAGATGCGCGGACGCTTCTGTTCGAACGATACATAGGCAATGCGCTTGCCATCCGGCGCGAAACGCGGCGACAGGATCGGCTCGCGGGACTGCAGCAGGGTCACTGCGCGGGCACCGTCGTAGTCCGAACGCTGCAGGGTGTAGCGCGTGTTGTTACCACCGAAACGTTCGGCGGTGACGTACAGCATGCGCGTGGAGAACGCACCCTTGATACCGGTCAGTTTTTCGAACGACTGGTCGGAGATGTAGTGCGCCATGTCACGCAGTTGGTCGGTGGTGCCCGACACATTGCCGGTCAGCACTTGCTGCTCGGTGGCCACGTTGAACAGTGCGTACTGCACCTGCAGGCGACCGCCCGATGGCACGATGCTGCCAACCATCACGTACTGCGCGCCCAGCGCTTTCCAGTCGCGAAAGATGACTTCGCTGGCCTGGCTCGGCTGGCTGATCATGTTTTCCTTTGGAATAGGCGAGTAGTAGCCAGAGTTCAGCAAGTCGTTGCTGATGATCTGGGCCATGTCTTCCGGCAGGACGCTACCGCCCTGCAGGCCGAAAGGCACGACTGCGATAGGCGTGGCACGGTCGCTGCCGCTGGTGACCAGAATGTTCTTTTCGTCGGCAGCGGCGAAACCCGCTGCGCAACACAGAACGACAAGCAATCCTCGAAGAAGGTTAATCACAAGGCTAGATCCTCAGGTGTGAATGTCATCTTGAATGACCGGTAAGGTGCGAAATCCGAAGGTTTCAGCCCCTGCATCTCTGTCAAACGACCAATGTTCTTGACCGCTGCTACCGCCGAACTGTCGAACGGACCATCGCCACTGGATTTGGCCACGCTCACCGAAGTGATCGTGCCGTCCGGCAGCATGGCAATCTGCAACACCACTGTCATGCCCTTGCGCGCTGAAGGTGGACGTGCCCAGCCTTCGGCAGCTCGCGAGCGGATCAGATCGTCGAAGTTACCCGCAACCTCGTCACCACGTTCATCGGCCAGCGCCTGTTGGCGTTCCGGCTTGTCGGAGAGCAGGTCGGCCAGTGCTTGCGCCTTCTTGTCTTCCGCCGATTTACGGGCAGCGTCCTGGGCCTTCTTCTTGGCGTCCTCGGCAGCCTTTTTCTTGGCATCCTCAGCCGCTTTTTTCTTCGCGTCTTCGGCAGCCTTTTTCTTCGCGTCTTCAGCAGCCTGCTTCTTGGCATCCTCGGCAGCCTGTTTCTTGGCTTCCTCGGCAGCCGCGCGCTTGGCGTCTTCCTCGGCTTTCTTCTTCGCGTCGTCTTCAGCTTTTTTCTTGGCTATATCAGCCAATTGTTTCTCTTCGGCGGCTTTCTTGGCGTCGTCGGCTTTTTTGGCTTCGGCTTTCTTGGCGTCATCGGCCTTTTTCGCTTCTTCCGCCTTCTTCGCTTCCTCGGCCTTCTGTTCCTCGGCCTTTTGAGCAGCATCGGCTTTCTTTTGTTCCGCCGCCTTGATTGCCTCTTGCTCGACTTTCTTCTGCTCCATCTGCTCGACTTCGGTTTGTCGTGCAGCGGCTTTCTTAGCCTCGCCAGCTAGCTTCTGGTTGGTCTGGGTAGTCGCCTGGCTCTTGGACTTCAACTGATAGAGCGTTGCCTGAACGATGGGCCTGGCTTCAGGCAGCTCGGGCGTCATGGCAAAGCTTACGAACAACAGACCAAAAATCAGGACGTGCAGGGCCACGGCCCAGACAGACGGCCAGAAGTAGCTTTCCGAGGCTGATGGCTCTCGAATCGGCTGCATCAGGGCGCCTCGGTAATCAGACCAACGTTCCCGACCCCGGCCTTCTGCAACCCGCCCATGGTGCCCATGACGGCACCGTAATCGACGGATTTGTCACCGCGAATGAACACCTGGGTCTGCTTGCCGGCTTCACGGCCGGCAGCGATGATCTTGGTCACGGCGCTGGTCAGCTGCGGCAAGGTCATGGCCTTGTCCATCTGCTTGTCGGTGTCGACTTCGCTGCCAAGGTTCCAGTAATAGGTCTTGTCAGCCTTGATCGAAATGGTCAGGACCTGGTTGTTGTTGTCCTGCGGCAAGGCCTCGCTGGAGACCTTGGGCAGATCGACTTTCACGCCCTGGTTAATCATGGGCGCGGTCACCATGAAGATGACCAGCAGCACCAGCATCACGTCGATGTAAGGCACCACGTTCATTTCGGCGACCGGCTTGCGTTTGCCGCGTCGGCCGCGAGCGATTAAAGCCATTTGGAAATACCTGCTTAGTCTTCGCTGGTGTGCACTTTACGGTGCAGGATCGCCTGGAATTCATCGGCGAATGTGTAGTAACGGCCAATCAGGTTCTCGCCACGGGCGGCGAAACGGTTGTAGGCGATTACTGCAGGAATTGCGGCGAACAGACCGATGGCGGTCGCGATCAGTGCTTCGGCGATACCCGGGGCAACGGTTGCCAGGGTGGCCTGCTGTGCGGTGGCCAGGCCACGGAAGGAGTTCATGATCCCCCACACGGTGCCGAACAGACCCACGTACGGGCTGGTGGAACCGACGGTGGCCAGGAACGGCAGGCTCTGCTCCAGCTTCTCTTCTTCGCGAGAGATGGCTACGCGCATGGCACGCGCCACGCCTTCCATCACCGCGTCAGGGTCAACGCCAGGCTGCTGGCGCAGACGGGAGAATTCCTTGAAGCCTGCACGGAAGATCTGTTCGACGCCCGAATCCGGATCAGGGTTGCTGCCGGCCTGACGGTACAGCTTGGACAGGTCGATACCCGACCAGAAACGCTCCTCGAAGGTGTCCAGCGCACGACGGCCGGCACGCAGCATGGCGCTGCGCTGAAAAATCATGATCCACGAGGTGACCGATGCGGCCACCAGGATCAGCATCACCAACTGAACCACCACGCTGGCATTGCTGACCAAACTCCACATGGAGGTATGGTCGACGACGTTAGCTTCCACGCTGTATCTCCTGCTCTGAATGTGTACCCGCGCCGCCCTGGCCGGCAAAGGCCGCGCGCAGAGTTTCGGGAATGGCCCGGGGTTTGAAACTATCGGCGCGCACACACGCCACCAAAAACTGCCCCTCGCAGAGCAGTACATTATCCGCAGCCCGCCTGACGCTTTGCTGAAAGCGCAGGCTGGCACGGTTCAATTCGATCACTTCGGCGCTGACCAGCAGCTCGTCGTCCAGGCGTGCCGGGCTGTGATACCGCGCCTCACTGGAATGCACGACGAACAACAGGTTCTCGTCGCCGGCCATCGCGGACTGGGCAAAGCCCAATTCCCGCAGACGCTCGGTTCGAGCCCGTTCCATGAATTTCAGGTAATTGACGTAGTAGACGACGCCGCCAGCATCGGTGTCCTCGTAATAAACGCGACAGCGATGTGCGAACGACTGAGCCCCGTTTTGCGCGCGCATACTCTAGTGCTTACTCCTCAGGTTGCCAATCCGGCCAGGCAACTGTTTTTCATCGTTTTTTAACCACAAGACCGGCATCACATTGCCGTGACTGCCCGTCAGACCATCAAACGCCTGAATAAATCGGTCCGAACCGAATTTATTCGTCGGCATCGTCGGCCAGTTCGTCCGGCACCGGGCGCTCGCCCATCCGCGAAGGGATGTTCAGGCCGAAGTGCAGATACGCGTGCCGGGTGACCATACGGCCACGAGGTGTGCGCATCATATAGCCTTGCTGGATCAAATAGGGTTCCAGAACGTCCTCGATGGTGTGTCGCTCTTCACTGATCGCCGCCGCGAGGTTGTCGACACCCACCGGACCGCCATCGAACTTCTCGATCATGGTCAACAGCAAACGCCGGTCCTGATGATCGAAACCGCGTTCATCGACATCCAGCAGGTTCAATGCCTGGTCGGCGATGGCCTTGGTGATCTGGCCTTTTCCACGGACCTCGGCGAAATCGCGCACACGACGCAACAGGCGGTTGGCGATCCGCGGCGTACCGCGAGCACGACGGGCGATTTCGAACGCCCCCTCGTCCTCGATGGGCAAGCCCAGGATACCCGCGGAACGGGACACGATCGTGGACAGGTCGGCGATGCTGTAGAACTCAAGACGCTGCACGATACCGAAGCGGTCACGCAGCGGGTTGGTCAGCATGCCCGCACGGGTAGTCGCGCCCACCAGGGTGAACGGCGGCAGGTCGAGCTTGATCGAGCGCGCAGCAGGGCCCTCACCGATCATGATGTCCAGCTGGAAGTCCTCCATCGCGGGGTACAAAACCTCCTCGACGATGGGCGACAAGCGGTGGATTTCGTCGATGAACAGCACATCGTGCGGTTCCAGGTTGGTCAGGATCGCGGCCAGGTCACCCGGCCGCTCCAGCACAGGGCCCGAGGTGCTCTTGATCGAGACGGACATTTCCTGGGCAATGATGTTGGCCAGGGTGGTCTTGCCAAGGCCGGGCGGGCCGAAGATCAGGGTATGGTCCAGCGCTTCGTTGCGCCCGCGGGCGGCCTGGATGAACAGCTCCATCTGCTCGCGCACGGTGGGCTGGCCGATGTAGTCGGCAAGGCTCAGCGGGCGAATGGCCCGGTCCAGTTGCTCGTCTCGGTCGCGCCCGGTGGCGGCGATCAGGCGGTCGGCTTCGATCACTTACAACATCCCCTTGAGTGCGCGACGAATCAGATCTTCGCTGCTCAGATTCTTGTCCTTGATGGCCGTGATCGCCTTGCTGGCTTCCTGCGGCTTGTAGCCCAGGGACACCAGCGCACTGATGGCGTCCGACTCGGCGGTCGCCACCGGCAACGGTGTACCCGGCCCTTCGGAAACCAGCGTGAAAGCGCCTGGCAACGCGTCCCAGGCCTTGAAGCGGTCCTTGAGCTCGACCAGCAGGCGCTCGGCGGTCTTCTTGCCGACACCCGGCACCCGGGTCAGCGCGGAGGTGTCCTGCGCCTGGACGCAACGCACCAGTTCATCGACCTCAAGCGTGGACATCAGCGCCAGCGCAAGCTTGGGACCCACACCGTTGAGGCGGATCAGCTCGCGGAACATCTCGCGGTCACGCTTTTCATAGAAGCCGAACAGCAGGTGCGCGTCCTCGCGAACCACCAGGTGGGTGTGCAGGGTCACCGTCTCGCCGACATGGGGCAGACGATAAAGCGTGGTCATGGGCACTTCGACTTCATAACCCACGCCGTTGACATCCAGCACCAGGTGCGGCGGCTGTTTCTCGGCGAGCGTGCCGCGTAAACGTCCAATCACGTATCAGATCCTTTCCAGTAGCCCGTCACTGCAAGAGACAGGGCTGAACCCTGGCCGCCATGTTTGCAGGACTCGTGTGAGCTGCAAGTAAAAATTTATGAGCGAATGATGCTATCAGAGCCGCAAGCGGCCACCACGGCTGCGTGCGGTGTTCAGGCCATGGGGGATCAGGCTGGAACGGGTATGAGCATGGCACAAGGCAATCGCCAATGCGTCCGAGGCGTCTACCTGAGGCTTCTTGGTCAACTTGAGCAGGTGCATGACCATCATCATCACCTGATCCTTGTTGGCGCCGCCCGTCCCTGCCACCGCCTGCTTGACCTGGGTCGCGGTGTATTCGGCGATCTCCAGGCTTTCCTCGGCGCCCGCCACGATGGCAGCCCCTCGCGCCTGGCCCAGCTTGAGCGCAGAGTCCGGGTTGCGGGCCATGAACACCTTCTCGATGCCCATGGTCACCGGCCCGTAGGTCTGGATCACCTCACGCACGCCGCGATAAACGATCTGCAACCGTTCGTGCAACAAACCACTGCCGGTGCGGATGCAGCCCGAAGCCACGTACTCGCAACCCCGCCCCGTGTCCCGCACCACACCGAAACCGGTGATCCGCGAACCTGGGTCGATACCTAGAATTAAAGTCATAACGCCTGCAGCTTGAAGAGGGACGCGCACAATTGAACGCAGCTTAAAGGCAGAAGCCGGAGACCGATAGCGCTGATCGAATCGACGCTTCGTGCCTCCGGCCTCAAAACCCGAAAAGAGTGACGGTCAGCCCAGCTGCTCCATCACCTCATCAGGGATTTCCGCGTTGGAATAGACGTTCTGTACGTCGTCCAGGTCCTCGAGCATGTCGATCAGCTTGAGCACCTTTTCAGCCATTTCCAGATCCAGCACCGCGCTGGTGGTCGGCTGCATCACGATTTCCGCATCCGCCGCCGTGAAGCCCGCCGCCTCCAGCGCGTTGCGCACGGCATAGAAGCCGGCGAACGAGGTGAAGACGTCAATGGAACCATCCTCGTGCGTCACGACGTCGTCGGCATCAGCCTCCATGGCCGCTTCCATCAACGCGTCTTCGTCGACGCCGGGCGCGTAGGAAATCTGCCCCTTGCGCTCGAACAGGTAGGAAACCGAACCGTCGGTGCCCAGGTTACCGCCGCACTTGCTGAACGCATGGCGCACCGCCGCGGCAGTGCGGTTGCGGTTGTCGGTCATGGTTTCGACCATCACCGCCACACCGCCCGGACCGTAACCTTCGTAACCCAGCTCGACCATGTCGTCGGCATCGGCAGCACCGGCACCCCGGGCAATGGCGCGATCGA
The DNA here is from genome assembly GCF_044746825.1 of Pseudomonas sp. NPDC090201. Lineage (NCBI taxonomy): Bacteria > Pseudomonadati > Pseudomonadota > Gammaproteobacteria > Pseudomonadales > Pseudomonadaceae > Pseudomonas > Pseudomonas sp. NPDC090201. Next base: position 31,949 of record NZ_JBIVCX010000013.1, read on the forward strand.
TGATGTCGCGGCTCATGTTGGCGCCAAGCGCCTTGTCCTGCGCCAGGCGCAGGCGCGGGTTGGACGCCGGATCACCACCACCCTGACGGGCAGCGACCGTCAGTTCACGAATCCACTTGGTGAAGATCTTGCCTTTCTTGGCATCCTGACGCTCTTTGCGGTGCTTGATGTTCGCCCACTTGGAATGACCAGCCATAAAACGCTCCAAACCTTGAAACACGAACGCCCTCGCCGACTGCTCGAACGAGGACGCTTCACTCGAATTCTTGCCCGAAACGGGCGCAGGGGTCAGGGCGAAGTTCCGGAGAAGTCCGCCCTGCCCTGCCTTGCATCACTCGGCCTTTGGCGTCTCGCGCAGGCGGATGTGCAGTTCGCGCAGCGCCTTGGCATCGACGACGCCCGGTGCCTGGGTCATGACGTCGGCAGCGCTCTGGGTTTTCGGGAAGGCAATGACTTCACGAATCGACTGGGCGCCAGTCATCAGCATGACCAGACGGTCCAGACCGAATGCCAGGCCACCGTGCGGCGGTGCACCGTACTTCAGGGCGTCGAGCAGGAAGCCGAACTTCTCCTGCTGCTCGTCTTCGGCGATACCCAGCAGACGGAAGACCGCCTGTTGCATTTCCTTGCGGTGGATACGGATCGAACCGCCACCCAGCTCGGTGCCGTTCAGGACCATGTCGTAGGCGCGCGACAGAGCGGTGGCCGGGTTGGCTTCCAGTTCTTCAGGCGAGCACTTCGGCGCAGTGAACGGGTGGTGCAGCGCAGAGAAGCTGCCGTCGTCGTTCTCTTCGAACATCGGGAAGTCGACGACCCACATCGGCGCCCACTCGCAGGTCAACAGGTTCAGGTCGTGACCCAGCTTGATACGCAGTGCGCCCAGGGCTTCGCTGACGATCTTGAACTTGTCGGCACCGAAGAACACGATGTCGCCGTCGACCGCGCCAACGCGATCCAGGATCACGTTCAGGTTGGCCTCGGGGATGTTCTTGACGATTGGCGACTGCAGGCCTTCGACGCCCTTGGCGCGCTCGTTGACCTTGATGTAAGCCAGGCCACGTGCGCCGTAGATGCCGACGAACTTGGTGTAGTCGTCGATCTTGCTGCGCGGCATGCTCGCGCCGCCTGGAACGCGCAGTGCGGTCACGCGGCATTTCGGGTCGTTGGCAGGGCCGCTGAAGACCTTGAATTCAACTTCCTTGAGCTGGTCGGCGACGTCGACCAGTTCCAGCGGGTTGCGCAGGTCAGGCTTGTCGGAACCGTAGCGGCGCATGGCTTCTTCGAAAGTCATGTGCGGGAAATCACCGAACTCAAGGTCCAGGACTTCCTTGAACAGCTTGCGGATCATGCTCTCGGTCAGACCCATGATGTCTTTTTCGTCGAGGAAGCTGGTCTCGATGTCGATCTGAGTGAACTCAGGCTGACGGTCGGCACGCAGGTCTTCGTCGCGGAAGCATTTGGCGATCTGGTAGTAACGGTCGAAGCCGGCGACCATCAGCAGTTGCTTGAACAGCTGGGGCGATTGCGGCAGCGCGAAGAAACTGCCGGCGTGAGTGCGGCTAGGCACCAGGTAGTCACGCGCACCTTCAGGGGTGGCACGGGTCAGGATCGGCGTTTCGACGTCCAGGAAGCCGTTGCCATCCAGGAAACCGCGGATGCTGGACGTGATGCGCGAACGCAGACGCAGCTTCTCGGCCATTTCCGGGCGACGCAGGTCGATGAAGCGATAGCGCAGGCGAGTCTCTTCGCCAACGTCGGAGTATTCGTTCAGCGGGAACGGCGGGGTTTCCGACTCGTTCAGCACTTCCAGTTCATAGCCCAGCACTTCGATCGCGCCGGAAGCCATGTTCGGGTTGACGGCGCCTGCAGGACGCGCGCGCACCTTGCCGGTGAGCTTGACGACGTACTCACTGCGAACGCGGTCCGCGATGGCGAATGTGTCAGCGCGATCAGGATCGAAAACCACCTGGGCCAGACCTTCACGATCGCGGATATCGAGGAAAATCACCCCTCCGTGGTCGCGACGGCGGTGGACCCATCCGCAAAGGGTAATTTCCTGACCTTCCAGGCTTTCGTTCAGTTGGCCGCAATAATGGCTGCGCATCATGGTCGTCTGTTCACTTCTCGTAATTCGGAATTCGGTGGAGCTCTCGCCCGTCGCCAGTGCGCAATGGTGCAGGAGCCTTGGCATGCAGTTCAACCCGGCGGTCGGTTTCTGCCTGCCATGGTAAGGCGGGGGATTATATAGGGTTAATCAAGGCTGTGCAGCCGCGCTTGCCACCGGAGAATGAAGAAGTCGCCCGCAGCGGGGCCTGCGCTGCCGGGCGACTGTCGTCGGGAGCGGGTCCGCAAGGGGCGGACCCACAGGAATTAGGGCCTTGCCGGGGTCACGCTGGCGACAGTTGCAGGCCCTCGGCCTGCAACAGATGCGTCACACACACCACGCGAATCAAACCACTGAAGTTCTTCACGCCGCCATAACGCAGGTGAACCTCCCGATCGACATAAGACAGAACGGCATTGACCGAGCAACTGTTATAACTTGCGATCTCGGACAGGATATTCCAGTACACCCCCTCAAGGCGAAGGCAGGTTGCCAGGCCATTGAGCCTCACCGAGCGCGACTGAGGCTGCGCCAGGTCCATATTGAAACTTTCGACAAACGGAACATTCTGTACCTTGGGACATCGATGGCCATCCCTGATCTCCCGTATAGCGTCTTGACTCATGAACTTCTCCTCGTTGCCGCAAGAGCACGGCAATCGAAACATTTGAAATCAAATAAACAGCCCGTGTATCAAGCCCGATTAACCGGGGCTTAACCAGCAGAATCAGGGCCCACGGGGCGTAGGAGATGACTTCAATTGCAGGGCGAATCGCGAGGATAAAGAGGCGAAAAAGCGCTATCAGAGGCAGGGCGTTATATATGTATTTTGCGCTGTTTTAAAACAGGTAATGAGTACCATCACCAAGATGATAGTTGATACGAAAATACTGGGTGAACAATCGTTTCAGCGTCGAAAGTTACCTGCTAACACTCCGAACCGAAAGATGAATAAAAGAGTCAGCAGCACTACTGTCGAGTGGGCGGCATTGGCTGCCGCCCACTCCTGCGATCACTTGCCTTCGAGCATCGCGCGCAGCATCCACGCGGTTTTTTCATGGACCTGCATGCGCTGGGTCAGCAGGTCGGCGGTAGGCTCGTCGCTGACCTTGTCCAGCAACGGGAAGATCCCGCGGGCAGTACGGGTCACTGCCTCCTGGCCCTGGACCAGGGAACGGATCATGTCTTCGGCGGCAGGCACGCCCTCTTCTTCCTTGATCGAAGACAGGCGGGCATACGTCGAGTAGGTGCCCGGCGCCGGGAAGCCCAATGCGCGAATCCGCTCGGCGATGGAGTCAACGGCCAGCGCAAGCTCCGTGTACTGCTCCTCGAACATCAGGTGCAGGGTGCGAAACATCGGCCCGGTGACGTTCCAGTGAAAATTGTGGGTTTTCAGGTACAGCACGTAGGTATCTGCCAACAAGCGAGAAAGGCCGTCCACGATGGACTTGCGGTCTTCTTCACTGATACCGATATCGATAGCCATGCTTCTTCCTCTTTATATGACGATGGTTATTTCAAAAACTGCCGAACACTCTAGCAAGGTGCAACCCGCAGCGCAGCCATCTGTGTGTATGAAGCATCGCTGGAACAGGTTTGTTTGCGCCTGGCTGAAATCCGCTCAAGGATTTTGCTGAGTGCTCTGGAACAGGCCTCCAGACGCCATCGTTAAACAAGTGACGATTTGCCATCATCACCTTCGATCAACCGTGCTAAGCGCTTGATTTGAGTAGATCTCACCTTTGCTGTTAAATACAGCTGTGTCGCTACTGATGTGCCAACAGGCTGTAGCGCGCAGGCTGACCCAACGATCGTGCATCACGCCTCCTTTTGTTCTGAAGCGTACCGGCCGTGGTCGGCTGTTTCCTCGTGATCCAATTTAAATGTGAGTTATCCAAATGTTGAAAATAGTCCACCTGCTAACGGGCGCAGCTGCCCTGCTGCTGTCATTCATACCCAGCCTGCGTAGTGAAGCCTTGTCTTCTTACCTGTCCCAGCCGGATGCTCTTTATCTGGCATTTTTTGGCCTGATCAACCTGGTGCTCGCACCAGTGATTCCATACTGGAACAAAGGCCCGCGTCATCAATTGCAAAACCTGGTCAGTGCGTTGCTGGTGCTGGCCGTCGTGCTTCAAGTCCTCACCCTGCTCGTCCCGCTCGAAACCATCGCTGGCCAGCCAGCGGTACTGGTCAGCCTGCTGGCGGTAGTGATTGCCGTTGCCGTGCACCTGGCCGTCAGCTTTTACCGTTCTTCCCCTTCGCCAGCGCCACAGCAGCACGACCTGGGGCAACGCGATACCGGCACCGTGAAGTGGTTCAACACCTCCAAGGGCTTCGGCTTCATCTCCCGCGACTCGGGCGATGATATTTTCGTGCACTTTCGCGCCATCCGCGGTGAAGGCCACCGCGTACTGGTCGAAGGCCAGCGCGTGGAGTTCTCGGTGATGAATCGCGATAAAGGCCTGCAGGCCGAAGACGTCATCGCGGCGCTTCCCCGCCGCTGATCGTCACCCACAAAAAAACCGCGCTCAAGGCGCGGTTTTTTTATGCCTGCCATGCTCAGTAGTGAGGTGGCGGCGCTTCTTCTTCGACGGCCTCGAACTGACCGCCCATCTCGGCCTGGCGCTTGATCAGCGCGGCAATCTGCAGTTGCAGGCGCTCGACGCTGCGTTGTTGCGCCACCAGCACGTCGTTCAGCGTCTGGATCGTGTCGTCCTGAAAAGCCAGGCGGCTCTCCAGTTCCATCACCCGCTCTTCCAGGTTCATGCCTGCGTCTCCGCAAAGGTGAAGTCTTGAGTGAGCACCGTCTTCAGCCGGGCGATGACTTCGGCAGCCTGCTCCCGGGAGTACGGCACCGCAGGGTGCTTGCCCCAGACCGGCGCAGGCCACGCCGGATCGCCCTTGTGCCGGACGATGACGTGCATGTGCAACTGACTGACCACGTTGCCCAGCGCTGCGACGTTCATTTTGTCAGCGTCGAACAGTTGATCCAGGGTTTCGGACAACAAGGTGGTTTCTTTCCACAACTGCGCCTGCTCGCTCCCGGACAACTGGAACACTTCACTGATGTCCGCCCGGCGCGGCACCAGAATGAACCAGGGGTATTGCGAGTCGTTCGACAGTAACAGCCGGCACAACGGGAAATCACCTACTGGCAAAGTGTCATTTAACAAACGCTGGTCCAGAACGAACACGCATTAACTCCTGATCGCAAGGTTAAGTTTCCGACGTTCGACGCACGCCGAAGAAACAGTTGATTAGTCCGAGCAGGATACTCGGGAATTCTCCGGGAATCACGCCGGGGCTGCAGTTTGGCAACAGTTTGCCCGACTGCTGTTGATTTCGGGTCAGCAGAGCAGCCTCAGCATTGCTTGCGCCGTGCGCACTGAGTTGACGCAAGCGCTACATGCGTAAATGTCCGCGAACACACTGCTTATTCATCAGATTTTCTGAGCTGTATCAATGAGTTGTATTGAACCCAGTGCATCGCAACCGACGCCTGGGGCACAGGTGCCGTTTTTTGTCATGAATCGCCGTCCCATTATCAAGCGGTAGCGCCCCGCCGTGCACCAAAACGACTCACTCCGAAGACATGCGCAGCAACACCTATCCGCCTTTTACTCACTTGCTCGCGGTAACAGGTAACGCCAGTGACACTTTTGCGTAGTAATCTCATTCTCACAGCCACCGCAAAGTATTTTTTTGAAATTTTTTTCTCCATAAAAATCATAGGTTTATGGGTAAAACTCAATGTCATTAGGTGCTTTTCCACAAAATTTTCAGATTTCCGGGAACTTTGTGCACGGTTGTTGCTTTGTCACACACAGGACCGCAAAAGCATGGATCGGAGATCTGCGCGGCGGTCGAAAAGAAAAAATGGCGAGCAAGCTCCTGGGGGCGTTTGGATTGACAGGGTTCACACCACTGCGGATGCGGATCCTGACTGTCGAAAAGTACTGCGGTAGTTGTACGTCTGGTGGATATGGAGCTGTTCAATTGCGACCTGGACGGAGCAAATCGCGACAGGGTCGTAAAGAAATCGAAAGGATGGGTTCGTAACTATCGCCAATAATGTCAGCGTGCTATAAGTTTCGCCGACACCAAAAAGAAAGAAGCCGGCCAGATAAAAAAACAGGTGGACGGCAGTACTCTTCTTAAAACCAAAGGAGCAAAGTCACGATGAGAGTGATGAAGTGGAGCGCAATCGCACTGGCAGTCACTGCAGCCAGTACCCAATTGGCATCGGCTGCGGCATTCGTAAGCGATCAGTCCGAAGCAACTGGTTTTGTTGAAGGTAGCAAGCTGGACCTCAAGGCCCGCAACTACTACTACAACCGTGACAAGAAAAACGGTGCCGTAGACGACAAGGACTGGACCCAGGGTTTCTGGGGTGTTTTCAGCTCCGGCTACACCCAGGGCTTGATCGGTGTTGGTGTTGACGCATTCGGCTATGCCGGCTTCAAGCTCGACGGCTCCGACAAATACTCCGGTTCCGGCAACCTGGTAACCGACAGCCAGGGTCGCAACGAAGACAGCTTCGGCAAAGCCGGTGGCGCTGTTAAGTTCCGCGTCTCGAAAACCGAACTGAAAATCGGCGACATGCAGCCGCAGAACCCGGTGTTCGCAGTGGGCGGTTCCCGTCTGTTGCCACAAACCGCGACTGGTATCACTCTGCAGAGCAGCGAGATCAAAGGTCTGGACGTTGAAGCAGGTCGCTTCACTTCCGGCACCAGCCAGGACGAAACCAACCGTAACGGCGACATCTGGGCTACCTACGCTGGCGTGACTTCCAAGTCTGCCACCTACGGCGGCGGCAAGTTCGCGGTCACCGACGACCTGGGCGTTGCGTTCTACTACAACAAGCTCGAAGACGTCTGGAACCAGTACTACGGTAACGTCAACTACACCCTGCCACTGGGCAGCGACCAGTCGCTGGCGTTTGACGTCAACTACTACAACACCCAGGACACCGGCAGCAAGAAAGCAGGCGACATCAACAACAACGCTTTCTCCCTGTCCGCCGCCTACTCGTTCCTGGCTGCTCACACCGTCACCCTGGCTTTCCAGAAGGTTAACGGCGACACGCCATTCGACTACATCGGTATCGGCGACAACAACCGCGGTGGCGACTCGATCTTCCTGGCGAACTCGATTCAATACTCCGACTTCAACGCCCCGGGTGAAAAATCCTGGCAAGCTCGCTACGACCTGAACATGGCGCCGTACGGCGTTCCAGGCCTGAGCTTCATGGCTCGTTACGTCAGCGGTACCGACATCGACGGCACCCACACCCCATCGAACAGCACCTATACCGGTCTGTACGGTGCTGACGGTAGCCACCACGAGACCAACGTCGAGGCCAAATACGTCGTTCAGACTGGCCCGGCCAAAGACCTGTCGTTCCGCATCCGTCAAGCGTTCCACCGTGCCAACACGGACGAGGGCGAAGGCGATGTAAACGAGTTCCGTCTGATCGTCGACTACCCGATTTCGGTCCTGTAATCGCGCTGTCTGACACTCGTTACAGAAAAGCCCGGCCTTGCGCCGGGCTTTTTCATGCCCGCAAAACCCTAAATCCCACAGGCTGTAGCGCCCGCCCGCCCTGTACTCGACCGTATCACCCCCGTACAATGCCAGGTCATTTCCCAGTCACAGCAACCGACAACGGCCGACCATGCGTACCAGTCAATATTTGCTCGCCACACAAAAAGAAACGCCGAACGATGCGGTCGTTATCAGCCACCAGCTGATGCTACGTGCCGGCATGATCCGCAAACTTGCTTCGGGCCTCTACACCTGGCTGCCGATGGGCCTGCGCGTGCTGCGCAAGGTCGAAGCGGTCGTGCGTGAAGAAATGGACGCGGCCGGTGCGCTGGAAGTCTTGATGCCCGGCATCCAGCCGGCCGAACTGTGGCAGGAATCAGGCCGCTGGGAACAGTACGGGCCTGAGCTGCTGCGCCTGAAGGATCGCCATGATCGCGACTTCTGCGCCGGCCCGACCCACGAAGAGGTCATCACGGATCTGGCTCGCAACGAGTTGAGCAGCTATAAACAGCTGCCAATCAACATGTACCAGATCCAGACCAAATTCCGTGACGAGATCCGTCCACGCTTCGGCCTGATGCGCGGTCGCGAGTTCATCATGAAGGACGCCTACTCCTTCCACGCGACCCAGGAATCCCTGCAGGAAACCTACGACCGCATGCATCAGGCGTACTGCAACGTCTTCACCCGCCTGGGCCTGAACTTCCGCCCTGTGGTCGCGGACAACGGCTCGATCGGCGGCGCCGGCTCCCACGAGTTCCACGTACTGGCTGCATCGGGCGAGGACGATATCGTGTTCAGCGATACCTCCGACTACGCCGCCAACATCGAGAAGGCCGAGGCGATCCCGCGCGAAAAGACCCGCGCAGCCGCCACTGAAGAACTGCGCCTGGTCGATACCCCTGACGCCAAGACCATCGCAGCCCTGGTCGAACAGTTCGGCCTGGCCATCGAGAAAACCGTCAAGACCCTGGTGGTGCATGCCGCCGAGGAAGGCAAGCTGATCGCGCTGATCATTCGTGGCGACCACGAACTCAACGAGATCAAGGCGTCCAACCACCCACTGGTGGCCAGCCCGCTGGTCATGGCCAGCGAAGCCGAACTGCGCGCAGCCATTGGCGCGGGTGCAGGCTCTCTCGGCCCGCTGAACCTGCCGCTGCCTTGCATCATCGACCGCTCCGTCGAGCTGATGAGCGACTTCGGCATCGGTGCCAACATCGATGACAAGCACTACTTCGGCGTGAACTGGGAACGCGACCTGCCGGTTCCGGAAGTGGCCGACCTGCGTAACGTGGTCGAGGGCGATCCAAGCCCGGACGGCCAGGGTACAGTGGTCATCAAGCGTGGCATCGAAGTCGGTCACATCTTCCAGCTGGGCACCAAGTACAGCGATGCGATGAAGTGCCAGGTTCTGGGCGATAACGGCAAGCCTGTGACCCTGACCATGGGCTGCTACGGTATCGGTGTCTCCCGCGTGGTGGCCGCCGCCATCGAGCAGAACTACGACGACAACGGCATCATCTGGAGTGACGCACTGGCACCGTTCCAGATCGCCCTGGTACCGCTGCGCTACGAGACCGACGCCGTGCGCGAAGCCACTGACAAACTGTACGCAGAACTGACTGCCGCAGGTTTTGAGGTGCTGCTGGACGACCGTGACAAGAAAACCAGCCCGGGCATCAAGTTCGCGGACATGGAACTGATCGGCATCCCGCACCGCATCGTGGTCAGCGACCGTTCCCTGGCCGAAGGCAACCTGGAATACAAGAGCCGCACCGAGTCTGAAGCCCAGGTTCTGCCTGTGGCCGATGTACTGTCCTTCATCAAGGGCCGGATCAAGCGCTGAGTCGAAGGCGCGCCCGCTGCAGGCGGGCGCGCCATCACTTGAGCCGCATCCCGATTTGCCCAGGCGAGTCCGTCTTACCTGCAATCAGAGATCTCATGCTAAAGCGAAGTCCCCTCGCAGGCGCCGTGTTGTGCGGCACTCTGCTCGTCAGCGGTTGCGCCAACCATCTGTCTCAACGCAGTGAGCAGGAAGAGCGCGTCGACCGCAAGTTGCTCGACCACAGTTTCCAGATCGACGTCGGCGAACCCAAGACCCTTGAGTTGCCGCAGCGTCGTGTGCGTATCCACGAGTTGAAGACCTTCGACATCACCGAATTCGAAGTCACTCGTCATTACGATCGCTACACCCCCTATCAGCCCTGGCGCGAAATCTACGAGATTCCGCTGGGCGCAGTGACCATCGTCGCCGGTGTCGGTGCCAACGTGGTCAACGTACTCACCTTCGGCAGCCTGCCCGACAGCGTGACCAAGGACTGGCTCAGTTACGGCATCGCCGGTATCAACCCGTTCATGAACGCTCCGTCCCACGGCCGGGCGCAGCAGAACCTGGCGGGAATCGATGAAGTGCAGCGCGATCACCGCGTCGAGCACACCACCCTGCCATGGAGCGAAAGCCCGGTTCAGGTCAAGGCCGGCAAGGACACCAACGAGCTGAACACCGACCGCAACGGCGTGTTGCGTATCAATCTGCTCGACAGCCCGTTCGCCGAACAGGACCTGAGCCGCATCACCCAGTTGAACATCAAGGTCGAAGACGAACAGACCAACGTGCAGGCCAGTACCAACCTGCCGCTGAGCAAGACATTGCGCGGCAAGCTGATCGAAGCTCACGGTTTGATCTACGACGACCTCGAAGACGACGAAGTCAGCCAGTGGGTGCACCGGGTCAAGCGCCTGTCGGAGCTGGGCCTTGAAGAGGAAGCCAGTGACCTGGAACAGTCGCTGATTGAAATGACCCGCAACGATCCGCAGCTGCAACACGAGTTTCTGCGGGCGCTGGCCAAGGATGCAGGGCGGCTGGTGGCGGTGCCGGTCGGCAGCGAGTAAGGGCCGACCTCAGGTGAACAGTTGAAGCTGCTCGTGCTTGCCGCGCAAGTCGTGCAGCCGCACACCAATACCCAGCAATCGCACCGGTTTACCGCCGCGTGCGAATGCCAGGGCGAGCAATTGCTCGTAACTTTCCAGATCCCTCCCCGCCCCTGACTGCTCAAGAGTGGTCTGGGTGAAATCGTGGAACTTCACTTTCACGAACGGCTTGCCAGGCCGGTACAGCGTGTCGATCCGGGCGATGCGCCCATTGAGGTTTTCCAGCAACTCAGGCAGCCGGGCAAGGCAACTGGCCAGATCCGGCAAGTCGGTATCGTAGGTGTTTTCCACGCTGACCGATTGCCGGCGGCTGTCGTTCTGCACCGGGCGCTCATCGATACCGTGGGCCAGGTTCCACAGCCGCTCACCAAATGATCCGAACTCGCGCACCAGCGACAACTTGTTCCAGCCCCGCACATCCTGGCAACTGAGGATCCCCATGCGGCCGAGCTTGTCGGCGGTCACCTTGCCCACGCCATGCAGCTTCGAAACCGGCAGGTCTGCGACGAAGTCCTCGACCTGATCAGGAGTGATGACGAACAGCCCGTTGGGTTTCTTCCAGTCACTGGCGATCTTGGCCAGAAACTTGTTCGGCGCAACACCTGCCGAAACCGTGATGTGCAACTGATTGGAGACGCGCCGACGAATGTCCTGGGCGATGCGTGTGGCGCTGCCGGAAAAATGCTCGCACTCGGACACATCCAGGTAGGCCTCATCCAGCGACAGCGGCTCGATCATGTCGGTGTAGTCACGAAAGATCGTGTGGATTTCCTTCGATGCTTCTTTATAGGCATCCATTCGCGGCTTGACGATGGTCAGGTCCGGACACAACGACAGCGCATGGCGCGAAGACATGGCCGAACGCACCCCATAGGCCCGGGCTTCGTAGTTACAGGTGGCGATGACCCCGCGCCGATCCGCCGAACCACCCACTGCCAACGGCTTGCCGGCCAGGCGCGGGTCGTCGCGCATTTCGATGGCGGCATAGAAGCAGTCACAGTCGATGTGGATGATTTTGCGCTGCGGCATAACGTACAGTCGTAGGAATACGGTTGAGCAGTATCTCATTCAAGCATCTATCTGACACGCTCCTGCCATATCCCCTACGAGCACGGCTAACCATAGCTGACCGCCCTGTCAGGCCCGTATTGCATGGCCTGGAAGCCTGCCAGCCCCGTTGCCGATCGCTAACTATTTGAACAAAAAGCAATTTTCTCAGGCCTTTCGCTTGACACCCCGGCATTCCTCTGTAGAATGCCGCCACACAGACGCGGGATGGAGCAGTCTGGTAGCTCGTCGGGCTCATAACCCGAAGGTCGTCGGTTCAAATCCGGCTCCCGCAACCAAACATCAAAAAAGGCTACTCGAAAGAGTGGCCTTTTTTGTGCGCGTCGATTTTCCAGGTACTTTTCCTTCATACGCCTGAAACATTCCACCGGGATGATGGCCACCTGCTAAGCGCTGGCCGTTGCGATAAAAGCCTTGTCCGACCGTCACTTAGGCGTTTCACCCATGCGAATGTGGTTAATTTGTCGATCTTTGGCATTAAAGGTTGACACTCGGGCGTTCGACTGTAGAATGCCGCCACACAGACGCGGGATGGAGCAGTCTGGTAGCTCGTCGGGCTCATAACCCGAAGGTCGTCGGTTCAAATCCGGCTCCCGCAACCAAACGTTTGAAGAAGGCTACTCGAAAGAGTGGCCTTTTTTTTGCCCTGACGAAAGCGACCGAATGACAGAGCTAAACCCTTGTCACATTTCATTGTCGAAATCGCTTCGGTCTGAGGTAGCTTGTTACCCTGTGTTACCAGGCACGAGAGTTTTTTGCTTTTGTGCCGATACGCTTGCCAGTAACTGAACCTAGACTGAACAGTCACAGAGACGTCACTGCCGTATTCGCCCGTTAGACGTTGAAGCGCTAACATCCTGAATTATTTTTTGCGTAGGGATTGGTAACTTGGCTGTATACCCCCATCCTGTCGCGCACGATCCAAGGAGTGATTGATGCGCGCCAACCCATCCGACACCAACGAAGCAGCTCCAGAGATTTCTCCGGTTTCCCCTGCCCGACCGCGTCTTCGCGAATTGGTGAGCAAATATCGTCAACCCATTGGGGTGGCCGTCACCATTCTGCTGTTTGCCCTGGCCTTGATCGCCTGTCGGCACATGCTCACGGAACTGGATATCTACGCGCTGCAGGACTCGCTGCTCAGCGTTCCGTTGCCTTCTCTGGGCGGCGCCGTGCTGGCGACGGTCATCGGCTTTACCATTCTGCTGGGCTACGAGTGGTCGGCCACTAAATATGCCAACGTCGACCTGCCGCCCAAATCGATGATCATGGGCGGGTTCTGTGCGTTTGCCATCGGCAACGCCGTGGGCCTGTCGATGCTGTCCGGCGGCTCGGTCCGCTATCGCCTGTATTCCCGTCTCGGGCTTGGGGCGGGTGAAGTCGCGCACATGACCCTGTTCGCCAGCCTGTCGCTGGGTTGTGCGCTTCCGCCACTGGCGGCACTGGCCACGCTGAGCGACCTGCCCGCCGCCTCCCTGGCGCTGCATCTGTCGGTTCCCGTGCTGGCAACGATCGCAATCGCGGTACTGGCATTGAGTGTGATTCTGGGCGTTGCGGTCTATCGCCGGCGTCTGCCGGAACAGACCATCCCGCACAACCTGCTGGTCCGCGCCGGGCGTCGTACCCTGCGTCTGCCGGGGCTGCGCCTGACCCTCATGCAACTGGTGATCACCGCGCTGGACGTGGCCGCCGCCGCTGCCGTGCTGTACCTGCTGCTGCCATCTGCCCCGCCATTCGGCGCGTTCCTGCTGGTGTACCTGCTGGCCCTGGCCGCCGGCGTGCTCAGCCATGTGCCGGGCGGTGTGGGGGTGTTCGAGGCGATCCTGCTGACCGCCTTCGCCGACGAACTGGGCGCCGCGCCACTGGCCGCCGCGCTGCTGCTGTATCGCCTGATCTACGTGCTGCTGCCGCTGCTGGTGGCGTGCCTGGTACTGCTGTTCAGCGAGGCCAAGCGCCTGCTGTTTGCCCGCCAGGCCATTCGTGTGGCCTCAGGGCTCGGCGCGCCGATCCTGGCATTGCTGGTGTTCCTGTCTGGCGTGGTGCTGCTGTTTTCCGGCTCGACCCCGGAAATCGACACCCGACTGGAAAGCCTGGGCTTTCTGATCCCTCATCGGCTGATCGATGCATCGCACTTCGGCGCAAGCCTGATCGGCGTGCTGTGCCTGCTGCTGGCCCAGGGCCTGCGTCGACGCCTGTCCGCCGCCTGGATGCTGACCACGATCCTGCTGTTCGTGGGTTCGGTGCTGTCGATCCTCAAAGGTTTCGACTGGGAAGAGGCCAGCATGCTGCTGCTGACCGCTTGCCTGCTGGCCATTTTCCGCCGCTCCTTCTATCGGCCGAGCCGCTTGCTGGAGCTGCCGTTTTCACCGCTGTATCTGGTGGCCAGCATTTGCGTACTGGGCGCCTCGTTCTGGCTGCTGCTGTTCGCCTACCAGGACGTGCCCTACAGCCATCAACTGTGGTGGCAGTTCACCCTGGATGCCGACGCCCCTCGCGGCCTGCGCTCGGCGCTGGGCAGTGCGGTGCTGCTGGTGATCGTCTCGTTGACCTGGCTGCTGCGCACCGCGCGCCCGCAGATCGACCTGCCTGACGAAGCCCAACTGGCCAAGGCCGCCGAAATCATCAAGGCCTCCAGCCAGCCTGATGGCGGTCTGGTTCTGACCGGCGACAAAGCCGTTCTGCTGCACCCGGACGGTAACGCTTTCCTGATGTACGCCCATCGCGGCCGCAGCCTGGTGGCGCTGTATGACCCCATCGGCCCGACCCAACAGCGCGCCGAGCTGATCTGGCAATTCCGCGACCTGTGCGACGTGCACCACGCGCGCCCCGTGTTCTATCAAGTGCGTGCCGAGAACCTGCCGTTCTACATGGACATCGGCCTGACCGCGATCAAACTGGGCGAGGAAGCCCGGGTCGACCTGCTCAAGTTCGACATTGAGGCCAAGGGCAAGGAAATGAAGGACCTGCGCTACACCTGGAACCGCGGTGGTCGCGATGGTCTGTCGCTGGAAATCTACGAAGTCGGCCAGGCGCCGATGGATGAGCTGAAGGTGATTTCCGACGCTTGGCTCACCGGCAAGAACGTGCGGGAGAAAGGCTTCTCCCTGGGCCGTTTCAGCCTCGATTACCTCAAGCACTTCCGCATCGCCATCGTTCACTTCCAGGGCAAGCCGGTTGCGTTCTCCAACCTGCTGGAAACCTCGCGCAACGATCTGGCGAGCCTTGACCTGATGCGTTCGCACCCGGATGCGCCGAAGCTGACCATGGAGTTCATGATGGTCGGCCTGATCCTGCATTACAAAAAGGAAGGCTACACCCGCTTCAGCCTGGGCATGGTGCCGTTGTCGGGCCTGCAACCTCGGCGTGGCGCGCCCTTGACCCAGCGCCTGGGCTCGATGGTGTTCACCCGCGGCGAGCAGCTCTACAACTTCCAGGGCCTGCGCCGCTTCAAAGACAAATTCCAGCCTGACTGGGAACCTCGTTATATGGCCGTGCCCGCCGGACTCGATCCGCTGGTGGCACTGGCGGACACTGCTGCCCTGATCGCGGGCGGCCTGACTGGATTGGTGAAACGCTGATGATTCAACGCTACTGGCGCTTTTTGCTCGCTGCCCTGGTAATTCTGGCGGTGGCACTGGGTTTCTGGCTGTGGAACCGCCCTGCCGCCCAACCAACACTGGAACGCATTACCCTGGATGACGGCTCGGCGCTGATCCGCGCCACTCCGTCGACCAAGGTCAAGACCCGCGTGGCCCTGGCCGTGACCACCGAAGACGCACTGACCGAGAAACAGGTCCTGGCGCTGAGCTACGACGCGTCTGCCCAAGTGGTTCAGGTGGTCCTGCCAAAAGACGATTGCCAATTGCAGGAGAAGGCCTTCACGGCTGCGCTGCAAAAGCTCGACGGAGCGCCGGACGTGGTCGCCGGCATCAGCGCAGGCGGCTCGGTGGCCTGGGACTGGCTGGCCGGCCAAAGCAACGACAAGGCCCAGGCCATTTCGGTGAACTTCGTCCTCAATCAGCCTGATTGCAAGGTCCCTGCACCGAAAGCCGCCGCCCACGGCAAATGGACCGTGGCCTGGAACGACGGCCCGGACGATGAAACCGCCGTGTTCGTTCGTGACACGCCCAACGCCGAAACCAAGATCAGCGACTACGACATCAAGTACCCGCAGATCCTCAACACCGAAGTCCGTCATCTGCTGATCGCGGACGACGCCAGTGGCGGCCTGAACATCCCGGTGGTTGAAGTGCCTTCGAGCCAGCCTTCGGACACCGTCACCCTGTTCCTCTCCGGTGACGGCGGCTGGCGTGACCTGGACAAGGACGTGGCAGGCGACATGGCCAAATCCGGTGGCTACCCGGTGGTGGGCATCGATACCCTGCGCTACTACTGGGAACACAAATCCCCTGAGCAGACCGCAACCGACCTCAGCGAGCTGATGGCGCACTACCGGCAGAAATGGGGTGCCAAGCACTTCGTCCTGGCCGGTTACTCCTTCGGTGCCGACGTGTTGCCCGCCATTTACAACCGCTTGCCTGAAGAGGACAAGGCGCGGGTAGACGGCATCATTCTGCTGGCCTTCGCCCGCAGCGGCAGCTTCGAGATCGCTGTAGAAGGCTGGCTCGGCGCCTCCGGCAAGGAAGCGGCCACCGGCCCGGAAATGGCCAAGCTGCCGGCTGACAAGGTGTTCTGCGTGTATGGCGTGGAAGAGAAGGACGAAAGCGGCTGCACCGAAGCCACCGCCCCAGGCCAGAAGCAGCAATTGCCGGGCGGTCACCACTTCGATGAAGACTACCCCGCCCTGGCAAAACGCCTGATCGCGGTCATCGACAAGTGGAAAGGCAAGGAAGCGCCGGAGTCCGCCAGCGCCGAATAACCCCGCCACAAAAAATCCCCGCATTCTCACGATTGCGGGGATTTTTTATGGGCGTTCACAAAAGGGGCGGATTACCGCGATCCCGTAGCAGCACGGCTTGCCGGCGGGGGCGGCCTTGAAATCGCCATCGCGGGCAAGCGCGCTCCTACAGCGATCCGTAGCAGTCCGGCTTGCCGGCGTCAGCGGCATGGAGACCGAAACCGCCGCCAAGCCTTGCGACTACATCTCCACCTGCGTACCCAACTCGATCACGCGGTTGTACGGCAGTTTGAAGAAGCGCAGGTTGCCGTTCGCATTCTTCAACATGAACGCGAACAGGCCTTCGCGCCAGCGGGCCATGCCGGCCAATTTGGTTGAAACCACGGTTTCACGACTCAGGAAGTACGTCGTGCGCATCGGGCTGAAATCCAGATCCGGCAAATGACAGAGCTTCAGCGCCGCCGGAACATCCGGTTCGTCGATGAAACCGAAGTGCAGGATGACCCGGAAGAACCCCTCGCCATAGGCTTCAACCTCGAAACGCTGCGCCGCAGGGACACGTGGCGTGTCTTCGTAGACCACGGTCAATAACACCACCTGTTCATGCAGCACCTGGTTATGCAGCAGGTTGTGCAGCAACGCATGTGGGACGGCATCCGGACGAGCTGTCAGAAACACCGCCGTCCCCTGAACACGATGGGGCGGTTGCACGCTGATACTGCTGATGAAGATCGGCAACGGCAGGCCGCCTTCGTCGATACGCTCGACCAGCAGCTGCTTGCCGCGCTTCCAGGTGGTCATCAGGATGAACAGCGCAATACCGGCCAGGAACGGGAATGCGCCGCCCTGCACCACTTTCGGAACGTTGGCCGCGAAGAACATGCCGTCGACGAACAGGCAGCCCGCCAGGATCGGAATCGCGATGAATGGCGACCATTTCCACGCCAGCAGCATCACCGAGGCCACCAGGATCGTCGTGCAGAGCATGGTGCCCGTCACCGCCACGCCGTAGGCCGAGGCCAGTGCGCCGGAAGACTCGAAACCCAGCACCAGCAGGATCACGCCAACCATCAGCGTCCAGTTCACCGCGCCGATGTAGATCTGGCCCTGGGCGTCACTGGAGGTGTGCTGGATGTACATGCGCGGGATGTAACCCAGCTGGATCGCCTGCAGGGTCATGGAGAACGCGCCGGAGATCACCGCCTGGGACGCGATAATGGTCGCCAGCGTAGAGAGGCCGATCAACGGCAGCAGCGCCCAACTCGGCGCCAGCAGGTAGAACGGGTTACGCACCGCTTCCGGGTTCTCGATCACCACGGCGCCCTGGCCGAAGTAGTTGAGCACCAGCGCAGGCAGCACCAAGGCGAACCAGGCACGGGAAATCGGCTTGCGACCGAAGTGGCCCATGTCGGCGTACAGCGCCTCGGCGCCGGTCAGCGCCAGCACCACCGCGCCCAGCACGGCAACACCGATGCCCGGATGGTCGAGGAAGAAGCGCAGCGCCCACAGCGGGTTGACCGCGTTCAGCACCTCGGGCTGCTGGATGATCCCGTGGATACCCAGAACGCCCAGGGTGACGAACCACAGCACCATGATCGGGCCGAACATCACGCCGATGCGCGCCGTGCCATGGCGCTGGATCAGAAACAGCCCCACCAGCACGATCAGCGCGATCGGCACCACCCAGTGATCCAGGCCGTCGAACGCCAGTTCCATGCCTTCGACCGCCGAGAGCACCGAAATCGCCGGGGTGATCATGCTGTCGCCGTAGAACAGCGCAGCGCCAAACAACCCGAAGACGATCATGGTCGCCTGCAGCCTTGGATATTTGGCCGAAGCCCGGCGGGCCAGCGCCGTGAGGGCCATGATCCCGCCTTCGCCGTCGTTGTCGGCGCGCAGCACCAGGGCCATGTACTTGAACGAGACGACCCAGACCAGCGCCCAGAAAATCAGCGACAGGATGCCCAGTACCGCATCATGCCCGGCCTGCACCCCATAACCGCCGACGAAAACCTCCTTGATGGTATACAGCGGGCTGGTGCCGATATCGCCATATGCCACCCCGACCGCCCCCACCAGCAAACTCAAGGGTTTGGCTGACGAATGACCGGTATCGGCCTGACTGGTTGCATGACCCATTAACTACTCCTGAAACCCCGACTCGAGTGCTGCGATGTGCAGTATCGGGATTGACCCGCCGCACACCGGTAAATTCAGATGTTCCCGGCCAACAAGGGTTGCCGGGTTCAACGCCGCGAAGCATAGCGCAGCACTCGTCGTAATTCTCGGTATAACGCTGGTCAATCGCGTCTCTCATCGCTAGAATTGCGCACTTTTTGATCAGAGGCGCACCAAGCGCCCAGTCAGTGCCCGGGCCAGACGCCGGGGCATACCTACGCCGAGGTTAGTCATGTCCACCGTCACCACGTCTGCCGCCCCCAAGGTCGGCTTCGTTTCCCTGGGTTGCCCGAAGGCCCTGGTCGATTCCGAGCGCATCCTCACCCAGTTGCGCATGGAAGGCTATCAGGTCGTGCCGACCTATGAAGACGCCGACGTCGTCGTGGTCAACACCTGCGGTTTCATCGACAGCGCCAAGGCCGAATCCCTGGACACCATCGGTGAAGCCATCGCCGAAAACGGCAAGGTGATCGTCACCGGTTGCATGGGCGTGGACGAGAGCGTCATCCGCAACGTGCACCCGAGCGTGCTGGCCGTGACCGGTCCGCAGCAGTACGAGCAGGTGGTCAACG
Organism: Pseudomonas sp. NPDC090201; assembly: GCF_044746825.1. Taxonomy (NCBI): domain Bacteria; kingdom Pseudomonadati; phylum Pseudomonadota; class Gammaproteobacteria; order Pseudomonadales; family Pseudomonadaceae; genus Pseudomonas; species Pseudomonas sp. NPDC090201. Next base: position 51,204 of record NZ_JBIVCX010000013.1, read on the forward strand.
CCGTGCACGACGCAGCGCCGCCAAAGCTCGATCACAACCCGCTGATCGACCTGGTGCCGCCGCAAGGCATCAAGCTGACTCCACGCCACTACGCCTATCTCAAGATTTCCGAAGGCTGCAACCACAGCTGCAGCTTCTGCATCATCCCGTCGATGCGTGGCAAGCTGGTCAGCCGTCCGGTGGGCGACGTGCTCGATGAAGCCCAGCGCCTGGTCAAGGCCGGCGTCAAGGAGCTGCTGGTGATCTCCCAGGACACCAGCGCCTACGGCGTCGACGTCAAGTACCGCACCGGTTTCTGGAACGGCCAGCCGGTCAAGACCCGCATGACCGAACTGTGCGTGGCCCTGAGCTCGCTGGGTGTGTGGGTGCGCATGCACTACGTCTACCCGTACCCGCACGTTGACGAGATCATCCCGCTGATGGCCGAGGGCAAGATCCTGCCGTACCTGGACATCCCGTTCCAGCACGCCAGCCCCAAGATCCTCAAGCTGATGAAACGCCCGGCCTTCGAAGACAAGACCCTGGCGCGAATCAAGAAATGGCGCGAGCAGTGCCCGGACCTGATCATCCGTTCGACCTTCATCGTGGGCTTCCCGGGCGAGACCGAAGAAGACTTCCAGTACCTGCTGGACTGGCTGACCGAAGCGCAGCTGGACCGCGTCGGTTGCTTCCAGTACTCGCCGGTCGAAGGTGCACCGGCCAACCTGCTGGACGCGCCGATCGTGCCGGACGACGTCAAGCAGGAGCGCTGGGATCGTTTCATGGCGCACCAGCAGGCCATCAGCGCCGCGCGCCTGCAGATGAAGATCGGCAAGGAAATCGAAGTGCTGATCGATGAAGTGGACGAGCAGGGCTTCGTCGGCCGTTCGTTCTTCGACGCGCCGGAAATCGACGGTAACGTGTTCGTCGAAAGCGACCGCGATCTGAAGCCGGGCGATAAGGTTCTGTGCCGCGTGGTCGATGCCGACGAGTATGACCTGTGGGCTGAGCCGGTCTAAAGGCCTCCACCTGTAGCAGTCCGGCTTGCCGGCGATATCGGCCTCAAGTACGCCGACGCCGGCAAGCCGGACCGCTACGGGCTCATACCCCAGGCTCGCCAACCCCGCCCTTGAACGGCGGGGTTTGTTTTTTCTGGCTATCGTCTCCACATAAGGACAACGAAAAGCACAGGAGACGCGGCAACATGGCCCACCACTCGGTCATTTACCTGCCCAAGAAACACGACTACGCCGAACTGACCCGGGTCTGGGAGGCGTCCGTGCGGGCGACCCATGACTTTCTGCCGGAAAACTACATCACCTTGCTGCGCAACCTGCTGGAAACCCAGTATCTGGATGCCGTGAACCTGTTCTGCACCCGCGACTCGCGCCTGAACATCACAGGCTTTGGCGGCACCACGCCGGGCAAACTGGAAATGCTGTTCATCGCGCCGGACTACCGCGGCATGGGGCTGGGCAAGAAGCTGCTGGATTACGCCATCGAGAACTACCGGGTGACTGAACTGGACGTCAACGAACAGAACCCGCAGGCGCTGGGCTTCTACGAGAAGCAGGGGTTCGAGATTGCCGGGCGCTCGGAAGTGGACGGCCTGGGCAGGCCGTACCCGATGTTGCGGATGAGGTTGAAGCAAAAGATCTGACGCGGGTTCGTATTGTAGGAGCGCGCTTGCCCGCGACAGCGATCAGTCAGCCCCATGTGCGTTGGCTGGCACACAGCGTCGCGGGCAAGCGCGCTCCTACAGTAAGCCGTGTTTTTTCCGACAGGCCGCGGGGTGGTGTCAGGGTTTGAGATTCTCCAGCAACACCCTGTTGAACTGCTGCGGATCCTGGATCTGCGGCGCATGCCCAAGCCCTGCGAACTCCACCAGGGTCGCCTGGGGGATGCGTCTGGCCACCGCCTTGCCAAGCTCCGGATAGTTGCCCAGCGTCTTGCGTAGCGCCTCTGGCGCGGCATCCTTGGCGATTGCGGTATTGTCCTTCTGCCCGATGAACAGCACGGTCGGCATCTTCAGCTTTTCGAAATCGTAGAACACCGGCTGGTTGAAGATCATCTGATAGGTCTGCGCCGAGGCGCGGGCCACTTCTTCCTTGCCCTTGCCGTTGAACATGCCCGCCTGCATCTGCACCCAGTGATCGAATTCAGGCCGCCATTCGTTGGCGTAGTAGGTCGATTGCTGATACTTGCGAATGCTCTCGGCGTTGGTCTTCAGCTCGCGAGCGTACCAGTCATCGAAGCTGCGATCCGGCACCCCCTTGGCTTTCCAGTCTTCAAGACCGATGGGGTTGACCAGCAGCAGTTGATCCACCTGCCCGGGGTACATCAAGGCAAAACGGGTCGCCAGCATGCCGCCCATGGAATGCCCGACCACGGTCACATGATCGATGCCCAACTGGGTCAGCAGCGCCCGGGTGTTCTGCGCCAGTTGCTCGAAGGAGTATTTGTAGTCCGCAGGTTTGCTGGAGCGACAGAAGCCGATCTGGTCCGGCGCCACCACCCGGTAACCCGCCGCGGTCAGCGCCTTGATGCTGCCTTCCCAGGTCGCGCCGCAGAAATTCTTGCCGTGCAGCATCACCACGCTGCGCCCGTTGGGCGTACCGGTCGGCTTGATGTCCATGTAGCCCATCTGCACCTGGACACCCTGGGATTCGAAACGGAAATCCTGAGCCGGATACGGGTAGGTGAAGCCTTCCAGTTGCGGGCCATAGGACTGTGCCTCAGCGGCCATCAGTGGCAGGCTGACACTCATCAGCAAGGCGGGTAGCCATTTGGTCATGAAAAAGCTCCAGACAAAGTGGGAATTGAGAGCAGACCTGCGCCGCCCCCGGAAAAATCCCCCGAATGGAGTCTTATTCGGTCTGCATTTTCAATGTTGCCGCGATTAACGGTGCTTGCACGGGTACAATAGGCACCTTTCCCTTCTTGCTACGGCTTTTCTCATGACTGATCCCATTCGCCTTTCCAAACGCCTCATCGAGCTGACCGGCTGCTCGCGCCGCGAAGCCGAGTTGTACATCGAGGGCGGCTGGGTCACGGTGGACGGTGTGGTCGTCGACGAGCCGCAATTCAAGGTCGAGAACCAGACCGTCGCCCTCAGCCCCGACGCCAAGGCCGTGACCCCGGAAGCGGTGACCATTCTGTTCAACGTAACCGCCGGCATGAGCCCGGAAAAGGCCCTGGCACTGATCTCCCCGGACTCGCTGTCGGCCGAGCACAGCATCGGCAAGCGCCCGCTCAAGGGGCACTTCCTGCGTCTGGAAGCGATCTCGACCCTGCAAGCCAATGCCAGTGGCCTGATGGTGTTCAGCCAGGACTGGAAAATCCTGCGCAAGCTCACCGATGACCGCAGCAAGATCGAACAGGAATACGTGGTCGAGATCGACGGCGAAATGGCTCCCCACGGACTCAACCGCCTCAATCACGGCCTGATGTACAAAGGCACGGAGCTGCCGAAGGTCAAGGCCAGCTGGCAGAACGAGACTCGCCTGCGCTTCGCCATGAAGAACCCGCAGCCGGGGATCATCGCCCAGCTCTGCCAGGCGGTGGGGCTCAAGGTCGTGTCGATCCGGCGGATCCGCATCGGCGGCGTGTCCATCGGCAAGGTGCCCGAAGGCCAGTGGCGCTACATGACCGACAAAGAGAAGTTCTGAGCCTTTTTTTCAGCGCGACGCCTGCGGGCGCGCGCTCATGCACGAACAACAGGAAACACGCATCATGATGAACAACGACGTACTGCGCAGCATTCGCTACATGCTTGATATCAACGACACCAAGGTGGTCGAAATCATCAAGCTGGGCGGGCTCGACGTCACCAAGGCGCAAATCACCGCCTTCCTCAAGAAAGACGAAGAAGAAGGCTTCGAGCCTTGCAGCGATGAAGTGATGGCCTACTTTCTCGACGGCCTGGTGTTCTTCAAGCGCGGCAAGGACGAGAGCCGCCCGCAACTGCCCGTCGAATTGCCGATGACCAACAACATCGTGCTCAAGAAGCTGCGCGTGGCCTTCGAACTCAAGGAAGAAGACATGCACGCAATCCTCAACGCGGCCGATTTCCCGGTTTCAAAGCCTGAACTCAGCGCGCTGTTCCGCAAGGCGGGCCACAACAACTACCGCCCGTGCGGCGATCAACTGCTGCGCAATTTCCTGCGCGGCCTGACCACGCGCGTTCGCGGTTGAGTCTCGCAGGCGCCCGATGACGACGGCCTACAGCGTCTCCCCCATTGGCTTCATGCGTTCCTGCTTCAAGGAAAAGTTCGCCATCCCGCGCCAGCCACAACTGGCGCCTGCTGCCCGTGGCGTGCTGGAACTGGTCGCGCCGTTCGACCAGGGCGACGCAGTGCAAGGGCTGGAACAGGTCAGCCACGTGTGGCTGCTGTTCCTGTTCCACCAAGCGCTGGAAGACAAACCACGGCTCAAGGTTCGCCCTCCTCGCTTGGGCGGAAACCAGTCGATGGGGGTGTTCGCCACCCGCGCCACCCACCGCCCCAACGGCATCGGCCAGTCGGTGGTCAAGCTGGAAAGGGTCGAAGCCAACCGGCTGTGGCTGTCCGGCATCGACCTGCTGGACGGCACGCCGGTGCTGGACGTCAAACCCTACGTGCCCTACGCCGACGTGATCGACGGTGCCACCAACACCATGGCTGCGGCGGCGCCCGAGCTGATTCGCGTGCAATGGGATGACAGTGCGCTGGTGCAGGCCCGCGAACACGGATTGCGCCTGGATGAGCCGCTGGTGGAACTGATCGAACAGTGCCTGGCCCAGGACCCTCGTCCGGCGTACCAGGTGCCGGTGCCAGAGCGTCGCTACGGCGCGCAATTCTGGGACCTGGACGTGCGCTGGCATTACCCGCAGCCGGGGTTGATTCGGGTGTTGGAAGTGGTTCGATCAACCATTTGATGAACACCCCTCTCCCGTAGCAGCACGGCTTGCCGGCGGGTGCGGTGTGTCTATGATGGATGTGCCACCTGACACACCGCTCCCGCCGGCAAGCCGTGCTGCTACGGTCGGGGTTTGCAAATCCTGAACAACACCCACAAAAAAACCGCCTGGTCCGTGACCTCCAGGCGGTTTTTTTCAGACGCCAAGTTACTGGTGCCTGTACTGACCTAGTCGCGGATGAACCCGCCCCCACAGTGATTGTGAGAGCGCCTCATCCGCGATCGGGTCCGATTCTTTGTGCTTACTTCTCGACGAATGCGCGCTCGATCAGGTAGTCACCCGGCTCACGCATGCGTGGCGAAACGGTCAGGCCAAAGCTGTTCAGCACTTCGCTGGTCTCGTCGAGCATGCTCGGGCTGCCGCACAGCATGGCGCGGTCGTCCTGCGGGTTGATCGGTGGCAGACCGATGTCGCTGAACAGCTTGCCGCTGCGCATCAGGTCGGTCAGGCGGCCTTCGTTCTCGAACGGCTCGCGGGTAACGGTCGGGTAGTAGATCAGCTTGTCGCGCAGCGCTTCGCCGAAGAATTCGTTCTGCGGCAGGTGCTCGGTGATGAACTCGCGGTAGGCGACTTCGTTCACGTAGCGCACGCCGTGGCACAGGATGACCTTCTCGAAACGCTCGTAGGTTTCAGGGTCCTGGATCACGCTCATGAACGGCGCAAGACCAGTGCCGGTGCTGAGCAGGTACAGGTGCTTGCCTGGCTTCAGGTCATCCAGCACCAGAGTGCCGGTAGGCTTCTTGCTGATGATGATCTCGTCGCCTTCCTTCAGGTGCTGCAGCTGGGAAGTCAGCGGGCCGTCCGGCACCTTGATGCTGAAGAATTCCAGATGCTCTTCCCAGTTCGGGCTGGCGATGGAGTAGGCACGCATGAGCGGGCGCCCGTTGGGCTGCTGCAGACCGATCATGACGAACTGACCGTTCTCGAAACGCAGACCTGGATCACGGGTGCACTTGAAACTGAAAAGGGTGTCGTTCCAGTGATGAACGCTGAGGACACGCTCGTGATTCATGTTGCTCATGGTACGTGGGAACTCCTGAATATTTGCATGCGCCAATCAAAGCGCCATTGCGCAATATTCTAGTGGCAGACACAATATCTGTTAACTGAATTATCAAGATATGGGTTATCGGTTATATAGATATGCGATTTACTCTCCGTCAGCTGCAAGTCTTCGTCGCCGTGGCCCAGCAGGAAAGCGTTTCCCGCGCTGCCGTGCAGCTGTCTCTGTCTCAATCTGCGGCCAGTACCTCCATTACCGAACTGGAGCGCCAATCCAGTTGCCAGCTGTTCGATCGGGCGGGCAAGCGCCTGAGCCTGAACGCCACCGGGCGCCAGTTGCTGCCCCAGGCCGTGGCATTGCTGGACCAGGCCAAGGAAATCGAAGACCTGCTCAACGGCAAGTCCGGCTTCGGCTCGCTGGCGGTGGGCGCCACCCTGACCATCGGCAACTACCTGGCGACCCTGCTGATCGGCAGCTTCATGCAGCGCCACCCGGAAAGCCAGGTGAAGCTGCATGTGCAGAACACCGCCAACATCGTGCAACAGGTGGCTCACTATGAAATCGACCTGGGCCTGATCGAGGGTGATTGCAGCCACCCCGATATCGAAGTGCAGACTTGGGTTGAGGATGAGCTGGTGGTGTTCTGCGCCCCGCAGCATCCGCTGGCCAAGCGCGGCCAGGCCACCTTGAAAGAGCTGACCCACGAGGCCTGGATTCTGCGGGAACAGGGTTCAGGGACGCGGCTGACGTTCGACCAGTCCATGCGCCATCACCTCAACAGCCTCAACGTGCGGCTTGAGCTTGAGCACACCGAAGCGATCAAGCGCGCGGTGGAATCGGGGCTGGGGATTGGCTGTATCTCACGCCTGGCGCTGCGCGATGCGTTTCGCCGGGGCAGCCTGGTGGCGGTGGAAACCCCTGAGCTGGACCTGGTGCGGCAGTTCTACTTCATCTGGCACAAGCAGAAGTACCAGACGTCGGCGATCCGCGAGTTTCTGGAGCTGTGCAGGGCGTTTACCGCAGGGGTGCGGCGCAGTGACGAGATTGTGTTGCCCAGTATTGCCTGACGTTGACGCATTTCCCGTAGCAGTCCGGCTTGCCGGCGTCGGCGATTTTGAGGACGCCGACGCCGGCAAGCCGGACTGCTACAGGAATGTATTCAGCTCAGCAGAATCAGGCCCCAGACCACCGCAATCATGCTCAAGGCCACGAACTGCGCGGCGCTGCCCATGTCCTTGGCGTTCTTGGAGAGCGGGTGACGGTCCAGGGAGATGCGGTCGATGGCCGCTTCGATGGCCGAGTTGAGCAATTCAACGATCAGCGCCAGCAGGCACACCGCAATCAGGATCGCCCTTTCGCCACGACTGACGTGAAACAGGAACGACAGCGGAATCAGAATGACGTTGAGCAGCACCAGTTGCCGGAAGGCGGCTTCGCCCTTGAAAGCGGCAACCAGCCCGTCGAGGGAATAGCCTGCGGCGTTGAGCACGCGTTTGAATCCGGTTTGGCCTTTGAACGGTGACGTCATGAGGGAAACTTACTGATAAATGAAGACGAGGGAGGCTAGTTCAGCGACAGTCAAAAAAGTGTGAAGGTCTGCCGCCGAATGCCTTGAAACAGAGCGAAAACGCGCAAATCAGTTGGGCGAAATCGATTCCAGTTGTTGCAGCAACAGCGCGGCCTGGGTACGGGTACGCACGTTCAGCTTGCGGAAGATCGCCGTGACGTGGGCCTTGATGGTGGCCTCCGAAACGTTGAGTTCGTAGGCAATCTGCTTGTTGAGCAGGCCTTCGCAGACCATGGTCAGCACCCGGAACTGCTGCGGCGTGAGGCTCGCAAGCCCTTCGCTGGCCGCGCGGGCTTCATCCGAGACTCGCACGCTTTCATTCACCTGCGGCGGCCACCAGACATCGCCATCGAGCACGGTGCGCACTGCCTGCTGGATGGTTTCCAGGGAGCTGGACTTGGGAATGAAGCCGCTGGCACCAAACTCCTTAGACTTGACCACCACGGCCGCTTCTTCCTGGGCCGACACCATCATCACCGGCACCTGCGGATACTGGCCACGCAACAGCACCAGCCCGGAAAAACCATAGGCGCCGGGCATGTTCAGGTCCAGCAGGACCAGATCCCAATCGGATTTCTCAGTGAGGCGCGTTTCGAGGTCAGCGATGCTTTCGGCTTCGACCAACCGGGCATCGGGGCCCAGGCCAAGCGTCAGCGCTTGATGCAAGGCACTGCGGAATAAAGGATGGTCATCGGCGATCAGGATTTCGTAGTTCATTTCATGATCCTGTTTATAAGTGAGCGCCGACGGATTCAGCCCTCACGATGGCATCGGTAAATGCCAGCCCTCATCACCGTGTGCCACTGCGGCGCAAACCACGCCAAAAGCACGGGATACAAGGCGTTCGAACATTCATGCGGCGCCAAGGATGCCCAGCGAAGCCGGGGTGGTCAAGCTCGACGGTTTACGGCACAGTCTGCGGCCCTGAATCGACGAGTGCCATCATGCAACGACACGCCCTGCGAGCGGACCTGCTCATGCTCCTGACCGCCATGATCTGGGGCTCAGGCTTCGTCGCACAGACTGCGGGCATGGATCACATCGGCCCCTACCTGTTCTCCGGCCTGCGCTTTGCGTTGGGCTCGATCTGCCTGCTGCCGCTGATCCTGCGCCGCCCTGCCAGCGACCCTGCACCGGAACCCCTGATGACCCGCGGGCTGCTGCAAGGCGGCATCGTCATGGGCATCGCGCTGGCACTGGGCATCAACCTGCAACAGGTCGGACTGCTGTTTACCAGTGTCACCAACGCAGGCTTCATCACTGGGCTGTATGTCATTGTAGTTCCACTTCTGGGGCTGCTTCTGGGTCACAAGACCGGCATGGGCACTTGGCTCGGTTGCGTGCTGGCGGTGATCGGCATGTTCCTGCTCAGCGTCGGCGACAACTTTAAGGTCGCATCCGGTGACTGGCTGCAACTGATCGGCGCGTTCGTCTGGGGCGGGCACGTGATTCTGGTGGGCCTGTTCGCCAGCCGCCATGACCCGATCCGCCTGGCGTTCCTGCAATTCGCCACCTGCTCGGTCATCAGCCTGATCCTGGCTTTGATCTTCGAGCCGATTACCCTGGACAGCATCATCGCCGCGGGCCCTGCCCTGCTCTACGGCGGCGTATTCGCGGTGGGCGTCGGATACACCTTGCAAGTGGTGGCGCAGAAGCACGCCATTGCCTCCCATGCCGCGATCATTCTGTCGCTTGAAGCGGTGTTCGCCGCGATTGCCGGCGCGTGGTTTCTCGGCGAGGCGTTACAACTGCGTGGATATGTGGGCTGCGCGCTGATGCTGGCGGGGATGTTGCTGGCGCAGCTGTGGCCGAGGAAAGAACTGGCCTGACATCGCTGCATTCTGCTGTTGTGGGAGCGGGCTTGCCCGCGAAAGCGGAGGGTCAGGCACCTTTGCAGAGTCTGGACTGATGCCTTCGCGGGCAAGCCCGCTCCCACAGGTCTCGTGTCGCAGCGGATTCCCGCCCCCACAGGTTTGGTGTAGAGGCTACCTACAGAAACGGCTTTAGATGGCTGTGCGGGGCGTCATCCGGGTCGATGGGCAACAGGAACTTGGCGCCCAGGTAGTGGGCGCTGAACACATCCAGATAGGCGTCCAGCACCCCTGCGGCCTGTTGATCGCCGGCAAGCTCCAGACACAACGCCGCCACCTCGGCCGTGCAGAAATGATCGTCGCGCTTGGAGCGGCGCAGCCGATAGCGTGACATCTGCTCAGGCTCAAGACTCAGCACCGGCAGATTGTCCAGATAGGGGCTCTTGCGAAACATCTTGCGCGCCTCGGGCCAGGTGGCATCAAGGAGGATGAACAGCGGGCGTTTGCCCGGCTGCGGCGTCACTTGGGTGACCACCCGCTCGGGCGCCACGAACTCACCGGGGAACACGATGTAAGGCTGCCATTGCGGATCATTGAGCAGCGCCGGGAGCTTTTCGTCCACCTCGGTTCGCGACCAACTGAAGGCCTCGGTGTCCTTGATGACATCGGCAATCAGCCAACCCGTGTTGGTCGGTTTCAACGGCTCGGTGTCATACATCAGCAGACAGACTGCCGACTGCGCCTGAACCTCTGGTCTCCACGCGCACAGGCAGTAGCTTTCGATCACCCGGCATCTTGCACAGCGAGGCGCGCGCGAGCCTCGCGCAATGAACGGCTTGGTGCTGCGGGCCAGGCGTTCGGCGCGCAGACGCGAGACGGCATGGCTCATGGGGCAAGGCGCCCGGGTAACGGCAGCGGGCAGCAGGAAGACAACGACACAGGAAACATCCGGCAGGAAAAAGTCGCCGCAGTTTACCAGAGGCCGCCGGATCTCTGGTGTCGGCCTTGGCGACTCCCCTATACTGCCCGGCCTTGAAAGCCTTATGTCACCAGTGAACGCCTGCCGTTGTCGCCGGTCCAACACCGTTCATTGCTCCAGGAGAATCCAATGCTGCGCCTCATCGCCCCCGCGCTTACGCTCTTGCTCGTTGCCCCTCTGTGCGCCAACGCGGCGTCCAAACAGGACTACGAACTCAACAAGGAGCTTGAACAGGTCGCTGCGAAAAGCAACGTCGGAAAGCCCAACGCGCTCAGCGAAGACATTCTGGACAACGGCTACACCGTCGAAGGCAAGGTGCTCATCAACCACCTGAGCGTGCAGGCCGGCCAGGCTGCGCAAATGCGCGAGAACCCGGACCTGATGGGTCGCCAGTTGGGCACCAGCGTCTGCCGCAATGCTGGATACCGCCAGTTGATGGCCAAGGGCGCGGTACTGCGTTACGACTTCCGCGAATACAAGACCGATCGCCCGATCACCACTCAGCAGATCACCGCAGCCGACTGCGCCGCAAAACCGCCTACCAAGAAGAAGTAACCTGCCCTGCTAGCAGGCTGCGCGCCGTTGCTGATCTTCGGCGCGCAATTCGGCGACCAGCGCCTGAAGATAGTACGAGCGCCGGCCGTTCTGGCTCAGGCGCCTGACGCATTCCTGCTCCAGCGTGCAACGACTGCTGCGCGCCGACTCGATCAGCGAGTGGTACAGCTCCTGATCGACTTCCAGCCTGATGATTTCCATTTCATCCTCCCTGGCCCGTCCACGCCAGACGTGCACGTGGGCAAACCTCGATGACCGCCGTTCGACGCGCCACCCGACATTCGGGCCCGTCGATGCTATCCAGGTTGCAATGGCATTACTCTGCCATCTCTTTCAGTAAATCAGAGCGCTGACGCCTCATGCTGGCTTCCGACGAGTGGAAAGCAGGTTGCCCGATGCTCGTAAAGAGTCGTTGCCAGCGTGGATTGTTGGGCACATCATCGAGTCAGCCGCTGTACCTACCGTATTGATTCATCGTGTTTCACGGGCAAGAAAGGGGGTTGCCTGTCACAGTCGTCACGCACACTATTTTCTTTTCAACCCAAGGACATAGGCAGAATCAACGTGGCGTCAGCCTGTCGCCATCGAGCAATTGACCCTGGCCCCCGATGGGCTGTGAGCAGCGACGCATGAAGCGTCGTGATCCTGTGGCAACGCACCGGATCAATGATTCTGCAGAAGGAGAAAGTCTGAATGCCTTATGTACCCAATGATCTGTTGTCCCGCCATTTCCAGAGCAACGGAATGGACCTGACCGCCAAGGTCGAAGAACAACTCAACCTGGTGGCCCCCAACAGCCCCAATCTTGCGCTGTACCGAGACATGATGCTGACCGTCCTGCGCATGGCCCAGGACGACAGCAACCGCTGGAACGCCAAAATCGTCCTTCAGGCCCTGCGCGAACTGGACAATGCTTTCCGTGTGCTGGAACAGTTCCGGGGCCGGCGCAAGGTCACGGTGTTCGGCTCGGCCCGCACGCCGCTCGAGCACCCGGTGTACGCCCTGGCCCGTGAGCTGGGTGCCAAACTTGCCGCCTCCGACCTCATGGTGATCACCGGCGCAGGCGGCGGGATCATGGCCGCTGCTCACGAAGGCGCCGGGCTCGACTACAGCCTGGGCTTCAACATCACCCTGCCTTTCGAACAACACGCCAACGCCACCGTCGACGGGACGGGCAACCTCTTGCCCTTCCACTTCTTCTTCACCCGCAAGCTGTTTTTCGTCAAGGAGGCCGATGCCCTGGTGCTCTGCCCGGGCGGTTTCGGCACCCTGGATGAAGCGCTGGAAGTGCTGACACTGATCCAGACCGGCAAGAGTCCGCTGGTGCCCGTGGTGCTGCTGGATGCACCGGGCGGCACATTCTGGGAGGGAGCCCTGAGCTTTATCAGAAACGAACTGGAAGCCAACCGCTACATCCTGCCCAGCGACATGAACCTGCTGAAACTGGTGTACAGCGCCGACGAGGCCGTGGCCGAGATCAACCAGTTCTACAGCAACTTCCACTCAAGCCGCTGGCTGAAGAACACCTTCGTGATTCGCATGCACCATGCCCTGAGCGAGCAGGCGCTGTCGCAGATTCAGCAGAGCTTCGCCGACCTGCGCCTGAGCGATGATTTTCATCAGCACAGCTATCAGGAAGAACACGACGAGGCGCAGTTCAGCCACCTCATCCGCCTGGCGTTCAAGTTCACAGGGCGCAATCATGGACGGCTACGTGAGTTGGTGAATTTCATCAACCAGAGCGAAAACTGGGCGAAGCCGGTGCAAGGTATCAAAGCCACCGGTCGCGAACCCCTGCAGGCGACGTGAAACCGATCCCGTAGCAGTCCCGCTTGCCGGCGTCGGCGATTTCGAAACCGCTGACGCCGGCAAGCCGGACTGCTACGGGGGTATGCTCGCATCTGTGATCAGTCGTCGTAGCCTTTACCGCTAAGCAGACGGCTGATGAGTTCCGGCGGATAACCCCGATAACTGAGAAAGCGCATCTGCTGCCCACGCTCGCGGGCATCCTGGGGCAATTGTCCACCGAACTTGCGCTGCCAGCACTCTTCCAGCTTCTCTCGCCAGTCAATGCCGCACTCGCGAAGCGCCAATTCGATATCGGCACGCTGCAACCCACGTTGCCCCAGCTCTTCGCGGATGCGCAAAGGGCCGTAGCCAGACCGGGCACGGTAGGAAACAAAACTTTCGAGATAACGGGATTCGGAAAGCAGACCCTCTTCCGTCAGACGGTCGAGCTCCGTTTCGATCAATTCAGGAGGGGCGCCTCGCTGACGCAACTTGCGCGTCAGCTCAACCCGACCGTGCTCGCGACGTGCGAGCAGGTCCATTGCAGTACGCCGTACGGCGACGGGCGTATCAAGCTCTACCGACATGACAGCAATCAGATGTCAGCGTCTTCGACTTCAGCGATGTCGTCTTCGGCAACGCGAGACGATTGGGCTTTGACGTCAGGCGCAGCAGTCAGCAGTTTTTCGCGGATTTGCTTCTCCAGGGTCGCACCGATTTCCGGGTTGTCCTGCAGGAACTTGGCCGAGTTGGCTTTACCCTGGCCGATCTTGTTGCCCTGGTAGCTGTACCAGGCGCCGGATTTTTCCAGCAGACCGTGCAGCACACCCAGATCAATGATTTCGCCGTTACGGTAGATGCCCTTGCCGTACAGGATCTGGAATTCAGCCTGACGGAAAGGAGGAGCTACCTTGTTCTTGACGACCTTGACGCGGGTTTCGCTGCCGACCACTTCGTCGCCATCCTTGACGGCGCCGGTGCGGCGGATGTCCAGACGAACCGAGGCGTAGAACTTCAGCGCGTTACCACCGGTGGTGGTTTCAGGGCTGCCGAACATCACGCCGATCTTCATGCGGATCTGGTTGATGAAGATGACCAGGCAGTTGGCGTTCTTGATGTTACCGGTGATTTTACGCAGCGCCTGAGACATCAGACGGGCTTGCAGGCCGACGTGCATGTCGCCCATTTCACCTTCGATTTCAGCTTTTGGCACCAGCGCGGCAACGGAGTCGACGACGATGACGTCGATGGCGTTGGAGCGCACCAGCATGTCGGTGATTTCCAGGGCCTGCTCACCGGTGTCCGGCTGCGAGACCAGCAGGTCGTCGACGTTGACGCCCAGCTTGCCGGCGTATTCAGGATCAAGCGCGTGCTCGGCGTCGACGAACGCACAGGTGGCGCCCATCTTCTGAGCTTCGGCAATGACCGACAGGGTCATGGTGGTTTTACCGGAAGACTCCGGGCCGTAGATTTCAACGATCCGGCCTTTTGGCAGACCGCCGATACCCAGTGCGATATCGAGACCCAGCGAACCGGTGGAGATAGCAGGAATAGCCTGACGGTCATGATCGCCCATGCGCATGACTGCGCCTTTGCCGAACTGACGCTCGATCTGACCCAAGGCCGCAGCCAAGGCTTTCTTCTTGTTGTCGTCCATTGAAGTCCTCTCGTAATCGGTTAGGCCTGATGGCCGATATAACTGTATAAGTGAACAGTATTATTCCACAGGGTTGAGCCCGCGCCTACCCCTGATTTGGTATTTCTGCCTGAGTGAGCTGGATCAGCCCCTCTAGAGCGGCCTTCACCGTTTGTCGGCGCACCTGATCGCGGTCACCGGCGAACTGAAAGCGTCGGGCAATCAGCTGCTCTCCTGCACCCCAGCAGATCCACACTGTGCCCACCGGTTTCTCCGCTGACCCGCCATCGGGACCGGCCACACCGCTGACCGCGACCGAGAACCGGGCGCTGCTGTTGTCCTGTGCGCCCCGGGCCATGGCCTGAACCACTTCCTGGCTGACAGCCCCGACCTGCGCGAACAGATCAGGCGCAACGCCCAACTGCCGGGTTTTCTGCTGGTTGGAATAAGTGACGTAGCCAGCCTGGAACCACGCCGAGCTGCCGGGAATGCGGGTGATGGCCTCGGCGATGCCCCCGCCGGTGCAGGATTCAGCGGTACTCACTTGCGCATGTACTTTTAACAGCTGCTGCCCAAGGGTGGCAGCCAGTTGAGTGATGTCATCCACAGCGATTCTCCGAATGTTCCGGGCAAGCGCCACACGCTACACGAGCGTGCCGGCAGTGCAAGACAGGACGCGACCGCCCGGCAACCGCGCCTGTCCGATGGTCTATGCGGGCTCCAGCGGAACGGGGCATTTCTTGGGTGGCTTGATGGTTTCGGTGACGGTTTCCCGCGGTCGCTGCCGCGCCTCTTCCAGGGTGATGAAGCGTCCGTTGGTGGCGTCCCGTGCGCGTTTGCGTTTTTTCATATGAAAGTCCTTTTTCATGCCGGTCCGGAATCGGACCGCAGCCCCCACATCCTAGACAGCTGCAGCGGCAAAATGTGGCCCCGGAAACGCGCCGTGACGAATAACCCGGACCTGCGAGCCACGAGCGTGCGTGATACCCTTGGCCCCATCGCAAAAGCAATCGGATCTGGCGTCGACCCACGTAGGTGGAGTCCCACGCCACGCGCTCCATTTGCCCCAATCTTCCAACGAATTTGCCTAAATAACTGATGAATAAAGCAATTTCCGATCTCTCGTCGCACACGCCCATGATGCAGCAATACTGGAAGCTGAAGAACCAGCATCCAGACCAGTTGATGTTCTATCGCATGGGTGACTTCTACGAGATTTTCTACGAAGACGCCAAGAAAGCCGCCAAGCTGCTGGACATCACCCTGACCGCCCGCGGGCAGTCGGCCGGGCAAAGCATCCCGATGTGCGGCATTCCCTACCACGCCGCCGAAGGCTACCTGGCCAAGCTGGTCAAGCTGGGCGAATCCGTGGTGATCTGCGAGCAGATTGGCGACCCGGCGACAAGCAAGGGCCCGGTCGAACGTCAGGTGGTGCGCATCATCACCCCAGGTACCGTGAGCGACGAAGCGCTGATGGACGAGCGCCGCGACAACCTGATCGCCGCCGTGCTGGGTGACGAGCGCCTGTTCGGCCTGGCCGTGCTGGACATCACCAGTGGCAATTTCACCGTTCAGGAAATCAAGGGCTGGGAAAACCTGCTGGCCGAGCTTGAGCGCATCAACCCGGTCGAGCTGTTGATCCCGGACGACTGGCCACAAGGGCTGCCTGCCGAGAAACGCCGTGGCTCGCGCCGTCGCGCACCATGGGATTTCGAGCGGGATTCGGCACACAAGAGCCTGTGCCAACAGTTCTCCACCCAGGACCTCAAAGGCTTCGGGTGCGAGACCCTGACGCTTGCGATCGGCGCTGCCGGCTGCCTGCTGAGCTACGCCAAGGAAACGCAGCGCACTGCCCTGCCCCATTTGCGCAGCCTGCGCCACGAGCGCATGGACGACACGGTCATCCTCGACGGCGCCAGCCGCCGCAACCTGGAGCTGGATACCAACCTGGCAGGCGGGCGCGACAACACCTTGCAGTCGGTGATGGACCGTTGCCAAACCGCCATGGCCACCCGCCTGCTGACCCGCTGGCTGAACCGCCCGTTGCGCGACCTCAAAGTGTTGCAGGCACGTCAGGAATCGATCGGCTGCTTCCTGGAGCGCTACCGGTTCGAACAGCTGCAACCACAACTCAAGGAAATCGGCGACCTGGAGCGCATCCTGGCGCGTATCGGCCTGCGCAATGCGCGTCCGCGCGACCTTGCCCGCCTGCGCGACGCCCTGGCGGCGCTGCCCGAGCTGCAACTGGCGCTGGCCGAACTGGAAGCCCCGCACATCCAGCAGTTGGCAGTGACCACCAGCACCTACCCGGAACTGGCGGACCTGCTGCAACGGGCGATCATCGACAACCCGCCGGCGGTGATCCGTGACGGCGGTGTACTGAAGACCGGTTACGACGCCGAGCTGGACGAACTGCTGTCACTGAGTGAAAACGCCAGCCAGTTCCTGATTGACCTGGAAGCCCGCGAGAAAGCCCGCACCGGCCTTGCCAACCTCAAGGTCGGTTACAACCGGGTTCACGGCTATTTCATCGAATTGCCGAGCAAGCAGGCCGAACAGGCGCCGGCCGACTACATCCGTCGCCAGACGCTCAAGGGTGCCGAGCGCTTCATCACCCCTGAGCTGAAAGAGTTCGAAGACAAGGCCCTCTCCGCGAAGAGCCGCGCCCTGGCTCGGGAAAAAATGCTTTACGAAGCATTGCTCGAAGACCTGATCGGCCATTTGGCGCCGCTGCAGGACACCGCCGCCGCCCTGGCTGAACTGGACGTACTGAGCAACCTGGCCGAGCGTGCCCTGAACCTGGACCTTAATTGCCCACGCTTCACCGACGAGCCGTGCATGCGCATCGAGCAGGGCCGCCACCCGGTGGTCGAGCAGGTGTTGTCGACGCCTTTCGTGGCCAACGATCTGGACCTGCACGACAACACCCGGATGCTGGTGATTACCGGCCCCAACATGGGCGGTAAATCCACCTACATGCGCCAGACGGCGCTGATCGTGCTGCTGGCCCACATCGGCAGCTTCGTACCGGCGGCCAGCTGCGAGCTGTCGCTGGTTGACCGCATCTTCACCCGCATCGGCTCAAGCGATGACCTGGCGGGCGGGCGCTCGACCTTCATGGTGGAAATGAGTGAGACGGCGAACATCCTGCACAACGCCACCGACAAGAGCCTGGTGCTGATGGATGAAGTGGGCCGCGGCACCAGTACCTTCGATGGTCTGTCGCTGGCCTGGGCTGCGGCAGAATGTCTCGCCCAGTTGCGCGCCTACACCCTCTTTGCAACGCACTATTTCGAGCTGACAGTGCTCCCGGAAAGCGAGCCGCTGGTGGCCAACGTGCACCTCAATGCCACCGAGCACAACGAGCGGATCGTCTTCCTGCACCGCGTGCTGCCGGGGCCGGCCAGCCAGAGCTACGGCCTGGCCGTGGCCCAGTTGGCGGGGGTTCCAGGCAAGGTCATCAGCCGGGCCAAGGAGCATCTGCAGCGTCTGGAAACCACCAGCCTCCCCCACGAGCAGCCCAAGCCCAAGCCTGGAAAAGCGCCGGCGCCGCAGCAGGCGGACATGTTCGCCAGCCTGCCGCACCCGGTGCTCGAAGAGCTGTCGAAGCTGAAAATCGACGACATGACGCCGCGCCAAGCTATCGAATGGTTATATGGACTGCAAAACCGGATCTAACGGTGTTCGTTACAAGCTGTTAGAATCCCGCGCGGTTTGGGAACGGTACGGCCAGCAGCCGTGCCGTAAGACATCCGAGCCGCGTTCGAACATCGCCGAACCAAAGCCACGCCTGCATGCCCTGTCGGCATGGGGCTGCGCTGGCGATGTTCAGAATGGCCCGGGACCGTTCCCGACCGAGCAACCCTGACGTGAGGGGCTCTGCTGCCGCCGCCTGAGGAGAGAATTAGAAATGACCTTCGTCGTCACCGACAACTGCATCAAGTGCAAATACACCGACTGCGTAGAAGTATGTCCGGTGGACTGCTTCTACGAAGGCCCGAACTTCCTGGTGATTCACCCGGATGAGTGCATCGACTGCGCTCTGTGCGAGCCTGAATGCCCTGCCGTAGCGATCTTCTCGGAAGACGAGATCCCGGCCGGCATGGAAAACTTCATCGAGCTGAACGCCGAGCTGGCGGATGTCTGGCCTAACGTCACCGAGCGCAAGGATCCGCTGCCGGATGCTGCGGAGTGGGATGGCAAGCCAGGCAAGATCGAGCATCTGGAGCGCTAAGCCCGGTGCGACACCAGAAAAGACCCTGCGGGGTCTTTTTTGCGTTCAGGGGCCAGAGAAAACCTGGACGTCCTTTTGCGAGGGCACTTTCCTGCAGGCGAAAAAAAGGGGCGGTTTGACCCGCCCACATTTTTTCCGTAATTCCATTTAATCCTTTGTCATCATCCTGATGAATCGCATCCTGCGATGTCCCTGAGCAGTCCTCCTTGACCGCCTGTGCCAATCCGTCGGCACAGGTCTGATATTAGTGATTTAACGATCCAGAGCAACCACCCTGATTTTTCAAAAGTATTCATGAACACATGTTCAACAAAAATAAACAGCAGGGAAATCAGCGACCTGTATAATTTCACTCATAATTAAAAGGCGTGTGCGCACTTGAAATAGTGCAATATCTGACAAGTCACGTAAGAAATCGCTTACAACTAAAGTAATAGATCCCTACAGATTCACTTCACACCGGATAAACATTTCTGTAGTCCGGATTAACCAATTGTTCATCGTTGTCACATCATTTCATCACATAAAAAAAGCCCCGACTGTTCGGGGCTTTTATTTGATGCTAGTTCGCCATCAACTTGCGCGAACTGCTTGTTTCACTGAAACAATGACTCACTCGACAAGCCGTTCTTCTCGAGGATTTCACGCAGGCGCTTGAGGCCCTCGACCTGAATCTGGCGAACCCTTTCACGGGTCAGGCCGATCTCCAGGCCCACATCCTCCAGCGTGCTGCTTTCGTGGCCGCGCAAGCCGAAGCGGCGCACCACCACCTCGCGCTGCTTGTCGGTCAGCTCCGACAGCCACTGGTCGATGCTCTGGGACAGATCGTCGTCCTGAAGCAGCTCGCAGGGGTCTGTAGGGCGGTCGTCGGTCAAGGTGTCGAGCAGGGTCTTGTCCGAATCCGGCCCCAGGGACACGTCAACGGAGGATACCCGCTCATTCAGGCCGAGCATGCGCTTGACCTCACCGACCGGCTTCTCGAGCAGGTTGGCGATCTCTTCGGGTGAAGGTTCGTGATCGAGCTTCTGGGTCAGTTCCCGCGCAGCACGCAGATAGACGTTGAGCTCCTTGACCACATGAATCGGCAGGCGGATGGTCCGCGTCTGATTCATGATCGCGCGTTCGATGGTCTGACGGATCCACCAGGTCGCGTAGGTAGAGAACCGGAAACCGCGCTCCGGATCGAATTTTTCGACCGCCCGAATCAGGCCAAGGTTGCCCTCTTCGATCAGGTCCAGCAATGACAGGCCACGATTGACGTAGCGTCTGGCGATCTTGACCACCAGGCGCAGATTGCTTTCAATCATGCGCTTGCGCCCGGCCGGATCGCCGCTTTGCGACAGACGCGCAAAGTGGACCTCCTCCTCCGGGGAAAGCAAGGGTGAAAAGCCGATTTCATTGAGGTACAGCTGCGTGGCATCCAGTGCCCGCGTGTAGTCGATGTACTTGTGCTGCTTGAGTGCTGCGGAGTTTTTGGTCTTCGCACGAACAGAAGGTGTAGCTGGCTTCTCATCCGTTGCAGAATCCAGGACGATCCCGTGCTCCATCAGGAGAACCTCGTCGTCTATGTCAAACTCCGGCACTTCTTTGTTGAGAGCCATTGTTATAGTCCTTTGATGAGTTCGACCTCAAGCTCCAGTGGCGCCTTTTTCCCTGGCATCACGTGAGCCTGTCCCCTCTACGGCAGGAACAGGCTGGTAACCGATCAACGACGCGGCAAAAATTCAAGTGGATCGACTGGCTTGCCCTGACGGCGAATCTCGAAATGGAGCTTCACCCGATCAGTCCCCGTTGACCCCATCTCGGCAATTGTCTGCCCTGCCTTGACCTGTTGCCCCTCCCGAACCAACAGCCTACGGTTGTGACCGTAAGCACTGACGTAGGTATCGCTGTGTTTGATGATTACTAACTCGCCGTAGCCCCGTAATCCACTTCCGGCGTACACCACTGAACCATCAGACGCGGCTAAAACAGGCTGTCCCAAATCACCCGCGATATCAATTCCTTTATTCAAACTACCGTTTGAAGAAAATTTGGCGATCAAAACACCACTAGTTGGCCAGGCCCAGCCGCTCGGCGAACGCGCGCCAGCAACTACGGGCGTATTGACCGGTGCGGTCACCGCTGGCGGCGTGGTAGTGGAAGTGCTACCTGAAGTTGCACCTACAGGGCGTGTAATGACCGTGGTCTTGATTGAACCCGATGGCGAATTTGTGGTGTTCGATGTACTCGGTGCAATCACCACAGGCGCAGTTGCAACGGCTGTGGAATTTGAACTCGAACGGCCGTCGAAGCGGATCGCCTGGCCGACGTGAATGGTGTAGGGCTCCGGAATGTTGTTGCGCGCTGCCAGGGCTTTCCAGTCCCAGCCGTAGCGAAAGGCGATGGAGAACAGCGTGTCACCACGCTTGACGACGTACTGGCCCGTGGTGACCGGCTGACGGGTGGGCGCAGAAGGCTTGCCGTCGTTGCGATCGACGACGCGCACGCCGCCCGATGGCGAGCTGGAGCAGCCAGCCAGAAGGAAACTCAGGGCAATGCCAGTCACCAGACGTTGAAAACATGTTGAAGACATACGCTGCCGAATGACTGTGAGACTCACCCGCCACTCCCTTTACCGGTGACTGAATTAAAGCTGCCTATTGTGTCTTGGTGATGACTGGCAGCCATGGAAAAACTGGTTACGACATTTGTGCACAACGGCCAGCAGCGTTCGGGCAGACCCTCCTCGCAAACAGCCAGCCTGTAGACAGGCGGCGCCTTGCGGAATTCATTGCAGCTGCAAAACAGTCTTTACGCCAGCGGCCCGTTGAGCAGCGGCACGAAACGCACGGCCCCCAGCACATGGCGGGAGAATCCGTGCTCTTCGCGGATGATCAGCATCAGTTGCTGCACCTCGCCCGCCCCGACCGGAATCACCAGGCGTCCGCCGGGTGCCAACTGGTCCAGCAGCGCCTGAGGTACATCGGTGGCCACCGCCGTGACGATGATGCCGTTGTAGGGGGCCAGCGCCGGCCAGCCTTCCCATCCGTCGCCCCAGCGAAACACCATGTTGCGCAGGTTCAGCTCCTGCAGGCGCTCCTTGGCGCGATCCTGCAGCACCTTGATTCGCTCGACCGAGAACACCCGCTCCACCAGTTGCGCCAGCACGGCAGTCTGGTAGCCGGACCCCGTGCCGATCTCCAGTACCTTGTCCAGCGGCCCTGCCGCCAGCAGCAGCTCGCTCATGCGGGCCACCATGTACGGCTGGGATATGGTCTGGTTGTTGCCGATCGGCAGCGCCGTGTCTTCATAGGCACGGTGGGCCAGGGCTTCGTCGACGAATAGATGCCGGGGCGTCTTGCGAATCACCTCCAGCACCTGGGTGTTGGCGATGCCTTCTTCGTACAGACGCTGGATCAGGCGCTCGCGGGTTCGCTGCGAGGTGAATCCCACACCCCGGCGTAACAGATCATCTTGCTCACGCGACATCAGGCCATGCCCTCCAGCCAAGTGTTCAGGCTGTTGAAACCGTCCTGATAGGTCCGATCCAGCTGCAACGGCGTAATCGATACATAACCTTGCATCACGGCATGAAAGTCCGTGCCTGGCCCGCCATCCTCGACATCCCCGGCAGCGGCAATCCAGTAACCGGCCTTGCCACGGGGATCGACCACCTGCACGGGGGCGGCAGCGCGCGTGCGATGCCCCAGGCGGGTCAACTGGATGCCGCGCACATGGTCCAGCGGCAGGTTCGGAATATTCACGTTCAATACGGTACGCGGTGGAAGATCGAGCTTGTCGTGAGCTTCGACCAGAAGCCGGGCGTAGTGCGCGGCGGTTGCCAGGTTATCGACCTGACGCGACAAAAATGAAAAGGCAAACGAGGGACGCTGCAGAAAACGCCCCTCCAGCGCTGCGGCGACGGTACCGGAGTACAGCACGTCATCGCCCAGATTGGCGCCCAGGTTGATGCCGGAGACCACCATGTCGGGCTCCTGCTCCAGCAGGCCGTGGATCCCCAGGTGCACGCAATCGGTCGGCGTGCCGTTCAGGCTGATGAAGCCGTTGTCCAGAACGATCGGGTGCAGCGGCCTGTCGAGGGTCAGCGAACTGCTGGCACCGCTCTTGTCTTGATCGGGAGCGATGACCGCGCACTCGGCATAGCCCGCCAGCGCACCGTAGAGCGCAGCCAGTCCGGGTGCCGTGACCCCGTCATCATTTGAAATCAGAATACGCATGAGCTGTCCGTCTGTCCTGCGGGCGCCAGATCGACGAGTTCACGCACCAATGCGGTGGCGAAGCATCCGGCCGGCAGGACGAATTCCAGTTGCAGAATGTCAGGCTCGGGATAATGCCACGTCAACCGCCCGATGGGCAGTCGCAGGATGCGACGTTCGTGCTCCATTCCGGCTTTTATCAACCAGTTACACAGCGATGACTCGCGCTGGGCGATGCTGTTTTCAAGCTCGGCGGTGGCCCCGGCTGCCGGAGAATCGCCTTCGCCCCACTGGGGACCTGTGGGGTGCAGGTCCAGGATGGCCAGGCGCGGATCGCTGCATTCGGCTTCGCCCGCCGGGAAGAAACTGCGGCTGTCGGTGAATGCCAGCAGATCCCCGACCTGCGCGCGCTGCCAACTGCCATCGGCGACCCGGGCCGCCAGCACCTGATTGAACAGGTAGCTGCGCGCCGTGGACAGCAGCCGCGAACGCACATTGCGTTGTTCAGGCAATGCCTGGCGTTCAGCGTAGTGGCGGGCTTCGCCGACGTTGCCGCCCTCGTAGCCGAAGCGCTGGGCACCGAAATAATTGGGAATGCCGGCAGCCTTGATCGCTTCCAGGCGTTGATCCAGCGCAGCCTTGTCGGCCTGCAACTGCGTCAGGCGCAGGGTGAAACCGTTGGCCGCATGGGCGCCGCGCTGCAGCTTGCGCTTGTGGCGCTTGCTGTCGAGGATCTTCAGGGTGTCGTTCTCGGCCGCCGACATGTCCGGATCGGCCTTGCCGGGCAGCTGAATGCTGAACCACTGGCGCGTCAGGGCCTGGCGATCTTTAAGGCCGGCGTAGGCGACGGTGCGCAGCGGCACGCCTGCGGCCTTGGCCAGCCGACGGGCTGCTTCCTCGGTGTTCAGGCCGCGTTTCTCAACCCACAGCCACAGGTGCTCGCCGTCGCCGGACAGTGGAATGTCCAGCACTTCGTCCACTTGAAAATCTTCGGCGGTGGCCTTGAGTACCGCAGTGCCCAGCGCATCGCCATAGGCCCGCGGGCCCAGCAGTTCGAATTCGGTCATTGGGCGATCAACAACGCCACGGCGTGAACCGCGATGCCTTCTTCACGGCCGGTAAAACCCAGCTTCTCGGTGGTGGTGGCCTTGACGTTGACCTGGTCGAGTTCGACCTGCAGGTCTTCAGCGATCAAAGCGCGCATGGTGTCGATGTGCGGTGCCATCTTGGGCGCCTGGGCGACGATGGTGGCGTCGACGTTGCCGACCTTCCAGCCCTTGGCATGCACTTGCTTGAGGACGTGACGCAGCAGCACGCGGCTGTCGGCGCCCTTGAATTGCGGATCGGTGTCCGGGAAATGCTTGCCGATATCGCCCAGGGCGGCGGCGCCCAGCAGGGCATCGCTCAAAGCATGCAGCAGGACATCGCCATCGGAATGAGCGAGCAGCCCGAACTTGTGCGCAATACGCACCCCACCCAAGGTAATGAAATCGCCCTCAGCGAAACGGTGCACATCGTAGCCGTGGCCAATACGCATAAAAAAACGCCCTGAAAAAGTCAGGGCGTGATTCTACCTATTTTGTCGGACATTAGGGCGTCTGACTGACTGAACACCGCGTGCTGCGGCGCAGCAATATCCCGTAGCAGTCCGGCTTGCCGGCAGGGACAGACTTGATTGCGCCACCGCCGGCAAGCCGGACTGCTACGTAGAGCACGCCATCAGACCAAGGTGTTGCATGACCTCGTCAACCCGCCAGTGCTTGCGCGTGGTGACGCAGGTGATCCTCGACGAAGCTGGCGATGAAGTAATAGCTGTGGTCGTAGCCTGGCTGCATGCGCAGTTCCAGCGGATGGCCCGCCGCCTTTGCCGCCTGCACCAGTGCCTCAGGCTTGAGCTGGTTGGCAAGGAAGTCGTCACGATCGCCCTGATCCACCAGCAACGGCAGGCGCTCGGCCGCATCGGCGATCAGCACGCTGGCATCCCATTCGCGCCAGCGCGAGCGGTCTTCGCCCAAATAGCGGGAAAAGGCCTTCTGCCCCCAGGGGCAATCCATCGGGTTGGTGATCGGCGAGAATGCCGACACCGATCTGTAGCGCCCCGGGTTGCGCAACGCACACACCAGCGCACCGTGCCCGCCCATCGAATGGCCGCTGATGCTGCGTTTGTCGGAAGCCGGAAAATGCGCCTCGATCAGGTTCGGCAGCTCGCTGACCACATAATCGTACATGCGGTAGTGGCGCGCCCAAGGCTGTTGGGTGGCGTTCAGGTAGAAGCCGGCGCCCAGGCCGAAGTCATAGGCGCTGTCCGGGTCGTCCGGCACGTCGGCGCCGCGAGGACTGGTGTCCGGTGCGACGATGATGATCCCAAGCTCGGCGGCGATGCGCAGGGCACCGGCCTTCTGCATGAAATTCTCGTCGGTGCAGGTCAGGCCCGACAGCCAGTACACCACCGGCAGCTTGCCGCCCTGCTCTGCCTGAGGCGGCAGATAGACCGCGAACACCATGTCGCAACCCAGCACGTCGGAATGGTGTTTGTAACGTTTATGCCAGCCGCCGAAGCTTTTCTGGCACGAGATGTTTTCCAGACTCATAGGTCGTTCCTCCCAGCCGCAAGCGTCAAGCCGTCAGCTGCAAGTCGGGCAGCGGCGCGCCTTCTTGCAGCTTGCGGCCTGTAGCTTGTCGCTGCTTTTAGAAGTGGATGACCGAACGAATGCTTTTGCCTTCGTGCATCAGGTCGAATGCTTCGTTGATCTTGTCCAGGCCCATGGTGTGGGTGATGAAGGTGTCCAGCGGGATTTCGCCGGTCTGGGATTTTTCAACGTAGCTTGGCAGCTCGGTACGGCCCTTCACGCCGCCGAACGCCGAACCGCGCCAGACGCGACCGGTCACCAACTGGAATGGACGGGTGGCGATTTCCTGGCCAGACGGCGCGACGCCGATGATGACCGACTCGCCCCAGCCTTTATGGCAGCATTCCAGCGCGGCGCGCATCAGTTGTACGTTGCCGATGCACTCGAAGCTGTAGTCCACGCCGCCGTCGGTCATTTCGACGATCACGTCCTGAATCGGCTTGCTGTGCTCTTTCGGGTTGATGAAGTCGGTGGCGCCCAACTCACGGGCCACGTCGAACTTGGCCGGGTTGATGTCGATGGCGATGATGCGCGAGGCCTTGGCCATTTTCGCGCCGATGATCGCCGCAAGGCCAATGCCGCCCAGGCCGAAGATCGCCACGGTGGCGCCCTCTTCCACTTTGGCGGTGTTCAGCACCGCGCCGATGCCGGTGGTCACGCCGCAGCCCAGCAGGCAGACCTTCTCCAGCGGCGCTTCCTTGGGGATTTTCGCCAGGGAAATTTCCGGCACCACGGTGTACTCCGAGAACGTCGAGCAACCCATGTAGTGGTAGACCGGCTGGCCGTTGTAGCTGAAACGGGTGGTGCCATCGGGCATCAGGCCCTTGCCTTGGGTGGCGCGGACTTTCT
Organism: Pseudomonas sp. NPDC090201; assembly: GCF_044746825.1. Classification (NCBI taxonomy): domain Bacteria; kingdom Pseudomonadati; phylum Pseudomonadota; class Gammaproteobacteria; order Pseudomonadales; family Pseudomonadaceae; genus Pseudomonas; species Pseudomonas sp. NPDC090201. The sequence continues at coordinate 77,391 of NZ_JBIVCX010000013.1, forward strand.
GGCACAGGTTGGTCTTGCCGGATTTGCAGAATTTGCACTCGCGGCATTCGGCGGTGTACAGCGGGATCACGTGATCGCCCACGGCCAGGGAGGTGACGCCCTCGCCCACCGCCTCGACGATACCGCCACCTTCGTGACCAAGGATGCACGGGAACACGCCTTCGGAGTCCGCACCGGACAGGGTGTAGGCGTCAGTGTGGCAAACGCCGGATGCGACGGTACGAATCAAGACCTCACCGGCTTTCGGCGCCTCGACGTCCACTTCGACAATTTGCAGAGGCTCGTTTGGCGCGAAGGCTACGGCTGCACGTGACTTGATCATCAATCTTCTCCAGCGGGTTTAAAAAAGGTTAAACAGACCAGGAGTGTAAAGCAGTGCCGTTTGATGAATAATCCGGACAAAAGCAAAACATTAATGCTGTACAGGGATAATCGATGTACACCAATCGCTGGGATGGACTGGACGAATTCGTCGCGGTGGCCGAATGTGGGCAATTCACCGCAGCCGCAGAGCGCATGGGGGTGTCGTCGTCCCACATCAGCCGGCAGATCGCGCGCCTGGAGGAACGGCTGCAAACCCGCTTGCTGTACCGAAGCACGCGCAAGGTGGCGCTGACCGAAGCCGGTCAGACGTTCTTGCATCATTGCCAGCGTCTGCAGGATGGACGCGAGGAGGCACTGCGCGCGGTGGGCGATCTGACCAGCGAACCCAAGGGCCTGCTGAGGATGACCTGCGCGGTGGCATACGGCGAACGCTTCATCGCGCCGCTGGTGACCCGGTTCATGGATGAGTACCCGCAATTGCGCGTGGACATCGAGCTGACCAATAACACCCTGGATCTGGTGCATGAGGGGATGGACCTGGCGATTCGACTTGGTCGGCTGCAGGAATCGCGAATGGTCGCCACCCGCCTGGCTCCCCGGCGCATGTACCTGTGCGCGTCGCCCTCCTATCTGGAGCGCTATGGCCGGCCACACAGCTTGTCGGAATTGAACCGGCATAACTGCCTCATTGGCAGTTCGGACAGTTGGCTGCTGCAGCAGAACGGTAAGGAATTCTCCCAGCGCGTCCACGGAAACTGGCGCTGCAACAGTGGGCAAGCGGTACTGGATGCGGCGCTACAGGGGGTGGGGTTGTGTCAGCTGCCGGATTATTACGTGCTTGAGCATTTGAAAAGCGGCGCATTGATTTCATTGCTCGATGCCCACCAGCCTCCCAATACCGCAGTGTGGGCGCTGTACCCGCAGCAACGGCATCTGTCGCCGAAGGTAAGGAAGCTGGTGGATTATCTGAAGACAGGGCTGGCGTTGCGGGATGAGTACCGGTAGCAGCCGGGCTGGCCCGCGGGGTTTGGGGTGAACCCAGATGCCGCGAACTCGCCCGGGCCCTGTAGGAGCGCGCTTGCCCGCGATGGCGGCGGGTCAGACGCAGCATCTGTCACAGGCGAATCGCAGTCGCGGGCAAGCGCGCTCCTACAGGTTGGGGGGCAGGTAGATACCGAGAACTGGCCCCGACTCTTGTAGGAGTGAGCTTGCTCGCGATGGCGGCGTGTCAGGCACCGTGATGGCGAATGACTCACCGCAATCGCGAGCAAGCTCACTCCTACAGGATCGCCTGCACTCGTCCAACCAACGCTTGAATTTACCGCAGTGCAGATAACTGCCGTTACCGTACCAGCCGGGCTTGCCCACGGGGTTTGGGGTGCACGCAAATACTGCGAACTCGCCCCCGGCCCTGTAGGAGCGCGCTTGCCCGCGATGGCGGCGGGTCAGGCGCAACATTTGTCACAGGCGAATCGCAGTCGCGGGCAAGCGCGCTCCTACGGGGCCGGATCAGCGGTTGAATTCACCGCGACGCTGGCGCAGCCATTCGAGGTCTTCGGGGCGGGTGACTTTGATGTTGTCGGCGCGGCCTTCGATCAGGCGGGGGGATTGGCCGGCCCATTCGATGGCCGAGGCTTCATCGGTGATCGAGACGTTGGACACCAGGCTGTCCGCCAGTGCCCGGTGCAACGCGCCCAACCTGAACATCTGCGGCGTATACGCCTGCCAGATCAGGCTGCGATCAACCGTTTCAGTGACCCGGCCATTGGCATCGGCGCGTTTGAGGGTGTCCTTGGCCGGTACCGCGAGCAAGCCGCCCACAGGGTCGTGCGCCAACTCACCCAGCAGGTTGTCCAGGTCGGACCGCGCCAGGTTCGGGCGCGCGGCGTCATGCACCAACACCCAGTCATTGTCATCGGCGCCATTGGCGTGCAGGTGCAACAGTGCATTGAGCACCGAGTCCGCACGCTCCTTGCCACCGGCGACCCGCTGAATGCGTGAGTCCAGTGCACAGGGCAAGGTGGGCCAGTAAGGATCATCCACAGCAAGGCTCACCACCATCCCTTTGAGCTGGGGATGATCGAGAAAGCAAAGCAGGCTGTGTTCAAGAATTGTGAGGCCGCCCAGTTGCAGGTACTGCTTGGGACGGTCTGCCGCCATGCGTGCACCAACGCCCGCTGCGGGAATCACTGCCCAGAAGGCAGGAAGGGATTGAGTCATTTACAGGAGGTCACTGTGCCAACTGATAAAGGGTCTCGCCGTCCTTGACCATGCCCAGTTCATGACGGGCACGTTCTTCAACGGTTTCCAGGCCTTTTTTCAACTCAAGCACTTCGGCGTCCAGAACCCGGTTGCGCTCGAGCAACACATCGTTTTCGGCATGCTGATCAGCGATTTGCTGGGTCAGACTGGCCACCTGCGCAAGGCTGCCATTACCCACCCACAGGCGATACTGCAGGCCAGCGAGCAGCAAGAGCAGAACGAGGAACAACCAGTTAGGACTGCGCATTGTGAATATCTGTTACCCGGTGGAGAAAGACAGCAAAACCGACCATTTCAAATGCCCAAGAGCCCGGTGGTCACCGGGCTCGTGGATCAGGACGTCAGGATAAATCGCTTTTGACGATTTGCCCTACAGCGCCTGCTGCCTTTTTACCATCTAACTATCAGCCGCGAAACTCGCCGCGACCACGGTATACAGCTTTGGCGCCCAATTGCTCTTCGATACGCAGCAGTTGGTTGTACTTGGAGATGCGATCGGAACGGCTCAGGGAACCGGTCTTGATCTGGCCAGCCGAAGTGCCCACAGCCAAGTCGGCGATGGTCGAATCTTCGGTTTCGCCGGAGCGGTGCGAGATCACGGCGGTGTAACCGGCGGCCTTGGCCATCTGGATGGCTTCCAGGGTTTCGGTCAGGGTGCCGATCTGGTTGAACTTGATCAGGATCGAGTTACCGATTTTCTTCTCGATACCTTCTTTCAGGATCTTGGTGTTGGTCACGAACAGGTCGTCGCCCACCAGCTGGATCTTGTCGCCGATCTTGTCGGTCAGGACTTTCCAGCCATCCCAGTCGGACTCGTCCAGACCGTCTTCGATGGAGATGATCGGGTGCTTGCTGACCAGATCGGCCAGGTAGTCGGCGAAACCGGCGGAGTCGTACTCGCCTTCTTCGCTCAGCACGTACTTGCCGTTCTTGTAGAACTCGCTGGCTGCGCAGTCCAGGGCCAGGGTCACGTCGGTGCCCAGCTTGTAGCCGGCGTTTTTCACGGCTTCGGCGATGGCGTCCAGGGCTTCGGCGTTGGAGTTCAGGTTCGGTGCGAAACCGCCTTCATCACCTACGGCAGTGTTCAGGCCACGGGCCTTCAGGACAGCCTTGAGGTGGTGGAAAATCTCGGTGCCCCAGCGCAGGCCTTCGGAGAAGGTCTTGGCGCCGACTGGCTGAACCATGAATTCCTGGATGTCGATGTTGTTGTCGGCGTGCTCGCCACCGTTGATGATGTTCATCATCGGGACCGGCATAGTGTACTCGCCCGGCGTGCCGTTCAGGTTGGCGATGTGCGCGTACAGCGGCAGGTCCTGATCCTGTGCAGCGGCCTTGGCGGCAGCCAGGGACACGGCGAGGATGGCGTTGGCGCCCAGGCTTGCCTTGTTCTCGGTACCGTCGAGCTTGATCATCGCGTGATCCAGCGCTTTCTGGTCAACCGGATCCTTGCCCAGCAGCAGGTCGCGGATCGGGCCATTGATGTTGGCCACAGCCTTCAGAACGCCCTTGCCCATGTAACGGCTCTTGTCGCCATCACGCAGCTCAAGTGCTTCACGCGAGCCGGTGGAAGCACCGGACGGCGCGCAGGCACTGCCGATGATGCCGTTGTCGAGGAGCACATCTGCTTCCACGGTGGGATTGCCACGGGAGTCGAGAACTTCACGACCTTTGATGTCGACGATTTTTGCCATTGTTGTTAACACTCCAAGATTGACGAAAACGACGCAGCTGGGAAAAGCGACTGGCGTCTCGGAGCACTAGACAGCGGGCAGGCCCGAGACGACAGAAATTCCCGACCCGTTGGTCGGGAATGAAACGAGCGGCACTGTACCGGAGGTGACGGTGCCGCAGAAGCGGATTTTAAGCCGTTTCGATGGTCGGGAACGCCTTGACCAGGTCATCAAGGGCCTTGAGCTGGGTCAGGAACGGCTCAAGCTTCTCAAGACGCAGGGCACACGGGCCGTCGCATTTGGCGTTGTCCGGATCCGGATGCGCCTCCAGGAACAGGCCCGCCAGGCCCTGGCTGATGCCGGCCTTGGCCAGGTCAGTCACCTGGGCACGACGACCACCGGCAGAATCCGAACGACCGCCCGGCATCTGCAAGGCGTGGGTCACGTCGAAGAATACCGGGTATTCGAAAGCCTTCATGATGCCGAAGCCGAGCATGTCCACCACGAGGTTGTTGTAGCCGAAGCTCGAACCACGTTCGCACAGGATCAACTGATCGTTACCGGCTTCTTCGCACTTGTTCAGGATGTGTTTCATTTCCTGAGGCGCTAGGAACTGGGCCTTCTTGATGTTGATCACGGCGCCGGTTTTCGCCATCGCCACGACCAGGTCGGTCTGGCGCGACAGGAAGGCCGGCAACTGGATGATGTCGCAGACTTCAGCCACGGCAGCAGCCTGATGCGGTTCATGCACGTCAGTGATCACGGGCACGCCGAAGGTGCTCTTGATCTCTTCGAAAATGCGCATGCCCGCTTCCAGGCCCGGACCGCGATAGGAGGTCACGGAAGAACGGTTGGCCTTGTCGAAGCTGGCCTTGAACACGTAGGGGATACCGAGCTTCTCGGTCACCCGCACGTACTCTTCGCAGACTTGCATGGCCATGTCCCGCGACTCCAGGACATTCATGCCACCGAACAAGACCATGGGCTTGTCGTTGGCGATGTCAATGGAGCCCACGCGGATGATTTTCTGTGCCATGTAATGAATTCCCTATCAGGCGTTCTTCTGGTGTTGAGCGAGCGCTGCCTTGACGAAGCCACTGAACAGCGGGTGACCGTCACGAGGCGTGGAGGTGAACTCCGGGTGGAACTGGCAGGCCACGAACCATGGGTGATCCTTGGACTCGACCACTTCGACCAGCGCGCCGTCACCGGAACGACCGGAAATCTTCAGGCCCGCATCGATCAGTTGCGGCAGCAGCTTGTTGTTCACTTCGTAGCGATGACGATGGCGCTCGACGATGGTGTCGTTGCCATAGCAGTCGTGCACCAGAGAACCCGGTTCCAGCAGGCATTCCTGCGCGCCCAGGCGCATGGTGCCGCCCAGATCGGACGCTTCGGTACGGGTTTCGACGGCGCCGGTGGAGTCTTCCCACTCGGTGATCAGGCCCACCACAGGGTGCGCGCTGGTACGGTCGAATTCGGTGGAGTTGGCGTCTTTCCAGCCCAGCACGTTACGTGCGAACTCGATGACCGCCACCTGCATGCCCAGGCAGATACCCAGGTAAGGCACCTTGTTTTCGCGAGCGAACTGAACAGCGGTGATCTTGCCTTCCACGCCGCGCAGACCGAAGCCGCCCGGTACCAGGATCGCGTCCACGCCTTCCAGCAGGCCGGTGCCCTGATTCTCGATGTCTTCGGAATCGATGTAGCGCAGGTTGACCTTGGTGCGGTTGGTGATGCCGGCGTGGCTCATCGCTTCGATCAGCGACTTGTACGCATCCAGCAGCTCCATGTACTTGCCGACCATGGCGATGGTGACTTCGTGCTCGGGGTTGAGCTTGGCATCGACGACCTTATCCCACTCGGACAGGTCGGCGCCGCCGCATTGCAGGCCGAAACGCTCGACCACGAAATCGTCCAGGCCTTGCGAGTGCAGGATGCCCGGGATCTTGTAGATGGTATCGGCGTCTTCCAGACCGATCACCGCACGTTCTTCAACGTTGGTGAACTGGGCGATCTTGCGGCGCGACGACACGTCGATCGGGTGGTCGGAACGGCAGACCAGGACGTCTGGCTGCAGGCCGATGGAGCGCAGTTCCTTGACCGAGTGCTGGGTAGGCTTGGTCTTGGTTTCGCCTGCGGTGGCGATGTACGGAACCAGCGTCAGGTGCATCAGCATCGCGCGCTTGGAGCCGACTTCGAAACGTAGCTGGCGAATGGCCTCCAGGAACGGTTGCGATTCGATGTCACCCACGGTGCCACCGATTTCCACCAGGGCCACGTCGGCATCGCCGGCGCCCTTGATGATGCGACGCTTGATTTCGTCGGTGATGTGCGGGATCACCTGAATGGTCGCGCCCAGATAATCACCACGGCGCTCTTTGCGCAGGACGTGTTCGTACACACGGCCCGTGGTGAAGTTGTTGTTCTGGGTCATGGTGGTGCGAATGAAACGCTCGTAGTGACCCAGGTCCAGGTCGGTCTCGGCGCCGTCATGGGTGACGAACACTTCACCGTGCTGGAACGGGCTCATGGTGCCCGGGTCGACGTTGATGTAGGGGTCCAGCTTGAGCATGGTGACCTTAAGTCCCCTCGCCTCCAGGATGGCCGACAATGAAGCCGAGGCAATGCCTTTCCCCAATGAAGAAACAACACCGCCCGTGACGAAGATGTAGCGCGTCATGAAAAACCCTAGAAGTCTGCGTTAAAGCGGTCAGAGCCGCCGGGGAAAGCGAAGGAAGGCCGAAGCCCCCGATGACCTGCGTGTTTCACAGTGCATTTCTGAAATTGCCGCGCTGATAGCGACTGGCCGGATACGGACCTGTCCATTGCTCGCCACATTTTGAGAATCGCCCAGTAAAGACTGGCTGGTAATCGGCAACTTGTGTCGTCCCGGAAGGATCGACATAAGCTGTATCAAGAAGGGAGCGTAGTCTACCGGAAACCAGCTCTCATCTCAAACGGTGGTCGTTCGTCGGTGGCTGCCAGTGCAAACGCCAGTCGCCACGGGGGTCGGCGTCCAGTCCCGGAAGGTTGGCGACCGCCAGTAACTGCTCGCCCCGGTACAACAGCGGCAATCGGCCGCGCAGGAACACCGGCACGCGTTTCTCGTTGAGCAGGCGCTTGAGATCCCGCCGCCCGCGCTCGGGCACATCGAGTACTTCCCCGCCGCGCCGGTAATGCACGTGCAGGCCGCCACGGGGAATTTCCCCCAGCAGGTGCAACATGCCGTTGCCGGGCAGTGTCAGGGGCTGCGAGGCCATGGACCAGTGCTGGGAGCCGGCCACATCCTTGAGCCAGATACCCGACAGCCACCAGATCCTGCCTTCGGCGCGGTGCAACTGGCCGTCAGCCAGGCGCCAGATCGGCCGCCCGTCGGGGCCTGCGTCTCGCAGGGAATTCCAGCCCGCCCAGTGATCGGTGTCCGGCAGGCGCGTCAGCCGTGTCAGCCAGTGCCGCAGGGCATTGCGCTGACGGGCCTCGGACAGGCCTTCCAGTGGCGCCAGCTCCAGCGACGGCAAGTCCAGCCAGGGCCAGGTGCACGGGGTTTGCGCTGTCGCCAGATCCTGGACTGCCAATTCGTCGAGCAAGCCCTGGGCTTCGGCCAGATGCGCGGCGCTGCGGGTCATGCTGACAACCGCCTGGGGCCAGCGCGTAACCAGCATCGGCATGACGTGGCTGCGCAGGTAATTGCGCGAGAAACGGCTGTCCTGGTTGCTGGGATCTTCGATCCAGCTCAGGCCTTCCTCCTGCGCATAGGCTTCGAGCACGGCGCGCGGCTCATCCAGCAGCGGGCGAAACAATGTCCCTCTGCCCAGTGGACGATGGCCAGGCATCGCCGCCAGCCCTCGAACCCCGGCGCCACGCAGCAGCCTGAACATCAGGGTTTCGGCCTGGTCGTCGCGGTGTTGCGCGGTCAGCAGCACCTCGCCGTCCTGCATCACCCCTTCCAGCGCGGCGTAGCGGGCCTCGCGGGCGGCCTGTTCGAGGCTGGCGCCGGGCCGGACCTGAACATCGAGCACCTGAAAAGGCACTCCCAGAATCTGACACATCTGACGGCAATGTCCCGGCCACGACGCAGCAACGGCCTGCAAGCCGTGATGGACATGGACAGCGGTCAAGGGAGGCAAGGCGTGCTGGCGGGCGAGATCGGCCAGCAGGTGCAACAGGACGGTGGAATCGAGCCCACCCGAGAAGGCAATCCGCCAAGCGACCGCGCCACGCCAGGGTTCCAGGCGCGGTAGCAATCGTTTGGCGAGTTGTTTTCTGATGCAGTCCGGCTTGCTCATGGTTGAACCTTCAAGCTGGCCGGACTGTGGGAGCCGCGTCGGTTATACGCCGTAGCTCATCAGACGCTCGTAACGACGAGCCAGCAGTTCATCGTTGTTGAACTTCTTGAGCATCGCCAGCTGGCTGCTCAAGGCTTCGCGGATCGAAGCGGACGCGCCGGCCGGGTCGCGGTGCGCGCCGCCCAGAGGTTCGCCAATCACCTTGTCGACAATGCCCAGGCCCTTGAGGCGCTCGGCGGTGATGCCCATCGCTTCGGCAGCGTCGGGCGCCTTCTCGGCGGTTTTCCACAGAATCGATGCGCAGCCTTCCGGCGAGATCACCGCGTAAGTGGAGTATTGCAGCATGTTCAGCTGATCGCACACACCAATGGCCAATGCACCGCCCGAACCGCCTTCACCGATCACGGTCGCGATGATCGGGGTCTTCAGGCGCGCCATGACACGCAGGTTCCAGGCAATCGCTTCGCTCTGGTTGCGCTCTTCGGCGTCGATGCCCGGGTAGGCGCCCGGGGTGTCGATGAAGGTCAGGATCGGCATCTTGAAACGCTCGGCCATTTCCATCAGGCGGCACGCCTTGCGGTAGCCTTCAGGGCGCGGCATGCCGAAGTTACGGCGAACCTTCTCGCGCACATCGCGGCCCTTCTGATGACCGATCACCATCACCGGCTTGTCGTCCAGGCGAGCGATACCGCCCACGATGGCCGCGTCGTCGGAGAAGTGACGGTCGCCGTGCAGCTCGTCGAACTCGGTAAAGATGTGTTCGATGTAGTCCAGGGTGTACGGACGGCGTGGATGACGCGCCATGCGCGCGATCTGCCAGCTGGTCAGATTGCCGAAAATGCTTTCGGTGAGCGTCTTGCTCTTATCTTGCAGTCGAGAGATTTCATCGCCGATGTTCAGCGAGTTGTCATTGCCTACCAGACGCAGCTCTTCAATCTTGGCTTGCAGGTCAGCAATCGGCTGTTCGAAATCCAGAAAATTCGGGTTCATAGGCATCCGTCTTGGGTCGACGGCCAAGAGGCCGGCCGGTTGATCCGTAAGCGCCATACCTTAATGGAACTGGCGCTGTCCGGTCGAGTTTAAAAAAATGTCGGGCTTGAAAGCGTCGAGTCAAAAAAATCTCATGATCAGCTTCTAGCGATACTGCAGGAAGACGTTCTCACGTCCGAACTGGTCACGCAGGGCCTGAATCAGGCTGTCTGCGGGATCGATTCGCCACGCTTCGCCAAACTGCAACAAGGCGCGGGCCTCCTGCCCTGTGTAATCGAGCGTGATCGGGCACGCTCCCCGGTGCTTCTTGCACAGGTCACCCAGCCAGCGCAGGCGATCACCCTTGAGTGCCTCGCTGCGCACAGTCAGGCGCAAACTTTCGGCAAGGCCGGTGCGCGCTTCCTCAAGGCTCATGACGCGCTTGGCACGCAAGCGCAGGCCGCCTGAGAAGTCATCGGAACTGACCTCGCCTTCGACCACCACCATCGCGTCGGTCTGCAACAGCGACTGCGCGGCCTGGAACGAATCGGCGAACAGCGAGGCTTCGATACGCCCGGAACGGTCGTCCAGGGTGATGAAGCCCATCTTGTCGCCCTTTTTGTTCTTCATTACCCGCAGCGCGATGATCAGCCCGGCAACGGTCTGGGTATCGCGTGCAGGCTTGAGATCGACGATGCGCTGGCGAGCGAAACGACGGATCTCGCCTTCGTACTCATCGATCGGGTGCCCGGTCAGGTACAGCCCCAGGGTTTCCTTCTCGCCACGCAGGCGCTCTTTGAGAGTGACCTCCTTGGCACCGCGATGGTTCGCATAAACATCGGCATCGGGTTCGTCGAACAGCCCGCCAAACAGGTCGCTGTGGCCGCTGTCATGGCTGCGCGCGGTCTGCTCGGCGGCCTGGATCGCCTCTTCCAGAGCGGCCAGCAACACGCCACGGTTGCGGTCGATGTTGGCGTGATACTGCTTGGGCTCGTCATAGAAAAACGGACCAAGACGGTCCAGCGCGCCGCTGCTGATCAGACCGCCCAGGGTGCGCTTGTTGACCCGCTTGAGGTCGATGCGCGCACAGAAATCGAACAGGTCCTTGAACGGGCCCGCCTGACGCGCCTCGGTGATAGCTTCCACCGGGCCTTCGCCCACGCCCTTGATCGCGCCCAGGCCATACACGATGCGGCCGTCGTCGTTCACCGTGAACTTGAACTCGGAGTTGTTCACGTCCGGTGCGTCGAGGCGCAGCTTCATGGTGCGCACTTCCTCGATCAAGGTCACGACCTTGTCGGTGTTGTGCATGTCCGCCGAGAGCACTGCGGCCATGAACGGCGCCGGGTAGTGCCGCTTGAGCCAGGCAGTCTGGTAGGACACCAGGCCATAGGCGGCAGAGTGGGATTTGTTGAAACCGTAACCGGCGAATTTCTCCACCAGGTCGAAAATGTTACCGGCAAGGTCCGGGTCGATATTGTTGGTCTTGCAGCCTTCGATGAAACCGCCGCGCTGCTTGGCCATCTCCTCGGGCTTTTTCTTGCCCATCGCCCGGCGCAGCATGTCTGCCTCGCCGAGGGTGTAGCCGGCCATGACCTGGGCAATCTGCATCACCTGTTCCTGATACAGGATGATGCCGTAGGTCGGCAGCAGCACGGGCTTGAGGCCTTCGTACTGGTAATCGACGTGCGGGTACGAGAGCTCCGCGCGACCGTGCTTGCGGTTGATGAAGTCGTCCACCATGCCCGATTGCAGCGGGCCCGGGCGGAACAGCGCCACCAGTGCGATGAGGTCTTCCAGGCAGTCGGGCTTGAGCTTCTTGATCAGCTCCTTCATGCCGCGGGATTCAAGCTGGAACACCGCCGTGGTTTCGGCTTTCTGCAGCAGGTCGTAGGTCGGCGCGTCATCGAGGGGGATGAAAGCGATGTCCAGCGGCTCCTCGCCCACTTTGGCGCGGTCGCGGTTGATGGTCTTCATCGCCCAGTCGATGATGGTCAGGGTCCGCAGGCCCAGGAAGTCGAACTTCACAAGCCCGGCCGCCTCGACGTCGTCCTTGTCGTACTGGGTCACCAGGCCGCTGCCTTCCTCGTCGCAATAGATGGCGGCGAAGTCGGTCAGCTTGGTCGGCGCGATCACCACACCACCGGCGTGCTTGCCGACGTTACGCACAACGCCTTCGAGCTTGCGGGCCATCTCCCAGATTTCGGCGCCTTCTTCGTCGGTCTTGAGGAAGTCGCGCAGGATTTCTTCCTGCTCGTAGGCCTTCTCAAGGGTCATGCCGACTTCGAACGGAATCATCTTCGACAGGCGATCGGCCAGGCCGAAGGACTTGCCCTGGGCCCGCGCCACGTCACGCACCACAGCCTTGGCGGCCATGGAACCGAAGGTGATGATCTGGCTGACCGCATTACGCCCGTACTTGTCGGCCACGTATTCGATCACCCGGTCGCGGCCGTCCATGCAGAAGTCGACGTCGAAGTCGGGCATGGAAACCCGCTCGGGGTTCAGGAAGCGTTCGAACAGCAGGTCATATTCCAGCGGGTCGAGGTCGGTGATCTTCTGCACATAGGCCACCAGGGACCCGGCACCCGATCCACGGCCAGGGCCGACCGGCACGCCGTTGTTCTTGGCCCACTGGATGAAGTCCATAACGATCAGGAAGTAACCGGGGAAACCCATCTGGATGATGATATCCAGCTCGAAATTCAGCCGGTCAACGTATTCCTGGCGCTTGGCTTCGTAGTTGGGCGTGGTGTCTTTCGGCCACAGTACGGCGAGGCGCTCTTCAAGGCCCTCGAACGAGACCTTGCGGAAATATTCGTCGATGGTCAGGCCATCGGGAATCGGGAAGTTGGGCAGGAAGTGAGTGCCCAGCTTGACCTCAATGTTGCAGCGCTTGGCAATCTCGACGGTGTTCTGCAACGCATCGGGCAGGTCGCTGAACAGCTCGGCCATTTCCTCGGCGCTTTTAAGGTACTGCTGATCGCTGTAGTTGTGCGAGCGGCGCGGGTCGTCCAGCGCCCGGCCTTCACCGATGCACACACGGGTTTCGTGGGCTTCGAAATCTTCCTGCTTGAGGAAGCGCACATCGTTGGTCGCCACCAGCGGCGCGCCATGACGCTCGGCCAGGGCAACCGCCGCGTGCAGGTGTTCTTCGTCGTTGATGCGGTTGGTGCGCTGGATCTCGACATAGAAACGGTCGGGAAAAACCGCCATCCATTCCTTGAGCAGCACGTCGGCCTCGGCCGGATTGCCCCCCAGCAGCGCCATGCCGATCTCGCCTTCTTTGGCGGCCGACAGGGCGATCAGTCCTTCGCTGGCTTCGGCCACCCACTCGCGCTCGATGACCACCATGCCATTGCGCTGGCCGGTCATGAAACCTCGTGAAATCAATTCGGTGAGGTTCAGGTAGCCCTTGGGGTTCATCACCAACAGGCTCATGCGGCTCAACGGCGCATCGCGATCACGCCCGGCCAGCCAGATGTCGGCACCACAGATCGGCTTGATCCCGGCGCCCATGGCGCTCTTGTAGAACTTGACCAGCGAGCACAGGTTGTTCTGGTCGGTCACCGCCACCGCAGGCATGTTCATGGCCGTCAGCGCCTTGGCCAGCGGTTTGACCCGGACCAGACCGTCGACCAGCGAGTATTCGGTGTGCAGGCGTAGATGAACGAAAGAAGCCGGCATAGTGGAGGTGATTCCTATGGCGCACAGAAAACGAAGGCCGGATTGTACCGGCCTCGCAAGAAAACATCAGCCCGCGATCAGTTGAGCGGTAGCGAGGCGAACCCGGTGGCCGTCAACATCTCCCGTGCTTCATAGGCCGCGCGGACCGGTGCGAACGAACGTCGGTGAATCGGCGTCGGGCCCAGACGGGCCAGCGCTTCCAGATGCACCGGCGTCGGATAACCCTTGTGCCCGCCGATGCCGTAGCCCGGATACAGCAACTCCATGGCCGCCATTTCGCGGTCACGGGTGACCTTGGCCAGGATCGACGCCGCGGCAATCGCCGGCACCTGGGCGTCACCCTGAATCACCGGCGCGCTGGGCACCGACAATTGCGGGCAGCGGTTGCCGTCGATCAGCGCCAGCTTGGGGGTGATCAGCAGACCTTCCACAGCCCGCTTCATCGCCAGCATCGTGGCGTGCAGGATGTTCAGGTCGTCGATTTCCTCTACCTCGGCCCGCGCGATGTGCCAGCACAGGGCTTTCTCACGGATCTCGTCGAAGAGCTTTTCGCGCTTGGCTTCGGTGAGTTTTTTCGAGTCGTTCAGCCCCAGGATCGGGCGATTGGGGTCAAGGATCACCGCAGCGGTCACCACGGCGCCACACAGCGGGCCACGACCCACTTCATCGACGCCGGCGACCAGGTCCTCGACCAGATTGAAATCCAAACCCATTTGCATTGATCGCACACTCATGGTGAAGGCGACCGGCCAATCAGGCTCAGCACCGCATCGGCGGCCTGATTGGACGCATCGCGACGCAAGGTACGGTGAAGCGCATCGAAGCCTGCGGTCTGCTCCGCGCCGTTGTCCAGCAGCGGCAGCAGGGTTTGCGCCAGGGCATCGGCAGTCGCCGCATCCTGCAGAAGCTCAGGCACCAGCAAGCGCTGGGCCAACAGGTTCGGCAGCGACACGTACGGACTCTTCACCATCCGCTTGAGTATCCAGTGGGTCAGTGGCGCCAGACGATAGGCAACCACCATCGGTCGTTTGTACAGCAGCGCTTCCAGGGTCGCGGTGCCCGAGGCGATCAAGACCGCATCGCAGGCAGCCAGCGCCACGTGGGAGCGGCCATCGAGCAGGGTCAGTGGCAGGTCGCGCCCTTGCAGCAGCTCTTCGATCTGCGCGCGGCGTTGCGGGCTTGCACACGGCAGGACGAACCGCAGGTTCGGGCGCTGGGCCAGCATTCGCTCGGCGGCCTCGAAGAACAGCGCCCCCAGGCGCCCCACTTCCCCGCCACGGCTGCCCGGCATCAGTGCAACCACTGGCCCTTCGCCCAGCCCCAGTTCAGCGCGTGCCGCAGCGCGATCGGCCTCAAGGGGGATGGTGTCGGCCAGCGGGTGCCCGACGAACCGCACCGGCACGCCTTTCTCTTCGTAGAAACGCGCCTCGAAGGGCAGAAGGGTCAGCATCAGGTCGCAGCCTTCGCGAATCTTCAACACGCGCTTCTGCCGCCACGCCCACACGGACGGGCTGACGTAGTGCACGGTCTTGATTCCGGCCTGACGCAGTTTGAGTTCGATATTGAGGGTGAAATCCGGCGCATCGATGCCGATGAACACATCGGGCTTTTCATCGATCAGGGTCTGGATCAGCAGCTTGCGCCGCGCCAGCAACTCCTTGAGACGCCCCAGCACTTCCACCAGCCCCATGACCGACAGGCGCTCCATGGGAAAGTAGGACGTCATGCCTTCGGCTTCCATGAGCGGACCGCCCACGCCGATGAACTGTGCGTCAGGATGATGAACCTTGATGGCGCGCATCAGGCCCGAACCCAGGATGTCGCCAGAGGCTTCTCCGGCGACCAGCGCAATACGCAGGGCACTCATGGTTAACGGGTGATGCCGCGGGTCGAGTTCTGGATGGACTCAAGGAACAGCGCGACTTCCGGAAACTGTGTAGCGGGTTCGGCCAGTTCCACCACCGCCTGTTCTACGGTCAGGCCCTGACGATAGACCGTCTTGTAGGCGCGACGCAGGGCATGGATGGCATCGTCGGAGAAACCGCGACGGCGCATGCCTTCGAAGTTCATGCTGCGCGCTTCTGCCGGGTTGCCGAACACCGTGACGAACGCCGGGACGTCCTTGCCGATGGCCGTGCCCATGCCGGAAAAGCTGTGGGCGCCAATGTGGCAGTACTGATGCACCAGCGTGAAACCGGACAGGATCGCCCAGTCGGCCACATGCACGTGGCCGGCCAGCGCGGTGTTGTTGACCAGGATGCAGTGGTTGCCGATGACGCTGTCGTGACCGATGTGCGCGTAGGCCATGATCAGGTTGTGATCGCCGATGGTGGTCTCGGCGCGATCCTGAATGGTGCCACGGTGAATGGTCACGCCTTCACGGATCACGTTGTGATCGCCGATCACCAGGCGAGTCGCCTCACCCTTGTATTTCAGGTCCGGCGTATCCTCACCTACCGAGGAAAACTGGTAGATGTGGTTGTGTTTGCCGATTTTGGTCGGCCCGCGCAGGATGACATGCGGACCAATGACCGTACCCTCACCAATTTCCACACCGGGTCCGACGATCGACCACGGGCCGACCTCCACATTGTCAGCCAGGATGGCCGTCGGATCGATGATGGCGCGAGGGTCAATCAAACTCATAGTTTGCGTTCCGCACAGATGATTTCTGCGGAGCATACCGGCTTGCCGTCTACCGAAGCCTGGCACTCGAACTTCCAGATCTGACGCTTGCAGCTCAGGAACTTGGCTTCAAGAATCAGTTGGTCGCCCGGCAGTACCGGCTGGCGGAAACGCAGCTTGTCGGAGCCCACGAAGTAGTACAGCGTGCCATCGGCAGGCTTCACGTCAAGCATCTTGAAGCCCAGGATGCCGGCGGCCTGAGCCATGGCTTCGATGATCAGCACGCCCGGCATGATCGGGTGCGCCGGGAAGTGCCCATTGAAGAAGGGCTCATTGATGCTGACATTCTTGTAGGCACGAATGCTCTTGTTCTCGACATCGAGCGCCACCACACGGTCCACGAGCAGGAACGGGTAACGGTGGGGCAGATATTCGCGGATTTCGTTGATGTCCATCATTTCGAGAGGAAGCCTGTAGTCAATATAGGGAGTGCGCGACGAGTGCGCGGCACTCCTCTGGCAAATCAAGGAGGCAGTTTATCGGCTATGCACACTTGATAAGAAAAAAGTATCAGCCATCAGATGACGCTTTACCGCCTGAGGTCACTGCCTCGACAAGCTTTTCCAACTGCTGCAGCCGGCGCGACATGTCGTCGAGCTGGCGAATGCGTGCGGCGCTCTTGCGCCACTCGGCGGCCGGCTGCATCGCCGTCCCCGAAGAATACGAGCCTGGCTCGGTGATGGAACGGGTGACCATGGTCATCCCGGTGATGAAAACGCCATCACAGATTTCGATGTGCCCGACCAGCCCTACCCCGCCTGCCAGCATGCAGTGCTTGCCGATCTTGGCGCTGCCGGAGATACCGACGCAGGCCGCCATCGCGGTGTGGTCACCCACCTGAACGTTGTGGGCGATCTGGATCTGGTTATCGAGCTTCACACCGTTGCCGATGCGGGTGTCGTCCATGGCGCCACGGTCGATGGCCGTGTTCACACCGATTTCCACGTCGTCGCCAATGGTGACGCCGCCGATCTGGGCAATCTTTTGCCAGACGCCCTTCTCGTTGGCGAAACCGAAGCCTTCGCCACCCAGCACGGCACCCGACTGGATGACCACACGCTGGCCGATGCGCACGTCGTGGTACAGCGTGACGCGCGGCGCCAGCCAGCCGCCTTCGCCGATCACGCTGCGCGCGCCGATGAAGCAGTGGGCGCCCAGGGTCACGCCGGCCGCAATGCGCGCACCGCTTTCGATCACGACATACGGCCCCACGCTTGCAGCCGGATCGACGACAGCATCGTCAGCCACGACAGCAGTGGGGTGAATGCCCGCCGCAGCCTTGGGCTTGGGATCGAACAGGTGCGAGATGCGCGCGTAGGCCAGGTACGGATCGGCGATCAGCAGCGCATCACCCGCATAGCCTTCGGCATCCGCAGGCTTGAGCAGCACGGCAGCGGCGTGGGACGTGGCGAGGAATTTACGGTACTGGGGATTGGCCAGGAAACTGACCTGACCTGGACCGGCCTCCTGCAAGGTGGCAAGTCCGGTAATCTGCTTGTCCGCGGGGCCACGCAGGGTGGCTCCGAGGAACTCGGCCAGCTGGCCGAGCGTGATAGTCGCGGTCATGAATTTACTTCAGCTGGTTCATGCGCTCGATGACCTGGCGAGTGACGTCATATTGTGGCTTGACGTCAATCACGGCACCGCGCTCGAACACCAGGTCGTAACCGCCCTTCTTGATCACTTCTTCAACAGCCGAGTCCAGTTTTGGCTTCAGTTGCTTGAGCATGTCACGGTCAGCGACGGCCTTGGCTTCGTTCAGCTCCTTGGACTGGAACTGGAAGTCACGGGCTTTCTGCTTGAAATCCAGCTCCAGTTTTTCGCGCTCAGGCTGGGCCATCTTGTCGCCACCGGCGACCAGACGATCCTGGATGCCCTTGGCGCTGCTTTCCAGAGCCTTGAGCTTGGTCAGTTGCGGGCCGAATTTCTTCTCGGCGTCGACGGCGTACTTCTTGGCCGCGTCGGATTCGAGCAGCGCCATCTGGTAGTTCAGTACCGCGATTTTCATGTCGGCAAAGGCCGGGCCTGCGACCAGGACCGTTGCCAGCAGAGCCAATTGAGTCAACTTACGCACGATGTAACTCCTACAGAATTCGTTGTCGTTATCAGTGACCAGACCCTTAGAAGGTCTGACCGAGAGAGAATTGGAAGACCTGGGTTTCGGTGTTGTTGTCCGGTTTCTTGACCGGCATGGCCAGAGCGAAGCTCAATGGACCCAATGCGGTGATCCAGGTCACGCCAACACCCACCGAGCTTGCAAGGCCCGAGAGCTCAGGACCGTTACACTCGATCTTCTCGCCGCTGAGTGTGGTCTTCTCCCCACCGCAGTTGGTGTTGAACACGTTACCCACGTCCCAGAACAGCGAGGTACGCAGCGAACGCTGGTCCTTGACGAACGGCAGCGGGAACAGGATTTCGGCACCACCAGTGATCAACACGTTACCACCGAACGGCAGCGGATCCTGATCCGGGTCAGCGAGGGTGCCAGGACGACCGCCCGGGTTGCCTTCGCCGCGGCTAGGCGTACTGCGCGGACCGAGGGTGCTGTCCTTGAAGCCACGTACCGAGTTGAAGCCACCGGCGTAGTAGTTCTCGTAGAACGGCAGGCCCGAGGTCGAACCGTAACCGTCACCGTAGCCCAGTTCCGAGTGCAGGCGCAGGGTGGTGTTGGTGGTGATCGGGTGGAACAACTGGCCGCGGTAGTCGAGTTTGTAGAACGACAGGTCGCTACCCGGAATGGTGGTTTCCAGCGTCAGGCTCTGGGAGTGACCACGGGTCGGCAGCGTGCCTTTGTTCAGGGTCGATTCGGACCAGCCCACGGACGCCTTGAAGTTGGTGAAGCTGTCGCCTTCCTTCTCCAGGAAGTCGAAGATTTCGTCAACGGTGTAGGTACCGGTGTTGATCTGGTCCTGCTGAACCGACAGGCCGAAGTTCAGGCGCGCGGTTTCGCTGATCGGGTAGCCCATGTTGATACCGGCACCCAGGCTGTCGACCGAGTAGCTTGCGATATCGACATCGAGGTCGTCGTAGTTGGTCTTGCGGTAGAACGCACTGTAACCCAGGCTCACACCGTCCGGCGTGAAGTACGGATCGACGTAGCTGAAGTTGTAGCGGGTCTGGTATTCACTCTTGGTCAGGCCGATGCTGACCTTGTTACCGGTACCCAGGAAGTTGTTCTGGCTGATCGAACCACCCAGGATCAGACCCGCGCTCTGCGCGAAGCCCACACTGGCGGTGATCGAACCGGAGGCCTGCTCTTCCACGGCGTAGTTCACGTCGACCTGGTCGTCGGTGCCCGGCACTGCCGGTGTTTCGACGTTCACTTCCTTGAAGAAGCCCAGGCGGTCCAGACGGGTCTTGGACTGGTCGATCAGGTAGGTGGAAGCCCAACCGCCTTCCATCTGACGCATCTCACGACGCAGCACTTCGTCCGCGGTCTTGGTGTTGCCACGGAAGTTGATGCGGTTCACGTAGGCACGCTTGCCCGGATCGACGGCGAACAGGATGTCGACGGTGTGGTCTTCATCGTTCGGGGTCGGCACGCCGTTGACGTTGGCGAAGGTGTAGCCTTCGTTACCCAGGCGGCGGGTGATCAGCTCGGACGTGGTGGTCATGACCTTGCGCGAGAACACCTGGCCAGGCTTGACCAGCAACAGCGACTTGACCTGGTCCTCAGGGACCTTGAGGTCACCGCTGAGCTTGACAGACTTGACGCTGTACTTCTCACCCTCATGGATGTTGACGGTGATGTACACGCTCTTCTTGTCAGGCGTGATGGACACCTGGGTCGAAGCGATATCCATGTTGATGTAGCCGCGGTCCAGGTAGTACGAACGCAGGCGTTCCAGGTCGCCGGACAGCTTTTCACGGGCGTACTTGTCGTCGTTCTTGAAGAAGGACAGCCAGTTGGTGGTCTTCAGTTCGAACAGGTCGGTCAGGTCTTCTTCCTTGAATACCGAGTTGCCCACCACGTTGATGTGCTGGATGGCTGCGACCGCGCCTTCGTTGATGTTGATTTTCAGGCCCACGCGGTTGCGCGGCTGAGGAACGACTTCGGTGGCGACTTCTGCCGAGTAACGACCCTGGGCCACGTACTGGCGCTGCAGTTCGTTACGCACGCCTTCCAGGGTTGCCCGCTGGAAGATCTCGCCTTCGGCCAGACCCGACTGCTTCAGACCTTTCATCAGGTCTTCGGTGGTGATCGCCTTGTTGCCTTCGATCTCGATGCTCGAAACGGACGGACGCTCGACCACGGTGATGACCAGCACGTTGCCGTCACGGCCCAGCTGGATATCCTGGAAGAATCCGGTTTTGAACAGAGCGCGGGTGGCATCGACGAGATGCGCATCATCGGCGGTCTCACCCACGTTCAACGGCAGCGCGCCAAAGACGCTGCCGGCGGATACCCGCTGCAGGCCGTTGACACGGATATCGGAGATAGTGAAGGACTCGGCGTGAACTTCGGCGATCATCAGTGCGGAAAGAACCGCAGTTAGCAGCAGACGTTTCATGAAGTCCTTTCTTATTCCAACTGGCAATAAACAAACTGCCGCAAAATGCGGCAGATTCACAATTCGGCGTAGCTTTTACAGTCGTCCCAGATCGTTGACCAGTGCGAGCAACATGACTCCGACCACCAGGCTTATACCGATCTGGACCCCCCAGCCTTGAACCTTTTCCGACAGCGGACGACCACGCGCCCACTCGATCAGATAAAAAAGCAAGTGCCCCCCGTCCAACACTGGAATGGGCAGCAAATTGAGAACCCCCAGGCTTATGCTCAGATAAGCAAGGAAATTCAAGAAGTCACCTACACCTGACTGGGCCGAAGCGCCCGCCACTTTAGCAATGGTTATCGGTCCGCTCAAGTTTTTTACCGAGAGCTCGCCGAACAACATTTTCTTCAGTGAATCGAAGGTCAGTACGCTCATCGTCCAGGTACGGCGCGCGCCCTCTGCCACGGCAGCTACAGGGCCATAACTGACCTCGCGGAGCATTTCCGGTGGCCAGTCGACACCTTTGACCCCGGCACCCAGATACCCGGTTGCCGCCTTGCCTTCACCGCGCGCGGCCAGGGTGACAGGCACGTCGATTGTCGCACCATCGCGCTCGACACTCAGTGAAATTCGGGTATCAGGACGGACACGAACCCGATCCACGACCTCTTGCCACTCACCCAGCGGCTGGCCGTCGAGGGCCAGCAGGCGGTCACCGGTCTTCAGGCCTGCGGCCTGGGCCGGGCCCTTGGGATCGAGCTCGGCCAGCACCGGAGGCAGCGCCGGACGCCACGGACGAATGCCCAGCGAGCGGATCGGATCGGGCTCATCCACGCCCTTGAGCCAGTTATCCAGCGCCAGGGTGCGCGGGGTATCGACATCCGAGCCCTTCTCGCGGACTTTCAGCGCAATGCTGCCGCTCTCGCCCAGGCGGCGTACCAGTTGCAGGTTCACAGCCGCCCAGCCGCTGGTGGCCTCGCCATCAACGGAAACAATTTCCTGGCCCGAAACCAGACCGGCCTTCTCGGCGATGCTGCCCGCCTCGACGCCACCAATGACCGGGCGCACCTGCTGGCTGCCCAGCATGGCCAGCACCCAGAAAAACACGATGGCCAGCAGGAAGTTGGCAACCGGGCCGGCGATGACGATCGCGATGCGCTGATACACGGACTTGCGATTGAAGGACTGGTCCACCAGCTCGGCAGGTACTTCGCCCTCGCGCTCGTCGAGCATCTTGACGTAGCCGCCCAGGGGAATGGCGGCCACCACGAACTCGGTGCCGCGACGGTCGTGCCAGCGCAACAGCGGCATGCCGAAGCCTACGGAGAACCGCAAAACCTTGACGCCACAGCGCCGCGCCACCCAGAAGTGGCCGAACTCGTGAAACGTCACCAGTACACCCAACGCAATCAGGGTGCCGACAATCATGTATAGCGCGCTCATCGCTGTTCTCCGGGTACCGGCATGGCGAGGGCTACGGACAGCGTCAAGCTGCTCGTGCGCCTTGCCAGGCCTGTGCCTGTGGGCATTTGTCGCTTACCGCCCGTTCCGGCTGAGCCACTGCTCAGCCAGCGTTCGCGCCCTGGCGTCGACCTCGAAGACCGTCTCCAGCTCGTTCAGGGCAACCACAGGCTCTATGTTCAGGACTTCGTCGATCATACTCGCGATTTCAGGGAAGCGAATGCGCCGATCCAGAAACGCCGCCACGGCGACCTCGTTGGCGGCATTCAATACTGCCGGGGCGCTGTCGCCGGTCTGCGCAGCTTGCCGCGCCAGACGCAGGCAAGGGAAGCGCAATTCGTCCGGAGCCTGGAAATCAAGCCGGGCAATGCTGAACAGATCCAGCGGCGACACACCCGAATCGATCCGCTCGGGCCAGGCCAGCGCGTGGGCGATCGGCGTGCGCATGTCGGGGTTGCCCAACTGCGCCAGCACCGAGCCATCCACGTAATCGACCATCGAATGAATTACGCTTTGCGGGTGAATCACCACTTCGATATTCGCAGGGGCCGTGTCGAACAGCCAGCAGGCCTCGATCAGCTCAAGGCCCTTGTTCATCATGCTGGCCGAATCCACGGAGATCTTGCGCCCCATGGACCAGTTCGGGTGCGCACAGGCCTGATCCGGCGTGACATGCTCGATGTCGGCCAGAGGCGTTTCGCGAAACGGTCCGCCCGAGGCAGTCAGCAGAATGCGGCGAACGCCCACCTGATCCAGGCCGTTGGAGTAGTTGCCCGGCAGGCACTGGAAAATGGCGTTGTGCTCGCTGTCCAGCGGCAACAGGATGGTGCCACTGCGGCGCACGGCCTGCATGAACAGGGCGCCCGAGGTGACCAGGGCCTCCTTGTTCGCCAGCAAGACCTTTTTGCCTGCCTCGACAGCGGCCAGCGTAGGACGCAACCCTGCCGCGCCGACGATGGCCGCCAGCACAGTATCCACCTGAGGATGGGCAGACACCTCGCACAGGCCGCCCTCCCCTACCAGCACCCGGGTGTCCAGGCCGGCGGCGCGCAAGTCATCCTGCAACTGCCGGGCAGCGGCCGTAGTCGGCACAACGGCGAACTGCGGGGTGTGGCGAACGCACAGCGCCAGCAACTCGGCGATACGGGTGAAGCCCGTGAGGGCAAACACCTGATAGCGCGAAGGATGGCGGGCGATGACGTCCAGCGTGCTCAGCCCGACGGAGCCGGTAGCCCCCAGGACCGTGATCAGTTGCGGCTTGCTCACATCAGGCCCCAGTCTTTGGCGGCCCAGAGCAGCAGGGCGAACACCGGGATCGCCGCGGTCAGGCTGTCGATGCGATCCAGCACGCCGCCGTGGCCAGGCAACAGGTTACTGCTGTCCTTGATCCCCGACTTGCGCTTGAACATGCTCTCGGTCAGATCGCCGACCACGGAAATCAGCACCACGATGGCGGCGCATACCAGGGCGAACAGGATTTCCCCAACGCCCCAGCCGCGAACAACGCCCACCACGGCGGTAATCACCAGGCAGGTTGCCAGGCCGCCGTAGAGGCCTTCCCAGCTCTTGCCGGGGCTGACTTTCGGCGCCAGCTTGCGCTTGCCGAAGGCCTTGCCGGAGAAGTAGGCACCAATGTCGGCACCCCACACCAGGATCATGACGGCGAGAATCAGCCAGTTGCCCATCGGTTCGAGCTTGATCAGCACCAGCCCTTGCCAGGCCGGCAGCAGGATCAAAAGGCCGATGGCCAGTTTGTAGATCACGCTGGACCAGTGTTCGCTGGACTCGGGGTACGTCAGCACCAGCCAGGTTGCCGCCAGCCACCACAACAGCGCAGCGACCAGGATCCACGGTGCAAGGCCGGGCAGCAGATACAGCAGGAACAGCAGCACGCCGACCACTGCCGCGAACAGCACGCGGGCCGACTGCGCCTCGAAACCGGCAAGGCGCGCCCATTCCCAGGCACCCAGCACCACCACTGCAGCGATGAACAGCGCAAAGCTGCCACCCTCGAGCAGAAAAAAGCCGCACAGGGCCAGCGGCGCGAGGATCAACGCTGTGATGATTCGTTGTTTGAGCATTAAGCGCGGGCTCCAGCTTCTACCTGCTCGCTGGTTTTCCCGAAGCGGCGTTGGCGCGAAGCGAAATCGGCCAGCGCATGGCGCATGGCATCGTGTTTGAAGTCCGGCCAGAACAGGTCGGAGAAGTACAGCTCGGCGTAGGCCAGCTGCCACAGCAGGAAGTTGCTGATGCGATGCTCGCCACCGGTGCGGATGCACAGGTCGGGCAGCGGAAGGTCGCCCGTGGCCAGGCAGGTCTGCAGCAACTGCGGGGTGATGTCTTCGGGGCGCAGATGGCCGGCCTGAACCTCACGCGCCAGGCGCTGCGCAGCCTGGGCGATGTCCCACTGACCGCCGTAGTTGGCGGCGATCTGCAAGACAAAGCGGCTGTTACCGGCAGTGCTGGCTTCGGCTTCGCGAATGGCGGCCTGCAGCTCAGGGTGAAAACGCGAGCGATCGCCGATGATGCGCAGGCTGATGCCGTTCTCGTTCAGGCGCTTGGTCTCGCGACGCAAGGCCGTGAAGAACAGCTCCATCAGCGCGCCGACCTCTTCGGCCGGGCGCTGCCAGTTCTCGCTGGAGAACGCGAACAGGGTCAGCACCTCGACCTTGGCCTCGGCACACACCTCGATGACCGCCCGAACGGCGTCAACTCCCGCCTTGTGACCCGCCACGCCTGGCAACAGGCGCTTCTTGGCCCAGCGATTGTTCCCATCCATGATGATCGCGACATGACGCGGTACCGACGACGGCACAGCCAGCTTTGTCTTTTCCATGAAAGCTTCCCGACCTTATACGGCCATCAGGTCCGCTTCTTTGTCATCCGTGGCCTTGGTGATCTGGCCTTCGAAGTCCTTGATCAGTTTGTCGATATCAGCGCTGGCACGACGCTCTTCGTCTTCGCTGATTTCCTTGTCCTTGACCAGTTTCTTCAGATCGCCCATGGCATCGCGACGGATGTTGCGCACGGCAACCCGAGCGTCTTCGGCAGCGCTGCGGGCCTGCTTGGTGAAGCCCTTGCGGGTTTCTTCGGTCAGCGGCGGCATGGAGATCAGCAGCAGTTCGCCCAGGTTGGTCGGGTTCAGGTTAAGACCTGCACTGCCGATGGCCTTGTCGACGGCGCCCAGCATGTTGCGCTCGAACGGCACGACCTGCAGGGTACGGGAGTCTTTCACGGTAACGTTGGCGACGCCGGTCAGCGGAGTGTCCACGCCGTAGTAAGGAACCATCACCGAACCCAGCACGCTTGGGTGAGCCTTGCCGGTACGGATCTGGCCGAACGCGTGATGCAGGGACTCCAGGGACTTCTTCATGCGCTCTTGAGCGTCTTTCTTGATTTCGTTGATCATTGTACGCCTTCCTCGATCAAGGTTCCTTCCGCGCCGCCATGCACGATGTTCAGCAGGGCGCCGGGTTTGTTCATATTAAAGACACGCAGCGGCATCTTGTGGTCACGGCACAGGCAGATGGCCGTCAGATCCATTACGCCCAGCTTGCGATCCAGTACTTCATCGTAAGTCAGATGATCGAACTTCTCGGCATGCGGGTCCTTGAATGGATCGGCAGTGTACACACCATCGACCTTGGTTGCCTTCAACACGACGTCGGCATCGATTTCGATGGCCCGCAGGCAGGCTGCCGAATCGGTGGTGAAGAACGGGTTGCCGGTACCGGCAGCGAAAATCACCACTTCCTTGGAATTCAGGTGGCGCATCGCCTTGCGACGATCGTAGTGATCGGTCACACCCACCATGGAAATGGCGGACATCACGATGGCGGAAATATTGGCACGCTCAAGGGCGTCGCGCATGGCCAGACCGTTCATCACGGTGGCCAGCATGCCCATGTGGTCGCCAGTGACGCGGTCCATGCCGGCAGCGCTCAATGCCGCGCCACGGAACAGGTTGCCACCACCGATGACCAGGCCGACCTGAACACCGATTCCTACCAGTTGACCCACTTCAAGCGCCATGCGATCCAGCACTTTCGGATCGATGCCAAACTCTTCGGACCCCATCAGGGCCTCGCCGCTAAGCTTGAGTAGAATGCGTTTATAGCGAGCTTGATATCCACTGCCCTGCTGAGCCATTGCGAATCTCTCCTGCGGCGTATAAAAAAAATGTCAGAGTTGCCGGCCGTTTGCGCCTGCGCTAACTCTAGGCTACTGCGCCGGTTGTGGCCTTGTGAGCCATGTACCGGAAAAACAAAATCCTGCTGCCGTTTTGACAAAGAGGCTGCGCGCGTGAGCGGGCAGCCTCTTGGGTCGACAGTCGGAGAACCGTCTTATTGCTTGCTGGCAGCTACTTGAGCAGCGACTTCTTCAGCGAAGTTGTCGACTGGCTTCTCGATGCCGTCGCCTACTTTGAAGTAGGTGAAGGAAACGATTTCAGCGCCGGCTTTCTTGGCCAGTTCACCGACCTTGATTTCAGGGTTCTTGACGAACGCTTGCTCGACCAGGCTGGCTTCGGCCAGGAACTTGGTGATGCGGCCCTGAACCATCTTGTCAGCGATCTCGGCAGGCTTGCCTTTGATCTTGTCTTCGTTCAGCTGCAGGAAGACGTTCTTCTCGCGCTCGATCGCTTCGGCAGAAACGTCCGACGGCAGCAGGAACTCAGGGTTGCTTGCAGCAACGTGCATCGCGATGTCTTTGGCCAGCTCGACGTCACCGCCTTTCAGGACAACGGCTACGCCGATCTTGTTGCCGTGCAGGTAGGAACCGACAACGTCGCCTTCAACGCGTACCAGACGACGGATGTTGACGTTCTCGCCTACTTTGGCAACCAGGGCAGTACGTGCTTCTTCCTGAGCGGCGATCAGCGGAGCTGCGTCGGTCAGTTTCTCGGCGAATGCCTTGTCGACGCTTGCAGCGACGAAGTTCTTGAAGTCGTCCTGCAGAGCCAGGAAGTCGGTCTGGGAGTTGACTTCGAGCAGGACAGCGACTTTGCCGTCTGCCTTGATGGCGATTGCGCCTTCAGCAGCAACGTTGCCTGCTTTCTTGGCGGCCTTGATGGCGCCCGAAGCACGCATATCGTCGATGGCTTTCTCGATGTCGCCGCCGGCCTTGGTCAGGGCCTTCTTGCAGTCCATCATGCCTTCGCCAGTACGCTCGCGCAGTTCTTTGACCAACGCTGCAGTAATCTCTGCCATTTCAAAATCCTCTTGGATAGGTCTTAAACCATTCCACCCGCCGGGCGGGCGTTCAAATTCGCTTGAAAATCCATGATGACCGCTGCACATGACATCAGATCGATGGCAACGCCAGATGGTTTTCGAGGTGGCAAAAAGGGGGCCAAGCCCCCTTTTTGCGTGCCAAGCGGCGCTAAAGCGTCACTTACTCGGCAGCAGGTACAGCCGCTTCTTCAGCGTAAACTTCGGTGCCGCCAGCAACGTTGTTGCGACCACGGATAACGGCGTCAGCCATCGAACCCATGTACAGCTGGATGGCGCGGATGGCGTCATCGTTACCTGGGATGATGTAGTCAACACCTTCAGGGCTGCTGTTGGTATCGACTACGCCGATGACCGGAATGCCCAGCTTGTTGGCTTCGGTGATCGCGATGCGCTCGTGGTCAACGTCGATGACGAACAGTGCGTCTGGCAGACCGCCCATGTCCTTGATACCACCCAGGCTACGATCCAGCTTTTCCAGATCGCGAGTGCGCATCAGCGCCTCTTTCTTGGTCAGCTTGGCGAAAGTACCGTCTTCAGCCTGAACTTCCAGCTCGCGCAGACGCTTGATGGAGGCACGGATGGTTTTGAAGTTGGTCAGCATGCCGCCCAACCAGCGGTGGTCGACGTACGGCGAACCGCAACGTGCTGCTTCTTCAGCAACGATCTTGCCAGCGGAACGCTTGGTGCCGACGAACAGGATCTTGTTCTTGCCCTGGGCCAGGCGCTCTACGAACGTCAGAGCGTCGTTGAACATTGGCAGGGTTTTTTCAAGGTTGATGATGTGAATCTTGTTGCGCGCGCCGAAAATGAACTTGCCCATTTTCGGGTTCCAGTAACGGGTCTGGTGGCCGAAGTGCACACCGGCCTTCAGCATATCGCGCATATTGACTTGGGACATGATAGTTCCTTGATAAGTCGGGTTAGGCCTCCACGTATCCCAATGACCAACCAGCGGCTCGAGCCGAGGGCACCCAGGTCATCGTGTCGACACGTGTGTGGGTTTGTGCTTTCGGGGCATACCCCGTAAAGCGGCGCATTTTATATCACAAAAGTCTGGATAACGGAACCTGAAATAAGATCCTGTTTTGCCGAGGCTTTTGCCGGGCCGGGGATGCCATGCCGCACACCCTCGTCGCCTCTATATAAGGAAGCGATGATAACCCGCTTGGCGACGGTCTGGTAGAATCGCGGTTTTCCGTGTTTAGCTGCGGCCTGGCCGCGCCGAGAGAGCCTTGTATGTCCGTTACCCTCAAAACCCCTGAAGACATCGAAAAGATGCGCATTGCCGGCCGTCTGGCCGCCGAAGTCCTGGAAATGATCGGGGCCTACGTCAAGCCTGGCGTGACCACCGACGAACTGGACCGCATCTGCCACGACTACATCGTCAATGAGCAGAAGGCCATTCCGGCGCCGCTCAACTACAAGGGTTTTCCCAAGTCCATCTGCACCTCGATCAACCACGTGGTCTGCCACGGCATCCCGAACGAGAAGCCGCTCAAGGAAGGCGACGTGCTGAACATCGACGTGACCGTCATCAAGGACGGCTACCACGGCGACACCAGCAAGATGTTCCATGTCGGCAAGGTGCCAGAGTGGGCCGAGCGCCTGTCGAAAATCACCCAGGAATGCATGTACAAGGGCATCGAGCTGGTCAAGCCCGGCGCTCACCTGGGCGACATCGGTGAAGTGATCCAGAAACACGCCGAAAAGAACGGCTTCTCGGTGGTGCGTGAATACTGCGGCCACGGCATCGGCAAGGTGTTCCACGAAGAACCGCAAGTGCTGCACTACGGCAAGGCCGGCGAAGGCATGGAACTCAAGGAAGGCATGACCTTCACCATCGAGCCGATGATCAACCAGGGCAAGGCCGACACCCGTCTGCTGGGCGACGGCTGGACAGCCATCACCAAGGACCGCAAGCTGTCGGCACAGTGGGAACACACCATTCTGGTCACCGCCACAGGCTACGAGATCTTCACCCTGCGCAGCGACGACACCATCGCCCGCACCTCCGCCTGATACTCACGTCCAGACAGCATGCATAGATAGAAGGAAAGCAGTTCGATGCCGCAGGTGGACCCAGATTTGTTCGATCGCGGCCAGTTCAAGGCCGAACTGGCGTTGAAGGCCAGCCCCATCGCTGCCTTCAAGAAAGCCATCCGTCAGGCCCGCGAGGTGCTGGACGAGCGTTTCAAGTCCGGCCGCGAGATACGGCGCCTGATCGAGGACCGCGCCTGGTTCGTCGATAACATCCTGCAACAGGCCTGGGAGCAGTTCGACTGGAGCGATGACGCCGATATCGCCTTGCTGGCGGTCGGCGGCTACGGCCGTGGCGAGTTGCACCCCTATTCGGACATCGACCTGCTGATCCTGCTGGACAGTGCCGATCACGAGCTGTTTCGCGATTCCATCGAGCGCTTTCTGACCCTGCTGTGGGACATCGGCCTGGAGGTCGGTCAGAGCGTTCGCTCGGTCGAGGAGTGCGCCATCGAGGCCCAGGCGGACCTCACGGTGGTCACCAACCTCATGGAAAGCCGCACCATTGCCGGCCCGGAGCACTTGCGCCAACGCATGCTGGACGTCACCAGCACGCAGCACATGTGGCCGAGCAAGGAATTCTTCCTGGCCAAGCGTGCCGAACAGAAAGCCCGACACCACAAGTACTTCGACACCGAGTACAACCTGGAACCCAACGTCAAGGGCTCGCCCGGCGGGCTGCGGGACATCCAGACCATCCTCTGGGTCGCGCGGCGACAGTACGGCACGCTGAACCTGCACGCACTGGCCGACGAGGGCTTTCTGCTGGAAAGCGAAAACGCCCTGCTCGCCTCTTCCCAGGAGTTCCTGTGGAAGGTCCGCTATGCGCTGCACATGCTGGCCGGGCGCTCCGAAGACCGTCTGCTGTTCGACTACCAGACCAACATCGCGCGCCTGCTGGGCTACCAGGACAGCGACGCGAAGCTGGCCATCGAACGCTTCATGCAGAAGTACTACCGGGTGGTCATGAGCATCGCCCAGTTGAGCGATCTGATCATCCAGCACTTCGAGGAAGTCATCCTCTCGGACGACCAGAACACCGCGACCGAGGCCATCAACTCGCGCTTCCAGCTGCATGACGGCTACATCGAAGCCAGCAACCCGAACGTCTTCAAGCGTACGCCCTTCGCGATGCTGGAGATTTTCGTGCTGATGGCCCAACGCCCGGAAATCAAGGGCGTGCGTGCCGATACCATCCGTTTGCTGCGCGAACACCGGCACCTGATCAACGACGATTTCCGTAACGACATTCGCAACACCAGCCTGTTCATCGAGCTGTTCAAGTGCGAGATCGGCATCCACCGCAACCTGCGCCGGATGAACCGCTACGGCATCCTGGGCCTGTACCTGCCCGAGTTCGGCCACATCGTGGGACAGATGCAGCACGACCTGTTCCACATCTACACCGTCGATGCCCACACGCTGAACCTCATCAAGCACCTGCGCAAACTGCAGTACACCCAGGTGTCGGAGAAATTCCCGCTGGCCAGCAAGCTCATGGCCAAGCTGCCCAAGCCCGAGCTGATCTACCTGGCCGGCCTGTACCATGACATCGGCAAGGGCCGTGGCGGCGACCACTCGGAACTCGGCGCGGTGGACGCCGAAGCCTTCGGCATCCGCCATCATCTGCCCGACTGGGACACCCGACTGATCGTCTGGCTGGTGCAGAACCACCTGGTGATGTCCACCACTGCCCAGCGCAAGGATCTGTCCGATCCGCAGGTGATCCACGATTTCGCGCAATTCGTCGGCGACGAGGTGCACCTGGATTACCTCTACGTGCTGACCATCGCCGACATCAACGCCACCAACCCGACGCTGTGGAACTCCTGGCGCGCCAGCCTGTTGCGCCAGCTGTACACCGAGACCAAGCGCGCCCTCAAGCGCGGCCTGGAGAACCCGGTGGACCGCGAAGAGCAGATCCGGCGCACCCAGAGCGCCGCACTGGATATCCTGGTGCGCAGTGGCACCGACCCCGACGACGTCGAGCAGCTGTGGTCGCAACTGGGGGATGATTACTTCCTGCGCCACACGGCCGGCGACGTCGCCTGGCACAGCGATGCGATCCTGCAGCAACCTGCAGATGGCGGGCCGCTGGTGCTGATCAAGGAAACCACCCAGCGCGAATTCGAGGGCGGCACGCAGATCTTCATCTACGCGCCGGACCAGCACGATTTCTTCGCCGTGACCGTGGCCGCCATGGACCAGTTGAACCTGAACATTCATGACGCCCGGGTCATCACGTCCACCAGCCAGTTCACCCTCGACACCTACATCGTGCTCGACAACGACGGCGGCTCGATCGGCGACAACCCGGAACGCATCAAGGCCATCCGCCAGGGCCTGACCGAAGCGCTGCGCAACCCTGACGACTACCCGACCATCATCAAGCGTCGCGTGCCCCGTCAATTGAAGCACTTCGCCTTCGCACCGGTGGTGACCATTTCCAACGACGCCCAGCGCCCGGTCACCGTGCTCGAACTGAGCGCCCCGGATCGCCCAGGCCTGTTGGCGCGGGTGGGCAAGATCTTCCTGGAGTTCGACCTGTCGCTGCAGAACGCCAAGATCGCCACCCTTGGCGAGCGCGTGGAAGACGTGTTCTTCCTCACCGATGAGAACAACCAGCCGTTGTCCGACCCGCAACTGTGCCGCCGCCTGCAAGACGCCATCGTCGAGCAGCTCAGCGTCAATGCAGAGCCCGGGACGGAACTGCGCATCAGTATTTGAAAGCCCCGTAGATTCGATTCAATGGCGCCTGACCGGAACGTCAGGTGCCCAGCTCCTTGAGAACGATTGCCCATGAACAACGCTCTGCAACAGCTTCAGCCTTACCCGTTCGAAAAGCTTCGCGCCCTGCTCGGCAGCGTTACGCCCAACCCGGACAAGCGCCCGATCGCGCTGTCCATCGGCGAGCCCAAGCACAAGTCGCCGGAATTCGTCGCCAAGGCCCTGGCCGACAGCCTCGACCAGATGGCTGTGTACCCGACCACCGCCGGCATCCCTGCCTTGCGCGAAGCCATCGCCAAATGGTGCGAGCGTCGTTTCAGCGTGCCAGCGGGCTGGCTGGATCCGGCAAAACACGTGCTGCCGGTCAACGGCACCCGCGAAGCGCTGTTCGCCTTCACCCAGACCGTGGTCAATCGCAGCGATGACGGCCTGGTGGTCAGCCCCAACCCGTTCTACCAGATCTACGAAGGCGCGGCGTTCCTGGCCGGCGCCAGGCCGCACTACCTGCCGTGCCTGCCCGAGCACGGGTTCAACCCGGACTTCGATGCGGTTTCGGTCGATGTCTGGAAGCGCTGCCAGATCCTGTTCCTGTGCTCGCCTGGCAACCCGACAGGCGCCCTGATCCCGGTCGAGACCCTGAAAAAGCTCATCGCCCTGGCCGATGAACACGACTTCGTGATCGCCGCCGACGAATGCTACAGCGAGCTGTACTTCGACGAAGCCACCCCGCCGCCAGGCCTGCTGACCGCCTGCGCAGAACTGGGCCGCCAGGATTTCAAGCGCTGCGTGGTGTTCCACAGCCTGTCCAAGCGCTCCAACCTGCCGGGCCTGCGCTCGGGCTTCGTCGCGGGAGATGCCGACATCCTCAAGGCTTTCCTGCTGTACCGCACCTACCACGGCTGCGCGATGCCGGTTCAGACACAACTGGCAAGCATCGCCGCATGGAACGACGAAGCCCACGTGCTGGCCAACCGCGACCTGTACCGTGAGAAATTCGACGCCGTGCTGGAAATCCTCTCGCCGGTAATGGACGTGCAACGCCCCGACGGCAGCTTCTACCTGTGGCCGAACGTGGGCAGCGATGACGCAGCCTTCTGCCGCGACCTGTTCGAAGCCGAGCACGTCACCGTGGTGCCGGGCTCGTACCTGTCGCGGGACGTCGAAGGCTTCAACCCCGGTGCTGGCCGCGTGCGCATGGCACTGGTCGCGCCACTGGCCGAGTGCGTCGAAGCGGCGCAGCGGATTCGCGAGTTCGTGAAGTCCCGCTGATCGTCGGGTGCGCCTGAGGCCCTGACTGAAGGGTTTTCAGGCGCGCCGGCCGCGGTGCCTGTGCGCTATATATATGTATGACCCGGCCCCCGCCGTAGCCGCTTAACCTTCCGTGATGTTCAGGCCTCGTCGATTCTCGATGACGCCATCACTGGAAAGGATAGCCACGGTGAATACACCGCTTTACCACTGCCACACCCATCACCACCCGGACCTGCAGGCTGCTTCTGAAGCGGCGCTTCGGGAAAACCCCTTCAACGCAGCCATTACCCCCAGTTACCTGACCGACGGCGAACAGACCACGGATCGTGACTCACGCATCGTGACGTCATTCACCAAGTACTGGGCGCGCGGGCGCACGTTGCGAATCCGCTTTCTCGGCACCATCCCTCCCGTTCTGCAGCAGGTATTTTTCGAAACGGCGTGCAAATGGCTGCCCCACGTCAACCTCAAGTTCAAGCTGGTTGACTCGGGCGATGCCGAGATCCGCATCATCCTCGACAGTGACCTGCACCTGAGCGCCGTCGGCACCGACGCTTTGCTGGGCTTTCACAGGCAGGACGTGCCGACCATGCACTTCGACCTGACCCGCCTGATCGACACCAGCAAGCTCATGGGTATGCAGGGCAAGTCGATGGACGCATTCGATATTCGCAACTACCTGAGCGCAGACTTCGAACGCACCGTGCTGCACGAATTCGGCCATGCGCTGGGCGCCGAACACGAACACCAGCACCCCGACGCGAACATTCCCTGGGACGAAGAAAAAGTCATCCAGGACTTCACCACCAAGGGCGTGAACGAAGCATTCATTCGCCAGAACGTCCTGAACAAATATGAAGCCGCAGACTTTTCCTATTCCGGCTACGACCCTGAGTCAGTCATGCACTACAACGTGCTTCAGAAGCACACGCGCGGAGACTTCCAGATCGCCAATACCGGCAAGGGGCTGAGCACCAAGGACAAGGAGTTCATGAACTTCATCTACGGCGACCGCCAGAATGATCGCGGCCCTCTGGCCTAACCACGCTCCTGCTTGAACACGCCGAGGTTGGCCTCGTTGAGGTCCAGTTCGGCCAGTATCACGCGAAGCACATCGTCGCCGATCTGCCGGTGGCGATGCAGGCTGTAGAGTTCAAGGCGCTGGGCGCGCAGGGCGTTCAGGCGCATGCGTTTCTCCAGTTGATCCATCTGGAACGCCAGCGCCTGGGCTTCGGCCGTGTCGTCGAATATTTCCAGGCGGTGGCGATACTCGGACATGATCCGCGACTTCACTTCGGTGGCCATCACCGCCATTGCAGCGTCGGTGGAGTGGGTCGCGTCGGGCAATTCTTCGCTCTCCAGCGCCTTGATCGCCGCCGGGGTGGTGCGCTTCCAGGCATCGCGCACCTCGCGTTTGAGGCGCAAGTCCGGCTCGCTGACCAGCCCGCGCAACAGCAGTGGCAGGCAGACACAGGCCACGATCAGGGACAGCAGAATCACGCCGGCAGCGATGAAGATCAGCAGGTCCCGTTCGGGGAAATCGACACCGGCGGCGATCAGCATCGGCACCGACAAGGTACCCGCCAGCGTCACCGCACCTCGCACTCCGCCCACTGTCAGCAGCAACGAGGAGCGCATAGACAACTCCAGCGAACCGTCCCCGCGCCCACGCCAGCGGCGAACCAGCACCATCAGGCGCCACACGCTTCGCACCCACACGTAGCGCAGCAGCGCCAGCACGACGAAGATCGCCAGCACATCCAGGCAACGCCAGAGCAGCGTCGGCCAGACCGTGACCTCGTGGTGAGTGACGGCGCTGACGATCTCCGGCAACTGCAGGCCGAGCAGCAAAAAGATCAGCCCGTTGAACGCGAATTCCAGCAGCGTCCACACGCTTCGATTGAGCAGCCGGGTGCTGGTCTGGCGCGGCAACAGGTCAACCCAGCTTTGCATCATCCCCGCCGCCACCGCCGACAAGATGCCCGACACCTCAAGCCGCTCGGCCAGGACATAGGCGGCAAACGGCAGCAGCAACATGAACACCACGTGGGTCGCCGGATCATCCCAGCCCCGGGCGATCATCCAGCTGCGAAAGCGCCCCACCAGCCAGCTCAGCCCGACACCTACCGCCAGCCCGCCACAGGCCACCAGCACAAAGGTCAGGCTGGCATCGGTCAGGGAAAACACCCCGGTGATGGCCGCGGCCAGGGCGAACTTGAAGGTCACCAGGCCCGTGGCGTCGTTCATCAGGGCCTCACCCTGCAACAGACGCATGATCGGTGCAGGCAAACGGTCTTGGGCGATGGCAGAAACGGCAACGGCGTCGGTAGGAGAAAGCACCGCAGCCAGTGCGAATGCCACCGCAAGCGGTACGGAAGGCAGCAACCAGTGAATGAAATAACCGGCGCCCACCACCGTGAAAATCACCAGGCCCACGGCCATGGTCAGGATTGGCCCGCGAAAGCGCCAGAAATCCCGCTTGGGCATCCGCCAGCCATCGGAGAACAACAGCGGCGGCAGAAACAGGAAGAGAAACAATTCAGGGTCCAGCGCCACATGCAGGCCCAAGGTCGGCCAGGCCAGCAATGCGCCCGCCGCAATCTGCAACAGCGGCACCGGCAGCGGGATGACCCGGGCCAGCAAACGCGAGACACCTACCAGCGTCAACAGGATCAGGACGGTATAGGCAGTCTGCATTGCGTGTATCCCCAAACGAGCGACGTGTCGCTGCGCCCCGGCAGCCGTGGGCGCAGCGTCTAAGTGCGATATTAACGGTTTAGGCTATGGATTCGACTTCATACATAGGTCTTAGGCTCTGTACGAAAAGTCTTGATACTCGGTAATGCTGCGTTGAACACAGCCTCGGAATGCTCATTTACAAACAGTAAACTCCGCTTCCTCGGCTGTTTTCGCCTTGCCTTACCTTCGTCTCAAAACATTTCGTACAGAGCCTAACCCGCACAAATACATTCCCCGTTAAAGACAAAGCTACGCCAGGGCGCACCCAAGGGGCTCGTACGTGGCATAATCCGTCACCGTTTTTCAACCGTCTCAAAGGGGGCAAGCTCATGGCAGAATCCAAAAAGTTGCACCTTTTCGGCATCAAGGCGTGCGACACGATGAAGAAGGCGCGCACCTGGCTCGATGAAAAACCGGTGAGCTACGATTTCCACGATTACAAAACCCAGGGCATCGACCGCGAACACCTGACCCAGTGGTGCAACGAGCACGGCTGGCAGACAGTGTTGAATCGCGCAGGTACGACCTTTCGCAAACTGGACGATTCGCAGAAAGCCGATATCGACCAGGACAAGGCAATCGAACTGATGCTCGCCCAGCCGTCGATGATCAAGCGCCCCGTGCTCGATCTCGGCGACAAGACCCTGATTGGCTTCAAACCCGAACTGTACGCAGCAGCTATCGCCTGATTGAGATAGCTATCAAAAGTTAAAGAGGTATTCGCATGTCCACTTCCCTGTTCAGCCTGGCCTTCGGCGTTGGCACACAAAACCGTCAAGGCGCCTGGCTGGAAGTCTTCTACGCCCAGCCACTGCTCAATCCGTCGGCTGAAATCGTCGCCGCAGTCGCACCGATCCTGGGCTACACCGGTGGCAACCAGGCCATCGCGTTCAATACCGACCTGGCCTCGAAACTGGCTGATGCGCTGAAATCGGTCGATGCCACCCAGGCCGCGCTGCTGACCCGCCTGGCCGAAAGCCACAAGCCGCTGGTCGCCACCGTGCTGGCCGAAGACGCCGCCCTGACTTCCACGCCTGAGGCCTACCTCAAGCTGCACCTGCTGTCCCATCGCCTGGTCAAGCCCCACGGCCTGAGCCTGGCGGGCGTGTTCCCGCTGCTGCCGAACGTCGCCTGGACCAGCCACGGCGCCATCGACCTGACCGAACTGGCCGAGCGTCAGCTTGAAGCGCGCCTCAAAGGCGAGCTGCTGGAAGTGTTCTCCGTCGATAAATTCCCGAAAATGACCGACTACGTGGTGCCGGCTGGCGTGCGTATCGCCGACGCTGCGCGCGTGCGCCTGGGCGCCTACATCGGCGAAGGCACCACCGTGATGCACGAAGGTTTCGTCAACTTCAACGGCGGCACCGAAGGCCCGGGCATGATCGAAGGTCGTGTCTCGGCTGGCGTGTTCGTCGGCAAGGGTTCTGACCTGGGCGGCGGCTGCTCGACCATGGGCACACTGTCGGGTGGCGGCAACATCGTGATCAAGGTCGGCGAAGGCTGCCTGATCGGCGCGAACGCCGGTATCGGTATTCCGCTGGGTGACCGCAACACAGTCGAAGCCGGCCTCTACATCACCGCAGGCACCAAGGTCGCCCTGCTCGATGAGAAGAACGAACTGGTCAAGGTCCTCAAGGCCCGCGACCTGGCCGGCCAGCCTGACCTGCTGTTCCGTCGCAACTCGCAAACCGGCGCTGTGGAATGCAAATCCCACAAGTCGGCCATCGAGCTGAACGAAGCGCTGCACGCTCACAACTGATCGCTGCGCTGCAAGGACCGGAGCCCTTTGGGGCTCCTGTCTCATTACAGAGCCTGAATGTCATGTCCCTCATTTCGCCCTGGCGCGCTGATTTC
The DNA here is from genome assembly GCF_044746825.1 of Pseudomonas sp. NPDC090201. NCBI lineage: Bacteria > Pseudomonadati > Pseudomonadota > Gammaproteobacteria > Pseudomonadales > Pseudomonadaceae > Pseudomonas > Pseudomonas sp. NPDC090201. The sequence goes on from NZ_JBIVCX010000013.1 coordinate 115,073, forward strand.
CCTGCACTCGATGCCCTCGAACGGCAAGGCCAGACCTATCTGGACAGCGCCGCCACCGCACAAAAACCCCAAGCCCTGATCGACGCCCTGGCGCACTACTACGCCAACGGCGCAGCCAACGTGCACCGCGCCCAGCATTTGCCTGGGGCGATGGCGACCCAGGCATTCGAAGACACCCGCCACAAGGTCGCCGGATGGCTCAACACCGGCACCTCGGGCCAGATCGTCTTCACCCATGGCGCGACGTCGGCGTTCAATCTGCTGGCGTACGGCCTGGAGCATCTGTTTGCGCCGGGCGACGAGATAGTCATCAGCGCCCTGGAGCACCACGCCAACCTGTTGCCCTGGCAGCAACTGGCAACCCGTCGCGGTCTGAAGCTGGTCGTGCTGCCGCTGACCGTCGATGGTGTGATCGACATCGATGCCGCCGCCAGCCTTATCACCTCGCGCACCCGGTTACTGTCGGTGAGCCAGCTGTCCAATGTGCTCGGGACCTGGCAGCCGGTTGCGCGTCTGGTCGAACTGGCCAAGGCTCAGGGCGCGCTGACGGTGATCGACGGCGCCCAAGGCGTGGTCCACGGTCGCCACGACGTGCAGGCGCTGGGCTGTGACTTTTACGTGTTCTCCAGCCACAAGCTGTACGGCCCGGACGGCGTCGGCGTGCTGTTCGGCCGGCATCAGGCGCTGGCACAACTGAAGCACTGGCAGTTCGGCGGCGAGATGGTACTGCAGGCCAGCTACCACGACGCCACCTTCCGCCCTGCGCCGCTGGGTTTCGAGGCCGGTACACCACCGGTGTCCGGGGTGATCGGCCTGGGCGCGACGCTGGACTACCTCATCGACGTGAACCCGGTTGCCGCCGCCGAGCACGAGGCGCGACTGCACGAGTTGCTGTGCGCAGGCTTGTTGCTGCACAAGGGGGTGCGGCTGGTGGGCAATCCGCAGACGGCGCTGGCCAGCTTTGTCGTCGAGGGCGTGCACAACGCCGACCTGGCGCATCTGTTGACCGAGCAAGGCATTGCCGTGCGCGCGGGCCATCACTGTGCAATTCCGCTGATCGGCAGCCTCGGGTTGACCGGTGCGATCCGGGTATCTCTGGGGCTGTACAACGATTCCGAGGATCTGGAGCGATTCTTCAACGCGCTGGATCAGGCACTGGAGCTGTTGCGATGAATTTGCCGAAGGACGCGCAGGACGCACTGGACACCTTCAATGCTTCCCTGGGCTGGGAGCAACGGGCGCGGCTGTTGATGCAATGGGGTGAACGCTTGCCGGTGCTGGCCGACGACGAAACGACCGACGCGAACCTGGTGGATGGCTGCGAAAGCAAGGTCTGGCTGTTGGGTAGCGTGATCGATGATCACTGGCAGTTTCGTGCGGCGAGCGATGCACGGCTGATTCGTGGTCTGGTAGCGTTGCTGCTGGCGCGGGTCAACGGGCTGTCGGCGCCTGAGCTACAGCAGGTGGATCTGAATGACTGGTTCCAGCAACTGGGCCTGAGCCGCCAGCTCTCCCCTTCGCGTAGCAATGGCTTGAACGCAGTGCTGCAGAAGATGCGGCAAATGGCAGGTTGACTCGCCGGTAACTATTGCTAAATCACTGTGGGAGCGGGCTTGCCCGCGAATTCGGTGGTTGCTCCAACAGGGTGGTGTCAGGGAGGACGCTTTCGCGAGCAAGCTCGCTCCCACAGGAATCGTAGTGTGTCGGGAACGGGTTGTGTCAGTCAGTCTTGGCCTTGACCCGCTCCGACGGGCGCCGCGCGCCGGCCACGATCTTCTCCACCGCCTTGGTCGCCGCCACCATGCCGAAGGTGGCCGTGACCATCATCACTGCGCCGAACCCGCCCGCGCAGTCGAGCTTCACGCCATCACCGACAAAGCTTTTCTGCAGACAGATGCTGCCGTCCGGCTTGGGATAGCGCAGTTGCTCGGTGGAAAACACACAGGGCACGCTGTAGTGGCGGGTGACGGTGCGGGAAAAACCGTAATCGCGGCGCAGGGTCGAGCGCACTTTCGACGCCAGCGGGTCGTTGAAGGTGCGGTTCAGGTCGCACACCTGAATCAGCGTCGGATCAATCTGCCCGCCCGCACCGCCGGTGGTGATGATCTGGATCTTGCGGCGCTTGCACCAGGCGATCAGCGCGGCCTTGGCGTTGACGCTGTCGATGCAGTCGAGCACGCAGTCGATCTCGGGGGTGATGTACTCGGCCATGGTGTCGCGGGTGACGAAATCCGCCACGGCGTGCACCACGCAGTCCGGATTGATCTCACGCAGGCGCTCGGCCATCACTTCGACCTTGGGTTTGCCGACGGTGCTGGTCAGGGCGTGCAACTGGCGATTGCTGTTGCTGACGCAGACGTCGTCCAGATCGAACAGCGAAATCTCGCCCACGCCGCAACGGGCCATGGCTTCCGCCGCCCAGGAACCCACGCCACCGATGCCCACCACCGCGACATGGGCCGCGCGCAGGCGCTCGAGCCCTTCGATGCCGTACAGGCGGGCGACGCCGGCGAAACGTGGATCTTCTGTGCTCATGACCAATACCCCCAAAAAACCGGCGCGCATTATAGGCCCTGCTCGGGATTGGGACAGCAGTTGATTGCGGGTGTTTGGTCTGAAAACCATCAACAGGTGTAGGAGCGCGCTTGCCCGCGATTACGGTGTGTCCGCCCCCGATGATGCATCTGACACGCCGCCGTCGTCCGAATGCGGCCCAGACCAAGCGCGCTCCTACAGGTGCAAGGCGGGAAACGGACTACATTTTTTACGGAATAGAACTTCAACCTTTGTCAGCTGCCAAAGCTCGTGCTGGCTGACGTCTGTCGGCCCCTCCCCGTTCCCCCTTTGGAACCAGAAGTCGCTATGCCATCCCGCAAATTTGGACTCAACCTGGTAGTCGTCGTGGCGATTGCCGCGCTGTTCACCGGTTTCTGGGCGCTCATCAACCGCCCCGTGACCGCCCCCAACTGGCCTGAACAGATCTCCGGATTCTCCTATTCCCCTTTCCGCCTGGGCCAAAGCCCACAGAAAGGCGTGTACCCGTCCGACGATGAAATGCGTCAGGACCTCGAACTGATGAGCAAGGAAACGGACAACATCCGTATCTACTCGGTCGACGGCAGCCTGCAGGACATTCCCAAGCTCGCCGAGGAATTCGGCCTGCGCGTGACCCTTGGCATCTGGATCAGCCCGGACCAGGAGCGCAACGAACGCGAGATCAACAAAGCCATCGAACTGGCCAACACCACCCGCAGCGTGGTGCGCGTGGTGGTCGGTAACGAAGCGCTGTTTCGCGAAGAGATCAAGCCCAAGGAACTGATGGCGTTGCTCGACCGTGTGCGGGCGGCGGTCAAAGTGCCGGTCACCACCTCCGAACAGTGGCACATCTGGGAGAAATACCCCGAGCTTGCCAAACACGTGGACCTGATTGCCGCGCACATCCTGCCGTACTGGGAATACATCCCGATGGATAAATCCGGCCAGTACGTGCTGGACCGCGCCCGGGAACTCAAGCGCATGTTCCCGAAAAAACCGCTGCTGCTGTCCGAAGTGGGCTGGCCGAGCAATGGCCACATGCGCGGCGGTGCCGATGCGACCCAGGCCGACCAGGCGATCTACCTGCGCACCCTGGTCAACAAACTCAACCGCCAGGGCTTCAACTACTTCGTGATCGAGGCCTTCGACCAGCCGTGGAAGGCCAGCGACGAAGGCTCGGTCGGTGCGTACTGGGGCGTGTACAACGCCGCACGCCAGCAGAAATTCAACTTCGAAGGCCCGGTGGTGGCGATCCCGCAGTGGCGCGTACTGGCCATCGGCTCGGCGGTGCTTGCGATGCTGGCACTGGCCCTGCTGCTGATCGATGGCTCGGCCCTGCGCCAGCGTGGTCGCACCTTCCTGACTTTCATCGCCTTTCTCTGTGGCTCGGTGCTGGTGTGGATCGGTTACGACTACAGCCAGCAATACAGCACCTGGTTCAGCCTGCTTGTAGGATTCTTGCTGGCACTGGGCGCGTTCGGTGTATTCATCGTACTGATGACCGAGGCCCATGAACTGGCAGAAGCGGTCTGGACCCACAAACGCCGTCGTGAATTCCTGCCGGTGGTTGCGGACTCAGCCTACAGACCGAAGGTCTCGGTTCACGTACCTTGCTACAACGAGCCGCCAGAGATGGTCAAACAGACCCTCAACGCCCTGGCAGCGCTGGATTATCCAGACTTCGAGGTGCTGCTGATCGACAACAACACCAAGGACCCGGCCGTGTGGGAACCGGTCAAGGCCCACTGCGAGATGCTCGGCGAGCGCTTCAAGTTCTTTCACGTCGCACCTCTGGCAGGCTTCAAGGGCGGCGCGCTGAACTACCTGATTCCGCACACGGCCAAGGACGCCGAAGTGATTGCCGTGATCGACTCGGACTACTGCGTCGACCGCAACTGGCTCAAGCACATGGTGCCGCACTTCTCCGACCCGAAAATCGCCGTGGTGCAGTCGCCCCAGGATTACCGCGACCAACACGAAAGCGCGTTCAAGAAGCTCTGCTATTCCGAATACAAAGGCTTCTTCCACATCGGCATGGTGACCCGCAACGACCGCGACGCGATCATCCAGCACGGCACCATGACCATGACCCGTCGCTCGGTGCTTGAAGAGCTGGGCTGGGCCGACTGGTGTATCTGTGAAGACGCAGAGCTGGGCCTGCGGGTGTTCGAAAAAGGCTATTCCGCCGCCTACGCCCACAACAGCTACGGCAAGGGATTGATGCCCGACACCTTCATCGACTTCAAGAAGCAGCGTTTCCGCTGGGCCTATGGCGCGATCCAGATCATCAAGCGGCACGCAGCGAGCCTGCTGCGCGGCAAGGACACCGAGCTGACCCGCGGCCAGCGCTACCACTTCCTGGCGGGCTGGCTGCCGTGGGTGGCCGATGGCATGAACATCTTCTTCACCGTCGGTGCGCTGTTGTGGTCGGCGGCGATGATCATCGTGCCCAACCGGGTCGATCCACCGCTGCTGATCTTCGCGATTCCGCCGCTGGCGCTGTTCTTCTTCAAAGTTGGCAAGATCATCTTCCTGTACCGCCGCGCCGTGGGGGTGAACCTCAAGGATGCGTTCTACGCAGCCCTGGCCGGCCTTGCGCTGTCGCACACCATCGCCAAGGCGGTGCTGTACGGCTTCTTCACCAGCAGCATCCCGTTCTTCCGCACCCCGAAAAACGCCGACAGCCACGGCTTGCTGGTGGCCATCTCGGAAGCCCGGGAAGAACTGTTCATCATGTTGCTGCTGTGGGGCGCGGCGCTGGGCATCTGCCTGGTCCAGGGCCTGCCGAGCAACGACGTGCGGTTCTGGGTGATCATGCTGCTGGTGCAGTCGCTGCCGTACCTGGCGGCGCTGATCATGGCGTTCCTGTCGTCGCTGCCCAAGCCGAAACCGGCTGAACAGGCGGCTACTGCCTGAAACATCTGTGCGCTATACCAAACGGCGGCCTTCGGGTCGCCGTTTTGCTTTAAGATACCTGCCGTTTTGTAGGAGCGCGCTGCCCGCGACGGCGCTGTGTCTGGTCACGCGATGTCGGGAAACCGGCCGCAATCGCGGGCAAGCGCGCTCCTACAGCGTTTCCACACTGACTTTCGCGGACTCTTCATGACAGACCTCTCGCCCACCCTGCAACTCGCCTGCGACCTGATCCGTCGCCCATCGGTCACGCCGCTCGACGCCGATTGTCAGGCCGTGATGATGAAACGCCTGGGCGACGCCGGTTTCACGCTGGAGCCGATGCGCATCGAGGATGTGGATAATTTCTGGGCCACCCACGGTACTCAGGACGGCCCTGTGCTGTGCTTCGCCGGCCACACCGACGTGGTGCCGACGGGCCCGGTGAAAGCCTGGCAGAACGACCCGTTCGATGCGCTGATCGATGAAAACGGCATGCTCTGCGGGCGTGGCGCGGCCGACATGAAAGGCAGCCTGGCGTCGATGATCGTCGCCACCGAGCGCTTCGTCGCCGACTACCCGAACCACAAGGGCAAGGTCGCTTATCTGATCACAAGCGACGAAGAAGGCCCGGCGCACCACGGCACCAAGGCGGTGGTCGAGCGTCTGGCGGCGCGCAAGGAGCGTCTGGACTGGTGCATCGTCGGCGAGCCGTCGAGCACCACGCTGGTGGGTGACGTGGTCAAGAACGGCCGTCGCGGCTCCCTCGGCGCGACCCTCACCGTCAAGGGCGTGCAGGGCCACGTGGCCTACCCGCACCTGGCGAAGAACCCGATCCACCTGGCAGCCCCGGCCCTGGCAGAACTGGCCGCCGAGCACTGGGACGAAGGCAATGCGTTCTTCCCGCCGACCAGCTTCCAGATATCCAACATCCATTCCGGCACCGGCGCGACCAACGTGATTCCGGGTGACCTGACCGCGGTGTTCAACTTCCGCTTCTCCACCGAATCCACGGTCGAAGGCCTGCAGAAGCGCGTCGCCGATATCCTCGACAAACACGGGCTGGACTGGCACGTGGAGTGGGCGCTGTCGGGCCTGCCGTTCCTCACCGAACCGGGCGCGCTGCTCGATGCGGTGTCGGCCAGCATCAAGAGCGTCACCGGCCGCGAGACCAAGGCGTCCACCAGCGGCGGCACTTCCGATGGCCGTTTCATCGCGACCCTGGGCACCCAGGTGGTCGAGCTGGGTCCGGTCAACGCCACGATCCACCAGGTCAACGAACGCATCCTGGCCAGCGATCTCGACGTGCTGACCGAGATCTACTACCAGACCCTGGTCAAGTTGCTCGCCTGATGCTGACCTGCCCGATCTGCTCAGCTGCGCTCGATAACGCGGACAACGGCGTGGTCTGTCCTGCCGGCCATCGCTTCGACCGCGCGCGTCAGGGTTACCTGAACCTGTTGCCGGTGCAGCACAAGAACAGCCGCGACCCTGGTGACAATCAGGCGATGGTCGAGGCGCGCCGCGACTTTCTCAATGCCGGGCATTACGCGCCGGTTGCCAGGCGTCTGGCTGAACTGGCTGCCGAGCGCGCACCAAAGCACTGGCTGGACATCGGCTGTGGCGAGGGTTACTACACCGCGCAGATTGCGGACGCCCTGCCTGAAGCCGATGGCTACGCGCTGGACATTTCCCGCGAGGCGGTCAAGCGCGCCTGCAAACGCGATCCGAAGCTGAGCTGGTTGATCGCCAGCATGGCCCGGGTGCCACTGCCGGACGCCAGCATCCAGTTCATCGCCAGTGTGTTCAGCCCGCTGGACTGGGACGAGGCCAAGCGCCTGCTGTCCCCAGGTGGTGGCCTGATGCGTGTAGGACCGACCAGCGAACACCTGATGGAATTGCGCCAGCGTCTGTACGACGAAGTGCGTGACTACACCGATGACAAGCATTTGGCACTGGTGCCGGAAGGCATGAGCCTGCAACACAGCGAAACACTGAGCTTCAAGCTGACGCTGGTGGACGGCCAGGCCCGCGCCAACCTGCTGGCGATGACGCCCCACGGCTGGCGTGCCAGCGCCGACCGCCGGGCCAGTGTCATCGAGCAGGCTGAGCCGTTCGAGGTCACCGTCTCCATGCGCTACGATTATTTCGTTCGGCACTGACCGACAGAAACACTTCTACGAGGCATTCATGCGCCAACCCGACATCGAGATTTACCTGAAAGACGCTGACGTCGATCACAAAGCCATTACCGCCTGGCTGACCGCCGATATCGGCCCGTGCAGCGAATGGGTCCAACGCGGCCAGACCTGGAAATGCAAGGCGGGTGACATTCCCGTGACCTGGATTCCCAAGGCCGTGGGCAAATGGAACAGCCTGTGCCTGGACAGCGACAAGACGCCGTGGGACGACGACATCGCCTGCGCCCGCGCCGCCTTCGCCGCCATGAACGTCGAAGTGCGCTGCGCACCGGGGACGTGGGTCGAGGAAGAAAACGACGAAGACGCCGACCGCTGGATTCGCATCAGTGCCGACGGTGAGGAAGAAATCACCTGGCGTACTTCGTAACACCCGCCCCCCTGTAGGAGCGCGCTTGCCCGCGACAGCGTTGCGTCAGACGATTCAATTCTGACTGATGCAACGCCGTCGCGGGCAAGCGCGCTCCTACAGGCTGGGCGAATTGCTCTGCCTTGCTTTGCCCATCCCCGCCATATCCGGCAAACTGACCGCTTCGTGGGCCAAGGCCCCTCTGCGCAGAATTCGTATGACCCGTTCCCCGTTTCGTCGTCTTGTGTTCGGCGCCCTGCGTCGTGTGCTGTACCTGTGGGTACGTTCGGAGACGATCAACCAATCGTCCTTCACCCTGAATCTGGACCGCAGCCGCCCGGTGTTCTACGCCCTGCAGAACCCTTCGCTGGCGGACCTGGCCGTGCTCGACCGCGAATGCCGCAAGGCCGGGTTGCCGCGCCCGGTGCTGCCGGTGGTGGGGGGCAACCTGTCGGAGCCTGCCGCGTTCTTCTACCTGACGCCCGAACCCGACTGGCTGGGCCGTCAGGACAAGAGCGGCGCGCCGCCGGTGCTGGAGCGTCTGGTCGGTGCGGTCAGCCAGAATGCCGCAGAAGACGCGCAGATCATTCCGGTCAGCGTGTTCTGGGGCCAGTCCCCGGACAAGGAAGACAGCCCGTGGAAGCTGCTGTTCGCCGACAGTTGGGCGGTCACCGGAAGGCTGCGCAAGTTCATCACCATTCTGATTCTGGGGCGCAAGACCCGCGTGCAGTTCTCCGCGCCCATTCACCTGCGTGAGCTGGTCGATGAAAACAAGGGCTACGAGCGCACCGTGCGCATGGCCCAGCGTCTGCTGCGCGTGCACTTTCGCAACCTGAAGACTGCCGTGATCGGCCCGGACATTTCCCACCGGCGTAACCTGGTGAAGGGTCTGGTCGCAGACCCGCTGGTCAAGCAGGCGATTCTCGAAGAGGCCGCGCGGGAAAAAATCTCCGAAGCCAAGGCGCGGGAAAAAGCCCTGCACTATGGCAACGAGATTGCCTCGGACTACACCTACACCGCGATCCGCTTTCTGGAAGTGGTGCTCAGCTGGTTCTGGAACAAGATCTACGACGGCATCAAGGTCAGCCATCTGGAAGGCGTGCAGAACGTCGCCCAGGGCAACGAGATCATCTACGTGCCCTGCCACCGCAGCCATATCGACTACCTGCTGCTGTCCTACCTGTTGTTCCGCAACGGCCTGACCCCGCCGCACATCGCCGCCGGCATCAACCTCAACATGCCGGTGATCGGCGGGCTGCTGCGCCGGGGCGGCGCGTTCTTCATGCGCCGCACCTTTAAGGGCAATCCGCTGTACACCGCCGTGTTCAACGAGTACCTGCATACCCTGTTCACCAAGGGTTTCCCGGTGGAGTACTTCGTCGAAGGCGGACGCTCGCGCACCGGCCGCATGCTGCAACCCAAGACCGGCATGCTGGCCATCACCCTGCGCAGCTACCTGCGCAATTCGCGCACACCGATCGTGTTCGTACCGGTTTACATCGGCTACGAGCGCGTGCTCGAAGGCCGCACCTATCTGGGCGAACTGCGGGGCGCGGCGAAAAAGAAAGAGTCGATCTTCGACATCTTCAAGGTCATCGGCGCGCTCAAGCAGCGCTTCGGCCAGGTGGCGGTCAACTTCGGCGAGCCGATCAAGCTGGCCGACTTCCTCGATCACGAGCAGCCCGACTGGCGCGCCCAAGAACTGGGGCCGGTGTTCAAGCCTGCGTGGCTGAACGAAACCACTCACCGCCTCGGCGAACGGGTGGCCCGTCACCTGAACGAGGCGGCGGCGGTCAATCCGGTGAACCTGGTGGCGCTGGCCTTGCTTTCGACCAACAAGCACGCACTGGATGATCAGGCCCTGGCGCGAGTGCTGGACCTTTACCTGACGCTGTTGCGCAGCGTGCCCTACTCGCCCCATACCACATTGCCCGAAGGCGATGGCCGGGCGCTGATCGAGCACGTCAAGGGCATGGACCTGCTGTCCGAGCAGAAGGACGCGCTGGGCCGCATTCTGTATCTGGACGAGCAGAACGCGGTGCTGATGACCTACTACCGCAACAACGTGTTGCACATCTTCGCCCTGCCTTCACTGCTCGCGAGCTTCTTCCAGAGTTCGTCGCGCATGAGCCGCGAACAGGTGCTGCGTTATGCCCGGGCGCTGTATCCGTACCTGCAATCGGAGCTGTTCATTCGCTGGTCGCTTGACGAATTGGACGGCGCGATTGACCAGTGGCTGGCCGCATTCGTCGAGCAGGGTTTGCTACGCTTCGAGAACGACGTGTATCTGCGTCCGGCGCCAAGTTCGCGGCATTTCGTGCTGCTGACGTTGCTGTCCCGGGCCATCGCGCAGACGCTACAGCGTTTCTACATGGCTATCGCGCTGCTGCTCAACAGCGGGCAGAACAGCCTCAGCGCCGAAGAGCTGGAAGACCTGTGCACGATCATGGCCCAGCGCCTGTCGATCCTGCATGGCCTGAACGCACCGGAGTTCTTCGACAAGAGCCTGTTCCGTCACTTCATCCAGACGCTGCTGGATCAGGACGTGCTGCGCAAGGACGAGAACGGCAAGCTGGGTTATCACGAGCTGCTGGGCGAGCTGGCGGAAGGCGCCGCCAAGCGCGTGTTACCTGCTGAAATACGTCTTTCGATCCGCCAGGTGGCACTGCACCGCGATGATGGGGTCCTAGAACCGGACATTAGCGTCTGACCCCACGCCTGTAGGAGTGAGCTTGCTCGCGATGGCGCCAGGTCAGCCAAGACACAGGCATCTGACGTACCGCTATCGCGAGCAAGCTCACTCCTACAGAGACCCTGCGTGCACCACAAGGAGATCCATTCAATGAAATACATTCTGTTGCCCCTGATGGCCGCCCTGCTGACCGCCTGCGCCGGCCATGACCCGGACAACCTGCCAGGCAAGGTCGATGGCGAAGTGTTCTACCTGCAACGCATCGCACTGCCGCCGACCGCGACGCTGGAAGTCGCCTTGCAGGACGTGTCGCTGGCCGATGCGCCTGCCGTCACCCTTGCCAACCAGAAAGGTCCGATCAAGGGCCAGGTGCCGCTGCCCTTCCACCTGACCTACGATCAGAAACAGGTCAAGCCCGGCCATACCTATGCGGTCAGCGCCCGTATCGAAGATGGCGGCAAACTGTTGATGATCAGTACCGAGCGCTACACTGTCGACCTCACGCTGGAAGAAAAGCCGCCGGTGAAGGTCCGCGTGAACCCGGCCCGCTAGCCACCTCCCCGTTACACACCTTCATAAGGACGTTACCTCATGCTGCTTCGCTTATCGTCGTTCACGGGCCTGTGCGCCGGCCTGCTGTTGTCGGCCAGTGCCTTCGCGTTGTCTCTGGGTGATCTCTCGCAATCTGATGCCACGGGCGGCCTGAAGGACGCGCTGACCCAGGGCGCGCAGATCGCCGTCAAGCAACTCGGCGTGCCGGGCGGCTTCAGCAACAACAAGGAAGTTCGCATCGAGCTGCCGGGCAACCTCGGTAAAGTGGCGAAGAAGATGAAGCAGTTCGGCATGGGCGCCCAGGTCGATCAACTGGAAACCAGCATGAACCTGGCCGCCGAAGCCGCCGTTCCGCAGGCCCAGGCGATTCTGGTGGATGCCGTGAAGAAGATGAGCGTGACTGATGCCAAGGGCATTCTGGCCGGCGGCAAGGACTCGGCCACCGAGTACCTGAACAAGTCCAGCCGCGAGCAGATCCGCGCGAAATTCCTGCCGATCGTGAAGCAGGCCACCGACAAGGTCGGCCTGGCCCAGCAGTACAACTCGTTCGCAGGACAGGCCGCAACCCTCGGCGTACTGGATGCCAAGAGCTCCAATATCGAAGGTTACGTGACCGAAAAGGCCCTCGATGGCCTGTTCGAAATGATCGCCAAGCAGGAAGAAGGCATCCGCGCCAACCCCGCCGCCGCGGCGACGAGTCTGGCCAAGAAGGTGTTTGGAGTGTTGTAACCGCAGGATCGGGTTTCGAACACAGATCCAAGGGCCGTACCGATAACCTGTGGGAGCGGGCTTGCCCGCTCCCACAGATCCCGGCCACTCAACCATTGTGGACACCTGCAAAGCGCTGCTACGGGTGCTCGTCGCGGCGGACTTTGAACCAGGCGGCGTACAGCGCTGGCAGGAACAGCAGCGTCAACGCCGTGGCAACGATCAACCCGCCCATGATGGCCACCGCCATCGGCCCGAAGAACACGCTGCGTGACAGCGGGATCATCGCCAGTACCGCCGCCAGCGCGGTCAGCACGATGGGCCGGAAGCGGCGCACCGTGGCTTCGATGATCGCTTGCCAGCGATCGAGCCCGGCGGCAATGTCCTGTTCGATCTGGTCCACCAGAATCACCGAGTTGCGCATGATCATCCCCGACAGCGCAATGGTGCCGAGCATCGCCACAAACCCGAACGGCTGACGGAAGATCAGCAGGAACAGCGTCACCCCGATCAACCCCAACGGCGCCGTCAGAAATACCATGAACGTGCGTGAGAAACTGCGCAGCTGAATCATCAAAAGCGTCAGCACCACCACGATGAACAGCGGCACCCCGGCATTCACCGAATTCTGCCCGCGCGTGGAATCCTCCACCGTCCCGCCCACCTCCAGCAGATACCCGTCAGGCAGTTGCGCACGCACTTCATCCAGCGTCGGCCAGATCTGGTTGACCAGCGTGGCCGGCTGCTCCTTGCCGTAGATGTCGGCGCGAATGGTGACGTTCGGCAGGCGATTGCGGTGCCAGATGATGCCTTCTTCAAAACCGTATTCCAGGGTCGCTACCTGAGACAGCGCGACACTGCTGCCATTGGCGGTAGGCACCGACAGGCTCGACAACGCACCCAGCTCATGGCGCTCCTGCTCGGTGCCACGCAGCAGGATCTCGATCAGTTCGTCATCCTCGCGGTACTGGCTGACGCTCGACCCGGTCAGCTGACTTTGCAGCAGGCGAGACAGATCACCGGTGGTCACGCCCAGCGCCCGGGCGCGGTCCTGATCGACATTGAGGTAGACCACCTTGCTCGGCTCTTCCCAATCCAGGTGCACGTTGACCACATGCGGATTCTCGCGAACCTTGGCGGCGACCTTGCGCGCCAGCATGCGGACATCCTCGATGTGCTCGCCGGTCACCCGGAACTGCACCGGATAGCCCACGGGCGGGCCGTTTTCCAGGCGAGTGACCCGAGGGCGCAGCATCGGGAACTGCTCGTCCAGGGTCTGGATCAGCCAGGTGCGCAGGGATTCGCGGTCCTCGATGGTCTTGGCCAGCACCACGAATTGCGCAAAGCTCGCCGCAGGCAACTGCTGGTCCAGCGGCAGGTAGAAACGCGGCGAGCCGGTGCCCACATAGGCCACGTAATTCTCGACGCCCGGATGCGCCTTGAGCATGGCCTCCAGCCGATTGACCTGTTCTGCCGTATTGCTCAGGGACGAACCTTCCGCCAGCTTCAGATCGACCATCAGCTCAAGCCTGCCCGAGGCCGGGAAGAACTGCTGCGGCACGAAACGGAAGCTGAAGATCGACAGCACGAACAGCGCGATGGTCAGCACGATCACCGTCTTGCGCCGCCGCACGCACCACCCCACCAATGCCCTGACCCGCTCGTAGAACGCGGTGCCATAGGGGTCGGGCGCATCCGGCCCCGTACCATGTTTGGCCGCGTGAATTTTCGCCAGGTCCGGCAACAGCCGCTCGCCCAGGTACGGCACGAACACCACCGCCGCCACCCACGAGGCCAGCAGGGCGATGGTCACCACCTGAAAGATCGAGCGGGTGTATTCCCCGGTGCTCGACTGCGCGGTGGCAATCGGCAGGAAGCCCGCTGCGGTGATGAGGGTGCCAGTGAGCATCGGAAAGGCCGTGCTGGTCCAGGCGAAACTCGCAGCCTTGAGCCGGTCATAGCCCTGTTCCATCTTGATCGCCATCATCTCCACCGCAATGATCGCGTCGTCCACCAGCAAGCCCAGCGCCAGCACCAGGGCGCCGAGGGAAATCTTGTGCAGGCCGATGCTCAGGTAATACATGGTGGCGAAGGTCATGGCCAACACCACCGGAATCGCCAGCGCGACCACCATGCCGGTGCGCACGCCAAGCGAGAAGAAACTCACCAGCAACACGATGCCCAGCGCCTCGGCCAGCACCTGGACAAACTCGCCGACACTGGTTTTCACCGCCGCCGGCTGATCGGACACCTTGCGCAGTTGCATCCCGGCCGGCAGGTTGTTCTGCAGGCGGGCGAACTCACCTTCCAGCGCCTTGCCCAGCACCAGAATGTCGCCGCCGTCCTTCATGGCCACGGCCAGACCGATGGCGTCTTCGCCCATGAAACGCATGCGCGGTGCGGGCGGATCATTGAAGCCACGACGCACCTCGGCCAGGTCGCTGATACGGAAAGTCCGTTCGCCCACGCGAATCGGGAAATCACGAATCTGATCGACCGTCTGGAAGCGCCCGCTCACCCGTAGCTGGATACGTTCGCTGGGGGTCTCGAAGAAGCTTGCTGCCACCACGGCGTTCTGGGCTTCCAGCGCCTGTTGCACGGCGGACAGCGGCAGACCCAGGGTGGCCAGCTTGACGTTGGACAGCTCGATCCAGATCTTCTCGTCCTGCAGGCCGAGCAACTCGACCTTGCCCACATCCTTGACCCGTTGCAGTTGAATCTGGATACGGTCGGCGTAGTCCTTGAGCACGGCGTAGTCGAAGCCTTCGCCGGTCAGTGCGTAGATATTGCCGAAGGTGGTGCCGAACTCGTCGTTGAAGAACGGCCCTTGCACGCCGGCGGGCAGTGTCTGGCGGATGTCGCCGATCTTCTTGCGGATCTGATACCACAGCTCCGGCAGTTTGGCCGAGACCAGCGAATCCCGGGCCATGAACGTCACTTGGGATTCACCGGGGCGGGAGAACGAGACGATGCGCTCGTAGTCGCCGGTTTCCATCAGCTTCTTTTCGATGCGGTCGGTAACCTGGCGCGCCACTTCCTCGGCGCTGGCACCGGGCCAGAGCGTGCGGATCACCATGGCTTTGAAGGTGAAGGGCGGGTCTTCGCTTTGCCCCAGTTTGGTGTAGGACAGCGCGCCGACAACCGCCAGCAGAATCATCAGGTAAAGGACCATCTGCCGATTGCGCAGCGCCCATTCGGAAAGGTTGAAACGCATCCGTGCTTACTCCCCGCTCGCCGACTGGCTTGCCAGCTTCACTGCCCGGTTACTGCGATCCACCGGACGCACCTGCTCGCCTTCGTGCAGCACATGCACCCCGGCGGCCACCACCCAATCGCTGGCGTTCAGGCCGCTCAACACCGGCACCGACTCCTGCCCGTAGGCGCCCACCTGCACCGGGGTGCGTTTGAGGGTGTTGTCGCTTTGCAGACGCCAGACGTAAGTAACGCCATTCTCGGCCGTCACCGCCGACAGCGGCACCGACAACGGCACGCTGTGCTCGGACTGGATAAACACCCGCGCACTTTGCCCAAGCTCCGCTGCCACCTTGTTTCCGGAGAAAGCGATGCGCGCGGCGAAGGTTCTCGAACGCGGGTCGGCCGCCGGAGACAGCTCGCGGATACGGCCAGCGAAGCGTTGATCGCGCTGGGTCCAAAGCTCGACCGACACCGGGTCACCGATCTTGAAGCGGCCATAGTTCTGTTCCGGCAGGCTGATGGAGACTTCCCGCTCGCCATCGGCGGCCAGGGTAAACACCGTCTGGCCCGCAGCGACCACCTGCCCCACCTCCACCAGGCGCTTGGCGACCACGCCATCCTGAGAAGCACGAAGCACGGCGTAGCTGGTCTGATTGTCGGCAACGGTCAGTTCGGCCTTCATCTGCTTGAGACGGGCATCACCGGCGCGATACAGGTTTTCGGCGTTGTCGTATTGGGATTTGCTGACCATCTGCCGTTCCATCAGCGTCTTGTAACGGTCACGCTCGGAGCGGACCATCTGCAGATTGGCTTCGGCGGCAGCGACCTGCGCGCGGCTCGCATCCAGTTGCAGGCGCACATCCTGCGCGTCGAGCTCAGCCAGTGGCTGGTTGGCCTTGACCCGCTCGCCCTCCTCGACCAGGCGCTTGCTGACCTTGCCGCCAATGCGGAACGCCAGATCAGGCTCGAAGCGGGCGCGCACTTCGCCGGGATAACTGTCCATCGATTGGGATGACGGGACCGGTTGCACTACCATGGCCGGACGTACCGTGGCCGGGACTGATACGTCCTGACCGCAGCCCGCCAGCAGCGATACCAGACTGATGGGCACAGCAAGGAACAAGGCATCGCGAAACATGATGTGGCACCTTGGCAAAAGGGAGCTTTGAATAATTGTACTGGCGAGTATATTAAGAATTACCGAACTGAACAGTCCACTAATAAAATACAGATGCCTGAAGACCGAATGAACGACGCCACCCCTGCCGGCCCCGGCCGCCCGAAGGATCCGGCCAAGCGCCTAGCCATCCTTGAAGCGGCCAAGAACCTGTTCGTGCGCAACGGCTACGCGAGCACCAGCATGGACGCCGTCGCCGCTGAGGCCGGGGTTTCCAAGCTGACCGTGTACAGCCATTTCAATGACAAGGAGACGCTGTTTTCAGCGGCGGTGCTGGCCCGCTGCGAGGAGCAGGTGCCCGAGTTGTTCGTGAATGTCTCACCTCAGGAGCCCGTTGAAAAAGTGTTGCTGGGTATTGCCAGAGGCTTTCAGGTGCTGATCAACAGCCCGGAGTCCATCGAATTGCATCGGTTGATGATCGCGCTGGGCACTCAGGATTCGAAGTTGTCAGAGGTGTTTTTCGAGGCCGGACCGCAGCACATCCTGCAGGAAATGGAGCGGTTTCTGACGCGGGTGAATGACACGCAAGGCCTGCACTTCGATTCACCGCTCAGGGCAGCGGGGCATTTTCTGAGCCTGATCAAAGGCGTGTGCAACTTCCGCCTGCTGATCGGCAATGGCACCCCGCCCGATGAACACGCCGGCGAGCAGCATGTGCAGGAAGTGGTGGGGTTGTTTTTGAAGGCGTACAGGGCGTGATGCACATGAGCCCCGTGTAGGAGCGCGCTTGCCCGCGACCGCGTCATGCCTGACAACATCGGCGTCAGATACAACGCAATCGCGGGCAAGCGCGCTCCTACAGGTGCAGAGACCTCAGGGTTTCAACGCTTTCTTGGGATAGATGTCATAGCGGCTGGACTTGCCATCCAGCGCATAACCCGGTTTGGTGCCTTCGATGCACGGCGCCTTGCGCGGGCGTTTGACCACCACGCGATGGGTCGCCAGATCCAGCGCGGCGGCGAGCAGCGCCGGGGCGTCCAGATCATCGCCCACCAGCGGGCGGAACAGGCGCATTTCCTTTTTCACCAGCGCGGTTTTCTCGCGGTGCGGAAACATTGGATCGAGGTAAATCACCTGCGGCGGTTCGCCCTGCCAGTTGCGCATCAGCTCGATGGAATTACCCGTCAACAGGCGCATCTGGCCGATGATAGGCCCCACATCCAGATCCTGCGCGCCACGGGCCAGGCCGTCTTCCAGCAGCGCGGCGATGATCGGCTGGCGCTCGCTCAGGCTGATCTCGCACCCCAGGCTCGCCAGCACGAACGCATCCTTGCCAAGCCCCGCCGTGGCATCGTGGACACGGGGGCGAACCCCCGGCTGAATACCCACTGCCTTGGCGATCATCTGCCCGCTGCCGCCGCCGAACAGACGCCGGTGGGCCGCCTTGCCCTCGACGAAATCGACCCGCACCGGCCCCGGAGCATCGTCGCCCAGTTGCTGCAACTGGAGGCCATCGTCGCTGACCTGCAAGGCAAAATCCGCCTCGGCGTCGTCCATCGGCAAGCCCAGGCGCTCGGCCCAGTGCGCGGCTGTTTGCTGCCCGTCGGCGGTCAGGGTTTCGACCCGAATGCGGTTGCCCGCCTGCTGCTCAGTCATTGCGTTAACACACTCAAATTTTCTTAATGATTGGCAACATCTGCCGATAACGAAAGTATCCGGCATTTTGCCAGACCCACGGCATGTACTGAGCGCTTATGTCAGACATTCAGCAAACAGCATCGATAGGTTATCTGACGTACGCAGGCGACTACAGCGTACGCAATACCGAAACCCTGAGCGGCGTCACGCAGCTCTGGCAGGATGCGTTTGCCCGTGCAATGGCCCAGCAGGTCGATGACAACGCTGGCAGCGCGCCTGCGTACAGCGCCGTCGCCGCCGCGACGGACAGCATGACCGGCGAGCCTGTCGCTGGTGCCAGGACCCTGAGCAAGATCGTCGAGCAACGCGAATGCCCGGTGCAAGACACCGAAGTGGCGCCCCCGGAGCCGCTGTTCCTGCCCATCGCGGAATTCGAATGGGACCTGGCCGACAAGCCTGCCGTGCCTTTCAGCGCCGCCGAACTGATCGAGCAGCAGCGCAATCTGGAATTCGACGAAAACTGGGTACGCCCAACCGTCATGAACCCCTACGACGACAGCGTCGATCCGGGCCCCGGCCCTCAGCCGCGCTCACTGTTCCTGCCGATCGCCGAGTTCGAGTGGGACCTGGCCGACAAGCCTGCTACGCCCTACAGCGCTGAAGAGATGACCGAACAACAGCGCAATCTTGAGTTCGACAACGGCTGGGCGCGGCCAATCGTGTTGCAGAATTTGCGGATTGCCGCCTAAACGCCCACTTAGCGACACACCCGCCACCGCCCCATATCGACGTGAAAGTGATTACGGTGCGCGGCGTTGTAATCCGGCCCCAATACCGTGTTGAACTGCTTGCAGGCATCATCGCGTACCTGCCTCAGAAACGTCCCTTTATCGCCTTCATCGTTCCAGTCCTTGAGCACGGAAATGCGCCTGCCGTCTGCCAGACGAAACCCGGCGATGTCCAGCGCGTTGGCTGACGCATGCTGGCTGAGCCGCCCTTCGCTGCGGTTGTAGACGTTGCGGCAGGCGAAGCTGCCCAGATGATCGACCTGAACCACCCGCTGCCCGAACACCGCCTGCGCCGCCGGTTGCAGCCCGTGGATCTCGAACAGCGCGTAGGCCACCGCCAAGGGGCAACTGGACACGAAGCTGCTGCTCAATGCCACGTCCCCGCCGGATATGCGCAAGGTGTCGGTCAAGGGGCATTTCGCATCGGCGGGGCTGTCAGCCTGATGGGCGTAGCGCAGGCTGGAGCTTTGCAGCGCCTGCTCGCACAGCGCCGGATTGTCCCGCAGGCGCCAGAGCTTGAAGGGGGTCAGCAGACCGGGCGGCTGGCGCACATCCAGCGGCGCCCAGGGGTTCCAGCGATCCGCCACAGGCAGCCAGCCACGCCAGATGGACACCGCGACACCGGCGCCGATCAGCAGAAAAATGAGAAACAGGGTCGAGCCGCGCATGAGCAGGGTTTCCGATAGGCGTGCACCCTATCGACCTCACAGCAGCCCGAGTTGCTCCACCTGTGGCCCACGATCGAGCACAGGCAATTCGGGCAACCCCGGCAGCAATTTCATCAACTGGCCGTGGAAACGTCGCGCAAGCTCGGGTGCCTGAAGGTTGTCCGGGGTGTGCAGAAACACGTAAGGCGTGCGCCCTTCCTCGATCCAGCCTGCTACCTTCTGCGCCCACTGCTCGACGAAAGGGTCATTGGCGTCCAGCTCAGGGCGGCCGATAAAGCGCACCTGAGGAAATTGCGTCAGCGCCGCTGGCCGCGCCGGGACTTTCGGCTTTTTCGACTGCGCATGCAGCACCGCCGGATCGCGGCTGATGCAACTGAACAGCGGCCTTGAATCCAGGCAGATGCGCTCCACACCGCGATCAAGCAACAGGCGATTGAGCATGCGCTCCTCCTCGCCCTTGTTGAAAAACGCCATGTGACGCACTTCCACCGCCAGCTCACGCCCGGCCAACGCGTCAATGAAGGTCGCCAGCTCGCCAAGGCGATTGGGCGTAAAACTGGCTGGCAATTGCAGCCACAACGGCCGGACGCGCGCACCCAACGGAGCGAGCAACTTGAGGAAGTCTTCCGCTGCGCTGAGGTGCTCACGCAGATCCCCGGCGTGGCTGATGTCGCCGGGAAACTTGGCGGTGAAACGAAAATGCTCGGGCAATACCTGCGCCCAGCGTTGAACTGTGCTGTCCTTGGGGCGGGCGTAAAAGGTAGTGTTGCCCTCCACGGCATTGAAGACCTGGGCATACAACTCAAGGAAATCGGTACTGCGGGCATCGGGCGGATACAGCGATTCGCGCCAGGCGTTCTCACTCCAGGACGGACAACCGATGTAGTAAGGCGGGTTGGCGAGGTTCAAACGTGAAGGTCGAGTCCCGAGACTTCAAGATCCCAATCCACGAACGTCGAAGTCGTCAGATAGCTGCTCAGCGCGTGAGCCACACGGGTGCTCATGGCACGGGGGAAAATGATGTCTTGCTGGCGAGCAGGCACATTGGCCGTGCTGCCGGTTTGCCGACGAGGCTGCTGCGCAACGACTTCAACGTCGTCGATCACTTCTTCAGAGGCGTTGTCGATCACCGCAGAGCCTTTGCGTGGCTTGCGCTTGATCGGGTACGAACGATTTGAAGGACCGGTGATCCGCATCAATGCTTACTCGGCGTATATATGGTGGCAATTTAATCTCACGAAGCGCCCGAAGCAAACTCGCGAACGATAACTAGACCACACTTATCGCGAAATGTTTGAAACCACCGGGCAGAAAACCCGCATTTGTCGCTGAACGGTAGCAAATGCTGTGACTCAGGTCGCAAATAAGGCGTGCGTTGCCGGTGCCACGAGGCGATTTCGAGGGCCCCGTCGCGGGCAAGCGCGCTCCTACAGATGCGAACACCAGCCCGTAGCAGCACGGCTTGCCGGCGGGGGCGGCCTCAAGATCGCTCCCGCCGGCAAGCCGTGCTGCTACGGGATGGTGGTGTGTTTTAGATTTTGATTTTGATCTTCGTACGCGATGGCACAGGCGCCGCAGAATGCGACGTTAAGGCGCCAGGCCGAGCGCAGGCGTCGTGTAGGGGGATGAGCGGCAGGAGCCGCGAAAGCCGTGCGGGCCAGGGACGGCCCATCACGGCGTGCCCCCGGAACGGCGCCGGAGTCGAGGGAAGTCCGAAGGACCCCAGCCTGTCG
>NZ_JBIVCX010000014.1:0-129073 GCF_044746825.1 Pseudomonas sp. NPDC090201
GCGTCGCATTTTCCCTGATGCAGAACAAGGACGCATACCAGGCAGGAAAGAGGGCTAAAAAACTTTGCCCTCAACCATAGAATCTCCCACAGGGACGCAGGTGTTCATGGGAATTGCGTTCACTCCACTGGCGCCAGGCGTTCGCGGCTGTTGCTCAGATGAGTCCACATGGCGGCGCGTGCGGCGTCGGGGTCTTGCCTGCGGATGGCGGCGAGGATCGCTTCGTGTTCCAGATTGGCGAGGTAGGCGTGATGGGTGAGGCTGCTGCCGGCCCTTTCGCTTGAGCCGATTCGGCTGCGCGGGATCACGGCGTTGCCCAGGTTCTGCAGAATCTCGAAGAAATACGGGTTGCCGGTGGCCTCGGCGATCAGCAGGTGAAAACGTCGGTCGGCTTCCACACAACTGTCTTCCTTGGCCAGCAGATCCTGATAATCGTCCAGCGCCTCGCGCATGGCCGCCAGGTGCGCCGGGGTTCGGCGCTGGGCGGCCAGGGCCACCGCCTGGGTTTCCAGCCCCATGCGCAGCTCGATCATGTGCCGCACGCTGAACGCGGTTTCCATCTTCAGATGTAGGCCGCTCTGCTCCGAACGCGCCAGCACGAAGGTGCCCTTGCCCTGATGGGTCTCGACCAACCCCGATGCCTGCAACTTGGAAATCGCCTCGCGGACCACGGTGCGGCTGACACCGTGCTCACGCACGATCTCGTTTTCCGAGGGCAACTTGGCGCCGGGGGCAATGGTGCCCATGAGGATGCGCTGGCTCAGGTCGGTGACCAGGTCGGTGGCCAGATTGTGCTGACGGCGTTTGGGAGGTGTCTGCATGATCAGTTGTACGAAGAGTGATTAACGAAGCGATCAGGAAACCTCCCAACCCTACTTGTATTTTTTCATCAGGACTGGGGCCCGACAACACCGACAGTGTTATCCCGACCTGCGCCTGAGAGCCCCTGAAACGCCCATAGAACAGGCGTAGAACCCGCATCCACACACTCATCCAGCTTGTCGTACAAGGAAGAATATTGCGCCGGATAATTCTGCGCAAGCCCCGCAAAACCAGTTGCACGGCGAAACATTACTTGTATGATGACTAACAACAAGGGACACACCTTGTCACACACATGGCAACAACCCGCATAAAAATAATCAGTGGGAGTCAACAAGAGTGAACACATCCTCACCCCGGATGGCCGACGCCAACGATTCCGTGCTGCAATCGGCGGTGTCCAAGGTCAAACGCCACATCCTGCCGCTGTTCGTCATCATGTTCATCGTCAACTACATCGACCGGGTCAACATCGGGTTCGTGCGTAGTCACATGGAACACGATCTGGGCATTGGTGCTGCCGCCTACGGCTTCGGCGCCGGCCTGTTCTTCATCGCTTATGCGCTGTTCGAAGTTCCGTCCAACATCCTCATGCAGAAAGTCGGCGCCCGCCTCTGGCTGACCCGCATCATGTTCACCTGGGGCCTGGTGGCCGCGGGCATGGCGTTCATCCAGACCGAAACCCACTTCTATATCCTGCGTTTTCTGCTGGGTGTGGCCGAAGCCGGATTCTTTCCAGGGGTGATCTACTACTTCACCCGCTGGCTGCCGGGTGCCGAACGCGGCAAGGCCATTGCCATTTTCCTCAGCGGCTCGGCGTTCGCCTCGCTGATTTCCGGCCCGCTGTCCGGCCTGCTGCTGCAGATCGAAGGCCTGGGCTTCCATGGCTGGCAGTGGATGTACTTCATCGAAGGCATGTTCTCGGTGGGCCTGTGCGTCTTCGTCTGGTTCTGGCTGGACTCCAAGCCCCACGATGCCAAATGGCTGACCACCGCCGAACAGGACGCGCTGGTCAATGCCATCGACGCCGAGCAGCGTGCCCGTGAAGCCGCAAACCCGGTGAAGCTGTCCATCGGCAAGCTGCTCAAGGACCCGCAGATCATCCTGTTCTGCCTGATGTATTTCTTCATTCAATTGACGATCTACGCCGCCACCTTCTGGCTGCCGAGCATCATCAAGAAGATGGGCGACCTCTCCGACTTCCAGGTGGGCCTGTTCAACTCGATTCCCTGGTTCATCGCCATCGTCTGCATGTACGGCTTCGCCTCGCTGTCGGCCAAATGGAAACACCAGCAAGCCTGGGTCGCCGCTGCGCTGCTGATCGCCGCCGCCGGGATGTTCATGTCCACCACCGGTGGCCCGGTGTTCGCCTTCGTTGCCATCTGCTTCGCGGCGATGGGCTTCAAGTCGGCCTCCTCGCTGTTCTGGCCGATCCCCCAGGGTTACCTGGATGCGCGGATCGCTGCAGGCGTCATCGCGCTGATCAACTCGGTGGGCAACCTGGGCGGTTTCGTCGCGCCGACCACCTTCGGCATCCTCGAACAGCAGACCGGCTCGATCCAGGGCGGCCTGTATGGCCTGACCGCAACCTCGATCATCGCCGCGATTCTGGTGTTCACCGTGCGCACCTCGCCCAAGCCCGGCAGCGTGCCGGTCGCCAAGGCCGATGTCAGCCCGAGCCATTCGTGAAACGCTGAACCTCTTAATCAAGGCGCTGCCCGCAGCGCCCTCTACACCCAAGGATTGAGTCATGACCACACAGCATTCCGGCAGCACCCCCGTCATCACCGACATGCAGATCGTCCCGGTAGCCGGCCACGATGACATGCTGCTCAACCTCAGCGGCGCCCACGGCCCGTACTTCACCCGCAACATCGTGATCCTCAAGGACAACGCCGGGCACACCGGCGTGGGTGAGATCCCGGGCGGCGAGAAAATCCGCCAGACCCTGGAAGACGCCCGCTCGCTGGTGGTCGGCAGCACCATCGGCAACTACCAGAAGATTCTCAACGACGTGCGCCGCACCTTCGCCGAGCGCGATGCGGGCGGCCGTGGCCTGCAGACCTTCGACCTGCGCATCACCATCCACGCGGTCACCGGCATCGAAGCCGCCGTGCTCGACCTGCTGGGCCAGCACCTGGAAGTCCCGGTGGCGGCCTTGCTCGGTGAAGGCCAGCAGCGCGACTCGGTGAAAATGCTCGGCTACCTGTTTTACGTCGGTGATCAGAGCAAAACCAACCTTCCCTACCGCACCGAACACGACGCCGACAACGAGTGGTTCCGGGTGCGTCACGAAGAAGCCCTGACCCCCGAGCGCGTGGTGCGTCTGGCTGAAGCGGCCTACGCCCAGTACGGCTTCGAAGATTTCAAACTCAAGGGCGGCGTGCTCAACGGCGATGCGGAAATCGAAGCGGTAACGGCGCTGGCCGAGCGCTTCCCGAAAGCGCGCATCACCCTGGACCCCAACGGCGCCTGGTCGCTCAAGGAAGCCATCCGCCTGTGCCGCGACCAGCATAAAGTCCTGGCCTACGCCGAAGACCCGTGCGGCGCCGAGAACGGTTACTCGGGCCGCGAAGTCATGGCCGAGTTCCGTCGTTCGACCGGCCTGCGCACCGCCACCAACATGATCGCCACCGACTGGCGTGAAATGGGCCACGCGATCCAGTTGCAATCGGTGGACATCCCGCTGGCCGACCCGCACTTCTGGACCATGCAGGGTTCGGTGCGCGTGGCGCAGATGTGCAACGAGTGGGGCCTGACCTGGGGTTCGCATTCCAACAACCACTTCGACATCTCGCTTGCGATGTTCACCCACGCCGCTGCCGCAGCGCCGGGCAACATCACCGCCATCGACACCCACTGGATCTGGCAGGACGGCCAGCGCCTGACCAAGGAGCCGCTGAAGATCATCGGCGGCAACGTCGAAGTGCCGAAGAAACCCGGCCTGGGCGTCGAGATCGACATGGACCAGGTGGCCAAGGCTCACGAACTGTACAAAGGCATGGGCCTGGGCGCGCGCGACGACAGCGTTGCCATGCAGTTCCTGGTGCCGAACTGGAAGTTCAACAACAAGCAGCCTTGCCTGGTGCGCTGAGGCCGCTTAAACCGACCACGTAAATTGCCAAATGGCGACCGGCGCGTAACCCCTTGCGCGCCGTTTTTCTTTACCCGCTCCACCGACCACGGCGTGCTAAGGTTCCAGCAGGTTATCGCCGTGAAGTCCTCCATGTCCCATATCGCCAAGACCCACCCTCGCCTGACCATCGCCTTCGCCCTGGGCCTGGCTGCCGGCATCGCCGCGGCCTTCATCGCGCCGAACATCACCCTGACCAGCAAATGCCTGATCGGCTGGAACGTCGGCGGCTGGATCTACATGGTCCTCATCATGCTGCGCACCTTTCGCTCCAACGCCGAAGACGTGCGGCGCATTGCCGAAGCCGAAGACGAGAACGCAGGCGTCGTGCTGGTGATGGTGTGCGTGGCCGCGATCGCAAGCCTTGCGGCCATCGTGCTGGAGTTGTCGGGAATCAAGGACATGTCGTCCAGCGACAAGGCCCTGCATTACGCTTTCACGGGCCTGACCATTGTTGGCTCGTGGCTGCTGACCGGGGTGATCTTCAGCCTGCATTACGCCCGGCTGTTCTACACCTGGGACGGCGAAGACAGCGCCCTGCGCTTCGCCGACAACGAGCAGAACCCCGATTACTGGGACTTCCTGTACTTCAGCTTCACCATCAGCGTTGCGGTGCAGACCTCCGACGTCGGCGTCGCCACCCGCAGCCTGCGCAAGGTAGTGCTGGCGCAATCGCTGATCGGCTTTCTGTTCAATACCTCGATCCTGGGGTTTTCGATCAACATCGCGGCGGGGCTGTTCAATTAGGTCCCACAGCATCCCCGGTCCGTAGCAGCACGGCTTGCCGGCGGGGGCGTCGTGTCAGTCACCTCCCTGGCGCCTGACACACCGCTCCCGCCGGCAAGCCGTGCTGCTACGGGGTGAAACAGCGCTGTCAGAGGGTTCCAACCCACGCACGGCAGGCGTACTGTGTGCGCCATAAAACCTGTGTGCTCCTTGAATGAGGCCTGAACCCAAATGACTCAGACGCTGAGAATTGCCGTACTCGATGACTGGCAATCCGTTGCCCGTGACGTGGTGGACTGGACAGTCCTGGACCCTATCGGCGACGTCAGCTTCCTGCACGAGTACCCTGCCGACACGGCGACCATGCTCGAGCGCCTGAAGGATTTCAACGTCATCTGCGTGATGCGCGAGCGCACGATCTTCGACGACGCCCTGCTCAGCCAGTTGCCCAATCTCAAGTTGCTGGTGACCGGCGGCATGCGCAATGCCGCCCTGGACCTCAAGGCCGCCGCGCGCCTGGGCATCACCGTGGTCGGCACCGACAGCTACAAATACGCCGCCCCGGAAATGACCTGGGCGCTGATCATGGGCGTGACCCGCAATATCGTCGACGAAGCCAACTCTCTGCGCGCTGGCAACTGGCAGATCGGCATTGGCAGCGACCTGTACGGCAAGACCCTGGGCATCGTCGGCCTGGGCAGCATCGGCCAGAAAATCGCCCGCTATGCCCAGGCCTTCGACATGAAAGTCATCGCCTGGAGCGAAAACCTCACCGCCGAACGCGCGGCCGAACACGGCGTGACCTACGTCAGCAAGCAGGCCCTGTTCGAACAGTCGGACATCATCTCCGTCAACCTGGTGCTCAGCGACCGCAGCCGTGGCCTGGTGGACGCAGAATCGCTCAACCGCATGAAGCCCACCGCGTACCTGGTCAACACCGCTCGCGGGCCTATCGTCGATGAAGAGGCGCTGATCGACGTGCTCAAGCAGAAGAAAATCGCCGGCGCAGCGCTGGACGTCTACAGCGTCGAACCGCTGCCGGCCGACCATCCGTTCCGCAGCCTGCCGAACCTGTTGGCGACGCCGCACGTGGGCTATGTGACGGAAAACAATTACCGGATGTTCTTCAGCCAGATGATCGAAGACATCCAGGCCTGGCACGCCGGCGCGCCGATCCGGGTGTTTGCCTGATGAACGCCTCTTTGGCCCGACTGCCCGATGACCCGCGCGCCGCCCTGCTGGTCATCGACATGCAGTACGACTTCATGCCCGGCGGCGCGCTGGCCGTTGCCGGGGGCGATGCCCTGGTGCCGCTGGTGAACCGGCTGGGCGCACGCTTTCGCAACGTGGTCATCACCCAGGACTGGCACCCGGGCGGGCACATCTCGTTCGCTTCAAGCCATGCGGGCCGCGCGCCGTTCGACAGCATCACCCTGCCCTACGGGCCGCAGACGCTGTGGCCGGATCACTGCGTTCAGGGCAGCCCCGGTGCCGAATTGCACGCGGATCTGGCGATTCCCCATGCGCAGCTCATCCTGCGCAAGGGCTGCAACGCGGGCATCGACAGTTACTCGGCCTTCGTCGAGGCCGACCGCACCACCCAGACCGGCCTTGCGGGCTACCTCAAGGAGCGCGGCATCGACAGCGTGTTCGTGGTGGGCCTGGCGCTGGACTTCTGCGTGGCCTGGTCGGCCCTCGATGCGCGGGCGGCGGGATTCAATACCTGGGTGATCGCCGATGCGTGCAAGGCCATCGACCTCAATGGCTCGCTGGACAAGGCGTGGCAGGAGCTGACGGCCGCAGGCGTGAACCGCATCGACAGCACCGATCTCGCCATCTGACCCCCGCTCTGTTGTGGGAGCGCGCTTGCCCGCGATTGCGGTGTGGCATTCACCAGAGGTGTGTCAGGCAAACCGCCGTCGCGGGCAAGCGCGCTCCTACAAGTCCGGGGGGAGTACCGAACGACGGCAAGCGCGGCGTGTCTGAAGCAACAGCACGACCCACCACGAGCCCCCGCCATGAACAGCAAAGAAGAAGACGGCAAGACCCCGGGCCTGACGCCGGAAGAAGAACGCGAGATCGATGAAAACCAGCCACCCCGCGCCGCCGTGCTGCACGAGACCATTCGCATGCAGGGCGACCAGGAGCTGGAGCGCAATGTCGCGGCGCTGTTCTGGTCGGCCCTGGCCGCAGGCCTGACCATGGGCCTGTCACTGATGGCCATGGGGTTGCTCAACTCGCGCCTGCCCGACGGCGATACCTTCAAGGTCATCGCCAGCGTCGGCTACAGCGCAGGCTTTCTGGCCGTCATCCTGGCCCGCCAGCAACTGTTCACCGAAAACACCCTGACGGCCGTCCTGCCGGTGATGACCAAGCCCACCCTCAACAACTTCGGACGTCTGCTGCGGCTGTGGACCGTGGTGCTGGTGGGCAACCTGTGCGGCACGCTGCTGGTGGCCTACGTGATGCTGCACCTGCCGATCTTCGACACCAAGACCGACGAAGCCTTTCTGGAAATCGGGCGCAAGGTGATGGAGAACGAAAGCACGACGATGTTCGCCAAGGGCATCGTCTCCGGCTGGATGATCGCCACCATGGTCTGGATGATCCCGTCCATGGAAAACGCCAAGATGTGGATCATCCTGATGATCACCTACCTGATGGCCCTGGGGGACTTCACCCATATCGTGGTGGGTTCGGCGGAAGTGTCCTACCTGGTGTTCGCCGGGGAACTGGCCTGGAAGGAGTTCTGGCTGGTGTTCGCCGGGCCTACGCTGGCGGGCAATATCATCGGCGGCAGCTTTATCTTTGCGCTGATAAGCCATGCGCAGATTCGCAGTGAGAGTGGGATGCCGAAGAAGGAAAAGCGCCCTCGCTCGAATACCCACGAAAAAGCAAAATCCGAAGACGTACGCAAACCGCTGTAGGAGCGCGCTTGCCCGCGACCGCGGTCTGTCTTGAACACCTGCGTTAATGACACACCGCAATCGCGGGCAAGCGCGCTCCTACAGGGAGATGCGCGTGCATGCACCTTCTTAAATTATTTTTAAGAAATAGCAGCTACGTTTAAAGGCAAACTACAGCCTTCAGTCACTACGTGGTTCATAAAGCCCCATGACCCGAATTCTGACAATCGAAGACGATGCCGTCACTGCCAAGGAAATCGTCGCTGAACTCAGCAGCCATGGCCTGCACGTCGACTGGGTCGACAACGGCCGCGAAGGCCTGGTGCGTGCCGTCAGCGGCGATTACGACCTGATCACGCTGGACCGCATGCTGCCGGAAGTCGATGGCCTGGCAATCGTCACCACCATGCGCGCGCTGGGTATCGCCACGCCGATCCTGATGATCAGCGCCCTGTCCGATGTCGACGAACGCGTGCGCGGGCTGCGTGCCGGTGGCGATGACTACCTGTCCAAGCCCTTCGCCTCCGACGAGATGGCCGCCCGGGTCGAGGTGCTGCTGCGCCGCAGCAACCCGGTAACCCAGGCCGAAACCATGCTGCGGGTCGCGGACCTTGAACTGAACCTGATCACCCGCGAGGCCAGCCGCGCCGGGCAACCGCTGAACCTGCTGCCCACCGAATACAAGCTGCTGGAATTTTTGATGCGCAACAGCGGCCAGATCATCACGCGCATGATGATCTTCGAGGAAGTCTGGGGTTACCACTTCGACCCTGGCACCAACCTGATCGACGTTCATATCGGTCGCTTGCGCAAGAAAATCGATCCCCCTACCCTGACGCCGCTGATACGTACCGTTCGAGGCTCAGGTTATGTCATTGCCGAACCCGTCTAAGGGCTGGCGCTCCTCCAGCAGCCGTCTGCTGGCGCTCTACAGTTTTCTGTTCGTGGCCTGGAGCAGCATCCTCATGGGGGTGCTGTACTGGGAAGTCACCAGTTACCTGAACACCCTGGCCCGGCACTCGCTGATGCAACGCCAGCAGCTGTTCTCGCGCTTCGAAGGCGCGCAACTCGATGACGCCCTGCGCACCAGCGACAAGTTCGACATCCGCACCGTGGACGCCTACGGCCTGTTCGACGACAACCTCAAACCCATCAGCGGACCGATCCGCGAAATTCCCGAAGGCCTGGCCCTCAATGGCCAGATCCAGGAACTGGACACCTGCATCGATTCCGACGACCCGAACCTGCCGCCCGCCAGTTGCGACGCCGTGGCGATCCACACCATGGACAACCGCTGGCTGGTGCTGGTGCGCGACAACGGCTCGCTGTTCGCGGTCACCACCCTGATCCTGCGCGCGCTGCTGTGGGGTATTTCCCTGACCATCCTGCCTGGCGCCTTGGGCTGGCACCTGCTCAGAAGACGGCCGCTGCTGCGAATCCGCGCGATCCAGGCCAGTGCCGAAGCCATCGTTACAGGCGATCTGACCCGCCGCCTACCGGTGTCGAACCGACGTGACGAACTGGACATGCTGGCCGACATCGTCAACGCCATGCTCGACCGTATAGAGCGGCTGATGAACGAGGTCAAGGGGGTCTGCGACAACATCGCCCACGACCTGCGCACCCCGCTCACCCGCCTGCGGGCGCAGCTTTACCGGATTCAGCAACAATCGGCCGAAGACTCGCCCCAGGGTGAGCAGATGGCCCAGGTCATCGCCGACGCCGACACCCTGATGGCGCGCTTTCGCGGGCTGTTGCGCATCTCCGAGCTTGAAGACCACCAGCGCCGCTCCGCGTTCGGGCAGCTCGATCCGGCGCCGCTGCTGCAGGAATTGCATGACTTCTACCTGCCGCTGGCCGAGGAAGGTCGCGTCTCGTTGCATCTGAAAGTCGCCGAGAACCTGCCACCGGTGGTCGGCGACCGCGCCCTGCTGTTCGAGGCGCTTTCGAATTTGCTGAGCAACTCGATCAAATTCACCCCGGCGGGCGGCCAGGTGCTGTTGATCGCCCGGGCCGAGGGCGAAACCACCTTCCTCGAAGTCCAGGACACCGGCCCCGGCATCCCCGACGCCGAACGCGATGCAGTGTTCAAGCGCTTCTACCGCAGCGAAACCGGTAACCAGCAGAGCGGCTTCGGCCTGGGCCTGTCCATCGTCGCGGCCATCGTCAACCTGCACGGCTTCAAACTGCGCATCGGCAACAGCCCCTCCGGCGGCGCGAGCCTGGTGCTGGAGTGCCGGCAGGTGTTGGCGTTGGGCTGATATGACAAAGCCGCCTCAAAGGCGGCTTTGCAAGCCTGAGCCAGGCTACATTTTGCGGGCTTGTTCGATGATTCGATCCTGCCGCTCCCACGCCTTTTTCATCACCTCTTGATAGACACGCTCCTTTTCTTCGGAGGTGGCATTGCGGACGAAGTCGGAGATTGGCGTCGACTTCACGGTATTGAGTTTTTTAGATGAGCGCATTCTTTGCCCCTCCTTTAGCATTCAGCATCATTGCCAGCGAAGTCTGATCCTATTTTTCGCGAGTTTGGTCGTCAACTCGCGAAAGGTGTACCCAGATCGTTCGTCAGCCCTCATATCCTGTAGGAGTCCGGCCTGCCGGCACTGGCGTCTTTGAGGTTGCCATCGCCGGCAAGCCGGACTGCTACAGGGAATGGTGGCGATCATCTCATCGCGCCGTGTCACAAAACCTGTGGGAGCGAATTGATTCGCGAAAGAAGGTTCGGGCCATAGAAATGCTGTGGATGTACATGCATTCGCGAATCAATGCGCTCCCACAATACACTCCGCGCACACGACAACGACTTGTGTAGGCAAAGTGACCCGCTGTAATAGCGGAACCGTTCTCAACCGAGTCCGAAGCAATGCATATTCACCCAACATTCAACAAAAAAGCCCACAGCCTTCCGACCATGGGCTCAACGAAAACCGTCGATCAAGGGAGCGTCAGCTCACCCCGGCATGCAGGTGAAGTCTCTGGTGCGGCCCAACTGATGGCCTTGGGCGTCTTCGAGTTTGACGCTGTATTCCTCGCCCAGGCTCGATTCCACCAGTTTGTAATGCTCGCCCGCCTTGAACTGGTTGAAGCGGATGCCGGCCTCGCAGTTCATCTGGCCGTCATCGCCGTTGCCTTCGACGATCAGGTTGACATCAAGCTTGTGGGCTCCGGGTTTGACGTCGAAGTAACGGCCGTCATTCAACCGGTGGCCATCCACATCTTCGGCCATCAGGACACCGGACGGTTCTTCCTGCAAGCCGATCCAGGCTTCGCTCGGGTCAGCCTTGGGCATGGGGCCTGCGCAGCCCGACAGCACGGCGACCAGGCCCAGCATGGGAACCAGCAATAACGAATTGGCGTTCATGGAACATTCCTCGACAGGTTGAAAATGCCCCGGACCCGGAGCGATTCTCTAGGTACCCAGCCTGCGCCCGAGGCCCATGAACGACAAATGAATACCCCATGAAACTGTGAGTGCGCCTGACTAACAATTTGTTCATCTGGCTGACAGCTGCGGGAATCAGGCCTCGACCGGCGCAAAATCAAACAGCACCTGCGGCGCCTCGATCAGCAGCGAGCGCATCGCCTGGGCCGAGCAGCCCAGCGCCCGCAGTTGCTCGACGACGCTGGCGTAGCTCACCCGGCCTTCATGCTGGGTGTGGGGCCAGTCGCTGCCCCAGACCATGCGCTGGGCACCGAAGCTCTGCTCCAGCAACGGCAGGGCTGCGCGGGCGAATTCGAGGTTTTCTTGTTCGTTGCCGTCCAGCCGATAGATGCCGGAAACCTTCATCCACAACCGGCCACTGAGCCCCAGTTCCAGCATTTGTTGAAACCCCGGCTGATCCAGCCCCAGCCGCGCATCGGGACGCCCGAAGTGATCGATCACCACCTTGATGCCGAACGGCATCAGCCCGCGCACCAGGGTCGGAATGTCCGCCACGTGGCGATGCAGTTCCACATGCCAGTCAAGCTCGGCGATGTGCCCGAACAGCACCTTCCAGGCAGGCTCGGAAAAGTCCGGCAGTGCCTTGCCCATCAGGTTCAGGCGAACGCCGACCACGCCCAGCCGATCCATCGCCTCAAGCTCCGCGCGGCTGATGTCACGCTCGACCACCACCACACCGCGCAACTGCGTCGGCGCCTGTTTCAGGGCATCGAGCAGGTAGCTGTTGTCCGTGCCCAGAAAACTCGGCTGCACCAGCACGCCGTGGCTCAGGCCGTGGGCTTGCAGGTTGTGCCGGTACATTGCCAGGGTGGCATCGTAGTCGGGCGAATAGCGTCGTGCCGAAGTCAGATCCAGCTCCCTGCTGAATACATGTGCGTGGCCGTCAATGCCAATGATCGACGCGGGAAAGGTATCGGACATGGGTCTCATCTATCAGAGGACGCGCGCAGCACCGGGCTGCGCGCAACAGGAACATCAGGCGCTGGCGGTTTCGTTGCGCGGGGTCGGGCCCTGGGTCGGGGCGGCGGTGTTTTCCAGGCTGCGACCGCGGGTTTCCGGCAGGCACAGCGCGGCGAGCACAGCCACGCCGTAGGCGATACCGGCATCGATACCGATGGCCGAACCCAGGGACATCGACTCGCTCATGTGGCCGACCAGGAACGGGAACACCGAGGACAGGACGCGACCGAAGTTGTAGCAGAAGCCCACCCCTGCCCCGCGCACGTCAGCCGGGTACAGCTCGTTGAACAGTGCGCCCAGGCTTGCCGGAATGCCGGCCGCGAAGAAGCCCAGCGGGAAGCCCAAAAACAGCATCTGGGTGTTGGTCAGCGGCAGGAAGACGTAGCACTGCACGGTGATCACGCAGCACAGGGCGAACAGCACGATGTTCATGCGGCGGCCGATGCGGTCGATCAGGAAGCCGCTGGCCACGCAGCCACACCAGAAGGCGGCGATGATCACCGCCAGGTAACCGCCGGAGTTCAGCACCGACAGGTTGCGCTCGGTCTTGAGGAAGGTCGGCAGCCAGGTCATGACCGCGTGGTAACCGCCGTGGGCACCCAGGCCCAACAGGCCGCCGAGCAAGGTCACGCGCAGCAGTTCAGGACGGAAGATCCCGGCCAGGGACTTGAAGAAACTCTGCGGGATGGCGTTGGTCTTTTGCAGGCGCTGGAAGCTGTCCGGCTCCTCGACGTTGCGACGCACCCAGATAATCAGCAGCGACGGCAGCAGGCCCACCAGGAACATCACGCGCCAGGCGATATCGGCCGGGACGAACGAGTAGATCAGGGTGAACACGCCCACCGCCAGACCCCAGCCCACGGCCCATGCGCTCTGCACGGTGCCCATGACCTTGCCGCGGTATTTGGGGTTGATGGTTTCAGCCATCAATACGGCGCCTGCGGCCCACTCGCCGCCGATACCGAAGCCTTGCAGCGCCTTGACAACCAGCAGCGAGCTGAAGCCGGTGACGAACGCCGAGAGGAAGGTGAAGAACGAGAACCAGAGGATCATCCATTGCAGGGTGCGTACCCGGCCATAACGGTCCGACAGCGTGCCGCCGACCCAGCCGCCCAGCGCCGAGGTGACCAGGGTCACGCCGCTGATCAGGCCCGCGTCGCCCTTGCTCAGGGCGAAGACGGCGATCAGCGCCGGGATCGCCAGGCCGAACATCTGGACTTCAAGGGCATCCAGCGACCATCCGCCGAAACAGGCCCAGAACGTTTTACGCTCCCGAGGAGTGACTTGGCGATACCAGTTGAACATGGTTCTTGTCCTTATACGTGTGATGCGGCAGTTGTTGTTCAGCCCGTTCTCGAGTGACGGGGCTTGATCCGAATCCGTAGGAGCGCGCTTGCCCGCGACCGCGGTATGTCTGCGGCAACGTCTGACCTGACACGACGCAGTCGCGGGCAAGCGCGCTCCTACAGGGGGTATTCAGCCCTAGCGAATATCGACGCTGTAGCGGAAGTGGCTGGCATGGCCACGGGAGCGGCGCCATTCCAGTGGTTGGCCGGCGTAGTTGCGCGCCAGACGCTCGATCACCACCACCGGGCTGCCTGCGGGCACCTGCAGCAGCCGGGCGTGCACGTCGCTGATGGCCTCGGCGGTGAGGGTTTCCTCGGCGTAGGCCACCACCTGGCCGCACAGCTCTTCGTAGATGGGGTACAGCAGCGGGCCCTGTTTGCTCAGGTCGATTTCCAGCAGTGTCTGGAACTGCACCTGCGGCAGCCAGATTTCCTCCGCCAGCACCGGTTGCGCGTCCAGCAGACGCAGGCGGATCATGCGGATCACCGGAGCTTCCAGCGGCAGGCCAAGGGCCTGGGACACGGCCGAAGGCGACGTCATGGCATCGATGGACAGAATGCGGCTCTCCGGCACCTGACGCTCGCCGGACACGCTCTGGAAACGGAAGAAACGGAACAGCGAAGACTGGAACTGCGGACGGCGGATGAAGGTGCCGCGCCCCTGTTGACGTTCCAGGATATTTTCGCCCACCAGCATGTCGATGGCCTTGCGCACCGTGCCGGTGGACAGGCAGTACTCGCTGGACAACGCCGCTTCGGTAGGAATCGCCTCCCCCGGACGCCATCGGTTATTGGCGATCTGTTCGGCCAACTGGTCACGAAGGCGCTGGTAGAGTGGCAGGCGGACATCACTGGACAGTCTATTCATGGGAAGTGCTTCGCTGTTGTAGTTATATAGTCATCTATATGAATCCGAGCGAAGTATTGTCCCGTTACAAATCATCGTCAAGGTCTGGGAACGTCCGTTCAGCGTATTTCTCAGCTCAGCGTCTCACTTCACAGATCAGCCTTTCCCACAGATCAGCGGGGAAATACCCGGCAGCTTACCTCTGCAAAGCGTGACTAAGTGAGGTTTCCCTTTTTCAGGAAACCTCGGTCATGAATCTGAACTACACCCAAAATCTGCACGGCATTCTCAGCGGGTCCACCTTGGTCGATGAAGCCTCTTCGGAAAGCTGCCGCATGGTGCTGCACAAAGGAACTCTGTATTGCGCCTACCTGAGTGGCGGCGAAATCAGGCTAAGCAGCCGGCAGTCCTCATCAGCGCAGTGGAGCCTGGGCACACCGAGTACTGGCCTGGTCAGCACAACCTTACCGGGGCTTGCGTCTTTCAAAGGCCAACTGGTCATCGTTTACAAGAACACATCTGGCAACATTGCGGTGTGCAAGTACAACGAAACGGCGCAGACCTTCACACAGACAGCAGAGCTCACGGATGGGCTGTCACAAACACCGACGTTCTCGGTCCTCAATGGCGTGCTGTTCATGTTCTACAAGCATTCTGGATTCTCGAGCGTTTTTTACAGAACGACCATCAATCTTGTCACCTGGACAACGTGGAAAACCCTCCAGAAAGACAAGGACAACAACATCTCCACCTACCTCAGTCCTGTGGCAACCCTGTACCAGAGTCTGATTCATCTGATCTATGAAGATCGCGACGACAAGAAAGTCTATCTGCTCAAAAGCGATGGCGAAAACTGGACGAGCAGCATCCTGCTGATCAACAGGCGATATGGCCATTCCCCCGGCCTCACGGTCCATAACGGTCTGCTCAAACTGATCTTCATCGGGAAGAACAATCGGCTGGACCAATACACCTACGACGGCAACGCCGTCAGCCCGGTCATCCCCAGCAACGGAATTCTGTGCGGGCCGGGAAGTCCAGGCATGGCCGTTCAGAATGGCGCACTGGTCGCGGTTTTCCCCGGCTACGTACCCCCACCCACCGCTTCGGCATCCTGATCGTGAGTCCCGCCCATGCCCGTTGACAACACGATTCACGATTACACCTCGATGCAGCTACTGCCATCCTTGAGCGCAACAGATTTCGCGACACAGCTGGAAGTCATCGTGACCGATATCTTCGCCCTGCTGCCCACCAACCCGGAGACTGCACGGCATACGGCTGCCTGGCTGGTTTACTACCTGTCGACCCATTGCATGCGCAGCGCCAACGACCCCGCGCAACGCAGCTACGCACTGGTTCTCAGGTCAACCTTCAGTCGCCTGTACAACGAAGCCGGGATCATCGCTCACATCAATGCCGTGCACCCGCGGGACAGTTACCCGCTGTTGCTGAGCTTCTATCACCTTCACCACGCATTCATCATGAACGGCCTGCGGGCGCCCTTTGGTCCTCAGACCCTCGATTACGGCGACGCCCTGAGAATGCTGCAGTTCGCCGTCGGTGCCGCGCACGGTCCCTGGCATGCCCGGATCCACCTGCAAGGCGGCATCCGTGATTATTACCACGCCCTGATTCGCGACGATGGTCAGGACGCGTTGATCGAACTGGGCAGACCCCGCGTCGCAGGGAATCATCCGGTGAACGTCGCGACCTGGAACATGCAGGGGGCTGCGGAAGCGACCGATACCAAGTGGCGCACGTTCGTCCTGCAACTGGCTCGCGCCAATGCGGTAGTGGCCTTGCAGGAGGTGGGGGTAGTGCCAAGGTCGGCGCCTCTGGCGAACCGAATTGCTGTTCTGGACCAGTTCGGCACAGCTTTCGAGGTGGAGCACTACCGTTGGAACGCCGGCACGGATACGCGCCCGGAGCGATATCAGATCTTCTTTGTCAATGTTCAACGCTTGCGGGTCAACCTGGCCATCGTCGTCTCTGAAGCCAGCGGACTGGAAATCGTGAGGCCCGTGCTGATTTCAGACGGTTTGCCAAACAGCGAGAGCGGCCGATTCAATCGCCCCGCGCTGGGCCTGCAGCTACGTTTCCGGTCAGATTCCCAGGAACTCTTCAGCGTCTACAGCTTTCATGCAATCTCCGGCGGGGGTGTCAACGCCCCGCGCATGCTGCGCGAAGTCAGTTGGCACACGCCTTCGCGCTTTTTCATGACGGGAGACTTCAACAGGGACCCACGCCAAGGCCCACCCGGTTCAACGCAACGGCGAGGCAACTGGATTTCCCCACCCGACATCGCGCAACTGGCGCTGCCCGCTTCCGAAACCCACCCCAGTGTCGCCCCGCTGAACATGCTCGACTATGCCGTGGTCAACGGCACTGAGCCTTCAACTGGCAGAGTACTCCCGGCGGGACCGTCAGATCACCGGGCCGTGAGTTTTCGGTGCAATTTCCCGGGCTGACCCGGGCCAAACCGATTGTCAAATCATCCCGTAGCAGCACGGCTTGCCGGCGGGAGCGGTGTGTCTGGCAATGGATTCTTGTCTGACACACCGCCCCCGCCGGCAAGCCGTGCTGCTACGGGGCTCGGGCGGCCTTAGAACCCCACGCTCGCCTGCACGAAGAAGGTACGCGGCTGGCCCAGGTAGATCCCCGAGTTGTTGTCGCTGGAGCGGGTGAAGTACTGGTGGTCGAAGACGTTTTTCACGCCTGCACCCAGCTTCAGGTTGGACATGCTTTTGCCGAAGTCGTAGGCGCCACGCAGGTTCCAGGTCACGTAGCCGGGGATGTTGCCGTACTGGCCGTCAGCCGAAGGCTCGGTGATGTAGTTGCCATTGAAGCTGCCATCGGCGTTGGTGCCGGTGCCCGGGGCGCGCTGTTTCGATTGGGCGAAACCGTCGAGGTTGTAGGTCCAGCGGTCGACTTCATAACGCAGGCCCACGGTGGCCACCTGACGGGAGTAGAACGGCAGGTCGCGGCCCTTGAAGCCCGGAATGTCGCCTTCATAGGTGGCGCGGGTGTAGGTGAAACCGGCGTTGGCGGTCAGGCCGGCCAGGCGTGCATCCAGGGCGCTGAGGTCATAGTGCGCCGAGGCCTCGATGCCCTGGTGCTTGGTGGCGCCCAGGTTGGTCCAGCCCACGTCGTTGCTGATGTATTGCAGCTCGTCGTCGAAGTCGATGTAGAACGCCGTCACCTCGCCGCCCCAGGTGCCGTTGTCGTAACGGGTGCCGAGTTCGTAGGTCTTGGCCTTCTCCGGTTGCAGGCCGCTGGCGGTGTCATTGCCGATACCGCCCTGGGCCACCTGGAAGTATTGCAGGCTGCCGAAGGAAGTTTCGTAGTTGGCGAACAGTTTCCACTCGTCCGACAGGTGATACATCACGCTCAGCGCCGGCAGCGGTTCGTTGTTGTTGACGCTGCGATCCTTTTCCTGCACCCGCACACCGTTGGTGCCCAGCACAGGGCGTTCATGCCAGTCGGTGCTGATGCGCTCGAAGCGAATGCCTGGTGTGATGGTCCATTTGCCCACGTCGATCTTGTCGTCGATGTAGAACGCCGTCGCTTCGGTGCCGCCGGTGCGGTCCTGATAGACGTGACCGTCGGAGCCAGGAATCGCCACCGGGGTATTGTTGACCAGCCCCAGGCGCGAAGCCTGCTCGTGCATGGCTTCTTTCAGATAGCGCGCACCCACGCTGACTTCCTGGGTGGTCGGCCCCAGATCCAGCACGTGGGATACCCGAGGCTCGATACCAAAGGTGTGGTAGCTGCGCGGGAACGAACCCAGGGTCTTCTGATCGCGGGCGGCAATGTTGCTGCCACGGAAACTGTCGGTGTAATAGGTCAGCACCTCGGCCTGGGTCGAGTCGTCGATCTGACGCTTGTACTTGATCGACACGTCCTTGCGCCGCCCTGTGAAGTTGTCGTAATCACGGTCGGACTGGTACGGGTTGGCGTCGAACTGGCGCTGGGTCAGGCCGCCCGGCATGTCGGCCTTGGCGTCGTAGTAATGGAAGTTCACCGACAGGTCGTCTTCTTCGGTCAGCGCCCAGTGCGTCTTGAGCAGTACGTCGTCGATGTCGTTGTCGTTGTTGCTGGATCGATAGCCATTGCCATTGACGGTGGAGTACAGCAGGGCCGCACCCAGGCCGTTGTCCGCAGTGCCGCCGATGAACATGGTTTCCAGATTCTTGTAGCCACCGTGGCGGCTGGTTTCGATGGTGCTGCTGAGGTCACCGCTGAGTTTTTCAGGGATGGCGCGGGTCACGAAGTTGATCACGCCGCCGACGTTCTGCGGCCCGTAGCGCACGGAACCGGCGCCGCGCACCACGTCGATGCTGTCCAGGTTGCCCGAGGAGATCGGCGCCATGGACAGTTGCGGCTGGCCGTAGGGCGCAAACGCCGCCGGCACGCCGTCAATCAGCACGGTGGAGCGTGGCGACAGGCGCGAAGTCAGGCCGCGCACGCCGACGTTGAGGGAGATATCGCTGCCACCGGTGCCGTTGGATTCCTGCACCTGCACGCCGGGAATCCTGCGCAGCACATCGCCGACGTTCTGCGCGCCCTGCTCGACCATCGCCTGACGACGCACGACGGTCCGCGCGCCAGGATGGTTCTGCACCACCGCCTGGTCGGCATCGCCGAGCCAGTCACCCACCACCTTCACTTCCATGGGGGCGATTTCCATGCTGCCTGAGGTCGCGGCGGCGCTGGTTCCGGCAGGCTTGAGCACCACAGTGTCAGCGGAGATTTCGTAATCCAGGCCGCTGCCCTTGAGCAGGGAACGCAGGGCCTGCTCCGGCGACAGGTTGCCATCGACTGCCGGGGCCTGCTTGCCGGCGACCAGATCAGGACTGAAGAACAATTGCAGGGAGGTCTGCTGACCCAGTTGACTCAACGCAGCGCCCAGGGACTGAGCCTGGATGTGAATCGCCGTCGGCGCGCCTTCGGCAAAGCTGTTACTGGCACCCGTGCCCACGGCAAAGGCCAGGACCCACGGCAGCCAGCGGGAGGATGGCGAAGATGGCAGTGAGCGACTGACAGCCAGTTGAAGCGCGTTGAGTCTATTGTTTTTCACGTCGTTTCTTGTCCTGAAGTCCAGAATGCGGAGCCTGTCTGCGAATTTTTGAATGCTAAGCAATCGCAGTTGGACAAGAAGACGAAGGGCGCGAAAAAAACCTGAATCTATTTTGAAAAAATTTCCTGGCTGCCATCGGCCAGGGTTCGCACGGCCACTGGCAGGATGCTTGGCAAGGCGCGCAACAGAGCGTCGGTGTCATCGGATTTGAAGACGCTGGTCAGGCGCAGGTTCTCGGTTTTGCCCGGCGCGACCCGCAGCGGTTTTTCCCGATAACGCGACACATCCCGAACCACATCCTTGAGCGAGGCATCGTTGAACACCAGCTTGCCGCCGCGCCAGGCGGTGATCGCTGCGGTGTTGACCGCCGATGCCGGGGTCACCTTGCCGCTGGCGTCGATGTTCGAGCCCAGCTCTGCGGTCAGCGTGACCTGGTTGCCCGGCTCGTCGGCACGGCCCTTGACCTTCACCGTACCGGATTCCACCGCCACTTGGGTCAGGGCCGGATCGCGGCGCACATCGAAACGGGTGCCGGTGACCGTCACCGAGCCCTGGCCAGTCTGCACCACGAAAGGTCGCGAAGGGTCGTGTTCGACGCTGAACATGGCCTCGCCTTCGGCCAGCTCGATCTGCCGGCTGTCGCGGTAGAAATGCACCTTCATGCGCGTGCGGCCATTGAGGTCCAGCACCGAGCCATCGGGCAAGGCCACCTGGCGCCGTTCACCCAGGACCGTGGCGAACTCTTCGCTGTAGTCGGGCTTGGGGTTCACACCCAGGTACAAGGCACCTGCGCCCACCATCGCCACCAGGCTGGCGGCCACGGCGTAACGGATGAACGCCCTGCCCGTCGCGGGTTTCGGAGGGCGCAACGGCGTCGGCGCGTCGGCTTCGCACAGGGCTTCAAGACGGGCACGGGGCAGCAGGTCGGCGGCGCCCCAGAGGTTGTGCAACAGGCGGATTTCATGGGCGTGCTGGTCATGCTCGGCCAGCCAGCTTTCGAAACCGGCACGCTCCTCGGCAGGCAGGTCGCCATCGCGCGAGCGGGCGAACCAGAAGGCCGCCTGATCGCGTACAGCATCGGCGCCACATGGGCATTCACGGTCCGTCGTCATGGCATTTCCTGAGCTGATAAAAGGCGGGCCTGTTCCCGATGACAAAGCTTCATTTCGCCGAGGCATCCAGCCGGTCACGCAGATGGCGAAGTGTGCGGATCATATACTTTTCCACCATGTTCTTGCTCAAACCCAGCCGTTCGGCGATTTCGAGCTGGCTCAAGCCTTCGAGCTTCTGCCAGATGAACACCTTGCGGCAATTGAGCGGCAACTCGGCCAACGCCCGCTCGACGGAGTCGGCCAGTTGAACGGCATGCATGAACGCCTCCGGGTCACCTTCGTGGCCGGCTGAACTGTCGATGGAGTGTGTTTCCAGCTCCTGGCGCCGGTCTTCCCGTCGCCAGGTGTCGACCGCAATGTTGCGGGCCGTCTGGTGCAGATACGCGCGAGGCTGCTCGACACTGGCCCCACCCGACTCCAGCACGCGCACGAAGGCGTCGTGGGTCAGGTCTTCGGCCTGATGACGGTTCTTCAGACGGCGAGTCCAGGTGCCCACGAGCTCTTCGTAGTGATCAAGAAAGCCTTTGCTTCGCGGCAGCTTGAGAGTCATGGGATGGGGGCATGGGGAGAAAGGCGCGAATGGTAATAGTTATTAT
The DNA here is from genome assembly GCF_044746825.1 of Pseudomonas sp. NPDC090201. NCBI lineage: Bacteria > Pseudomonadati > Pseudomonadota > Gammaproteobacteria > Pseudomonadales > Pseudomonadaceae > Pseudomonas > Pseudomonas sp. NPDC090201. The sequence goes on from NZ_JBIVCX010000014.1 coordinate 20,974, forward strand.
TAAAAGCCGCAATGCGCGTGTCTCTCCCGGCACAGCCCTGACAGGCGCGCCATGGCGCCTGATAGGGATATCAACCCGGCGGGATGGTTGCCAGCATGCCGATGCCGATGGTCAACGCCAGAAATCCCAACAGAAAAAGCGTCATCTTGCCCATGGGGCCACCTCTCATTGACAGATTTGCGGTACAGGTGAAAACACCTGCCTCCAAGGCTTCGGGCCGGATTGGGCGAGTGCCTTGATGTGGGATCGATTGTGGAGGGATGTGCTGTTTCAGTACAGATTCAGGCTGATGTGAAAAATACGGATCAGATGAATATCTAATCCTGCTCCGGTATGCACAAGACCCCAGGATGATCGCATCATCCAAGGTGTACCGATAACCTGTGGGAGCGGGCTTGCCCGCGAAGGCGTACGACCTGACGCCTTGATGGTGCTTGATCCACCGCCTTCGCGGGCAAGCCCGCTCCCACAGATCCGAGCCGGGCAAACATCGGAGGTACACCTGAAAACCGTAGCAGCACGGCTTGCCGGCGGGAGCGATTTCAAGGACGCCCCCGCGGGCGATGTGGTGTCTTGAGCATTCAGCGCCGCATGTTTAGCCATGCCTGGACGCTGGGCCGCTGCCATTGGCGTTGTGCGTACTGGACCAGGGCAGGCGGCACGTCGTCGCCGTTGAGAATCAGGCGGTTGAGCATCAGGGCCAGGTCCACGTCGGCAATCGACCATTCACCGAACAGGTATTCCCGGCCATCGGCAAGCAAGGTGCTGGCGGCGTCGAACAGCTTGCTCACGGCGGGCGCTGCTTCGGCGGTCAGGGGTGGCCGCTTTTGCCCGCAGAACACCACTTCTGTCGAGCGCTGCTGACGGATGGGCATCAGGTCACTGCGCAGCCAGGCCTGGATCTGCCGCGCGCGGGCGCGCTGTTTAATGTCTTGCGGGAACACCGGCGCCTGCGGGAAAGCCTCTTCCAGGTACTCGATGATCGCGCTGGATTCGGACAGGGCGAAATCCCCCTGCACCAGTGTCGGCACGCGCTGGGTCAGGGACAGATGGGCATAGTCTTTGGCCTGATGTTCGCGGGCGCCCAGGTCCAGGGCAATCAATTCGAAATCAATGCCCTTTTCCTTGAGCACCACGAACGCCGACATTGCGTAGGGGCTGGTGTATTGGGCATCGACGTACAAGCGAGTGCGGGCAGTGTTCACGACTTGATCTCCATATTCAGGGAACGCAGTTGCAGGGAAAGCCAAACTACGAGAACCGCTGCGCCCTGTACAAATCAATTTTTTCATGGGCCTAGTCCCGAGCGGAATACAAACGACAACGCCGCCTCAAACGGCGGCGCTGTAGTTCACTCAAGCCAGGCCGAGCCCGGATCAGGCCAGGTCGAAACGGTCCAGATTCATGACCTTGGCCCAGACTTTCACGAAGTCCTTCACGAACCGTTCCTGCGCATCGGCGCTGCCATATACCTCGCTCAGGGCCCGCAACTGCGCGTGGGAGCCGAACACCAGATCCACGCGGGTGCCGGTCCATTTCACCGCACCGGTCTTGCGATCACGGCCCTCGAAGGTTTCGTTGCTCGGTGAAGTGGCCCTCCATTCCACGTTCATGTCCAGCAGGTTCTTGAAGAAGTCGTTGGTCAGCGCTCCCGGTTGCTGGGTGAAGACGCCGTGCTTGCTCTGCCCGACATTGATATCCAGCACCCGCAGGCCGCCCAGCAGCACGGTCATTTCCGGCGCGCTCAGGGTCAGCAGTTGCGCCTTGTCCACCAGCAGTTTTTCCGCCGACACCTTGTACTGCCCTTTCAGGTAGTTGCGGAAGCCGTCGGCGATGGGTTCAAGAAAGCCGAACGATTCGACGTCGGTCTGCTCCTGCGACGCATCGGCGCGGCCCGGGGTGAACGGCACGCTGACACTGTGCCCTGCGTTCTTCGCCGCCTGCTCGACGCCCGCAGCACCGGCCAGCACGATCAGGTCCGCCAGTGAAACGTGCTTGCCACCGGCGTTGAACCCCGACTGGATGCCTTCAAGGGTGGACAGCACTTTAGCCAGTTGTTCGGGCTGGTTGGCCGCCCAGTCTTTCTGTGGCGCCAGACGCAGACGCCCGCCGTTGGCGCCGCCGCGTTTGTCGGAACCGCGGAAAGTGGAAGCAGCAGCCCACGCGGTGGACACCAGTTGCGACACCGACAGCCCCGACTCCAGCACCTTGGCCTTGAGCGCAGCCACATCGCTGTCGCTGATCGGCGGTTGCTTGGCGTCCGGGATCGGGTCCTGCCAGAGCAGTTCCTCACCGGGCATTTCCGGGCCCAGGTAGCGTGCCAGCGGTCCCATGTCGCGGTGGGTGAGCTTGAACCAGGCGCGGGCGAAGGCGTCGGCCAACTGCTCGGGGTTTTCCTTGAAGCGCCGGGAGATCGGTTCGTAGATCGGGTCGAAACGCAGCGCCAGGTCAGACGTCAGCATGCGCGGTTCCTGCCGTTTGGCCGGATCGAACGCATTGGGAATCTGCCCTGCCCCTGCACCGTTCTTGGGTTTCCACTGATGGGCACCCGCCGGGCTCTTGGTCAGCTCCCAGTCGAAGTTGAAGAGGTTTTCCAGGTACTCGTTGCTCCATTTTGTGGGCGTCGAGGTCCAGGTCACTTCCAGGCCGCTGGTAATGGCATCGATGCCCTTGCCGCTGCCGAACTTGTTGCGCCAGCCCAGGCCCTGCTCTTCCAGCCCTGCGGCCTCGGGCTCTGCACCGACGTTGTCGGCCGGGCCTGCGCCGTGGGTCTTGCCGAAGGCGTGGCCGCCGGCGATCAGCGCGACGGTTTCCTCATCGTTCATTGCCATGCGGCCGAAGGTTTCACGAATGTCGATGGCGGACTTGACCGGGTCCGGGTTGCCTTCCGGGCCTTCGGGGTTGACGTAGATCAGGCCCATCTGCACGGCGCCCAACGGGTTTTCCAGAATGCGCTCGCCCGAGTCGGTGCGGCTTTCTTCTTCCGGGCGCTTGGCAGGCTCGGCTACCAGATCGCCCTGGCCCGGCTGCTCCATGGCCTTGTGCGCGCCGTAGCGTTCTTCACCGCCGAGCCAGGTGGTTTCCGAACCCCAGTAGACGTCCTCGTCAGGCTCCCACACATCAGGCCGCCCGCCGGAGAAACCGAAAGTCTTGAAGCCCATGGATTCCAGCGCGACGTTGCCGGTGAGGACAATCAGGTCGGCCCAGGAAATGTTGCGGCCATACTTCTGTTTTACCGGCCAGATCAGGCGCCGGGCCTTGTCCAGGCTGACGTTGTCGGGCCAACTGTTGAGCGGCGCAAAACGCTGCTGCCCCGCGCCTGCGCCACCCCGGCCATCGGCGGTGCGGTAGGTGCCGGCGCTGTGCCAGGCCATGCGCACGAACAGCGGGCCATAGTGCCCGAAGTCGGCTGGCCACCAGTCCTGGGAGTCAGTCATGACCGCCAGCAGGTCCCTTTTGACTGCGGCGAAGTCCAGGCTCTTGAAGGCCTTGGCGTAATCGAAATCCTCACCCATCGGGTCGGACAGGGAAGAATGTTGATGCAGGATCTTCAGGTTCAGCTGGTTCGGCCACCAGTCACGGTTCGTCGTGCCACCACCGGCTGCATGGTTGAACGGGCATTTCGATTCAGTTGCCATGTTTGATCTACCTTTGGTCGGTGTCACCCGGCCCCCACAGCCACTGGAGGCTGAATGAACTCAGTAGTTTTTTTATCGCCTTATCAGGTTTGAACTGGACGGCAATCGCCGACGCTAGATCAAGGGTAGACGCCTTCTCCCAGAGGTCTAATAGTCAGAGCATTCGGCCCTGATAGAGAGACTCTGTTAGCCGCGCCTGGCCTTGCAACGGGGCTGTCATATCTGGCGCTCATGGCTCTGTTACCCTGCCCGGCCACCCTGTGCACAGGACCTGCCATGATCCACATCCGCATGATGACCCTGGACGATTACGATGCCGTGATTGCCCTGATGAATATGACCCCCGGCATTTCCATTCGCGACGCCGACTCGCGGGAAGCGACCGCCCGCTACCTGGCGCGCAACCCGGGCATGAGTTTCGTCGCCCAGACCAACTCAGGCCTGTGCGCATGCGTGATGTGCGGGCACGACGGGCGACGGGGTTATCTGCAGCATTTGCTGGTGCTGCCGGATTACCGGGGCCAGGGCATTGCCAACCGCCTGGTGCAGCGCTGCCTGTCGGCGCTTGAAACATTGGGTATCGAAAAATGCCACCTGGACGTGCTCAAGACCAACCACCCCGCTGCCGAGTTCTGGCAGCACCAGGGCTGGAAGCTGCGCACCGACATCGACCGCTATTCCTTCACCCGACCGGGCAAAGACAACGCCTGAAGCAGTTCGAGGCAACGGGCTCAGCAGCTCGGCAGCTTGACCGCAGGCACCCGATGGCGGCTGGCCGCCCAGACCACGCCGCCGACCAGCAGCGAAATCGACAGCAGTTCCATGAGGCCGGGGAAATGCCGGGTGTAGATGAACCCGTAGACACAGGCGAACAGCGTCTCCATGACGATCAACTGGCCACTCAGTGACGAGGCCATGCGCCGCGAGCAGGCGTTCCACAAGCCATTGGCCAGCCACGAGCCACAGAATGCCAGGTAAGCGCAGACCCAGAAGAACGTCATCCAGCGGCCGCTCTCGACCTGGCTCGGCATGAGGTCGGGAAACAGCAGCAGCGCCACGGCGCCGAACAGCACCGCGACAACGCCGGTGACGATACCCATCAGGGTTGACCACTCGCTGCTGTTGAACTGGCTCTGCCTGAGGTAGCGCGCGTTGCGCGTGGCGAACCAGGACCAACTGAAGACCGCGCAGAACCCGCACGCCAGGCCCAGCGCCTGGGACCACAGGGAGCTGCCCGTTGCGGCGCTTGCCGTGTGCCCGAGGCTGATCGATGAGATGCCGAGGAAGACCATCAGCAGCGGCAGCTTGAGTTTGCCAAGGGGCAGCGAGCCTGCGTCGCCTCGGGCAAGGTAGGTGATCGCGATCGGCATCGTGCCGTTGATCAGCGCGCCGGCGGTGACCCCGCACAACTGGATCGCCGCGCCCAGCAAGGCGTAGTTGAGTACGTTACCGGCCAGCGACAGGCGCAGCAGCAACATCAGGTCGGCGCGGGTCAGCCTGGCGAACAGGCGTGAGGCGAACGGCAGCGCAATCAGCAGTGAAATCAGGCCGTACAGGGCAAAACGCGCGCTGCTGATCAGCACCGAGCTGAATTCCGGCAACAGCGAGGGGCCGATGATCACCCCGCCCCAGATGGCAGCCGCCAGCAACGCAAACCCGATCCCGCTGTTCATGTGTTCGACTCGAAAGGCAGTTTGCCCAGATTCTATCGGTGGCCAAACCTGCGCACATGCGATAAAAATTCAGCGACACATTCCCCCACGGAATGTCATGGACATCCCGAAGCCCCTGGAGAGTCGCCATCAACCGCTACCTGCGCACCCTGCCGCCCCTGGAAACACTGATCACCTTCGAGGCGGTCGGACGTCACGCAAGCTTTACCGGCGCGGCCTCAGAGCTGTTCATCACGCAAAGCGCCGTGAGCAAGCAGATGCGCCAGCTGGAGGCTTCGGTGGGCGTGGCGCTGTTCGAGCGCAAACCCCGTGGGGTCGCCCTGACCCAAGCGGCAGAGGAATTGCTCGTGACGGTCAACGTGATGCTCGCCAGCCTCTACCAGAACGTCACGCGTATCCGTAACGTGCACCAGTCCAACGCCGTTTCGGTGCTGGCGACCCACGCGCTGGCGCAGTTCTGGCTGTTTCCCAGGTTGATCGAATTCAACAAGGCCTACCCCGACATCGCCGTGCACGTGCATGCGATCAACGAAATCGACGAGGCCAGCCTCAACGACTTCGACCTAGGCGTGCTCTACGGCGCGGGTGAATGGGCGTCGCTGAACAGCGATTTCCTGCTGCCAGAGATCGTCTACCCCGTGGCGCACCCGTCACTGAACGTTGCGGGTATCCAGACGCTGGAACAACTGGCGAAAGCCAACCTGGTGCAGATCGATACGTCGGCCTGGCATTGTCTGGATTGGCAACAGTGGTTCAGACACCTGGGGCACGACTACCTGCCGCCGGACAAGGCGCCAGTGTTCAACCAGTTGACCCTGGCGTTTCGCGCCGTGCAGCAAGGCATGGGCATCGGCCTTGCCTGGACCTTCATGGGCGACGAAGCGATCGCCAAGGGTGAACTGCAACGGGTGACCGACTTTGAATGCATCACCGGGTTCGGCGAGTACCTGGTGTCGGTCAGGCACCGCAGTCTGTCGCCCTCGGCCGAGGTCTTCCGCCATTGGCTGCTGGCGGCGACTGCGGCCGAGGCCGGCTGATTGGTCATCAGAAGCCGATGGTCGCCGACAACAGATAAGTACGCGGCGTGGCCAGGGTCAGGCCCGGTTCGCTGTCATCCGATGCACCGGCCGAACTCCAGTAGCGCTTGTCCAGTACGTTCTCGACGTTGGCCCGCAGCGTCACCGACTTGCCTTCGACCTTGAAGGCGTAGCGGGCGCCGACGTCGAAGCGCTCCCACGAGTCGATCTCCTTGCTGTTGGCCTGATCCAGGTACTGCGAGCTTGAGTAGATGCCGCGCCCGGTCAACGTCAGGCCCTGCACCCCCGGCACGTCGTACTCGGCGCCCAGGTTGACGTTGTACTTGGGGGTCGCCGGGGCGCGGTTGCCGTCGAAGGTGCCGTTGGTGGTGTGGGTCAGTTCGCTGTCGATGTACATCACACCGCCCAGCAGGCGAACGCCCTTGAGCGGTTCGCCAAACACCGTGACCTCGGCACCGTCGTTCTGGCGCTTGCCGTTGGGGCCGAACACCCGCGTGATGGAATTGGTCTCGTAGGCAGGCTGCTTGATGCGGAACACTGCCGCCGTCAGGCCAAAGGTGCCCTGATCGTACTTGGCGCCGAACTCGACCTGGCGGCTGATGAAGGGCGGGAAAATCTCGTCTTCGTTGATCGAGGTGGACGGCGCGATCTTGCCCTGGCTCAGGCCCTCCATGTAGTTGGCATACAGCGAGACCTGATCGGTGACCTTGTAGAGGATCCCGCCCGAGGGCGAGACCTTTTCTTCGTCATAGGAGGTGATGCCTTTCACGCCGTCGCTCCAGTCATCGACCTTGACCCGCTGCCAGCGCGCGCCAAGGGTCAGCAGCAAACGGTCATCGAAGAACCCCAGGGTGTCGGACAGCGCCACGCCGCTGAAACGATTTTCGGTGTAGACCCGGGCGTCCTGGCGCGTGGGGTTGACGGGCGTTGGCGTGTCCACCGGGTTGAACAGGTTGCTGGGCGCCGAGGCGTAGCGCGCACCGCCGTTTTCGAAGTCCATGTAGAAGTAGCTGGCGGCCAGGTTGAGCTCGTGGCTGACGGGACCGGTGTGGAACCAGTTGCGCACGCCAGCGGTGGCCGTGCGCACGTTTTCGTCCCGGGTGAAGTCCCGGGGCTGGACGCTGAAGTCACCGGCGTTGTTGGTGATCGACACGGCGTGCCGCAGGAAGTCGTGATTGCTTTTGCGCGCCCCGACGCCGCCGTAGAGCATCACCGATTCATTGACATCGTACTCGGCGTTGACGGTGCCGAAGGTGTCTTTGGTGCGTGCCTTGCTCCAGGCCTGGGCGTAGTTGTGCCGTACATCGTTGGGGTTGGGCACCCTGGCGTTGGTGCCGATCTGCACCCGCTCCTGCGGCGCGTCGGTGTCACGCTCGGTGTGGCCGACATCGGTCGAAAGGCGCAGCCGGTCACCGCGGAAGTCCAGGCCGAGCACGGCCATTTCCCGGTCGACGCTCTGGTGGTCCCATTCGGTGTCACCGGACTGTTTCACCCCGTTGAAGCGGATCCCGAACTGGTTCTCGTCGCCGAATCTGCGGCCCACGTCCAGCGCGCCACCCACCTGATTATTGGAGGCGTAGAGGGTGGTCAGTTCGGTGAGGGGCGTGTCACCCGCCCGCTTTGGCACTACGTTGATCCCGCCGCCCACACTGCCTCGTGGCGAGATGCCGTTGATCAGTTGGCTCGGCCCCTTGAGCACATCGACCCGCTCGGCCATTTCCATGTCGATGGTGTAGGTGGGCAGCACGCCGTACAGGCCGTTATAGGCCACATCGCTGTTGAACAGGCTGAAGCCGCGAATGGTGAACTGCTCGTAGCGCCCGCCTGCCGGGTTGGTGGCGCGAACCGACGGGTCGCTGGCGATCAGGTCACCCAGGGTGCGCGCCTGTTGGTTCTTGACCGTTTCCTGGGTGTAGGTGGTCATGCTGAACGGGGTGTCCATGAAGTCCTTGTCGCCCAGCAGCCCCTGGGAACCGCGCCGCGCCACCTGGCCGCCGGCGTAGGACTGGCCGTCGCCGGCCCCCGCCGTCGCGCCGAGAATGGACGTCGGCGCCAGTTGCAGGCTGCTGCCTTCCGACGCGGGGGTCAGGGTGTAGGCCTGCTCGCCCACCGGCACCAGCTCAAGGCCGGAGCCTTGCAGGAGTCGGCGCAGGCCCTCTTCCACGCCGTATTCGCCGGACAGGCCTGGGCTGTCATGGCCGCTGACCAGCGCCGGGTCCACCGAAAGATTGACCCCGGCAAGGCCGGCAAACCGGGTCAGCGCTGCGCCCAATGTGCCGGCTGGCACCTGATAGCTGCGGCGCTGGGTAGCGTCGGCCCAACTGGTGGCGGCCAGGAAGGGGCTTGAGCTCAAGGTGAACAACAGCCCCAGGTGCAGCAGCGGGCGCAAGCGATAAGGCGAAACGGCGGACATAGAGGAAAGCTCTCGTATTTTGTTCAATTACCTTCAATGACCGGTGAGGTTGAAAAAGGGGACAGGGGGATGTGTTTTCTTTTTTGAACCGGGCTGATTCAAGACCGCTCCCGCGGGCAAGCCCGGCTGCTACGGGGGTTGGGGTGTTGCCGGGATTTGCGTCCGCCCCGATCCCGGTTCGCGTTGCCACTCACACGCGGCTGGCGCGGGGCACCAGGGTTACCCAGTAGCGGGTTCGGGTTTTTACCTCGATCGGCAGGCTGGCGGCGAGCAGGGAAAGCACCCGGTCGGTGTTGTCGATGCGAAAGCTGCCGGTGACGCGCAGGGCTTCAAGCTCCGGCTCCCAGCGCAGCAGGCCGGTGCGGTAGCGCGACAGCTCGCGCAAGAAATCCCCCAGGGGCTGATTCTGGGCCATCACCACACCGTCTCGCCAACCGGGAGCGATGTTGTCGAAGGGGCTGACCGGCCCTGCCCCGCTCACCTGCAGATCGACTTGCTGGCCCGCCTCCAACAACAGTGCAGGCCCTTGCAACGGCAACAGACGGACCCTGCCACTGACCACCGACACCCGGCAGTCATCGCGGCTCAGACGGACGCAGACTTCACTCTGGCTGACCACCACCCGGCCATACGGCCCCTGGATGGTCAGCGCCGACTCACCCGGTACCTTGAGCGCGATTTCACCCCGGACCAGGGTCAGGCGGCGTGCAGCCATGTCCAGGTTCACCGCGCTGGCGGTGTTCAGCTCCAGCGTACTGCCATCGGCGAGGACCACGCGCTTGTGCTCGCCGGTCGAGGTTGAAAGATCAGCCTGCCAGGCATCCAGCGGCAACTGGCGGCTGAGCATCCAGGCAGCGGGCGCCAGCGCGGCCAGGCCCAGCGCACCTTTGAGCAGCGCCCGCCGGCCTGGCTGGGGACGGTCCAGCGTCGCCATCGCCAGACGGGTCGGCAGGCCGTTGAAGCGCTGCCGCAGTTGCTCGACCTTCTGCCACGCCTGCTCATGGCTGGCATGGCTGTCGCGCCAGTGTTGCAGTCTCAACCGGTCGGCTTCGCTGGCATCCCCCGATTCGAGCAGCGCCAGCCACTGCGCTGCCTTGCGCACGACCTCACGTTCCTGGCCTGCGGGCGCGGCACGGTTCACCAGTCCACCAACAGGCAATGCTCATAGGCATGCGCCATGTAGCGTTTGACGGTGCGCTCGGAAACGTCGAGGCGCTCGGCAATCTCGCGATAGCCCAGCCCTTCCAGCTGGCTCAGGAGAAACGCCCGACGCACCATGGCAGGCAGCCCGTCGAGCAATTCATCCAGGGCCTGCAGGGTTTCGAGCAGTACCCAGCGCTGTTCCGGCGAAGGCACGCATTCCTGTGGCAACTGCGCCAGCGCCTCCAGATAGGCTTGCTCCAGACTGCGGCGGGTGTAGAAATTGCTCAGCAGGCGCTTGCCCACCGTCAGCAGATAGGCCCTGGGCTCGCGCAATTCGCCGAGCGGTTGCGAACTGCCGAGTACCCGCACGAAGGTATCCTGGCTCAGGTCGGCCGCATCCCAGGCGTTGCCCATGCGCCGCCGCAGCCAGCCTTCGAGCCAGCCATGGTGGTCGCGATACAGGGCATCGAGAGTGGGTTGCGGGGGCGGCGCGGCGTCGGACATCTAAAGACTCGGTAGGAAAGCGCGACTCAAATGAGACTGATTCTAATTAGTGATCTGGATCAACAACAAGCTCTTTTGGCGCAAAGGTTGCCGCCCGCCGACAATTCTGCTGGGATGAGCCATCCGTTTTTCACAGAGCACTGACCATGGCGTCCTATAAAGACCTCTTCGAGTATGGGGAGCATTTCGAGTCGTTCGTCGCCCGAGGTTTCCCGACAGAAATCGCCGCGATCCGCGACATGCAGCACAAGCTGGCCGAGCAGCAGGCCATCAGCCTCGCCAGCCAGCAGCGCCTGCTTGCGGTGCAGGCGACCTTTCATCTGCTGGTAGTCGGCGAAATGTGGTGCCCGGACTGCCAGATCAACATCGCAGTCATGGATTACCTGCAGCGGGGCAAGGCGAATATCGACCTGGCGATCATCTCCAAGGGCCGCGCGGAGAATGAACTCAAGCAGCGCCTGGACCTTGAGCGCATTTCGATCCCGCTGGTGCTGGTGCTCGACGAACAGTTCGAGCCGGTCGGACGATTTGTCGAAAGCCCGCAGGCGGTCATCGAGGGTGGTGACGCCGTGAAAGCCGACTACCGGGCCGGCAAGTATCTGGAAAGCACCTTGCAGGACTTTCTGGCTATTTTCGAAGAGTCGGCACAGGGCTAGATCACCCTGCCCTTTGCCGCAAAATGTGTCGCCATGCTTGTGTTTTCCGGCAGGTAAGCCTAACTGATTGCAGTACTGAGCCCGAAAGCGACTCCGTCTTGATCACTTGCGCAATGCCAGGAGATTTTGACATGGCGACTGCAATCACCCTAGCGCCCCTGCTGCGCCAATCCGTAGGCTTCGACCGGCTGAGCGACCTGTTCGAGTCGGCCCTGCACAACGAACCCTGCACCTGCTATCCACCCCATAACATCGAGCGCTACGGCGACGATCACTACCGCATCGTGGTCGCGGCCGCCGGGCTGTCGGCGGACGACCTGGACCTGCGGATCGAAAAAAGCGTGCTGATCGTCTGCGGCGGCGAGCGTTCGGCAGACGCCGGCGCCACCTACCTGCATCAGGGCATCGCCCATGGCGCCTTTCGCCTGGTGTTTCACTTGGCTGACCATATCGAAGTCCAGGGCGCGACCTTCGAAAACGGCCTGTTGATCATCTTCTTGCTGCGCGTGGTGCCAGACGAGATCCGCCCGCGGCACATCAAGATCAACAGCCCGGGAGATGGCCCGGACCGGCGGCAGATCGATCGGCACTGAGCGTCAGCGCAATTTGATGGAACTCACCCGCGCCCAGCGGGCCATATACCCTGTACGCCTCTGCAACGGGCCTGACCGGGGAGGCACGCATGGACAGCTGAGACTGTCTGTTGGCATCCACTCGCATACAGGTGACGCAGTGAATACATTTGTCTCGCTGGAAAAACTGGGTAAGACCGATCTGCACGATTATCACGAAGTCTGGATCACCACCTCCGAACGCTGGCCACAGGACCCCGAAACCGCGCAACGCATGTGCCTCTGGCGCGTTGACCGCGAGCTGACCCGGGATGTGGAAATCGATGAGGTGTATTTCCAGAACCTGCCGAGGCTCTGGTTGCTGGTGGACGACCTGCACGACACCGCAGCCGTCGCCGGCATTGAACAGGCGCTGACCCTGCGCCTGGACGAGCAGAACCTGGAGGGCGAATTTCACCCCGCAGAACAAGACAAGGTGCCGTGCGGAGACAAACACACCGATTTGCGCAGTTAACCCCGTAGCAGTCCGGCTTGCCGGCGTCGGCGATTTCAAAGACGCCGACGCCGGCAAGCCGGACTGCTACGAAATCGGGGCGCGATCAAATTCGGGAGGTGCACCGATAACCTGTGGGAGCGCGCTTGCCCGCGAAGGCGTAAGCCGTGACACCTCGATGGCGCCTGATTCACCGCTTTCGCGGGCAAGCGCGCTCCTACAAATTCTGGCCCATGCAGTGACTGAAGATACCCCCGCTACGGAATCGGGGCGGTCTCAAATTCGGGGGGGCACCGATAAGCTGTAGGAGCGCGCTTGCCCGCGAAGGCGTCAGCCCTGACGCCTCGATGGCGCCTGATTCACCGCTTTCGCGGGCAAGCGCGCTCCTACAGATATTCGTCATGTCAATCCAGATCCGATGCCTGGTGGCGTTCAGGCACCTGGTTGCCTTCATCGCCCCATGTACGGTTGACCCGCAAGCCACGGATCACGGCCGGGCGTTTGGCGATTTCCTTGGCCCAGCGTTGCACGTGGGTGTACTCGTGGGCGGCGAGGAATTCGGCGGACGAATACACGTTGCCCAAGGCCACCTGGCCGTACCATGACCACACCGCGATGTCGGCGATGGTGTAGGTATCGCCCGCCAGGTAACGGCTCTCACCCAGGCGGCGGTCGAGCACGTCCAGTTGGCGCTTGGCTTCCATGGTGAAGCGGTTGATGGCGTACTCGATCTTCTCCGGCGCGTACACATAGAAGTGCCCGAAACCACCCCCCAGATACGGCGCCGCACCCATCTGCCAGAACAGCCAGTTGAGCGTTTCAGTACGCGCAGCCGGCGCCTTGGGCAGCAGGTCGCCGAACTTTTCCGCGAGATACAAAAGGATCGAGCCCGACTCGAACACCCGCACCGGCGGCTCGACGCTGCGGTCCAGCAGTGCCGGAATCTTGGAGTTGGGGTTGATCTGGACGAAACCGCTGGAAAACTGATCCCCCTCACCGATCTTGATCAGCCAGGCATCGTACTCGGCGTCCTTGTGCCCAAGGGCCAACAGCTCTTCGAGCATGATGGTGACCTTCACCCCGTTGGGCGTGGCCAGGGAATACAGCTGCAACGGCTGCTTGCCCACCGGCAGGGTCTTTTCGTGGGTGGGGCCGGCCACCGGGCGGTTGATGCTCGAGAACTGGCCACCGGACGGTGCCTCGTATGTCCAGACCTTGGGGGGAACGTAGGCAGCTTTGGTCATGAAACGAACCTCTTGATTGAGTCACGGCAGCGTCAGGCCGCGCAGTGAAAAGGCAAAGGAAGAGAAAATGAGACCGGGCACAAGCGTGAGCAGTTCAGGGCGGGTGTCGACCAGTCCCCTGCTGCGTTGCGTGGACGAACCTTACCGCGTCAGGCAGCCGGTCGTCACTCGATACGGGTGTCCGACCCTGAGGGCAAACGTTAAAGTGCTACCGAATTCGAGCAAAGACGTTCGCCTGCATTGAAGCGGCCGGACGCCCACGAGGTGAATCTGACGATGGACAACGCCATCCCTCACCTGCAACAGCGCTTGCTGCAATACGTGCTCGCCTCGTCAGGGTGAATCATTGCCCAGCTGCGCCCTGACCGCCTCCTTGTCGATCACCGAAAACACCTGGGCAATGCGCCCGTCGCGGATTTCATAGAAGACGTTTTCGGTAAAGCTCACCCGCTTGCCGTTAACCGGCAAGCCAAACAACTCCCCTACAGGCGTGCAATCGAAACAGAGCCGCGCCGCGATGTGCGGTGGATCCGCGATCAAAAGATCGATCACGAAGCGCAGATCCGGGATGGCGCGAAAATCGTTTTCCAGCATCTCCCGGTAGCCTGACAGGCCGATGCGTTGCCCGTTGTACTGCGCCTCCTGATGCACGAAGCGGCCTAGCTCAGGCCAGGCCTGCCGGTTGAGGCAATCGATGTAGCCGCGATACAGCTCGCTGATGTCCTGTCTGGTCATAGGTAACGGCCTGTCGTCGGTGGTATCTGGCATTGGGCGTCTCGGGCCGCGGTTGGTTCACACCCAATTGTTACGCCATAAGCAACAGTGTTTATCCATCGATTACGAGGACAATTTGCCGCAGGGCACGGATTTTTTGCTAAAGTTAGGTAATTAACTAACTGGTTAATTACCTGTGTGGCTACCCCCTTCGCCTCCCGGCGCATGCGGGCTTCGCACTGCAAAACCGTTCTTCCCACCCTCGTAGAGCGTTCGCACGACGCTCAACGTCAGCAGGATCACGCAACATGACTACGTCTCGCCCTTCGGCATCCGTCAGTCGCTGGCCCATCTGGGTCGTCGCACTTGGCGTGCTGGTATTTGGATTACTTTTCGCAGCAGGTGGCGGTTACCTCGTCACCCTCGGTGGCAGCTGGTACTTCCTGCTTGCCGGTCTTGGCCTGATCGCATCGGCATTCCTGTTGTTCAAGGGGCGCGTTGCCGGTGCCTGGCTGTTCGCAGCCGTCATGGTGCTGACCCTGCTGTGGGCGGTGTCCGATGCAGGCCTGGTGTTCTGGCCGCTGGTGTCGCGCCTGTTCGCCCTCGGCGTGTTGAGCCTGCTGGTGGCGCTGGTCTACCCGACCCTGCGCAAGGCCAACGGCCTGCCTGGAGGCGTGGGTGGTTACGCGCTGGGTGGCGTGCTCGCCATCGCCATGGCTGCCGGTTTCTGGGGCATGTTCCAGCCTCACGCCTCGGTATCGCCCACCGGCAACGGCCCGGAGCTGACCAAGGTCGACCCGGCCAAGGCGCAGAAAGACTGGGCCCACTACGGTAACGACGAAGGTGGCAGCCGCTTCGCTGCGCTGGATCAGATCAACCGCAGCAACGTGTCCAGACTGGTGCCGGTCTGGACCTATCACACCGGTGACGTGGCCATCAGCGACGGCAACGGTGCCGAAGACCAGATGACCCCGCTGCAGATCGGTGAGAAAGTGTTCATCTGCACCCCGCACAACAACATCATCGCGCTGGACGCCGACACCGGCAAAGAGCTGTGGAAGCACGAAACCAACGCCAAGTCCGCCGTGTGGCAGCGTTGCCGTGGCCTGGCGTACTTCGACGCCACCGCCGCCGTTGCGCAACCCACCGATGGCAGCACTCCCGCCGCACCGGTTGCCGTGCCTGAAGGCGCCAACTGCACGCGTCGCCTGCTGACCAACACCATCGACGCACGCCTGATCGCGGTCGATGCCGACACCGGCGAGCTGTGCAAAGGCTTTGGCGACAACGGCCAGGTCGATCTGAAAGCCGGCCTGGGCAAGGTGCCGGACTCCTACTACCAACTCTCGTCCGCGCCGCTGATGGCCGGTACCACAGTGGTCGTTGGTGGCCGTGTCGCCGACAACGTGCAGACCGACATGCCAGGCGGTGTGATTCGCGGTTTTGACGTGGTCACCGGTGAAATGCGCTGGGCGTTCGATCCGGGCAACCCTGAAGACAAAAAAGCCCCGGAAGGCGACAGCACCTATGTGCGCAGCACGCCGAACAGCTGGGCGCCGATGTCCTACGATCCGGCGATGAACACCGTGTTCCTGCCGATGGGCAGCTCGTCCACCGACATCTACGGCGTTGAACGCACCCAGCTCGACCACACCTACGGCGCGTCCGTGCTGGCCCTGAACGCCACCACCGGCGAGCAGAAGTGGGTCTACCAGACCGTGCACAACGATCTGTGGGACTTCGACCTGCCGATGCAGCCAAGCCTGATCGACTTCACCAAAAAGGACGGCAGCAAGGTTCCGGCCGTCGTGATCGGCACCAAGGCCGGTCAGATCTACGTGCTCGATCGCCACACCGGCCAGCCGCTGACCGAGGTCAAGGAAGTGCCGGTCAAGCCATCGAACATCCCCAACGAGCCGTATTCGCCGACCCAACCGAAATCGGTGGGCATGCCGGAAATCGGCGCGCAGACCCTGACCGAATCGGACATGTGGGGCGCCACGCCGTTCGACCAGCTGCTGTGCCGTATCTCGTTCAAGAAGATGCGCTACGACGGCCTCTACACAGCGCCAGGTACTGACGTGTCCCTGAGCTTCCCGGGCTCGCTGGGCGGCATGAACTGGGGCAGCCTGTCGACCGACCCGGTCCACGGTTTCATCTTCGTCAACGACATGCGTCTGGGCCTGTGGAGCCAGATGGTGCCGCAGCAGAAAGACGCCAAGGCCTCCAGCGGCGGCGAAGCGCTGAACACCGGCATGGGCGCGGTCCCGCTCAAGGGCACCCCGTATGCCGTGAACAAGAACCGCTTCCTGTCGGTAGCCGGCATTCCGTGCCAGGCGCCACCGTTCGGCACCTTGACCGCCATCGACATGAAGACCCAGAAGATCGCCTGGCAAGTGCCGGTCGGCACCGTGCAGGACACCGGCCCCATGGGCATCAAGATGCACATGCAACTGCCGATCGGCATGCCGACGCTGGGTGGCACCCTCTCCACCCAAGGCGGCCTGATCTTCATCGCCGGCACCCAGGACTACTACCTGCGCGCCTTCAACAGCGCCAACGGTGAAGAAGCCTGGAAAGCCCGCCTGCCGGTGGGCAGCCAGGGCGGCCCGATGACCTTCGTCTCGCCGAAGACCGGCAAGCAGTACATCGTCATCACCGCCGGCGGCGCTCGCCAGTCGGCTGACCGTGGCGACTACGTGATCGCCTACGCGCTGCCTGACAGCAAGTAAGCGGCTCCGAGACAGAAAACCGCCGTCGCCCTTGAGGTGACAGCGGTTTTTTTATGGCTGCGGTTTACTAGACCATTGGCAAACGGCTGAAGATTTCCAGCTGCTCGGCCTCGGCACTGAACGCTGCCAGCAGCGGATACTCCTGAGCACTGGCCTGATCCGGCACTACCAGCTGAATGAAGCTCCAGCCCACGGCAATGCTGATGCCGTCCTGGCCGATGTCCGGTCCGGCACTGGGCGGTTGCTCGCGCAGCTCACGCTCGAGCTCGGCGCAGGCGGTCTTCAACTGTTCGCTGACCCGTTCCACCCACGGCCCGTGCTGGATTTGCTCTGGCCGCAGATTACGCTCGTAGTAGATCTGCACAGCCTTTTCATAGGCCACCAGCGCCAGCCCCGACAGGCGCAGGACCCGGGTGCGTTCGGCCAGTGAAGTGGGCATCAAGCCCTTCCCCGGCCCCTTGAAGCATTCGACATAATCGAGGATCAGGCTCGACTCCATCAGCACCGTGCCGTCATCGGTGATGAAGGTCGGCGCCTTGATCAGCGGGTTGATCTGACGAAAGCGCTCCATGCCGCGAAACACCGAAACCGGCTCATGCTCGAACGCGATCCCCATGCGTGCGAGGCTGACCGCGACTCGCCGCACATAAGGGGAATCCAGCATACCGATGAGTTTCATCCACAACCTCCTTGGCTTCGGTGATATCAGAGTAATAGCTTCCCACGCAGGCTAGCAAAAAGCCCTGCGCGCACAACCTGCCTTTCAAAAACAGTGCAGGACCGGGTTGCTGGACTACGCTCGATTCACAAATTCTTCACAAATATTTTGAAACACTCCGCGCGATCCTCGCCCTTAACCACCCCCACCTGCCATGACAGGTTTGTCTGACGTGCCGATCCCACGGACAGGTTCGATGCCACGTATGTGCAGGCTGTGCTTCGAGTAGTGCTTTATATGGAAATGCGTTCAAGGCTCAAACCCGTCACCTCTACCCGCCTGGTCATGTTGTTTTCCCTGTGCATGGTGGTGTTCTACAACCTGGCCACCTGGCACGCGCTGGTCGGCCTGACCCAGCTGCAAGGCATCAAGGTCGCGGCGTTCTACGCCTCTTTTGCGATCTTTCTCTGGGCCGCCATTACCCTGCTGCTGACCCCGTTCTCGTTCCGGCCAACCCTCAAGCCGGTGTTGAGCCTGGTGGCGCTGTGTTCGGCGGCGGCGGCGTATTTCATGAACAGCTATGGCATCACCATCGACACGGTGATGATGCAGAACGTGCTGGAAACCAACCCCGGCGAAGCCAAGGCCCTGGTGAGCGGCAAGCTGTTCGTCTACCTGCTGTTGCTTGGTGCGCTGCCCATCGCCCTGATCTGGCTGTGGCCGGTGACCTACCGCCGCGTGCTGCCGGGCCTGGTCAACAAGGTGCTGGTGTGCATCGGGTGCGTGCTGGTAATCGCTGCATCCGTGGGCCCGTTCTATTCGACCTACGCGCCGATCTTTCGCGATGAAGACAAGCTGACCCACTTCATCAACCCCACCAACTACATCTACGCCATCGGCAAGCTGACCAAGCAGACCGTGGCGATCAAGGAGACGGTGAAGATCCAGACCGTAGGCGCCGATTCGGCCCTCACCGCCCAGGCCCGGCAACGTCCGAAGAAAAGCCTGATGATCTTCGTGGTGGGCGAGACCGCCCGCGCCGACCACTTCTCGCTCAACGGCTATGAGCGCGAGACCAACCCGGAACTGAAGAAACAGGACATCCTCAACTTCACCCAGGTGGCCTCCTGCGGCACCTCGACCGCCGTGTCGGTGCCGTGCATGTTCTCCAAGTTTCCGCGCACCGATTACAGCGACAAGAAAGGCAAGACCTACGAGGGCCTGCTGGACATGCTGCAGCGCGCGGGCCTGAAGGTGGTGTGGCTGGACAACAACAGCGACTGCAAGGGCACCTGCCTGCGCGTGCCCCACAGCGATATTCCGAAAACCCAGAACAGCCCCTTCTGCGACGGCCAGAACTGCCTGGATGAATCGCTGCTGGTGGGCTTGCAGGAGTACATCGATACCCTGTCGGACAACGCGATCATCGTCCTGCACTCCGACGGCAGCCATGGTCCGGAATACTACGACCGTTACCCCAAGACCATGGAGCGCTTCACCCCGGTGTGCCGCACCAACCAGTTGGGCAGTTGCACTTCTGACGAGCTGAAGAACGTCTACGACAACACGATCCTCTACACTGACCATTTCCTGGCGCAGACCATCGAGTTGCTCAAGCGCAACCAGGACAAGGTCGACACCTCGATGATCTACGTGTCGGATCACGGCGAATCCCTGGGCGAAAACGGCATCTACCTGCACGCTGCGCCCTACGCCATCGCGCCGAGTGCCCAGACCCACGTGCCGATGGTCATGTGGTTCGGCAACCAGACACTGGAAGACGCCAATGTCGACCGTACGTGCCTGGCCGCCAAACAGCAGCAGCCGGACCTGAGCCATGACTACCTGTTCCATTCGGTGCTAGGCTTGCTCGGCGTCTCGACCACCGAATACCAGCCCGCGCTGGACATTTTCAGCAGCTGCACGCGCAGCAAAGGATGACCTGACATGCCTCTCCAGAACCCGGCAAGCAACGATGCAACCCCGGTGTTCTGGAGGGATGCCGCCCTGCCCTTCATCGAAGCCCGCTCCATCGCCGACGGGCGCAAAGTCTGTTACTCGCGCCATTCCCACGAAGTGTTTTCCATCGGCGCCATCACCGCCGGGCAAAGCACCTACCTGCATGAAAAGACCACCCAGACCATCCGCACCGGCACCCTGGTGCTGATGAATCCGGGGGATGTCCACGCCTGCAATCCCATCGATGACCAGCCGTGGTCCTACGTGATGCTGTACGTCGATACGCAGTGGCTGGGCCGAGTGCAACAGGCTTGCGGTGTGGAGGGATTCCGGCCGCTGTCGCCGATCTCAAGTGAGGATCCCGAGCTGTTCAGCAGGTTGTTGGCGCTGCACCGGGTGTTGATCGATCCGGCACTGGAATCGCTGCAGAAACACGAAGCGGCCATTGGTTTCTTCACCCTGATGCAGCAGCGCCTGGGCGATTGCGACGCGCCGCTGAAGAAGGTCAATGCCAGGCTTGAGCGTGCAGCTGATTACATCAACGCACACTTTCTTGAAGCCTTGAGGCTCGAGGACATCTGCCAGGTGGCGAACCTTTCCGAGGCCTACCTGATTCGTGCCTTCGAGCAGCATTACCACATGACGCCCCACGCCTACCTCATCAACCGCCGCATCCAGCATGCCCAAGGGCAACTGCGCGAGGGCGAGGCAATCGCCGATATCGCCCAGCAGAACGGCTTTGCCGACCAGGCGCATTTCCAGCGAGTGTTCAAGAAGCACCTGGCGGCCACGCCCGGCCAATACCGCCAGTGATCAGACGTACAACAGCGACACCGCGCACCCGGCCAGCATGGCAGCCATGCTGCGGTTGAACGTGCGAATGCGCTGCGGGCTGCGCAGCCAGGGCCCGAGGAAGGCGCCGGCGTAGGCCCAGCAGGCCACCGACAGGTAGCAGATCACGAAATAGATCAGCGCAAACAGCCCGATCAACCGCCCTTCGCCATCGGCGACGAACGCCCCCATCCCTGCCACGGCGGCCAGCCATGCCTTGGGGTTGAGCCACTGCATCAGAGCGCCATGCCAGAACGAGGGGGATTGGGTGGGCTGGTCGACGTCCAGGCGACCGTCGTCGAGCGCCAGTTTCCAGGCCAGATAGACCAGAAACGCCATACCGGCCCAGCGAATGATGTCGGTCAGCACCGGGTACTGACGCAACACTTCGTGCAGCCCAAAGCCGGTGAACACCAGCAACAGCACAAAGCCGACCGTCGCACCCAGTACATGCCGCAGGCTGGCCAGCAGCCCGAACTGCGCGCCGCTGCTGAGCGCCACCACATTCACCGGGCCAGGGGAGATCGACGCGGCCAGCGCAAAGGCGGCCATGGACATCATCAGGTTCATTCAGAGTGTTCTCCGTTCATTGAATGAGCCAGAGGTTAAAGGGGTGGGGGTTGGGCGGTATTGAAGAAAACTGACCAGTCTGATGCCCGCCGTTGATGTTGTAGGAGCGCGCTTGCCCGCGATGGCGTCAGGCCTGTGACATTGACGGCGGCTGACACGACGCCGTCGCGGGCAAGCGCGCTCCTACGCCTACCGGCAGAGGCCGGCTAATCCCTGGCCTGCGACAACGGCCGGGCCACCTGCTCCAGGGACTTGCGCTCCGACGCCGCGCCCCAGATCGCCTGCACCGCCGCTGCCAGCAACATCAACGCCGCGCCGATCAGGTAGCCGATGAACACTGGCCCGCGCTGGTGGCTGTCGATCAACTCGCCAAACAGGGTTGGCCCGACGATCCCGCCCAACGCCGTGCCAAAGGCGTAAAACACCGCAATCGCCAATGCGCGAATTTCCAGCGGAAAGGTTTCGGCAACGGTCAGGTAGGCAGAACTGGCCGCCGCCGAAGCGAAGAAGAAAATGATCATCCAGGCGATGGCCTGCTGGGTGACGCTCAACAGGCCCTGCTCGAACAGATAGCCGCTGATGCACAGCAGCACCGCCGACACCGCGTAGGTGAGGCTGATCATCACCCGCCGCCCCACTACATCGAACAGCCGCCCCAGCAACAGCGGCCCGCAGAAATTACCCAGCGCCAGCGGCAGCACATACCAGCCGATGGAGGCCGACGGCACACCATAGAACTCGGTCAAGACCAGGGCGTAGGTGAAGAAGATCGCGTTATAGAAGAACGCCTGGGCGGTCAGCAGCGTCATGCCCACCAGCGCCCGTTGCCGATAGGCGTTGAACAGGGTGTCGAAGATTTCACCGAGCGGCGTGTGGTCCCGGGCATGCAGGCGCAACGGCGGGCCTTCGGGATCCTTGAGCACGTGGCCCTGCTCGCGCAAGCGCTGCTCGATGCCCTTGACGATCACCCTCGCCTCCTCGGCCTGGCCATGGATCAGCAGCCAGCGCGGGCTTTCCGGCAGCCACAGACGCATCAGCAGAATCACCAGCCCGAGCACCGCACCGATGCCGAAACACAAGCGCCACCCCAGATCGCCCCCCACCACATCGGCATCGAGCAAAAGGATCGAGCCACCGGCACCCAGCGCGGCGCCAATCCAGAAGGTGCCATTGATGGTCAGGTCGACCCAGCCACGAAAGCGCGCCGGGGTGAACTCCTGGATGGTGGAATTGATCGCCGTGTATTCGCCACCGATGCCCATGCCGGTGAGGAAGCGAAACAGCATGAAGCTCCACAGACTGAAGGAAAACGCCGTGGCGGCCGTCGCGCTGATGTACAGCGCCAGAGTGATGAAGAACAGTTTGCGCCGCCCGAGCCGGTCAGTCAGCCAACCGAAAAACAACGCCCCCAGCACCGCGCCACAAATGTACGCGCCACCGGCCAGGCCAATGTCGGCATTGCTCAGGTGCAGCACCGGACTTTCCTTCAACGCCCCGGACACCGACCCGGCCAGGGTCACCTCAAGGCCGTCGAGCAGCCAGGTGATGCCCAGCGCAAACACCAGCAACGTATGAAACCGCCCCCACGGCAACCGGTCCAGCCGCGCAGGCAGATCGGTTTCGAACAGCGTGCCGGTGTTATTCATGCCCGATCCCTGCCCCGGTGGTCTCTGGGTTGAGAGTTCGGGGGCGTGGCAGGAGTTCAGTCATTACCTGCAGGCTCCGACACTAAGCTCCTACGGGTTTTCGGGTGGTCCCGAGTCGGCGCACGACGCAGAACTGTGGGAGTGGGCTTGCCCACGAAAGGGTGCTATCAGGCCCCACATATCTTGTGACAGTGACTCCGATTCGCGGGCGAGCCCGCTCCCACAGGGGATTGCTCACCCGGAAACGTCAGGCAAAACACGCTCTGCATCAGCGTTCTATGACCGGACTAGATTGGCGTTTGCAATGTGGGTTGGAGAACTGCAAATGACTGGAAAATCAAAGTCACATCGTCTGCGGACCGGTCGATTTTCCGCAGTGGGCGGAATGTATCTGGTCACTTCTCGCCTGGAGAGTCATCGCCAGGATTTTGCAGACTTGCGATTAGGCAGGCTGTTGGTCCAGGAAATGCGGGAAGCAGAGGCGCTGGGGCTCATTGAATCTCTGGCATGGGTCGTCATGCCTGACCATTTTCACTGGCTGGTCGAACTGGCGACAGGATCGCTGCCGGATATCGTAAGGCGGGTCAAATCAAGAACAGCCATTGCTGTCAACAAGGTGACCGGCCGCCAAGGAAGGATCTGGCAGCCGGGTTATCACGATATCGCTGTGAGGTATGAAGACGACCTGATCCATTTCGCTCGTTACATTGTGGCCAACCCACTCAGGGCGGGCTTGGTGCGACGCATAGGAGACTACCCATTGTGGGATGCTGTCTGGTTGCCTGAGGGGGACTGACTATTGTCCCAGTCGGTCCGAGCTCGTTACACAACGCAGTCCACTACACCTAGGCGCACTCTGTGGGAGTGGGCTTGCCCACGACGGGGCCCGGTGGGCCAACACATGTGTTGCGACAGTGAGTCAGTCTTCGCGGGCGAGCCCGCTCCCACAGGGTTCGGGGGGTGTCCGGTCAGTTGCGGCACGACTTCTAATCTGTGGGAGTGGGCTTGCCCACGACGGGGCCCGGTGGGCCACCATATGTGTTGCGGCAGGGGCTCAGTCTTCGCGGGCGAGCCCGCACCCACAGTGTTCGGGGGTGTCCGATCAGTTGCGGCACGACTTCTAATCTGTGGGAGTGGGCTTGCCCACGAAGGGGCCGGTGATTACACCCAAACCCTTCAGTTCAGACCATCAATTCCGGCCTCACCTGCCGCTCATATTCCTCGGCTGTGATGAACCCCAGCGCCACCGCTGCGGCCTTGGGCGAGATGCTTTCTTCTGCGGCCTTGCGGGTGATCTGCGCGACGCGGTCGTAGCCCAGCAGCGGGTTGAGCACGGTGGCCATCAGCAGTGCGTTCTCCAGGTTGGCCGCCAGTTGCCGATGATTGACCTCCAGCCCCTTGACCAGCTTGTCGGTAAAGATCCCGACGCAATGGGCGAGCACGCCAATGGACTGCAACAGGTTGTGGATCAGCACCGGCTTGGCCACGTTCAGCTCGAACGCACTGGACGCCCCCGCCACCGTGATGGTGGTGTGATTACCCATGACTTGCATGGCTGCCTGCACCAGTACTTCGGCGATAGTGGGATTGCGTTTGCCGGGCATGATTGATGAGGTCAGGCCGTCGTCCGGCAACAGCAGCTCCCCCAGGCCACAGCGCGGGCCTGAGCCCAGCAGGCGGATGTCATTGCCGATCTTGCTCAGGGACACGGCCAATACGTTGAGCGCCCCCGAGACCTCCACCAGCGCATCATGGGTGCCCATGCCCTCGAACTTGCTCGGGTTAGGGCTGAACGGCTCATCGGTGATCCGGCTCAGTTCCTCGCAGAACGCCTGATCGAACCCCGCTGGCGCATTCAGCCCGCTGCCCACCGCCGTGCCGCCCTGGGGCAATACGCGCAAGCGCGGCAGGCAGCCCTGGAGACGGTCGATGCCATGGCCGATCTGCCGGGCGAAGGCATCGAAGGCCTGGCCCTGGGTCATCGGCACCGCGTCCATCATGTGGGTGCGACCTATCTTCAACACGCCGGCCCAGGCTTGAGCCTTGTCCGCCAGTGCATCGCGCAACTCGCTCAAGGCGGGCAAGAGAGCGTCGCGCAACTGCAAAGTGGCTGAGAGGTGCATCACCGTGGGAAAGCTGTCGTTGGACGACTGCGAACGGTTGACGTGATCGTTGGGGTGCACCGGGTGTTTACTGCCCAGCTCGCCGCCCAGCGTCAGATTGGCCAGGTTGGCGATCACCTCGTTGGCGTTCATGTTGGTCTGGGTGCCGGAACCGGTCTGCCAGACCGTCAGCGGGAAATGCTCATCGAACTCCCCCGCCGCCACCCGTTGCGCCGCCTGCTCGATAGCGTGGGCCATGTCCTCAGGTAACACGCCGAGGCGCTGGTTGGCCCGCGCAGCGGCAATCTTCTGCAAGCCGAAGGCGTGAATCAACGCCGGGGCGAAACGCTCACCGTGATTGCCGAAGACCTCAAGGGCACGCTGCGTCTGCGCGCCCCAGTAGCGATTGGCCGGGATCGTCACCGGGCCGAACGCATCGTTTTCGATCCGCGTGCCGGTCATAGCGCAGCCCCCGGCGCACGGCCCAATTCACGCCGGTATTCCTCACGGGCGGTCTGCTCGGAGAACTCCCCGGCCCACTTGGCCACGACGACGGTGGCGACGCTGTTGCCGATGGTGTTGCAGGTGGCAATCGCCATGGACATGAAGCGGTACACGCCAAACAGCAGCGCCAGCCCTTCGGCAGGCAGCACGCCGACCGCCGTGACGGTGGCGGCGAACACCACGAAACTGCCGCCAGACACCGCCGCTGCACCTTTGGAGGTGACCAGCATGATCGCGATGATCCCCAGTTGATGCTCCCAGCCCAGAGGCACGCCGTAGGCATTGGCGATGAACAGCACGCACAGGGACATGTAGATGGAAGTGCCGTCCAGGTTGAACGCATACCCGGTGGGCAGCACCAGGCCGACACTCTGTTTGGAGCAGCCGAATTTCTCCAGTTTCTGCAACAGGCGCGGCAGCGCGCTTTCCGAAGACGCTGTGCCCAGCACGATGAAGATTTCATCCTTGATGTAATGCAAAAAGCGCCACAGGCTGAAGCCGGACAACCGGCACACCGCGCCGAGAATCACGAAGATGAAGAAAAAGATCGCCACGTAGAACATCAGCACCAGGTTGGCCAGCGACATCAGCACCGCCGTGCCGTTGCTGCCCACCGCGTAAGCCACCGAACCAAAGGCACCTAATGGGGCGAACTTCATGATCAGGTTGATGAACTCGAAGAAGCACTCGGAGATGCGCGTCAGGCCGTCCTCGATCACTTCACGACGCTCGGGCTTGAGCGCCAGCAGCGCGAAGCCGAACAGCACGGAAATCACCAGCACCTGCAACAACTGGCCACCGGCGAACGCGCCGACGAAGTTGTCCGGGAAGATGCCGTAGATGAAATCCATGGTCGATGCCGGGCCATGGCCCTTGGCGACGGCGGCACTGGCTGCGGCAGCGGTCGCACTGCTCGGATGGGCGTCGTGCATGCCCGAGCCGATGTTCAGCAGGTTGCCCCAGATCAGGCCGATGGCCAGCGCCACCGTGGACAGCACTTCGAAGTAGATCAGCGCACGCAGGCCAAGCTTGCCCACCCGTTTGATATCCCCCGCCGACGCGATGCCGTGCACCACGGTAAAGAACACCAAGGGCGCGACGGCGGTCTTGATCAGCTTGAGAAAGATGTCACCGAGGATCTTGAAGCTGGCCGCCGTTTCCGGGGCGATAAAGCCAAAGGCGATGCCCAGGACCATGGCCGCGACGACCTGGAACGTCAGGTCGCGGTAGAACGGTTTTTTACCGGTAGAAGACATGTTGGCGCTCTCATTGTTTTTATCGGGCACAGATAGCGAAACACCGGGCCTGCAACCTGGCAGGCCCGGTTCAACCGGTCAGCGCTTGACCGAACCTTCACGGGCCAGCGCGCGATCGACCATCTGCGGCGCCAGGCCCAGGTAATTGCAGGGGTCGGTCAGGCGTTGCAGTTCGGCCAGGTCCAGGCGCTCGGTGACTGCGCCCTGGGCCACCAGCGCGTCGAGCAGGCTGATGTTTTCGTCGTTGGCCACGCGGCAGGCGGCGTACACCACGTCGTGGGCCAACTGGCGCCCCAAGGCCGGCGCCAGGCCCATCATCACCGCTTCAGCGACGATCAGACCCTGAGTCATGTTGAGGTTCTTGAGCATGCGCTCCGGGCGCACTTCAAGGCCGGCCAGCATGAACTTGGCCTGGCCCAGGGAGGCGGCGCTCAGAGCGAAGGCTTCAGGGATGGCAATCCATTCCGCCTGCCAGGGCCCGGTGGAGCGCTCGAAATCCTGAATCATCGCATCGAGCATCAACCCCGCCTGCTGGCGCACGCCCTTGGCCGCCGCGTACATCAGCTCGCAGGAGATCGGGTTGCGCTTCTGCGGCATGGTGCTGCTGGCGCCACGGCCTTTGACGAAGGGCTCGTAGGCTTCGCCCAGCTCGCTGGTCATCATCATCATGACGTCCAGCGCCACCTTGCCCAGGGATGCGGTGACCAGGCCGAGGAAGTTCAGGGTTTCGGCCAGGCCGTCGCGCGCCACGTGCCAGGTCGCCTGCGGAACGCCCAGGCCCAGTTCATCCATCAGCGCTTCCTGCACTTCCAGCCCTTTGTCGCCCAGGGAGGCCAGAGTGCCCGCCGCGCCGGCGAATTGCCCCACTTCCACCCGCGGACGCAGCTCCACCAGACGCTCGGCATGCCGGTCGAACATGCTCAGCCACACCGCGCACTTGTAGCCGAAGGTGATCGGCAAGGCGTGCTGCAGATGGGTACGGCCCGCCATCGGCGTGTCGCGGTACTTCTGCGCAAGACCGGCCAGCAGGCCACGCACGGCCTGGATGTCACGCTCGATCAGCGCCAGCGCGGCACGGACCTGCAACACGACCGCAGTGTCCATGATGTCCTGGGTGGTGGCGCCCCA
Organism: Pseudomonas sp. NPDC090201; assembly: GCF_044746825.1. NCBI lineage: Bacteria > Pseudomonadati > Pseudomonadota > Gammaproteobacteria > Pseudomonadales > Pseudomonadaceae > Pseudomonas > Pseudomonas sp. NPDC090201. Next base: position 48,447 of record NZ_JBIVCX010000014.1, read on the forward strand.
GTGCACGTAGCGCCCGGCCTCACCGCAGGTTTTCGACAGTTGCTCCACCAGCGGCAGGATCGGGTAACCGACGATCTCGGTCTCGTGCTGCATCAGCGCAAGGTCAAGGGATTCGAAGGTGGATCTGGCAGCGATCTGTTCAGCGGCCTCGGCAGGGATCACGCCGCAGCGGGCTTCGGCGCGGGCCAGCGCGACTTCGACTTCGATATAGCGCTCGATCAGCGCCTTGTCGGAGAACACTTCACGCATCTCGGCGGTGCCGAACATGTCGCGGAACAGGGCGGAATCAAAAACGGTAGTGGACATGAAGAGGGTCCCAAATGTTGTTATTGGCCGTACATATTTATTATGTCCGTACATATTTATTATGTCCGTACATAATTATTACCCCCTGCCCTGATACACTGTCAACTCGTCGTTGGGAGAGCTCGATGGAAGGCATCAATCAAACGCGTTACGCCGTGGTCGCCAGGGACTTGATGGAAGGCATCAGTAACGGCCGCTATCCGGTGGGTTCACTGCTGCCGACGGAGTTCGAGCTGTGCGAGCTGTACGAGGTCAGCCGCCACACCGTGCGCGCGGCCATTACCCAGTTGCAGAACCAGGGCATGGTGTCGCGCCGCAAGCGTGTCGGCACCCGTGTCGAAGCGGCGACGCCCAGTGGGGGTTATTCGCAGTCGCTGGCGTCGGTGGCGGATCTGGTGCATGTGGCCGAAACCCATATCCGCGATGTGCAGCAGGTCGAGCACTTCGTGGTGGACATCGCCCAGGCCCGGCGTCTGGGGCTGGAGCCGGGTTCACATTGCTTCTGTATGTCGAGCATCAAGGTCGATGTCGGCCAGCGTCACGCGCCGTTGTGCTGGACGGATGTGTACGCCGATGAGGTCTATGCCAGCGTGATTCCTCTGGCCCAGGAGTGCCCTGGCGAGTTGATCGCGGCGTTGATCGAGCGGGAGTTCGGGCGGCGGATCGATGCGGTGGATCAGCAGGTGCGGCCAGTGCAGTTGAATGCCGACCTGGCGACCCGTTTGAATGCGGCGGCGGGCTTATTGGGGCTGAACATCATCCGCCAGTACCGCGACGATCAGGGTGGTTTGATTGCCGTGTCGGAGACGGTGTATCCCGATGACCGGTTTACCCTGGTGATGCAGATGAAACGCGAGAAGAGAGGCTCGGCGCAGGAACTGTAGGAGCGCGCTTGCTCTGGGCCGCATTCGGACGACCCCGGTGTGTCATTCACACATCCGGATTTGACACACCGCGGTCGCGGGCAAGCGCGCTCCTACAAGGATTGGCGCATCGACATGCTTAGAGGTTGAACACCGTCACCAGCTTGGTGTTCAGGTACGCCTCGATGGCCTCGGTGCCGCCTTCGGAGCCGTAGCCGGAATCCTTGATCCCGCCGAATGGCACTTCGACAAGGCCAATGCCCTGGTGGTTGATCGACAGCATGCCCGCTTCGATGCGCGTGCTGAGGATGTGCGCGGTTTTCATCGAGGTGGTGAACGCATAGGACGCCAGGCCAAACGGCACGCGGTTGGATTCCTTGACCGCGTCTTCGACCGTGTCGAACGGCACGATCAGCGCCAGCGGGCCAAAGGGTTCTTCGCTCATGGCGCGCATGTCGGTGGTCAGGCCACTGAGCACGGTCGGTTCGAAGAAGTAGCCAGGGCCGTCGATCGCCTTGCCACCGGTTTCCAGCTTCGCGCCCTTCTCGCAGGCATCCTTGACCAGCGCCGCCAGTGCCGGAGCACGGCGCTCGTTGGCCAGCGGGCCCATGGTCACGCCCTGCTCCAGACCGTTGCCCACGTTCACTTCACGGGCCAGACCGACGAACTGCTCGACGAACCGCTCATACACGCCACGTTGAACCAGGATACGGGTCGGCGACACGCACACCTGGCCTGCGTTACGGAACTTGGCGCCTGCCAGAGTACGGGCGGCCAGGTCGATGTCGGCGTCGTCGAACACCAGTGCCGGCGCATGACCGCCCAGCTCCATGGTGGCGCGCTTCATGTGCTGACCGGCCAGCGCGGCCAGTTGCTTGCCCACCGGGGTGGAGCCGGTGAAGGTCACTTTCTTGATGGTCGGATGGGCGATCAGGTAGCTGGAAATCTGCGCCGGGTCGCCGAACACCAGGCCGATCACACCGGCCGGAACGCCCGCATCGATGAACGCGCGGATCAGCTCTGCAGGGGACGCCGGGGTTTCTTCCGGGGCCTTGACGATGATCGAGCAACCGGCGGCCAGTGCCGACGACAGCTTGCGCACCACCTGGTTGATGGGGAAGTTCCAAGGCGTGAAGGCAGCCACTGGACCTACCGGCTCCTTGATGACTTTCTGCTCGACCGAAACATTGCGCGAGGGCACCAGGCGGCCATAGGCGCGACGGCCCTCTTCGGCCAGCCAGTCGACGATGTCGGCGGCGGACAGGGTTTCCATGCGAGCTTCGGCCAGTGGCTTGCCCTGCTCCTGCGTCATGATGCGAGCGATCTGGTCGGCGCGTTCACGCAGCAGGTTGGCGGCTTTTTGCATGATCTTGTAGCGATCATAGGCCGGCGTGCTGCGCCAGGTTTCAAAACCGCGCTCGGCGGCGGCCAGCGCCTGGTCCAGGTCGGCAACGGAGGCATGGGCAACGGTGCCCAGGGTTTCGCCGGTGGCCGGGTTGAGCACGGCGATGGTACGACCATCTTCACTGGCGCGCCATTGGCCGTCGATGTACAGCTGAACGTCTGGGTACATAAAGAAGCTCCGAATGCGCCTGTCGCAGGCAGGAGAAGGAAGAAAAGCGTAGGCCGGGCAATTTACTGGCGTATGCCGATAACGGTCAAGGACCTTTATATGATGACTGACCAGCTCGCCTCGGCCGAACTTCAGCAGAACTGCATCAACTGCTGCGCATAGGCGCGCAACACGTCGCGTTGCATGGCGAACCGGGCGTACTTGCCTTCGCGCAGGGTGTTGATCAGCCCGGCTCGCTCCAGCTCCTTGGTGTGGTGGGACACCGTGGCGGCACTGACCGGATGCACCTTGAGCAGTTCGGCGCAGGGCACCGGCTCCGTGGACGCGCTGATCTGCAGCAGAATCTGATAGCGCCTGCTGTCCGCCAGCGCCCGGGAAATCAGCGCGATTTGCAGGTCTGTCAATGGAAATGGCTCTACAGTGCTCATCAAGATCGATACACCCCGTTTGAAACCTCCTTGTAGAGTCTGAATGCGGTCGCGGCCCGAAACCGTGCGTCAGGTTGGACGCCCGGGTGCGGCTCAGGTTCAGTGCGACAGAATAAGCGGGTATCGCAGACCCGCGAAGCATTTTCTGGCATTCTGCGCGGCCTTTTCCTACGGCCCTGCTTCTCGCTCATGGCATCTTTTTGTACACAATCTGCAAATGAATTGTTTTTCAATGTGTCGACATGTTGTAGAGTCGCAAAACCTGACCCAGTAGACAGCTTTTGTATACAGGCCAGGCCAGCGTCAACTGCAAAGCCCACGACCGAATAAAAACAACAGGCAGGCTAACCATGACCACAGCTCACAGCACGCCCCCGACGCACCCTGCGTCCCGCAAGACAGACCTGATCTACGGCCTCAACGACCGACCGCACTTCACGGCGGCGATCTTCGCCGCGCTGCAACATGTTCTCGCGTCCTTCGTCGGCATCATCACCCCTACCCTGATCGTCGGCAGCGTTCTGGGGCTGGACAGTGAAGTGCCCTACCTCATCAGCATGGCGCTGTTCGTCTCAGGCCTGGGCACCTTCGTCCAGGCCAAGCGTTTCGGACCCATCGGCTCGGGACTGTTGTGTCTGCAAGGCACCAGCTTTTCGTTTCTGAGCGTGATCCTCAGCGCCGGTTTTTTGGTCAAGAGCCGCGGCGGCGGCACCGAGGAAATCCTCTCGACCATCTTCGGCGTGTGCTTCTGCGCGGCGTTCATCGAAGTCGCCCTGAGCCAGTTCATCGGCAAGCTGCGCAAGCTGATTACCCCGGTGGTGACCGGCACCATCATCACCCTGATGGGCCTGTCGCTGCTCAAGGTGGCGATGACTGACATGGCCGGCGGCTTCGGCGCCACCGACCTGGGCTCGGCCACCAACCTGGGGCTGGCCGGCCTGGTACTGGCTACCATCGTGATCCTCAATCGTTTCAATATTCCGTTGCTGCGCCTCTCGGCGATCATCATCGGCCTGACTTTGGGCTTCTTCGTGGCCTGGTATCTGGGCCGGGTGGATTTCGCCAAGATGCCGAATGTGCCGGTGATGAGCATTCCGGTGCCGTTCAAGTACGGTTTCTCGTTCGACCTGCTGGCCTTCATTCCGATTGCGGTGATTTTCCTGGTCTCGCCGCTGGAAGCTGCGGGCGACCTGACCGCCAACTCGATGATTTCCCAACAGCCGGTGAGCGGCCCGGTGTATATCCGCCGGATCAAATCGGGCTTGCTGGCCGACGGCCTCAACTCGGCGATGGCTGCCACCTTCAACAGCCTGCCGATGGTGACCTTCGCCCAGAACAACGGGGTGATTCAGCTCACGGGCGTGGCCAGCCGCTACGTGGCGTTCTTCATTGCCGGCATCCTGGTGTTGCTGGGGCTGTTCCCAATCATCGGCGCGGTGCTGCAATTGATGCCCAAACCGGTACTGGGCGGCGCCACGCTGATCATGTTCGGCACCGTGGCCGTGGCGGGGATCAAGATCCTTTCCGAGGCCGGTCTGCATCGGCGCAACATGCTGATCGTGGCGATCTCTTTGGGGATGGGCCTGGGCGTGGCGGCGGTGCCTGAGGTGTTGCGCGAACTGCCCAAGGCGCTGCACAACATCTTCGAATCGCCCATCACGGTGGGCGCCTTCTGCGCGATCATCCTCAATATCTTCCTGCCGGAGGAATACCAGGATGAAGAGGAAGTCACCGAGTTCGACCCCGAGGCTTCCACCGTCAAGGTCCTGCAAGACCCGCAACAGCCGGGCGACAGCGAACCTCTGTCGGCGCGCGCGGTCGCAGAGTTGAACCGCTAGGCTCAATGGCAGGGGCGCAATCGCGCCTCTGCCACGCCTTGGCAACCGGAGCGCCGTCAATGCCGCGACACCCCTTCCGCACCCTGTGTACCTGTGTGCTGCTTCTGGCCCTGAGCGCCTGTGCGCTTTTTCCCAATCGCGATCCGTTGAACATCAACGTGGTGGGCATCGAGCCGCTGCAAGGGCAGGACCTGGAAGTGCGCTTCGCCGTGAAACTGCGCCTGCAGAACCCCAACGACGTGGACATCCAGTACGACGGCGTGGCACTGAACCTGGACGTCAACGGCAAGCTGCTGGCCTCCGGCGTCAGCGACCAGAAAGGCACCATCGGGCGTTTTTCCGAAGGCGTCCTCACCGTGCCGGTGACCGTTTCGGCGTTTGCCGCATTGCGTCAGGCAGTCGGGCTGACAGAACGCCAGGGCCTGGACAACCTGCCCTATGAACTGCACGGCAAGCTGGCGGGCGGACTGTTCGGCACCATGCGTTTCTACGACAGCGGAACCCTGAGCCTGCCGCAGCCGGCGAGTGGGGAGTGGTGATCCGAGGCTTGGCGACAGACTCCCCCGTCCCTGCGGGATGGTGATCTGACACCTGGCGACAGGCTCCCTCGTCCCTGTGGGAGCGGGCTTGCCCGCGAAAGCGGCGGGTCAGACAACATCGGAGCGTCAGGCACGCCGCTTTCGCGGGCGAGCCCGCTCCCACGGCCTTCGGCCAGAAGCGCTCCCGTGGCAGAGGTTGGAAACCTATCAGTCCTTGACGAACCGCACCCCGGGCTTGGCCCGCTCATCTACCACCAATTCGAATACATCCGGCCGCGCGTAGTGGCCGACCACGTCGAAATCGTAGCGGGCGCGCACCAGTTCGTCGGTGTCGATCTCGGCGGTCAGCAGGCCGCGCTCGCCCACCAGCGGCCCTGCCAGCACCTCGCCCATGGGGCTGACGATCACACTGCCACCATTAATCAGCGGACGTTCGGCAGGCCAGTTGGCAACGTCGAGGCCCAGCGCCTGCGGCGAGTCCTGAACCTGGCAGGCGCTGATCAGAAACACCCGGCCTTCCTGGGCAATGTGGCGCATGGTGCACTGCCACATCTCCCGCTCGTCCACCGTCGGCGCACACCAGATCTGCACGCCCTTGGCGTACATCGCCGTGCGCAGCAGCGGCATCTGGTTTTCCCAGCAGACAGCGGCGCCAATACGCCCGGCCTTCGCGTCGATGACCGGCAAGGTCGAACCGTCGCCCTTGCCCCAGATCAGCCGCTCGGTGCCGGTGGGCATCAGCTTGCGATGCTTGGCGACCAGCCCGCCCTCCGGCTCGAAGAACAGCACGGTGCAGAACAGGCTGCTGCCTGAACGCTCGATCACACCGATTACCAGGCTGGCTCCGGTACGCGCCGACAGCTCGCCGAGGGCGTCGGTTTCGGCACCCGGCACATCGATTGCGTTTTCAAAGTAGCGAGCGAAAGCATCGCGCCCTTCAGGCAGGCGATAACCCAGTTGAGTGCCGAACGTCTCGCCCTTGGGGTAGCCGCCGAGCAAGGCTTCGGGCATCACCACTACACTGGCGCCCGCCTCGCGAATGGCCGACTCGTAAGACAGGATCTGCGCCAGGGTCTCGGCCTTGCCGCCGGGTAAGGCGCCGATCTGCAACGCAGCAACGATGGACTTGCTCATCAGGGGTACTCCTTGTGATGTGAATGCGGGATCTGTTGCCAATTCTCCGCCTCACCCTCAACATGAATAAACCCCTCGCCACTTGTTAATGATATGAGCAGCATGAATATCGCCAGCGTCGACCTTAATCTGCTGAAAGTCTTCGAAGCCCTGCACGATGAGGCCAGCGCCAGCCGCGCGGCATTGCGCCTGGGCGTCACGCAATCGGCGGTCAGCGCCTCGTTGCGCCGCCTGCGCGAGGTTTACGACGATCAACTGTTCGAGCGTACGGGCCGTGGGCTGGCGCCGACCCTGCGGGCCAACCAGCTCAAGCCGGTGGTCTCTGACGCGCTGAACAAGTGCCGGCAAAGCCTGGCGATGGTCGAGCCCGAGGGCAGTCATTTCGAAGGACGCTCGGTGGCGTTGGGCTGGTCGGATGACTTCGAGATCGCGTTCGGCAGGCGCCTCATGGCAGCGGTGCGGCACAGCGCGCCGGGGTTGCGCCTGATCTTTCGCCAGACCCACAGCCAGATCGTCGGCACAGCACTGATGGAGCGCAGCATCGACCTGGCGGTGGCATCGGGAGGATTCGCCGAACGGCTGCTCAGCCGCAGGGTGCTGGGGGAAGGCGGATATCTGTGCCTGGCGGACCCGGCCAGCCTGGCGCCCGGCCAGCGCACATTGAGCCTTGGGGAGTTCATCGCCCGAGAGCAGATTCTGGTGTCGTCGGGCGGCTTCATCGGCATGGTCGACGAAGGCCTGTCGAGCCTGGGCCTGAGCCGCACGGTCTGCGCCTCGACCACCCATTTCGCGGCCTTGCCCTACCTGCTCAAGGGCACCGACGCGATTTCGACCATTCCGTCACACGCCGCGCAAGCGGTGGCGCAGATTGCCGGGCTGGCCCTGCTCGAATGCCCCCTGCCGATGCCGCGCTATCCTGTCGAGCTGGGCTGGCGCACCTCCACCCAACTGGACTCGGCGGTGCTCAAGGTGCGCGAGGCGATACAGGGGCTGTTCTGAATCAGCCGCGGGCGGCGGCCACCAGGCGGTTCACTTCGGCGCGCACCATGTTGGCGTACTCGGGCGGCGACATGGCGTCCAGCTCGGCCCGCACCCACTCCGACCATTTGCCCTTGCGCTTGCTGCGCTCGCCCATCAGCCGGGCGGCTTCACCCTTGGACTTGCCCAGGTTGCTCTGCCACAGCTCGAACAGACGGGACTTTTCGTCCTCGATCTCTGCGCGCTCGGCAAGGGACTTGTTGGCCAGGTTGAAACTCATGACGTCTACCTCGATGTGCAAAAACAGAACACTCGCTCGCCGTTGACTGACGATCGAAAAGCGACAGCATCTTACACCCGAGCGGACAGAAGCTTGCCTTCATTCGTCGCACTTTTTTCCTCGGGCTTGAAATGCCCTGCAACTTTTTCGAAGCGCCAGGACTCCATTGCTCACTGCCATTCTCAACTGAAAGGAAATAGCCATGGCTCGTAAAACCGCTTCCCAGACCGCCGCCGAACAGATCAAGGATCAGGCATTCAGCGAACTGGCGGCCCTGATCGAAGAGTCCGACAAACTGCTCAAGGACAGCGCCGCGCTGGTCGGCGAAGAGGCAGAAACCATGCGTGCGCAGTTGAGCCTGAAACTCAAGCAGGCGCTGGATTCGGTGGGCAGCGTGCGTGATCGCACCAAGCCTGCGGTCGAAGCTACCGAAACCTACATCGGCGGCCACCCATGGCAGACTGTGGCGATCTCGGCCGGCTTCGGCCTGGTGGTCGGTTTGTTGCTGGGCCGTCGTTGATACGACCCGGACAATCCCTGTAGGAGCGCGCTTGCCCGCGAAGGCGTCGTGTCAGTCGATACATTCATCGCTGTCAGATCGCGGTCGCGGGCAAGCGCGCTCCTACAAGTTACGGCGACCGGCCGGACACGTTACGGCGACCGGCCGGACACGTTACGGCGACCGGCCGGACACGTTACGGCGACCGGCCGGACAAGTAACGGTAATTGGTCGGACGATGATCCCCGGCGGAAGATTACGGCTTGGGCGGGATCACTTCCAGCTGCGACAGACGATGCCCCTTGACCAGGGCGGCGTCGATGTCGGTCTTGGATTTTTCAGCGGCGTCCTTCGAGTCGAACGGACCGATCATCACCACTTCCTTGCCATCGACCTTGACCACATACATGGGGTAATGGTGCTCGACCAGCCAGTAGCTCATGTCGCTCAGGGCTTCTTTCAAATGAACGCGAATGGTCCACTGATCCGAGGCCGGGGTCGGTGCTTCCGCGACCGAGTCAGCGGCTGACACCTTGGGCGTCGGCGCTGGTTTTCCAGCATCGCAGCCTGCCAGCATCAACACCGCCACCATCATTGCCATCTTGCGCACGTCTGTCGCTCCTCATTTGAAGTGGCGCAAGTCTACCATCGCAGGTCATTTCAAGTTGTAACACGGCTGTGTAGCGGGCAGCGGACACCCGCCGACCGCCAGCCCTTGCGCCCTACACCTGCGACTTTCCGACGCGGGCAGTGACCACTGAATCGACGCGCTTGTCCCCCTTGGCCGAGCCTTCATTCATGGCGGCAATTTCACGGGCCGCCTGGGCCTTGTCGAACGAGCCGTCCCACTTGGCGATGGCAATCGTGCCGATGCCGTTACCGATCAGGTTGGTGACGGCTCGCGCCTCGTTGAGGAAGCGATCGACGCCGAGCAACAGCACCAGGCCGATCATCGGGATACCGTGGAACACCGACAGCGTCGCTGCCAGCGTCACGAAGCCGGCCCCGGCCACGCCCGCCGAGCCTTTGGAGGTCAGCAGCAACACGCCCAGCACCGTCAGTTGATCCCACAGGGTCAGTGGGGTGTTGGTGGCCTGGGCGACGAAAATCGCCGCCATGGTCAGGTAGATGCAGGTGCCGTCCGAGTTGAAGGTGTAACCGGTGGGCAGGACCATGCCGACCACGGATTTTTCGCAGCCCAGCTTCTCGAGCTTGACCATCATGCGCGGCAGCACCGCCTCGGTTGAGCAGGTACCGAGGGTGACCAGGATTTCATCCTTGAAGTAGCGCAGAAACTGCATCAGCGGCAGCCCCGACCAGCGCGCCACGGCGCCCAGGATCACCACGATGAAGATCAGTGTCGTGGCATACAGCGCCACCAGCAGTTGCCCCAGCGACAACAGCGTACCGATGCCGTACTTGCCGATGGTGAACGCCATGCCGGCCCCCGCACCCAGCGGAGCCAGGCGCATGACCATCGCCACCACCCGAAACAGGCTTTGCAGCAGCATGTCGATGACGTTGACCAGCGGTTTGACCGGCTCGCCGATCTGCACCAGCGCCACGCCCATCAGCACCGAGACCAGAATCACCTGCAGCATCGCGCCCTTGGCGAAGGCGTCGAACAGCGTGGTGGGGATGATGTTCATGAAGAACTCGACCACCCCGCCCTGGGCCGCCGCAGCCTGGGTGTAGCCAGTGATCGCGCTGCCGTTGATGGTGTTGATGTCGATGTTCATGCCCACGCCGGGCTTGAGAATGTTGACCACCACCAGGCCGATCACCAGCGCCAGGGTCGAGAGGATTTCGAAATAGATCAGCGCCTTGGCGCCGATGCGCCCCACTTCCTTGACGCTGCCCATCTTGGCGATGCCCACCACCACTGTGCCGAAAATGATCGGCGCCAGCAGCATCTTGATAAGTTTGATGAAGCCGTCGGCGAGGGGTTGCAGCTTGGCGCCGATATCGGGAAGAAAGAAGCCGACCGCACCGCCGATGACGATGCCGATCAGTACCTGAACGTAGAGCTGGCTGTACCAGCGTGTCGAAGCCTGTTCCATGGGATGCCTCACTGTTGTTTTTGTATGAGGGGAAAGGACAGTTGCTTGAGATGCTTGTCTTGTAGGAGCGCGCTTGCTCTGGGCCGCATTCGGACGACGGCGCCGTATCAATCGATCCATTCATCGCTGTCAGATCGTGGTCGCGGGCAAGCGCGCTCCTACAAAGTGGAATGAGCAGGACTTAGGCGCCCTCACCCAGCTCGCGCATCACCGCATACAGCGCCGACTTGGCTTCGAAGCCCACGCCCGGGATGTCCGGCAGGCCGACGTAGCCGTTCTCTACCCGGATGCCATCGGCAAAGCCGCCAAACGGCTGGAACACGTCGGGGTACGACTCGTTGCCGCCCAGGTGCAGGCCGGCGGCGATGTTCAGCGACATCTGGTGACCGCCGTGGGGCACCACGCGGCGCGACGACCAGCCCAGTTCCTGCATCACATCCAGAGTACGCAGGTACTCCACGAGCCCGTAGGACAGTGCGCAGTCGAACTGCAGGAAGTCGCGGTCCGGGCGCATGCCACCGTGGCGCAGCAGGTTGCGCGCATCCTGATGGGAAAACAGGTTTTCGCCGGTGGCCATCGGCAGGTCGTAGTGGTTGGCCAGCTCTGCTTGCAGCGCGTAGTCCAGCGGATCACCCACTTCCTCGTACCAGAACAGGTTGTAAGGGCGAATCGCTTCGGCGTAGGCGATGCCGGTCTTGAGGTCGAAACGGCCGTTGGCGTCCACCGCCAGGCGCTGACCGTCGCCCACCACTTCCAGCACCGCTTCGATACGGCGCAGATCCTCGGCCAGCGGCACCGCGCCGATTTTCATTTTCACTACGTCGTAGCCTCGATCCAGGTAGCTCTGCATCTCGGCCTTGAGCTTGCTCTGGTCCTTGCCGGGGTAGTAGTAACCGCCTGCGGCATACACCCAGACCTTGTCGTCGGCCACGCCGTTGCGATAACGGTCAGCCAGCAGGCGATACAGTGGCTTGCCCTCGATCTTGGCCACGGCGTCCCACACTGCCATGTCGATGGTGCCCACAGCCACCGAACGCTCGCCGTGACCGCCCGGTTTTTCGTTGGTCATCAGGGTTTTCCAGATGGCGAACGGGTCCAGATTATTGTGTTCCTGGTCGATCAGCGATTCAGGGTCGGCTTCCAGCACCCGGGCCAGGAAACGATCGCGCATCAGGGCGCCCTGGCCATAGCGGCCATTGGAGTTGAAGCCGTAGCCGATCACCGGTTTGCCGTCGCGAATCACATCCGTGACCACCGCCACCACCGAGCAGGTCATCTTGGAAAAGTCGATGTAGGCGTTGGCAATGGGCGAGGCAATGGAGACGGTTTTCTCGCGAATGTCGACGATGCGCATGGGTCACTCCTGTTATTTTCGAAAGAGGTGCAGCGGTTGACGGGGCCACTCTAGGGCTGGACCTTTGCGCGCGGCCAATGCTAAAAACGCGGCACTCAATGCGCGGATGGCATCACGATGGAATTGGTCTGGCTGGAAGATTTCAATGCGCTGGCGCAGAGCGGCAACTTCTCCCGTGCCGCCGAATTACGCCATGTCACGCAGCCAGCATTCAGCCGCAGGATCCGCGCGCTGGAGACCTGGGTCGGGGTCGATCTGTTCGAGCGCACGACCCAGGGCGCGACCCTGACCGAGGCCGGCAGGCACATGCTCGGCAGTGCCCAGGAGATGACCCGGCGCCTGTATCAAATGCGCCAGGAAGCCCGCGAAGTCGCCGGTAAGCAGGCGCGTTCGCTGCATTTCGCGGCCACTCATTCGCTTTCGTTCACGTTTTTCCCGGGGTGGGTGCGAGCGGCCGAACGGACCAGCCCCATCGAAGCGATCCGGCTGCATTCGGACAACATGCGGGTCTGCGAGCAGATGTTGCTGGGCGGCGAGGTGCAGTTTTTGCTGTGTCACCAGCACCCGGAAGTGCCGCCGCAATTTCCCGCCGAATCCTTTCATTCCAAGGTGGTGGGCAGCGATTTACTGATGCCATTGCAGGGGCAGCAGGTGCAGGCGATTGCCGCCGACACGCCGCTTTCACTGCTGGGCTACACCGCTGAATCGGGCCTGGGCCGCATCGTCTCGGCACGCCTGCGCAAGGAGCCTCAGCCGCCGAACGTGCACACGGTGTTCACCTCCCATTTGGCGGCGGTGTTGTTGTCGATGGCACTTGAAGGCAAAGGCATCGCCTGGCTGCCCAGGACCCTGGCTGAACCTGAAATCAGCAGCGGTAAACTGGTCCGGGCGCTGGATGAGCATTGGGACATTCCAGTGGAAATCCGCCTGTTCAGGCCGACCATGGCGCTGAGTGATTTCGCCGAGGATTTCTGGGCCAGGCTCTAGTCGGCTGGCCTCGGGTCGATCTTGCGCACGCCCCCGCCGGCAAGCCGTGCTGCTACGGGCGGGGTCGGGCCTCATTCCTGTAGGAGCGCGCTTGCCCGCGACGGCGATCTTATGGGCGTCGGGTTACTTCATGAACCCTTCCATGAAATCCGCCACACCCATGGCGATCTTGCGTCGCCAGGCCGGTGTCGCAGGGTCGGCCAGAGTCTGGTCTTCGCTGACGAAGCTGCGGATGATCGCGTTGTAGCCCAGCCAGCGGCAGGGTTCCGGCTCCCAGGCTTTCAGGGCCTTGAGCCCACCTTCGCGAATCACCCAGGGCTGCTGAACCAGCGGCGTGTCGCGCTCAAGGATCAGGTCGGCCAGGGTGCGTCCGCCCAGGTTGCTCGCCGCCACACCCTCCCCGCCGTAACCACCGGCCAAGGCGATTCCATTCGCCCGATCACACAGCATGTGAGGGTGAAACCGCCGGGACATCCCCAGGTTGCCGCCCCAGGAATGCGTAATACGGACCTGCTTCAACTGCGGGAACAACTCGCCGAACAGGTAGCGCCGCAGTTCGACTTCGCTGGTGCTCAGATCGAAGTTTTCCCGCAGGCGGCCCCCAAACTGATAGCCGCCACGGGCGCCGAAGATCAGCCTATTGTCCATCGAGCGCTGGCCGTAGGTGACCTGCCTGCTGCTCTCACCAAACGCTTGCCCCTGGTTCAGGCCGATTTCATCCCAGACGCTCGCAGGCAAGGGTTCGGTCGCGACAATCAGGCTCTGCACCGGCAATTGATAGCGGGCCAGAGCGGGCATACTGGCCGCATACCCCTCCACCGCAGGCACCACCCAACGGCAGCGAATCCGGCCATAGGCGGTTGTGACCTGCCCGGCCTGCCAGTCGGTGGCCGGGGTATTTTCATAGATCGGCACGCCCAGCGCCTCGACCGCCCGCGCCAGGCCACGAACCAGTCTGGCCGGCTGAACGGTCGCCAGGTGGGAGAAATGAATGGCGCCGTAGGCACGGGCAATCCGCAGCTGCGAACTCAATTGCTCAGGAGTGAGCCAGCGATAGTCGGCCTCGGTCAGTCCCTGTTTGTAGAGCTTGTCCAGATAGGCCCGCAGGCTGGCTTCCTGCTCGGGGTAACGCGCCGCGCAGTACAATGCGCCGCCTTTGCGATAATCACAGTCGATGCCCTCGCGGTCGATGACGCTCTTGACCTCATCGGGGATGCCGAACAGCAAATCGTAGGAGGCGCGGCGATCTTCTGCCGAGAACCCCGCCAGCATCCGGTCATCGCCCAGCAGGTTGCCCATGACCCAGCCGCCGTTGCGCCCCGAGGCGCCAAAGCCTGCGGTCTGCGCCTCGACAATGGCGACGTTCAGTTGCGGGGCGTGGCGCTTGAGATAGTAAGCCGTCCACAACCCGGTGTACCCGGCGCCGATGATCGCCACATCGACATCCAGATCCTGTTGCAGCGATGCCCTGGGCGTCAGCGGCTCGTCGAGCTGGTCCATCCATAAACTGTTCAACCGCCATGCAGACATCACCCTACCCCACCGACCCTGGCTCAAGGCATCGATCCTAGTCGGTGCGGCGAGCGGATGTCCAATGTGCATCGGACGGAGCGCGCGGGGCCGCAGCGCGTTACACTTGTCTGTCCCCGACCACACACACCGCAACAGCTCAACCACGGGCAGGGTGCGAAAACGTGCTTTGATTCACCAATACCGACAACTTGGCATCGAACCGGATGATGGCAATGTGGTCAATGTCTCAATCGAACCTATCAGCGTGCTGTCCATGTATCCAACGCCTCCACCAGTAGACGATCCCGCCCAGTGGATCATCTGCGAGCACTGCGACTCGCTCTATGAGGCCCACCCCCTGAGCAAGGGCGAATCTGCCTATTGCCTGCGCTGCGCTGCGGTGCTCGATCGCGGCCATCGCATGAGCATCGAGCAGATGCTGGCGCTGAGCATCGCCGCCGGCATCCTGTTCATCTTCGCCAATGTGTTTCCGGTGATCAGCATCAGCATGAAAGGCCTGTACAACGAGGTCACGCTCTGGGGCTCGGTCGAGGCGCTGGCCCAGGGGCAGATCACCCTGATCGCGCTGGTCGCGGGGCTGGCGATCATCCTGGCCCCGGCGCTGCAGATCGCCCTGCTGTTCTGGGTGCTGGTGCACGCCCATCGCAACGAGATCGCTCCAGGCTTCAAGACCTGCATGCGCACCCTGGAGCACCTGCGCCCCTGGAGCATGCTGGAGGTGTGTCTGCTGGGGATCCTGGTGGCCATCATCAAGCTGGCGGGCATGCTCGACGTGCATCCCGGCGTCGGGCTGTGGGCCATGGCGATGCTGATGGTGCTGATCGTGCTGATCGCCGGCAAGGACATCAGAAGGCTGTGGGACGAGCTGGGGGTGCAGCCCGAATGAACGGCATTCCCTTCGCCCGCGAGCGCAACGTGACCCTTTGCCATGTGTGCGGCTATGTCTGCCCGCAAGATACCCATGTCTGCCCGCGCTGCGAATCGGCGGTGCACACGCGCAAACCCAACAGCATGGTGCGCACCTGGGCGTTCCTGATCGCCGGGCTGATCTTCTATATTCCAGCCAATACCCTGCCCGTGATGTTCACCACCCTGCTAGGCCGGTCCAGTGAGAACACCATCATGAGCGGTGTGATCGAGTTCGCCGAGGGCGGCTCGTGGGACATTGCCATCCTGATTTTCATCGCCAGCGTGCTGGTGCCGTGCATCAAGTTCCTGGTGCTGGGCATGTTGCTCTACACCTGTCAGCGCCGCAGCCAGTGGGCCATGCGCGAGCGCTCCAGGCTTTATCGCTTCATCGAGCTGATCGGCTACTGGTCGATGCTCGACGTGCTGGTGGTCGCCCTGGTCGCGGCGCTGGTCCAGTTCCGCGGCTTGAGCACCATCGAGCCGCGGCTGGGCATCCTGTTTTTTGGTTTGGTGGTGGTGATGACGATGTTTGCCGCCATGAGTTTCGATCCCCGGTTGATCTGGGATGCAGAGGTTGAAGATGTCTGAGAACACCCTACCCCCGTCGGCGCAGGCCCCTGGGCGACCGCAAGTCAAGGCCCGCAAGGCGCGTATTTCCCTGGTCTGGCTGGTACCGATCGTGGCCGGGGTGATAGGCCTGTCGATGGTCATCCATGACTTCCTCAACGTCGGCCCCAAGGTGGTGGTCAGCTTCCTGACCGCCGAAGGCCTGGAGGCCAAGAAAACCCAGGTCAAGTACAAGAACGTGGTCATCGGCACCGTCTCCGATATCGCCCTGAGCGAGGACCGTACTCACGTACTGGCCACCATCGATCTGAATCAGTCGGCCACTCCCTTCACCCGCGCCGACACGCAATACTGGGTGGTGCGCCCGCGCATCGGTGCCCACGGTGTTTCGGGGGTCGATACCCTGCTGTCCGGTGCCTTCATCGGCGCCGACGCGGGCAGCTCCGAGGAAACCAAAAAGGACTTCACCGGCCTTGAGACCCCGCCGCCGGTGACCTTTGGCGAAAAGGGCAAGCGCTTCATCCTGCACACCGATGACCTGGGGTCGCTGGACATCGGCTCGCCCATTTACTTCCGTCGGATCCAGGTAGGCCAGGTGGTGGCCTACGAACTGGCAAAAGACGGCAAGGGCGTGGACATCGAGATCTTCGTCAACTCGCCAAACGATCAGTACGTGCTGACCGACTCGCGCTTCTGGAACGCCAGCGGCGTGGACGTCAGCATCGGTGCGGCCGGTCTGAAGGTATCGACGCAGTCGCTGACCTCGATCATCTCCGGCGGCATCGCCTTTCGCGAACCCAAGTACAGCCCGGACGCCAAGCCTGCCGACAGCAACGCCGAGTTCAAGCTGTTCGAAGACCAGGCCACCGCCCTGGCGCCGCCCGACGGCGATCCCAAATACATCCGCATGCGCTTCAACCAGTCCCTGCGCGGCCTGGTGGTCAATGCCCCGGTGGACTTCCTGGGGGTGAACATCGGCCGCGTGGTCTCGGTGGACCTGGACTACGACCCGGCCACCCGCACCTTCCCCGGCGTGGTCGGCGCGGTGATTTACCCGCAACGCCTGGGCGCGGCCAACGACAAACTGCGCGAACAGGCCGGTGGCGGCGACGAAGAGGAGCAGACCTCGAGAATCCTGGGCGGTTTTGTCGAGCGCGGTCTGCGGGCGCAGATTCGTACCGGCAACCTGCTGACCGGCCAGCTTTACGTGGCCATGGATTTCGACCCCAAGGCACCGAAAATCGCCTATAACGCCAAGGCTCGTCCGCTGGAGATTCCAACCGTGGGCGGCAGCTTCGACAAGCTGCAGGAACAGTTGCAGGCCTTCGTCGACAAGCTCGGCAAGATTCCGATCGACGACCTGGCGAACAACCTCAATGGCAGCCTGATCGAACTGCAGAAGACCATGAAGAACGTCAACGGCCAGGTCCTGCCACAAGTCACCGGCACCCTGGCGCAGGCTCAGAAGACCATCGGCACGGCCAACGCTACGCTGTCGGATGATTCCCCGGCGCGGCTGCAACTGGGCCAGGCCATGGAAGAAGTCCAGCGCACCGCACGCTCGGTCCGGGTCCTCACCGACTTCCTCAGCCGCCATCCCGAATCACTGATCCGCGGTCGATCCGGCGATGCTGCGCCCGGCTCGTACAAAGGTTCGTCCTCTTCCCGTGAAATTGCTCCGGAGCCTGCACAATGACCGTGCGTAACCACCTGCTGGCCCTGGCGTGCGCCCTGGGCCTTGGCGCCTGTTCGTCCACGCCCACCCATTACTATACTTTGATAGCCCCTGCGACCCAGACCCAGGCCACTCACGCACAGGTGCCGTTCCAGTTCGAAATGCAGCCGGTGCTGATGGCCGTTCAGGTCGATCAGCCCCCGCTGGTCGTGCGCCAGGGCGACGGCAGCCTGGCGATTCTGGAGAACGATCGCTGGGGCGCGCCACTGGGCGATGAGTTCCATGATGCACTTACGGGAGAATTAGAACGTCGTTTCGGAGTTCGAGATCTGGCAGGATTACCCAAACAGAACGAACTACCTGTATTGTCCATTCGTACCGATGTTCGGCGCTTCGAGTCGATCATCGGCCAATATGCGATGATCGATGTAGTCTGGAACTTGAGTATTCGCTCTAATCAAAACAATGGCCACCGCCAGACGCTGACGTGCAGTAGCGTGGTGCGTCAACCTGCGGGGCCGGGCATCGAAAATCTGGTGCTGGCCCACCAGAAAGCGCTTTCCTCGCTGGCGGACATCATTGCCAAAACCGCGACCGACTGGGGCCGGCAACCGGGTACCCGCTGCCCTTCGTGATGTTACTCAATAACTTATTGACACTCAAACGAGTGTCGATAAAGTATCTAATTGAATGAATAGTCTTTCTATTTAGATATAAACATCGAGAAAACATGAATAAAGCTGTACATGTACGCGAACGAGTATAATTTACACCCCACCACTGCCATACGCCCGTTTCATAAAAAAACACTCCAAACGTTTGTATACATCAGGATCCAATCGAATACTTACACTTGTCTTGGAGCCGATAGACGGCTTTAATGCACCAATTCATGGCATATTCATGAAGTTGATTAATTAAACGTCCATACATCTTTAGCGTGATTGTAAATCGTGCGTGCTGCCGGCTTTTTGCGGGCGACACCGCCTGCAACACTGCCAGCGGGGAGAAACACATGACAGGGATTGGCCCGAGACTTCGCGAAGAACGCACTCGCCTGAAACTGTCGCAAAGCGCACTGGGCACCCTTGGTGGCGTCGAGACCAATGCCCAGGGCAACTATGAAAGCGGTGCCCGCTCTCCGAAAGCCGACTACCTGTTGCGAATCGCCGAAGCTGGCGTCGATATCTATTACGTATTGACCGGCACCCGCTCACGTCCCGGAGACACCATCGCCCAGGCGCTCATGCCGCCCCACGGCGCGGCCACGAATGAACACATGAGCAAGGTCACGCATCAGCTGCATCGTAACCTGCACGGACTGATCGAGGCCCTGTTCCAGATCACGATTCTGATCGAATCCCAGGCAAACGACATTGACGACCATGCCGTGAAGACGGAACTCGATACCTTCCGCAACGAAGCCCAGGCCCTGGCCCAGGCGTCCATCCGGCTGATTTTCGAAACCTCACGGCTCAGCTGACCTCCCCTGCGTGCCCGGTGTACACCGCGCATTGCCTGCGGCATGATCCGGCTTCATCAGAACAACAACCGGACAGTGCCGCGCCCATGACTCCCCATGACCTGACCCAGCTCACCGCCAGCGAAGCCGCCCGCCTGCTGCAGACCCGGACGCTCAGCGCCGAGGCGCTGCTGGGCGCGTGCCTGGAGCGCATCGAGGCGCGCGAACCACAGGTTCTGGCGTGGCGCCAGTACGATGGGGCTAGCGCGATGGCGCAGGCACGGGCGCTGGATCGCGGCCCGTTGCGCGGCCCTCTGCACGGTTTGCCGCTGGGGGTGAAGGATCTGTTCGACACTCGGGATTTTCCCTCCGGCTACGGCTCGCCGATCTACCAGACGCACCGGCCGGATCATGACGCCGCAGCCGTCGCTCTGTGCCGGAACGCCGGCGCGATCGTGCTGGGCAAAACCGTCACCAGCGAATTCGCGACCTTCAGCCCTGGCCCGACGCGCAATCCGCACAACCCGGATCACACACCCGGCGGTTCATCCAGCGGCTCGGCGGCCGCCGTCGGTGCGCACATGGTGCCGTTGGCGTTGGGGACGCAGACCGCAGCTTCGGTGATTCGGCCTGCGGCCTATTGTGGCGTGGTGGGTTTCAAACCCAGCTTCGGCCTGATCTCCCGCGCCGGGGTCAAGAGCCTGAGCGAATCGCTGGACACCGTGGGTGGATTCGGTCGCTGTGTCGATGACGTGGCCCTGCTGACGTCAGTGATGGCCAACGCGCCGCAGTGGCGTCAGTTGCCCGTTGATCGCAAGCCGCGTATCGGCGTGTGTCGCTCACCCTATTGGGACAAGGCCAGTGCGTCGGCGCAACAGGCGTTCGAATCCACGGTGCGGACGCTGGCAGCCAAGGGGGTGCACATGGTCGATGTGACCCTGGCCGATTCAGTGGCAGCCCTGGTCGAGGTGCACGATCAGGTGATGTGTGGCGAGGCATTCAAGGCGCTGGCCGATGAGCGTCTGAATCATGGCGAGCTGTTGAGCGACAGACTGGTCGCGATGCTTGAGCGTGGGTCGCGCGTGACCTTTGAACAGAGTGTGCAGCACCGGGCACAGGTGGCGTCGGCGCGGCATCAGTTGGGGCGGGGCTTTGCCGATTATGACCTGCTGCTCACACCCAGCGCCTGCGGCGAGGCCGACCTTGGGCTGGAGCGCACGGGGGATCCACTGTTCTCGCGGATCTGGAGCCTGCTGGGTTTGCCGAGCCTGAATCTGCCCGTGGGGGTCGGCGATCAGGGGTTGCCACTGGGGATTCAACTCATCGGCCCGATGATGAGCGACACCGCGATGCTTGGGTTCTGCAGGTGGGTCGAGCAGAGCCTTGCGGCCTCATTCCTGTAGGAGCGCGCTTGCCCGCGACGGCGTCCTGGAGAGCGCCGACGCCGGCAAGCCGGACTGCAACGGTTCGGGTGATGTCAGCGGCGCTTCAACCGGTCGATGATCACCGCCAGCAACAGAATCGTCCCGCGAATCACGTACTGATAGAAGGTATCGATGTTTTTCAGGTTCATGGCGTTCTCGATGATCGCCAGGATCAACACCCCCGCGATCACGTGACGAATCATCCCGATTCCGCCACTGAGCGATACCCCGCCCAGCACGCACGCGGAAATCACCGTCAGCTCGAAGCCCTGCCCGATCATCGGTTGCCCGGAGGTCATCCTCGAAGCCAGCACCACGCCCGCCAGCGCGCCGATCAGGCCGTGCACCGCGAAGATGATGATCTTGGTGCGGTCCACGTGCACACCCGCCAGCAATGCAGCTTCCTGGTTGCCACCGATCGCCAGCGAGTTGCGCCCGTAGGTGGTGTAGTTCAGCAACCAGCCAAAGAACACGAAGCAGACGATGGTGATCAGGATCGGCACCGGCACGCCGAACAACTGGCCATTACCGAATACGAAGAAGCCTTCGTCACCCACGCCCACCGCTTTACCGTTGGAAAAGATGTAGGCCAGACCGCGCACGATCTGCATGGTCGCCAGGGTGGTAATCAACGCGTTGATCCGCAGCTTGGCGATCACGATGCCGTTGATCAGCCCCACCACCAGCCCCATGACCAGGGCCGCTGAGACCCCGAAAAACACACTGTCGGTGTCACGGATCACGATCCCGGCGATCACCCCCGAACAGGCCAGCACCGAGCCGACCGAGAGGTCGAAATGCCCGGACGCGAGACAGAACAGCATGGTGCAGGCAGCGATGCCGACCGTGGAAATCGCCAACCCAAGCCCGCGCATATTCAGCGGAGACATGAAGTTGTCGATCAGGAAGGCACAGAGCACAAAGATGCCCAATGCGGCGAGAAGCATGGCCCAGTCGTCGAAGAATCGACGCATGTTCATGCCCTGGCGGGGAGCCGTCAGGCTGGTTTCGGTAGACATACGCACCTCGTTTTTATTTTTCACTGTCTTGACCCGGTGTCAGCCGCGAGTGCGCGGCAGTGCCAGTTGCAACAACCGTTGTTCGTTGGCCTCGTCACGAGAAAGCTCGCCGGTGATGGCGCCTTCGCTCATGACCAGAATACGGTCGGAAATGCCCATGACTTCCATCAGATCGCTGGACACCACGATCACCGCGATCCCCTCGGCGGCCAGGTTATGGATGATCTGATAGATCTCGGACTTGGCGCCGATGTCGATGCCGCGAGTCGGCTCGTCCAGCAACAGCACCTTCATCGGCATCGACAGCCAGCGGCCCAGAATGGCCTTTTGCTGATTGCCGCCGGACAGGAACATGATCTGCTGCTCGGGTGATGGCGTCTTGACGTTCATCGAGCGGATCTGGGTCTTCGCGTTGTCCCGCTCCCAGCGTCCCTGGATCAGGCAACCCAGGTGCACATGCCGCGGGCGGGCGCCGATGTTGATGTTCTCGGCCACGCTGGAAAGCGGCACGATGCCCTCTTTCTTGCGGTCCTCGGGGCACAGCAACACCCCGGCGGCGATGGCGTCGCGGGGCGACCGGAGGTTCAGCGGCTTGCCGTCCAGTTGCAGGGTGCCGGCCTGGCTCCTGGTCAATCCGGAGAGGATGCGAAACAGCTCGGTGCGCCCAGCGCCGACCAGGCCGAAAAAGCCCAGCACTTCGCCTTTATCCACCGCGAAACTCACCGGCTCCTGCAAGCCAGGCCCCAACAGACCGGTGACACGCAGGCTTGGCCCCTGGTGCTGGCGCGGGCGGTAGTTGTAGATGTCCTGAATGTCGCGGCCGACCATGCAGGTCACCAGTCGGTCGTGGTCCAGGTCGGCCATGTCCTCGAAAGTGCGTACGAAACGTCCGTCCTTGAAGACGGTGACCGCGTCGCACACGCGAAAGATTTCTTCCATGCGGTGGGAGACATACAGAATCACCCGACCCTCGTCCCGCAGCTTGACGATGATCGCCATCAGGCGGTCGATCTCGCGCGCCGAAAGGCTGCTGGTGGGTTCGTCGAACGCGATGACGTGGGCATTGCGCGACATGGCCTTGGCGATTTCCACCAGTTGCCGTTGCCCGAGGGACAGATCGCCCAGACGCGTGCCCGGATCGATTTCATCGGCCAGGCCTTTGAGCAGTTCGCGCGCGCGGCGCATCATGGCCCGACGATTCACCAACCCGAAACGATTGGGCATGTGCCCCAGCAGCAGGTTCTCCGCCACCGACATTTCCGGCACTAGGTGCAGTTCCTGGTGAATCACCGCGACACCGGCGGCAATGCTGTCAGCCGTGGACTTGAACGCCAGGTGTTGATCGCCGATCTGCAGGTCGCCGCTGTTGGGCTGATACGAGCCGCCGAGAATCTTGAGCAGCGTCGATTTGCCCGCGCCGTTCTCGCCCATCAGCGCATGAACACTGCCGGGGCGGGCTTCGAAATTGATGTCGGACAGCGCCTTGACCCCCGGAAAGGTCTTGCCGATCCCGTTGAAACGCAGGCTGCCGCCCGCCTGTTGTTGCTGTACCTGTGGTGCAGAAGCCTGTTGCATGAACCACCTCCCACTCGCTCCACCCTGGGGTGAAGCGAGGCCTTGCAGATTGTCGCCAGGGATTACTTGTACAGACCGATCTTGGTCAGCACGTCCTTGAAGTTCTCACGGGTGATAAGCGTCACGTCGTCCATGGCGGTGTATTTAGGCGGCTCCTTGCCAGTGGTGACCCACTCGTACATCTGCAGGGCGGTGTTGTAGCCCTCTTTGTCCGGGCTTGGGAGCATCGAGCCGAAGAAGCCGCTCTTCGGCTTTTTCAGCTCGTCGATGGCGTCGGTGCCGTTGATGCCGATCCCGATCACGTTGTCCGGGGAGAAGCCTGCACCGGCGGTCGCACGCACGCCACCGAGCACGGTGTTGTCGTTCATGCCGCCGACGATCAGGTTTTTCGCGCCGCTTGGCAGTTTAGGCAAGGCCGCGTTGGTGGCGTCCATGCTGCCCGGCACGTCGAGGGTCTTTTGCGGGGTAAAGAGGATGTGATCTTCAGGCAGGCCGGCTTTCTTCAGGGCATCGACCGAGCCGTCGGTGCGCTTCTTGCCGGTGTCCAGCTCGTTGTAGGTGTTGATGATCGCGTAGGTTTCCTTCCAGTCCCACTTGCGATTCTGCGCCTCGGTCGCCATGGCAGCGCCCTGCTTCTGGCCCACTTCAAACGCGGCCATGCCCAGGTACGGCACGTCTTCCATGAACTTGCCCTTGGCGTCGACGAAGCGGTCGTCCACGGCCATGACCTTCAGATCGTTGGCCTTGGCCTTGGCGACGATGGCCGGGCCGAGGGACACGTCAGGCGGGCAGATGACAAAACCCTTGGCGCCGTTGGCAGCCAGGTTGTCGATGGCGGTGAGGGTTTTCTCGCCGTCGGGAACGGCGATCTTGATGACTTCGAAACCGTGATCCTTGCCGGCCTTTTCAGCGAACTGCCATTCGGTCTGGAACCATGGCTCTTCGGCCTGTTTGACCAGAAAGCCGATCTTGACCTTGTCGGCAGCGATGGCGCCGCCGCTCATTCCAACGATAGCGGTGGCAACAGCAGCACAGCACAGGGAGCGAATCCCATGGCGACTCAACATAGCTAACTCCTTATTTTTATTGACTAGCTACAGCGTCCAGCAGTGAGTGTCGTGGCGACCGGAAAGCGTGAAGGCCTGACGGTCGTTTCGACTGAAAACAGTCATATCATATTATCAATGCAGTCTATGTAACCGAGTGTCACACTGCCCGTGACACTCGCTTGCAGTCCGAAATCCTCAGCCGGCAAAGCGCTGGCAGGCCAGCCCCTGAATGCCGGTTTCAACGCTCAACACACAGCCATCCAGTTCAAGCGCTCCGCTGGAAGGCCTGGCGCTGGTGACGAACAGGGTGGTCATGTCGGGGCCGCCGAACACGCAACTGGTGGGGTGACTGAGCGGCACTTCGACTATCCGGTCTATGCTGCCGTCGGGCGCGAAGCGGATGATGCAGTGCCCACCCCAGCGGGCGTTCCAGACATAGCCCTGGGCATCCATCGCCGAGCCATCGGGCACGCCGCGCACATGCTGCGCTGCCCAGATGCGCCGCTCGCCCAGAGAGCCATCGGTCAGTATCGGGTAGCGGTAGATCACACCGTCAAGGCTGTCAGCGGTCAGCAGCGAGCTGTCGTCATCGGCCCAGAGCAGGGTGTTGACGATGCCCTGCCCGCCCAGCAGCGGGGTTGACTGGCCACGGGCATCGACCCTGAAAAGTCCGCCGGAGCGGCGTTCCAGCGGTACGTCGCCGCCTTTGGCGTCCAGATTGTTCTGCATGCTGCCCAGCCACAGCCGCCCCTGGCTGTCGCAACGGGCTTCGTTGGCGCGGTTGCCCGGCACCGGATCAGCCTCGCAGAACAGCGCCAGACCAGGCGCATCGGCGCTGGATTCAAGGTTGAGGCGGTACACGCCACTGGCCAGGGTGACCAGCGCATCGCCTTGAGTGGTGGGGATGAATGCCGAGACCGGCTCGTTGAATTGCCAGTGCCGCACCTGCCCCTGGTGCAGGCGCAGGGCGCGAAACCCGGCGATGTCGACCCAGTACAGGTTCTGCCGGGATTGATCCCAGAACGGCCCTTCGGCCAATTTGAAACGCTGGTCACAGACCGCAAGCCACTTCATGCCAATGTCCTGTTTTTATTCTTGTCCAGGGCCGCAGCCCGTCTTGAACAGCTGTTGTCGCTCAGTCGCTCAGCGAGCGGGAAATCACCTCGCAGGCGTTCTCGATCAGGCTCATGCAGGCCCAGACCCCTCGCGCTGCATCCCGGGTGGCGATGGCGTCCGCCAGGTCTTTGTGCAGCGGCAGCGTACGTCCCAATTCGCCCGGCACCGCCGAGGAAACCTCGAAAGAAATCGCCAGCAGTGCACCCAGCGCCGGCAGCATCTGCTCGATGAACTGGTTATGGCTGGCCGCCAGCACCGCCTCATGGAAGCGCTGGTCGGCATGGTTGTAATCGCCCATGTCCGCCACGCTGTCCGCCAGCAGGCCATACGCCGCCTGAATCTCGGCGATCTGCGCAGGGGTTGCCCGCTCACACGCCCAACGCACCGCCATCGGTTCGATAGCCCGGCGCAGATCCAGCAGGTCCATCACAAAACTCTTTGGCAAACCCTTGGCTGCCAACCAGCCGACCACCTGCGGGTCGAACAGGTTCCAACTGCGCACCGGTAACACCCGCGTCCCGACCTTCGGGCCGACTTCCAGCATGCCCTTGGCCACCAACGTCTTGATGGCCTCGCGGATCACCGTACGACTGACCCCGAACTCCTCGCCCAACGCCGCTTCAACCTTCAGTGCCTGCCCCGGCGGCACACTGCCTTGAGCAATCCAGGCGCCGAGACGGTCTACGGTCGAGGCGTGAAAACTGTTGCTCATGCCCTACCCCTTTTTGCGGTGCTTTCCGCAGATCGAGGCTAATCATCATATGATTGACTGTCAAACGGCTGTACAAGTGGCGAAAGCTGGTCTACACCTGATTCGCGACTGGAGTCGAGCTTTAGTTGAGCTAAATAGTATTACAATTAATTTTTAAATCGAGTGTTTTTGATCTATAAAACAGAAATACCGTCACAGGAAGCCAAAATAGTATTACCAATGTAGGAATGAGCCTGCTCTCGATGGGGTCCGAGCCTGTAAACGGAGCCGACTGAACGAACGCCATCGCGAGCAAGCTCACTCCTACAGCCGTCGCTGCTCAATAACAAAAAAGGAAGGACGCAATGAGGAAGACGCTTATCCCTGCTATCGGACTGACCCTGCTGGCCGCCGCCCTGCAAGCCAACGGCGCAACGGGCCTCACCAGCGAACACGCAGCGTTCGGCAAGATGCCGGACGGCACCACGGTCGAGAAATACACCCTGCGCAACAGCCTGGGGATGCAGGCCACGGTGATCACCTATGGCGGCACGCTGCAGTCGTTGCTGGTACCGGACAAGAATGGCAAGACAGAAGACGTGGTGCTCGGTTTCGATGATCTGGATGGCTACCTCAAGGGCACGTCCTACTTTGGTGCCACCATTGGCCGTTTCGGCAACCGTCTGGCGGACGGCAAGTTCAGCCTGGACGGCAAATCCTATCAGGTGCCGCAGAACGACAAGACCAACGCCTTGCACGGCGGCACCAAGGGCTTCGACAAGCAGATCTGGAAGGCCGAACAGGTCAAGGACAAGGGCTGGGTCGGGGTCAAGCTGACCTATGTGTCGGCGGACGGCGAGATGGGCTTTCCCGGTACGCTGAAAACCGAGGTGACCTACAGCCTCAACGAGAAGAACGAACTGCGCATCCAGTACCACGCCACGACCGACAAACCGACGGTGCTCAACCTGACCAACCACAGTTACTTCAACCTGGCGGGTGCGGGTAACGGCGATATTCTGGATCAGGTGGCCATCGTTCACGCCAGCCATTACACACCGGTCAACGAGAAGCTGATTCCAACCGGCGAGATCGCACCGGTGGCAGGCACGCCGATGGACTTCCTAAAGCCCGTGGCCTTTGGCAAGCGCATCCGCGAAGACCACCAGCAGCTGAAATTCGCCGAGCCTACCCAGGGCGGTTATGACCATAACTGGGTGCTGGACACCAAGGGCAAGGTGGCGGCGCTTGCTGCGGACGTGAGCGATCCGAAATCGGGTCGTCGTCTGCAACTCTTTACCAGCGAGCCGGGGGTACAGCTGTATACCGGCAACTTCCTGGATGGCACGGTCAAAGGCAAGGGCGGCAAGATCTATCCGCACTGGGGCGCGTTCACCTTGGAGACGCAGCACTATCCGGACTCGCCGAACCAGAAGAACTTCCCGTCCACGCGGCTGGATCCGGGCAAGGCGTATAGCCAGACGACCGTGTTCAAGTTTTTGACCAAGTAAGGCCTGGAAGTTGATCGTTCCCACGCTCTGCGTGGGAATGGCTTGTGCGACGCTCAGCGTCTTTGGGTGACTTTGGGATCGGGTGTATATCCGGTTTCGCGGGGGTTTTTGGCTTAGGGTTTCGCCCCTTACGGACGACCTACTTTCTTTCGGGAAAGTAGGCAAACCATTTGCTCCTGGCTGGGGTCCTTCGGACTTCCCTCGACTCCGGCGCCGTTCCG
The DNA here is from genome assembly GCF_044746825.1 of Pseudomonas sp. NPDC090201. Taxonomy (NCBI): domain Bacteria; kingdom Pseudomonadati; phylum Pseudomonadota; class Gammaproteobacteria; order Pseudomonadales; family Pseudomonadaceae; genus Pseudomonas; species Pseudomonas sp. NPDC090201. Next base: position 76,038 of record NZ_JBIVCX010000014.1, read on the forward strand.
GGGGCACGCTGTGATGGGCCGTCCCTGGCCCGCACAGCTTTCGCGCCGTCCTGCCGCTCATCCCCCTCCACGACGCCTGCGCTCGGCCTGGCGCCTTTACGTCGCGTTCGGCGGCGCCTGTGCCATCGCGTTCGAAGATCAAGATCAAAATCTAAACACGCCACCTTCCCGTAGCAGTCCGGCTTGCCGGCGTTGGCGATCTTGAGGCCGCTCCCGCCGGCAAGCCGTGCTGCTACGAGGCTTGGGTCAGCGTGGCCGACCATCCATTTGCCTGCATCTGCAACACTGGCCCCCTTCGTCTGTACCAATACCCACCGTTTGCACCCCAACGGATCAATTCGACTGAATTTTCCTGGCCCTGGCGACTCAGTGAAGTGTGAGCGACTGATAGGGAGGTTTACGAGAGTGGGACAGTACAAGCATTTCAGAATCGATTATCTGCTGCATGGAAAATACAAAAGCTTCTATATCAGCGCCGAAGCCATGGACAGCGCTTCTGCATGGCATTGGGCGTCAGTGGACGCAGGCTTTGGCCAGATCCCCAAATATCGTTCTGACAAGGTGCCTAAGGTCAGCAAACCCAAGGCCGAGCAACTGGGCCTCACGGATGTAGAGTGGGCCGAATCCTGAGCTGTGCTCGGAAAAACCCATGACGCCGATCAGCCTGGCGGAACAGTTTTCTGACAATTGACCGGCTGTATCGAGGCCATAGAAAGAGCTGTTCATTAATCGACCATATTGACCAAGCCCTTGCACCCAAGGGCTTACAGACAGTTATCCACAGAGATATTCACTATTTCCGTGGACAACTTTCTGAACCCTTTCCCGTTGACTATCAACGTCATATGGCGCTAGCACCCCTCCCTTCCTTTCGATCCTCCCATTTTTTTCGCACTGCCTGCGACGGATTTTTCCAGCGCCTGCGTTGAACCCTTCAGCTGCACTCACTTTCGCGTGCAGGCATGAAGGAGTTGTCATGAGAGTCCCACGATCTCTGGCCAGATTAGGTTACGCCCTGCTCATCCCGGTCGCACTCGCGGCACTGGCGAGCACCCCCTCCTACGCGCAGGAAATCATCATTCGCCAGGCGCCACCCCCCATGCGCATGGAGCCGGTTCCGGGCGGGCGGCCCGGATATGCCTGGGACCGCGGTCACTGGCGCTGGGAGGGCCGGGGCTATGTCTGGGCGCCCGGGCACTGGCAGCGCGTGCGACCCAATGCGCGCTGGCAGCCGGGCCACTGGGTGGCGCGCGGTCCGAACTGGTACTGGATAGAAGGTCGCTGGGTGCGGTGAACCATTGGCGGGGATGCGGTCAGTAGTAACAAGATATTTCAACGCCCTCCCCGCCAGCCTTGAACATGGCGTGGCTGCCCCAGTAACCGGACCGAGACACGCCATATTGAACGAAACTGATCCGGACCTTGAGTTGTTGGCCCGCGTCGGCAACAACGAACCGGAGGCCGTCAAGGAGATGGTGTCACGCAAGCTCCCTCGCCTTCTCGCCTTGGCCAGCCGCCTGTTGGGCGATGCCGAAGAAGCCCGGGATGTCGCCCAGGAAAGCTTTCTCAGGTTGTGGAAACATGCGGCGGGCTGGCGCACCGGCCAGGCGCGCTTCGACACCTGGCTGCACCGCGTCGTGTTGAACCTGTGCTACGACCGCCTGCGCAGCCGCAAGGGCATGCCGCTGCTCGAAGACGACTTCCTCGCCGAAGTCCCGGACAGCGCGCCGCTACCCGAGGAGCAGTTGCAAACCCAGGCGCAGCACGCACAAATGGCCGCAGCACTGGCCGCCTTGCCGGACCGCCAGCGTGAGGCCATCGTTTTGCAGTATTACCAGGAATTGCCCAACACCGAAGCCGCAGCGCTGATGCAGATCAGCGTCGAGGCGCTGGAAAGTCTTTTGTCACGAGGCCGGCGCAACTTGCGCACTTATTTAGCCGAGTCAGACCTTGCCCCGCAGCAGCGCAAGGCCAGCCCAGGGAGAGGAAAACCATGACGCCTGAACGCTTTGCCCATCTGGCCGACGCCTACGGGGCGGACCTGCGACACTGGCCGGCAGCCGAACAGGAAGATGCCCGTCGCCTGCTGGCTTCGGGGGAAACAAGCGTGCATGAAACGCTGCGGCAGGCGGCCTGGCTCGACCGGCAACTGGACACTCATCGCGCGGCCACCCCTGATCCGTTGCTGGTTCGCGCAGTGCTGGCGGCGGCCTTCACCCCGGCCTCTTCATCGTTCTGGCGTCGGCATTGGGAATGGCTGTCGAGCCTTGGCATCGTCGGCGTGGGCCTTGCCGGTGCAGCCGCGGGGATGCTGGTGGTTTCCCTCAGCCTGCCGCTCACCAGCACCCCCGAGGTATTGCCCAGCATCTTCGACCATGGCGATGTCGAGCTCTTCCAGGGCCTGGATGCCGAGGAGAACGATCAATGAGCCAGGCCCCCGCTCGCTTCAAAACCCTGCTGATCGCCTCGGTGCTGACCAACGTGTTCCTGATCGGCGGCCTTGCGGGCGGCTGGTATCAATGGTCCAACCGCCCGCACCCTCCCCGCAGCGTGGTGCAACACGGGTTGCATCAGGCGCTGGCACAACTGCCCGAAGCCCGTCGCCATCAGTTGCGCCGCCTGCTGCGTGAAACCCGCGCGCAAAACCAGGCGCTGATCGTCGCCAGCCGTCAGGCCCACGCCGATGTCGTGCAGCGCCTGCAATCTGCAGCGCTGGATCGCGATGCGCTGGACGCCGACCTGGACCGCGCCCGCACCGCCGACATCAGCCTGCGCACCCGCGTTGACGCCACTCTGGCCGACTTCGCCGCCACCTTGCCGGCCGATGAACGCCAGAAACTGGCCGAGGCGATGGTCAACCGGCGTCAGGCGCTGCCACGCAACGCGATGAAAGAGTAAAAACCGGCGACGGATTCTGCGCCACGCAACGTTAAATCCCTGTACGCCCCACCAATCAGGTGCGGGCCAGGTCGACACAAGGATTTCCCATGTTGCGATTCACCAAGGCCGCCCTGCTGGCCACCGCCTTCACCCTCACATTGTCCGGCTGTGTCGTCGAGCCGGTTCACCCGCGCCGCCCACCGCCGCCTGTAGAGGTCGTGCCCGTGATGCCCGCCCCCGGCGCACAATGGGTGCCGGGACACTACCGCTGGGCTGGCAATCAATGGCTGTGGATGCCGGGGCACTGGCGCCGCTACTGACAGACTCTCTGTGCAGTGCATGCTAGGCTCGCGAATCGACTGAACGACAGCGCTTCATAAAAGGACAGCATGCATGCCAGAGCAGCACTCATTCGCCGCCTTCCTGTTCGACATGGATGGCACTCTGACCAACTCCACCGTGGCCGCCGAGCGGGTCTGGACGCAATGGGCGCTGAGCAAGGGCGTCAATGTCCAGGAGTTGCTCGCGACCATTCACGGGGTGCGCTGCATCGACACCCTGCGCCGTTTGAACCTGCCGGGAGTTGATCCGGAACTGGAAGCGCAGCGGCTGACCGAGGCGGAAATCGAAGATGTCGTGGGCGTGGTGGCCGTTGAGGGCGCCGCGCAGTTCCTCGCTGCGATCCCGGACAACCACTGGGCTGTGGTCACTTCCGCTCCGCGCCAACTGGCCGAACGCAGGATCCTCGCGGCCGGCCTGCCGCTGCCGCAGGTGCTGGTCAGCGCCGAAGACGTCGAGAGAGGTAAACCCGCGCCGGACTGCTTTCTGCTGGGTGCCCAGCGCCTGGGCGTGAAGGCAGAGGATTGCCTGGTATTCGAAGATGCGGCGGCGGGTATCGCAGCGGCAGAAGCAGCCGGGGCGAAAGTGATGGTGGTCACGGCGGCGCATACCCACAGCCTACAGACGCAGCATCCTTCACTGAACACTTACGATGCCTACAAGGTAGTGGTCGATCAGCAGGGGCGCCTGCAACTGCGCCCCAACTGACCCGGGTGAGGCTCAGTCGATCAACTGGGCGTCACGCAGCGCACCCATCGCGGCCTGCCAGCGCGGGTGCTGACGGTATTCGATGGTCGCTAGCCCCTGCCCACGCATCCGGGCAATTCGCGCAGGGGCGGTGATTTTCATCCGCTGCGCAGCACTGAGGGCCAGTTCTGCGGCAGCGCGATCGTTGCACACCAGGCCCATGTCGCAACCGGCCGTCAGGGCCGCCTCGATACGGCTGGCGGCATCGCCCACCACATGGGCACCGGCCATGGACAGGTCATCACTGAAAATCACCCCGTCAAAGCCAAGCTCGCCGCGCAGAATGTCCTGCAGCCAGCGCCGAGAGAAACCTGCCGGTTGCGAATCCACCTGCGGATAGATGACGTGAGCCGGCATGACCGCCGCCAGTTGCTTGCTCAAGCGGGCAAAAGGCACCAGATCGTTGGCCCGGATGGTTTCCAGACTGCGTTCATCGTTGGGGATCGCCACATGGGAATCCGCTTCGGCCCAGCCGTGCCCCGGGAAATGCTTGCCGGTGGCGGCCATGCCAGCGTCGTTCATGCCGCGAATGAAAGCACCCGCCAGCAACGCCGCACGCTCGGGATCGCCTTCGAACGAACGGCTGCCCACCACCGCGCTGCGCTGGTAATCCAGGTCCAGCACCGGCGCAAAGCTCAAGTCCAGCCCGACGGCCAGCACTTCGGCTGCCATCAGCCAGCCGCACTGCTCGGCGAGGAATTCGGCATTCGGGTTGTCGGCAATCGCGCGCATGGCTGGCAGACGCACGAAGCCCTGGCGCAGGCGCTGCACCCGCCCGCCCTCCTGATCGACCGCCAGCAGCAAGTCAGGACGAATGGCGCGGATAGACGCGCACAGCTCACGTACCTGGCGAGGGCTTTCGATGTTACGGGCAAAGATAATCAGGCCGCCCACTTCGGGCTGACGCAGAAACTGACGGTCTTCGGCGGTCAGCCAGGTACCGGCGACGTCCACCATCAGGGAGCCTTGCAGGCCAGAATTCATACCAAGATCCTTCAACAACCAATGCTCAGACCGGCATGGTGAGGGATCGAGGGGTGCGATGCAAATTCACCGCACCGTACTGCGAGAGCGATCAGACTTTAGCGGGGGTCGGCGGCGTCGCGCTTTTGCTGCGTGGCTTGAGCTGGGCGCTGATCATGGCAGAGTCCGTCACCCCGGTTTCGGCGCGCATGCCAGCGGCCAGGAACGGCACCATCAGGCGCATGACCTGCTCGATGGAGGTATTGACGCCGAAATCGGTCTCGGCGATGGCGCGCAACGCCTTGATGCCGGACATGCTGAACGCTGCGGCGCCGAGCATGAAGTGCACGCGCCAGAACAGCTCGATAGGCGGAATACGCGGCGCGGCCTCGTTGACCAGCAGCATATAGCGGCGGAAAACCTTGCCGTACATGTCTTCCAGATAGCGGCGCAGGTGGCCCTGGCTCTGGCTGAACGCCAGCCCCAGCAGACGCATGAAAATCGACAAATCATTGCCGCTTCGAGGTTGCACCACCAGGGCCTGCTCGACGAGAATTTCCAGCAGCTCTTCAAGGGTCGGCTTGTGCTCGGGCTTGGCCTGGCGGCGCTCGAGTTCCTTGTCCAGACTCAGGCAGAACGGCCCCAGGAAACGCGAGAACACGGCCTGGATCAGGGCCTTCTTCGAACCGAAGTGGTAGTTCACCGCTGCCAGGTTCACCGACGCCTTGCTGGTAATGAGCCGCAACGACGTTTCGGCAAAACCCTTCTCGGCGAACAGCTGTTCTGCAGCATCGAGAATTCGTTCAACTGTTTCCGACTGAGCCATGGTTCTTCGCCTGACAAACACTTGTTTGAAACATACGTTTCAAGCGATTTCCTGTCAACCCTGCCCGTTCGTTTTCTGCCCGTCCGGTCACGCCATTTAATCATACAAATCGGCACTTACAGCCACTGCCTGACAAAGTCCGCGAGGGATCTTTGCGCGATCATCGGATGCGCCGGATAAAAGGATGATTGCCAAGACGCGATCACTGTATATAATCCCAGTCACTGTATAAAAAGACAGAGCGACGTACATGATTAAACTGACAGCACGCCAAGCCGAGATTCTGGATTTCATCAAACGCTGTCTCGAAGACAACGGCTACCCGCCCACCCGTGCGGAAATCGCTCAGAAACTGGGGTTCAAATCCCCCAACGCTGCCGAAGAGCACCTCAAGGCCCTGGCACGCAAGGGCGCCATCGAGATGACCCCTGGCGCTTCCCGCGGCATCCGCATTCCGGGCTTCGAGGCCAAGAACGACGACACCGGCGGCCTGCCGATCATCGGCCGCGTCGCTGCCGGTGCACCGATCCTGGCCCAGCAACACGTCGAGGAATCCCTGGCCATCAACCCGGCGTTCTTCCACCCCAGCGCAGACTACCTGCTCCGGGTCCACGGCATGAGCATGAAGGATGTCGGCATCCTCGACGGCGACCTGCTGGCGGTCCACACCACCCGCGAAGCCCGCAACGGCCAGATCGTCGTCGCGCGCATCGGCGACGAAGTCACCGTCAAGCGCTTCAAGCGTGAAGGCAGCAAGGTCTGGCTGATCGCCGAGAACCCTGATTTCGCCCCCATCGAGGTCAACCTGAAAGATCAGGACCTGGTCATCGAAGGGCTGAGCGTCGGCGTGATTCGCCGCTAAGGAGAACGTCCATGCAGTTCCAGACACCGCAACAACATGCACAACTGCCCCTGTTCGAAGCCTTCATGGCCCCGGTCGGGCACCTGCTCGACGCGCCGCTGCTCAAGGTGCCGGTCCTGGACGACGTAGTCCAGAAGCCCTGGAGCAACGATGCGGAAGTCTTCAGTGAATTGTCATTGCGCGGCGCTGCCGGGAACTGCCTGAACCTTCTGGCGCCTATCCTCCGGGATCTGAGCCAGGACTCCAACGACCGCTGGCTGACGCTCATCGCTCCGCCTTCGAGCGTCACCCAGGCCTGGCTGCGGGACGCCGGGCTGAACCGGGAGCGCATTATCCTGATGCAGTCCCGTGGCAATCAGAGCGCGCTGGAACTGACCCGCGAAGCCTTGCGCCTGGGCCGCAGTCATACCGTCGTCAGCTGGATCAACCCGATTTCGGGCACCGCCCGTCAGCAACTGATCAGCGCGGCGAGCATCGGAAATGCGCAAAGCCTGAACATCCGCCTGGGCTGAGTGACAGCGGCGGGTTCAGTCAGTATCGGAAAAGGTGTGTAGCCAGGCTTCTGCGAACGAGAAGCCTTGAAGCACGCATTTGACCCGGGCCGGATCAATGCAGGACGCGAGGCCCCTCTTCTTCCTTGGTCAGCTCGCCTTCAGCCAGGCGGCCAGCCATCTGCACGCCGACGCTCAGCATTGCCTTGGCGACTTCGACGTGTTGGCCTTGCAGAAATGCCTTGGCATCCTCGGAGAAATTCAAGGTCACCAACGACCCTTCATCCTCGGCACGGCGCAACTCGATGCGGCCGTCAGGCAATTCGACAATTTCCAGAAAAGAGGTTGGCATCAGGACAGTTCTCCACGAAAGACGACCATTGTAACAGCCTGATGACGCATGCCCTAGTCCATCGATCAATCAGACGTTTGGCTCAGCACTCGCTCAGACCTTCGCGGAAACGAATGGCCAGCCCCTTGAGCTGTTGCCGCCAGCTTTCCATTTCTTCACGGCTCAACTCGGGCTCCGGCTCCTCCTCTGCGCCCACTGCGATGATCAACGGCTGGGTCACGTCACCTTTTGGCTTGCTCGGGGCACGTGGCGGCTGGAACAGCGCGTTGTAGGACGCCAACAGCTGCGCCAGCCAGGTTTCGCGCTGCTGCGCCAACTCCACCAGCTCAGCCATCTCCGGAATCTGTATCGACTCCAGCACCTGCGGGGTCAACAGCGCCTCGGCACGTGGCGAGTTGGCCTGGGGCAAGCGATAGAAGCCGGCGATCTCGTGACACAGGCCCAGCAGCGCGCCGTACAGGTGAAACACCGCCGATTCACGCTCAGCCTGCTCCAGGCCCTGGGCGTTCATGGCGCCACTGGCCTTGGCCTTGGCCATGGCTTCCAGGGCAAGCCCTGCGAAAAAGATCTTCTGGTTGGTACGTGTATAGAGTTCGCGAGCCATGAACGTGGCCTCCACCTCGATGAATAGGGACAGGTCGCCTTGCGAAAAAAAATCCCCCGCTACGCAAGCGCACCGGGGGACTGATTCAACGCAAGACGGGTACGCCAGCCGACAGGCTCAGGCGCACGCGATCAACGCTTGTCTTCGACCTTCCAGGTGCCGCCGTCGTAGAACGCGCGCCAGCCGGTCGGCTTGCCGTCCACTTCGGTCTGCACATATTGCTCCTTGGACTTGCGGCTGTAACGGATCACTGCCGGACGGCCGTCGGGGTCTTTCTGTGGTGCTTCGCACAGGAAGTGGTACTTCGGATCGATCTCGGACTTGTGCGGCACGATTTCCAGCACCAGCGGCGCACGGGTCTCGCGGTTTTTCGGGAACTGGCTGGCCGCCAGGAACAGACCCGAGGCACCGTCACGCAGGATGTAAGTGTCGTCGACCTTCTCGCACTTGAGTTCCGGCATCTTCACCGGGTCCATTTTCGGCGGTGCAGCTTCGCCGTTCTTCAGCAGCTTGCGGGTGTTCTTGCAGTTGGTGCAGCCGAAGAACTTGCCGAAACGGCCAGTCTTGAGCTGCATCTCGCCGCCACACTTGTCGCACTCCACGCTCGGGCCTTCGTAGCCCTTGATGCGATAGGTGCCCTCTTCGATCTCGTAGCCTGCGCAGTCTGGGTTGTTGCCGCAGATGTGCAGTTTGCGCTTCTCGTCGAGCAGGTAGGCGTCCATCGCGGTGCTGCAGATCGGGCAGCGATGCTTGCCACGCAACACGCGCGATTCCGATTCACCCTCGTCGTCCTCGGCGATTTCGTCGCCCGGCGTCAGGTTGACGGTGGCCTTGCAGCGTTCCTTGGGCGGCAGGCTGTAGCCCGAGCAACCGAGGAATACGCCCGTGGACGCGGTACGAATCTGCATCGGACGGCCGCAGACCTTGCACGGGATGTCGGTCATCACCGGCTCGTTGGCACGCATGCCGCTGCCGGTCGCTTCGGCCACTTCGAGTTTCTTCTTGAAGTCGCCGTAGAACTCGTCGAGCACGTTTTTCCAGTCACGCTCGCCCTGAGCCACGTCGTCGAGGTTCTCTTCCATGCCGGCGGTGAAGCCGTAGTCCATCAGGTTCGAGAAGCTCTCGGACAGGCGCTCGGTAACGATGTCGCCCATCTTTTCCGAGTAGAAACGACGGTTGTGCAGCGCCACGTAGCCACGGTCCTGGATGGTCGAGATGATCGCAGCGTAGGTCGAAGGACGACCGATCCCGCGTTTTTCCATCTCCTTGACCAGGCTCGCTTCGGAGTAGCGCGCCGGCGGCTTGGTGAAGTGCTGGGTCGGGTCGAGCTTGATCAGCTTCATGCTGTCGCCCTGAGCCATGTCCGGCAGCACGTCGTCGTCGCCCGGCTTGCTCATCTGTGGCAGCACACGGGTGTAACCGTCGAACTTGAGGATGCGGCCCTTGGCGCGCAGCTCGAAGTCGCCGGCGGTGACGCTGACAGTGGTAGACAGGTATTGCGCAGGCGGCATCTGGCAGGCCACAAACTGGCGCCAGATCAGCTCGTACAGGCGCTCGGCGTCACGCTCCATGCCCGACAGCTTGCTCGGGTGGGTGTTGACGTCGGAAGGACGAATCGCTTCGTGAGCCTCTTGTGCGCCTTCCTTGCTGCTGTAGACGTTCGGCGAGTCGGGCAGGTACTTCTTGCCGAACTCGCTTTCGATGTAGGTGCGGGCCATCGCCACTGCGTCCGCCGACAGGTTGGTCGAGTCGGTACGCATATAGGTGATGTAACCCGCTTCGTACAGACGCTGGGCCATCATCATGGTTTTCTTCACGCCGTAGCCCAGACGGTTACTGGCCGCCTGCTGCAGGGTGGAGGTGATGAACGGCGCCGACGGCTTGCTGCTGGTCGGCTTGTCTTCGCGCTTGGCGATGCTGTAGGCCGAAACCTTGAGCTTCTCCAGGGCCGCCATGGCCTGGGCTTCGTTCAGCGGCTTGAAGGCCTCGCCTTTCTCGCGGGCCACTTCGAAGCGCACCTTGGCGCCCTTGGCGGTCCCCAGGTCAGCGTGCACTTCCCAGTATTCTTCAGGATTGAAGGCACGGATCTCGCGCTCGCGCTCAACCACCAGTTTCACCGCAACCGACTGCACCCGGCCGGCCGACAGGCCACGGGCGATCTTCTGCCACAGCAGCGGCGAGACCATGTAACCCACGACGCGGTCCAGGAACCGGCGCGCCTGCTGGGCATTGACGCGGTCGATGTCCAGTTCGCCCGGCTGGGAGAACGCTTCCTGGATGGCTTTCTTGGTGATCTCGTTGAACACCACGCGCTTGTAGCGATCGTCGTCACCACCAATGGCTTCGCGCAGGTGCCAGGCAATGGCTTCCCCCTCGCGGTCCAAGTCCGTCGCCAGATAGATGGTGTCGGCATCCTTGGCCAGGCGGCGCAGCTCCTCGATCACCTTTTCCTTGCCAGGCAGGATCTCGTACTTGGCTTTCCAGCCATGATCGGGATCGACGCCCATGCGGGCCACGAGCTGGCGCTTGGCCTTTTCCTTGGGCGACAGCGCAGGCGCTTCGGACGCCGTCTTGCCGCGCTTGGCAGCAGGCTCTTTGGCGGCACTCGCCGAACCGCTGGTGGGCAGGTCTCGGATATGGCCGATACTCGACTTCACCACGTACTGGCTGCCCAGATACTTGTTGATGGTCTTGGCCTTAGCCGGGGATTCCACAATGACCAGCGATTTGCCCATGGATCGGAAAATTCCTAATGCGAGAAAAAAAGACGTTGGAGCCTCAGAGGCCCCGCTATATATAGTGGCTACAAGGTGAGGTCAAGCACAGGCTACTGCAAGGCCCTGCCTCATGACCTCTGAAAAAGGTCAGGTTCGGCCGTGACCAAAGCAAAGCGCGGCACTTGCTCCCCGTCAACCTCGACCGACTCCAGAAACATGCTCAAGGGACGTACCCAGAGGCCGTATTCGCCATACAGCGCTTGGTAGAACACGACTTCCTCTTCGGTCTCCGAATGCTTCGCGACACCGAAAACACGGTACTCGGGGCCTTTGTAGTGACGGTAGAGACCTGGTTGTAGCTGCATGCTGCGAACCTCAGGGAATGACCCGAAAAAAACTTTCAAAAAACGTTTCGTAAAAAATACAAAAGCCGGGGCACCTGGCCCCGGCTTTCAACCTCACACCGCTTAGATGCGCTCAAAGACGGTCGAGATACCCTGACCCAGGCCGATACACATGGTGGCCACACCCAGGGTGCCGCCCTTCTGCTTCATGACGTTGAGCAAGGTGCCGGAAATCCGCGCTCCCGAGCAACCGAAAGGGTGACCCAAGGCGATGGCGCCGCCGTGCAGGTTAACCTTCTGGTCCATCTTGTCGAGCACTTTCAAATCTTTCAGCACTGGCAGGGCCTGTGCCGCAAAGGCTTCGTTGAGCTCGAAGTAGTCGATGTCGGCAATGCTCAGACCCGCGCGTTTGAGCGCTTTCTGGGTCGCCGGAACAGGCCCGTAACCCATGATTGCAGGGTCGACACCGGCCACTGCCATGGAGCGAATAACCGCCATCGGCGTGATGCCCAGATCCATGGCGCGCTGGCCCGACATCACGATCATGCACGAAGCACCGTCGGTGATCTGCGACGAAGTACCGGCCGTCACAGTACCACCTTTGGGGTTGAATGCAGGCTTCAACGCCGCCAGGCTTTCGAGGGTGGTCTCGGGACGAATGGTTTCGTCGAAGTCGTACATCTTCAGGAAGCCGTTCTCGTCATACCCTTGCATCGGGATGATTTCGTCCTTGAAGTTTCCTTCCACGGTCGCCTGGTGGGCCAGACGGTGCGAACGCACGCCAAACGCATCCTGGGCTTCACGGGTGATGCCGTGCATCTTGCCGAGCATTTCGGCGGTCAGGCCCATCATGCCCGAGGCCTTGGCCGCGTACAGCGACATGTGCGGGTTCGGGTCGACACCGTGCATCATGCCGACGTGGCCCATGTGCTCGACGCCGCCGATGACGAACACATCACCGTTGTTGCTCATGATCGCCTGGGCGGCGGTGTGCAACGCGCTCATGGACGAACCGCACAGGCGGCTGACGGTCTGCGCAGCGGAGGTGTGCGGGATCTGGGTCATCAGCGATGCCATGCGCGCGATGTTCCAGCCCTGCTCCAGGGTCTGGTTGACGCAGCCCCAGATCACATCCTCGACTTCCGAAGGATCGACCTTGGTGTTGCGTTCCAGCAGTTTGCTGATCAGGTGCGCCGACATGTCTTCGGCGCGGGTGTTACGGTGCATGCCACCCTTGGAGCGGCCCATCGGGGTGCGACCGAAGTCGACAATCACGACGTCTCTGGGATTCAAGCTCATATTCTCACCTGTTCGTTGGGCACTTAGCCGAAGAAGCGCTGGCCGTTCTTGGCCATTTCACGCAGCTTCGCAGTGGGGTGGTACAAAGCGCCCAGATCAGCGTATTGGTCCGCCAGGGCAACGAATTGGGCGACACCGATCGAGTCGATGTAACGCAGTGCACCGCCACGGAACGGAGGGAAACCGATGCCGTAGATCAGGCCCATGTCGGCCTCGGCTGCGGTTTCGACGATGCCGTCTTCCAGGCAGCGCACGGTTTCCAGGCACAGTGGGATCATCATCCAGTTGATGATGTCCTCGTCGCTGACTTCACGTTGTTCGTAGACGACCGGCTTGAGCACTTCGAGCACCGAGGCGTCGACAACCTTCTTCGGCTTGCCGTTCTTGTCGGTCTCGTAGGCGTAGAAGCCCTTGCCGTTCTTCTGGCCCAGACGATTGGCCTCGTACAGCGCGTCGACCGCGGAACGACGGTCGTCCTTCATGCGATCAGGGAAGCCTTCAGCCATGACGTCGCGACCGTGGTGACCGGTGTCGATGCCGACCACGTCCATCAGGTAGGCCGGGCCCATGGGCCAGCCGAACTTTTCCATGACCTTGTCGATGCGCACGAAGTCGACACCGGCGCTGACCAGCTTGGCGAAACCGCCGAAGTACGGGAACAGGATGCGGTTGACCAGGAAGCCCGGGCAATCGTTGACCACAATCGGGTTCTTGCCCATTTTCTTGGCGTAGGCCACGGTGGTCGCCACCGCGACTTCGCTGGACTTCTCGCCACGGATCACTTCCACCAGCGGCATCATGTGCACCGGGTTGAAGAAGTGCATGCCGACGAAGTTTTCCGGACGCTTGAGCGCCTTGGCCAGCAGGCTGATGGAGATGGTCGAGGTATTGGAAGCCAGGATCGCGTCTTCACGCACCTGCCCTTCCACTTCGGCCAGTACGGCCTGCTTGACCTTCGGATTCTCGACCACGGCTTCGACCACCAGATCGACATGGGCGAAATCGCCGTAGGACAGCGTAGGACGAATCGCGTTGAGCGCTTCGGCCATCTTCGCCGGGGTCAGGCGACCTTTCTCGACGCGCTTGCCCAGCAGCTTGGACGCTTCGCCCAGGCCCAGCTCGATGGCTTCTTCGCGGATGTCCTTCATCAGGATCGGCGTGCCCTTGACCGCCGACTGATAGGCGATACCGCCACCCATGATGCCGGCGCCCAGTACGGCAGCCTGCTTCACGTCCTTGGCGACTTCGTCGTAGATCTTGGCTTTCTTTTTCAGTTCCTGGTCGTTCAGGAACAGGCCGATCAGACTCTCGGCAGCCGAGGTCTTGGCCATCTTCACGAAACCGGCAGCTTCGACTTCCAGCGCCTTGTCACGCCCGAAGTTGGCGGCTTTCTGGATGGTCTTGATCGCTTCGACCGGTGCCGGGTAATTCGGGCCGGCCTGGCCTGCCACGAAACCCTTCGCGGTTTCGAAGGCCATCATCTGCTCGATGGCGTTGAGCTTGAGTTTGTCCAGCTTCGGCTGACGCTTGGCCTTGAAATCGAACTCGCCGGAGATGGCGCGCTTGATCAGGTCCAGCGCTGCGTCACGCAGCTTCTCGGGAGCAACCACGGCATCCACGGCGCCCACTTTCAGGGCGTCTTCGGCGCGGTTGTCCTTGCCCGAGGCAATCCACTCGACGGCGTTATCGACGCCGATCAGGCGTGGCAGGCGTACGGTGCCGCCAAAGCCCGGGTAGATGCCCAGCTTGACTTCGGGCAGGCCGATCTTGGCGGTGGCGGACATGACACGAAAATCCGCGGCCAGACACATTTCCAGCCCGCCGCCCAGCGCGATGCCGTTGATGGCGGCCAGGGTCGGGACGCCCAAGTCTTCGAAGTCGCTGAAGATCTTGTTCGCTTCAAGGTTGCCAGCGACCAGTTCGGCCTCGGGCAGTTTGAAGTTGTCTACGAATTCGGTGATGTCGGCGCCGACGATGAACACGTCCTTGCCACTGGTGACGATGACGCCTTTGATCGAACCGTCGGCCTTGATGGCCTCGATGGCCTGGCGCAGGTCGTTGAGGGTGAGGCGGTTGAATTTGTTGACGGACTCACCCTTGAGGTCGAAATTCAATTCGACGATGCCACTTTCAAGAGCCTTAACCGTGATGGCTTTACCTTCGTAAATCATCAACTGATCTCCACGATATGGAAGCTGAACAATACGCGTCAGACGCTGAAATCCGGCAAAAAACACGACGTTTCCGTCGGTGCGACCACCAAAAGCCAGGTACCCCGTCGACACGATTCGGGCGTCTGTAAGAGCGTTCCTACGGCAAACGCTCAATTCATACGGCCGTTTGATTTGGGTGCGCCTACCTTCTGCCATATTCCAGCAATTGTCAATTCGCCAGACAGCGGGCATAAGCGGCAAATCACAGGCAAAAGACACATTTGATAAACAAGCATTCAGAAAAATGATTGCGTTCAATGTTTGCAGACGTGACTAAACGCCGGAAGCGACGACCGGCGCGCAATTCTGGAAAAAATCTGGAGGGCCGCAGCAGACAAATGCACCAATAACGTCTACATTCAGCGCACTGCGCCTCAAGACGGGTCATTTTTGCGAGAGAGTGTGAAGCAAATCTGATCAGCAGCAGCGGCCTTGCACCGCTTCTGCACCGCGATCGGGGCACCCGGAATTATCGGCCTGCCTGGCCAAACCCCAGCCCGATGTTGTTATCGGGCTTTTTAATGCCTGCAATTTGTGTCGCGCAACCTGTCAGGCCAGCGCTTTCAACACTGCGGCAATGCGCTGCAACACTTCTGTTTCACCTTTCTCGGCCCAGTATAGGGCGATCAACTGCTTGCCTGCCTCGACCTTGTAGACGTCGCCGGGCAGCGTGCGCAGATGGGCCAGCAATTGCATATCCGCACAGGGCTCGCGCCATTGATTGACCCACTCCCCCGGCGTCATTTGCCAATAGACCCAGCTGTCGGGCTCACGACTCCTGCGGGGCCGATGGTACTGCGCACACGGGCTTGGCGGCTCCACAGGCAGCCAGTGCGGCCACTCCTGGGGGATCAGTTGCATGGCCAGGCCCATGCGCCGCGCTTCCATGCGCATGGCCATCCGGCCGCTCTGGGAACGGGAGGGTCGCAGCCAGACCAGAGGGCTTAAAACGACAGCAACGATTGACAGCACTATCCACACCGTCATATGTCTATGCCCCTGTCGCGGGGAGCGACGTGAAAAAACAACGGCGTGCCATGAGGCGCGTGAAAAGAGCCATAATTAAAACCATCGCAAACCTCAGAAGGAACATCCCATGTCCTATGAACATATTCTGGTAGCCGTGGACCTCACTGAAGAGTGCGATCCGGTCATCAAGAAAGCCATCAAGCTGGCGGTTGCCAGCGGCGCCAAGCTGTCTCTGGTGCACATCGTCGAACCCATGGCGATGGCCTTCGGTGGCGACGTCCCCATGGATCTTTCGCAACTGCAACAGCAGCAGTTCGACCAGGCCAAGGAAAAGCTCGAAGCCCTGAAACTCAAATACCCTGACGTGCACACCGGCGACAGCCACCTCACCTACGGCCAGCCACGCCAGGAAATCCATCAACTGGCCAAGCAGCACCATGTCGACCTGATCGTGGTTGGCAGCCATGGCCGTCATGGCCTGTCGCTGCTGCTGGGCTCCACCGCCAATGACGTCCTGCACGGCGCGCCGTGCGATGTGCTGGCGGTGCGCCTGGTCAAGCGCGTGGAGTAACCTGTTTGCCCTCGTAGCAGTCCGGCTTGCCGGCGACAGCGATCCTCAGGACGCCGACGCCGGCAAGCGGAGCGCCGCCCGGCCGGACTGCTACATTGCTGAGCTATCGCAACAAAAAGCCCGAGCCCTTTAGGGGGATCGGGCTTTTTTATTGCTGCGCGCGAGCGTTACTCGTCCAGCTCCGCCCAGCGCTCAACCAGTGCATCCAGCGCTTTGTTCAGCGTTTCGAGGGATGCCAGCACCTTGGCGGTTTCAGCCGCAGGGCGCTGGTAGAAACCGGCGTCGGCGATTTCGGCCTCAACGGCAGCGATCTGCTGCTCCTTGGCGTCGATTTCACCCGGCAGTGCTTCCAGCTCGCGCTGAAGCTTGTAGCTGAGTTTCTTCTTCGCTGCCGGCGCTTCGGCCACTGGCGCCGGTGCGGGCGCTACAGGGGCGACCACCGCGGAGTTGAGCTCGGCCTTGCCGGACTTGCCTTCAGTCACGCCCAGCAGGCGCGGCGAGCCGCCCTGACGGATCCAGTCCTGATAGCCACCGACGAACTCGCGCACCTTGCCCTCGCCTTCGAACACCAGGGTGCTGGTGACCACGTTGTCGAGGAATGCCCGGTCGTGGCTGACCATCAGCACGGTGCCCTTGAAGTTGGAAAGGACCTCTTCGAGCAGCTCCAGGGTTTCGACGTCCAGATCGTTGGTCGGTTCGTCGAGTACCAGCAGGTTGGCAGGCTTGCTGAACAGCTTGGCCAGCAGCAACCGTGCGCGTTCGCCACCGGACAGCGCCTTGACCGGCGTGCGGGCACGCTGCGGGCTGAACAGGAAGTCCCCCAGGTAACTCAACACGTGACGGCTCTGGCCGTCGATCTCGATGAAGTCGCGGCCTTCGGAAATGTTGTCGATCACGGTCTTTTCCAGATCCAGCTGATGACGCAACTGGTCGAAATAGGCCACTTCCAGATTGGTACCGACCTCGACCTTGCCGGCGGTCGGCGTGAGGTTGTCGAGCATCAGCTTGAGCAGCGTGGTCTTGCCGGTGCCGTTGGCACCCAGCAGACCGATGCGGTCTTCGCGCTGCAGGACCATGGAAAAGTCCTTGATAAGGGTCGGGCCACCCGGGTGCGCGAAGCTGACGTTCTCCAGCACCATCACTTGCTTGCCGGACTTCTCGGCGGTATCCAGCTGAATGTTGGCCTTGCCGGTGCGCTCGCGACGCTCGCCACGCTCCACGCGCAGGGCCTTGAGGGCACGCACACGGCCTTCGTTGCGGGTACGACGGGCCTTGATGCCCTGGCGAATCCACACTTCTTCCTGGGCCAGACGCTTGTCGAACAGCGCGTTGGCGGTCTCTTCGGCGGCAAGCATCGCCTCCTTGTGGACCAGGAAGCTGGCGTAGTCGCCGTTCCAGTCGATCAGGCCGCCACGGTCCAGTTCCAGGATGCGGGTGGCCAGGTTCTGCAGGAAGGAACGGTCGTGGGTGATGAACAGCACCGCCCCCTGGAATTCCTTCAGGGCCTCTTCGAGCCAGGCGATCGCGCCGATGTCCAGGTGGTTGGTCGGCTCGTCGAGCAGCAGCAGGTCGGGCTCGGCCACCAGCGCCTGGGCCAGCAGCACGCGACGGCGCCAGCCACCGGACAGCTCGGCCAGGGTCTTGTCGGCCGGCAACTGCAGGCGGCTGAGGGTGCTGTCGACCAGTTGCTGCAGGCGCCAGCCGTCGCGGGCCTCGAGGTCCGACTGCACGTGCATCAGCTTGTCGAGGTCTTCAGCGGTGACGATGTTCTGGCTCAGGTGGTGATATTCGGCCAACAGGGCGCCAACGCCGTCCAGGCCTTCGGCCACGACGTCGAACACGGTACGGCCATCGGCCACCGGCAACTCCTGGGGCAGTTCGCCGATCTTCAGCCCAGGCGCCCGCCAGACACTGCCGTCATCGGGCAATTGCACGCCCTTGACGAGCTTCATCATGCTGGACTTGCCAGTACCGTTACGACCGATGATGCAGACCCGCTCACCACGGGCGATCTGCCAGGACACCTTGTCCAACAACGGCATGGCGCCGAACGCAAGGGACACATCGCTTAATTTGAGCAGGGTCATGAGCTTCTCCAAAAACCGGGCGCGCATTCTACCTGAGATGGGCGGGGTTGGGTTCAAATGGTTGGATGGGTTGTTTGTGGGGGTTTGGTAAGGGGTTGTTGTCGTTGGTTTGTGGTGTTGGTTTGTGGTGTTGATTTGAGTGCCAGGTTTGAGATTGTTACGTTGATGCCCTTCGGGCCTATCGCGGGCAAGCGCGCTCCTACATTTGTTGCAACGCGCCATGGCCTGATGAACCGTGTTGGTAGCCTTGGCGCCCGGCGCGAAATTTTCTGGTGTATCACCAAGACTACGCACTCGGTCCTTCAGAATGACGTACGTTGCAAAAAATGTAGGAGCGCGCTTGCCCGCGACCAGGCCCGAAGGGCACCAGAGTAAGAATCTAAACTGAACCCACACCCCCCAACTGCAAGCAATTGTTTCCACACCCCACCCTTCAACACCTTTGCCCTTCAACCCACGCTGGCAAAAGGCTAAGCTAGCGGCACTTTTCACGGTTCATCTGCACGGAAGTCTCATGCGCAGTCGTTTGTTCAGCCTTTTGTCCTGCCTGCTTCTGTCGGCCACCGCAGCCCAGTCTGTCCACGCGGTGGATCTTGCGACCCAACGCCAGTACTACGATCAAGCCAAACGTGCCCTGGCCAAGGGCGATGCCGGTCCGTACCGCATGTACGGCGCGGCGCTGGCCGATTACCCGCTGGAGCCTTACCTGGCCTACGACGAACTCACCGCGCGCCTGAACAGCGCCAGCAACGAGGAAGTCGAACGGTTCCTGGCCGAACATGGTGACCTGCCCCAGGCCAACTTCATGAAGTTGCGCTGGCTGCGCCTGCTCGCGTCCCGGGGCGACTGGCAGCCCTTCGTCAAGTACTACGACCCGAAACTCAATTTCGTCGAACTGGACTGCCTCAACGGCAGCTACCAACTCAGTCACAACCTGCGCTCGGAAGGCTACGCCAACGCCGAGCGCATCTGGATGACCGGCAAGACCCTGCCAACCGCCTGCGACACCTTCTTCACCCAGTGGGCGGTAGAGGGCCAGTTGACCGAGCAGAAACGCTGGCAACGCGCCAAGCTGGCCGCCCAGGCACGCAACTACGCGCTGGCCAACCAACTGGTCAACAGCATGACCACCCTCGCCCCTCAGGGTCGCCTGCTGATTGCCGTCGCGCAGAAGCCCGAGATGGTCAACAACCAAGCGCAGTTCATGCCGGCTGACGAGGCCATGTCCGATGTGGTCGGCCTGGGCCTGCGCCGCCTGGCCAAGCAGGACCCGCAGCGGGCGATGGAGCTGCTCGACAGCTACTCGCCGGTGCTGCGCTTCTCCCATGAAGAGCAGGTGCAGATCGCCAAGGAAATCGGCCTGACCCTGGCCCGCAGCTACGACGACCGCGCCCTGGGCCTGATGACCAAATATGACCCGGACCTGCGCGACAACACCGTCACCGAATGGCGCCTGCGCCTGTTGCTGCGCCTGGGCCGTTGGGGCGATGCCTACGAACTGACCCGGCGCCTGCCCCAGGACCTGGCCACCACCAACCGCTGGCGCTATTGGCAGGCTCGCTCCCTGGAGCTGTCGCAGCCCAACAACCCGCAGTTGCCGGCGCTGTACAAGGCCGTGTCCCGGGAGCGTGATTTCTACGGTTTCCTCGCTGCCGACCGTACCCAGACGCCGTACATGCTCAACAACAAGCCGTTGATGCTCAGCCAGGCCACCATCAACAAGGTGCGCAACACGCCGGGCGTGCGCCGTGCGCTGGAGTTCTACGAGCGTGGCGAAGTGGTCAATGGCCGTCGCGAGTGGTATCACGTGACACGCCGTTTCACCCGTGACGAGATGGTCGCCCAGGCCAAGCTGGCCTACGACATGCGCTGGTACTTCCCGGCCATTCGCACCATCAGCCAGGCGCAGTACTGGGACGACCTGGACATTCGCTTCCCGATGGCCCACCGCGATACCCTGGTGCGCGAGGCGCAAGTTCGCGGCCTGCATTCGAGCTGGGTGTTCGCCATCACCCGTCAGGAAAGCGCCTTCATGGACGACGCCCGTTCAGGTGTCGGCGCAAGCGGTCTGATGCAACTGATGCCGGCCACGGCCAAGGAGACTGCGCGCAAGTTCAGCATCCCGCTGGCCTCCCCGGCGCAGGTGCTGGATCCGGACAAGAACATCCAGTTGGGTGCGGCGTACCTGAGCCAGGTCCATGCGCAGTTCAACGGCAACCGGGTACTCGCCTCGGCCGCCTACAACGCCGGCCCCGGCCGCGTGCGGCAGTGGCTCAAGGGCGCCAACCACCTGGCGTTCGATGTCTGGGTCGAGAGCATCCCGTTCGACGAAACCCGCCAGTACGTGCAGAACGTGCTGTCGTATGCAGTGATCTACGGGCAGAAACTCAACGCGCCACAGCCGCTGGTTGACTGGCACGAGCGGTTTTTCGACGATTTGTAACGTCACTCTGTGGGAGCGGGCTAGCCCGCGAAAGCGATGGGTCAGACAACATCGCGGCGCAAGCCTCTCCCTCTTCGCGGGCTAGCCCGCTCCCACAGATGTTGGGGGCAAGCCAGGCACGTCAGCTACTCCAACACCTCAACCTGCATCCCCACCTCGAGCGTGCCGGGCCCGTCATTGACCATGTTCTGCCCGAACCACACCTCGCCCTCTTTCTCCCGATAGGTCTTGAGCGTGCTCAGCGGCTCACGGTCCTCGCTGCGCGCACCGGTGGCCGGGTCGATGGTGGTGAGGATGCAGCGCGAGCAGCCCTTGAGCAGGCGAAACTCCATGTCACCGATGCGAATGCGTTTCCAGCCGTCTTCGGCGAAAGCTTCGCTGCCCTCGACCACCAGGTTCGGACGGAAACGCAGCATCTCCTGAGGCCGGCCGATTTTCGCCGACAGGTCGTCCAGCGAAGCCTGACCAATCAGCAGCAGCGGAAAACCATCGGCAAAGCCGACCTTGTCATCCACAGTGCCATAGCCTGAGGGCAGCCAGCGCGCACGTGCGTGGGGGATGTGCACCATGCGGGTCGGCTTGCCGATGAACTCGCTGACCCACTGCGCCGCTTCATCGCCGGCATCGGGCACGCGCAGGGTGTCGCGCCAGACGGTGACGCCGCGCAGGTTGGCCTCGACGTCGTCAGGCAGCGCGACGTCCAGTGGCGAGGTGCCCGGGGCCGAGAGGGTCACCCCGCCCCGAGCATTCCACAACACCGACAGCTGCGACATGTGCGGCAAGGCGCGCTGGGTGAAGAAGCGGCCAGTGGCTTCATCCACGAGCATCCAGCGTCGATCCCCGCTCAACCCCAGCTCGTCGAAACTGGCCTGTTGCAGAGGCTCCGCCTTGCAGGATTTGAGGGGATACCGATACAGCGCGCTAAGGTGCAGCATGAAAGCGTCCTTGAAGTGACGAAGCGGGAAGCCCCCACTTTATACGAGCCATCACCTTCGCGAACGGTACAGATACAAAAAAGCCCCTCCATACAGCGAGGGGCCTGAAACCTTGGTGACTCAGTTGTCGAGCATCAGACGCTCGCGCACCACATCCACCAGCTTGTCCGGCTGGAACTTGGACAGGAAGTTGTCGCAGCCGACCTTCTTGACCATCGACTCGTTGAAGCTCCCCGACAACGACGTATGCAGCACCACGTAGAGCCCGCGCAGCCGCGGGTCGTTGCGAATCTCGGTGGTCAGGCGGTAACCGTCCATTTCCGGCATCTCGGCATCGGTGAAGACCATCAGCAGCTTGTCGGTCACCACCTCGCCGCTGTCCGCCCAGCCCTTGAGCATGTTCAACGCCTTGAGGCCGTCACTGGCCACGTGCATTTTCACGCCCAACTGACCCAGCGTATCGCGCAACTGCGACAACGCCACATTGGAGTCATCGACCAGCAGGACTTCACGGCCGCGAGCGCGCGCCAGCACCGGATCATCGAGCTTGTCGCGGGACACCTTGGCGCTGTAGGGCACGATCTCCGCGAGCACTTTCTCGACGTCGATGATTTCGACCAGTTGGTCGTCGACCTTGCTGATCGCCGTGAGGTAATGCTGGCGCCCGGCACTGCCCGGCGGCGGCAGGATCGCCTCCCAGTTCATGTTGACGATGCGGTCCACGCCGCCGACCAGGAACGCCTGGACCGAGCGGTTGTACTCGGTGACGATGATGGTACTCGACGGACCCGGAACCAGCGGGCGCATGCCGATCGCCTGGGACAGGTCGATCACCGGCAGCGTCTGGCCGCGCAGGTTAACCACGCCGCAGACGTACGGGTGGCGCTGCGGCATCAGGGTCAGCTTGGGCAGTTGCAGCACTTCCTGAACCTTGAACACGTTGATCGCGAACAGTTGTCGACCTGCCAGGCGAAACATGAGAATTTCCAGGCGGTTCTCACCCACCAGCTGTGTACGTTGATCTACCGTGTCGAGAATGCCAGCCATCTGTTGCTCCTGGAGCAGGGTTCAAGTGAGTCCGCATAGCCATTATCGGCAGCAGCTGCGCAAACCTGAGTCAGAAGATAAGCGCCTTACGCCGTATTTGATATCACATTAACATCATGTTCTACTGAGAAATATCCCGACCCGGGAAATCATCGACTATAGTGGCTCTTAGCCGCACTCTTTCTGCACCCTCGGAGAAACCCCTAGGGGCATTCCTTATCCGCCATCGGGGCAAACCTGATATTCGCGGTATCTAATTGCCATTATTGTGACGGCATTCTCATTGAATGAATGGAGTCAGATACGTGGTCGCGCTCGCGGAATCCCTCGATCCCCCCGTAAGAACAGTGATAACGGACCGCCAGATCCGACCTGCGACACGAGGACTTGCGCAAGATCGCGTCTCGTTGGCTGCAAGAAAATTGAGAATTTCAGAAACGCCCTACAGACTTTTAATTGCCTTCAACATTAACTTTGGGCCACTCGCCCCCGGCGACTCTGGATCGCCCGCCATGAAGAGTGGAGATTTCACATGCTGAACGGCAATGAATGGCATCAACTGCACGGTGATTTTCTCAACGACGGCCAACGCCTGCTGGATCGCGCGGACGAATGCCTGAGCCACCTGGAACTGATCAACGACGACAAGGACGCCATCGAAGCCCTGCTCGGCGCCCTGCAACGCATCGCCGGCCTGGCCGACGCTGCCAGCGTGGCGCCGGTCGCGGGCTTTTCCCGACAGTTGCGCTACCTGCTGTATTTCGCAGGCGCCACCGGGCGTTTGCAGCCCAAGGCACTGGTGTCGCTGCGCCAGTGCCTGTCGCTGTTGTCGTGGCAGATCGAGCTGATCGACCCCGTCACGGGCCTCTTGCCGCTGGACGATCAGGAGCAGCACGAACTGCTTGAACAGTTTGGCTGCTGCTGCGGCATAGGTACACTCGAAAACAGCAATACCGTGACCGTCGACTGGCCCGTTACCCTCAAATTAGTGCATCGCGAACCGGCCCCAGACGAGCACGTCGGCCACACCGGCGCACGCTGACCCTTTTCAGTCTCGACGCTGCCGGCATGTCACCAACCTGGACGACATGCCTGAAAACGACAATTGATCTTCACCATCACTGGAACATGGCCAAACGCGACATGCCTGCAACTTCCTCCTTGCCTCGCGACGCGGCAAGCGGCACGCTGAAGTTCTGAAGCAGGACACCCCTATTGTTGCCGGGCTTTTCCAACTCCAATAATTAGCACCATCGTTCCACCGTCAGATCCTGACTAATCGGACAAATACCTTGCTGGTCTTATTTACACTCAAGGCTTATTAACGTCAGCATTTAAGGTAAGATCGGCGCCCGCGAATGAACGCCGAAAGTGTTTACGCGCATTACCGTTGTTGAACGTCGACCCCAGATTTTTTGTATACACGTAACAGGCCAGCAGCTGTGCTTCATTCTGTTGACCTCCTTAAGTGGCCTGACAACTATTGCTCAGGTATCCGCAACAATAATCCGATGGCTTCATCCGCTATGCATGGCAGCAACAGTATTTCCAGGTCCTGGGCCTTGGGCTCGAACAAAGCATTACGATGGGCAGCACTCTCGTGCCTGGCAGCAAGCGCATGCAATGTCGGCGTTTACCTTTTCGGCAACGGCCTGCCATGGGGCCTGCTGGTGCTCAACGTCCTGGTTTTCCTGAGCATTGGCTACAGCATCAGCCGTCCCAGCCACACCATCGAGTTTCAGCCTCAGGAACTGGCGCAGCATATGCTCCAGGTCCAGGAGACCGAACGCCATCGCCTGAGCCGCGAGCTGCACGACGACATCGGCCAGATGCTGACCGCAGCGAAGATGCAGAGCGACTGGCTGCAACGCCGGGCCGCCCAGGACCTGCACCCTCAGTGCGCCATGCTCAACAACATTCTGGACGAGACCCTGGCCAAGGTTCGGGACGTGTCGGCCATTCTGAATCCGCGCCAACTGACCAGCCTGGGTCTTGAAGCCAGCCTGCGCGAACACCTGCTGCGCACGCTGGCCGACACCTCGATCCTCTGGAGCCTGGAGTGCCATCAGCGCCTGGCGGGAATCCCCGAGGAGATGGCCGTCGCGGCGTTTCGCATCACCCAGGAAGCCGTGACCAACATGCTGCGCCACGCCCAGGCCCGCAATCTGCTGGTGCGGATTCAGCGCCGTCCCGAAGGCCTTGCGTTGAGCGTATCGGACGATGGCCTGGGGTTCTCCCCGGCCAGCAACCCTGGCCAGCAAGGCCAGCGCGGCATGGCGGGCATGATCGAACGCGCGACGCTTCTGGGCGGCCACCTGACCGTAGACAGCCAGCCCGGCCACGGCACTCATATACAAGCCCTGTTCCCCTGGGCGCCCCGCGCCCGCGAACGCGCTGACATAAGTAAGCATTCATGATCTGCAATCTTCTTCTGGTCGATGACCACGCCCTGATCCGCGCGGGGGTACGCGCACTGGTGTCTGACATTCCCGGTTACCAGGTCATCGGCGAAGCCGCCGATGGCGCGCAATTGCTGGAAATGACCCTGGACCTGAAACCCGACATCATCCTGCTCGACATCTCGATGCGAGACAGCAACGGCCTGGATGCCCTCGAACGCCTGCACAAGGCACTGCCGGACAGCAAGGTGCTGATCCTGTCGATGCACACCGATCCGCAGATGATCATGCGCGCACTGGAAGGCGGCGCCCACGGCTACCTGCTCAAGGATGCCACTGCCACCGAGATCGAGCAGGCACTGGACGCGCTGCGCAACGACGAGCGCTACCTGAGCCCCGCCATTGCCCACACGGTGATCAACCAGGCACTGGTCAGCGCCCAGAACACCAGGGCGGAACCGGTGGAGAACCACAACCTGACGGCTCGCCAACTGGAGATCCTGCGCCTGATCGTGCGCGGCAAATCCACCCGCGAAATCGCCAACGGCCTGAGCCTGAGCGTCAAGACCGTCGAAACCCACCGCTCCCAGATCATGAAACGCCTGCAGATCTACGACGTTGCGGGCCTGGTCCTGTTCTGCGTCCGGGAACGCATCATCAGCCTGGACGATTGACCGGCCCGGTCGCCGACACCGCCACCACCCTGCCCTGTAGCAGCACGGCTTGCCGGCGGGCGATTTCAAGGACGCCGTCGCGGGCAAGCGCGCTCCTACAGGATTGGGGCCAGGCACAGAGACCGCGTTGCTACGGGAAGGTGGCGTGTTTAAGGTGTTGATTCAAGTGCGCGATGGCTCAGGCGGCGCAGAGTGCGACGTCAAGGCGCCAGCCGACGCGGAGCGTCAAAACCGGCGTTCCCACGCGGAGCGTGGGAACGATCAAAACAACGATCAATAACAACTAATTGAGCAACCGCTGGATCTGCGCATGCAAGCTGTCCATTGTGAACGGCTTGGCCAGAATCGGCGCCTTGCGCGCAATCGGACTGCCGGACTCGACAATCTCCGCAGGATACCCACTGATGAAGATGACCTTGAGCTCCGGTCGCAGCTTGACCGCGGGCTCGGCGATCATCACACCTGACACACCGCCCGGCAGGCGATAGTCAGTGATCATCAGATCCAGGTGAGGTTTGGTGGCGAGGATTTCGAATGCCTGCTCACCGTTCTCCGCCTGCAACACCCGATACCCTTCTCCGGACAGATAGTCGGAGAGCAGCATCAGAATCAGCGGCTCGTCTTCGACGATCAGTACGACATTTTCTGCATCAGAGCTCATTGGGACGCCTTCGATCTTGTAAATAGCTGCCATTACGACCATGGCCCGCGCTGGAGGTTGCGCAGAAAAATCAGTTATTTACCTCAGCGGTCATGACAGATCGAAGCGAGCGTGCTGGCAACCTGACGGCAGCGCTCTGGCCCGATGTTTCCGGTGCCCGAAGGCGTTCAAAGCGGCAGGCTGATGCGGAACATCGAACCCTTGCCCTCTTCGCTTTCCACCGTGATCGAACCCCCGTGGGCGGCGACGATCTGGTCGGAAATGAACAGGCCAAGACCCAGACCCGCAACCACATGGCTGGCCGACACCCGCTCGAATTGCTGAAAGATCCGTTTCTGGTTCTCGGGACTGATGCCGATGCCCTGGTCGCGAATTTCAACACGCGCCTCGTTACCCTCGCAGTACACCCGAACCTCGATGGGCTTATGGGCGCCGTATCGCAGGGCGTTGGTCAGCAGATTGGCCACCACTTGCTCAAGGCGGAACTCGTCCCACACCCCGATCACCGGCTCGCTGGCATGCAGGGTCACCACGCTTTCGGCGGCGGCGATCTGCGCCCCGTAGCTTTCCAGCAGGTTGACCACCAGCTCCGACAGGTCGAACGCGGTGGTGCGGATCGACAGTTTGCCGGTACGGATACGCGATACGTCGAGCATGTCCTCGATCAGGCGAATCAGGCTCTGGATCTGCCGTTCATCGCGCTCGACCATGGCCTTGAGCTTGTCCATGGTGAACGCCGACGCGTTGTCCTTGGCCAGGTGCAACTTGCGCAACTGGGTTTCGAGAATCAACCCGTTGAGCGGCGTACGCACTTCATGGGACACGATGGACATGAAATCGTCGCGCATGCGGATCGCGTGCTCGAGTTCATTCTGCGTCGACTTGAGCTCACGCAGCAGCGCCTCCTGCTCCTGGCGGCTGCGTTCCAGTTCCTCGACCTGTTGCTTCATGGCCTTGCGCTGGCGGTACAGGTCGACGAACACGTTGACCTTGCTCTTGACCGCATGGATATCCAGCGGCTTGTGCAGGAAGTCCACCGCGCCACTTTCATAACCCTTGAACGCGTAGTTGTACTCGCGTGCGGCGGCGCTGACGAAAATGATCGGGATACTCTTGGTCTTCTCGGTGCTGCGCATCAGCTCGGCCAGTTCGAAACCGTCCATGCCCGGCATCTGCACATCGAGAATCGCCATGGCGAATTCGTGCTCCAGCAGCAGCGACAACGCCTCGACGGCGGTCTGCGCCTTGAAGACCTGGCGGTCCTCGCGCTTGATGAGCGCTTCAAGGGCCAACAGGTTTTCCGGCAGATCGTCGACGATCAGCAGTTTGGCAGTGGTTTCAGTCAGCATGCAATTCGTTCCAGCTCAACCAACAACCGCCCGATATCGGGCAAGGGCAAGAGAAAATCAGGTGTGCGCAGGGCCAGCGCGGCATCGGGCATGGTACGTACCAGCGCGCTGGCCGGGTCCTGGACTACGGTAAGACCACCGTACTCCTTGATTCGTGCCATGCCCTGCGCACCATCGTTGTTGGCACCGGTCAGCAACACCCCCGCAAGCCTGGAATCGTAAGCATCGGCGGCCGATTCGAAGAGGATATCGATGCTCGGACGCGAGAAGAAAACCCGCTCTTCCTGGCTCAGCGACAGGCTCAGGTCCGCCTCCACAGAAAGGTGATACCCGGGCCCGGCGAAATAGAGTGTGCCCGGCGCGATGGGTTCCTTGTCGGCCGCTTCTTTTACCGGGATCGGCACATGGGCGCTGAACACATCGGCCAACAGGCTGCGGCGCTCATCGGGCAGGTGCAGGACGGTAATGATCGGCAAGCGATAGCCCTTGGGCAACAGGCGGAAAATCTTCAGCAAGGCCTCGACACCGCCAGCGGAGGCGCCTACCACGATGGCATCGACCGCTGGCAACGCGGGCCTGTCTACACCTGCATCGGCATCGGCGCCGGGAAAGGACGTTCTCATGATTTGCGGTAGATCCGTTCCTGCTTGACCAGAGGCTCGAACCGGTCCTTGAAGTCTGAAAAATCCAGAGTTTCCTTGCTGCCCAGCACCAGGAAGCCCCGATGGCCCAGGGATTCGTGAAACAGCCCGAATGCCCGGTTCTGAAGCTTCTTGTTGAAGTAGATCAGCACATTGCGACACGAGATCAATTGTGTTTCGGAAAACACGCTGTCGGTGGCCAGGCTGTGATCGGCGAAGGTCACGTTTTCCCGCAGCGTCTTGTCGAAGATCGCGTAGTCGTAGGCTTCAGTGTAGTACTCGGAAAACCGCCGCTTGCCGCCCGCCTTGAGGTAGTTCTCGTTGTACACGCGCACGTTCTCCATGGAGTAGATGCCTTGTTTGGCCTTCTCCAGGGACGCGGGGTTGATGTCGGTAGCATAGATGATGGTGCGGTCGAGCAGGCCTTCTTCGCGCAACAGGATCGCCATCGAATAGACCTCCTCCCCGGTGCTGCACCCGGCAATCCAGATCTTCAACGACGGGTAGGTCTTGAGCAGCGGCACCACTTCGTGGCGGATCGCCAGGAAATGGGTCGGGTCGCGAAACATCTCGCTGACCGGAATCGTCAGGAATTGCAGCAGTTGCATGAACGCCGAAGGGTCGTGCAGCACCCGCTCCTGCAACGCCGAAATGGTCTTGACCTCGAACTGACGCAACGCATGGCCGACGCGTCGCTTGATCGACGCGCCGGAGTAGTCACGAAAGTCGTAGCTGTATTTCAGGTAGATCGCCTCGATCAGCAAGCGCAATTCAATGTCTATGTTTCGCTCAAGGGCCATCAGTAAAACCTGGTCTTTCTACGGGCGTGATCCAGTTGATCGAATCCATTCAGATACGTTCCATTTTTGGCAACCACACACGAATCAGCGAGAACAGCCGGTCCAGGTCGATGGGTTTGGCCAGGTAGTCGTTGGAGCCTGCGGCCAGGCAGCGCTCCTGATCGTCCTTCATGGCCTTGGCAGTGACGGCGATGATCGGCAGTTTGCGCCAGCGCGGGTCCTTGCGGATTTCAATGGTGGCTTCGTAACCGTCCATTTCCGGCATCATCACGTCCATCAGCACCAGGTCGATGTCATCAACCGCCTTGAGCCTTTCGATGGCCTCAAGGCCGTTGCGGCCGACCTCGACCACGGCGCCCTTGTGCTCCAGCGCGCTGGTCAGGGCGAAGATGTTGCGCACGTCGTCGTCCACCACCAGGATCTTGCGCCCCTCGAACACGCGGTCGCGGCTGCGGGCGGTCTTGAGCATTTTCTGGCGCTCGTTGGACAACTGCGATTCGACCTTGTGCAGGAACAGCGTCACTTCGTCGAGCAGGCGCTCCGGCGAGCGCGCGCCCTTGATGATAATGGTGCGCGAGTACTTGAGCAGCTCGGCCTCTTCCTCGCGGGTCAGGTTGCGACCGGTGTACACGATGACCGGCGGGAACGAGCAGATCTCGTCGGTGGACATGCGTTTGAGCAGGTCATTGCCGAGCATGTCCGGCAGTTTCAGGTCGATGATCATGCAGTCGTAGGCGTTTTCGCGCAGCAGCTCAAGGGCGTCCTGAGCGAAGCCCACGGCGGTGATTTCGATGTCATCGTCGCCGATCAGCCGGGCAATGCTGTCGCGCTGCAGGGCATCGTCTTCCACCAGCAGGATCCGCTTGACCTTCTGCGTTAGCTTGGCTTCGAGACGTGCGAACACGTCTTTCAGTTCTTCGCGGGTGGTCGGCTTGACCGCATAGCCAATGGCGCCCATTTGCAGCGCCGCTTCCTGGCGATCCTCGACGGAAATCACGTGCACCGGAATGTGCCGGGTGCTTGGCATTTCCTTCAGGCGCTGCAGGACCGTCAGCCCGGAATGGTCTGGCAGGCGCATGTCCAGCAGGATGGCATCCGGCATGAAGGCCGACGCCAGCTCGAAGCCTTCGTCGGCAGCATGGGCCACCAGGCAGTGATAGCCCAGCTCGTGGGCCAGGTCGTAGAGGATATGGGCAAAACGCACCTCGTCCTCGATCACCAGAATGCACCGCTTGGTGAACGGCACCTTGTCACGGTCATCTGCAAAGCGCGGGATCGACTCGGCATCCGGCACGGCAGTGGCAACAACCTGCGCTTCGCGCGCAGGAGCAGCCGGCGCGGGAGTCGGCGCCGATGCCACAGGTGCAGTCTGCGCAGGCAGCGGTGAGGCGTTCTCGGCATACTGCTCAGGCATGATCAGGGTAAACACGCTGCCCTGCCCCGGCGTACTGGTGACGGAAATCGAACCGCCCAGCAGATGGGCAAGGTCACGGGAAATCGAAAGGCCCAGGCCGGTCCCGCCGAAACGCCGGTTGGTGGTGCCGTCGGCCTGGTGGAAGGCCTCGAAAATGATCTGCTGTTGATGCTCGGCGATGCCGATGCCCGAATCGCGCACGGTGAAGGCAATGCCCCCGCCCGGCTGGCCCGACACCGTCAGGCTGACGGCGCCGGTGTCGGTGAACTTGACGGCGTTGGACAGCAGGTTCTTGAGCACCTGCTCCAGACGCTGGCGGTCGGTGTACAGCGCCACCGGGGCGCCCGGCTGGACCTCCACCGAGAACTGCAGGTGCTTGTCGGCGGCCAGCGGTTCGAAGGTCATGCGCAGGCTGTCGACCAGGCGGCTGATGCTGGCGTTTTCCGGGCGTACGTCCAGCTTGCCGGCCTCGACCTTGGCGATGTCGAGAATGTCGTTGATGAGGTTCAGCAGGTCGTTGCCGGCCGAGTAGATCGACTCGGCGAACACCACCTGTTCGTTGGTGAGGTTTTCCTGCGGGTTCTCCGCCAGCAACTTGGCCAGGATCAACGAGCTGTTGAGCGGCGTGCGCAGCTCGTGGGACATGTTGGCGAGGAATTCGGACTTGTACTTGCTCGAACGCTGAAGCTCGTCGGCACGGGCCTGGAGTTCGACCTGGGCGATGCTCAGCTCCTCGTTGTTGCGATCCAGCGCATCACGCTGGTCGGCCAGCGCCCGGCTCTGTTCGGCCAGTTGCTCATTGGTCTGCTCAAGCTCCACCTGCTGGGTTTCCAGATGGGCCTGGGACTCCTTGAGGATCCGCGACTGCTCTTCGAGCTCTTCGTTGGCGGTGCGCAGTTCTTCCTGCTGGACCTGCAATTCTTCGTTGAGCTGCTGGGTTTCGGCCAACACTTCCTGAAGACGTTGACGGTAGCGCGCCGCCTCGATCGAGGTGCCGACGTTTTCGGCCACCAGTTTCAGGAACTCGAGGTCGCGCGGCGTCAGCTCGCGCAGGAAGCCCAACTCCACCACACCATTGACCTGGTCATCGTTGCGGGTCGGGACCACGGCGACGCTGCGCGGCGAGCCTTCCCCCAGGCCCGACGTGACCTTGAAGTAATCGGGAGGCAGGTCGTGCAGGGTAATGATCTGGTTCTGCTCGGCGGCCTTGCCGACCATGCCTTCGCCGCTGAAGATCGACTGCTCCTGCAACTCCTGCTGGCGCGAGAACCCATAGGACGCCACGCGCAACAGGCCGCCGTGCTCCTGGCGAACGTACACGGCCGCGACCACCGCGCCCAGATAATGGGCAAAGAAATGCAGCACGTTGCGCCCCAGCAGGTTCAGGGTCAGTTGCCCGATGACCTGTTCGGCCAGCTCACTCTGCCCGTTGCGCAGCCAGGCCACGTGCGCCAGGCGCTCGGCGTCTTCCTGTTGGGCCTTGAAGTAAGCGGCGTAACTTTGCGAGAGCGCCGACATGTCGCGGCGCCCGACCCAGGCCAGCACCCCGCTGACCAGCAGGATGAAGGCGATGTACACCGATACGGTCCAGATCGTAGTGCGCGTCACGTCGGCGTTGCGGCTAAGACGCAACTGATGCTCCACCGCTTCGGCCTGGTCGTACTGCTCGCGAATTTCGTCGGTCAGGCGCTTGCCCTTGCGCGTCTGCACGGCGGTGATGTAATCGCCGTTGTTGCGCCGCAGGTCAATCATCTCTTGGGCGAAGTCATTCCAGGTGTTCTGCAGGGCGGCCAGGCGCTTGAGGCGGTCGACCTGATCCGGGTTGTCCGCCACCAGCTCTTCGAGCCCGATCAATTCTGCCGTGATCCCTGGTTTGGCGACTTCGTAGGGATCCAGGAAGCGCTCGTCGCCGGTCAGCAGGTAACCGCGCATGCCGGTTTCCATGTCAATCGACAGTTTGAGCGAGCGGTTGATGTTGTTGATGACCCGGTCGGTGTGCTCCACCCACTGGATGGCAGACAGCAGGTAGCTGATCAGGACGACGAAGAACACCGCACTCAGTACGCCGACCCCCAAGGGTAGACCGACGTTACGGCTCAACAGCTTGCGAAAACGTTGCTCATCGACTGCAGAGGTTTGGATCATCGCAAAAGGCCCGGACAAATTCGTCTAAACGACGGAGTGTGCCGCAATCGTCGGCAAAAAACTCCAGTTTCTGACACACAAGGTAGAACATTCCCACCTTCGGTCAGGCGCAAAAGTATGACTACTATACGTTTGAATGATTTTATCTCGCCACTACACTCAATTGAATTGTGTCGTTGACGCTCAGAACTTGTCACAATCGCTGGCCTAATTGTTTAGCAGATCGGGCATCAATCGCCCGGTCCGGCGCCCTCATGCTCAAGGAAATTTTCATGTCCGACCCAGCCAGCACGATCCTGGTGGTTGAAGATGACAGCATCGTCCGCATGCTGATCGTCGACGTTCTCGAAGAGCTCGAATTCAATGTGCTCGAGGCCGCCGATGGCGGCGAAGCCCTGGCGTTTCTGCAAGACCAGACCAAGGCCATCGACCTGCTGATGACCGACCAGGGCCTGCCCGACATGCCGGGCACTGACCTGGCGCGCAAAGCGGCCGACCTGCGCCCTGCCCTGCCGATCCTGTTCGCCAGCGGCTACGCGGAAAACATCGACACTCCGCCAGGCACCCACCTGATCGGCAAACCCTTTTCCATCGACCAGTTGCGCGACAAAGTGAACAGCATCCTTGGCCAGTGACTCTCCCTCCCGGACCCGCCACACCCACGTCCTGATCATCGGCTACGTGTGGCCCGAACCTCGCTCGTCGGCGGCCAGCGGGCATGTCATGCAATTGATCGACTGTTTTCTCGCGCAAGGCTGGCAGATTACCTTCGCCAGCCCCGCCACCGAAGGCGAGCACAAGGCCGACCTTGCGGCACTGGGCATCACCGAAGTAGCGATCAAGCTCAATGACAGCAGCTTCGACACCTTCATCAGCGAGCTTCAACCCGATGTCGTGCTGTTCGATCAATACGTGATGCAGGAACAGTTCGGCTGGCGAGTGGAGACCCACTGCCCCAATGCCGTGCGGGTACTTGAAACCTCCGACCTGCAGAGCATGCGTCACACCCGCCACCAACTGGTCAAGGAGCTGTTGCAAGGCAAGCCGGATGCCGAGCTGAACGATTACTTCGCGATGTCACGGGACAACCTGTTCTCGCACATGGCCGGGACCGACATCGCCCAGCGGGAAATCGCCGCCATCTACCGCAGCGACCTGAGCCTGATGGTCTCGGACATGGAGATCGAGCTTCTGACGCGGCAATTCGGCATGTCCGAGTCTTTGCTGCTCTGGGCCCCGCTGCTGGTGCACGATGTACCGAGCCAGGGCAAGCCGTTCGATGAGCGCGCGCACTTCCTGACCATCGGCAACTTTCGCCACGCCCCGAACTGGGACGCCGTGCTCTGGCTGAAAAACGCAATCTGGCCACTGATCCGCCAGCAATTGCCGACGGCCCAGGTGCACGTCTACGGTGCCTACACCCCGCCCAAGGCCACCGCGCTGCATAACGCCGCCCAGGGTTTCCACATCATGAACTGGGCCGAAGATGCGTTCCAGGTGATGTCCGCAGCCAGGGTGTCACTGGCGCCGATACGTTTCGGTGCCGGCATCAAGGGCAAGATCATGGACGCCATGGCCTGCGGCACGCCAAGCGTCACCACGCCGATCGGCGCCGAAGCCATGTACGGCGAGCTGCCATTCCCCGGCGCCATCGCCACCGACGCCCAGGGCCTGGCCGACGCAGCCGTACGCCTGTATCAGGACCGGACCCTGTGGGAACAGGCGCAACGCGCAGGCTGGCGAGTCCTCGACGAGCGATTCCGCTTCCAGCGCCATTGCGCAACGCTGATCGAGCGCATCGAACAGATCCGCGACAACCTGCAGGCCCACCGCACCGCCAACTTCACCGGCGCCATGCTGCGCCACCATCAGCACAAGAGCACGCAGTACATGGCGCAGTGGATCGAGGCGAAGAATCGCACCCACTGAGCCCGTCAGCGGGCCTGAAACACTCGCGCTTGCATCACGTAACAGTTCCCCAATGGCACTCATGACCCCAGCCCCGGATAGTCACCGTCCTGGGCTGTCGTCGTGACCGCGACAGGTTGACTTGATACCCATATAGGTATAATTCAATCATAATCATGGCCGCGCAATCCCATTGGGAAGGACTGAAACATGACTGAAATCGAACACGGCAGCGGCAATGTCTACGCCGACCTGGGCCTGCCCGACGCAGGCGAAATGCTGGTCAAGGCCCAACTGGCGGCGAAGATCGGCAGTATCCTCAAGGCCAGGCACCTGACCCAGGCGCAGGCCGCCGAAATCCTCGGGATGCCGCAGCCCAAAGTGTCGGGGATGCTCCGGGGGCAGTTTCGCGGAATCAGTGAAACGAAAATGATCGACTGTCTGACCCGTCTGGGCCGTGATGTGCAGATCGTGGTGAAGGCGGCGCCACGCTCACGCAAGGAAGGTCGGGTCCAGGTGGTGTTCGTTTGAGAACCCGACTGTTCTCGATCCTGTAAATGGTGCACATTAAGGCCTTGGCAATTCCCGGACTCCCGGCACCCGCATGACCAAAACAACAAGAGTCACCGACCCTTCCTATGAGCTGATGGACGACCACAACGGTCTGTCGATCATCTACCGCGAGCATGGCTTTCCCTGCCCGCTGGTGCGCTGGCACTTCCACAAGGAGTACGAGCTGCACCTGATCGTGGCCAGTTCCGGCAAGGTGTTCGTCGGGGACTACATCGGCAACTTCTACCCGGAGACGCTGTTTCTGACCGGCCCCAACCTGCCGCATAACTGGATCAGCCAGGTCGAGGAGGATGAGGTGGTGCCCAAGCGCGACATGCTGGTCAACTTCACCGAGGAGTTGCTGGAAAGCGGCAACCAAGTGTTCGCCGAGCTCAAGACCCTGGCTCCGTTACTGGAGCGGGCGCAGTACGGCATCGAATTTCGCTGTAAGCGCACGATTCGCCAGGCCATGAAATTGATGCAAAAAATTGCAGACTCCAACGGCATGACCCGCCTGGGGCACTTCTTCATTCTGCTGGAACTGCTGGCGGCCAGTGATGATTTCCAGTTGCTGTCGGGCACCACCGCTTCGCAACTCTCGGACGACCATGCCGTGGAGCGAACCAACAAGGCGGTGGACTACATCTTCACCCACTACGCCCGCGAGCTGACCCTGGAAGAAGTGGCGGACTATCTGGGGATGAAGCCCACCTATTTCTCCCGCGTGTTCAAGCAGGCTACCGGCCGCACCTTCGTCGAATTCGTCAACCGGCTGCGTATCAGCAAGTCATGCGAATTGCTGGCCGACGGCGACAAACCGGTGACCGATGTCTGCTTCGAGTCCGGCTTCAACAACATTTCCAACTTCAACCGGCGCTTCCAGCAACTCAAGGGCATGACCCCCTCCCACTATCGGCGCCTGGCCGTGCAGCGCCTGACCGAGCAAAACCTGTACTGATTCGCTTCACTACAGGCCCTCCCCTGAATACGCTTATCCCGTAGCAGCACGGCTTGCCGGCGGGAGCGATTCTGATGACGCCCCCGCCGGCAAGCCGTGCTGCTACGGATGCGAGGGCCTGTGCCAGAGCGGTTCCCAAGGTGGCGGGCTGGCGCTGATCGTCTACGCTGGAACTGCGTCGCATTCTGCCGAATCGAAGTTCGGGCGCGTTGTCGCCTGAACTCCGAGTGCAAGAAAGTATCAGTTCAAGTGTGCCGCAGGATTTGTCATAGGTCCCGCGCAACGTTGTAATCAACGGACATTCTTCCTGGTCTTTGGAAGGAACAAAAACAATAACCAAGCTTCTGTCGCCTCCCGGCGAAGAAGAGGAGAGATACATGAAGACCTCTGCAAAAGTTCTCCTTGCTGGCACCTGTCTCACTCTCAGCACCCTTGCCGCGGCAGGCGACGTGACCATCGCCACCGTCAACAACAGCGACATGATCCGCATGCAGCGGCTGTCGAAAACCTTCGAAGAACAACACCCCGACATCAAGCTCAAGTGGGTCGTGCTCGAAGAGAACGTCCTGCGTCAGCGCCTGACCACCGACATCGCCACCAAGGGCGGCCAGTTCGACGTGCTGACCATCGGCATGTACGAAGCCTCTCTCTGGGGTGCCAAGGGCTGGCTGAAGGAAATGAACGACCTGCCTGCTTCTTACGCACTGGACGACGTTTTCCCTTCTGTACGCGACGGTCTGTCGGTTGACGGCAAGCTCTTCGCCCTGCCGTTTTACGCCGAAAGCTCGATCACCTACTACCGCAAGGACCTGTTCAAGGCGGCCGGCCTGACCATGCCGGAGCGTCCGACCTGGACACAGATTTCCGAATTCGCCGACAAACTCACTGACAAATCGAAAGAACAGTACGGCATCTGCCTGCGCGGCAAGGCCGGCTGGGGCGAGAACATGGCGCTGATCACCACCGTCGCCAACTCCTTCGGCGCGCGCTGGTTTGACGAACAGTGGAAGCCGCAGTTCGACCAGCCTGAGTGGAAAAATGCGCTGACCTTCTACACCAACGTGATGAAGAAAGACGGCCCTCCCGGCGCGTCCAGCAACGGTTTCAACGAGAACCTGGCGCTGTTCAACAGCGGCAAGTGCGCCATCTGGGTCGACGCCAGCGTCGCCGGATCCTTCGTCACCGACAAGTCCCAGAGCAAGGTGGCCGACGACGTAGGCTTCACCTACGCGCCGCATGAAGTCACCGACAAAGGCTCGGCGTGGCTGTACTCCTGGGCCCTGGCGATTCCGACCAGCGCCAAGAACGACAAGGACGCGCGCGCCTTCACCGAGTGGGCGACCTCCAAAGAGTACGCAGCCCTGGTTGCCGAGAAAGACGGCGTGTCCAACGTACCGCCAGGCACTCGCGCTTCGACCTACACCGACGCCTACAAGAAAGCCGCGCCGTTCGCCGACATCACCTTGGAATCGCTCAAGGCCGTGACGCCGAAAGCACCGACGTTGAAGCCCGTGCCGTACGTGGGCATCCAACTGGTGACCATCCCCGAGTTCCAGTCGATCGGCACCTCGGTGGGCCAGCAGTTCTCTGCGGCACTGGTCGGCACCTCTTCGGTCGATCAGGCACTGACCAACGCGCAAAGCGTTTCCGAGCGTGAGATGAAGCGCGCGGGCTACCCGAAAAAGGGTTGATCCCCGCCGTTTCCAGGCAGCAGTCGGCGTCCTGCCGCTGCTGCCCCGCTCAGGCTTTTGCTCAGGTTCGGAGTCACCATGAACACCTCAACCATTCCCCCTCGTGCGGCTTCGGTCGACGAAAAAGACCATAAAAAAGGCAGCGTGACCAAACCCGGCTGGTTTCTGGTCAGCCCTTCGGTGCTGTTGCTGCTGGTCTGGATGATCGTCCCGCTGGGCATGACCATCTACTTCTCGCTGATTCGCTACAACCTGCTCAATCCCGGCGAGAACGAATTCGTCGGACTTGAGAACTTCGAATTCTTCGTCACCGATTCGGGGTTTTTCCCAGGCGCCATGAACACCCTGCTGCTGGTCGGCAGCGTGCTGGCCATCAGCGTGATCCTCGGTGTGCTGATTTCCGCCCTGCTGGAGGCCAGTGAATTTCTTGGCCGCGGCATCGTGCGCGTGTTGCTGATTTCGCCGTTCTTCATCATGCCCACCGTCAGTGCGCTGATCTGGAAGAACCTGATTTTCCACCCGGTGTCCGGCATCCTCGCCTCGGTCTGGAAGCTGTTCGGCGCCCAGCCTATCGACTGGTTGGCCAACTACCCGATGCTGTCGATCATCATTATCGTGTCCTGGCAGTGGCTGCCGTTCGCGATCCTGATCCTGATGACCGCCATGCAGTCCCTGGACCAGGAGCAGAAGGAAGCTGCGCGGCTGGATGGCGCAGGCCCTATCGCGATCTTCTGGCACCTGACCCTGCCGCACCTGGCGCGGCCAATCGCCGTGGTGGTGATGATCGAGACGATCTTCCTGCTCTCGGTATTCGCGGAAATCTTCACCACCACCAACGGTGGCCCGGGCTTCGCATCGACCAACCTGGCGTACTTGATCTACAACCAGGCGCTGTTGCAGTTCGACGTGGGCATGGCCTCGGCCGGCGGCTTGATTGCCGTGGTCATCGCCAATATTGCCGCCATCATCCTGATCCGGATGATCGGCAAAAACCTCACCGACAAGTCCTGAGGGCCCGATCATGATGACGCTCAAACAATCCCGACGCCTGCAAAGCGTGTTGCTCGGTGGCCTGTCGTGGCTGATCGCGGCGCTGATTTTCTTCCCGATCTTCTGGATGGTGCTGACCAGCTTCAAGACCGAGATCGACGCGTTCGCCACGCCGCCGCAGTTCATTTTCACCCCGACGCTGGAAAACTACCTGCACATCCAGGAACGCAGCGATTACTTCCACTTCGCCTGGAACTCGATCCTGATTTCCTTCAGCGCGACGATCCTCTGCCTGCTGATCGCAGTCCCGGCAGCCTACTCCATGGCCTTCTTCGAGACCAAACGCACCAAGAGCACGCTGCTGTGGATGCTCTCGACCAAGATGCTGCCGCCGGTGGGCGTGCTGATGCCGATCTACCTGCTGGCCAAGACCTTTGGCCTGCTGGACTCGCGCATCGCGCTGATCGTGATCTACACGCTGATCAACCTGCCGATCGTGGTCTGGATGATTTACACCTACTTCAAGGACATCCCCGGAGAAATCCTCGAAGCCTCGCGGCTGGACGGCGCCACCACGCGCCAGGAAATCTTCAGGGTGCTGATTCCGATCTGCAAGGGCGGACTGGCGTCCACCGCGCTGCTGTCATTGATCCTGTGCTGGAACGAGGCGTTCTGGTCGCTGAACCTGACCTCCTCCAACGCAGCGCCTCTGACTGCGCTGATCGCTTCGTATTCGAGTCCCGAGGGGCTGTTCTGGGCCAAGTTGTCGGCGGTGTCGACCCTGGCCTGTGCGCCGATCCTGATCTTTGGCTGGATCAGCCAGAAACAACTGGTGCGCGGCCTGTCGTTTGGTGCCGTGAAGTAAATCGAGCATAGCGATCCCAATGCTGTAGGAGCGCGCTTGCCCGCGATTGCGTTTTGCCAATCACCTCATGCGTTGCTGAACCAACGCAATCGCGGGCAAGCGCGCTCCCACAACTGATGTATTTGAAGAATAAGACTGGAGCCCCACATGGCTAACCTGACAATCAGAAATCTGCAAAAAGGCTTCGACGGCCACCAGATCATCAAAGGCATCGACCTGGACGTCAAAGACCGTGAATTCGTGGTGTTCGTCGGCCCGTCCGGCTGCGGCAAATCAACCCTGCTGCGCCTGATCGCAGGCCTCGAAGACGTCACCAGCGGCAGCATCGAACTCGACGGCCGCGAGATCACCCAGGTCACCCCGGCCAAACGCGACCTGGCCATGGTGTTCCAGACCTACGCCCTGTACCCGCACATGACCGTGGGCAAGAACCTGTCCTTCGCCCTGGACCTGGCCGGTACGCCAAAAGCCGAGGTCGAGAAGAAAGTCGCCGAAGCCGCCCGCATTCTGGAA
The DNA here is from genome assembly GCF_044746825.1 of Pseudomonas sp. NPDC090201. NCBI lineage: Bacteria > Pseudomonadati > Pseudomonadota > Gammaproteobacteria > Pseudomonadales > Pseudomonadaceae > Pseudomonas > Pseudomonas sp. NPDC090201. The sequence goes on from NZ_JBIVCX010000014.1 coordinate 116,287, forward strand.
CTGGGCCCGCTGCTGGAACGCAAACCCAAGCAGTTGTCGGGCGGTCAGCGCCAGCGCGTGGCCATCGGCCGCGCCATCGTGCGCAACCCGAAGATCTTCCTGTTCGACGAACCGCTGTCCAACCTCGACGCCGCCCTTCGCGTACAGACCCGCCTTGAGCTGTCGCGCCTGCACAAGGAACTGGAAGCGACCATGATCTACGTCACCCACGATCAGGTCGAAGCCATGACCCTGGCCGACAAGGTGGTGGTGCTCAATGGCGGTCGCGTCGAGCAGGTCGGCTCGCCCCTTGAGCTGTATCACCACCCGGCCAACCTGTTCGTGGCAGGCTTCCTGGGCACGCCAAAAATGGGCTTTCTCAAGGGCAAGGTCAGCGGCGTGGCGTCCACGGGTTGCGAAGTCACCCTCGATGCGGGCACCAAAATCAACCTGCCTTTCACCAACGCCCAGCAGAGCGTCGGCGATGCCGTGACTCTGGGCATCCGTCCGGAGCATCTGGAACTGGCCAAGCCCGGCGACTGCCAGCTGCAGGTGGTGGCGGACGTCAGCGAGCGCCTGGGCAGCGATACCTACTGCCACGTGCGCACCCAGTCCGGCGAAGCCCTGACCATGCGGATTCGCGGCGACCTGGCCAGCCAGTACGGCGAAACCCTGAACCTGCACCTGGACAGCGCCCATTGCCACCTGTTCGACGCACAGGGCCAGGTCATTCGTAAAGCCTTGCAGGCCGCTGCCTGAGCAGGCGGCCTCACAGAATCGGGAATGCAGTCATGAAACTGAACAAACAGAACCTGTCGAATCTGGGCGACGGCATCAAATTGCCCGCCTACACCCTCGAAGAGCGCCGCCAAGGCATCGCCCACATCGGTGTCGGCGGTTTTCACCGTGCGCATCAGGCGTTCTACACCGACGCGCTCATGAACAAAGGCGAAGGCCTGGACTGGGCCATCTGCGGCGTCAGCCTGCGTGAAGAAGACCGTGCCAATTTCGAAGCCTTGAAGGGCCAGGACTTCCTCTACACCCTGTTCGAACTGGGTGACACCCCGGACACCGAAACCCGCATCATCGGTGCCATGAGCCAGATGCTGATGTCCACCGACAACGACCTGCTGCTGATCGACAAACTGGCCAGCCCCGAGATCAAGATCGTCTCGCTGACCATCACCGAAGGCGGCTACTGCATCGACGACAGCACCGGCGAATTCATGAGCCACCTGCCGCAGATCCAGCACGACCTGGCGCACCCCGCCACGCCGAAAACCGTGTTCGGCTACCTGTGCGCCGCGCTGGCCAAACGCCGCGCCCAAGGCACGCCGGCGTTCACCCTGATGTCCTGCGATAACCTGCCGCACAACGGCGCCGTCACCCGCAAGGCGCTGCTGGCCTTCGCCAAGTTGCGCGACGGCGAGCTGCACGACTGGATCGCCGCCAACGTCAGCTTCCCCAATGCCATGGTCGACCGCATCACGCCCATGACCAGCACCGCCCACCGCCTGCAATTGCACGACGCCAAGGGCATCGACGACGCCTGGCCGGTGGTCTGCGAGCCTTTCGTGCAATGGGTGCTGGAAGACAAGTTCGTCAACGGCCGCCCGGCCTGGGAAAAGGTCGGTGTACAGTTCACTGACGACGTCACCCCCTACGAAGAAATGAAGATCAAGCTGCTCAACGGCAGCCACCTGGCCCTGACCTACCTGGGCGCGCTCAAGGGCTATCGCTTCGTTCACGAGACCATGAACGATCCGCTGTTCGTCGACTACATCCGCACCTACATGGACCTGGATGTCACCCCACAACTGGCGCCGGTGCCGGGCATCGACCTGACTGAGTACAAGCAGACGCTGATCGACCGCTTTTCCAACCAGGCCATTGCCGACCAACTGGAGCGCGTGTGCTCGGACGGCTCGTCGAAATTTCCGAAATTCACCGTGCCGACCATCAATCGCCTGATCGTCGACAGCGGCAACATGGACCGCGCCTCCCTGGTGGTGGCGGCCTGGGCGCTGTACCTGCAAGGCAATCGCACGGGCGACTTCAAGGGCGAGAATGGCGTCGAGTACAAGGTGGTCGACCCACGCGCCGACTTCTGCAAGGCGCTGGTGGCCGATGACGTGCTCATCACCCAGCGCTTGCTGGAAGTGGAAGAAATCTTCGGCGCGGCGATTCCGAAATCAGCCGAATTCGTGGCATCGTTCGAACACAACCTGAACAGCCTCAAGCAATTGGGCGTCAGCAAAACCCTGGAAAACCTGTTGGCGAAAGCCGTCTGAGGTGGACATGTTTCTCGGCATCGATTGCGGCACCCAAGGCACCAAGGCGATTGTCCTGGATGCCGTCAGTGGCAAGGTTCTGGGCGAAGGCTCAGGCGCACATCATATGATCAGCGGCGCCAACGGGCGTCGCGAGCAGGATGTGCAGGAATGGCTCACGGCATTCGAGCAGGCGACCGCGGCAGCACTGGCGCAGGCCGGTGTGTCCGGTGCCGAGATTCAGGGCATCGGCGTGTCCGGACAGCAACATGGCCTGGTGATGATCGACGAGCTGGGCCACGTGCTGCGCCCGGCCAAGCTGTGGTGTGACACCGAGTCGGCGCCCGAGAACGATCGCCTGCTGCAGTACCTGGGCGGCGAAGCGGGCTCGCTGGAGCGCCTGGGCATCGCCATCGCGCCGGGCTACACCGTGTCGAAACTGCTGTGGACCAAGGAGCAGTTCCCTGAACTGTTCGCCCGCATCGACAAGATCCTGCTGCCCCACGACTTCCTCAACTACTGGCTGACCGGGCGCTGCTGCAGTGAATTCGGCGACTCGTCCGGCACCGGTTACTTCAATGTGCGCAGCCGTGAATGGGACCTCGACATCCTCAACCACATCGACCCGACGGGCCGGCTGGTCAAGGCGTTGCCCGAACTGCTCGAAGCCCATGAGCCGGTGGGCAGGATCCTCCCTGCCATTGCCGAACGCCTGGGCCTGAACCCTGACGCCATCGTTTCCAGCGGTGGCGGCGACAACATGATGGGCGCCATCGGCACCGGCAACATCGCACCCGGCTCGATCACCATGAGCCTGGGCTCGTCCGGCACCGTGTACGCCTACGCTGGTGAGGCGAACGTCAGCGCGCAGCCTTCGGTGGCGACCTTCTGTTCATCGTCCGGCGGCTGGCTGCCGCTGATCTGCACGATGAACCTGACCAACGCCACCAGCGCGATTCGCGAGCTGTTCGCGCTGGACATCGGCGCGTTCAACGCCGCCATCGCCTCCTCGCCCATCGGCGCCCACGGGGTATTGATGCTGCCGTTTCTCAACGGCGAACGCGTGCCCGCCCTGCCCCAGGCCACCGGCAGCATTCTGGGGCTGGACAGCACCAACCTGAATCAGGCCAACTTGTGCCGCGCCGTGGTCGAGGGCACCACCTTCGGCCTGCGTTACGGCCTGGATCTGCTGCGCGACAGCGGCATCAAGAGCGCCAACATCCGGCTGATCGGCGGTGGCGCGAAAAGCGCGATCTGGCGGCAGATCGTTGCCGACATCATGGACACCCCGGTGATCTGCACCACCGGCACCGAAGCGGCCGCCCTGGGCGCGGCGATTCAGGCGGCCTGGTGTCACTCCCATGCCAGTGGCCAGAAAGAATCGCTGCAGGCCCTGAGCGAGCGCTGCGTCAGCCTCGACCCGCAGAGCGAAACCCGCCCGGTGGCCGAGCACGTGGCGGCCTATCAACAGGTTTATCAGCACTACCGCAATCAATTGCAGGGTATTTGACAGAAACCCTTACGGAGCACCTATGTATCTGGTCTGTGGCGAAGCACTGTTCGACTTTTTCAGTCAGCCGGACGGCGCACAACTCAATAAAATCGGTTATCAGGCCATTGCCGGCGGCTCGCCGTTCAACGTCGCTGTCGGCCTGCGCAGGCTTGGGGTGGATGCCGGTTTCTTCGCCGGGATTTCCACCGACTACCTGGGCAAGCGCCTGGCGACGGTGCTGGAAGAAGAAGGCGTGCGCGATGACTTTCTGATTCAGTTCGATGCACCGACCACCCTGTCGATGGTCGCGGTGGGCGCCGATGGCTCGCCACAGTACAGCTTCCGTGGCGAAGGCTGTGCCGACCGCCTGCTGACGGTGGATCGTCTGCCGACCCTGGATGCCAGGGTGCGCGGCCTGCACGTCGGTTCGTTCTCGCTGGTGGTGCAACCGGTCGCCGACGCCCTGCTGGCCCTGGTGCAACGGGAAAGCGGCAAGCGCCTGATCACCTTCGACCCCAACGTACGCCTGAATCCGGCGCCGAGCATCGATTTGTGGCGCAGCCAGGTGGCGAAGTTTGCCGAGCACGCACACATCATCAAGGTCAGCGATGAAGATCTGCACCTGCTCTACCCTGACAGCGACGCCGAAACCGTCGCCAAAGGCTGGCTGCAACACAATTGCCAGCTGGTGATCATGACCCGAGGCCGCCAAGGCGCGACGGTCTTCACCCGTGAGCACGGCCACTGGTCAGTGCCGGCCCGCGAGGTGAAAACCGCTGACACCGTGGGTGCCGGCGACACCTTCCAGGCAGCGCTGATCACCTTCCTCACCGAACGCGAACTCGACAACCCGGCCAGCTTGCCCGGCCTCGATCGCCAGACACTGACCCAGATGCTCGAATTCGCCGTCGCCGCCGCCGCAGTGACCTGCACCCGCGTGGGGCCGGATCTGCCGTATCGGGATCAGGTGGTCTGACAGGCAAATTTATACCTCTGGATACATCTTCGCGCTTGATCTACCATCACCCCCTGCCCACCATCAGCGCCCTTGTACATCAAAGGGATGTTGGTGGTGAACAGCAGAGAACTGATAGCAGAACTTGAAGCGGCGGGATGGACGCTGCAACGGATTCGAGGAAGTCATCACATCTTCACTCATCCGCGCAGTGCTTACTCGATCCCGGTACCGCATCCCAAAAAGGACCTACCCTTGGGAACCGTAAAAAGCATCAGGAGGCGCGCATGGCTAATCCCACCCGAGCAGGCCTGATTCTTTCGCAGGAGCACACTATGCAATATCCCATCGCCATCGAATGGGGCGACGAGACCACCGCAATTGGCATCCAGATTCCGGACATTCCGGGTGCGGTGACAGCAGGCGACAGCTTTGAGGACGCCTACAACTGTGCCATCGAGATCGCCCACATCATGCTCGAAGAACTCGTGACCAGCGGGCAATCGGTGCCCATGCCAACCTCTGCCAGGAACCATCATGACCACCCCGACTACGCAGGTATGGGTTGGGGAATGCTGGAGGTCGACATCACGCCGTATCTGGGCAAGACCGAAAAGGTCAACGTCACCCTGCCCGGTTTCGTCATCCAGCGTATCGATCGCTATGTGCGGGATCACAATATCAAGAGTCGGTCATCGTTCCTGGCCGATGCAGCACTTGAAAAACTGACGCGCCTTTAATCGCCCACGCGCAAGGTTCAGCCTGAAGATTCAGCCCAAAAAAAGGGGCAGCCGGTCAACACCGCTGCCCCTTCTTCATTGACACCGCACATCACCTCAGGCCATTTCCGCCTTGGCCATGGCGATTTTCGTCTTCACCTCTTGCTCGGCGATTTGCTGCTCGGATTTCTGTTTCTGCAGATCCGCGACTTTCTTGTCCACCGCCGCCTGCTGCTCCGGCGTCATGTTGTCGTACTCTTCCTTGGACACACCGGTCAGTTGCTGGCGCACTTTCTCGGCATCGCTCTGGTTCATGTAGGCCAGGAACTGATCCTTCGCCGACTGGCCGACGGTCGATCCTGCGTCACTGTCGCTGACCTTGGCGATGTCTTTCTCCACCGTCTCGGTCACGCTGTCAGACGCCGCTACCTGCTTGTCACTGCTGGCAGAGAACGCCGCGGCAGCCGCTGCCTTGTCGTCATCTGTCACCTGTGCGGTGGTATTGGCCATGGCCGCCTTGAGGTTCACCATCATTTTGGCGAAGGACTCGTCATAGCCCTGTTTGTCTTCGGTACTGCTCTGGGTGGAGCTGTCGGTACTGCCCGCGATAGCGGCGACCGGCGCCGAGGCACCTGCCATTGCGCTGGTGTACGCATCCTTGTCCGTTGTGTCGAAATGCGTGTGGGTCACGGCTTTGGACACAAAGTGCTGGATGGCATTGTTGCCAATGATCATCTTTCACCTCCTTCATTCAGGTTCGATGCATCGTCGAGAACAGCAAAAGCAATGCCATAACCTGAAACATTTCCTGTAGGCCGCGTCCTACAAGGCTTTGACGCCCCTGCCCGTTCCCGCAGCCCAAGGCAGCAGCGGCCCGCCCTTGCCGCCAACGGCAGCCGCTGGCCGCCTGTTCACTTGAGAAAGGTCTTGAGCGCCTCATCGACCTTGCCCATCTCGCACACCGGCGCCATGTGCCCGCAGTCGTTGTCGAGCACCAGCAGTTGCGCACGCTTCTGTCGGCCCAGCGCCTTGGACGGCGCGGGATCCACCAGCCGATCCTGCTCGGAGGTGACGATCAGCATCCTCGCCTTGATCTTGCTCGCCAGGGTGGCCATGTCGCCATCACGCACCAGATCGAAGGTGGTCATGGCCTGCAGTTGCCGATACCAGTCCACCGCATTGAAGCTCTGGCTGGTCTGAGTGCCGTGCAGCCGATCCTCGGTGGCACGCTTGCCGGCCACGGTCCTGGCGGCCTGATGCTCGGGGGTCCACAGGGATTCGGTGTGCAGGGCGGCAAGGTTCTTGAACGGCGTGCCGGGCGCGTAGTTGCCGCCGTTCCAGCCAGGGTTGCGCTCGATGGCGTTCATTTCGGCCTTCCACACTTGCAGGTCGCGGGCGGTGGGTTGCGGCGTGCCGACGATGGTCACGATTTTGCTCGCGTAATCGGGGTACATCACCGCCCATTGCAGGGCCTGCATGCCGCCCATGGAAATGCCGACGATGGCGTGTGCATGATCGATGCCCAGGGTCAGCGCCAGCAGGCGATGCTGGGCCTTGACCATGTCGCGGATGCCGAACTCGGGAAACTTGAGCCGTGGATGGGTCTTGCTGTTGGAGGGTGAACAGGACACCCCGTTGCCCACCGCGTCCAGCGCCACCACGTACCAGCGGTCGGTGTCGATCAGCTTGCCGGGGCCGATCAGGTCGATCTGGTCGGCGGTGCGCCCGGTCAGCCAGGTGGGCACCAGCACCACATTGGATTGATCGGCGGCCAGGGTGCCGTAGGTTCGATACCCCAGCGAGCATTGCTTGATCTTGCCGCCCACCATGTTCAGCGAGCCGATGCTCGCCAGTTGCTGCTCGGCGGCCAGGGCCACGCACGCACTGCTCATGGCCAGCAACGCACACAGCGTCTGGCCCGCATATCGATACAGGTTCATGGTCTTCCCCCAGAAGATCAGACTTCAGTTCTGCGGCCGAGGAAAACCATGTACGTCACGGAACATGCCGTCGTGCTGCAGGCTGAGCGTAGACGCTGGGTCGAGTGGCGTTGAGCCAGGGGATGAAATGCCTGTCGTGACCAACGCAGCCGCCTACTGCGGCGGGTCCTGTTCCTGCAGGCGCAGGCCCCAGTCGCGAAGGGACGCCACCACCGGGCCGACTTCACGGCCCTTGGCCGTCAGCAGGTATTCCAGGCGCGGCGGGTGCTGTTCGTAGAGGCGCCGCTCGATCAGACCGTTGGCCTCCAGCGACTTGAGCCGGGTCGACAGTGTGCTCGGCGCACAGCCCTTGAGGGAATCCTGTAGATCCTGGAAGCGGCGACTGGGATTGCGCAGCAGGTCGCGCAGGATGAGGATCACCCAGCGCTCACCGATCACCTCGAGCGCGGTGATGACCGGGCAGAAGGCGTAGGTGGGGAAAGCTTCTGGTCGTTCGGGCTTGGATTCGGACATGTGCGCGAGTCTAGCAAGGGGTGGCAGGGCTGGAAAGCGGACTCAACCGCCTCTGCCCCGCCCCCTTCAGCCGGTCAATCCGCCAGACGCCACGCCTGCGGGCTGTCGAAGAACGCCGTGGCGTTGCTCTCCAGGGTTTCCAGATGGTAGCCGCCTTCCTGCACGATCACGCAGGGCAACCCCAGGCTGCGGATCCGCTCACCCAGCCTGGCAAAGCCTTCGCGGGTCACGGCCACCTTGCTCTGTGGGTCCAGCTCATAGATGTCGAAGCCCAGGGACAGCACCAGCGCGTCCGCCTGAAAATCCCTCACGGCGGCCAGTGACTGCTCCAGCTTGTCCATGAACAGCGCTTCGCTGGCGCCATGGGGCATCGGCAGGTTGAGGTTGAACCCCTCGCCCTCGCCTTCGCCGCGTTCATCGTCGAAACCGGCGACACCCGGATAGAAGTTGGTTGGATCGCCGTGAATCGATACGTACAGCACATCGTTGCGGGTGTAGAAGATTTCCTGGATACCCTGGCCGTGGTGCATGTCGGTGTCGAGCACGGCCACGCGCTGGAAGCGCTCGCGCAGCACCTGAGCCGCCACGGCAGCGTTGTTCACGTAACAGAAGCCACCGGCGGCTTCTGCGCGGGCGTGGTGCCCCGGCGGGCGGCACAGCGCATAGGCAGCCGGCTCGCCATCGACAATAGCCTTGGCCGCAGCCACTGCGCTTTGCGCCGACCAGTACGCCGAGCGCCAGGTCAGCTCGCCCACCGGGCAGCTGCCGTCAGCCAGGTAGCGCCCGGCCTGGGCCAGTATTCCGCGCAAGGCGTTGGGCTCACGCACGAAGATGTTGGACATGACCTCATCGCCCCAGTCTTCAGGCACTTCCTTCCAGCGCAGCCAGGCCTCTTCGAGAAACGCCAGATACGGCGCGCCATGCACGGCCAGCAATGGGTCGAGACCGAAATCCGTCGGTTGCTCGATGGCAAAACCCAGTGCCTTGGCGGCTTTCAGCAGATTCTGCGCACGCTCGGGGACTTCCTGCGGCGTGCGCATCTGGCCCCGGGAGTAGTAGCTGCGAGGATGGTGCAAGAGTTGTTCAGGATGGAAAAAGCTGCGCATCACAGGTCTCCTTGATCGACTTGCCCGGCGCGGGTCAGCACGGCGTTGAGCAATACATCGCTGCCCTGGCGAACGTCATCGGGCAACGCGTCTTCGGCTTCGTTGTGGCTCAGGCCACCTACGCAGGGGATGAATATCATCGCGGTCGGACAGAAACGTGCGAGGTGAATCGCATCGTGCCCGGCACCACTGACGATGCGCTGCTGGTCGTATCCGAGCCCATCGACCGCCTGCTGCACCGCCGCCACGCACTCGCCATCGAACGGCGTGGCAGGGCTGATCCAGTGCGGGTCGATGCTCACGCTCAGGCCACGCTGCGTGCCGATCTCCTGCAACCGCTGACGCACCTGCTGCTCCATTGCGTCGATGGCCTCGTCGCGGTGGTGACGCAGGTCCACGGTGAAATTCACCAGGCCCGGGATGGTGTTGCGCGAGGACTTGGCGATGCTCAGTTCGCCCACCGTGGTCAGGCCCTCAGGGGCGAAATCCCCGGCCAGTTCTTCCAGCGCCTGAATCATCCGGGCGGCGCCGTACAGGGCGTCCTTGCGCAGCTTCATCGGTGTGGTGCCGGCATGAGCGGCCATGCCCTCGACGCGCACGTCCAGCCAGCGAATGGCCTGCCCGCCGGTGACCACGCCGATGCTCTTGCCGTTGTCCTCAAGGATCGGGCCCTGCTCGATGTGCGCCTCGAAGTACGCATCCACCGCACCGCCCAACGGGCGCTCGCCGTCATAGCCGGTGCTGGCCAACGCCTGAGCGACGCTGACGCCTTCGGCATCCGTGGATGCCAGGCCTTTTTCCAGCGACAGGCTGCCGGTGAACACTGCCGAGCCGAGCATCGCCGGGGTGAAGCGCGCGCCCTCCTCGTTGGTCCAGACCGCAACTTCCAGCGGCTTGCGGGTCTGGATGTTCAGGTCGTTGAGGCGACGAATCACCTCAAGCCCGGCCAGCACGCCGTACACGCCGTCGAAGCGGCCACCTTCGGGTTGGGTGTCCAGATGGCTGCCCATCATCACCGGCGCAGCCTCGGGGTCGGTGCCTGCGCGGCGGGCAAACAGGTTGCCGATGCGATCGACGCTCAGGGTCAGCCCGGCTTCGCGGCACCAGTGGGCGAACAGTTCGCGTCCGGCCTTGTCTTCTTCGCTCAGGGCCAGCCGGCAGCTGCCACCGCGAGCCGTGGCACCGATTTCGGCCATGGCCATGAGGCTTTGCCAGAGGCGCTCGCCATTGATTTTCAACATCGTCAGACTCCTTGAATCGTAGAGCGGATCACGCCATTTCCAGGCGATGGGCCGTGGCGTGGCGGCGCGAGAGGGCCAGCACGCAGACCAGCGACAGTGCGGCGATCAGGCTGTAGAACACTGCCATCGGCCACCACTGACCGGTGTATTGGTGGGCCAGCCAGGTGCCGATCAGCGGCGTCAGGCCACCGGCGATGGCGCCGCACACCTGATAGGCAAGGGAGATCGCGGTGTAGCGCACGCGGGTTTCGAACATGCCGCTGACGTACCCGGCGATCACCGCATAGAACGACGCCATGCACACCACCGCCAGGGCGATGCCGGCGATGATCAGCGGCGCCTGGGCGGTGCTGACCAGCACGAACATCGGGTATGGCGAGGCCATGGCCAGCACGGTCATGATGCACAGGAAACGCGTGGCGCCGATCTTCTCGGCCACCCAGGCGGCCACCGGCTGGATACAGAACTGGATGATCGCCACGAAGAACAGGCACTCCAGGATCAGCGAACGCGGCAGGCCCAGTTGTTGGGTGCTGTAGGCGATCATGAAAGTGTTGGTGAAATACACCCCGGCGATGCCCAGGGTATTGGCGCCGATGCACAGCAGCAGTGGGCGCCATGAGGTTTTCAGCACCTCGAGCACAGGGGCCTGCTCCTTGCGCACGGCCTTGGCGCGCTGGTCCTTCTCGGCGAGAAACTCGGGGGATTCGCTCACGCCCAGACGGATCGCCAGCCCCACGACCAGCAGCAAGGCGCTGGCCAGGAACGGCAGGCGCCAGCCCCAGCTCATCAGGTCGGCCTCGGGCAGCCGGGTCACGGCGCTGAACGCCAGCAGCGACAGAATCAGGCCCGCCGGGCTGCCCAGTTGGGCGAAGGATGCAAAGAAATTGCGGCGGCCCTTGGGCGCGTGTTCACCGGCCATCAAGACCGCACCGCCCCATTCGCCGCCGACCGCAATGCCCTGCACCACTCGCAGCAGAATCAACAGCACTGGCGCGGCGGTGCCGATCTGCGCGTAGGTCGGCAGCAGGCCGATGCAGACGGTGACCACGCCCATCATCACCAGGGTGATGACCAGCGATTTCTTGCGGCCGATCCGGTCGCCGATATGGCCGAACACCACGCCACCCAGCGGCCGGGCGAAGAAGCCCACGGCGAAGGTGCCGAATGCCGCCATGGTGCTGAAGAGTTTGTCGTCGGAGGGAAAGAACAGCTGGCCGAACACCAGCGCGGCGGCGGTGGCGTAGATGTAAAAGTCGTACCATTCGATCATGGTGCCGATGAAGGCGGCAGCCGCCGCGCGGCGTGGCTGGGGCGAAGCGATGGGCTTCATGGATCAGGCTCCTTTGGGTTTGTTTTTCTGGCAGGAGAAAGCAGTCGCATGTGCGCTCTGATGGCGCTTTGTGTGAGGTGATTTTTCGGCTCGGGGCTATGATTAGTCAATTTTCTATTTATTATTCGAATTATAAATTCTGCTTATTATCGAGCCCTGCCCTGTGTCCGACCTTCGCCGCGACGTGCACCCTTTGCTCAACGACCGCCTGGACTGGAACCTGCTGCGCACCTTTCGGGTGATCGGTCAGGAGCGCAGCATCAGCCGCGCCGCCGCCCGCCTGCACCTGACGCAGCCAGCGATCAGCCAGGCCCTCAAGCGACTGGAAGAGCAGTTGGGCTGCCAACTGATTGCCCGGCGCGGGCCGCGTTTCGACCTCACCGAGGCCGGGGAACAGATTTTCGCCATTGCCGGCGAGATGTATGGGCAGGTTTCGCAACTGAGCAGCGCTCTGCAACAGCCGGGAGACGAGGTAATCGGCAAGGTACGGTTGCTGATGATCAGCCGGATCGTCTCCGAACGCTTCGACCGTTTTCTTGCCGACTTCCATCGCGAACACCCCAGGGTCGACCTGGAAATCGATGTGATGCGCAGCTCCGACATCGTCGCTGCCTTGTTGGAGAAGACCGCGTCCCTGGGGCTGAGCCTCAACCGTCGGCCACAGCCAAGGCTGGAGCAACGGCTGTTCCTGCGTCAGCGCTACGGGTTCTATTGCGGCAGGCACCACGCCTTGTTTGGCCGGGACAGGCTCAACGAGAGCGACCTGCAATCGGAGAATTTCGTGAGTTTCACCAGCGATCAGATCGGCGGAATGCTCTCGCCGCTGACCATTTTCCGCGACCAGCAGGGCTTCAGCGGCCGCATCGTCGCCTCATCGCCCAGCCTTGAAGAAGTGCGCCGGTTGGTAATCGCAGGTTATGGCCTGGGCTGCCTGCCCGAGCACGTGGTGGCCGAGGATGAAAGAAACGGCCTGCTGTGGCGCCTGCCGCCCCATGAGGGAATCGCCGACGTGGACATTCACCTGCTGTGGAACCGCGAACAGAAAATGAGCCGCGCCGAAAGCGTGTTCATCGAAAGCCTCGGCCAGCGTTTGCAGGAAGCCCCGTAGCAGTCCGGCTCCCGGCGTCAGCGGTCTCAAGTCCGCCCCCGCCGGCAAGCCGTGCTGCTACGGGACCGGTGGTGACCGCGTTTGTGAGGGCTGCACCCATAGCCTGTGGGAGCGGGCTTGCCCGCGAAGAC
>NZ_JBIVCX010000015.1:0-115696 GCF_044746825.1 Pseudomonas sp. NPDC090201
CGATTTCTCCCACGGTCTGTACTGCGGCTAACAGTCAGAAGCTGGCTTTTGGTCCCACCCACCCCTTCGAGTCCTACCATACAAGCTGGCTTGCCTGCGATCTGCCGCAAAGCGGCAGCAAAAACCTGAAACTTCGGCAGTGTCAGACCCAACGCGTGTCCTGAATCACTGCCGGTTCCCGGCAGATCGCAGGCAAGCCAGCTCCCACGGCCTCCGGCCAGAAGCCGCTCCATAGCGACCCTAAATGCTCTCCTCACGCTCTTCTGGCAAATGCTCATCAAGGTGCAGCCACGGCAACCGGCTGTCGGTCCAGATATGCCGCTCGGCCGGGGCCTTCTCTGGATGGTCGAGGGTGCCGATGGTCACATCCATGGTGTCGGGACTGTGCTGGCTGAACAACGCCATCTGTGCCCCACAGTTGCTGCAGAAAAACCGCACGCAGGTGGGGCCTGAATCGTAGGCCGCAGGGCTTGCCCCCAGCCACTTGAAGGCGTCGAGCGGCACGGTGATCCAGGTGACCACGATGCCCCCGGAAGTACGCCTGCAGATCGAGCAATGACAGTGGGCGATGTCGCGCAATGGCGCATCGAATTGATAACGCAGGCGGCCGCAATGGCACCCGCCAGTATGACTGTGTGTCATGGCCGCTCTCCCTTACGTGTCTTCCCTCTGACTGCCAAAAGCCCGATTTGCTGCATTTTTCCGACGGCGACGAGCGAAACCCCGGCGAAAGCTGGCTGAAAGCTTGGCCCTTTAGGATCGCCTCACCTCCGGCGACAGACCGGTCAGCCAGGACGAACGCACCTCGACGTTCTCCGGCCCATCTACAACAACAATTTCGGTGATTCTGATGCTTGCTCTTGCTACCCCTGCGCTGCACCTCCCGTTCGCACCCTCACTCCTCGCGCCGCTCGTCCTGAGCTGATTGCTTCGTATCACACGTTCTTTCGTCGCGTAACGCCTGGAGTATTTCTATGTTGACCTTCCTCGGCTTCGCCATGGTCGTCGCCTTCATGTACCTGATCATGAGCAAACGCCTGTCGGCGCTCATCGCCCTGATTATCGTACCTATCGTATTTGCCCTGTTCGGCGGGTTCGCCACCGACATCGGCCCGATGATGCTCGCCGGCATCAGCAAACTTGCGCCCACCGGCGTGATGCTGATGTTCGCGATTCTGTATTTTGCCCTGATGATCGACTCCGGCCTGTTCGACCCGGCCGTGCGCAAGATCCTCAAGCTGGTCAAGGGCGACCCGGTCAAGGTATCGGTCGGCACCGCCGTGCTGGCACTGGTCGTCTCGCTGGACGGCGACGGCGCCACCACCTACATGATCTGCGTGGCCGCCATGCTGCCGCTGTACAGCCGCCTGGGCATGAGCCCGCGAATCATGGCTGGCCTTATCATCCTGGCGGGCGGCGTGATGAACATGACGCCATGGGGCGGCCCGACCGCCCGTGCGGCGAGCGCGCTGCATGTGGATCCGTCCGACATCTTCGTGCCTATGATTCCTGCAATGCTCGCCGGCGTAATCGCCATCCTGGTCATCGCCTACTTCTACGGCAAACGCGAACGTGCTCGCCTCGGTGAACTGCACCTGCCGGGCGATGAAGTCGATCACAGCGAAATCAGCGTCTCGCAGTTTCCTGAAGCCCGTCGCCCCAAGCTGATCTGGTTCAACGGCGCGCTGACCCTGGTGTTGATGATCGCGCTGATCATGGGCGTGCTGCCGCTGCCGGTGCTGTTCATGATCGCGTTCAGTATCGCCATGATCGTCAACTACCCCTGCCTGCAGGCGCAGAAGGATCGCATCGCGGCCCACGCCGGTAGCGTGCTGGCCGTGGTCGGCCTGATCTTCGCCGCCGGTATCTTCACCGGCATCCTGTCCGGCACCGGCATGGTCGATGCCATGTCCAAGAGCCTGCTGGCTGTGATTCCTGACGCGATGGGGCCTTATCTGGCGGTCATCACGGCGGTGGTCAGCATGCCGTTCACATTTTTCATGTCCAATGATGCGTTCTACTATGGTGTGCTGCCGGTGCTGTCCGAGGCCGCTGCGCATTACGGCATCAGCCCGGTGGAAATGGCACGTGCCTCGATCGTCGGCCAGCCCGTCCACCTGCTGAGCCCGCTGGTGCCATCGACCTATCTGCTGGTCGCGCTGGCCGGCATCGAATTTGGCGATCACCAGCGCTTCACCCTGAAATGGGCGGTGCTGGTCTGCGTCTGCATACTGATCGCCGCGCTGATGATGGGCATCTTCCCTGCATTCAGCAGTCTATAAATCACAATGACAGCCGGGCTTGCGCACACGCGACGGCCTGGGCTCAACAAGCTCAAAGGAAAACGTAATGGAATGGCTGACCAACCCTGAGATCTGGGTTGCTTTCTTGACCCTGACCGCGCTGGAAATCGTTCTGGGTATCGATAACATCATCATGATCTCGATCCTGGTCAGCCGCATGCCCAAGGCCATGCAGCCGCGCACGCGCATCTTCGGCCTGGCGCTGGCGATGGTCACGCGCATCCTGCTGTTGCTGTCGATCACCTGGGTCATGCGCCTGACCGACGACCTGTTCGTGGTACTGGGGCAGGGCATCTCCGGGCGCGACCTGATCCTGTTCTTCGGTGGCCTGTTCCTGCTGTGGAAAAGCTCCCAGGAGATCTACCACGGCCTGGAAGGCGAGGAAGAGCAACTGGAGGAGCCCAAAGGCAAGGGCGGCCAGTTCCTGTACACCATTGTGCAGATCGCGATCATCGACATCGTGTTCTCGCTGGACTCGGTCATTACCGCCGTGGGCATGGTTTCCCACGTGCCGGTGATGGTCGCGGCGATCATCGTCGCCGTGCTGGTCATGATGCTGTGCTCGGGCGTCATCAGTGACTTCATCGACAAGCACCCATCCCTGAAGATGCTCGCGCTTTCGTTCCTGATCGTCGTCGGTACGGTACTGATCGCCGAATCCTTCGATGTGCATGTGCCAAAGGGCTACGTGTACTTCGCCATGGCGTTCTCGCTGGCGGTGGAAGCGATCAACATCAAGATGCGCACAGCCATGGCCAAGAAGCGGGCTTTGAAGGACCCTGTGAAACTTCGCAAGGACGTTCCGGGTCAATAACAACCGATGCGTTGTAGCTGAATGGAACGGGGCATTGAAAAATGCCCCGTTTTTCATGCGCGGGTATCGCGCTTCAAATGGCTGATTTGTTACAGTTTTGTTTCACTGAATAATCGTCTGTGCCATGCTGGCAATAAGGCCTCGGGCCGACTAAAGCTTTAGTTGAGCATGCTTATCACGATAAGACCCAAGCGCTGTCGCTCGCTACACGCTGTACTTTCAATCCTTGCCCATTGGGCACACTACAGGGGGCTTTTTGTATGCTGACCCTGCTCGATTTGCTTTCCGCCGTCGCGCTGTTGATCTGGGGCACGCACATCGTTCGCACGGGCATTCTGCGCGTCTATGGCACGCAGCTTCGCCTGGTGCTCAGCCAGAACATGTCCAAGCGACCGCTGGCCTTCATCGCCGGCATCCTCGTCACCGCACTGGTGCAGAGCAGCAACGCCACTGCCATGCTGGTGACCTCGTTCGTCGGCCAGGGGCTGATGGGCCTCACGCCCGCGCTGGCGATCATGCTCGGTGCCGACGTCGGTACTGCGGTCATGTCCCGAATCCTCACGTTCGACCTGTCGTGGCTCTCGCCGCTGCTGATCTTTCTCGGGGTGATTTTCTTCCTTTCGCGCAAACAGACCCGCATCGGCCAACTGGGACGCGTCGGGATCGGCCTGGGCCTGATCATTCTGGCGCTGCAGCTGATCGTCACCGCAGCGGCGCCCATCACCCAGGCCGCAGGCGTCAAGGTGCTGTTCGCCTCGCTGACCGGTGACATCCTGCTCGACGCCCTGGTCGGCGCCATGTTCGCGCTGATCTCCTATTCAAGCCTGGCGGCGGTGCTGTTGACGGCCACCCTGGCCGGTGCGGAAATCATCAGCCTGCCGGTCGCCATCGGCCTGGTCATCGGCGCCAACATCGGCAGCGGCCTGCTGGCGTTCATGAGCACCAGCATGCAAAACGTCGCCGGGCGCCAGGTGGCGCTGGGCAGCCTGCTGTACAAACTCATCGGCCTGTTGCTGATCATCCCGGTGCTGACACCACTGGTGCACTGGATGGACTCGCTGGAGCTGAGCCCGGCCAGCCTGGTCATCAGCTTCCACGTGATCTACAACTCACTGCGCTGCCTGCTGATGCTGCCGACCGTTGCGCCGATGGGCCGCCTGTGTGCGTCGATCCTGCCGCAGCCGGCCGAGGCCAACGGCCAGACCAAGCCTCGCCATCTGGACCTTTCGGCGCTGGCCACGCCGAGCCTGGCGCTAGCCAACGCGGTGCGCGAGACCCTGCGTATCGGCGATCTGATCGAGAGCATGCTCAGCGCCATGCAGGAGGTGCTGCGTGGCAACCAGACAGCCGTGACCCAGGAAGTGCGGCGGCTGAACGACGACATCGAAGTGCTCTACAACGCGATCAAGCTGTACCTGGCGCAAATGCCTCGCGAAGACCTGAGCGATCAGGACAACCGCCGCTGGGCCGAAATCTTCGAGCTGTCGATCAATCTGGAACTGGCCAGCGGACTGATCGAGCGTATGCTGCGTAAGGTCCAGCAGCAGAAGACCGCCCAGCGCCGCTCCTTCTCAGAAGTGGGCCTTGAGGAGCTTTCCGGGTTGCACGAACAACTGATCGCCAACCTGCGCCTGGGCTTGTCCGTGTTTCTCAGTGGCGACCCCGAGAGCGCGCGTCAATTGCTGCGGGAAAAACGTCGTTTCCGGGCACAGGAACGGCGTCTGGCCCATGCCCATGTCAGCAGACTGCAACGTAAAATCGTGCAGAGTATCGAGACCAGTTCGCTTCACCTCGAGCTGATCGCCGACATGAAACGTCTGAATTCCATGTTCTGCAGCAGCGCCTATGCCGTACTTGAAACCAGCGACACCGGGGCCTTGTCCAGCGAAAGCGAGCCTGAACAATCGAGGTGAACGCCAGGGCCGGTCTGAAGTCTGTTACACATACCGGCCCGCAAGGAAGCCCGTTTTTATGCGTTGCCTGCTGTTCGTTTGCCTGTTTGTGACATCCCTTTCCTCCATGGCCATCGACCGCTTTCGGGTGGAAGGCTATGTATTGCCCAACGGTTTGCAGTTGCTGCTCAAACCGGCTGAAAAAGGGCACGTTTCCATTCGCCTGGTGGTGGGCGTCGGCTTTGACGATTTTCCCTGCCAGGACAAAGAGCTGCCGCACCTGCTTGAACATCTGCTGTTCAGCGGCATCGACGACTCCGGCGAGGGCGGCCTTGAGCAGCAGATGCAGGCGTTGGGCGGGGAGTGGAATGCGTTCACCAGCAACACCGACACCACTTTCGTGATCGAGGCGCCCGCGCAGAACCAGCGCAAGGTGCTGGACCTGCTGCTCGACGTCCTGACTCACACCCAGATCAACCAGACCAACCTGGATACCGCCAAGCGCATCGTCGAGCGTGAAGACGGCGGCCACTATTCGCACCTGCAACGCTGGCTGGACAAGCGCGATCTGGGCAACAGCGCAGGCAGCCAATTGGCGGTGGAGCTGGGCCTCAAGTGCGCTGAACGTCCGCAGGTCGATCATTTGACGCTGGAACAGATCGAGCACATCCACGACAACTGGTACGCGGCCAACAACATGACCCTGATCATCGTTGGCGAACTGGACAAGCTGCTGCCGGCCTATCTGGAACGCACCTACGGCCAGCTCAACGCGGTGGACCCCAGCGAACATCCGCCACTGGCCACCGTCACCGACAAGGCCGAGCCGGAACGCGCGCTGATTCGTGGCGCTTTGGGCGATGGTGCCAAGCTGCACCTGTTGTTTCCTGAACCGGACATGGGCGAGCAACATGATGAAACCTGGGACCTGGTCAAAGCCTATCTGGACTGGGCGCTGTACAGCGACCTGCGTCTGGACAAGGGCTTGTCCTACGGGCCTTCGGCGGAACGCGAAGCCTATGGCGACACCGGTTTTCTCAGCCTGAACGCCGACCTTGATCGGGACGATGTGGATGCCGCAGTCAGCGCGGTGCGCGGGATGCTTGAGCGGCTGCGCAAGGAAGGCATGGACCCTGCGACCTTCGCCCGCCTGCAACAGGCCTCGATTTCCAGACAGGCATGGGCGGTGCAGGGCAACAGCGCGCTGGCGGACTATTACTGGGGCGCGCTCAATGATTACGAAGACGGACGCTTTGAGGATCCGGCCAAGCGAACCCGCGCCGTAAGCCTGGACCTGGCCAACCGCGCCATGCGTCAGATGCTGGCGCAGCCGGGGTATCTGCGGATTGAAAAGCCGCTGGTCAGTTATGACGAGGCGTACGAGATCGGGTTGGGGTTGCTGGCGTTGGTGGTGCTGCTGATCGTCTGGCGCTGGCGGGCCTATAGAAAGCGGCACATCTGACCCTGTGGTGACCTTGAGGCCGCTCCCGCCGGCAAGCCGTGCTGCTACGGGATCGGTGTTAGACCCAGACTCTGCGAACACCCCGATCCCCGTAGCAGCCGGGCTTGCCCGCGGGAGCGATCTTGAGGACGCCACGCCGGCAAGCCGGACTGCTACGGTGTTGGCGATTTCGGGGCCGCCATGAATATTGATCGGCGGTAATGGGGATGTTGGTATCCTGCTCAGGATTTTTCCTAACGCCAAAGTGATGACCGCAATGCCCGACCTCAACGCCCTCATACAGAACTCACTGGTACAGCGCGTACTGGAGTTCATGAAACGCTATCCGGGGCTGATTGCGCTGTTCGGGTTCGGCTCGGGGATTGCCAGTTTCATCATGGTGGACCGCCAGTCCCGCCCCGGCAGCTGGATTGCGGCCATCCTGCTCATCAGCTGGGTGTGGCTGATGGTCGAGAACAGTGCTGTAAGGCTGATCGCAAAGATCTTCAAACGCGAAATCCCGCAGCCGCTTCTGCGCTATGCCACGCAGATGATCCATCAGGAAAGCCTGTTCTTCGTACTGCCGTTCTTCTCCATCACCACCACCTGGAACAGTGGCCAACTGGCGTTTACCGGCCTGTTGGCCATCGCGGCGCTGATCTCCATCATCGACCCGCTCTACTACAAATGGCTGGCACCGCGCCGCTGGCTGTTTCTGGCCCTGCACACCCTGACCCTGTTCGCCGCCTTGCTCACGGCGATGCCGATCATCCTGCACCTGACCACCGCCGAGAGCTACAAGCTGGCGCTGATCGCTGCCGTGCTGCTGTCATTCCCAAGCCTGGCGTCGAGTTTCCCGATCAACACCTGGAAGCGCGGCGTGGGCCTGGTCGCGATGACGCTGGCCATCGGCGGGGCCGGCTGGCTGCTGCGTTCCTGGGTGCCGCCGGCCACGCTCTGGCTGACGGAAGTGGCGGTCAGCACGCAATTCGACAACCAGAACCGCACCCCCGGCGAGAGCATCCAGGAAGTCGGCGTCAAGCAGTTGCGCAGCGGCGGGCTGTACGCCTACACCTCGATCAACGCGCCCCGTGGTCTGGATGAGCGGATTTATCACGTTTGGAGACACAATGGCGAAGAGGTTGATCGAATTGCTCTAGACATCCGAGGTGGACGTAAGGAAGGCTATCGGGCCTGGACGCACAAACAGAATTTTCCACCGGATGTGCTCGGCAAATGGCAGGTGCGAGTGTTGACTGAAGACGGCCAGATGATCGGCGTCTTGCGTTTCGAAGTCACTGACAGGGACCAGCCCGCCGTGACCCGGAAAAAGATCACGCCAGCGGGCCTGAAGCCCGGCGCAGACACCTTGAGCCCGGATGACCCGGACGCTGAAAAACCTGATGACAAAGCGCCTGCGGACAACACGCCTGACCCGGCCAAAACCAACTAAGCTCGTCGCTATGACCTCAATCACCCACCTTGCTGTCAACACGCCGAAGGTCACGGGAACCGTCTCGCTGGACACTTCGGCCCAGCCTGCACAGCTCTGGATCGCCGGAGACTGGACGCTTGCCCATTACCACCAGCTCAAGCGCCAGACCGACGCCCTGAATGCAGGCTTCAGCACCGATACCCAGGTGGACATGAGCGGCCTGGGTGCGCTGGACACCGCCGGGGCGTCGTTGCTGGTCGAATTGCTCGGGGTCCAACGGCTGCGGCTGCTGGCCGTTCAGGCGCCCAACCTGCCCGAATCCAGCCGTGCCCTGATGCAGACGATCCAGAGCGCCCTGTGCGACTACTGCCAGCCGCAGAAAGACCCGGAAGTCGCGGTCGGCACCCAGCTGCTGGCGCGCATCGGCTCGGCGGTGGAGGTGATCTGGAAAGACACCCTGCAATTGCTCGGCTTCGTCGGGCTGATCCTGCAGACCTTCGTCGCCACCCTGTTTCGCCCCAAACGCTGGCGCACCACCTCGGTCATCGCCCACATCGAGCAGATCGGCCTGGACGCCGCGCCTATCGTTGCCCTGCTGACGTTCATGGTCGGCGCCGTGGTGGCGTTTCTCGGCGCCACGGTGCTCAAGGCATTTGGCGCGACGATCTTCACGGTCGACCTGATCGGCTTCTCGTTCCTGCGCGAATTTGCCGTGCTGCTGACCGCGATCCTGCTGGCCGGCCGCACCGCCAGCGCCTTCACCGCGCAGATCGGCTCGATGAAGGCCAACGAAGAACTCGATGCCTTGCAAACGCTGGGGCTCAGTCCTACAGAGATGCTGGTGCTGCCTCGCGTGCTGGCACTGCTGATCTCACTGCCGATGCTGACGTTTCTGGCGATGATCTGCGGCATCGTCGGTGGCGGCGTGGTCTGCGCCTTGTCGCTGGGGATTTCCCCGGCCATGTTTCTCTCGCTGATGCAGGCCGACATCGGCGTTCAGCATTTTCTGGTGGGCATCGTCAAAGCGCCGATCTTCGCCTTCTTCATCGCCGCCATTGGTTGTCTGGAAGGCTTCAAGGTAGAAGGCAGTGCTGAATCCGTGGGCGCTCATACGACATCGAGCGTGGTGCAGTCGATTTTCGTGGTCATCGTGCTGGACGCACTGGCCGCGATGTTTTTCATGGAGCTTGGCTGGTGACCCGACGTTGTGTGCAACCCAGTGAAGCGGTGATTCAAGTGCGCGGCCTGTGCAATCGCTTCGGCCCGCAGGTGGTCCATGAAAACCTTGATCTGGACCTGTATCGCGGGGAAATCCTCGCGGTGGTCGGTGGCTCGGGCAGCGGTAAATCCGTGTTGCTGCGCAGCATCGTCGGCCTGCAGCGGCCGGCGGAAGGCAACGTGAAGGTGTTGGGCCAGGATCTGCTGAATCTGCCCGACAATGCCCGCTCCCAGGTCGAGCGACGTTTCGGCGTGCTGTTTCAGAAAGGCGCGCTGTTCTCGTCGCTGACCATCACCGAAAACGTCGCCCTGCCGCTGATCGAGCACGCGGGATTGAGCCGCGAAGAAGCCGAGCACCTGGCCGGGATCAAGATGGCGCTGTCGGGCCTGCCGCTGTCGGCCGCGCACAAGTACCCGGCCTCACTCTCGGGCGGCATGATCAAGCGTGCTGCCCTGGCCCGGGCGCTGGCGCTGGACCCGGACATCCTGTTTCTCGACGAACCCACGGCGGGCCTGGACCCCATCGGCGCCGGCGCTTTCGACCAGTTGATCCTGACCCTGCGCGACGCCCTGGGTCTGAGCGTGTTCATGGTCACCCACGACCTGGACACCCTCTACACCATCACTGACCGCGTCGCGGTGCTGGCTCAAAAGCGCGTACTGGTGGCCGATAGCATCGACAAGGTTGCGGCGACCAACGACGCCTGGATTCACGAATACTTCCATGGCCCGCGCGGCCGTTCGGCCTATGCAGCGGCCACCCACCCACACGAGGTCTCATGATGGAAACCCGCGCCCATCACATTCTGATAGGCCTGTTCACGGTGATCGTGGTGGTCGCCGCACTGCTGTTCGGCCTGTGGCTGGCCAAGTCCAGCGTCGACACGGCATTCAAGGATTACCAGGTGGTGTTCAACGAAGCCGTGACTGGCCTGTCCCGTGGCAGCCCCGTGCAGTACAGCGGCATCAAGGTCGGTGACGTGGTGCAACTGCGCCTGGACCCGCAGGACCCGCGCCGCGTGCTGGCGCAGATCCGCGTGACCGGCGAAACCCCGATCAAGCGCGATACCTTCGCCAAGCTGGCGTTGAACGGCATTACCGGGACCTCGATCATCCAGCTCAGCGGCGGCACGCCACAGAGCGAACAGCTCAAGGGCGAGGGCGGCAACCTGCCGGTCATCATCGCTTCGCCCTCGCCGATTTCGCGCCTGCTCAACGACAGCAATGACCTGATTACCGGGGTCAACGTGTTCCTGCACAACGCCAACGAGTTGCTGTCGTCGAAAAACGTCCAGGCACTGAGCAGCACCCTTGAGCATCTGGAAAAGACCACGTCGGTGATTGCCGACGAGCGCGACGACATCCGCCAGACCCTCAAGCAACTGCTGGCATTGAGCAAGCAGGCGAGCACCACACTGGACCAGACGTCCACCGCCATGCGCAACGCGAACCTGCTGTTCACGGTCGATGGCAAGCAGGCGATTGCAACCGGCCAGGCGGCCATGCTGTCGCTGCAACAGAGCACCGACACCATCAACCAGCTGATAAAGGCCAACAAGGGTTCGGTGGATGGCGGATTGCAGGGGCTTGGCGAACTGGGCCCGGCGATTCGCGAACTGCGTGAAACCCTCAGTTCACTCAAAACCATCTCTCGCAGCCTCAACGCCAACCCCAGCGGCTACCTGCTCGGTAGCGACAAGAACAAGGAGTTCGAGCCATGAGGCTTGCCGGTATTACCTTCACTCGACTGTTGCTGGTGAGCGCACTGGTGTCACTGGGGGCTTGTTCGATCCTGCCTAAACAGGAACCCTCCGACGTCTATCGCCTGCCCACGGCCCAGACCAGCAGCAAGGCCGCAGCGCCGACGCCCTGGTCGCTGCGGGTGGCCAAGCCGAAATCCAGCGAAACCCTGGACAGCCCACGCATCGCGGTGATCCCTCAGGGCGATGTGATCAGCAGCTACAAGGGCGCACGCTGGAGCGATCCGGCGCCGGTGCTGTTGCGTAACCGCCTGACTGACGCCTTTTACCGCGATGGCCGGGTGCAGTCGATCAGCACCGATGACAGCAACCTGCAGGCCGACTTCGAACTGGGTGGGGAATTGCAGGCGTTTCAGAGCGAGTACCGCGGTCAGGCCATCGAGGTGGTGATTCGCCTGGACGCGCGCCTGGCCGACGATCACCAGCGCATCGTCGCCAGCCACCGTTTCGAAGTGCGTCAGCCGGTAGCCGACAAACAGGTGTCAGCGGTGGTGGCAGGCTTCGGGCAGGCCAGCGACACGCTGACCGCCCAGGTGTTGCAGTGGACGCTGGAGCAGGGCCAGCGGCGTTACACGGCCGACGCGAAGAACCAGTAGCAGACGAAGATCGCCGCCACCACGCCGGCCAGCTCCGCCAGCAGCGCGCAGCCCACGGCGTGACGTGCGCGCTGGATGCCGACCGCGCCGAAGTACACCGCCAGCACGTAGAAGGTGGTTTCGGTGCTGCCCTGAATCGTCGCGGCTACCAGCGCGGGAAAGCTGTCCACGCCTTGGGTTTTCATGGTTTCGATCAACATGGCCCTGGCGGCACTGCCCGAAAACGGCTTGACCAGCGCGGTGGGCAGGGCATCGACGAAGCGGGTGTCCAGACCCATCCACTGAATGCCGTGGCGGATGCCTTCAAGCAGTAGATCCAGCGCCCCCGACGCCCGCAGCACACCGACGGCGCAGAGCATCGCCACCAGATACGGCAGCAGGTTCTTGGCCACGTCGAAGCCTTCCTTGGCGCCTTCGACGAAGGTTTCGTACACCTTGACCTTGCGCAGCGCGCCCACCACCAGAAAGATCATGATGATGCCGAACAGCGTCACGTTGCCCAGCACCGACGACAGGCTCGCCAGTGCGGTGGCCGACAGCCCGGCCAGGATCGCCATGAAGCCGCCCAGCAGCAGCGCGCCGGGAATCAGGTAGGCCAGCACCACCGGGTCCCACAGGCGCAGGCGCTGCATGAACGCTACCGAGAGCAGGCCCACCAGGGTCGAGGCGCTGGTGGCCAGCAGGATCGGCAGGAACACCATGGTCGGGTCCACGGCGCCTTGCTGGGCGCGGTACATGAAGATGGTCACCGGCAGCAGGGTCAGGGACGAGGCGTTGAGCACCAGGAACAGAATCTGCGCGTTGCTGGCTACGGTCTGGCTGGGGTTGAGCTCTTGCAGCGAACGCATGGCCTTCAGGCCAATGGGCGTGGCGGCGTTGTCCAGGCCCAGGGCATTGGCGGCGAAGTTCAGGGTGATGAGCCCCAGTGCAGGGTGTCCGCGAGGCACTTCGGGCATCAGGCGATGGAACAGCGGGGCGAGGACCTTGCCGAGCCAGTCGACGATCCCGGCCTTCTCGGCGATGTTGAGAAAGCCCAGCCACAGGGTCAGGGTGCCAAACAGCAGGACCATGACCTCGACCGACAGCTTGGCCATGGCGAAGATGCTCTCGACCATCGCGGCAAAGATGCCGGCGTTGCCACCAATCAGCCATTGAGCCAGTGCGGAAACCGCCGCCACCACGAAAAAGCCAAGCCACAGGCCATTGAGCATCAGTAAATCCCCTCGCTAGATGCGGGGATGATAGCGGCGGGGGCGCAAACAACAAACCCCACGACCGCTGTAGGAGCGCGCTTGCCCGCGATTGCGGTACATCTGCAACACATTTGTTGTCTGACACACCGCAGTCGCGGGCAAGCGCGCTCCTACAGCCAAAGGTTCTGCAGAAACAACAAACCCCGGACAGGCCGGGGTTTGTGTTCAACGCGGGAGCGGTCAGTCGGTGGTCGACTGGCCAACCGGCATCGATTGCTTGCTGCGCAGGTTCGGCAGCGAGTTCCAGTAGCGCTCGCCCTTGGCGTCGTCGTACATGCCTTCCCACCGTGCGATGACCAGCACCGCCAGCGCGTTGCCGATCACGTTCAGCGCGGTGCGCGCCATGTCCATGATGCGGTCGACACCGGCAATGAACGCCAGGCCTTCCAGCGGAATACCAACGCTACCCAGGGTCGCCAGCAGTACCACGAAGGAGACGCCCGGCACACCGGCGATACCTTTGGAGGTGACCATCAACGTCAGCACCAGCATGATCTGGGTGCCCACGGACAAGTCGATGCCGTACAGCTGGGCAATGAACAATGCCGCGATGCTCTGGTACAGGGTCGAGCCGTCGAGGTTGAACGAGTAGCCGGTCGGGACCACGAAGCTGCTGATGGCTTTCGGCGCGCCGTAGGCTTCCATCTTCTCGATCACGCGCGGCAGCACGGTTTCGGAGCTTGCGGTGGAGTAGGCCAGCACCAGCTCATCCTTGAAGATGCGCATCAGCTTGATGACCGAGAAGCCGAACAGGCGGGCGATCAGGCCCAGCACCACGAAGGCGAAGAACGCGATGGCCACGTAAACCAGGATCACCAGCTTGGCCAGCGGCAGCAGGGAGGCGAAACCGAAGTTGGCGACGGTCACGGCGATCAGCGCGAATACACCAATCGGCGCGTAGTTCATGATCATGTGAGTGACCTTGAACATGGTTTCCGAAACGCCCTGGAACACCTTCACCAGCGGCTCGCGCACTTCAGCGTTGAGGCTGGACAGACCCAAGCCGAAGAACACCGAGAAGAAGATGATCGGCAGCATGTCGCCACGGGCAACGGCGGCGAAGATGTTCGACGGGATCAGGTTGAGGATCGTCGCGATCAAGGCGTGATCGTGCTGCACTTCGGCCGTGGTTTTCTCGTATTGCGAGATGTCCACAGTGCCCAGCGTGCTCATGTCGATGCCGGTGCCCGGGTGGAACACGTTGGCCAGCAGCAGGCCGACAACAATGGCGATGGTGGTGACGATTTCGAAGTAGATGATCGTCTTCAAGCCAATGCGGCCCAGTTTCTTCGCATCACCGACGCCCGCAATACCCACCACTAGGGAGGAAATCACGATCGGGATCACGATCATCTTGATCAGACGGATGAAGATATCGCCGGCAGGCTGCAGGATGTTGCTGATCCACCACGCCTTTTCAGCGCTGAAGTGGTTGAGCAGCGCTCCGAGCGAGATACCCAGGACCAGACCGATGAGGATCTGCCAGGCGAGGCTCAGTTTTGCCTTCTTCATTTCAATAACCTTTGTTGTAGTTGGCGAGAACAGCTTCCATCGACGCTTTGGAGCCGCTCTTGTGAAGCGACTGGGTGGCGCGAATGCCCTTGAAACTGTTCAGAGAAGGTCACCGCAATTGAGCATCCAAGCTCTCGGCAAGCGGAAAAAAGGCGCAACTATTCCCACGCAAGAGGCCATCGTCTAATGCCGTAAATGACTACCTCATGCCGAATCGGCATGAGGAAA
This sequence comes from Pseudomonas sp. NPDC090201, assembly GCF_044746825.1. Lineage (NCBI taxonomy): Bacteria > Pseudomonadati > Pseudomonadota > Gammaproteobacteria > Pseudomonadales > Pseudomonadaceae > Pseudomonas > Pseudomonas sp. NPDC090201. The sequence continues at coordinate 14,453 of NZ_JBIVCX010000015.1, forward strand.
ATCAAATACTTAGCAAAAAACGCCCTGAAACGGAGCATAAGACCTGTGCAGGAATCTGCTGAGAAGTGGCTAAAACGTCGCCTGTAGCGCGATGAGACGCGTGAAGCGGCAAGCAAGTGACAAATTGGTCATGGGTGGCCAATTCGCAAGAAGGGGGAAGATATTTCTCGATATACGGTCGCAGGGAGGGAAAAAACGGAAGGGAAGATCGATTGCGCGTCGCAAGTCCATGATCGGATCGCCTCGCGAGCGGCTCTGACAATGGACTTGCTTGGCGGCTTCCTGACCCGGCCCACGAATGGGAGCACTCCCTGTGCACCTGAGACGCTGCGACCACTCCCTTGGTCAGAACGTCCCGACCCCTTGGTCACGCGCAGACCCTCCTCGGGTTACGCGGCTGTCGGGAAGACCAAATGCAGTTGTGTCTTCCGTCATTCGAATCAGTACCAGTTCGGATCTTTCTTGAGCTGCTCCTTCAAAAGGCCCTGCATGCCTTCATCGGGCTTGCCGAGGAAACGGTAATCGGCATGGCGAGTTGGCGACTTGTCTGCCGGCAAACCTGCCGGGACCTCGACCAACATGGCGTAGGCATGGGACTTGTCCATGCTGAAAGCCACAATCAGACGCTTGTTGATACAAGTGTCCTGGGTTTCGCAAAGCGGCCCTACCAGATACTTGTCACCATCTTCCGTTACGGCGTTCATTTGATCCGACGTACCGGACAGGTTGATCACCCAGTCCGGCAGGCGTTCTTCCTTCTTCACTACACCTGACCAGGTCTGGCGGTACGCAGGGTCTGAGCTAAGCAGCTCGTTGACCCGGGCCTGCCCGTCATTGGCCGCCATGGCCATGGCGCTGGCGCTTGCGAGAAGCGCCAGAGTCAATGCATGGAAATGCTTGCCAGCCATGGTCAGCCTCGTCCGCGACGACCGAAGAAGAACGACACGACGAACATCACCAGGAACACGATAAAGAGAATCTTGGCGATACCCGTTGCAGTGCCTGCGATACCACCGAAGCCCAGAACTGCTGCGACGATGGCGATGATCAGAAATGTGATTGCCCAGCTCAACATGGTGATTCTCCTTACTGTTTTTAATTTCTAGCTGCACCGAGGTGTCAAATACGACCCTGGGTGAAGGTCACGTCTTTGAACACGAAGCTCAGAAGACCCAACTCTGTTGACGAGGCGACTCATCGTTGACGGCCGCCGCGTCTTCAACCGATTGCAGGCTCAGGGCCACATCCCGTGCTGTCAGGGCGCTGGCCTTGGCGAAGGGCGCGCTGTGAATGTAGACAGGCTGGATCTGAGCGGTGTCTTGATGCTGGTTCCAGTGAGCGAACTGCTGAACGACGATCAGCGTGACCATCAACGCCAGGCTGGCAAACAGACCCTGCTGCAAGTGCAGAGGAGAAATGCGCAGTTGGGCGAGGCGTTGAGTGTTCATTCGGTTGGCTCCAGGTGATCTTGTTGTCCGACGGTGCAGACTTGTTACCTGAAGTATTGCAGCGGTTGTGCCAGCTTTTTGAACGCCATAAAAACGTTATAAATCAATAAGTTAAATATTTTTGAGGGACGACTCTTACAAGCAGGCTGCACGATTGAACATTTGGCATCGTGCGCAATGCACGACCGGGATCGAGCGGAACTGCATGGCGGCAGGTGACGCCGCCTGTAGGAGCGCGCTTGGTCTGGGCCGCATTCGGACGACGGCGGTGTATCTGAAAAACATATTGGTCTGACACACCGCTGGTCGCGGGCAAGCGCGCTCCTACAGGGTTGATCAGCCGGCGCTACGTGCGACCACCCGCAGCGTGTCTGCATCCACGCCCTTGACCCCTCTGATGTTGCGGGCGATCTCCACCGCCAGTTCCTTCTCGGCATAATTGGCCACCACGCCATCGAGGCTGACCACCCCGTCCTTGGTCTGCACCTTGATGTTCAGTCCGTCGAGTGTGCGGCTATAGATAAGGCTGGATTTCACCTTGCTGGTGATCCATGTATCACTGAGCTCTTCCTTCACGCTGTTGGCAGCGGCCTCGTTCTGCTCCTTGATGGCCTGGGTGTCACGCGCGCTCACGCTGATAAGGTTGTTCACCTCGGTCACCCCGTCGGTGTTGCTCGCAAGGCTACCGGCAAGCTGCTTGGCGTCGGCGTCCTTGGCCTGGCCTTTGAGCGTCACCACGCCCTGATTGGCGCTGACCTCGATGTTCAGCCCCTCGGTCACGCTGTTCCACAGCAGCTTGGACTTGATGGTCGCGGTCAGCGTCGCGTCATCGAAACGCTGGGCCATGTTGGCCTTGGTGCCGGGTTCGGAGGCAACCTGCGGGTCGATCTCCAGCAAGTTCTCGACCTTATTGATGCCCTGGACGTCGCTGGCGATCTGCGTGGCCAGATCCTTGTCCACCTGATTCTCCACCTTGCCCTTGAGCGTGGCGGTGCCCTGCTCGACCTGCACGCTGATGTTGAAGGGGCTCAGGTGCCGGTTCAGGGCAAACGCAGTCCAGATCGACCCTTCCTGACGCGCTTGCTGCAACTGTGTAGGCAGATCGCCCTGGGCCGCCTGGGCAACGACAGGGGTCATTCCCAACAGGCTGGCGGTGGTGATGGCAAGGGCAATCTTCTTCAGCGGGTGCATGGCAAATCTCCAGACATTTCCAAAAAGGTACTCATGGAAAGACTTTGCATTCGCCCAGATGTTCTGTCCGGCTTTCCTGTCACGCCCTGTATTGCGAGGCCTGACGGGTGTCAGGTGCGACAAATCACGGTGTTCTCGGTTTTTTCGGCAGATCGCTACCATGCCGCGCACGGAATCAATCAGAATGAACCATGCAACTTGCCCGATCTTTCCGGGACTAACCAAGACAATTCATTTAGGAGCGTAGGAAAAATGGAAGAAGCCACTGAGAATCAGGGCCGTATTCTGCTAGTGGATGATGAATCCGCCATCCTTCGCACCTTCCGCTATTGCCTGGAAGATGAGGGTTACAGCGTTGCCACCGCCAACAGCGCAGCCCAGGCTGAAGCCTTGTTGCAGCGGCAGGTGTTCGACGTGTGTTTTCTGGATCTGCGTCTTGGGGAAGACGACGGTCTGGTGGTTTTGGCGCAGATGCGCATTCAGGCGCCGTGGATGCGCGTGGTGATCGTCACCGCGCATTCGGCGGTAGACACTGCCGTGGACGCCATTCAGGCCGGCGCGGCCGATTACCTGGTCAAGCCTTGCAGCCCTGACCAGTTGCGCCTGGCAACCGCCAAGCAACTGGAAGTTCGCCAGCTTTCGGCACGCCTGGAAGCGCTGGAAGGCGAAGTGCGCAAACCCAAGGACGGCCTGGATTCCCACAGCCCGTCGATGATGGCGATCCTTGAAACCGCGCGCCAGGTGGCAGGCACCGACGCCAACATTCTGATTCTCGGCGAGTCCGGCACCGGTAAGGGTGAACTGGCCCGCGCGATCCACGGCTGGAGCAAGCGCGCGAAAAAGGCCTGCGTCACCATCAACTGCCCGTCGCTGACGGCGGAGTTGATGGAGAGCGAGCTGTTCGGTCACAGCCGTGGCGCGTTTACCGGTGCCAGCGAAAGCACGCTTGGTCGGGTCAATCAGGCAGACGGCGGTACATTGTTCCTCGATGAGATCGGCGATTTCCCACTGACCCTGCAGCCGAAACTGCTGCGCTTCATTCAGGACAAGGAATACGAGCGCGTCGGTGACCCGGTGACACGCCGCGCCGATGTGCGCATCCTGGCGGCGACCAACCTCAACCTGGAAGACATGGTCCGCGAAGGGCGCTTCCGCGAGGACCTGCTGTACCGCCTGAACGTGATTACCCTGCACCTGCCGCCTCTGCGCGAGCGCAGCGAAGACATCCTGACCCTGGCGGACCGGTTCCTGGCGCGCTTCGTCAAGGATTACGGACGCCCGGCCCGTGGCTTCAGCGAGGAGGCGCGCAGCGCACTGCTCAATTACCGCTGGCCAGGCAACATCCGCGAGCTGCGTAACGTCATCGAACGGGCGAGCATTATCTGTCCGCAGGAGAAAGTCGAAATCAGCCACCTGGGCATGGGCGACCTGCCAACCAACAACGCACCGCGGGTCGGCGCGGCGTTGAGCCTGGACGAACTGGAGAAAGCCCACATCGGCGCGGTGCTGGCGACCAGCGACACCCTCGATCAGGCGGCACGCACCCTGGGCATCGACGCCTCGACGCTGTACCGCAAACGCAAGCAGTACAACTTGTGACGGATCGCTCATGAAGTTCGCGATGACACTGCGCACGCGGCTGTTCCTCAGCATCTCGGCGCTCATCACCGTCGCCTTGCTGGGGTTGATTCTGGGACTGGTCAGCGTCATGCAGATGGCCAAGTCCCAGGAATCGCTGATCCATCACAACTTCATCACCCTGGATATCGGCCTCAAGCTGCGTCAGAACCTGGGCGATCAACTGGTCATCCTGCTCAAGGACACCACCGACCGCACGGCCTTGCAGAAGGATCAGCAAGACTTTCAGGAACTGCTCGGCCAAGGCATCGATCACGACCTGCAAACCGCCACCCACAGCGGATTCGAGAAAGCTCGCCAGGATTTCGAGCTGTTCCTGGCTGCGCTCAAGCAAACCAGCGATCCGGCCAACGCGATCAGCGACGACCCGGCGGTGACCAACACCTTCAACGCGGTGCGCAACGATCTGGTCGAGGCTCATCGCCAGGCGCTGGATAACATCAGCGAAGCTGAAAAGGCATCGAGGATAAAGGCGCTGTGGGTCGCTGGCCTGCTGGGCCTGGTCGGCCTGGCGGTTCTGGCCATCGGCTTTATTACCGCCCACGGCATCGCCCGGCGTTTCGGGGCGCCGATCGAAGCGCTGGCCAAGGCCGCCGACCATATTGGGCAGGGCAACTTTGACGTGACCCTGCCAATCTCCTCGGCTTCGGAGATGAACCAGCTGACGCGACGCTTTGGCATCATGGCCGAGGCGCTGCGCCAGCATCAGGTCACCAATGTCGATGAACTGCTGGCAGGCCAGCAACGGTTGCAGGCGGTGCTGGACAGCATCGACGACGGCTTGCTGATGATCGACCGCCAGGGACGCCTTGAGCACCTCAACCCTGTAGCCCAGCGGCAATTGGGCTGGGAAGAAAGCAAGCTGGGGCAGGGGCTGGGTGAAGCGCTGGAACGACCGGAGATGGACCAGCAACTGTCGCTGGTGCTGCGCGGCGGCTCCCTTGAACGTGCGCCGGAAGACCTCTCTATCGAAATAGACGGCGAAACCCGGCTGCTGACCTACAGCATGACCCCGGTGAGCCACACTCAGGGCCATATCCTCGGGGCCGTGATGGTGCTGCACGATGTCACCGAGCAACGGGCTTTCGAGCGCGTGCGCAGTGAGTTCGTCCTGCGGGCCTCCCACGAACTGCGCACGCCGGTCACCGGCATGCACATGGCCTTCGGGCTGTTGCAGGAGCGCGTGAAGTTCGCGCCGGATTCCCGGGAGACGGACCTGTTCAAGACCGTCAACGAGGAAATGCAGCGGCTGATGCAGCTGATCAACGATTTGCTCAATTTCTCCCGCTACCAGAACGGGCTGCAAAAGCTTGCGCTCGAGCCGTGTGACGTCAGCGAACTGTTGAACGCGGCCCGTCAACGCTTCGCCGAATCGGCCCATGAACAGGACGTGATGGTGCTGCTGGAAATGCAGGAGCCGCTGCCACGCCTGCAAGCCGACAAGGCCCAGCTGGATCGCGTGCTGGACAATCTGCTGGACAACGCCCTGCGTCACACACCGCAGTCAGGCCTGATCCGCCTGCAAGCGCGGCGTCATGGCGAGCGCCTGATTATCAGCGTCGACGACAACGGCGAAGGCATCCCTTACGGTCAGCAGGCGCGGATCTTCGAACCCTTCGTACAGGTGGGCCGCAAGAAAGGCGGCGCGGGGCTGGGCCTGGCGCTGTGCAAGGAAATCGTGCAGTTGCACGGCGGGCGCATGGGTGTCTATTCGCGGCCGGGGCAGGGCACGCAGTTCTACATGGCGTTGCCGTTGTAGAACATCCGAAATCGCATCCCGTAGCAGTCCGGCTTGCCGGCGGGACACACTCAAGATCGCTATCGCCGGCAAGCCGGACTGCTACGGGCCTTTTCTCCAACACTCCAGCTCAAGCCACATCATCAGCCCGGCGTCCGGCATTGCGCCGTCCGCCGGTGACAAGCTCGGTGAATTTGGCGGCGGTCAGCGGCCTTGCGAACAGCCAGCCCTGGCCGTAGATCACCCCTTCGCTCTTGAGCAGCAAGGCCTGGGACTCGAACTCGATACCTTCTGCAATGACCCGCAGTTCCAGGGCGTGCGCCATGCGAATGATATGCGGCGCCACCCCGCTGCTGGCGGCATCGTGGCCCAAGGCGTCGATGAAGGCCTTGTCGATCTTCAGGCAATCCACCGGCAGGGTCTGCAGATAGGCGAGGCTGCAATACCCTGTGCCAAAGTCATCGATCAGCACCTGATGCCCGCGATCGCGCAGGGCCTGCAAGTGATTGCGGGCGACCACCACGTCAACCAGGCCACGCTCTGTGACCTCGAAGGCAATCTGCCGGGGTGCCACACGGTGCAGAGCCAGCAGCTTGGCCGTCACCCGGCCTATGCGCGGCGCCATCACATCGCACGCCGCCAGGTTCACCGAAACGTACAGGTGCGGATTGGCGCGCAGTAACTGGCCCAGTTGCTCCAGCAATTGTTGCAGGACGAAATCGGTGATCTGTCGGATCTGCCCGGTGTTTTCCGCAAGCGGTATGAACAGGTCCGGGCTGGTCAGGGTGCCATCGGGTCGTCGCCAGCGCACCAGGGCCTCAGCGCCCACGCACAGCCGGGTGTTGAGGTCGAAAATGGGTTGATACAGCACCTTCAGCTCGCCACGACGCAGCGCCCCGTGCAGCTCGCCACCCAGCGAAAGCCGCTGCCTGACCAACTGCAATACCAGGATCCCGATGCAAAGCGACACCAGCATGCTTGCCGGCACCAGCAGCCACCAGGCACCGGTGACCTTCTCCTGCAGGCCACTGCGCGGCGTAATCAGCACCAGTTGGTAGTCCGGGTTCTGTGTCGGCATCCGGTACACCAGTTTGTCCTGAGTGGTGCTCAGGGTGTCCGTGGACGTCGGGGACCAGTCAGGCGTCGGCGGCCAGGTCTGCGCGGGGCCCAGCACCGGAACGGCCTTGGTGCCTTGATCGAGCACCACCACCAGGCTGCCGCCGGGGGGCAAGTCCACGACATCGGTCAGGTGCCCGCGAGAGGTCGATACGCGAAATTCCCCGCGCCCCAGCATCAGGGAAGCGAGGTTGTCGTCAGGTTGGGTGGACGTGTTCAGCCAGTAATCGTAGGTCGGCCCGCGGATGTCCGGCGCCCGGGGCTTGCCGATCATGCTCTGGCGGGTCCAACTGGAGCAGAACTGGGTGTCGTCGACGTAGGCCACTTCATAGATGAAGCGATAGCGCGAGTTCACCTGGCGCAACTGCTCGATCATCGCCGGCCCGCAGCCGCGCAATGGCTGCGCTTCAAGCTGATCGAGGCCGGCCCGCAACTGTCCGAACAACTGGTCCAGACGCACCAGAAAGCGCTCGCCCTGGGCGTTCATCTGGGCACTTTCTTCCTGACGCGCCTGATGCATCGCCAGCCCGAAACTGCCCGCCAACAAGACAGCAGCACTCAGCAACGCGGCCAGCAATGCCAGGAGCGAAGGGCGATAAAGAGCTGAGCGCAGCTGCGTTGACGCCGTGAACATCGGCTGATATCCAGATGAATACCAATGAGGTATAGCAACAAGCGCGCAAATAGCCCGTCAGAAACCGACGTTACGGGTAATTTAATGCTTCAGGTTCAGCACTTGAAGGATAGCTGCACTTTGCAGATCAGCTTCGCCGTCGAATTTCTGCGGCCGATAGTGCATCTGGAACGCTGCCAGCACATGACGGCTGGCGATGTCCCATTCGCCCGTCTGTGGCGTCGGGTAACCCAGCAAAGCCAGTTGTTGCTGGAACCAGGCGGCGCTCGGGACAACGCCCATCATCTGCGCCTGACGCTGCGCAACCTGTGCCTCATCCGGCCAGATCCCCAGGCCTTCTTCGGCCAGACGCTTCCACGGGAATAGCGGTCCCGGATCGAGCTTGCGCAGCGGCGCGATGTCGCTGTGGCCAATCACGTGGCGAGGCTCGATGTGGTGGCGCTTGACGATGTCCTTGAGCAGCACGATCAGCGCCTGGATCTGCGCCTCGCTGTAGGGATACCAGAGCCGGCCGGCAGGCGTGTCGCGGTAGCCCGGATTGACGATCTCGATGCCGATGCTGCTGGAGTTCAGCCAGGTGCGGCCGTCCCACTCGCTCTCGCCGGCGTGCCAGGCGCGCTGGGTTTCATCCACCAGTTTGTAGGTCGTGGCCGGGCCGTCGCCAATCAGGTAATGCGCACTGACCTCGCCGTGGGTCAGCAGCTCCAGCGAACGGTCAAGCGACGCCGAGGTGTAATGCACCACCACGAACTGCACGCGGCTGTCGAAGTTGACGGAAGGATGGCTGGTGTCCAGCCTGGGACCGCTCGAACAGGCGGTGAGCAGCAGGAGCAGGCAGAACGCGGCGAAAGACTTCATAAAAAGGCACAACACATGGGCAGATAATGCAACAGTGTAACGTAATGCCGACCCGCCGCCCAAGATTGCGCGTCGGCATCTGCCAACCGATGTTGTGGGAACTCAGCCTTTTTCGATGCGATTTCGCCCTTCGTTCTTGGCTTTGTACAACGCCTGATCCGCGCGCTTGAGCACCACGTCGCTGCGCTCGCCGGGCCGGAAGAGGGTGACGCCCATGGACACGGTGATCGTGACCGGTTCCCCCTTGAAGTGGAACGGGCATTGTTCGATGGCCTCGCGCAGGCGCTCAAGCAGTGCCAGGCCTTCTGCCATCTGGGTATGGGGCAACAGGACCACGAATTCTTCACCCCCGAAACGGGCAATGAAGTCTTCAGTGCGAAGGCGTTTTGCCCACTGGCTGGCGACGATCTTCAGCACCTTGTCCCCGGCCAGGTGGCCGTAGCCGTCGTTTATGCGCTTGAAGTGATCCAGGTCGAGAATCCCCAGCAGCAGGCTGGATTTGTGCTTGTCCAGTTGCTCGATCTCATGATCCAGCCGCTCGTTCCACGCCGCCCGGTTGGGCAGCCCGGTCAGGGTGTCGATCAAGGCTTTTTGCCGCTGTTCTTCGAGGTTCGCCCGGAAACCCAAGGCTTCCTGTTCCATGGTCGCCACGCGCCCGGCCAGGGATTGAAGCCGCGAGGCCACTTCCTGCTCGCGCTCGTCGCGCTCCTTCTGGTGCTCGTCCATGGCGCCGAGCAAGCCTTCGAGCCGGCGTTCCAGCACACTCTTGAGGCTGGTGAGGTCCGACGCTTCCTGCACGCTGCTCTGCAACCCGCCTACGTGTTCACGCAGCTGGTCGGTCATTTCCCGGGATGCGGATTGCTGGCCTGCGTGATCCTCGGTGGCCGCCTGCAAGTTGCTCTGGAAGGAGGCCAGCCGCTCGTTCAACTGCTTGAGATAGCGCTCGAACTCGTGCTGTTCGCTGTTGGTGATCGCCAGCATCAGCACCGCAAGATCGTCGAGAATCGGCAGTAGTTCGTACCAGTTCAGCCCATGCTCCAGTCGTTCACGCATGGCTTGCGCTTGCGGACGGTGGTGTTCGGGCAGGGTCAGGTCGTTGAGCAGGCCCAGCAGTGTCTGTTCGATGTGTACCGCGACCGAGCTGTAGCTGGGCTCGGGGGATGACGGCAGCGCGAAGGGGCCGTCTTCTTCGATCTCGGCTTCGTCGACTACAGCTTCTTCAACGCCTTCAACGTCTTCAACGTCTTCAACGTCTTCAACGTCTGCATTCTCGGCCTCTGCGGGCTCCTCGCTCGCTGGCGGGGCTTCAGTGTCCTGATCGTCTATCGCAGCTTCGGCCTGCTCGATGGCCTGCTCTTCGCTGATCGGCGCGGGCTCATCGGTGGCTTCGACGGGCGCAGGCTCGGCAAGGGTTTCATCCGAATCCGGAGGCGCCGTGTCGTCAATCACAGCAGGCTCGGCAGTGGCGGGCTCAACGGCTTGAGGCGGCGCGGGCTCAGGCTCAGGCGCCTCGACAGGGGGCGACTCAGCCAGCACCACCTCAGGCTCCGACGCCCTGGGCTCGGCGACTGGGGCGGAGGATTCAGGCGCGGGCGCAGGTTGCGCAGCCGCAGGCGCCTCCACAGCCGGGGTGACGAGTGCCGCAACAGGGGTTTCGGCGGGGGCCGACTCTGCCCCGTCCGACGCATCCCGGCTACCAAACAGCCTTTGCAGGAATCCTGGCCGCGCCACTTCCTCCGGATGCTCAAGCTGAGAAAACGCCTGGCCCTGCAGGCCGCTCAGCTCGCTGAGCAGCAGCGGCAGCTCACGGGCCTGGGTGACGCGATCTTCCAGGTTCTTGGCGAAGCGCTTGAGGGGTTTGGCGACTTCCCGGGGCAAGGGCAGGCTTTGCAGTTGCGTCACCAGCGAGGTCAGGGCCGTGGCCATCTGCTCGACACGCTGCTCGCGACGCTGCTCGGAATCGAGTACGGCTTTTTCAAGGCGCGGAATCAGCGCGGCCAGGCCTGCGTCCATGTCGTCCTTGCGCACGACTTCGCGCATTTCCTTCATGCACTGGTCTACCGCCTTGTCGGCACCTTCCGCCGCAAGGCTGCTGCGCACCAGGCCGCGACGCAACAGGTCGAGGCGGGCATTCCAGCGCTTTTCGAGCTTGTCTTGGCGCTCGATGCTCTTGAGGTATTTTTCTTTCCAGCGTTCAGCTTCGTCGCTCATTCCGAGGATCCGCGAGGAGATGGGCTTGTTATCGGCAGGGAGTCCCCAATTAATGAGGCCGGCAAGCGAATCTCCACCGCGACGGGCAGATGATCGGAGATGGGCTGAGCCAGTACCTGCACTTTCTCAAGTGTCAGGGTCGGGCTCAAGAGGATGTGGTCCAGGCAGCGCTGCGGGCGCCAACTGGGAAAGGTGGCTTCGATCTGTGGCGCCAACAGGCCCAGATCACGCAGGGGCGAGGTTTCCAGCAGGTCGGCGGCATGGGTGTTCATGTCACCCATCAGCACCTGGTGCCGATAACCGCCGATAAGCTCGCGAATGTAGGCCAACTGGCGGGTCCGGGTGCGCGCCCCCAGTGCCAGATGCATGACCACCACCACCAGCGCGTCCTCGCCTTCGCCGAAACGAACCAGGATCGCGCCGCGCCCGGCGGGGCCTGGCAAGGGGTGGTCTTCGATGTCATGGGGGCGCAAACGGCTCAGCACGCCATTGCTGTGCTGGGCGAAGCGCCCCAGGTTGCGATTGAGCTGTTGATGCCAGTACGGGAATGACCCGAGCTGGGCCAGGTGCTCGACCTGATTGACGTAGCCTGATCGCAGGCTGCCGCCATCGGCTTCCTGCAGGGCGACCAGATCGTAGTCGGCAAGCAGGTTGCCGATCTTCTGCAGATTTCCGGCACGACCATTGTGGGGCAGCAGGTGCTGCCAGCCACGGGTCAGGTAGTGCCGGTAGCGCTCGGTACTGATGCCCACCTGAATGTTGAAGCTGAGCAGACGCAGCCGGCCATCGGACGGCAATCCGGTCTGCTCCAGGTGACGCTCGTTGACCTTCGCCGAATGCCGGGCAACGGCGCGTTCAGTACCCCAGCGCGTGATCACGGGCGCTTACTTGGCTGCTGCACGTTCTTTGGCGATCAGCTGATCGGCCACGTCCAGCGTCTGCTCCGGACCACCGGCCGAGGCCAGGTCGAAACGGTACTTGCCGTTGACGATCATGGTCGGAACGCCGGAAATCTCGTACTTCTTGGCCAGTTCCTTGTACTGGGCGATCTTGCCCTTCACAGCGAACGAGTTGAAGGTTTCAAGGAACTTGGTCTTGTCGACGCCCTGGGTGGCCACGAATTCGGCCATGTCATTCGGGTCGGTCAGACGCTTGCCGCCTTTCTGGATGGCATCGAATACGGCGGTGTGGACTTTCTTCTCTACACCCATGGTGTCCAGGGTGATGAACAGCTGGCCGTGGGCATCCCATGGGCCGCCGAACATGGCAGGGATGCGGACGAAGTGCACGTCGGCCGGCAGTTTTTCAATCCATGGATTGATGGTTGGCTCGAAGGCGTAGCAGTGCGGGCAGCCGTACCAGAACATCTCGACGACTTCGATCTTGCCTGGTTCGGAAACAGGGACGGCGCTGCTCAGCTGGACATATTGCTTGCCAGCTTCGATAGGCTCTGCAGCTTGGGCGGTCAGACCGAACAGGCTGGTGAACACCAGAGCGGCGCTGAGAATCAGATTACGCATGCTTAACTCCTGGGCATGAAAGGCCACCTCGATACCGGCAGTTGGACCGGAGGAGGTGATACGAGTTCGCAAGTGTAACGCCTGCGCGCACAAAAAAGGGCAGCCGTTCGCTACCCTTTTTAGCCCGTCTGCACGGGAATCGTGAAGAAGTGTGAAACCGCGCCAAAAGCCTCTAGATCAGGGGCTTCGCGTTAATCCGGCGTTAATGCAGACCCTGTATGTAGGCCGACAACGCGTCGATATCCTTGTTGCTGAGCTTGGACGCAATGGTGCGCATGACCATGGTGTCGCCATCGTTGGTGCGCTCCCCTTCGCGGAACGCCGTGAGCTGTTTCTTCACGTAGTCGGCGTGCTGCCCGCCCAGGTGCGGAAAGCCTGCGGCAGCGTTGCCGGCGCCATTGGGCGAATGGCAGCCCGTGCAGGCCGGCATGCCCTGATCCAGCTTGCCGCCCCGGAATAAAGCCTCGCCCCTGGCGACAAGGTTCGCATCGGCGGCGCCGACACTGCCGCGCTGGCTGGCGAAATAGGCCGCGATGTCGGCCAGGTCCTGGTCGCTCAGATTATTGAGCAAGCCGGTCATCTCCAGCACCACACGCTTGCCGTCCTTGATCTCGTGCAGCTGCTTGAGCAGGTAACGCTGGCCTTGCCCTGCCAGCTTCGGAAAATTGGGCGCCATACTGTTGCCGTCCGGCCCGTGGCAGGCACCGCACACAGCGGTTTTCGGCTGGCCAGCGGCGGGATCGCCCACCGGGATGTCAGCAGCTTGCGCGGCGCCAGAAATACCCAGGGTCAACAGCAGACTCACCAGTAGTTTGTTCATCGGCTAATCCAATGGATTTTATTGTTGGTGTAAGGTTAGCCCGACTTGCGCGAACTTCTATCCTGCTGACGCACAAAGCACACACAAAATCTGCGGCATTATATACTTGCGCCCATCAAACGGAAAAAGACACCCCGCTGGCGCCAAACCGCGCCAACGCCCTCACCGGATATCCCATGCAACTCAAGAACCCGATCCTCGGTTTGTGCCAACAAGCCAAGTTCATGCTCAGCGCCGCCAAAGTCGATCAGTGCCCCGATGACGAAGGCTTCGAAGTCGCCTTCGCCGGGCGTTCCAACGCCGGTAAATCCAGCGCGCTGAACACCCTGACCCACGCAAGCCTTGCGCGTACCTCGAAAACCCCGGGCCGCACCCAGCTGCTGAACTTCTTCAGCCTGGACGACGATCGCCGTCTGGTCGACTTGCCAGGCTACGGCTACGCGAAAGTGCCAATCCCGCTCAAGCAGCACTGGCAGCGTCACCTTGAGGCGTACCTGGGCAGCCGGGAGAGCCTGAAGGGGCTGATTCTGATGATGGACATTCGCCATCCGATGACCGACTTCGACCTGCTGATGCTCGACTGGGCCATTGCCAGCGGCATGCCGATGCACATCCTGCTGACCAAAGCCGACAAACTGACCTTCGGCGCGGCCAAGAACACGCTGCTCAAGGTCCAGTCCGAAATTCGCAAGGGTTGGGGCGACACCGTCACCATCCAGCTGTTCTCGGCACCCAAGCGCATGGGCCTGGAAGAGGCCTACACCGTGCTGGCCGACTGGATGGAGCTGGAAGACAAAGCGCCTGCGGCCTGAATCGCAGGCAAAAAAAACCCCGGACTTCATATGGGGAGGGGAAGTTCGGGGTCCAAGTCCAGACCGCTCGGGAGTGGTCCGGATATCTGCCAACACTTAACACAACATAGGAGCATGAGCGGCTAGGTCAGCCACTCGCAAGCTCTGACCGGGTAATGTTCGCGGAAGTTCAAAATCCGCGGAAATTTAATGTTGGCAAGGTCGCAATTGATCACCTGTAGGAGCGCGCTTGCCCGCGATTACGTTGCATCAGCCGCCACCCTGGGCAATGACACACCGCAGTCGCGGGCAAGCGCGCTCCTACAGGCGGGAGTAGCCATTTTCGTCAGTGCGCCTCATCCCAGTTATTGCCCACGCCCACTTCCACCAGCAGCGGCACGTCCAGCTCGGCGGCGCCGCTCATGTGCACGCGGATTTCCTGGCTGATCTGCTCGACCAGGTCCTCACGCACTTCCAGCACCAGTTCGTCGTGCACCTGCAGGATCACGCGGGCGTCGAGCCCTGAAGCATCCAGCCAGCTGTTCACCGCTACCATCGCACGCTTGATGATGTCAGCCGCCGTGCCTTGCATCGGCGCGTTGATCGCCATGCGTTCGGCGCCTTTGCGCAGGGCCTGGTTCTTGGCGTTGATGTCCGGCAGGTACAGGCGACGACCGAAGATGGTTTCGACGAAACCCTGCTCGGCGGCCTGGGCGCGGGTGCGTTCCATGTATTGCAGCACGCCGGGGTAGCGGGCGAAGTAGGTGTCGACGTAGGCCTGCGACTGCTTGCGATCAACGCCGATCTGTTTGGCCAGGCCAAACGCGCTCATGCCGTAGATCAGGCCGAAGTTGATGGCTTTGGCGCTGCGGCGCATATCGCCAGTAACGTTTTCCAGTTCAACGCCGAAGACTTCGGCGGCGGTCGCACGGTGCACATCCAGGTCGTTGCGGAAAGCGTGCAGCAGGCCTTCGTCCTTGGCCAGATGGGCCATGATCCGCAACTCGATCTGCGAGTAGTCCGCCGCCAGCAGCTTGTAGCCCGCAGGCGCGACGAACGCCTGGCGAATCCGGCGGCCCTCGGAGGTGCGGATCGGGATGTTCTGCAGGTTCGGGTCGCTGGACGACAGGCGCCCGGTCACGGCCACGGCCTGATGGTAGGAGGTGTGAATTCGCCCGGTGCGCGGATTGATCTGCTCCGGCAGGCGGTCGGTGTAGGTGCTTTTCAGCTTGCTCATCGAGCGGTACTGCATCAGCACCTTGGGCAGCGGAAACTCCTGCTCGGCCAGTTCCGCCAGTACCGCTTCAGCCGTGGAAGGCTGGCCGGTTGCGGTCTTGCTGATGATCGGCATGCCGAGCTTTTCGTAGAGGATCACCCCCAGTTGCTTCGGCGAGCCCAGGTTGAACTCCTCACCGGCGATGGCAAACGCCTCGCGCTCAAGCTCGGTCATCTTGTTGCCCAGCTCCACGCTCTGGATGCCCAGCAGCCTGGCATCGACCAGCGCGCCCTGGCGCTCGATACGCGCCAGTACCGGCATCAGCGGCATTTCGATGTCATTGAGCACCGGTGCCAGACTTGGGGTTTTCCCGAGTTTTTCCTGCAGGATTTCGTGCAGGCGCAGGGTCAGATCGACCTCTTCGGCGGCGTAGGTGCCGGCCTGTTCGAGGGCGATCTGATCGAAAGTCAGTTGCTTGGCGCCCTTGCCAGCGATGTCCTGGAAGTTTACCGGCGTGTGATCCAGGTACTTGGCGACCAGGCTGTCACGGTCGTGACGGGTGGCCGTGGAGTCCAGTACATAAGACTCGAGCATGGTGTCGAACTTCACGCCCTGCACGCTGATGCCCTGGGCCTGGTCGCCATCAATGGCACAGTTGGCCAGCAGGTTGATCGCGAACTTGGCGTGCTGACCGACCTTGATCTTGCTCGCGTCTTCGAGCATCGGCTTGACCGCCTTGAGCACGGCGTCGCGATCCAGTTGCTGCGGCACGCCCATGTAGGAGTGGGTCAGCGGGATGTAGCAAGCTTCGTGGGTCTTGATCGCGAACGACAGGCCAACGATCTGCGCGCGCTGGGCGTCGGTGCCATTGCTTTGCACCACAAAGGCGAACAGCTTGGCGGCCTCAAGCTTCTTCAGCCAGGCGTCGAACTGGGTCTGCTCCAGGATCAGCTCGTACTTGGCCTCGATGACTGGCGCTGCCTCCTGCACCGGCGCGATCTCGGCGCCTTCCTGTTTGGCTTCGCGTTGCAGGTCGGTGATCCAGCTCTTGAATTCAAGCTCGGTGTACAGGGCCAGCAAGGCTTCCCGATCAGGCTCGCCGCAATGCAAGGCGTCCAGCTCGATGTCCAGCGGCACATCGACCTTGATCGTCGCCAGCTGATAGGACAGGAACGCCATTTCCTTGTGCTCTTCGAGCTTGGCAGGCAGGGTCTTGGCCCCGCGAATGGCCAGGGTCGGGACCTTGTCGAGGTTCTCGTACAGTTCCTTCAAGCCACCATTGATACCCAGCAGCAAGCCCGCGGCGGTTTTTTCGCCCACGCCTGGAACGCCGGGGATATTGTCGACTTTGTCGCCCATCAGCGCGAGATAGTCGATGATGTGCTCAGGACCGACACCGAATTTCTCTTTCACGCCGGCCACGTCCATCACGCTACCGGTCATGGTGTTGACCAGCGTAATGTGCCCGTCGACCAGTTGGGCCATGTCCTTGTCGCCCGTGGAGATGATCACCGGGCGATCGGCTGCGGCACTGCTGCGCGCCAGGGTGCCGATCACGTCGTCGGCCTCGACGCCTTCGACGCACAGCAGCGGATAACCCAGGCCTTTCACGCAGTTGTGCAGGAAGTCGATCTGCACCCGCATGTCATCGGGCATGCTGGGACGATTGGCCTTGTACTCGGCAAACATTTCATCACGGAACGTGCCGCCTTTGGCGTCGAAAACGACGGCAAACGGGCTATCCGGATACTGTTTGCGCAAGCTCTTGAGCATGTTCAGCACGCCCTTGACCGCACCGGTGGGCAGGCCTTTGGACGTGGTGAGCGGCGGCAGCGCGTGGAAAGCGCGATACAGGTAAGAAGAACCGTCCACCAGGACGAGGGGCGCAAGACTCATGCAGGATCAACCTTTTCGGCGGGGTCGGCGCTAGAATGCGAGGACCGTTGACGACAAAGGAGCAAGGTTATCATGCGCACGCTAAATCGCCTGTTGCTGGTCAGTTTGATGGTTGCTTGCCCACTGATAGCACTGGCTGCCGAAGACGAGGCGCCGTCCGCCGAACCTGACGTCACGATCCGCAAGGACGGTGACAATTTCGTGCAGGAATACAAGGCGAACGGCTTCGTTTATGCAGTCAAAATCACGCCAAAATACGGAAAGCCGTATTATCTGGTGCGGGCTGACGGCACCAGCGGGCAATTCATTCGGGCCGATCAGCCGGACATGCTGATCCCCCAATGGGTATTATTCAGCTGGTAGGCCTTACATTCACCTTTTGCTGGCAGTGTTCATATGTCCGTTTTTACTCCCCTGGCTCGGCCCGAGCTGGAAGTTTTTCTCGCCCCGTACGGGCTTGGCCAACTGCGTGATTTTCAGGGCATTGCCGCCGGAAGTGAAAACACCAACTTCTTCATCAGCATGGAGCAGGGCGAGTACGTCCTGACGTTGGTCGAGCGCGGCCCCGTGCAGGAAATGCCGTTCTTCATCGAACTGCTGGACGTCCTGCACGATGCCGACCTGCCAGTGCCCTACGCCTTGCGCACCACCGACGGCCAGGCGCTGCGCGAGCTCAAGGGCAAGCCTGCGCTGCTGCAACCGCGGCTGTCGGGCAAGCACCCGACCGAGCCCAACACCCAGCACTGCATGCAGATCGGCGAGCTGCTGGCGCACATGCACCTGGCAACCCGCGACAACCCCATCGAGCGCAAGACCGACCGGGGCCTGGACTGGATGCTGGAAGAAGGCCGCAATTTCATTTCGCACCTGGGTGAAACCGAAGGTGCGCTGCTGAAGAAATCGGTGGACGAAATCAAGCGTGAACAGGCCAGGATCATGGCCTTGCCTCGGGCCAACGTGCACGCCGACCTGTTCCGCGACAACACGCTGTTCGAAGGCACGCACCTGACCGGCGTGATCGACTTCTACAACGCCTGCTCCGCGCCGATGCTGTATGACGTGGCCATCGCGGTGAATGACTGGTGTTCGTTCGAAGACGGCGCCATCGACGCGCCCCGGGCCCGTGCACTGCTGGGCGCCTATGCAGCCCTACGTCCGTTCACTGCAACCGAAGCACAGTTGTGGGCAACGATGCTGCGCGTGGGTTGCGTAAGGTTCTGGCTGTCGCGCCTGATCGCCGCAGAAAGCTTTGCCGGCCAGGACGTGCTGATCCACGATCCTTCGGAGTTCGGCAAACGCCTGGAACAGCGCCAGGATGTGCACATTCCGCTGCCGTTTGCGTTGTAATCCATAAAGACGCCGTCGCGGGCAAGCGCGCTCCTACATTGAACCGCGTTCCATTGTAGGAGCGCGCTTGCCCGCGACCGGATCTGCAAGGCGTTACAAGCTCTCCAGACACCCCGCCAGGTCATCAGCCAGCTTGTTCAACAGCTGCTCATAGCCTTGCGCAGTGGCAGGCGTATAACCGCCCAACCCATCCAGCTCGGCCAGCTTCACCGGCAAGCCCGCGCTCAGGGTGTCGGCCAGTTTCGGACGCAGGGGCGGCTCGCTGAACACGCAGGTCTTGCCGTACTCGGTCAGGCGCGCACGCATCGCAGCGACGTGCTGGGCACCGGGCTGGACCTCATGGCTGACCGCGAACACGCCCGCATGCTGGATGCCATAGGCTTCTTCGAAATAGTCGAAAGCCTCATGAAACACGAAGTATTTCTTGTCGGCGATGCCCGCAACACGCTGTTTGATCTTCGCGTCCAGCGCGTCCATCCGCTCATCGAACGCCTTGACGTTGCTCTCGTAGCGCGCAGCATTGGCCGGATCCGCCTGGCTCAGGTCAGCGGCCATTTTTGCGGCAATGATGCGAGCATTGACGGTGGACAGCCACAGGTGCGCATCGACGCTGCCGGGACGGTGATCGTGGTCATCCCCGTCATCGTGATGCTCGCTGCTGGCAACGAAATGACGCAAATGCATCCCCGGCAGGGTCTGCACGGCCACCGACGCCTTGGTGCGGCCACTCAACACGCGAGGCAGGAAGGTTTCCATGTCAGGGCCGATCCAGTACAGCAGGTCGACCTCCTGAACCCGCCGTACGTCGGATGGGCGCAGCGCATAGTTATGCGGCGATGCGCCCGGGGGCAGCAGCACTTCAGGCACCGCGACACCATCCTGTACGGCCGCTGCGATCAGCTGTAGCGGCTTGATGCTGGTCAGTACCCGAACCTCGGCCTGAGCCGTGGAAATTGCGAAAAAACCGGTGATGAACACGACAAAAATTAAAAAAATTCGGGACACGATGACCACTCATGGGGGCAGGAACGGGTAACATAATAACGTCTCTCTCAAAAGTCGTCGCCGCCCATGTCCAAAACTCCACTGGCCAGCCGCCCCCACGATCACTCCCATTGCGTGCACAGTGCACTCGCGCAAGCCGATGCCCTGTGCGCCGGAAAAGGCCTGCGCCTGACAGCGCTGCGCCGTCGCGTGCTGGAGCTGGTCTGGCAGAGCCACAAGCCGCTGGGCGCCTATGACATCCTCGCCGTCTTGAGCGAAGAGGACGGCCGCCGCGCCGCGCCACCCACGGTGTACCGCGCGCTGGACTTCCTGCTTGAACACGGCCTGGTTCACCGCATCGCGTCGTTGAACGCCTTCGCCGGCTGCAATCATCCCACTCACGCCCATCAGGGCCAGTTCCTGATCTGCCGCGAATGCCATGCCGCCATCGAGCTGCAACATGGCGCCATCAGCTCGGCCATTGTCAGCGCGGCCAACGAAGTCGGCTTTGCGGTGGAAACCCAGACCGTCGAAGTGGTCGGGGTATGCGCTGGCTGCAAGGCCGCCTGATGAGCGACGCACTGATTCGCCTGAACGCCGTCAGCGTGACCCGTTCGGGCCAAAGCGTGCTGGACAACATCCAGCTCAGCGTCCGTCCCGGCGAGATCGTCACCCTCATCGGCCCCAATGGCGCGGGCAAGACCACCCTGGTTCGTGCCGTCCTGGGTCTGCTCAAGCCCGATTCGGGCGAGGTGTGGCGCAAGCCGAAGCTGCGTGTGGGCTACATGCCACAGAAACTGCACGTGGACGCCACGCTGCCGCTTTCGGTACTGCGTTTTCTGCGCCTGGTGCCGGGCGTCGATCGGGAAACCGCGCTGGCTGCGCTGGTTGAAGTCGGGGCTGAAAAAGTCATCGACAGCCCGCTGCAAGGCATTTCCGGCGGCGAGATGCAGCGCGTCTTGCTGGCCCGCGCGCTGCTGCGTGAACCCGAACTGCTGGTGCTCGACGAGCCCGTGCAAGGGGTGGACGTCGCCGGGCAAGCCGAGCTGTACGCGCTGATTACCCAACTGCGCGATCGCCACCAGTGCGGCGTGCTGATGGTGTCCCATGACCTGCACCTGGTGATGAGTACCACCGATCAGGTGGTCTGCCTGAACCGTCATGTCTGCTGCTCCGGCCACCCCGAGCAGGTCAGCAACGACCCGGCCTTCGTCGAGCTGTTCGGCCAGAACGCGCCGAGCCTGGCGATCTATCACCACCACCACGATCACGCCCACGATCTGCACGGAGAAGTGTGCCAGCCGGCACCGGCGGCCGATCACGCCCACCCTCACAACCATACTCATGACCACGGGGACAGCTGCAAGCATGGCTGACTTTCTACTCTGTGCCTTGCTCGCAGGCCTCGCGCTGGCCGTGGTGGCCGGCCCTCTGGGTTCGTTCGTGGTCTGGCGGCGCATGGCCTATTTCGGCGATACCCTGTCCCACGCGGCGCTGCTGGGCGTTGCCCTGGGCTTTCTGCTGGACATCAGCCCGACCATCGCCGTGACCGTCGGCTGCCTGTTGCTGGCGATCCTGCTGGTGACCCTGCAACAGCGCCAGCCGCTGGCTTCCGACACGCTGCTGGGGATCCTCGCGCCGAGCACGCTGTCGTTGGGCCTTGTGGTACTGAGCTTCATGCGCGATGTGCGCATCGACCTGATGGGTTACCTGTTCGGCGACCTGCTGGCGATCAGCCCGACCGATCTTTCCTGGATTCTGGGTGGCAGCGCCGCGGTGCTGGTATTGATCTGCGCGCTGTGGCGGCCATTGCTGGCGATCACCGTGCATGAAGAACTGGCGACCGTCGAAGGCTTGCCCGTGGCGACGCTGCGCATGACGCTGATGCTGCTGATCGCCGTGGTCATCGCCGTGGCGATGAAAATCGTGGGTGTGTTGCTGATCACGTCCCTGCTGATTATCCCGGCCGCTGCGGCACAACGTCACGCCCGCTCGCCTGAGCAAATGGCGCTAGGGGCGAGCGTCATCGGCATCCTGGCGGTGTGCGGCGGGCTGGCGCTTTCCTGGTTCAAGGACACCCCCGCAGGCCCGTCTATTGTGGTCTCTGCCGCAGCCCTGTTTCTGCTGAGCTTCGTTTTGCCCAAGCGGTAGAACCTTGTGCTGGAACAACAGTCATACTCGGCAATAATTGAATGGCGGCAATATGCAATGACCCACTGCAGGCCGCCGATGTCGATCAGTTATTTTCGGTGCAAGGCACTTTTGTGTAGACTTGCTCGTTTTTTGCGCAAATAGAGAATCGCAGGAATGAAGCCGTTCCCATCCCGTTATCTGCTGCTTGCTGCATTTTCCATCGTATTGACCGCCTGCCAGAGCAAGCCTGTCGAGCCGCCCGCAGCCGTTGCGGCGCCTGATGCCTACCAGCAGCTGGAGCAGAACATCGCCAGCAGTGAACTGGCCACCGCCGAAGACCAGCTCGCCGCGCTGCAAGCCAAGGACCCTGAGGATCCTCGCCTGGAGCAACTTCAGCGCGAACTGGCCGAGGCCTACCTGAGCCGCAGCCAGATCGTTCTGCAAAAGGGTGATGTCAACGCTGCCGCCACCGCACTGAGCCGCGCCCGCGCGCTGATGCCCAAGGCACCGGCGCTGACCAGCGGCGTCAACGGCGCCATCGCCCACGCCCGCAAGGCCGAGCTGGACAAGGCCGAAGCCGAGCTGCGCGCCGCCGAGGCCAAGCGCACTGCCAAGATCATCGACCCGACCGTCGAGAGCACCACGATCAGGCTGAAGATCGACGATTCGAAACAGATGCGCCGCCAATTGAACGACATCGCCGCCGATATCACCGCGTTCAACTGCGAAGTGACGGTTCAGGTCCCGCGCACCGACGACTATCCGTGGCTGGCCACCTTGCTGACCAAGCGGGTGAGCAAGATCAATCCGGACTTCGAGCTGCAGATTCAGCGCGAGATTGAGAAGACCGAGCCTGCGCAGATCATTCTGAAGCCTGCGAAGCTTTGATTGTTTTTTGAGCAAAACAAAGGCGTTGCCGTCACAGGCAACGCCTTTTTTATTGCTCAAACATTGGACCTGTAGGAGCGCGCTTGCCCGCGACGGCGGTGTGTCAGAACTCACATCGGGTCCTGACACACCGCCGTCGCGGGCAAGCGCGCTCCTACAAAGGTCAGCCGTTGATCACGCCGGAATCGCCTTGGCCTTCGGCTCCCGCGCCCACACCCGGTGCTGCTGGATGGCGTCGAAGAATGCCTTGAACGACTTCTCATCCGACACGGCCAGCAACCCCGCATCCGCCTCAAGACGCAGCAAGTCGATCAAATCCTGCGCATCTCCTGCATAGGCAATCGCCTTCAGGTGCTTATAGGCCTCCAGCACGTAGTGCAGTGCCACGCCATTGCCACTCAACGCCTTCACCGAAGCCCCGCCCGGGATGAACACCGCATCGAAGATGACCGACGGCATACCTTCCATCGACGCATCCACCGCCAGGGTCTTGCCGCCTGCGGTCTTCACCGGCGCGGAGGTCGGGCCGAGAACCTTGGCGTGAGCCGACTGGGCTTCCAGCGCAGCCTTCATGGTCGCCACGGCCTTATCGTCCACCCCGTCAGCCACCAGAATCGCCACCTTGCGCGAGGCGATGTCGCCGGCCAGCAGATTGACCTGGCTGAGCAGCGGCGACTTGTCCACCGTCGGTTTGCCGGTCTTCTGCGGTTTCACGGTCGCACCCTTGGGCGCAGGCAGGCCGAGGTTTTCCGCGACTCGCTTGGCCAGAGTCAGGTCGATGTTGGCCAGGATCTCGTTCACCTGGCGCGCGCGAATGTGTTCACGCTCAACCTTGCCCAACTCGAAGCTGTAGGCAGCGATGATGTGTTCCTTTTCGTGCTCGCTCATGCTGTTGAAGAACAGCGTGGCCTGGGAGAAGTGATCGCCGAACGACGGGCTGCGCTCGCGTACCTTGTGCGCTTCGATGCGTTCCTGATACGTCTCGAAGCCGCCATCCTGCGGTGCTGCCGGGGTTTCCTTCGGCCAGCCGCCGTCAATGGAGTTGGGCTCGTAGGACGCGCGGCCCTTGTCGATGGTCATGCGGTGCTGGGCATCGCGCTGGCCACTGTGGTTGGGCGCAACCGGGCGGTTGATCGGGATCTCGTGAAAGTTCGGCCCGCCCAGTCGGCTGATCTGTGTATCGGTGTAGGAAAACAGCCGGCCCTGCAGCAGCGGGTCATTGGAGAAGTCGATGCCTGGCACGATATGGCCCGGGCAGAACGCCACCTGCTCGGTTTCAGCGAAGTAGTTGTCCGGGTTGCGGTTGAGCACCATCTTGCCCAGCGGCGTCACCGGTACCATTTCTTCGGGGATGATCTTGGTGGGGTCGAGCAGGTCGAAATCGAACTTGTGCTCGTCCTCTTCAGCGACGATCTGCACGCCCAGTTCCCATTCAGGGTAATCGCCGGACTCGATGGATTCCCACAGGTCACGACGGTGGTAGTCGGTGTCCTTGCCCGCCAGCTTCTGCGCTTCGTCCCACAGCAGCGAGCAGGTGCCGTACTTGGGCTTCCAGTGGAATTTCACGAACGAGGCCTTGCCCTCGGTATTGATCATGCGGAAGGTGTGAATGCCAAAGCCCTGCATGCTGCGCAGATTTTTCGGGATGGCCCGGTCGGACATGGCCCACAACACCATGTGCGCCGACTCCGGCACCAGCGAGACGAAATCCCAGAAGGTGTCGTGGGCCGAGCCGCCGGTAGGAATCTCGTTGTGAGGCTCGGGCTTCACGGCGTGGACGAAGTCAGGAAACTTGATCGCATCCTGGATGAAGAACACTGGCATGTTGTTGCCCACCAGGTCGTAGTTGCCTTCACCGGTGTAGAACTTCACCGCGAAACCACGCACGTCGCGCACGGTATCCCCGGAACCGCGTGGTCCCTGTACCGTGGAAAAGCGCACGAACACCGGGGTTTTCTTCCCCGGATCGCGCAGGAATTCTGCCTTGCTCAGCGCGGAATGGTTCTCGTAGGTCTGAAAGTAACCGTGAGCCGCCGTACCGCGCGCATGAACGATGCGCTCCGGAATCCGCTCATGGTCAAAATGCGTGATCTTTTCGCGCATGATGAAATCTTCGAGCAGCGACGGCCCGCGATTGCCGACCTTCAGCGAGTTCTGGTTATCCGAAACCTTCACCCCGTGGTTGGTGCGCAGGGCCTGACCAGTGGCGTCGGAGCGGAACTGTTCGAGGCTTTGCAGCTTCTCGTTGGTGTTGCCACGGTCCAGTGTGTCGGTACCTGCCAACTCGCTCTTCGGTGTATCGCTAACAGGGGTCGTTTTCTTGGTAGCCATCAGACAGAAACTCCTCGGTTCAGGCGGCTCTCACTCAACCCTGCGTAGGCAAGGGCGGTTCAAGCTCGGTAAGCAGGGATTTCCCTGACAAAGCACAGGGAGAAATCGCGGCGCTTACTTAGTGACTGAGGAGAAAAATGGCCGTTCCGTGTTTTTTCCAACCTTTGGTCTAACGTTGCTTGGGCCATCGCTACCGGTTTTTATGACCGTTGGGCAGGTCACCTGCCAAATAAATACTAAGAATGCTGGGCCCAAGCCCGGCCTGACAGGCTAAAATGCGCGCCCGGTTTATCCAGCCGAGGCGATAAATGGCCGAAATGGCATCGCCCCAGCAGTTCGCCCGCGCTCAAAGTGCCTTCAAGATTGCGAACTGAATTTCCAACGCGCCCCCACAAGGTTCGCTACGTGATCGAGTTTCATAACGTCCATAAAACCTATCGGGTTGCCGACAGGGAAATTCCCGCGCTGCATCCCACCAGCCTGCAGGTCCAAGCCGGCCAGGTGTTTGGCCTGATTGGCCACTCCGGCGCAGGCAAAAGCACCATGCTGCGTCTGATCAACCGTCTGGAAGCGCCAAGCGGCGGCAAGATCCTGGTCGATGGCGTGGATGTCACCGCCCTCGATGCGGACGGCCTGCGCGGCTTCCGGCGTCAGGTCGGGATGATCTTCCAGCACTTCAACCTGCTGTCGTCCAAGACCGTGGCCGACAACGTCGCCATGCCGCTGACCCTGGCCGGGGACATGTCCCGTGCGCAGATCGATCAGCGTGTGGCCGAGTTGCTGGCGCGGGTCGGGCTGTCCGACCACGCGAAGAAGTACCCGGCGCAGTTGTCCGGCGGCCAGAAACAGCGCGTCGGCATCGCCCGCGCCCTGGCGACCAAGCCCAAGATCCTGCTGTGCGACGAGGCCACCAGTGCCCTGGACCCGCAGACCACGGCGTCGGTGCTGCAACTGCTGGCGGAGATCAACCGCGAGCTGAAACTGACCATCGTGCTGATCACCCACGAGATGGACGTCATTCGTCGCGTCTGCGATCAGGTGGCGGTGATGGATGCCGGGGTGATCGTCGAACAGGGCGCGGTGGCCGATGTGTTCCTGCATCCCAAGCACCCGACCACCCGCCGTTTCGTCCAGGAAGACGAGCAGGTCGACGAGAACGAGCAGAATTCGGACTTCGCTCACGTGCAGGGTCGCATCGTGCGTCTGACGTTCCAGGGTGAAGCGACCTACGCGCCGCTGCTGGGTACCGTCGCCCGGGAAACCGGCGTGGACTACAGCATCCTGGCCGGTCGTATCGACCGCATCAAGGACACTCCCTACGGGCAACTGACGCTGGCCATCACTGGCGGCGACATGGAGGCCGCGTTCGCGCGCTTCACCGCCGCTGACGTTCACATGGAGATCCTGCGCTGATGGAAACCCTGCTCAATCTGTTTTCCAACGTCGACTGGTACGAAATCTGGGTCGCGACCGGCGACACGCTGATCATGCTTGGCGTATCCCTGGCGTTCACCGTGCTGTTGGGCCTGCCCCTGGGCGTGCTGATGTTCCTCACCTCGCCGCGCCAGTTGCTTGAAAACAAGCCGGTCTACGCGACCGTCGGCCTGATCGTGAACATGCTGCGGGCCTTGCCGTTCATCATCCTGCTGATCGTGATGATGCCGCTGACCGAAATCATCACCGGCACCTCGCTGGGGATTCTCGGCACCCTGCCGCCGCTGATCGCAGGCGCCACGCCGTTCTTCGCGCGCCTGGTGGAAACCGCGCTGCGTGAAGTGGATCGCGGCATCATCGAGGCCATTCAGGCGATGGGCGCCACCACCCGGCAGATCATCGTCAAGGCGCTGCTGCCCGAGGCGCGGCCGGGCATCCTGGCGGCGATCACCGTCACGGCCATTGCCCTGGTGTCGTTCACGGCCATGGCCGGTGCGGTCGGTGCGGGCGGGCTGGGTGACCTGGCGATTCGCTACGGTTACCAGCGCTTCCAGAACGATGTGATGTTCGTGACGGTCGTATTGCTGCTGGTGCTGGTGCAGATTCTGCAAACCGTGGGCGACAAACTGGTCGCGCACTTTTCACACCGTTAATTGAATTGGCCGGTTTCAACTGGCAGATGCGTGTCACTGGGCACGCATTTCAAGGAGTAAGAGATATGAAGAAGCTGTTGGCCGTTTTCGCCGCCGTCACCGCGCTGTCCGCCCACGCCGATGAAACCCTGACCGTCGCCGCGACCGCCGTGCCCCACGCCGAGATCCTGGAGTTCGTGAAACCTGCGCTCGCCAAAGAGGGCGTGACCCTGAACGTGAAGGTCTTCAACGACTATGTGCAGCCGAACGTGCAGGTCGATCAGAAGCGCATGGACGCCAACTTCTTCCAGCACCAGCCGTACCTGGACGAGTTCAACAAGGGCAAGGGCACTCACCTGGTGAGCGTGGCCAAGGTTCACGTCGAACCGTTCGGCGCGTACTCGGACAAGATCAAGAACCTGGCCGACCTGCCCGACGGCGCCACCGTTGCCCTGCCCAATGACGCGACCAACGAAGGCCGTGCGTTCCTGCTGCTGGTCAAGGCCGGTCTGATCACCCTGAAGGATCCGACCAGCATCACCGCCAAGCCGAGCGATGTGCAGCAGAACCCTAAAGCGCTGAAATTCCGTGAGCTGGAAGCCGCGACCCTGCCGCGAGTGTTGACCCAGGTCGATCTGGCGCTGATCAACACCAACTACGCGCTGACCGCCAAGCTCGATCCGACCAAGGATGCGCTGATCATCGAAGGCCAGGAATCGCCGTACGCCAACATCCTGGTAACCCGCGAAGACAACAAGGACGCGCCGGCCATCCAGAAGCTGGTCGCAGCCTTGCACAGCCCCGAGACCCGCGAGTTCATCCAGACCAAATACAAAGGCGCCGTGGTCCCGGCGTTCTGAT
Organism: Pseudomonas sp. NPDC090201; assembly: GCF_044746825.1. Classification (NCBI taxonomy): domain Bacteria; kingdom Pseudomonadati; phylum Pseudomonadota; class Gammaproteobacteria; order Pseudomonadales; family Pseudomonadaceae; genus Pseudomonas; species Pseudomonas sp. NPDC090201. The sequence goes on from NZ_JBIVCX010000015.1 coordinate 42,140, forward strand.
CATATCGCAACACTGTAGGAGCGCGCTTGCCCGCGACTACGGTATGTCTGTGGTACTTAAGCCATCTGACACACCGCCGTCGCGGGCAAGCGCGCTCCTACGACCTTCGGCCAGAGTCAAAAGCGTCGTCGCTTATTTCCTCTCAACCAACCCCGGCAACTGCGCCACCAGCTTCTGGTTGTTCAGCGGCGCGCGGATGAAGCCGCGTTGGGTGCCGTCCGGGCCCAGCAGGGCGAGGTTGCCGCTGTGGTCCACCGTGTAGTTCGGCTTGCTGGTATCGGCCGGAATGAACGGAATGCTCACCGCGTTGGCCAGTTTCTGAATGCTGTCCACCGGCGCCGTCAGCCCCACGAACTGCTTGTCGAAGTAACCCAGGTAGGTTTTCAACTGCGCAGGCGTGTCCCGATTGGGGTCAACGCTGACCAGCACGATGCGCAACTTGTCCACCGCCTCCCTGGGCAGTTCGCTCTTGATCTGGCGCAGTTGGGCCAGGGTGGTCGGGCAGATGTCCGGGCAGAAGGTGTAGCCGAAAAACAGCAGCGTCCACTTGTCTTTCAGGCTGTCCAGCGCCACCGGCTGGCCGTCCTGGTCGGTCATCTTCAGGTCCGGCACGTTGCGCGCCTGGGGCAGCAGGATCACACCGGCGTCGATCAGCGCGGTCTGGTCGCCCTGGCCTTTGCCCGAGAGCACACGGTTGACGGTCAGGCCCAGCACCAGCGCCACGATGGCCACGAGAATGAAGACGGTCTTTTGGGTTCGGGTCATAAATTCAACAGTAAGTAGTGATCTACGAGCAGCGCGATGAACAGCCACAGCAAGTACCAGATCGAGTACTTGAAGGTGTTGATCGCAGCGTGCGGCTGGCTGCCACGGTACAACACCAGAGCCCAATGCAGAAAGCGAATCCCCAGCGCACTGGCGCAGATCAGGTACAGCAAGCCGCTCATCTTGATCACGTAGGGCATCAGGCTCACGGCCAACATCACGCAGGTGTAGAGCACGATGTGCAACTTGGTGTAACGCTCGCCGTGGGTCACCGGCAACATCGGGATATCGGCCCGGGCGTATTCCTCTTTGCGGTGGATGGCCAGCGCCCAGAAGTGCGGCGGGGTCCAGGCGAAGATGATGAGGGTCAGCAACAATGGCTCGGCGCTCAGATGCCCGGTGACCGCGACCCAGCCCAGCATCGGCGGCGCGGCACCGGCCAGGCCGCCGATGACGATGTTCTGCGGCGTCGCGCGCTTGAGAAAGCCGGTGTAGATCACCGCATAGCCGAGCAACGAGGCCAGCGTCAGCCAGGCGGCGAGGGCATTGGTGAAGGTCAGCAGCAGCGCCTGCCCGCCAATGGCCAGCAGCGCGGCGAAGGTGAGGGCGGCCACGGGCGACACCCGGCCTTCGGCGATGGGCCGCTTGTGGGTGCGCGCCATCAAGGCGTCGATGCGCCGGTCCACCACATGATTGACCACCGCAGCGCCGCCCGCGCACAGGGTGATGCCCAGGTTGCCGAACAACAGCACGGCCCACGGCACACCTGCGCGGGTGGCGAGGAACATGCCCACCAGCGAGGTGATGAGCATCAGCACCAGGACCTTGGGCTTGGTCAGCTCCAGGTAATCACGCCACAGCGCCTGGCGATGCCGAACGCCGGTGGTGGTTGTCATGAAATTCCTCCGTCTAACGAACTGTAGGAGCGCGCTTGCCCGCGACCGCGGTGTGTCAGTCGCAAGAGATGTGTCTGACACACCGCCGTCGTCCGAATGCGGCCCAGACCAAGCGCGCTCCTACAGGGTTCGGTTACCGATGTGGGCCGAGGTGCAGAAGCACATGGGCGTGCTGCCAGATGCTCGGCGCGTGCCTTCTGGCCACCACAAACGCGGGCCGGACCCGGTAGTTGATGAGCGTCATGGTCAGCATCAACGCCGCACCGCCTGCGTTGTGAGCTACCGCCACGTCCAGCGGCAAATGAAACAGCACATTGCTGATGCCCAATGACACCTGCACCCCCAGGGCCATCACCAACAACCCCGCCAGCCCCTTGAGCCCTGCGCGGTTAAGCTGCCAGGCCAGCGCCAGCAACGAAATCGTCACCAGCAAGGCGCCGATGCGATGGGTCAGGTGAATCGCCGTGCGCGCCTCGCTGTCGAGTTTGCCGCCCAGATAATTGGGGCCAATGTGCTGGGTCAGGTGAAAGCCGTTGGCGAAATCGGCGTCCGGCCACCATTGGCCCTGGCAGGTGGGAAGGTCGATACAGGCCATGGCCGCATAGTTGGAACTGACCCAGCCCCCCAAGGCGATCTGCAAGGCCACCAAGCCAAGCCCGACCGCTGCCAGGCGCCGCAAACGCGGTTCGATCTGCGGCATCGGTGCAAACTTGCCGCTCAAACGCACAGTCAGCAGGAACAACAGGCTCAACGTCGTGATGCCGCCCAACAGATGCGCCGTGACCACCTGGGGCCAGAGCTTGAGCGTCACCGTCCACATGCCGAACGCCGCTTGCGCGAACACCACGCCCACCAGCGCCAGAGGCAATCCCACCGGCTGGCCGGCAATGTGCCGACGATGCCAGGCCTGCACGCCGAGCATCATGATGGCCAGCGCCAAGCCGCCGGCAAAATAGCGGTGCACCATCTCGTTGCGGCCCTTGTGCTCTATGACAGGCGCGTCCGGGTAGTGCAGTTCGGCGTGGGCCAGTTGCGCCTCGGTCTTGGGCACGCTGATGAAGCCATAGCAGCCGGGCCAGTCCGGGCAGCCCAGGCCCGCGTGGGTCAATCGGGTGTAGGCGCCCAGCAAAACCACCACCAAGGCGAGCAGGGTTGCAAACAGAGCAAGACGAAATCCGGGCCTGGTCATCATGACCCCCTTAGCCGATGTTCGACAGTTTCAGCAGTTGGCGCAGGTCGTTGAGCAGATCCTTGCCATTGACCTCGGCGCCGTAGCGCAGCACAAGATTGCCGTGGGGATCGACGATCCACAGCTGCGGCAGGTCGACTCCGGGCGCGGTGCGCTGGTAACGCTTGATGTCCAATGGGTAGCGCTGCAACTGTGGGTACTCGCGGGCCAGCTTGGCGTCATAGGCCGGATCCAGCGGCTCGGTGGTGGTCAGTGCGTGGCTGGCACGGGTGGCATCGCGGCCCAGCCCGATCTGAATCTGCCGCGCCAGGTACACCAGTTGCTGGCAATCGGCTTCGCAGGGGCCGGGCGCGGTCACCAGTAGCTGCCAGCGCGTCTCGTCGGACTGTACGCCAAGCTCGGTGCGGGTTTCGCCGGTGGCGATCAGGTCACCGTGGTAGTTACGGCTGTCCGGCACCCAGAATTTGAACTTGTACATGCTGGTGGCCAGAATCATCGGGCCGATTGCCACCAACAACACCGCAATCAGTTGCAGGCGCCCGCGACGCCGGCTTTTCGCTGGCCGGCGCTCAGACGTGCTGGCTGGACTCATCGCTGTTCCCATGGGCGTTCTCCTTGTTTTTATTGTTCTTTGCGGGGCGGCGCGGGCTGAAACCCAGGAACAGGTAGAGCCCGACCAGCGCGGTGGACATCGCGAACCACTGCACCGCATACCCCAGATGTTTCTCGGGCCCCATGGCGACCACCGGCCAGTCGGTGCGGTAGGCGGCGGGACCGGCTTCCAGGCGCAGTTCGTGGGCGAAACCTCCACGGTTCATCTCAGGCCAGACCTTGGCCGGATCGATGGCCGTGAGCAGTTTCGGCCAGCTCGCGCCTTGCGCATCGGGATGCAACTGGAAGGTCGCCCCCGGCGACACATACACCCAGGCATCCAGATTCATCGCCTCGGCAGGTGTTTCGAAAGCCGGCGGCGTGCGCCGGTCGGGCCACGGCAGCCAGCCGCGATTGACCATCAGCCACAACCCGCTGGACTGGTCATGAAACGGCTGGATCAGCTCGACCCCGGCCTTGCCGTCGCGCACGCTGTTGTCCAGCAACAGGCTGTGCTGGGCATCGAAGCTGCCGCGCAGTTGCACCCGGCGGTATGCGGGGTCGGCGGTGGTAGGCAACAATTCGGCGGACATCGGCGGCGCGGCACGGCGTTCGGCGTAGGTGTCGAGCAGGAGGCGCTTTTCCTCACCTCGCCCCAGTTGCCAGAAGCCAAGCGAAACCAGCACCGGCAGCACGACGAGCACCACCAGCGTGGGCGCAATGCCAGGCCGGAAGCGTCGCATCACGCGGCCCTCACTCGCATGCCCGCCACACCTATACTGGTTTGCATAACCTTCGCTCCCGGAGTGACCCGATGCTCAAAGTGGCCATAGTCGTGATGCTCATCGCCACCATCGTCAGCCTTTTCAGCGGGCTGTTCTTCCTGGTCAAGGACGACGCTTCATCGACCCGCCTGCTCAAGGCCCTGACCGTCCGTGTGCTCTGCGCCGCCATTACCCTGACGTTGATTGCCTATGGCTATTTCAGCGGGCAGTTGGTCTACCACACCCCTTGGTAACTCCGCTTGTAGGAGCGCGCTTGCCCGCGATTGCGGTGTGTCTGATGTAACACCTGCAACTGACACACCGCCATCGCGGGCAAGCGCGCTCCTACAGGTCGGTGGTGGCTATAGGACGTACACAAATACAAACAACCCCACCCAAACCACATCCACGAAGTGCCAGTACCAGCTCGCCGCCTCGAATCCGAACTGCTGCTCGGCGTTGAAATGCCCGCGCATGATCCGCATCAGCATCACAAACAGAATGATCGTGCCGATGGTCACGTGGGCGCCGTGGAAGCCGGTAAGCATGAAGAAGGTCGCGCCATAGATGCCTGAACCCAGGGTCAGGCCCAGCTCGGTGTAGGCCTCGTGGTATTCGAACGCCTGCAGCGTCAGAAACGCGAGGCCCAGCAGGATGGTCAGCGCCAGCCACAGTTTCAGCGCCCCGCGATGGCCCTTCTTCAGCGCGTGGTGGGCGATGGTCACCGTGACGCTTGAACTGACCAGCAAGGCGGTGTTGATCAGCGGCAGATGCCACGGATCAATAACCTCCTTGGGAGGAGGGAAGAGTTTCGGGTCAGGCGTATGCAGCAGCGGCCAGACATTCTCGAAGCTCGGCCAGAGCATGTGGGCGATGCCCTTGGGACCGTCACCGGCCAGCGCTGGCAAGGTGATGTGGCGCACGTAGAAAAGTGCGCCGAAGAACGCCACGAAGAACATCACTTCCGAGAAGATGAACCAGCTCATGCCCCAGCGAAACGAGCGATCCATCTGCGCGCTGTACAGGCCCGCCCGGCCTTCCTTGATGACCGTGCCGAACCAGCCGAACATCATGTACGCGACCATCAGCGCGCCGACGCAGAAGATCAGGGCGCCGTGGGTATCGCGGCCGGCCTTCAGGCCAATCAGCCAGGTGCCCAGGCCGTACATGGTGACGAACATGCCCAGCGTGGCGATGATCGGCCATTTGCTCTGTGCCGGAACGTAATAATGCTCATGGGATGCCATCTTCAGAATCTCCTCAGGCCCTGGGCCTAACCGCCATTGGCCGCCACGGGGCGGACCACGGGCGGCATGCGAGCGGTGATATCAAACAGCGTGTAAGCGAGCGTCAGGTGTTTCACATCCTTGGGCAGGTCGCGGTCGACGATGAAGCGCACCGGCATTTCGATGCGCTCGCCCGGTTGCAGCATTTGCTGGGTGAAGCAGAAGCATTCGGTCTTGTGGAAATACATCGCGGCGGTGCTCGGCGAAATGCTCGGGATCGCCTGGGCGGTCATCGCCTTGCTGGTCGGGTTCTGCGCCACGAACAACATCTCGCTCACCGCCCCCGGGTGCACCACGATTTCCTGAGCCTCAGGATAGAAGCCCCATGTCATGTCGGCATTGTTGGTGGCCAGAAACTGCACCCGCACCTGACGGCTGTCGTCCACCTGCTGGGTCTGGGAGTACTGGCCTCCCGTCTTGCCGTTGATGCCCAGCGCCTTGCACATCACGTCATAGATCGGCACCAGCGCAAAACCGAAGGCGAACATCAGCACCACCAGGATCAGCAGGCGGGTGACCAGTCGCCGGGTTGTGCGCTCGGTAGTGGCCATCTCAATGGTCTCTGTCACTGATGTCCGGCGGCGTCACGAAGGTGTGATACGGCGCAGGCGAGGGCACGGTCCACTCAAGGCCATCGGCCCCATCCCAGGGCTTGGCGGGCGCAGGCGGGCCGCCACGGATGGTCTTGATGACGATGAACAGGAAGAAGATCTGCGTGGCGCCAAAGGTGAACGCACCGATGGACGAGACCATGTTGAAGTCGGCGAATTGCAGGTTGTAGTCAGGCACGCGACGCGGCATGCCTGCCAGCCCCACGAAGTGCATCGGGAAGAAGGCCATGTTCATGCCGATGAAGGACAGCCAGAAATGCAGCTTGCCCAGGGTTTCGTCGTACATGTGGCCGGTCCATTTCGGCAGCCAGTAGTAGGCCGACGCGAAGATGCCAAAGATCGCACCCGGCACCAGCACGTAGTGGAAATGCGCGACCACGAAGTAGGTGTCCTGGTACTGGAAGTCAGCGGGGGCAATCGCCAGCATCAAGCCGGAGAAGCCGCCGATGGTGAACAGGATCACGAACGCCACGGCAAACAGCATCGGCGTCTCGAAGGTCAGTTCGCCCTGCCACATGGTGCTGACCCAGTTGAACACTTTCACCCCGGTCGGCACGGCGATGAGCATCGTCGCGTACATGAAGAACAGCTCGCCCACCAGCGGGATGCCGACCACGAACATGTGGTGCGCCCAGACGATGAACGACAGGAACGCGATGCTCGCCGTGGCGTAGACCATCGACGTGTAGCCAAACAGCGGCTTGCGCGAAAACGCCGGGATGATCGAACTGACCGCGCCGAAAGCTGGCAGGATCATGATGTACACCTCGGGGTGGCCGAAGAACCAGAACACATGCTGGAACAGCACCGGATCACCGCCACCCGCCGCGCTGAAGAAACTGGTGTGGAAATGGATATCCATCAGCATCATGGTCACGCAACCTGCCAGCACTGGCATTACCGCAATCAGCAGGAAGGCGGTAATCAGCCAGGTCCAGACGAACAGCGGCATTTTCATCAATGTCATGCCTGGGGCGCGCAGGTTGAGAATGGTGGCGATGACGTTGATCGCACCCATGATCGAGCTGATGCCCATCAAGTGAATGGCGAAGATGAAATAGGTGACGCTTTCCGGCGCGTAGGTGGTGGACAGCGGCGCGTAGAAGGTCCAGCCGAAGTTCGGCCCGCCGCCGGGGGTGAACAGCGTCGAAACCAGCAGCAGGAACGCGGCGGGCAACAGCCAGAAGCTGAAGTTGTTCATCCTCGGCAAGGCCATGTCCGGCGCGCCGATCATCAGCGGGATCATCCAGTTGGCCAGGCCGACGAACGCCGGCATCACCGCACCGAACACCATCACCAGCCCGTGCATGGTGGTCATCTGGTTGAAGAACGCCGGCTCCACGATCTGCAGGCCGGGCTGAAACAGCTCGGCACGGATCACCATGGCGAAGGAGCCGCCGAGCAGGAACATGCAGAAGCTGAACCACAGGTACAGCGTGCCGATGTCCTTGTGGTTGGTCGTCAGCACCCAGCGCATCAGGCCCTTGGCGGGGCCATGGGCATGGCCTTCGTGGCCATGGTCGTCAATCACTGCACTCATGTCCTGTCTCCTGCGAAACACTGACGGATCGGCATTGCTGTTGTCGCCGCTTTGTAGGAGCGCGCTTGCCCGCGACCGGGGCGTGTCTGAAGCGGATTTACCGCCTGACACGACGCCGTCGCGGGCAAGCGCGCTCCTACAGCGATCTCTGCGAGGCTATTCATTTCGCAGCCGCCTGTTTAAGCGCCAGCACGTCTTTTGGCGTGACCATGTCGCCTTTGTTGTTGCCCCAGGCATTGCGTTCGTACGTCACGACCGCTGCGATATCGACTTCCGACAGTTGCTTGCCGAACGCTGCCATCGCGGTGCCAGGACGCCCGTTGAACACGGTCGCCAGGTGCTCTTCTTTCGGCCCGAGTACGGTTTTCGAGCCCTTGAGTGCGGGGAACATCGGCGGCAGGCCCTGGCCTTCAGCCTGGTGACAGGCCGCGCAGGTGGTGTGATAGACCTTGTCGCCCTGGGCCACCAGCTCCTCAAGCGTCCAGTCCTTGCTGGTCAGCTCCTTGAGCTTGGCGGCTTCTGCCTTGCGGTCGGCCAGCCAGGTGTCGTAGTCGGCCTGGGTCTTGGCTTCGACCACAATCGGCATGAAGCCGTGATCCTTGCCGCACAGCTCGGCGCACTGGCCGCGGTAGATGCCGGGCTTCTCGATGCGGGTCCAGGCCTCATTGACGAAACCGGGGATGGCGTCGCGCTTGACCGCGAACGCGGGCACCCACCAGGAATGGATGACGTCAGCGGAAGTCACCAGAAAGCGGATCTTCACCCCGACTGGCACCACCAACGGCTGATCCACCTCAAGAAGGTAGTGCTCGCCCTTGGCTTCCTTGTTGTGGATCTGATCCTGGGGAGTGGCCAGATTGCTGAAGAACTCGACGTCCTGGCCCAGGTACTTGTAGTTCCACTTCCACTGGTAACCGGTGACCTGGATATCCAGGCCCGATTCCGTGTTGTCGTACATTTGAATGAGGGTCTTGGTGGCGGGGATCGCCATGACCACCAGAATCACCAGCGGCACGACCGTCCAGAGGATTTCCACCGTCGTGCTTTCATGGAATTTGGCGGCAACCTGCCCGGTTGACCGTCTGTGAACGATCATCGACCAGAACATCGCGCCGAACACGATGATCCCGATCACCACACAGATCCAGAAGATGGTCATGTGCAGGTCGAAGACTTCGTGACTTACCTCGGTCGCTCCAGGTGCCATATTCGTCGTCCAGGCGGCGTGCACCGGACTGAATATCGACCACAACAGGAGGCCCATCCAGACATGTGGATGTCGCATCATTGCGCTTTCCCCTCTTGTTCTTCTTATAGCCAGCAGTCACTTGCGGGCGAGGGAGCGGTCGATTAAGTCGCTAAGGGGACCGGGGCCTGGCCTGCACTTCCAGTTCAGACATCATCAGCATCTACTCACAGACCCGAGTATAGACACGCCGCCATCACGCGCACGCAGTGGAGAATCTGCAAATCCGAGCTATACGCACACGCTTTTACTGAGAAAAATCGACGAAATCTGGGAGAAAGTGGCCTTTTAATAGCCAATGCACATAACCATGAAACTGTTATGACAATTACGTCTTAGCGACGTTGCCAAGCAAGCTAACGTATGACTTCCCTATAATGACAGCCTGGTTTTTCGCCCCATGGAGCATTCATGAACACCGCCGCATTGCGCGAGCAGATCACCCAAGCACAAGAACACGAGACAAGGACCGGCGGGCTGCTCCGCCAACTCGAGTTACAACTTCCCCATCTACACCCTGCCATCCATCTGCCCGATGTCGATGCCAGAGGGGTGTTGACGCGCTTCGTCATCGCCTACATCGAACAAGTCCCGGACCTGCTGGACGCCGCCCACGAAGTGGCGCGCCAGGCCGGGATCGAAAGCCAGATCAAGCCGGTGCTGAAAATCGCCGAGCAGTTTTTCAGCGCGCCACCGGCCATCATGGAAGGCCATGAGGGTCTGGACGGGCTGCTGGACGAGGCCTACCTGGCCCATCGTCTGGTGGAAGAAGTGAACGATTTGTACATCACGCACCTGCGCCAGCCACTGATCCCGGTCAATACCACCGTGGCCAGCGTCATCGCCCATCAGTTGATCGGTGAAGATTTCGCCAACCAGCTCGATGAAGTGGTGCACCACGCCATCGACCAGTTGCTCAACGAGGACAGCTTCTCGCTGGAGTCGGTCGAGGCCTACCGCGAAAAGCTCGCCAGCCCCGACACGGAAGCGGCGTGGAAACGCTGGCCGAGCCTGTCACGCCAGTTGGGTGTGGGGCTTGAGATGGAATGCGCGAAGGACTGATTTACCCACTGTAGGAGCGCGCTTGCCCGCGACCGCGGTGTGTCCATGACGTATTTTTTTGTCTGACACGCCGCAATCGTCCGGATGCGGCCCAGACCAAGCGCGCTCCTACAATGTTTCCACCGATATCAATGCATCGCAGCGCCACCAATCGACGTACGCATCCGCCCTTCGACCCTGCGCTTGAGCAACCGCTGCTCCAGCACCAGGCGCGAGCCTTGCGCTGCATTGGCGCGGCCCCAGTCTTCCAGCAACTCCAGGCAGGAATGGTCGATGTAGCTCAGGTTACCCAACGGCACGTGCAGCGTGGTGCCTGGCGGAACTGCGCCCAACGCCTGGGTCAGTGCCGGCACCTTGAGAAAGGTCGCAGCACCCGTGAGGCGCAGTTCCATCTCGCCCTCGGTTTCGAGGTCCACCAGATTGATCTTCAACCGCGATGCGTTCAGCGCCAGTTGCACCAGTGTCAGGCCGAAGCCGATCAACACGCCGGTCAACAGGTCGGTGAAGATGATCGTGCCCGCAGTCGCCGCGTAGATGAACATCGGCATGCGGCCGTAACGGCCCAGGCCACGCAGCGCCTTGAAGTCCACCAGCTTCACACCGGTGTACACCAGTACACCCGCCAGGCTCGCCACCGGAATGCTTTGCAGCACGCTGGACAGCAACAGCACGAACGCCAGCAACCAGAAGCCATGGAAAATCGACGACAGGCGCGTCTTCGCCCCGGCCTGCACGTTGGCCGAACTGCGTACGATCACGCCGGTCATCGGCAGCGCGCCCACCAGGCCGCAGAGCATATTGCCGACGCCCTGGGCGCTGAGTTCCTTGTCGAAGTCAGAACGCTGGCCGCTGTGCATGCGGTCAACAGCGGCAGCGGAGAGCAGGGTTTCGGCGCTGGCGATGAACGCCACCGCGATGGCCGCGATCAGGATTGAAGGGTCCGCCAGATTCAACAGATCCGCCGGGCGCAGCCAGTCGATGGCTTCGCTGAGGTTGGCGGGCACCTCGACGCGGTTGACGTCCAGGCTCATCAGCAGGCTGACAACCGTGGCGATGCCCACACCCAGCAGCGCACCCGGCACAAACCGCAGCGCCTGCGGCCGGCGCTTTTCCCACAGCCACATCACCGCAATCGTACCCAGGCCCAGAAGCCCCGCCTGCATGGCGCTGCCCGGGCCCATGGCGCCAAACAGCGTCTGCGGAAAGGCGATCAGGTTATCCAGCCCCGATGGCTTGGGCCCGCTGTCGAACATCACATGGGCCTGGGACAAGACGATCAGCACGCCAATCCCGGCCAGCATGCCGTAGACCACCGCAGGCGCCGTGACCCGAAACCAGCAGCCGAGCTTGAGGCGACCGGCCAGCAGTTGCAGCACACCGGCCAGCAACAGGATCGGGCCGAGCATTGCCATGCCGTGCTCGCGCACCAGTTCGAATACCAGTACGGCAAGGCCTGCCGCAGGGCCGCTGACCTGCAACGGAGACCCCGCAAGCCAGCCGACCACGATGCCACCGATGATGCCGGTTACCAGGCCCTTGGCGGGCGGCATGCCCGAGGCAATGGCGATACCCATGCACAGCGGCAGCGCCACCAGAAAAACTACCACCGAAGCCAGCAGCTCCCGTGGCAATAAAGCTTTCAGATCCGTAGTTGCCATGGGGCTCTCCGCATAATCTTCAGACGTGACAATGCCCCGCAGCACGCACGATGCGCGGCCGCCAAGAGCTTGAATGAGGTTGGAACCGGGTAGCAGTCCGGCTTGCCGGCGGGGCGGATCAGAGGGCGCCGACGCCGGCATGCCGGACTGCTACGGTCGGTGATTGCCTTTCACCGACGCAGGCTCACAAGACGCGAGCCTGCGTGCAACGGGCGATCAGTAACGCGAGCGAGGCGTCGCTGTCGGGATGGCGTGATCACCATCAAGAGGCAGGAAGGCCCCCTGCTTGGAGTCGTAGGCGCGGATTTCGCTGGTCTCGATGTTATAGACCCAGCCGTGGATGAACAGCTGACCGCTGGCCAGTTTCGACGCCACCGATGGGTGGGTGCGCAAATGCTGAAGCTGGGCGATGACGTTCTCTTCGGTGAGCACGTGCATGGTTTCATGCTCGCCAGTGCAGTTGCAGTTGTCCTGGACCACGGTCTTGGCGACCTCGGCGTGACGCAGCCAGGCCTTGACCGTCGGCATCTTTTCCAGGGAGTCAGGGTTGAGCACCGCACGCATCGCGCCGCAGTCGGAGTGGCCGCAGACGATGATGTGCTGCACGCCCAGGGCCATGACTGCGTATTCGATCGCTGTAGAAACGCCGCCGTTCATGGGGCCGTACGGCGGAACCACGTTGCCGACGTTGCGGGTGACGAACAGGTCGCCCGGCGAGCTCTGGGTAATCAGTTCAGGGACGATGCGCGAGTCGGCGCAGGTAATGAACATGGCCCGTGGGTGCTGGGCAGTGGCGAGCTTCTTGAACAGTTCTTCCTGCTGCGGGAAGACGTCATGGCGAAAATGTTTGAAGCCATCGACGATGTGTTGCAGCGCCGCGTCGGCAGATTCGGCATGGCTCGCAGCACCTGTCGTGGCGGCCTGAGGTGTTTTATCCCTGTTGCTCATGTCTCATCCTCTCTAAAAACGGATTGAAGTGGATTTTCCGGTAATTCCCGTGGGCTACCCACCTTTTCAGGCATGACGGACAATTTCATCGATATGCGACCCGCTGGTCACTTGTGAAACACCCTACCGGCCAAAACTTAATTGAAACTGAATGCACCGCTCTAACTCGCGGGTCTGGCTTAAGAAAATCTTAATCCCCGCATGTTTCCACCCCTCGTAGCAGCACGGCTTCCCGGCGGGAGCGGTGGTTCAGTTAATGATACGTTGGCTGACACACCGCCCCGCCGGCAAGCCGTGCTGCTACGGGTGCAATTGCTGACAGTTAAGACGCCACACGAGTCACAACAGTGACATCTGACCACCCGGTGGGCAGAACGCCTCACAATCGAGCCTGAAACTGTCGCGCCGGTTCAGCTCCAGCTTGCGCATTGCAATACTGTAGCGCTGTGCGAGCAGCTCGGCGAACACCCCTTCGCCGCGCATCCGAGAACCGAAGCGGCTGTCGTACACCTGCCCGCCACGGCTCTGGCGCACCAGGCTCATCACGTGCTCGGCCCGTTGCGGGTAGTGCGCCTGCAGCCACTCCTCGAACAGCGGCGCGACTTCCAGCGGCAGGCGCAGCATCACGTAGCTGGCACTCAGCGCGCCGGCGGCCTTGGCCTCGCTCATCATTCGCTCAAGCTCCATGTCGTTGATCATGGGGATGATCGGCGCCAGCAACACGCCGACCGGCACGCCCGCATCGCGCAGCACCCGGATCGCCCGCAGCCTGGCCTTGGGCGCCGCGGCACGTGGCTCAAGGATGCGTTTGAGTTCGTCGTCCAGTGACGTCAGGCTGATGAACACCGACACCAGCCGCAGCTTTGCAAGCTCGGCCAGCAGGTCCAGGTCCCGCAGAATCAACGACCCCTTGGTGATGATCGTCACCGGATGCCGGTAGCGCAGCAGCACTTCGAGGATGGCCCGTGTGAGCTTGTGTTCGCGCTCGATGGGCTGATACGGGTCGGTGTTGGCACCCAGGGTGATGGGCGCCACGCTGTAACCCGGCTTGGACAATTGCTGCTCAAGCAAACTGGCCGCGTTGGTCTTGGCGATCAGCCTGGTCTCGAAATCCAGCCCCGGCGACATGTCCCAATAGGCGTGGCTGGGCCGGGCGTAGCAATAGATGCAACCGTGCTCGCACCCCCGGTACGGGTTGATGGAGCGGTCGAACGGGATGTCCGGCGAGGAGTTGCGGGCGATGATGCTCTTGGCCGTTTCCAGGGTAACGGTGGTGCCTTGGGTCAGCGGCACTTCCTGATACCAGCCGTCGTCCTCGACCACCGAGCGATTGGGCGCGAAACGGTTGTGGGGATTGGTCGCGGTGCCGCGGCCGCGCGGGGGCAGGGAAATGGACATGCGCGCCTCTGGATAACTGTTCATATATACAGTATCGCGAAACGCCCCGTCTCTCCACGGGCAGCCGACAAAAATCCCCAAGGCACCGATCAATGGCAATCAACACGGCTTTGACATTTACCCGACATCGCCTTGACCGGCGGCGGCACAGACTCGCTGCACTTCTTCCGCCACCGGCCATCCACCATGCTTCCTCGTTTGCCCGCCATGCTGTTCGCCTGCCTGCTGGCTGTTTCGACTGTGTCGTTGGCGCAGGCCAGTGACACGACGGCACCCACGCCTGCATCCCGCCCTGCGCAGTGGGCGCAACCGATCAACACCGGTTACAACCTGTATCGGATCACGCCCACCCTGTACCGCAGCCGCCAGCCGGACGCCGATGCGCAGCCCTTGCTCAAGCAGCTTGGCATCATGACCGTGGTGAACTTCATCAAGGAAAGCGACAGCAAATGGCTGGCAGATCCAGCCGTGACCCAGGTTCAGATTCCGCTGCAAACCGTGCACATCGACGATGCCGACGTGATCAAAAGCCTGCACGCGATTGAAACGGCGCAGCAGCGAGGTCCGGTACTGATGCACTGCAAACACGGCCAGGACCGCACCGGCCTGATAGCGGCGATGTACCGGATCGTGGTGCAGGGCTGGACCAAGGAACAGGCGGTGGAAGAGATGACCCACGGCGGGTATGGCGATGAAGACAATCTCAAGCGGGGAATTGCCTACATCGACAAGGTGGATGTTCAGGCGCTGAAAACGGCCTATCAAAGCGGCGCGTGCAGCACCAGCGCGCTGGCGAGCTGCGCGATCAAGGGCTGGTTTCAGAAGACCGACGTGGCCGGCGTACCCACAATCTTGTGGCGACTGTAGGAGCGCGCTTGCCCGCGACCGCGGAGTGTCAGGCGATGAATGCGTCGGGGACACACCGCCGTCGCGGGCAAGCGCGCTCCTACAAGGTTTGCGTCATACCTCAGCTGGGATCAACCGGCTTCTTCAACTTCGGATTAGGGAAGAACTGCACGCCCTGCACCTTCGGATCGGCTGGTTTCACCGGCGCCTTGTTGACCCGCGTACCCAACTCCTTGGGCACTGACTGGCCCTGGGCGTTGAGCGTGTCCGCGTAGCCGCAATGCACGCATTCGCGATGCGGAACGTCGTCTTCGTTCCACATCATCAGCTTGTCAGACTCGCTGCACGCCGGGCATACAGCCCCGGCAATGAAGCGCTTCTTGGTCACCACGCGAGGTGTGTCGCTCATGCTGCCGCGTCCTCGCTCAGGCCGGAATGACGCAACAGCGCGTCAATCGAAGGCTCACGCCCGCGGAAGTCGACGAACAGCACCATCGGCGCCTGGGAGCCACCACGGGCCAGGATCGCCTCGCGGAACGCGCGGCCGGTTTCGGCATTGAGCACGCCGTCTTCTTCGAACTTGGAGAAGGCATCGGCCGACAGCACTTCAGCCCACTTATAGCTGTAATAGCCCGCCGCATAACCCCCGGCGAAGATGTGCGCAAAGCTGTTCGGGAAGCGGTTGTACGCCGGTGGACGCATGACCGACACCTCGTCGCGCACGCCTTCGAGCACTTGCAGCGTGGTGCGACCGTCGCCGTGGGTGGCATGCAGTTCGAAGTCGAACAGCGAGAATTCCAGCTGACGCACCATCATCAGGCCGGACTGGAAGTTCTTCGCTGCCAGCATTTTTTCCAGCAAATCCTGAGGCAGCGGCTCGCCGGTCTCATAGTGTCCGGAGATCAGCGCCAGGCCTTCGGGCTCCCAGCACCAGTTTTCCATGAACTGGCTTGGCAGCTCGACCGCATCCCACGCCACGCCGTTGATGCCCGAAGCGCCGGCGTGCTCGACGCGGGTCAGCAGGTGGTGCAGGCCATGACCGAATTCGTGGAACAGGGTGGTGACTTCATCGTGGGTCAGCAGGGCAGGTTTGCCCGAGTCTGCCGGAGTGAAGTTGCACACCAGGTTGGCCACCGGGCTCTGCAGCGAGCCTGCCGAGGTGCGGCGGCGATCGCGGGCACCGTCCATCCATGCACCGCCACGCTTGTTGGCACGGGCGTAGAGGTCGAAGAAGAAGCGGCCGACGTGCTGGCCGTTTTCCTTGATTTCGAACAGGCGAACGTCAGGGTGCCAGGTATCGAAACCTTTCTGCTCGGTGATTTCGATGCCGTACAGTTTTTGCACAATGGCGAACAGGCCGCCCAGCACCTTGTCGATCGGGAAATAGGCGCGCAGGGCTTCCTGGGAAACGCTGTAGCGCTGTTCGCGCAGCTTCTCGCCGTAGAAACCGCTGTCCCAGCTTTGCAGATCCGGGCAGCCTTGCTCGGCGGCGTAAGCCTTCAACTGCACCAGGTCCTGTGCGGCGAACGGCTTGCTGCGCTTGGCCAGGTCACGCAGGAAGCTCAGTACCTGATCGCTGGATTCAGCCATCTTGGTCGCCAGGCTCAGTTCCGAGAAGCTGGCAAAACCCAACAGTTTGGCCAGTTCCTGGCGCAAATCGAGGATCTGCTCCATCACCGGGCCGTTGTCGTTCTTGCCGGCGTTCGGGCCTTGGTCGGAGGCGCGGGTGCAGTACGCGGCGTAGACTTGCTCGCGCAGCGCACGGTCCTGGGCGTAGGTCATCACCGCGTAGTAGCTCGGGAATTCCAGGGTGATGAGGTAACCTTCCAGACCTTTTGCCTGGGCCGCAGCGGCCATTTGCGCCTTGGCCGAATCGGTCAGGCCGGCGAGCGCCGCTTCGTCGGTGACGTGCTTGGTCCAGGCTTGGGTGGCGTCGAGCAACTGGTTGGAGAACTGGCTGCCCAGCTCCGACAGTTTGCTCTGCACTTCGGCGTAACGTTTCTGCTGCTCGGGCGGCAGATCGATGCCCGACAGGCGGAAGTCACGCAGTGAGTGCTCCAGAATGGTCTTCTGGGCGACGTCGAAACCGGCGGCTTCCGGGCTGTTGGCCAGGGCTTCGAAGGCCTGGAACAGCTCGCGGTTCTGGCCCATTTCGGTCGAATAGGCGCTCAAGCCGGGCAGGCAGGATTCATAGGCTTCGCGCAGTTCGGCGCTGTTGCACACGGCGTTCAGGTGGCTGACCGGGCTCCAGGCAGCGCCCAGGCGGTCATTCAACTCGTCCATCGCCAGCACCAGGCCAGCCCATGTAGGCTGCGTGCCTTGCTTGGCGAGGATGTCGGCAATCGCGGCGCGGTTGTCGGCAAGAATCTGGTCAATGGCAGGTTTTACGTGCTCGGCGCGGATCGCCGAGAAAGGTGGCAGGTCGTAGGATTGCAAAAGAGGGTTGTTCGCGCTCACGGTTTGGCACCTTGGCTGGAAGAAACACCTGAGCATCTTAATTACAATCGGCGCTGACCGCAGCTATCAGCATCAGAGAAGGAGCCTATTGTGGCGATCCGAAAATTCCAGAATCACACGCCGGCCCTTGGCGAGCGGGCTTTCGTCGACCATTCGGCAATTGTTATCGGTGATGTCGAAATCGGCGCGGACAGCTCCGTCTGGCCGCTGACGGTGATTCGCGGCGACATGCACCGCATCCGTATCGGCGCGCGCACCAGCGTGCAGGACGGCAGCGTGTTGCACATCACCCACGCAGGCCCGTTCAACCCGGACGGCTTCCCGCTGCTGATCGGCGATGAGGTGACCATCGGCCACAAGGTCATGCTGCACGGCTGCACCATCGGCAGCCGCATCCTGATCGGCATGGGCAGCACGATCATGGACGGCGCCGTGGTCGAGGACGAAGTCATCATCGGCGCCGGCAGCCTGGTGCCACCGGGCAAGCGCCTGGAAAGCGGCTTTCTGTACGTGGGCCGCCCGGTGAAACAGGCGCGCCCGCTGACCGAGAAGGAAATTGCCTTCTTCCCCTACAGCGCCACCAATTACGTGAAATTGAAAGATCAGCACCTGGCCGAAGGCTTCGACAAGCCCTGCTGATCCCCGGCCGCAAACGAGAGACGACATGCATTACCAGAATATCCTGTTCGACCTGGACGGCACCCTGACCGATCCTCGCGAAGGCATCACCCGTTCGATCCAGTTCGCCCTGAGCAAGCTGGGCATCGACGAACCCGACATCACCCAGCTTGAACACTTCATCGGGCCACCGCTGTTGCAACAGTTCATGCGCGCCTATGACTTCGACGAAGCCCGTGCCTGGGAGGCGGTGGGTTTCTACCGCGAGCGTTTCAAGGTCACCGGGCTGTACGAAAACCTGGTGTTCGACGGCATTTTCGAACTGCTCGACCTGCTGTCCGATCAAGGCCGCACGCTGTTCATCGCGACCTCCAAGCCTTGGGTGTTCGCCCATGAAATCGCCCGGCATTTCGACTTCGCCCGGCACTTCAAGCTGATCTACGGCAGTGAACTGGACGGTACGCGGACCGACAAGGTCGAGCTGATCCGGCATCTGCTGGACGAGGAAAAGCTCGATCCCAAACAGACGCTGATGATCGGCGACCGCAAACATGACCTGATCGGCGGCAAGCGGAACGGGCTGGATGTGGCGGCGGTGGGGTACGGGTTTGGCAGCCGCGAGGAGCTGGAAGCCGAGGCGCCGACCTATCATTTCGAGTCGGTGAAGGCACTGCGTGAGGCGTTCCTCAAGCCCTGAGGACATTTGTAGGAGCGCGCTTGCCCGCGACTGCGGTGTGTCAGACAATGAGTCTGTAACAGACACACCGCGGTCGCGGGCAAGCGCGCTCCTACAGAGGTCAGATTTTCGACAAACGCTCCAACGCCGCCTTGCGCTGATCCTTGGGCAAAGCACCCATCTTCTCCACCGCTGCGAAAAATGCAGGCCAGTCGCCGCCAACCTGCTTGAACAGCGCCGCGAACGCGGGCGTCCATTGGTCATAAAGGCCGATGGGCAGTAGCCGGGCGTTGTTCATCGGCGCGTAGACCCAAGTGTCAAAGCGCTTGTCGCCACTCCATTGGCTGTCGCGCATCGTCCGGTATTCGCTGCGCAGCCGTTCGAACTCAGCGGCCTTGCGCTGGCGCATCACTTCCGGGCTCAGTGGCTCGGCGTACAGCGCCTTGAGCCGGTCCCGCGTGGCTAGCACCAGTGTGGTCAGTTGATCCCTGCGCTGGCTTTCGGATGACGCGCCTTCAGCCGGCAGGCCCCGGGCAGCGCGCCATTGCCGCGTGCCCTCCTGCTCGACGAAGGTGGCGTAGGACTCGTTGAACTCACTGTCGTCCTGCACGTAGAAGCGCTGGTGCGCCAGCTCGTGGAAGATCAGGGTCGCCAGGCGCTCGTCGCCCCAGTTCATCATCGAGCTGATGATCGGATCATCGAACCAGCCCAGCGTCGAATAGGCCTCCACGCCACTGACGTAGACATCCTTGCCGTCAAGCTTCTGCAACGCCGCCTCGCCCCGCGCCGCGCCCTGGCTGTAATAGCCGCGATACGCCACGCAGCCGGCAATGGGGAAACAGTGGGTGACCGGGTCCAGCGAGAACTCTCCCGTGGCGAAGACATTCCAGACCACATACTGGCGGTGGATGTCGGCGTACAGCCGGTAACTCTGGTTGTCCGGCAGATGCAGGTGCTGGCTCGCGAACTCACGAGCCTGTTGCGCCTTGCGCAGGTGCTCGCGCAGTTTGGGGTCGCGCTGGGGGTCGGCAATCACATCTGCCACCGGTTCACGGGCGCGCAGCAGGTCCAGCTGGCCTTCGGCCAATTGCGTGTAATAGGAAAGACTGGAACAGCCGCTGAGGAGTAAAATCGCCAGCATGGACAGGCCGCGCAGCAGCCACTGCTTTTTGTTTCGAATCATGCGGCGGCCTTACCGTCGAAATACATGAGGGGTATAAAGCCCCAGCGTTATGCCGCAGACCCGGCCCCTGACGCAACCATCCCCGTCATCTGCCTAATGCGGAGTCTGTCATGCGCCTGCCCCTGTCGATCATCGCCCTGAGCCTTCTGGCTGGCTGTGCAGGGCCGCTCCCCGCCGTTGACCCGCAACAAGCCTGGGTCGATCTGCACACCTACACCGGCAAGACGCTGATGGCCGACAAGCTCGACGGCAAGCGCACCGAAGACGGCCGCTTCTTTCAGGTATCGCCGGGCAAACACAAGCTCGAAGTGCGTTATGACTATGAATACGCACCCGGCGGCCTGGGCCTGTCGATGGACATCTACAACGAGCTGACCTGCTACGTCACGGTCAACTACGACCATTTCGAAGCGGGCCATCGTTATCGCCTGGATGTGCGCCACGTCGCCAACAGCATCGACGCGCAACTGCGTGACGAACAGCGCAAGGTGCTGGCCGAAGAGGGTGAGATCTTCTGCATTCCCTAGCTCAGGGTTTGCAGGTTACCGATCATTCTTCTGGTAGATGATCTTTTTGGTGCCGTTTTCGCACGAACCCACGACCATATTCTGATCGTGAACCTCTTCGTTGCTGACGATCTCGAGGGTGTAGGAACTGACGTTCTGCGCCTGGATCTTGGCTTCGATCTCGGCCTTGAGTTCTTCGCAGGGCTTGGGCGCGGCGAAGGCACTGGTGGTCAGGGCGCTGACGATCAGGGTTAACACAATACGTTTCATGTGGGGCTCCTAAAGCCGTGCGCTGCGCAGCGGCATTGCATCAGACCTTGCCGTGCCCGGCCGGTTCTACCGGTCCCATAACGACAATGACCCGCAATTGCGGGCCATCGAAGTTGCTACAGGGCAGTTATCAGCTGACCAGTGTGGCGTCCAATGTGATCTTGGCGTTTAGCACCTTGGAGACCGGGCAGCCTTCTTTCGCGGCTTGGGTCAGGCGCTCGAACTGCTCCTGGGTCGCGCCCGGCACCTTGGCCTTGAGGGTCAGGTGAACCGCGGTGATCGCGAAGCCGCCATCGACCTGGTCCAGGGTGACGTCGGCAGTGGTGTCGATGCTGTCGGCCTTCAGGTTCTCGCCACCGAGGATCATCGACAGTGCCATCGAGAAGCAGCCTGCGTGCGCCGCGCCGATCAGTTCTTCAGGGTTGGTGCCCTTGCCGCCTTCGAAACGGGCCTTGAAGCCGTAAGGCGCTTCACGCAGCACGCCGGTTTCAGTGGAGATGCTGCCGATGCCTGACTTCAGATCACCTTCCCAGTGGGCGGATGCTTTCTTGACGATGCTCATGGTGTCTCCTCGTGAAATAGGTGCGAAGGGCTCGCACATGGACAAAAGTCAGAGGAGTGTAGGCGCCACTTGGTTCAACCGTTGTGACGCCTGTGCTTTTTTAACGAAAGGTTTTTCCTGAATGACTAGGCATATTTCCGACCAAATCAGTAGGGATTTTCTCGCTACCCATTGCAACCTGAGAATCCGGCCTTATCCTATGGCTTAACGCAAATATTTAGTCTTAATGTGGGTATCGCTTTCGCGCCGGCCGTTTATTCGGCGCAGGGCCCGGCCCCAAGAGGATCAACCGCAGCCTATGAAACGTTTAGCTGATGTGAAGATTTCCATGCTCGATCTGGTTCCGGTGCGCGAGGACAAAGGCCCGGCCGTCTCCCTGCACAACTCGCTGGATCTGGCGCAACACGCCGAGAAATGGGGTTACAACCGCTTCTGGGTGGCCGAACACCACAACATGGACGGCATCGCCAGCTCCGCGACTTCCGTGTTGCTGGCGTACTTGGCGGGCGGGACTTCGAGCATCCGCGTAGGCTCCGGCGGTGTGATGCTGCCCAACCATGCGCCGCTGGTCATCGCCGAACAGTTCGGCACCCTGGCAAGCCTGTTTCCCGGTCGCATCGACCTGGGCCTGGGCCGTGCGCCTGGCTCCGACCAGATGACCGCCCGCGCCCTGCGCCGTGAACGATCCGGCAGCGCCGATGACTTCCCGGACGACGTCGCGGAGCTGATGAGCTATCTGGGCCCGCGCCAGCCGCATCAACGGGTGATCGCCGTGCCTGGCAGCAACACCAACGTGCCGATCTGGCTGCTGGGCTCAAGCCTGTTCAGCGCGCAACTGGCCGGCCAGCGCGGTTTGCCCTACGCCTTCGCATCGCATTTCGCGCCGCGCTACATGCACGAGGCGATTCGCGTCTATCGCAATCATTTCCAGCCTTCCGAGGTGCTGGACAAGCCTTACGTGATGCTGGGCGTGCCGCTGGCGGCCGCCGATACTGACGAGCAGGCCGACTATCTGGTGACCTCGGTGTACCAGCGCATCCTCAACCTGATGCGTGGCCAGAGTCTGATGCAAAAGCCGCCCGTGGACAGCATGAACGGCCTGTGGCTGCCCCACGAGCGCGAGGCGGTGATGGATTTCCTGGGCCTTGCGATGGTTGGCGGCCCCGAGAAGATCCGCGCCAAGCTGGAGGTGCTGCTTGAGCAGACCGATGCTGATGAGCTGATCTTCACCTGCGACATGTACGAACACGCCGACCGGCTGCGTTCGTATGAAATCCTGGCGCAGGTCGCCAGGGGCTGAGCCCGGCCAACCTTGTACTTGTAAGAGCGCGCTTGCCCGCGACTGCGGTGTGTCAGACGACGCATCCGTTACAGGCAAACCGCCGTCGTCCGAATGCGGCCCAGAGCAAGCGCGCTCCTACGGGTTACGCGGTGCAATAAAAAACCGACGCAGTGGCGTCGGTTTTTTTGTACAACGGGCCGAAATCAGCCGCGCTTGTAGACAATCTCCTTGCTGCCGCCGTCGCAGGTGCCGACAACCTTGCCACCCGCCGCGCTGCCTTTGTCCACCGCCTCCAACGTGTAGGACGACACGCCCTTGGCCTTGATCTTCGCGTCGATCTCGGCCTTCACGTCATCGCAGGATTTCCCGGCTGCCATGGTGGTGCCCGCAATACTCAACAACCCTACCGCCAAAAGAATCTTCTTCATCGGTCACACTCCATCGTCAGGCGCTTTTCAAGCGAAAGAGGCCGCCCGAAAAGGGCGGCCCGATACATGAAACACGCGTCCGAATTCACGAACGGCGGGTTATGTATAGTGAAGGTTGTGGCATTCGGCCAGTTCGAAAGTTCAGTGTTTTCAGCTGTTATCGATGCGGAAGCCCACTTTGAGGGTCACCTGGAAGTGCGCCACCTTGCCATCCTCGATGTGGCCACGGGTTTCGATAACTTCGAACCACTCCAGCAGCTTCACCGTCTTGGCGGCCTGGGCGATCGCATTCTGGATGGCGTCGTCGGTGCTGGTGGTCGATGAGCCGACCAGTTCGAGGATTTTGTAGGTGCGATGATCGGACATGGCAGTTCTCCTAATGGGGTCTTTTGCAGCGTAGCAGCGAATTCAATCCCTACCTCTGGCGGGAGAAACGCCCGGAAAGTTCACAAAAATCACCCTTGGGCAAACCCGCGACCAACCTTCACTGCACTTTCTGAAAACCCTGTAGTCGGAATCTTCACACGCCACTCATCACTGCAGGAGAGTCACAATCATGGCATTCACCTCATCCCGTAAAGCGTCGCTGCAAAGCATGGAAGCCGAGATCGAAAGTCTGCTCAAGTCGTTGGAGAGCTTGAAGTCGGACGCTTCGGACGAGTCGCGCAAAACCCTGAAGACTCTGAAAGCCAACGCTGAAAGCGCGCTGAGCCATTCGCGCAGCCTGCTGAGCGATGTCTACGAAGACGTCAAAGTGAAAACCCGCGAAACCGGCGTGGCTACCCGTGATTACGCCCAGGAACACCCTTGGACTACAGCCGGTGTGGCTGTTGGTGCAATCGGTCTGCTGGCAGCGTACTTGCTGTGCAAGCGCGGTAACTGACCGGAACATGCAGGGCACCGTTACACCGGGCCTGAACGCGCCAGCTCTTGCCCCAGCCACTGGGCCAATTGCCGGGCGCGCCCGTCGGCGGCACGTTTAGGCACCCACAACGCCAGTTGCGCCGGGGTTTCACTGAAACCCCATGGCGCAGCGAGGCGACCTGCCTTCAGGTCATCGGCTACCAGCTGCTCAGGTGCGATGGCGATCCCCAGGCCTGAAACAGCGGCCTCCAGCAAGTAATACAGATGCTCGAAACCTTGGCCGTAATGCAGCGCGTCGGGATTGATACCGTTGTGTTTCGCCCAGCTAGGCCAAGCCTGCAAGCGCGACATGGTTTGCAGCAACGGCTCGTTCAACAGCGCAGTGGCAGGCGCCGCGCGCAGGGACTCGAAGCGCGCAAAGCGGGGGCTCATGACCGGGCCGATCCGCTCGCTGGCCAGTTCGAATACCTGCATGTCGGCAGGCCAGGGTGGCTCTGCGAACACCAGCAATGCGTCCAGCCCGGGGCGGCGTGGATCGAGATCACCTTCACCGGCGGACAGATGCAGGCGCAAATCCGGCAAATCTGCATTCAATCGCCCAAGCCTGGGGATGAACCAGCGCGCCAACAGGCTCCCCGAACAACCCAGAACGAATGGCGCATCGGCGCTGCCCTGGCTCAACTCGGCACATACGCTGCGCAACCGGTCGAAAGCCTCGCCGCTGGCATCGCGCAGACGAACACCCGCATCTGTGAGTTTAAGGCCGCGCCCCTCCTTGCTGAACAGGCTCACGCCCAAATGTTCTTCCAGCGCCTTCAACTGCCGGCTGACCGCGCCGTGGGTGACATGCAGTTGTTCGGCGGCCTGACTGACGCTGTTCAGGCGGGCAGTGGCTTCGAAAGCGCGCAGGGCGTTCAGCGGGGGAAGGTCGCGGCTCATGATATCTGTGAGTTTTCCTGACAGGTTGTGGCGATCTTATCGGTTTTCACCGGCCTGCGCGCTGGTTAAAGTGTGTTCACTGCCTCAACGGCTCACCCTATTTGTCACTCGGCACTAGTCAATTGGAGCTCCTCATGTCCCAGACTCAGACCCAATATCGCAATGGCCCGGACGATCGCGGCATGTTCGGCGCGTTTGGCGGCCGTTACGTCGCTGAAACCCTGATGCCCCTGATCCTCGACCTGAACCGCGAATACGAAGCGGCCAAGAACGATCCTGCATTCATCAAGGAACTGGCCTACTTCCAGCGCGACTACGTGGGCCGTCCAAGCCCGCTGTATTTCGCCGAGCGACTGACCGAACACTGCGGCGGCGCCAAGATCTACCTCAAGCGCGAAGAGCTGAACCACACCGGCGCGCACAAGATCAACAACTGCATCGGCCAGATCCTGCTGGCGCGGCGCATGGGCAAGAAACGCATCATCGCCGAGACCGGCGCGGGCATGCACGGCGTGGCAACGGCCACCGTGGCTGCACGTTTCGGCCTGGAATGCGTGATCTACATGGGCACCACCGACATCGAGCGCCAGCAGGCGAACGTGTTCCGCATGAAGCTGCTGGGCGCCACCGTGATCCCGGTTGTCGCCGGCACCGGCACCCTGAAAGATGCGATGAACGAGGCGCTGCGTGACTGGGTGACCAACGTCGACAGCACCTTCTACCTGATCGGCACCGTTGCAGGTCCGCACCCGTATCCTGCGATGGTTCGCGACTTCCAGGCCGTGATCGGCAAGGAAACCCGCGAGCAGCTGCAAGAACAGGAAGGCCGCCTGCCGGACAGCCTGGTCGCCTGCATCGGCGGCGGTTCCAACGCCATGGGGCTGTTCCACCCGTTCCTGGATGACACCACCGTGCGAATCATCGGCGTCGAAGCGGCCGGCCACGGCATCGAGACCGGCAAGCACGCAGCCAGCCTGAACGGCGGCGTGCCGGGCGTACTGCACGGCAACCGCACCTTCCTGCTGCAGGACGACGACGGCCAGATCATCGACGCCCACTCGATTTCCGCAGGCCTGGACTACCCCGGCATCGGCCCTGAACACGCCTGGTTGCATGACATCGGTCGCGTCGAATACACCTCGATCACCGACGACGAAGCCCTGGCCGCGTTCCACCAGTGCTGCCGCCTGGAAGGCATCATCCCGGCGCTGGAAAGTGCCCATGCCCTGGCCGAAGTGTTCAAGCGCGCACCGACGCTGCCAAAAGATCACCTGATGGTGGTCAACCTGTCCGGTCGCGGTGACAAGGACATGCAAACCGTCATGCATCATCTGGATCTGTCCCAGCAGGAGAAACACTGATGAGCCGCCTGCAAACCCGTTTTGCCGAGCTGAAAGAACAAAACCGCGCCGCCCTGGTGACCTTCATCACCGCAGGCGACCCGTCTTATGACACCTCGCTGGCAATCCTCAAGGGCCTGCCAAAATCCGGTGCCGACGTGATCGAGCTGGGCATGCCCTTCACCGATCCGATGGCCGACGGCCCGGCGATCCAGCTGGCGAACATTCGTGCGCTGGATGCCAGACAGAACCTGGCGAAAACCCTGCAGATGGTTCGCGAGTTCCGTACTGAAGACAGCAACACGCCACTGGTGCTGATGGGCTACTACAACCCGATCCACAACTACGGCGTCGAACGTTTCATTGCCGAAGCCCATGAGTCCGGCGTCGATGGCCTGATCGTTGTCGACCTGCCGCCAGAGCACAACAACGAGTTGTGCGACCCTGCGCAGGATGCCGGCCTGGACTTCATCCGCCTGACCACGCCGACCACCGACGACAAGCGTCTGCCGACCGTGCTCAACGGTAGCTCCGGCTTCGTTTACTATGTGTCGGTTGCAGGCGTGACCGGTGCAGGCTCGGCGACCATCGAGCACGTCAAGGAAGCCGTTGCGCGTCTGCGTCGTCACTCGGACCTGCCGATCAGCGTCGGTTTCGGGATTCGTACGCCAGAGCAGGCCGCAGCCATCGCCCGCGTTGCAGACGGTGTGGTGGTGGGTTCTGCGCTGATCGACCAGATCGCCAATGCCCAGTCGCCGGAGCAAGCGGTCAGCGGCGTGTTGAAGCTCTGTTCGGACTTGTCCGAAGGCGTGCGTAAGGCCCGTGTAGCCTGAAGGTAAAGTTCCTGATACAGAGGAATCTGCAGCTTCGTTAGCAGACTAAGTAGTACAGCAAAGGGGTTCGGAACCTGATTCTGAACCCCTTTTTGCTGACTCGAATTTGCTCAGGAGCGCGCTACATGAAAGTCTCGAATCGTCTGATCGCAGGGTTGGGTGTGTTGATGGTCAGCGCCAGCGCGCTGGTCCACGCAGCGCCGCCGGATCAACGTGACGGCCACGATGATCACGGCCAGGGTCAACAGCACCAGGACCGAGGCCCGCAAGGTGGTCCGCAGGGCGGCCCTCAAGAGCAGCGAGGCAATGACCACCGCAACGAGCAACATGCCGACAACCGTGGCGACGATCATCGTGGCGGCCGTCCTCCTTCAGATTTCGGCGACGTTCGCCGCACGATCTCCGAGCATCGCGAAGTCATCGGTCGCGGCCAACCGTTGCCGCCCGGTGTGCACATCGTGAAGGGCCACCCGCTGCCAAGGGGCTACGGCCGCCGTCTGGACGACCGCTCGCTGCAATACCTGCCGCGTTACGAAGGCTACGAATGGCGCCGCCTCGGCCCGGATATCGTGCTGATCGCGGTGGGCAGCGGGATTGTGTATGAGATTCTGGAGGGTGTGCTGAACTGATACCCCGACAGTCCCCTGCCGCCAAAACCCTGTAGGAGCGCGCTTGCCCGCGATGGCGGTGTGTCTGATACAAAATTTGTCACAGACACACTGCCGTCGCGGGCAAGCGCGCTCCTACAACGGCGACGACAATAGTGGCTTTCGTTATCTGAACATCCCCACATTCAACTCGCGGATTCCGCCCATCCAGATAGCATGTTCGGTGTGGTCGGCCAGATCATCACCGGTCGAAGGGTGGATGAAGATCACCAGCCCATTGCGATTCAGCGCCAGGTACAGCATCACATCGGCGAACTGCGCGTGGGAAAACGCCAACTGGCAGCTCCAGTCCGGATGCGGTCCTACAGGGCGCTCATGCACACGGCCCATGCGAATGTCGAATTTCGCCGCAACGGTTTCGCACAAGGCCCGGGCCTGCTCGATTGTCTGGGCGTCGAAGTAAACGTGGGCGTGGTAGCCCTCAATGGGTGACATGTTCAATCCCTCAATCTTGAATTCATTCATCGTCATCGACGATGAACCTGTAGGAGCGCGCTTGGTCTGGGCCGCATTCGGACGATGGCGGGTTGTCAGATGTAAATGTGTCACAGACACGCCGCCGTCGCGGGCAAGCGCGCTCCTACAAGACAGGTGCTAGAGCACCGCTAACTGCCTGCTCACTTTTTAACCAGTCGACAAACCGCTGAACAATCTGCACCCGGCGTTTGCGCTGTGGCAGAACAATGTAATACCCATACGCCGAAATCGCCGCACTCTCGACCGGGCGGCACAGCAGGCCTTGCTCCAGCAAATCATCCACCAGATGCCGCCAGCCAATGGCCACGCCCTGCCCACCGATGGCAGCCTGAATCAGGAGGGTGTAATTGTCGAACCGCAACTGGCCGGGCGCAGGCGCCTGGGCGATGTTCAGCGCACGAAACACACCGGCCCAATCGAACCAGTTATTGCCGCCTTCGCCACGCAAATGCAACAACGGATAATCGCGCAGCGCCTCGTTGGGCATCGGCAGGGCGCGGCCCGCCAGCAATTGCGGGCTGCACACAGGGAACACTTCTTCGCTGAACAGCCAGTGGCTTTCGCCCTGTTTGAAGCGCCCGTCGCCGAACAGCACGGCCACGTCGATATCGGCGCGCAGCATGCTGTGGCTGCGTTCACTGGTGACCAGGCTCACGTCGACATCGGGGTTCTGCTTGTGAAAACGATGCAGGCGCGGCATCAGCCAGTACGCCGCAAAGGCGAAGTCGGTCGCGACCTGCAGTACCTCGTGCTGATGCTGCTCAGTAATCAGGCTCAGCCCCGCATCCATCGACTGCAGACCGGCCTGCACGTGGTTGAACAGAATCTCCCCGGCGTCGGTCAGTTCGATTCCGCGATAGATGCGATCGAACAGGCGCGTTGCCAGTTGTTCTTCTAACCTTTTGATTTGCTGGCTAATGGCCGGTTGGGTGGTGCCCAGTTCGATGGCGGCAGCCGTGAAACTGCGCAAACGGGCAGCGGCTTCAAAACCGCGAAGCAGGTCCAACGACATGTCACCGAGGGATTCAAACATAAGCGTGGATTATCCTAGGCATTGCGTTTTATGGGCTTTACCGCTGATCCCATGGGTCTCATTCTCTGGAACAGCAATTTCGCATAAATATTCACTATGGAATGCCGCGAAGACATGAAGCGCAAGAACATTCTTTTCATCATGGCCGATCAGATGGCCGCGCCGATGTTGCCGATTTACGCCTCATCTCCAATCAAGATGCCGAATTTGAGCCGCCTCGCCGCCGAAGGCGTGGTGTTCGACGCCGCTTATTGCAACAGCCCGCTGTGCGCGCCGTCGCGTTTCACCTTGGTCAGCGGCCAGTTGCCGAGCAAGATCGGCGCCTACGACAACGCTGCCGATTTTCCTGCCGATGTCCCGACTTACGCCCACTACCTGCGCCGTCTGGGCTACCGCACCGCGCTGTCGGGCAAGATGCACTTCTGCGGCCCGGATCAACTGCACGGCTACGAAGAGCGCCTGACCAGCGACATTTACCCCGCCGACTACGGCTGGGCCGTGAACTGGGACGAGCCGGACGTGCGCCCGACCTGGTACCACAACATGTCGTCGGTGCTGCAGGCAGGCCCGTGCGTGCGCACCAACCAGCTCGATTTCGACGAAGAAGTGGTGTTCAAGGCCCAGCAGTACCTGTTCGACCATGTGCGCGAAGACGGCGACCAGCCGTTCTGCCTGACGGTGTCGATGACCCATCCGCACGATCCGTACACCATCCCCAAGGAGTACTGGAACCTCTACAGCGACGACGAGATTCCGATGCCGCCTGCGCCACCTGCCCAGGCCGATCAGGACCCGCACTCCCAGCGCCTGCTCAAGGTCTATGACCTGTGGGACAAGCCGCTGCCCGAGCACAAGATCCGCGACGCCCGCCGTGCGTATTTCGGTGCGTGCAGCTACATCGACGACAACGTCGGCAAACTGCTGAAGACCCTGGAAGACACGGGCCTTGCCGAAGACACCATCATCGTGTTCTCGGGCGACCACGGTGACATGCTTGGCGAGCGCGGCCTCTGGTACAAGATGCACTGGTTTGAAATGTCTGCCCGCGTGCCACTGCTGGTCTACGCTCCGGGGCAGTTCAAGGCTGGCCGCGTGAAAGCTGCCGTGTCCACCGCCGACCTGCTGCCGACTTTCGTCGCCCTGGCTGAAGGCGGGCTGGAAAACGGCCTGCCACTGGACGGCCGTTCGTTGCTGCCGCATCTGCAAGGCGAGGGCGGTCACGACGAAGTGTTCGGCGAGTACATGGCCGAAGGCACCAACAGCCCGCTGATGATGATCCGTCGCGGTGCCTACAAATTCATCTATTCGGAAAAGGACCCATGTCTGCTGTATGACGTGTACAACGATCCGAAGGAACAGGAAGAGTTGAGCCAGTCTTCGGCCCATCGCGACCTGTTCAACGCGTTCCTGGCAGAAGCACGGGCCAAATGGGACATCAAGGCGATACACCACCAGGTGCTCGCCAGCCAGCGTCGTCGGCGTTTCGTTGCCGAATCGCTGGCCCTCGGCAAGCTGAAGAGTTGGGATCACCAGCCGCTGGTAGACGCCAGTCAGCAATACATGCGCAACCATATCGATCTCGACGATCTGGAGCGCAAGGCCCGTTATCCACAACCTTGAACCCTGCCACCACCTAGAAAACCAAAAAGGGGCACACCATGAAGAAGTTGTTCACAACGCTGGCGGTTGCGGTGATGAGCTTGAGCAGCGTCGTTGCATACGCCGCTGACGCAAGCTGCAGTACGGTCAAGATGGCAGATCCGGGTTGGAGCGATATCGCTGCAACCAATGCCACCGCGGGCTTTCTGCTCGACGGCATGGGTTACAAGACCAAGGTCGATACGCTGGCAGTGCCGATTGCCTATGGTGGTCTCAAAGACGGTCAGATGGACGTTTTCCTGGGCAACTGGATGCCTGCGCAGCAGGGCTTCTACGACAAGTTCATCGCCACCGGCGATGTGACGCAATACGCCAAGAACCTGGAAGGCACCGAGTTCACCCTCGCGGTGCCTGACTACGTCTACGACGCGGGTGTGCATAACTTCGCCGACCTGAACAAGTTCGCTGACAAGTTCCACAAGAAAATCTACGGCATCGGCTCGGGGGCTCCGGCCAACGCATCGATTCAGGAGATCATCAAGAAGAACGAGTTCGAGCTGGGTGACTGGAAGCTGGTCGAGTCGAGCGAACAGGCCATGCTGGCCGAAGTGCAGCGCAACGTGAAGAAGAAGGACTTCGTGGTGTTTCTGGGCTGGACGCCGCACCCGATGAACGTGCAGATCAAGGGGATGAAGTACCTCAAGGGTGGCGAGAAGTACTTCGGTGACACCGGCAGCGTCTACACCGTGACCCGCAAGGGCTACGCCGACGCCTGCCCGAACGTCGCCAAGCTGTTCTCCAACCTGACGTTCACCCAGGACATGGAAAACACCATCATGAAGAACGTGGTGGACAACAAGGTCAGCAACACCGATGCGGTCAAGGCCTGGATCAAGGAAAACCCGGCGGTGCTTGAGAAGTGGCTCAACGGCGTGAAAACCGTTGATGACAAGGATGCGCTGCCTGCGGTTAAGGCGAAGTTGTAACAGCCTGCGATCTCACCTTGTAGGAGCGCGCTTGCCCGCGACTGGGTTGGGTCAGCGACGAATCTGTCGACTGACACAATGCTGTCGCGGGCAAGCGCGCTCCTACAGGTCAGATACTATGCGCTCTGCGCCATCAACCGCCGCAACTCGGCCAGCACCGGCTTCGAATCCGGGCGTACGCCGCGCCACAGGTAGAACGCTTCGCCCGCCTGCTCAACCAGCATCCCCAACCCATCCACCGCTTTCCCGGCCTTGTGCTCCATGGCCCAGCGGCAGAATGCGGTCGGTTCCTTGGCGTACATCATGTCGTAGCAGAAGGTTTCGCCAGGCTGGATCAGGCTCGGCGCAATCGGCGGCAGCTCACCGGACAGGCTCGCCGACGTCGCGTTGATGATGATGTCCACCGGCTCTTCCAGCCAGTCATAACCGGCCGCCAGGATCGGCCCCAGCTCGGCGAATTCCTGCGCCAGCTTCTCGGCCTTTTCCACCGTACGGTTCGCCACCACCAACGCCTGTGGCTCCTGCGCCAGTAACGGCTCCAGCGCGCCACGCACCGCGCCGCCGGCTCCCAGCAACAGGATGCGTTTGTCCTTGAGGGTGATGCCGTGGTTGACCTTCAGGTCCCGTACCAGGCCAGCGCCATCGGTGTTGTCGCCCAGCAACGTGCCGTCAGGCTGGCGGGCGAGGGTGTTCACCGCGCCGGCACGACGCCCGCGCTCGGTCAACTGGTCGGCCATGCGATAGGCCTCTTCCTTGAACGGCACGGTGACATTGGCGCCACGCCCGGTCTCGAAGAAGTGCCGGGCAAAGGCGGTGAAGCCATCCAGCGGCGCCAGGGAGGTCTGATAATCCAGCGACTCGCCGGTCTGCTCGGCGAACAGCGCATGAATCAGCGGCGATTTGCTGTGGGCGATGGGGTTGCCGAACACTACGTATTGGTCAGTCATTATTGGGCGTCCTCGGCCAGCCAGTCGCGGTCTTGCAGGAAGTAGTCAGTCAGGCGAGCCTCCTCGCTGCCAGGTTCCGCTTTCCAGTCGTAGCCCCAGCGCACCTGCGGCGGCAGCGACATGAGGATCGACTCGGTACGCCCGCCCGATTGCAGGCCGAACAGGGTGCCGCGGTCGTATACCAGGTTGAATTCCACATAACGCCCACGGCGGAATTCCTGGAATT
Organism: Pseudomonas sp. NPDC090201; assembly: GCF_044746825.1. NCBI lineage: Bacteria > Pseudomonadati > Pseudomonadota > Gammaproteobacteria > Pseudomonadales > Pseudomonadaceae > Pseudomonas > Pseudomonas sp. NPDC090201. The sequence goes on from NZ_JBIVCX010000015.1 coordinate 74,834, forward strand.
CACGCTGCTGCGCCGTGTAAGGCGTGGCCTTGCGGCGCTGGACGATGGGCAGGTACGCATCGACGAACGCGTCACCAATGGCGCGCAGGAAGGCGAAGCTGGTGTCGAAGTCCCACTCGTTCAGGTCATCGAAGAACAGGCCGCCCACACCCCGTGGCTCGTTGCGATGCTTGATGTGGAAATAGCGGTCGCACCAGGCCTTGTAGCGCGGATAGACGTCCGCCCCGAACGGCGCGCAGGCCTGCTCGGCCACGCGGTGCCAGTGAATGCAGTCTTCCTCTACGCCGTAGTAGGGCGTGAGGTCAAAGCCGCCACCGAACCACCAGACCGGCTCTTCGCCTTCTTTTTCCGCGATGAAGAAACGCACGTTGGCGTGGGAGGTCGGAACATGTGGATTGTGCGGGTGCATGACCAGCGACACGCCCAGGGCCTCGAAGCCACGCCCGGCCAGTTCCGGACGGTGCGCGCTGGCTGAAGGTGGCAGCCCCGAACCGAATACATGGGAGAAATTGACCCCACCTTTTTCGATGACGTCGCCGTTCTCGATCACACGGGTACGCCCGCCACCACCGGCCGGGCGCTCCCAGGCGTCTTCGACGAAGCGGGCCTTGCCGTCTTCGTGCTCAAGAGCGGCGCAGATCCGGTCTTGCAGATCGAGCAGGTAGGCTTTGACGGCATCGGTGCGAAAGGACATGGCAGTACCTTGAGTAACCTGAAACGGGTTTTTGAGTGCCGTCTTCGCTGGCGCGGGCAGCGTCAGTCGGAACGTGCGGCTCGAAATTGGCGCGTAGCATATCACCCGCCAGACCCGCGCCGCAGTTGACGAAGACCAAACGAAGGAGTCCGATAGAACCCTTTCGCGCATATAGTTGATCCACGCAGTTTCGATCCATGACGGAGAAAGCAAATGGCAAAGCGTATCCAGTTCCGCGCTCACGGCGGCCCTGAAGTACTCGAGTATGTCGACTTCGAACCAGGCACCCCGGGGCCGAATGAAGTACTCGTGCGCAACAAAGCGATTGGCGTCAATTTCATCGAAACCTATTTCCGTACCGGCCTGTACCCGGTTGCCAATTTCCCTTCGGGGCTGGGCAACGAAGGTGCAGGCGTGATCGAGGCGGTCGGCGCAGAAGTCACCCACGTGAAGGTTGGCGACCGCGTGGGCTACGGCACCGGCCCGCTGGGCAGCTACGCCGAGGTGCATCGCACCCCTGCGGCCAACGTGGTCAAGCTGCCGGACAACATCACCTTCGAACAGGCCGCCGCCGTCATGCTCAAGGGCCTGACCGTGCAGTACCTGTTCCGTCAGACGTACGAAATCCGTCCGGAAGAAACCATTCTGTTCCACGCGGCGGCCGGTGGCGTGGGCTCGATTGCCTGCCAGTGGGCCAATGCCGTGGGCGTGAAGTTGATCGGCACCGTCAGTTCGCCCGAGAAAGCCGCTCACGCCAAGGCCAACGGCGCCTGGGCGGTGATCGACTACAGCAAGGAAGACGTGGCCAAGCGCGTGCTTGAATTGACTGATGGCAAGAAAGTGCCGGTGGTCTACGACGGCGTGGGCAAGGACACCTGGGAAACCTCGCTGGACTGCCTGGAGCTGCGCGGCCTGCTGGTCAGCTTCGGCAACGCCTCGGGCGCGGTGTCGGGAGTGAACCTGGGCGTACTGGCGCAGAAAGGCTCGCTCTACGTCACCCGCCCGACGCTGGGCTCCTACGCCAACACCCCGGAAGCCTTGCAGGCGATGGCCGATGAAGTGTTCGCGATGGTCAGCAGCGGCAAGGTCAAGGTCGACGACATCCAGACCTTCGCGCTCAAGGATGCGGGCAAGGCCCACACCGAGTTGTCGGCGCGCCGCACCACCGGGTCGATGATTCTGGTGCCGTAACAACCAACGTAGGAGCGCGCTTGCCCGCGACCGCGGTGTGTCTGTGACGAATTCACATCTGACACAACGCCGTCGCGGGCAAGCGCGCTCCTACAGGGGGCGTTATCCCGCCCGTACGACCTCGGCGGTCACCAGATCGCGGATCACGCTCGGATTGCGCCGCCCACCCAGACTCCCGCCCAGCACCATGTCCAGCTGACCATGAAAGTACTGCTCGATGCGCAGCCGTGACTTGGCCGCCGGGCGTCCGGTCGGGTTGGCCGACGTGGACACCAGCGGGCCAGTCAGCGCGCACAGTTCGCGCACCAGCGGGTGATCGCTCACGCGCAACGCCACGGTGTCACGCCCACCGGTGATCCAGTCGGGCAGCAGGCCCTGATGCGGCACCAGCCAGGTGTTCGGACCCGGCCAGGTACTGGCCATGCGATCGATCCACAGCTCCGGGAAATCCTCGAACAGAAAGTCGAACTGCCGAATGTTGTCGGCGATCAGGATCAGGCCTTTTTCGACAGGCCGCGACTTGATCGCCAGCAGACGGTAGACCGCCTCCACGTCCCACGGGTCGCAGCCCAGTCCCCATACTGCCTCGGTTGGATAGGCAATGACCGCTCCGGCCCGGATCTCTCGTGCGGCTTGTTGCACACGCCAACTGCTGACCATCGTTCGCTCTCCGAATGTACGCTGGCCAGCAGTTTAACCTCAGGGCGCGCGGGCAAACCATCGTCCGGCTTCACAAGCCACGCTGCTGTCCAGTTCAAGCTCGGTCAATGCCGCCAGCACCTTGGGCAACGGCCAGCCGCTGGACAGTGCAAGTGCCTCGCTGGTCTGCGGCGCGGCATGCAGCAGAGCGAGCAGAGGATGAGCAGGTTGAACGCGGCGCGCAGGAGGACCGGTGTCCACAGGCAGGTTCTTCCAGCCCTGCAGGGCTTCGAGGATATGCTCGACGGTTTCCACCAGCACCGCTCCGTCGCGTATCAATTGGTGGCAGCCCTTGGCACCGGGGTGATGGATCGATCCCGGAATCGCATACACCTCTCGCCCCTGTTCTGCCGCCATCCGCGCGGTGATGAGGGAGCCACTGGCCATGCTGGCCTCGACCACCAGCACGCCCAGGGACAGCCCGCTGATGATCCGGTTGCGTTTGGGGAAGTTCGTCGAGTGGGGTGGTTCGTCCAGGGGCAGCTCGGAAATCACCGCGCCACCTTCCGCCAACATGCGCGCTGCCAACTGGCGGTGCCGCTGTGGATAAAAATTTTCGATCCCTGTTCCCAATACCCCGATCGTGCCGCCTTTTACGTCCAGCGCGCCCTTATGAGCGGCGCCGTCGATGCCCAACGCAAGGCCACTGGTCACGACAAATCCGGCGCTCGCCAGGCTGCGTGAGAAGGCTGTTGCAGTGTCCAGGCCAGGTCTGGAAGCACGCCGGCTGCCGACTATTCCCAACTGCGGACGGTCGAGCAGCGTGCGGTTTCCAGCGACGAAAAGCAGCGGTGGCGGGTCGGGAATTTCGGCGAGCAGGGCGGGGTAGTCCGCATCGTCCCACATCAGCAAATGCTGGTCCGGATGCTCTAGCCAGCGCAATGCGGCGCTGGCGCCGTCGCGTATTCCGGTGCTTCTGCGAGCCTCGGCGCTGGCCGCTGGAAGACCCAGCGAGCGCCAGGCCGAAGCGGGCGCGCTCAGGGCTGCGCAGGCGCCGCCAAACGCATCGATGAGGTTCTTGAAACGCTTGGGGGTGATTCCGGGCAATCGATGGAGCCGCAGACGCGCCTCCAGTTCGGCAGGCGACTGCCCGTCTTTTTCAAACATCGGCATGCATGCTTCCTTGATCCAGGACCCACTTCGGGAAGTGGGCAAGCCTGTGGATAAGTCTGTTGACAACACTTAGATAAGTGAAGCATGCCGGTGGAAAAAAGTGATTCAGACCTGATACATAGGATTACGGATTGCGCACCTTGTCATTGACCGCCAAAGATCGGGTGGCGTGCAGCACCATCGCGTAGCTCAGGCGATTGTAGGTGCGGAAAACCATCAGCATCCCGGAGCGCTCGTCAGGAATTTTCACCTGATCGCCAGTGATCCGGTCGCGAACGGTTTCGCCGGTCTTGTAGATCGCCAGGACGTTGCCCTCGGCCAGCCCGTCGAGGCGACCGCGATCGAGGGTCACCACGTCGAATTCACCGATCTGGGTCACGCCACGCGGAACGTCGATGATCACGCCTCGCACTTCCCGCTGTGGCTCGCTGGGCACGAAGTTGGAGTTAATCGCGCGCTCTTCGCTGACGAACAGGCGGTCACCCAGACGCACTTCCTGGGTCGAACGCTGCATCTGCAGGGTCGCGACGTCACCCTCGCTGGCCACCAGATCACCACTGCCGATGTCGTCGGCGTTCACGCCCAGCGGTTCGTTGGTGTCCGGATCCACGTAGATCTTGCCTTTGCGGAAGATTCCGTACGACACGTGGCTTGGGTCGAAATAACCCCGCGCATAGATGCGGTCACCCGCCCCGCTGAGCACCCGCTCGCCGTTACCCGCCACGATATAAGGCGCGTCCTCGAACTGCTCCGCGGTGTCCATGATCCGGTTGTTCAGCAGGAAGGCGTTGATCGCGCCCAGCGGAATGGTCGGGATGGCTTCGGCGATGGGCGTGCTGCGCACACGCGGTGACAATTTGATCGTGCCGCGGGATTCACCACGGTTGACCACGATGCGCGGCTGGCCATCGACGTAAATGAGGTTGAGGGTATCGCCGGGGTAGATCAGGTCCGGATCGTGGACCTGTGGGTTGGCCCTCCAGATCTGCGGCCATTTCCACGGCTGGCTCAGGAATTTTCCGGAAATGTCCCAAAGTGTGTCACCGGCGACAACGGTGTAGCTCTGTGGATGACCTTCCTTGAGCTGTACTTGCGCCTGGACCAGGCCTGTCGCGGCCAACAGCAGCAGGGCGAGTAGTGATTTCCTCATGCGGTGAATCCCTTTATCATGTTGGCTTCGCGTGAAACATGGAATTTTGCGAGACTTCGGTTTGCCAAGGCTGCCTGCGTTTGACGTCCACAGCCTAGCAGCCCCATTCGACTTTACCTTACAAGTGCAGCTCTTACGTATATGGCCATTTTAAACATTCTCGAATTTCCCGATTCGCGCCTGCGCACCATCGCCAAGCCGGTGGCTGCCGTGGACGACGGTATTCGCCAGTTGGTCGACGACATGTTTGAAACCATGTACGAAGCGCCTGGCATCGGCCTTGCCGCGACGCAGGTTAACGTACACAAACGCGTCGTGGTCATGGACCTTTCCGAAGATCGCAGCGAGCCGCGGGTTTTCATCAACCCGCAGCTTGAGCCGCTGACCGAGGAGATGGACCAGTATCAGGAAGGCTGCCTGTCCGTTCCCGGCTTCTACGAGAACGTCGACCGCCCGCAGAAGGTCAAGGTCAAGGCGCTGGATCGCGACGGCCAGCCTTATGAGCTAATCGCCGAAGGCTTGCTCGCGGTGTGCATCCAGCACGAATGCGATCACCTGAACGGCAAGCTGTTCGTTGACTACCTGTCTACGCTCAAGCGTGACCGGATCAAGAAAAAGCTGGAAAAACAGCACAAGCAGAACGCCTGATCCCCCCTTATCCGTAGGAGCGCGCTTGCCCGCGAAAGCGCTGTGTCAGAGACATCTACCTTGCCTGACGCAACGCTGTCGCGGGCAAGCGCGCTCCTACAGTCATCTTCACCAGTGAGAAGCCCATGACTGAGCCACTGCGCATCGTCTTCGCCGGCACCCCGGAATTCGCCGCCGAACACCTCAAAGCCCTGCTCGACAGCCCTCATGAGGTGATCGCGGTCTACACCCAGCCTGATCGCCCGGCCGGACGTGGGCAAAAGCTGATGCCAAGCCCGGTCAAGCAACTGGCCTTGCAGCACGATATCCCGGTGCTCCAGCCGCCAACCTTGCGTGCCCCCGAGGCTCAGGCCGAACTGGCTGCGCTCGCGCCGGACCTGATGGTGGTGGTCGCCTATGGCCTGATCCTGCCGCAGGTGGTGCTGGATATCCCGCGCCTGGGCTGCATCAACAGTCATGCCTCGTTGCTGCCACGCTGGCGCGGCGCAGCGCCGATCCAGCGTGCCGTGCAGGCCGGTGATGCCGAAAGCGGCGTGACCGTGATGCGCATGGAAGCAGGCCTGGACACCGGCCCCATGCTGCTCAAGGCCATCACCCCGATCAGCCCCGAGGACACTGGCGGCACGCTGCATGACCGTCTGGCCGAACTGGGCCCGGTCGCCGTGGTGCAGGCCATCGCCGGCCTGGCCGATGGTTCGCTGGTGGGCGAGGTGCAGGATGACGCGCTGGCCAACTACGCGCACAAGCTGAACAAGGATGAAGCGCGCATCGACTGGACCCGCCCGGCCGATGAGCTGGAGCGTCTGGTACGTGCTTTCAACCCTTGGCCGATCTGCCACAGCACGCTCAACGGTGAAGCGCTGAAAGTGCTGGCCGCGCAGGTAGCTGCGGGGCAGGGCGAGCCGGGCATGATCCTCGAAGCGAGCAAAGACGGTCTGACCGTTGCCTGTGGACAAAACGCACTGCGCCTCACTCGCCTGCAGTTGCCGGGCGGCAAGCCGCTGAACTTCACTGACCTGTTCAACAGCCGCCGCGAGAAGTTCGCAGTGGGCACGGTGCTGGGCCAAGTGGTGGATAACCAATGAACCCGCGTCTGGCCGCAGCCCGCGCCCTGGCTGCCGTACTGAGCGGCAAGGCGTCGCTCAACAGTTCTCTGCCAGCCCAGCTGGACAAGGTCGACGACCGTGATCGTGGCCTGACCCAGGATCTGGCATTCGGCACTGCCCGCTGGGAGCCGCGTTTGTCCGCACTTGCGGCCAGGCTGCTGCAGAAGCCGTTCAAGGCAGCCGATACCGACATCCAGGCGCTGCTGCTGGTCGGCCTGTACCAGTTGTTCTATTCGCGCATCCCCGCTCACGCCGCCATCGGCGAGACGGTCGGCTGCGCGGACAAACTCAAGAAGCCTTGGGCCAAGGCGCTGCTCAACGCGGTGTTGCGTCGCGCCCAGCGTGAGGGTGAAGCGCTGTTGACCGAGCTTGAGCACGATCCGGTGGTGCGCACCGCTCACCCGCGCTGGCTGCAAAAAGCCCTGAAAGCCGCGTGGCCCGAGCATTGGGAAGCCATCTGCGCTGCAAATAACGCCCACCCTCCGATGATTCTGCGGGTCAATCGCCGTCACAAGACCCGCGATCAGTACCTGCAATTGCTGGCCGACGCAGACATTACCGCGACCGCCAGCAGCTTCAGCCAGGACGGCATTGTCCTCGCTGAGCCGGGCGATGTCCGTGGCTTGCCGGGCTTTGCCGAGGGCTGGATCAGCGTGCAGGACGAAGCCGCGCAACTGGCCGCCGACCTGCTGGAGCTGGCACCGGGTCAACGTGTGCTCGACGCCTGCTGCGCACCGGGGGGCAAAACCTGTCATCTGCTGGAAGTGCAACCGGGCTTGTCCGGGGTCGTGGCAGTGGATTTGGAAGCCAAGCGCATGGTGCGGGTCAAGGAGAACCTCGACCGCCTGGGCCTGAGCGCCGAGTTGATCGCCGCCGACGCCCGTGCCACCGATCAGTGGTGGGACGGCAAGCCGTTCCAGCGCATCCTGCTCGATGCACCGTGCTCGGCGACCGGCGTGATCCGCCGCCATCCCGACATCAAGCTGACCCGCCAGGCCGATGACATTCCTGCCCTGGCCACCTTGCAGGGCGAGCTGCTCGACGCGTTGTGGCCGACGCTGCAAGTGGGCGGCATGTTGCTGTACGCCACCTGCTCGACGCTGCCGACCGAGAACACCGAGGTGATCGAGGCGTTCCTGGCTCGCACGCCGGGTGCGCGGGAACTGGACATCGCCGGCCAGAACGGCAACCCGCCGCCGGGGCTCAAGCAGCCTCACGGTCGCCAGTTGCTGGCGCAGGAAGGCGGGCATGACGGGTTCTATTACGCCAAGTTGATCAAGATTTCCGCAGCCTGACCTGTAGGAGCGCGCTTGCCCGCGACCGCGGTGTGTCAGTCACATCCATGTTTCAGACATACCGCGGTCGCGGGCAAGCGCGCTCCTACAAGGCTGTAATTTTCAGGGAGAAGCTGATTGAAGATCATCATTCTCGGCGCAGGCCAGGTCGGCGGTACGCTGGCGGAACATCTGGCCAGCGAAGCCAATGACATCACCGTGGTGGACACCGACGCCGACCGTTTGCGCGCATTGGGTGACCGGCTCGACATTCGCACCATCCAGGGAAAAGGCTCGTTTCCCACCGTGTTGCGCCAGGCCGGTGCCGACGACGCCGACATGCTGGTGGCCGTAACCAGCAGCGACGAGACCAACATGGTCGCCTGCCAGGTCGCCTATACGCTGTTTCACACCCCGACCAAGATCGCCCGGGTGCGTGAATCCGCCTACCTGACCCGTGCGGGCCTGTTCGACAACGAAGCGATTCCGGTCGATGTGCTCATCAGCCCCGAGCAGGTGGTCACCAACTACATCAAGCGTCTGATCGAATACCCCAGCGCCCTGCAGGTGATCGACTTCGCCGAAGGCAAGGTCCAGTTGGTGGCCGTGAAGGCTTACTACGGCGGCCCTCTGGTGGGCCAGCAATTGCGTCAGTTGCGGGCGCACATGCCGAACGTGGACACGCGGGTCGCAGCCATTTTCCGTCGAGATCGTCCGATCAGTCCGCAAGGCGATACCGTGATCGAAGCCGATGACGAAGTCTTCTTCATCGCCGCCAAGGCGGACATTCGCGCCGTGATGGGCGAAATGCGCCGGCTGGACGAGAGCTACAAGCGCATCGTCATAGCCGGTGGCGGGCAGATCGGCGAGCGCCTGGCCGAAGCCATCGAAAACCGTTACCAGGTGAAGATCATCGAGATGAACCCGGCCCGTTGCCGTCATCTCTCGGACACCCTGGACAACACGGTGATCCTGCAAGGCAGCTCCTCGGATCGCGACCTGCTGATGGAAGAGAACATCGACAACGCCGACCTGTTCCTGGCGCTGACCAACGACGACGAGGCCAATATCATGTCCTCGCTGCTGGCCAAGCGGCTGGGGGCGAAGAAGGTCATGACCATCATCAACAACCCGGCCTATGTGGATCTGGTTCAGGGCGGGGAGATCGACATCGCGGTCAGCCCGCAACTGGCGACCATCGGCACCCTGCTGGCTCACGTGCGGCGCGGCGATATCGTCAGCGTGCACTCGTTGCGGCGCGGTGCAGCAGAGGCCATCGAGATCGTCGCCCACGGCGATGCGCGGTCGAGCAAAGTCATCGGCAAAGCGATCAAGCACATCAACCTGCCGCCGGGCACGACCATCGGCGCCATTACCCGGGATGAACAGGTGCTCATCGCCCACGATAGTACGGTGATCGAGTCCGGCGACCACGTGATCATGTTCCTTGTGGATAAAAAGCATATCCGCGACGTGGAGCGGCTGTTTCAGGTGGGTTTGAGTTTTTTCTAAAGGAGACGCCGCGTGCTCGAATCACTGGAAAAAATGCTCGCCAAGGGCATGGACAATGCCTTGCTGCGGTTCGGCCTGGGCAAGGGGTATCTGGACGCAGGCGATCACCTCAAGGCAGTGGAGCACCTGCAGCGCTGCGTCGAATTCGATCCCAAGTACTCGGCGGCGTGGAAGCTGCTGGGCAAGGCGTGGCTGGCTTCAGGGGATAGCGATCAGGCGCGCCAGGCGTGGGCGCAGGGCATCGCGGCGGCGGTCGGCCATGGCGACAAGCAGGCCGAGAAGGAGATGACGGTGTTTGTGAAGAAGCTGGATCGTACGACCAAACTTCCGTAGGAGCGCGCTTGCCCGCGACCGCGGTGCGTCTGAAACATCGATTTGACTGACACTCCGCTGTCGCGGGCAAGCGCGCTCCTACAGGTTTTTGCGCGGAGTTCAGGTTTTGCGCGGGTTTCGGGGTGCGCGCGGGGTTCGGGTTTTGCGTTGGATCAGTACCAGCGCGCTTCGCCCTCAGGCCGCTTCTTGAAGCGTTTCATGGTCCACATGTACTGGCTCGGATACGCCCGCACATACTTTTCCACCACCTTGCTCATCGCCGCCGCCGAGGTTTCGGCGTCGGTGCTGTACATCTCGTCCGGCGCGGCTTCCAGCACCACCTTGTAGCCCGAACCATCTTCCAGGCGCATTGCGTGCAGGAACACCCCCACCGCCTTGCCACCGGCCAGCATGTTCGGCACGAACTTGCTGGTCAGCGCCACCGTCCCACAGAACGGCACGAAAATTCCTGCAGACTCTGCCGGCTCAGGGTCAGCCGGAATGCCCACCGAGCCCCCTTTGCGCACTTCCTTGATGACGCTCAGAATCCCTTCCTTCGTCGAGGCCGCCACACGGTTGCCCAGTTGCACGCGCTGCTTGCGCAGCAATTCGTCCACCGCCTTGAGCTTGGGCGGACGGTAGAAAATGATCGGTTTGCACTGGCTGCAATAGAAGTGGTTGAGCACTTCCCAGTTGCCCAAGTGGCTGGTGATGCCGACCACGCCTTTGCCAGACGCCAGCGCGTCCTTGAGGATGTGCAGGCCTTCGACTTCGCGCACCAGATTGATCGATTTCTGAGCAGGCCAGATCCAGGCGCAGGCGCTTTCGGTCAGGGTCTTGCCAATGTCCATCAGGCTGCGGCCCACCAGCGCTTCGAGTTCGGTGGGGCTCAGCTCCGGGAAACACTTGGAAAGGTTGATCCGCGCCACCTCACGGGAACGGTTGGGCAGCTTCCACATCAGCCAGCCGATGGAGGTGCCGACCCATTGCACCGCGCGCCACGGCAACAGGGCAAACAACCGCAATGCCCCGACCATCAAGGCGCCTTTGAACTTATCCACAGATCACTCCTGAATCGATGAGGCGGGCATTGTAACCACTCCTGCGGTCACGCGGACCTGTAGGAGCGCGCTTGCCCGCGATAGCATTGTTTCAGGCACTTTGATTTACTTGGCACACCGCAATCGCGGGCAAGCGCGCTCCTACAGTCAACCAACGAGCTGCGCGTACCGATCACAATCGGTCGTGTGGTCCATCACCATCCCCGTCGCCTGCATGTAGGCGTAGCAAATGGTCGGGCCGACGAAGGTGAAGCCCGCTTTCTTCAACGCCTTGCTCATGGCCTCGGCCTCGGGCGTGATGGCCGGGACTTCGCTGCGGTCCTTGAAGTGATTGACCTTGGGTTGGCCGCCCACAAAGGACCAGACAAACGTCACCGGGTCTTCAAGGCGCAGCCAGGCCTGGGCGTTCTTGCGCGCGGCGTTGAGTTTCAGGCGATTGCGAACGATGCCGGGTTCGAGCATCAGGGCTTCGATCTCGGCGTCGGTCATGGCGGCGATCCGGTTGACGTCGAAGTTGAACATCACTTCGCGGTAGCGGGCGCGTTTCTTCAAAATCGTGATCCACGAAAGGCCGGCCTGGAACCCTTCGAGCAACAGGAACTCGAACAGCATCTGCGCGTCGCGCAACGGCACACCCCACTCTTGATCGTGGTAGTCCATGTAAAGCGGATCTTCGTTGCACCAAAAGCAGCGTGGCATAGGGCTCCCAAGGGTGGAGGCGGCGCCGAATCGGGTATACTCCCGCTCTTTAAATCGCAGCCCCCCAGTACAGGTGAATTTCGTGAGCCAGCCTACGCCAGCCGTGCGTACCTTCCAAGACTTGATCCTCGCCCTCCAGCAATACTGGGCCGAGCAAGGTTGTGTGGTACTTCAGCCCTACGATATGGAAGTGGGCGCCGGCACTTTCCACACTGCAACGTTTCTGCGCGCCGTCGGCCCGGAAACCTGGAACGCCGCCTACGTCCAGCCGAGCCGTCGTCCTACCGATGGCCGTTATGGCGAAAACCCAAACCGCCTGCAGCACTACTATCAGTTCCAGGTGGTCTTGAAGCCTAACCCGGACAACTTCCAGGAACTGTACCTGGGCTCGCTCAAGCACGTTGGCCTGGACCCGCTGGTCCACGACGTACGCTTCGTCGAAGACAACTGGGAATCGCCGACCCTGGGCGCCTGGGGCCTGGGCTGGGAAATCTGGCTCAACGGCATGGAAGTCTCGCAGTTCACCTACTTCCAGCAAGTGGGCGGCATCGAGTGCTACCCGGTGACCGGCGAAATCACCTACGGCCTGGAACGCCTGGCGATGTACCTGCAAGGCGTAGATTCGGTCTACGACCTGGTCTGGACTGACGGCCCGTTCGGCAAAGTCACCTACGGCGATGTGTTCCACCAGAACGAAGTGGAGCAATCGACCTACAACTTCGAACACGCCAACGTCGACAAACTGTTCGAACTGTTCGATTTCTACGAAAGCGAAGCGATGCGCCTGATCGCAGCCGAGCTGCCGCTGCCGAGCTATGAAATGGTCCTCAAGGCCTCGCACACCTTCAACCTGCTCGACGCCCGCCGCGCGATTTCCGTGACTGCGCGTCAGCAGTACATCCTGCGCGTACGCACCCTGGCCCGCTCCGTGGCCCAGGCGTACCTGATGGCCCGGGCCAAGCTTGGCTTCCCGATGGCTGCACCTGATATTCGCGACGAAGTGTTGGCTAAGCTGGAGGCTGCACAATGAGTGCTCAAGATTTCCTGGTTGAATTGGGCACCGAAGAACTGCCACCCAAAGCCCTGACCACCTTGGCCGAGTCGTTCCTGGCCGGTATCGAAAAAGGCCTGCAGGCCGCCGGCCTGACCTACAGCGCCAAGCAGGTCTACGCCGCGCCGCGCCGTCTGGCCGTGCTGGTGACTGAACTCGCCACCCAGCAGCCGGACCGCAGCGTCAATCTGGACGGCCCGCCCCGTCAGGCAGCGTTCGATGCCGAAGGCAACCCGACCCAGGCCGCCCTGGGCTTTGCCAAGAAGTGCGGCGTCGACCTCTCCGAGATCGATCAGAGCGGCCCGAAGCTGCGTTACAGCCAGAGCATCGCCGGCAAGCCGACGGTCAGCCTGCTGCCGACCATCATCGAAGACTCGCTCAACGACCTGCCGATCCCCAAGCGCATGCGCTGGGGTGCGCGCAAGGAAGAGTTCGTGCGTCCGACCCAGTGGCTGGTGATGCTGTTCGGCGATCAGGTGATCGACTGCACCATCCTCGCTCAGCGCTCAGACCGTGAATCCCGTGGCCACCGTTTCCATCACCCGGAAAACGTGCGTATCAGCTCGCCAGCCAACTACGCCAGCGACCTGCGCGCAGCCTATGTGCTGGCAGACTTCAACGAGCGCCGTGCGCTGATCAGCAAGCGTGTCGACGAGCTGGCCACCCAGCACGAAGGCACCGCGATCGTGCCGCCTGCGCTGCTCGACGAAGTGACTGCGCTGGTTGAATGGCCGGTGCCGCTGGTGTGCTCCTTCGAAGAGCGTTTCCTGGAAGTGCCGCAGGAAGCCCTGATCACCACCATGCAGGACAACCAGAAGTATTTCTGCCTGCTGGACGCCGAAGGCAAGCTGCTGCCGCGCTTCATCACGGTGGCCAACGTCGAGAGCAAGGATCCGTCGCAGATCGTGCTGGGTAACGAGAAAGTCGTGCGCCCGCGCCTGACCGACGCCGAGTTCTTCTTCAAGCAGGACAAGAAGCAGAAGCTGGAAACCTTCAACCAGCGCCTGCAGAACGTGGTGTTCCAGGCTCAACTGGGCACCGTGTTCGACAAGGCCGAGCGCGTTTCCAAGCTGGCCGCCTTCATCGCCCCACGCATTGGCGGCGACGCCCAGCGTGCAGGCCGTGCGGGCATCCTGTCCAAGTGCGACCTGGCGACCGAAATGGTCGGCGAATTCCCTGAGATGCAGGGCGTGGCGGGCTACTACTACGCGCTGGCCGATGGCGAGCCGGAAGACGTCGCACTGGCCCTGAACGAGCAGTACATGCCGCGTGGCGCTGGCGCTGAACTGCCGAGCACCCTGACTGGCGCTGCGGTGGCCATCGCCGACAAGCTCGACACCCTGGTCGGCATCTTCGGCATCGGCATGCTGCCAACCGGTAGCAAGGACCCCTATGCACTGCGTCGCGCGGCGCTGGGCATCCTGCGCATCCTGATCGAGAAGAAGCTGGATCTGGACCTGATCAAGACCGTGCAGTTCGCCGTCACCCAGTTCGGTGCCAAGGTGAAATCCGCAGGCCTGGCCGAGCAGGTTCTGGAATTCATCTTCGACCGCCTGCGTGCGCGTTACGAAGACGAAGGCGTGGACGTGTCGGTGTACCTGTCGGTGCGTGCCCTGCAACCGGGTTCGGCGCTGGACTTCGACCAGCGCGTGCAAGCTGTCCAGGCGTTCCGCAAGTTGCCTGAAGCCGCCGCACTGGCCGCCGTGAACAAGCGCGTGTCGAACCTGTTGAGCAAGGCCGAAGGCAACATCGCCCAGACCGTCGAGCCCAAGTACTTCGACAACGCCAACGAGTTCTCGCTGTACTCGGCCATTCAGCAGGCAGACCAGGCCGTGGCGCCGATGTCGGCCAACCGTCAGTACAACGAAGCGCTGGCCCGTCTGGCAGCACTGCGCGAGCCTGTGGATGCCTTCTTCGAAGCCGTGATGGTCAACGCCGAAGACGCCAGCGTGCGTGCCAACCGTTATGCGTTGCTGGCGCGCCTGCGTAACCTGTTCCTGGGTGTCGCCGACATTTCCCTGTTGGGCTAACGCTGGAGCGCATGATTTGAAGCTGCTGATTCTCGATCGGGACGGAGTGATCAACGAAGACTCCGACGCTTACATCAAGTCGGTGGCCGAGTGGATTCCGATCCCCGGCTCGATCGAGGCGATCGCGCAGTTGAGCAAGGCCGGCTGGACGGTGGCAGTGGCCACCAACCAGTCGGGCATTGCTCGCGGTTATTACGACCTGGCTACCCTCGACGCCATGCACGCGCGCCTGCGCGAGCTTGTGGCAGAGCAGGGCGGCGAGGTCGGTCTGATTGTTTACTGCCCCCATGGGCCGGATCAGGGGTGCGAATGCCGCAAACCCAGGCCCGGGATGTTGCAGACCATCGCCCGCCATTACGGCGTGGATCTGCGCGGCGTGTGGTTCGTCGGCGACAGCAAGGGTGACCTGGAGGCGGCGGTGGCCGTCGACTCTCAACCTGTTCTGGTCATGACGGGCAAAGGTCAGAAGACGCGGAGCAACCCGTTGCCTGCGCAAACCCTGGTTTTTGACGATCTGGCGGCGGTTGCCGCAGAACTTATTCACAACAGCGCCCCGTTGAACGGCTGACCGGTCGTCCAGCGGCACGCTCAATCCGGGCTCTGCCCGTAATGGTAAAAGCAGCTATGTCGATAGTGCAGGCCATCAGGATCTTCTTCTTTTACCTGCTGCTGGGCACCAGCGCTCTGCTGTGGTGCTCGCTGAGTTTCTTTGTCGCGCCTTTTCTGCCGTTCCGCCTTCGCTACCGGTTCATCAATGTGTACTGGTGCCGCTGCGCGCTGTGGCTGACAAGGGTATTCCTGAACATCAACGTCCGGGTCACGGGCCAGGAGAACGTCCCGCAGACGCCTTGCGTGATCGTCTCCAACCACCAGAGCACCTGGGAAACCTTCTTCCTGTCGGCGCATTTCCAGCCGCTGAGCCAGGTGCTCAAGCGTGAACTGCTGTACGTGCCGTTCTTTGGCTGGGCCATGGCGATGCTGCGTCCGATTGCCATCGACCGCGGCAACCCGAAAGCCGCGCTCAAGATCGTGGCGAAAAAGGGCGATGAGTTGCTCAAGGACGGTGTGTGGGTGCTGATCTTCCCGGAAGGGACTCGCGTGCCTTACGGCCAGATCGGAAAGTTCTCACGCAGTGGCTCGGCCATGGCAGTGAATGCCGAAATGCCTGTGCTGCCCATCGCCCACAACGCCGGCAAGTACTGGGCGAAAGAAGGCTGGGGCAAGACGCCAGGCACCATCGACGTGGTGATTGGTGAACCGATGTACGCCGAGGGCACCGGCCCACGTGCAGTGGCCGCACTCAATGACCGTGTAGCCGCCTGGAACGAAGCCACTCAAAAGGCGCTGGGCTCGCCCGCCACACCTGCGCCCGTGGCGGAAAAATCACCCGTATGAATTGTGGATAACCTGTGCACCAATTGTTGGAGAATTTCTGAAATCGAAGCTAACTCATTAATTTAGCTACTTATTTCTGGACGCTACTATTCACCCCAAAACGTGCATAAGTTTTTTCTGACGGCGCTTTACCTACTCTGAAAACATCGGTCTTGAGCCCTCCCGGGCCAGGACTGATCGTGCCTTTACACCCTCTTGGCAGTCCTGGATATCCACAGATTGCAAAGGGCTGCCATTCCCACCAGCACCAACCCGCCACAGCCCGCAGCGACGAATCCCATCGCAGGGGAGAGGTGGTCAATCGCAAGCCCTACAAGCGGCGTGGAAAGCGTCTGACCGAGCCTGTTGGCCGAATCATGCAACCCCATCACCTCGCCTCGCACGTTGGCAGGCGCGAGCTTGGCGACCGCTTCGGAACCTGCCGCCAGCGTCGGCGTGCACAACAGGTTGTTGGGAAGTAACGCCAGCATCAGCCACCACCAGACCCCATCGAAGAACACCACCGGCAACAGCAACAGGCTCATGGTCAGCGCCAGGCGCAGTTGCGACCAGGAACTGTGAACGGCGCCGTGCACGAAGCCCCCACAGATTGACGCCATGGCCATCGCCGCAATCACGTAGCCGGTGAATGCCACTTCACCGTTGGTGCGCAGTACCGCGATCAACGCAAGCTCGGTGCCGAACACCACGAACAGGGCACCGGCGCTCACCAGCAGCACGCCCAGCAACTGGGGTGTCATCCAGGTCCTGATACTTGGCCGGACCGGGTCCGGATCCTTGGTCATTTCATCCGCACTGCGTGTAGGCCAGTTCAGTGCGTAGAGCGCGATGTAGGACAGCGCCCGCCAGACACCAATACCCACAAGGATGGCCGACGCCGAATAGGTGGTTATCAACAGGATCGCCACCGCCGGGCTGATCACGAACGACAGCTCGGTCAGCATCATGTTCAGCGTGTAGGCGGGGCGGCGCTGATCCAGCGGGACCAGACTCGCCACGAACTGCCGCGCAAGTGAGCCGGTCGGCACGGTGGACACCCCCGCCAAGAAGGCGAACGTGACGAACAGCGGGTAGTTCACCACCGGCAGCAGGCACCAGGCGATTGTGGATAACACGCCACTGACGGCGATCACCGGGCGCAGGCCGTGGCGATCAATCATCCGCCCCAACATGGGCGAGCCAACGGCAAAACCCAGCGCGGTGGCCGTGCCCACCAAACCGGCATCAAAGTAGCTGCGACCCATGTCGTTGAGCACGTGCAGGCTCAGCGTCAGGGTCATGACCGTCAGCGGAATGCCTGCCACGAACATGAACAGCGTGGCGGGCAGAACGCGAGGGATGGACAGCACTTTCTGGTATTTGCGAAACGACATCCGGGTACAGCTCCTTGGCCCGTGGTGTGGCGTGAATCAATCGCGCAGTTTATCCCTTTGGCTGCAACAGCAGGGCAACCAGCGCGCTCCAGCCGGTCTGGTGTGAAGCACCGAGGCCACGGCCATTCTCGCCATGGAAGTACTCGTGAAACAGCACCAGGTCGCGGCTCTGCGGGTCTATCTGTAGCTGTGGATAACCCACCATGGATGGCCGGTTTCCTTCCTCGTCGCGTAGGAAAAGTCTGTTTATGCGAGCGCTGAGTCCGTCAGCCACTTCTTCGAGCGATGCCAGATACCCCGACCCACTGGGGTATTCCACCGAGAAATTCTCGTCGTAGTAGCGATGAAACTCACGCAGCGACTCGATCAGCATGTAGTTGAGCGGCATCCACACCGGACCTCGCCAATTGGAGTTGCCGCCAAACAACCGTGAATTCGACTCGGCAGGCTCATAGTCCGCAGACAGGGTGTTGCCGTTGATCTGCATGCTGAACGGCTGCTCGCCGTAGAACCGCGACAGGGAGCGAACCCCGTAAGGGGAGAGGAACTCGCTCTCATCGAGCATGCGGGCGATGAGATCCTTGGTACGCTGGCCGCGCAACAGGGCCAGCAGCAGACGGTTGCCTTTGCCCGGCTCGGTCCAGCGCGAGATCAACGCAGCCAGGTCCGGGCGATGGTGGAGGAAACCCAGGAGGCGTTCACGCAGTCCCTTGAGGCCTTCATGTTCGCGCTGTTCCAGCACGCGCACGGCGAACAACGGGATGAGCCCGACAAAGGATCGAAGCCGCACCGACTCCCGCAGCCCGTCCGGGCGGTGCAGAACGTCATAGAAGAAACCGTCGTCCTCGTTCCACAGCCCTTCCACGTCGTCCTTGTCGACCTCGTTGATCGCGCCGGCAATGTACAGGAAGTGTTCGAAAAACTTCACCGCGATATCGACGTACACCTCGTTGTGCTGCGCCAGTTCCAGCGCAATGCGCATCAGGTCCAGCGCGTAACCGGCAACCCAGGCAGTGCCGTCGGCCTGGTCGAGCTGGTAGCCGGGGGCGAGGGCAGCAGAGCGGTCGAACAGGCCGATGTTATCCAGCCCCAGAAAGCCTCCCTGGAAGATGTTGTGCCCTTCGGCATCCTTGCGGTTGACCCACCAGGAAAAATTCAGCAGCAGCTTGTGGAAAACTCGCTCGAGGAAATCGACATCGCCCTTGCCAGTCTGCGCCTTTTCCATCTGGTACACGCGCCAGGACGCCCAGGCATGTACCGGCGGATTGGCGTCGTCAAAGCGCCATTCGTATGCTGGAAGCTGGCCGTTGGGGTGCATGAAACGGTCTTTGACCAACAGCAGTAACTGGTCCTTGGCGAAGCCGATATCGATCAGTGCAAAGGCCACCGCCTGAAACGCCAGATCCCATGAGGCGTACCAGGGGTACTCCCATTTGTCCGGCATGGAGACGATGTCGAAATTGCACAGGTGCCGCCACTGACTGTTGCGGATGTGCGAACGCTCCCTGGGCAACGGCGGCTGGCCCGGGTCACCGTCGAGCCAGGCTTTCACGTCGAAGTAATAGAGCTGCTTGGACCACAACAGGCCGGCCAATGCCTGCCTCTGAACGTTGCGGGCGTCGGCGTCCGATAGATTGTGCTGCAGCGCGGCATAGAATTCGTCCGCCTCACCTCGGCGCTGTTCGAACAGCGCCTTGGCATTCACCCGCGGTGAATCCGCCGGGGCGAATCGCAGATACACGCACTGCGACGCGCCGCCTTCGAGCTCCAGGAGAAAATGAGCAGCGACCTTGGTCCCGGAATCCC
The DNA here is from genome assembly GCF_044746825.1 of Pseudomonas sp. NPDC090201. Lineage (NCBI taxonomy): Bacteria > Pseudomonadati > Pseudomonadota > Gammaproteobacteria > Pseudomonadales > Pseudomonadaceae > Pseudomonas > Pseudomonas sp. NPDC090201. Next base: position 93,948 of record NZ_JBIVCX010000015.1, read on the forward strand.
GGCGGATTGCAAGTGCATCGCCGGCTACCAGCCAGTCGTTGATCCCGTCCTTGAAAGGTCCCTCGGCAGGCAGATTGAAAAGCCTGCGGGTGTTGGTGCGGTTGTCGCAAAACAACCACTGACAAGGTTGTTGCGCGTGTCCCCATGCGGTGACGTGCCTGGCACCTTCGACCGGATGCAGCGCCAGGACCTGATCGTCTTGCAGCGAGAGGGAAGGGCGCTTTTGTTCCGCGTTACTGCTCCAGATATCCCGCGCCCATAGCTGTGGCAACACATGCAGGCGAGCAGCCTGATCAGAGCGGTTGTGCACCGTCACCCGCATGATGATGTCATCGGGGGCGTGCTTGGCGTATTCGATGCTCACATCGAAGTAGTGGTTGTCGTTGAACACGCCCGTGTCGAGGACTTCATACTCGGGGTCGTTCAAGCCACGGCGGGCGTTTTCCTGAACCAGGTCGCCGTAGGGAAATGCCGCATGAGGGTACTTGTACAGCATGCGCATGTAGGCGTGGCTCGGTACGCCATCGACATGAAAATACAGCTCCTTCACGTCTTCGCCGTGATTGCCTTCGGCGTTGTTCAGGCCAAAGAGCCGCTCCTTGATGATCGGGTCCCGCTCGTTCCATAGCGCAAGGCCCAGGCACCAGTGCTGCGACTTGTCCGAAAAACCGGCCAGGCCGTCCTCACCCCAGCGGTACGTTCGGCTGCGGGCGTGATCGTGGGGAAAGAAATCCCAGGCATCACCGCCGGCGCTGTAATCCTCCCGCACCGTGCCCCACTGCCGGTCGCTCAGATACGGTCCCCATTCCCGCCATTGTTCAGCGGCGCTGTCCTTCAGCCGTTGGCCTTCCACAGTCTGTTGCAGTGTTGCGATACGCGCGTCGGCAGACATGGTGAGTTCCAGAATTTTCTTATTAATCGTTCCCCACGGAAAATCTATCGGGGAGCCGTTCTGGTCAATTTATTGGCAAGCAGCTTATTCAGGGGCCCATTGCCTATGGCAATTAGACGAATGATGAGCCGGGTGTATCGTTTCAACGTCGAAACACATTTCGTAACTCCTTCAGTATTGCGCATCGTTCGGCAGGAGAAGCGTCACGTTGTAGCCCTGATCGTGGGCGGAGGCGGTATGAATACATTGGGTGATCTGGCTAGCAGGCGAAACAACAACTTCAATCTGATCAGGATGCTCGCTGCCACCGCCGTGTTGATATCCCACAGTTATCCACTGGCACTGGGAAGCTCGGCGGTCGAGCCCTTGTCCTCATGGCTGGGCATCTCGCTGGGTGAACTGGCGGTCATCACCTTCTTTTGCGTCTCGGGCTTCTTCATCTCGCTGAGCCGTGACCGAGCCCCCACCGGGCTGGATTTTTTCGCGGCCCGCTTCCTGCGGATCTACCCCGGGTTAACCTTGGTACTCGTGCTCTGCGTCTTTGTGCTCGGCCCGATCTTTACGACACTCGGCACCGTGGAATATTTCCGCTCGGGCGCAATTTATAGCTACCTGAGCAATAATCTGATGCTGTTCAGCATGAAGTTCCAGTTGCCGGGTGTGTTCGAGGATAACCCTTGGCCTGGGATCAACGGGTCATTGTGGACGCTGTTCTACGAGGTCACGCTGTATGTGCTGGTCGGTGCACTGGGGGCGTTCGCCTTCTATGCTCGCGGTCCGCGCTTCGCCGGTTTCCTGCTGGTGTACGCAGTCGCTTATGCCGCCTTCAAATACCTGCTCGCCCACACAACCCTGGTGAGCGAGATGCACCGTGCTCAGTTCTTGTTCACCTGGAGCCTGCCTTTCGTGATCGGCATGGCGCTCTACCGATACAGGGCGCACGTCCAGCACCGCCTGCTCTGGCTGCTGCCACTGGCCGCCTTGGCTGCAGGGACATACGGCACGCCATGGTTCTATGAGTGCTTCGTGCTGGCCTGGAGCTGGCTGATTTTCTACCTCGGCTTCGCCACGAACTCTTTCGTGGATCGCTACAACCAACTGGGTGATTACTCCTACGGCGTCTATATCTACGCCTTCCCTGTGCAGGAAATCCTCGCCCATGAACTCAAGGGAGTCGGCCCCATCAGCATGATGCTGCTGGCCTTTCCCATCGTGCTGATCCTGGCGATGTTCTCCTGGCACTTCGTCGAGAAGCCGGCCATGGCCAGACGACATTCATTTGCCGCTTACCTCAACGGACGTTTGAATGGGCTCAAGGCGTACTGGGTTGGCCTGAGAAAGGGCGCTGTCTGAAAAACAAAAACCCCGGTCATTTGCATGGCCGGGGTTTTGTTTCAGCGGGTGAACCTTAAAAGTCCAGGTTCGACACCGCCAGTGCGTTGGCTTCGATGAAGTCGCGGCGAGGTTCTACAGCGTCGCCCATCAGGGTGTTGAAGATCTGATCGGCAGCGATCGCGTCTTCGATGGTGACTTTGAGCATGCGGCGCACGGTCGGGTCCATCGTGGTTTCCCACAGCTGATCCGGGTTCATCTCGCCCAGACCTTTGTATCGCTGGATGGTGTGACGCTTGGTACTTTCAGCCATCAGCCAGGCAAGCGCTTCCTTGAACTCGGTGACGGCTTTCTTGCGCTCGCCACGTTGTACATAGGCGCCTTCCTCCAGCAGGGTGCTGATCTGGGCACCGAGGGCGGTGACGGTCTTGTAGTCGTTGCTGCCGAAGAAATCGCGGTTGAAGGTGACGTAGTTGGACAGGCCGTGGGAGATCAGCTCGACCTCTGGCAGCCAGACGTTACGTTCACGGTCTTCGCGCAGGCTGGCTTTGTAGACCAGGCCCGACTTCTCTCCATTGCGCAGACGCTCGTCGAACTTGGCCAGCCACTCTTGCATGGCGGTGTGGTTCGACAACTGCTCCAGCGTAACCGGCGGCAGGTAGACGAAGTGCTCGGTCAGCTCCTGAGGGTACAGGCGCGACAGACGCTTGAGCGTCTTCATGACCATGCGGAAATCGTTGACCAGCTTCTCCAGCGCCGCACCAGAAATACCAGGCGCGGATTCGTTCAGGTGCAGGCTTGCATCTTCCAGGGCCGACTGCGTCATGTACTCTTCCATGGCGTCGTCGTCTTTGATGTACTGCTCTTGCTTGCCTTTCTTGACCTTGTACAGCGGCGGCTGTGCGATGTAGATGTAGCCACGCTCGACCAGCTCCGGCAACTGACGGAAGAAGAAGGTCAGCAGCAGGGTGCGGATGTGCGAACCGTCAACGTCAGCATCGGTCATGATGATGATGTTGTGATAGCGCAGCTTGTCGATGTTGTACTCTTCGCGACCGATGCCGCAGCCCAGCGCGGTGATCAGCGTGCCGACTTCCTGCGAGGAAATCATCTTGTCGAAGCGCGCTTTCTCGACGTTGAGGATCTTGCCCTTCAACGGCAGGATGGCCTGGGTCTTGCGGTTACGACCCTGCTTGGCGGAACCGCCAGCGGAGTCACCCTCGACCAGGTACAGTTCGGAGAGGGCAGGGTCCTTCTCCTGGCAGTCAGCCAGTTTGCCTGGCAGGCCGGCGATATCCAGCGCGCCTTTGCGGCGAGTCATCTCACGCGCTTTACGCGCAGCCTCACGGGCGCGGGCAGCGTCGATCATCTTGCCGACAACGGCCTTGGCTTCGTTCGGATTCTCCAGCAGGAAGTCGGAGAAGTACTTGCCCATCTCCTGTTCGACAGCGGTCTTCACTTCGGAAGAAACCAGCTTGTCCTTGGTCTGCGAGCTGAACTTCGGATCCGGCACCTTGACCGAGATGATCGCAGTCAGGCCTTCACGCGCGTCGTCACCGGTGGTGGCAACCTTGTGCTTCTTGGCCAGACCTTCCTGTTCAATGTAGTTGTTCAGGTTGCGAGTCAGCGCAGAGCGGAAGCCCACCAGGTGAGTGCCGCCATCGCGCTGCGGAATGTTGTTGGTGAAGCACAGCAGGTTCTCGTTGAAGCTGTCGTTCCACTGCAGGGCGATTTCCACGCCCACGCCATCTTCACGCTGAACGCTGAAGTGGAACACCTGGTTGACCGGGGTCTTGTTGGTGTTCAGGTATTCGACGAACGCACGCAGACCACCTTCATATTTGAAGAGCTCTTCCTTGCCGCTGCGCTCGTCGCGAAGAACGATGCCCACACCGGAGTTCAGGAACGACAGTTCACGAATGCGCTTGGCCAGGATGTCCCAGCTGAAGTGAATGTTCTTGAAGGTTTCAGCGGAGGGTTTGAAGTGGATCTCGGTACCGGTAGTGTCACTGTCGCCGACGATCTTCATGGGCTCCTGAGGAACGCCGTGAACATAGGTCTGTTCCCAGATCTTGCCACTGCGGCGCACGGTCAGGTTCAATTCTTCTGACAGTGCGTTAACCACGGAAACACCTACACCGTGCAGACCGCCGGATACTTTGTAGGAGTTGTCGTCGAACTTACCGCCGGCGTGCAGCACGGTCATGATGACCTCGGCTGCGGAAACGCCTTCTTCTTTATGCACATCGACCGGAATGCCGCGGCCGTTGTCGCGCACGGTGATGGATTCGTCCGGGTGGATGATGACTGTGATGTCGTCGCAATAACCGGCCAGTGCTTCGTCGATAGAGTTATCCACCACCTCAAACACCATGTGGTGAAGACCGCTGCCATCGTCCGTATCGCCGATGTACATACCGGGACGCTTGCGTACGGCATCAAGTCCTTTCAGCACCTTAATGCTGGACGAGTCGTACGTTTGATTTTCGCTCATGCATTCACTCCCGATGGTCGTGGGTCTGGGTGATACTGCCGTGTTCCACGTGGAACACCGCAACTGGCGTTTCCGTCTGCCAGCCTTCCCTCAACAATTCATGATCTACACAGGTGATAAAAACCTGGCAGCGTAATTCTTCCAGCAGGCGACACAGCGCGCTGCGATGGTTCTCGTCGAGCTCCGATGGAAGGTCATCGACGAGGTAGATACATTGCCCGCGGCGGGCCTGGCTGACCAAATGTCCTTGAGCAATACGCAGGGCACATACCACCAACTTCTGTTGGCCGCGTGACAAAATGTCCGCCGCGTTGTGCCCACCGAGTCTGAGTCGCAGATCCGCTCGTTGCGGTCCGGCTTGGGTGTGACCCATCTGCTGGTCACGATAGAGAGAAGAGGCGAGCACGCTGCTCAGGTCTTTTTCCTTGTCCCAGCCACGGTAGTAACTCAGGGTAAGCCCTTCAAGCTCTACCAGCTCACTCAACGTTTGCTCAAAAACAGGTTTCAGCGCTTTGATATAAGCGCGACGAAATTCATCGATTTCATCACTGGCCAGGCACAGCTCTCGATCCCAGGCCGCCTGCGAAGCGGCGTCAAGTGTACCATGCCGAAGCCACGAGTTTCGCTGCCTCAGCGCCTTCTGCAAACGCTGCCAAGTGGCCATGAATCGAGGTTCCACGTGGAACACTCCCCAATCCAGAAACTGCCTGCGGATTTTCGGGGCACCCTCCAGCAGCCGAAAGCTGTCGGGATTTATCAGTTGCAGCGGTAGCGTTTCGGCGAGCTGCGCAGCGCTCTTGGCATTCTGGCCATCGATACGAATCTGGAACTCACCTTGCCTGTCTCGTGAAATACCGAGATTGCTGTGTCCACCTTCGGCCAGTTCGACCTGGCCAAAGACTGTGCAAGCAGGCTGTTCGTACTGGATGACAGGTTGCAACCGAGTGCTACGGAAGGAGCGAGCCAAGCCAAGCAAGTGAATGGCTTCCAGGACACTGGTTTTACCACTGCCGTTGGCGCCATAAAGGATATTGATACGAGGAGAGGGGGAGAAGGTCACCGGGTGCAGATTGCGCACCCCGGTGACCGAGACGCGGCTAAGAGACATCTAGGTTCTGCTGATTACAGACGCATCGGCATGACAACATACGCCGAGTCGTCGTTGCCCGATTCCTGTACCAGCGCACTGCTGTTGGAGTCGGACAGGAGCAGACGCACCTGCTCGGTGGTCATGACGCCCAGCACATCGAGCAGATAGCTCACGTTGAAGCCGATCTCCAGCGTGCTGCCGTTGTAGTCAACGCCGATTTCTTCTTCCGCTTCTTCCTGCTCAGGGTTGTTGGCCTGGATCTTCAGTTGACCATTGGCCAGCTGCAAGCGGATGCCACGGTACTTCTCGTTGGAAAGAATCGCAGTGCGGCTGAACGCTTCGCGCAGCGCCTGACGATCACCCACCACCAGTTTGTCGCCGCCTTTTGGCAGAACACGCTCGTAGTCCGGGAATTTGCCGTCTACCAGTTTGGAGGTGAAGGTGAATTCGCCGGTGGTCGCACGGATGTGGTGTTGACCCAACACGATGCTGACCAGACCGTCCTGCTCGGTCAGAAGGCGAGCCAGCTCAAGGATACCCTTGCGCGGCACGATGACCTGATGACGATCAGCCTGTTCGATTTCAGCGGCCATCGAGCACATCGCCAGACGGTGACCGTCGGTGGCAACGGCGCGCAGCACGCCCGACTGAACTTCGATCAGCATGCCGTTGAGGTAGTAACGGACATCCTGCTGAGCCATGGCAAAGCTGGTGCGCTCGATCAAACGGCGCAGTTTGCTTTGAACCAGGCTGAACGTCAGCGAGCCAGGGCCTTCTTCCACAGTCGGGAAGTCGTTGGCTGGCAGCGTCGAAAGGGTGAAACGGCTGCGGCCGGCCTTGACCACCAGCTTCTGCTCGTCGACCTTGACGTCGATCAATGCATCGTTTGGCAGGCTTTTGCAGATGTCCATCAGCTTGCGCGCCGGCACGGTGATCTCGCCAGGCTCGGCAGGCTCTTCCAGCTGGACGCGCCCGACCAGCTCGACCTCAAGGTCGGTACCGGTCAGGGACAGCTGCTGGCCTTCGACAACCAGCAATACGTTAGACAGAACCGGCAAGGTCTGGCGGCGTTCTACAACGCCTGCGACCAGTTGCAGGGGTTTCAACAGGGCTTCGCGTTGAATGGTGAAATGCATGGTCTAGTCCCTTGCCTTGATAAGCTGCGTCGGCATCACGTAGTCAAAGTACGCAGCAGGTTCTTGTAGTCCTCGCGGATGTCCGCGTCGGATTCTTTAAGTTCGTTGATTTTGCGGCAAGCGTGCAGCACCGTGGTGTGATCTCGCCCGCCAAACACGTCGCCGATTTCAGGCAGACTGTGGTTGGTCAATTCTTTGGACAACGCCATCGCGACCTGACGCGGACGGGCAACCGATCTCGAACGACGCTTCGACAGAAGGTCGGAGATCTTGATCTTGTAGTACTCGGCAACAGTTCGCTGAATGTTATCCACACTGACCAGTTTGTCCTGAAGCGCCAACAGGTCTTTCAAGGATTCGCGGATCAGCTCGATGGTGATGTCGCGGCCCATGAAGTGAGAGTGCGCGATGACCCGCTTGAGGGCACCTTCGAGTTCACGAACGTTGGAGCGAATGCGCTGCGCGATGAAGAACGCCGCATCGTGCGGGAGCTCGACCTTCGCCTGGTCGGCTTTCTTCATGAGAATCGCGACCCGGGTTTCCAGTTCCGGTGGCTCGACCGCCACCGTCAGGCCCCAGCCGAAGCGCGACTTCAGACGTTCCTCGAGACCTTCGATCTCTTTCGGATAACGGTCACTGGTCAGGATGACCTGCTGCCCACCTTCCAGAAGCGCGTTGAAGGTGTGGAAAAACTCTTCCTGCGAACGCTCCTTGCGGGCGAAGAACTGGATGTCGTCGATCAGCAACGCATCGACCGAACGGTAGAAGCGCTTGAATTCGTTGATCGCGTTCAACTGCAGCGCCTTGACCATGTCTGCAACAAAGCGCTCCGAATGCAGGTACACAACCTTCGCATTCGGATTCTTCTTCAGAAGATGGTTACCCACAGCGTGCATCAAGTGGGTTTTACCCAGGCCCACACCACCATAAAGGAACAGCGGGTTATAGCCATGCTTGGGGTTATCGGCCACTTGCCAGGCAGCGGCGCGCGCCAACTGGTTGGACTTACCCTCGACGAAGTTCTCGAAGGTGAACGTGCGGTTCAGGTAACTGGTGTGCTTGAGGGCACCCTCGACCTGGACGCTGCGCTGCTCGGCACGGGCTGGAGCCTGTTGGCTGCTGGCGCCGGCCATGGGGTCGAAGCTCGCCCGCGAAGGCTCATCGTCCACATCCAGTGACTGCTGGACGACTGGCGCAGGTGCAGACACCGAGGCAGGTGCCGGGGCCAAGGCACCATTGCTGGCAGTCGCCGCACTCTGGGCAGCCTGTGTTGCAGCGGCCGCGGCAGCTGCTGCCAGGGGAGCATTGGGCGCAGCACGAGGGGCCGAGCTGCGTTTGCTGCCTATTAATAAGGAAAGGGCAGGCGCAGCACCCTGTCCATGCTCACCGAGCAGTTCGAGCAGGCGGCCAAGGTACTTTTCGTTTACCCAGTCGAGCACGAAGCGGTTAGGCGCATAGACACGCAATTCGTCGCCTTCGGCTTCGACCTGCAGCGGACGGATCCAGGTGTTGAATTGCTGGGCAGGCAGCTCATCGCGCAAAAGCTCCACGCACTGCTGCCAAAGTTCCACTGACACGGATATCCCCTACGTTTCAAAAGCCGGTGAGGCGAAAACAAGCGCCCATTGTAACCACCCACAACAGACTTATCCACATGTAGGTGTCGCCCACCCACCTGAAAATCAACATCTTATAGGGTTGAAAACCGACCAATGGCATCTGCATGAGGTCTGTGGATAACCGCCCATGACCCCTTTGTATAACCCAGGCCTGAAATTTGTGGATAACCAGCCTGTGGATAAAGAGACATTCCACGCACAGCTTTTCCGACAGCGCAGCACAGGTCCGACACCGCTTGCTGACAGAGTTGTGATTCTCTGTACACAGCGGTTTATAAGGCCTTGATAAGGTTATCCACAGAAGATGGCTTGCCTAGCTTCTATAAGCTTTACAGAAAAGCTTTAAATACTTTCCTTCTTTATTTTTATGTCTAGGTGATCGGTGTGCCCGTTCGGGCGGGGTGATGCCGTCCAATACCCATATAAGAAGTAAATGAGAGAAACGCTGGTTGGAAATTGACCTGCGGGCTTGCTTTCTCTAGAATCCCCGCTCTCTTAAAACGGGGTCATTCCGGCCCGTTGTGGACGAACCAGGTAACACACCATGAAACGTACTTTCCAACCGAGCACCATCAAGCGCGCCCGCACCCACGGTTTCCGTGCACGTATGGCTACCAAAAACGGCCGTGCAGTCCTGTCGCGTCGTCGCGCCAAAGGCCGTAAGCGTCTGGCAGTTTGATTAATCGGCACAGGTGGTGAGTCGAGACTTCAGTCGGGAAAAACGTCTGCTGACACCCCGACACTTCAAGGCAGTCTTTGACTCCCCAACCGGCAAGGTTCCGGGGAAGAATCTCCTGCTCCTTGTGCGCAACAACGATCTTGATCACGCCCGACTGGGGCTCGTGATCGGGAAGAAGAGCGTCAAGCTCTCCGTCGAGCGCAATCGTCTGAAACGCTTGATGCGCGAATCGTTTCGCAACAATCAGGATGATCTGATTGGTTGGGATATCGTCGTCGTCGCGCGTAAAGGCTTGGGTGATATTGAAAACCCCGAATTGATTCAGCATTTCGGCAAGCTCTGGAAACGTCTGGCGCGTAGCCGGCCCACTCCGGAAGTCAAATCCGAAACTGCGGGGGTAGACAGTCCTGATGCGTAAACTGGCGCTCGTTCCGATCCAGTTTTACCGCTATGCCATTAGTCCTCTGATGGCTAATCACTGTCGTTTCTACCCCAGTTGCTCCTGCTATGCGTACGAAGCCATTGAAAATCATGGCCTGGTACGCGGCGGCTGGCTGACCTTGCGTCGTTTAGGTCGCTGTCACCCGTGGAATCCCGGTGGTTTCGACCCGGTTCCACCAGCACCCACCTCCCGTTCCTCTTCGATGGCCGAGTAATCATGGATATCAAACGCACAATCCTGATCGTCGCCCTGGCAATCGTGACCTACGCCGGTGTCCTGAAATGGAACCAGGACTATGGTCAGGCTGCCTTGCCGACTCAGAATGTTGCTGCCAACACCAATACATCCGCTCTTCCTGACACCCCGCAAGGTACTGGCGCTGCAAACGCAGACGTACCAAGCGCGACAGGTGAAGTTGCAGCACCTGCCGAAACACCGGTGGTTGCCAGCAAAGACCTGATTCAGGTTAAAACAGACGTATTGAGCCTGGAAATCGACCCGGTAGGTGGTGATGTGGTGCAGCTTCGTCTGCCACTTTATCCACGTCGTCAGGACCATCCTGAAATTCCGTTCCAGTTGTTCGATAACGGCGGCGAGCGTACTTTCCTGGCACAAAGCGGCCTGACAGGCATCAACGGTCCGGACGCACGTGCCGCTGGCCGCCCTGTCTACGCTGCCACCCAGAAAAGTTATCAACTGGCAGAAGGTCAGAACGAGCTGGTCGTTGACCTGAAATTCAGCGATGCCGGCGTCAACTACATCAAGCGTTTCACGTTCAAGCGCGGCCTGTACGACCTGACTGTCAGCTACCTGATCGACAACCAGAGCGCGCAGCCGTGGAACGGTAACCTGTTCGCCCAGCTCAAGCGCGACGCCAGTGCCGACCCGTCTTCGACCACCGCCACCGGTACCGCCACCTATCTGGGTGCCGCGATGTGGACACCTTCGGAGCCTTACAAAAAGGTTTCGATGAAAGACATCGACAAAGGCTCGATCAAAGACACCGTTCAAGGTGGCTGGGTGGCCTGGCTGCAGCACTACTTCGTGACCGCATGGATTCCGAACAAGGCTGACAGCAACACCGTTACCACTCGTAAAGACAGCGCCGGCAACTACATCATCGGTTTCACCGGTCCTGCGGTGACGATCGCGCCGGGTGCCAAGGCTGAAACCACGACCACGCTGTACGCTGGTCCCAAGAGCCAGGCTGTCCTGAAAGAGTTGTCCCCAGGTCTGGAACTGACTGTCGACTACGGCATCCTGTGGTTCATTGCCCAGCCGATCTTCTGGCTGCTGCAACATATCCACAGCATCGTCGGCAACTGGGGCTGGTCGATCATCTTCCTGACCATGCTGATCAAGGGGCTCTTCTTCCCTCTGTCGGCTGCCAGCTACAAATCGATGGCGCGCATGCGTGCCGTGGCTCCGCGCCTTGCAGCACTCAAAGAGCAACATGGCGACGACCGTCAGAAGCTTTCCCAGGCGATGATGGAGCTGTACAAGAAAGAGAAGATCAACCCGCTGGGTGGATGCTTGCCGATTCTTGTGCAGATGCCGGTGTTCCTGTCGTTGTACTGGGTACTCCTGGAAAGCGTCGAGATGCGCCAGGCGCCATGGCTGCTGTGGATAACGGACCTGTCGATCAAGGATCCGTTCTTCATCCTGCCGATCATCATGGGCGCAACCATGTTCATCCAGCAGCGTCTGAACCCTACACCTCCGGATCCGATGCAGGCCAAGGTGATGAAGCTGATGCCAATCATCTTCACCTTCTTCTTCCTGTGGTTCCCGGCGGGTCTGGTGCTGTACTGGGTTGTGAACAACACCCTGTCCATCACCCAGCAGTGGTACATCACGCGCAGCATCGAGGCCAAGGCCAAGAAAGCCGCAGCCTGATCTACCCTGTGAGTAAGTCATACAGAACGCCCCCTAGTGGGGCGTTTTGCTATCTGTCAGTTTGTCGGGAGCCGGACCATGAATGTCCCTCGTGAAACCATTGCAGCCATCGCAACTGCCCAGGGTCGGGGAGGCGTCGGTATTGTGCGTATCTCGGGCCCGTTGGCCAGCGCCTGCGCCCAGGCCATCGTCGGCAAGCAGCTGCAGCCGCGTTATGCCCACTACGGCCCGTTCCACGATCACGATGGCCTGGTGATCGACGAAGGCATCGCGCTGTATTTCCCGGGACCGAATTCGTTCACAGGTGAAGACGTCCTGGAACTACAGGGCCATGGCGGCCCCGTCGTGCTCGACATGCTCCTGCAACGCTGTGTACAACTGGGTAGCCGCCTTGCGCGCCCTGGGGAATTCAGTGAGCGGGCGTTTCTCAACGACAAGCTCGACCTGGCCCAGGCCGAAGCCATTGCCGACCTCATCGAAGCCAGTTCCGCGCAAGCGGCACGCAATGCGCTGCGCTCTCTGCAGGGCGTGTTCTCGCAACGTGTCCACAGCCTGACGGAAAAGCTGATCAGCCTGCGGATCTACGTCGAAGCGGCCATCGACTTTCCCGAGGAAGAAATCGATTTTCTCGCCGATGGCCACGTGCTGAGCATGCTGGATGCGGTTCGCGAGCAATTATCCACAGTCGTTCGCGAGGCGAATCAAGGTGCATTGCTGCGCGACGGCATGACGGTCGTGATTGCCGGTCGTCCGAATGCGGGCAAATCGAGTTTGCTCAACGCCCTGGCCGGCCGTGAGGCCGCAATCGTCACCGAGATTGCCGGCACCACCCGGGACGTGCTGCGCGAACATATCCACATCGATGGCATGCCGTTGCACGTTGTGGACACCGCGGGGCTGCGTGACACCGATGACCATGTGGAAAAGATTGGCGTGGAACGTGCGCTCAAGGCGATCAACGAGGCCGACCGCGTGCTGCTGGTGGTCGATGCGACTGCACCGGAGGCGGCCGATCCATTCGCGCTCTGGCCAGAGTTCCTCGACCAGCGCCCCGATCCTGCGCACGTCACGCTGATACGCAACAAGGCCGACCTGAGCGGCGATCAAGTGGGGCTGCAAATCAGCGCCGATGGCCACGTCACCATCAACCTGAGCGCCAAGGCTGGTGGCGAAGGCCTGGAACTGCTGCGTGAGCACCTCAAGGCCTGCATGGGTTATCAACAGACCGCCGAAAGCAGCTTCAGCGCTCGCCGACGCCACCTGGAAGCGCTGCAGCGAGCCAGCGCCTCCCTCGAGCACGGCCGCTCACAACTGACGCTAGCGGGCGCCGGTGAACTGCTCGCTGAAGATCTGCGCCTGGCGCAGCAGTTTCTGGGTGAAATCACCGGGGCATTCAGCTCCGATGACCTGTTGGGCCGGATCTTTTCCAGCTTCTGCATCGGCAAATAAGCCACTTTCTGCGTTTTCCACAGGCAGGTTCACCTCCCGAACCTGCCTGATCGCCTCCTGCCTACCTCTTTCACGTCACCTGCGACTTCATCGCGGGATGCTTTCGCCTGCGCGTTGCCCCTCAATTCGCTACCAAACCTCAAAATAAGCCCTGTGCATAACCGCGATTCAGCTCGGTTGATAAGTGGGCTTCGTGGCTGAGGATAATCCCCCCTGTGGACAACCGAGCACTTAATCCACAGGCTTAAAGCGCTTATCCAAGGGCCTCATGCACAGATGACCACAAGGTTTCAAAACTCTGTACACAGCGTAAAACGTAGGCTGTATGAATCTATCCACAGATAGGTGCCTCTATATACATAAAAATAAAAACAAAGATTTTATAAATTTCTTTCTTTTTAATTTCTTTAACCGCCATTCATCCACAGCTGGTTAAATTTTGCGCAAAAGGTTCCTTTAAGGGGGGCGAAGTCCCTATACTTGCCGCCAATTTCCTATTCCCCCCAAAAAACAGGCACGAGGTGCGTGGTGGATTTCCCTTCCCGTTTTGAAGTGATCGTCATCGGCGGCGGTCATGCCGGTACCGAGGCAGCACTGGCGTCTGCTCGCATGGGTGCAAAAACCCTGCTGCTGACGCATAACGTGGAAACCCTCGGCCAGATGAGTTGCAACCCGGCCATCGGCGGCATCGGCAAAAGCCATCTGGTCAAAGAGATCGATGCGCTCGGCGGCGCCATGGCAACTGCAACTGACCTTGGTGGCATTCAATTTCGCGTACTCAATGGCCGCAAAGGCCCGGCAGTACGAGCGACACGCGCCCAGGCAGACCGCATTCTGTATAAGGCCGCGATTCGCGAGATCATCGAAAACCAGCCGAACCTGTGGATATTCCAGCAGGCCTGCGATGACCTGATCGTCGAGCAGGATCAGGTGCGCGGCGTAGTGACCCAGATGGGCCTGCGTTTCATGGCAGACTCAGTGGTACTCACCACGGGCACCTTTCTGGGTGGACTTATCCACATCGGTTTGCAGAATTACTCGGGTGGTCGTGCAGGCGATCCGCCTTCCATCGCACTGGCTCGCCGCCTTCGCGAACTGCCGCTGCGTGTCGGTCGCCTGAAAACCGGTACTCCGCCGCGAATCGACGGCCGCTCCGTGGATTTCTCGGTGATGACCGAGCAACCAGGCGATACCCCGATCCCGGTCATGTCGTTCATGGGTTCCAAGGAGCAGCACCCGCGTCAGGTCAGCTGCTGGATTACCCACACCAACGCGCGCACCCACGAAATCATCGCGGCGAACCTCGACCGTTCGCCGATGTACTCCGCCGCCGGCGAAATCGAAGGCATCGGCCCGCGTTATTGCCCGTCGATCGAAGACAAGATTCATCGCTTTGCGGACAAGGCCAGTCACCAGGTATTCATCGAGCCGGAAGGCCTGACGACCCACGAGCTGTACCCGAACGGGATCTCCACCTCGCTGCCGTTCGACGTGCAACTGCAGATCGTGCGTTCGATTCACGGTATGGAAAATGCCCACATCGTGCGTCCTGGCTACGCCATCGAGTACGACTACTTCGATCCGCGTGACCTGAAGTACAGCCTGGAAACCAAAGTCATTGCCGGTCTGTTCTTCGCCGGGCAAATCAACGGCACCACCGGTTACGAAGAAGCCGGTGCGCAAGGTCTGCTCGCCGGTGCCAATGCCGCACTGCGTGCGCAGGGCAAGGAAAGCTGGTGCCCGCGTCGCGATGAGGCCTACATCGGTGTGCTTGTGGATGACTTGATTACCCTAGGCACCCAAGAGCCGTACCGGATGTTCACATCCCGCGCCGAATATCGCCTGATCCTGCGCGAAGACAACGCCGACCTGCGCCTGACTGAAAAAGGTCGCGAGCTGGGCCTGGTCGATGATGCTCGCTGGGCTGCGTTCTGCGCCAAGCGCGAAGGCATCGAGCGTGAAGAACAGCGTTTGAAATCCACCTGGATTCGCCCGGGCACCGAGCAGGGCGATGCGGTCGCGGCGCATTTCGGCACGCCGCTGACCCACGAATACAACCTGCTGAATTTGCTGAGCCGTCCGGAAATCGACTATGCCGGGCTTGTCGCACTGACAGGCCAAGGCGAAATCGATCCACAGGTTGCCGAACAGGTCGAGATCAAGACCAAGTACGCCGGCTACATCGACCGTCAGCAGGATGAAATCGCCCGCCTGCGTGCCAGCGAAAACACCAAGCTGCCGCAAGACATCGACTACACCACCATTTCCGGGCTGTCGAAAGAAATCCAGGGCAAGCTGGGGATAACTCGGCCGGAAACTCTGGGCCAGGCTTCGCGGATTCCCGGGGTTACGCCGGCGGCCATTTCCCTGTTGATGATTCACTTGAAAAAACGCGGCGCGGGCCGTCAGTTGGAGCAAAGCGCTTGAGTTCTATGGTCACCCCGCAGCACGCAGAAGAACTGACCCTTGGCGCCCGCGAATTGGGCGTCGCGTTGAGTGAGACCCAGCACAGGCAGTTGCTGGGTTACCTCGCATTGCTGATCAAATGGAACAAGGCCTACAACCTGACCGCGGTGCGCGATCCGGACGAAATGGTCTCGCGTCACCTGCTCGACAGCCTGAGCGTCGTGCCGTTCATCGACGGCGAACGGCAACTGGACGTCGGCAGCGGCGGCGGCATGCCTGGCATTCCGCTGGCGATCATGTTTCCGGACATGAAAGTCACGCTGCTGGACAGCAATGGCAAGAAAACCCGATTCCTGACCCAGGTCAAACTCGAGCTCAAGCTCGACAACCTGGAAGTTATCCACAGCCGTGCCGAAGCGTATCAACCTGCGCAGCCGTTCACCGGTATCATTTCCCGGGCATTCAGCAGCCTGGAAGACTTCACCCATTGGACACGCCACATGGGCGATACCAATACACGCTGGCTGGCAATGAAAGGTCTGCATCCTGCCGATGAACTGGTAGCATTGCCCGCAGATTTCAATCTGGAAAGCGCGCAAGCCTTGGCCGTACCCGGTTGCCAAGGTCAACGGCATCTGCTGATACTGCGCCGCACGGCATGACAGGGAACACACGCAAGAATGGCTAAGGTATTCGCGATAGCGAACCAAAAAGGTGGTGTGGGTAAAACCACCACTTGCATCAACCTCGCAGCGTCGCTGGTCGCAACCAAGCGTCGGGTGTTGTTGATCGATCTCGATCCACAGGGCAACGCCACCATGGGTAGCGGTGTGGATAAACATGGCCTGGAGCATTCCGTCTACGATCTGCTGATCGGCGAGTGCGACCTGAATCAGGCCATGCACTTCTCCGAGCACGGCGGTTATCAACTGCTGCCGGCCAACCGCGACCTGACTGCCGCCGAAGTCGTCCTGCTGGAAATGCAGATGAAAGAGGCGCGTCTGCGTACTGCCCTGGCACCGATTCGGGAAAACTACGACTACATCCTGATCGACTGCCCTCCGTCGCTGTCGATGCTGACCCTCAATGCGCTGGTTGCCGCAGATGGCGTGATCATTCCCATGCAGTGCGAGTATTATGCGCTGGAAGGTCTGAGCGACCTTGTGGATAACATCAAGCGCATCGGCGAGTTGCTCAACCCACAACTGAAGATCGAAGGCCTGCTGCGGACCATGTACGACCCGCGCCTGAGCCTGATCAACGATGTGTCGGCGCAGCTCAAGGAACACTTCGGCGATCAGCTGTACGACACGGTGATCCCGCGCAACATTCGTCTCGCTGAAGCCCCAAGCTTCGGCATGCCGGCGCTGGCCTATGACAAGTCATCGCGGGGGGCGCTTGCCTACCTGGCGCTGGCGGGTGAAATGGTCCGCCGCCAGCGTCGCGCCTCGCGCGCTGCTGCCCAGCCCACTTAAGGAACCCCCATGGCCGTCAAGAAACGAGGACTTGGACGTGGGCTGGACGCGCTGCTGAGCAGTCCCACCGTCGCTGCGCTGGAAGAACAGGCCGTTCAGGCCGACCAGCGTGAACTGCAATACATCCCGCTGGACCTGATTCAGCGCGGCAAGTACCAGCCGCGCCGGGACATGGACCCGCAGGCGCTGGAAGAACTGGCCAATTCGATCAGGGCACAAGGCGTCATGCAGCCGATCGTGGTGCGCCCGATCGCTGACAACCGCTTCGAGATCATCGCCGGTGAACGCCGCTGGCGCGCTAGCCAGCAGGCAGGCACCGAGACCATCCCGGCGATGGTGCGTGATGTGCCGGATGAAGCCGCCATTGCCATGGCGCTGATCGAGAACATCCAGCGCGAAGACCTCAATCCGATTGAAGAGGCGATTGCCCTGCAGCGTCTGCAGCAGGAATTCCAGCTGACTCAACAGCAGGTCGCCGAGGCTGTGGGTAAGTCGCGCGTGAGCGTGGCCAACCTGCTGCGTCTGATTTCACTGCCGGATGTCATCAAGACCATGCTGTCCCACGGCGACCTGGAAATGGGCCATGCCCGTGCGTTGCTCGGATTGCCGGAAGAACAGCAGGTCGAAGGGGCGCGACATGTTGTCGCACGTGGCCTGACAGTGCGCCAGACCGAGGCACTCGTACGCCAATGGTTGAGTGGCAAACAGGAGCCAGCGGCACCTGTAAAAGCCGATCCGGATATCACCCGCCTCGAACAGCGTCTGGCCGAACGGCTGGGCTCTGCGGTGCAGATTCGCCACGGTCAGAAGGGTAAAGGCCAGTTGGTGATCCGTTATAACTCGCTGGACGAGTTGCAGGGTGTTCTCGCCCACATCCGCTGAAACAAATCATAAGTAGCGTGTGATCGGAAATCACTACCCGGCAGTTGAATAGGGGCTGAACCGCCCCTATACTCTGCGCGCATTTTGTCGGCACAAATTATGCCAAGTTATTGATTTTGGCGGCTGGCACTAGAGGAGCCCATGTGATGGAGACACGCACGCCAAACCGCTTGCCATTCCATCGCCTGGCTGTTTTCCCGGTATTGCTGGCGCAATTGATTGTGCTGCTGCTGGCGGCGGTGACGCTTTGGCAGTGGCATGGGGTCGTAGCTGGATATTCAGGACTTTGCGGAGGCCTGATAGCTTGGCTGCCCAATTTGTACTTTGCCCATAAGGCGTTCCGGTATTCCGGTGCCAGGGCCGCACAAGCCATCGTTCGGTCGTTCTACGCCGGCGAGGCAGGCAAACTGATTTTTACGGCAGTGCTTTTTGCACTGACCTTTGCAGGCGTAAAGCCGCTGGCTCCATTGGCGGTTTTCGGCGTGTTCATGCTGACCCAGTTGGTCAGCTGGTTCGCACCCCTGCTTATGAAAACAAGACTTTTGAGACCTTAGGGCGTTTGAGGGCACCATGGCAGAGCAAACAGCTTCGGGCTATATCCAGCACCACTTGCAGAACTTGACCTTCGGTCATTTGCCTGACGGCACTTGGGGCTTCGCGCATTCGGCAGCCGAAGCGAAGGAAATGGGCTTCTGGGCTTTCCACCTGGACACTCTGGGCTGGTCTGTTGCCCTGGGCCTGATCTTCGTCCTGATTTTCCGCATGGCCGCCAAGAAAGCGACCTCTGGTCAGCCTGGTGCCCTGCAGAACTTCGTTGAAGTCCTGATCGAATTCGTCGATGGCAGCGTGAAAGACAGCTTCCACGGTCGCAGCGCGGTCATCGCCCCACTGGCACTGACCATTTTCGTCTGGGTTTTCCTGATGAACGCCGTCGACCTGGTTCCGGTTGACTGGATTCCTCAGCTGGCCGTCATGATCTCGGGCGATCACCACATTCCGTTCCGCGCAGTGTCGACCACCGACCCTAACGCCACGATCGGCATGGCCCTGTCTGTATTCGCACTGATCATTTTCTACAGCATCAAGGTCAAGGGCATCGGCGGTTTCATCGGCGAACTGACCCTGCACCCGTTTGGCAGCAAGAACGTTCTTGTCCAGGCGCTGTTGATTCCTGTGAATTTCCTGCTTGAATTCGTGACTCTGATCGCCAAACCGGTTTCTCTGGCTCTGCGTCTGTTCGGCAACATGTACGCTGGCGAACTGGTGTTCATCCTGATCGCGGTCATGTTCGGCAGCGGCCTGCTGTGGCTCAGTGGCCTGGGCGTGGTTCTCCAATGGGCGTGGGCTGTGTTCCACATCCTGATCATCACCCTGCAAGCGTTCATCTTCATGATGCTGACCATCGTCTACCTGTCGATGGCTCACGAAGATAACCATTAAGACCCGCATCGCGAGTCTGATGATCCCCTCGCTGCGGTGAGGGGGCGCCCGCAAGGGCTTGATGTAAAAAACGATTTTGCTTTACCGCTTTAATCTAAGAAAACCTAACCAATACGACGTAAAAGTCGGGAGGAAAGATGGAAACTGTAGTTGGTCTAACTGCTATCGCTGTTGCACTGCTGATCGGCCTGGGCGCTCTGGGTACCGCAATCGGTTTCGGCCTGCTGGGCGGTAAGTTCCTGGAAGGCGCAGCGCGTCAGCCAGAAATGGTTCCAATGCTGCAAGTTAAAATGTTCATCGTGGCTGGTCTGCTCGACGCCGTAACCATGATCGGCGTTGGTATCGCTCTGTTCTTCACCTTTGCGAACCCCTTCGTTGGTCAACTCGCTGGCTAATCGCTCGAATTTTCGAGTTGATTGGTGTGATGGACAACGAACGAGCGAGGTGTTGGCGTGAACATTAATGCAACCCTGATTGGCCAGTCCGTTGCGTTCTTCATTTTTGTGCTGTTCTGCATGAAGTTCGTGTGGCCTCCGGTCATCGCGGCTTTGCACGAACGTCAGAAGAAGATCGCGGATGGACTGGACGCTGCCACTCGAGCAGCTCGCGACCTGGAGCTGGCCCAAGATAAAGCGGGTCAGCAACTGCGCGAAGCTAAGGCTCAGGCAGCTGAAATCATTGAGCAGGCCAAGAAACGCGGTAACCAGATTGTCGACGAAGCCCGTGAACAGGCTCGTGTCGATGCTGACCGCATCAAGGCTCAGGCTCAGGCCGAGATCGAGCAGGAACTGAACGGTGTCAAAGACGCGCTGCGCGCCCAACTGGGTAGCCTGGCAGTCAACGGTGCCGAGAAGATCCTGGGTGCCACAATCGATCAAAACGCGCACGCGGAGCTGGTTAACAAACTGGCTGCAGAAATTTAAGCGAGGGCGATCATGGCAGAACTGACCACGTTGGCCCGACCTTACGCTAAGGCAGCCTTCGAGCATGCACAGGCGCACCAGCAACTGGCCAATTGGTCAGCCATGCTCGGCCTGGCTGCTGCGGTGTCGCAAGACGACACCATGCAGCGCATGCTCAAGGCCCCGCGACTGACGAGCGCAGACAAGGCCGCCACTTTCATTGAAGTGTGCGGCGACAAGTTCGATGCCCAGGCACAGAATTTCATCCACGTCGTTGCCGAAAACGACCGTCTCCAGCTTCTGCCGGAGATTGCCGAACTGTTCGAGCTGTACAAGGCCGAGCAGGAAAAATCGGTAGATGTGGATGTCACCAGTGCTTTTGCATTGAACCAAGAACAGCAAGACAAACTCGCCAAGGTTCTCAGTGCACGGCTCGGCCGGGAAGTGCGCCTGCACGCTGCGGAGGATGCTGCCCTGATAGGTGGTGTCATCATCCGCGCCGGCGACCTGGTTATCGATGGCTCAGTTCGCGGCAAACTCGCGCAACTAGCCGAAGCATTGAAATCTTGAGTTTGAAGGGGCAGCAGAGCAATGCAGCAACTCAATCCTTCCGAAATAAGTGAAATCATCAAGGGCCGCATCGAGAAACTCGATGTAGCCTCCCAAGCCCGTAACGAAGGCACTGTCGTCAGCGTGTCTGACGGTATCGTGCGGATTCACGGTCTGGCCGACGCTATGTACGGCGAAATGATCGAGTTCCCGGGCGGCGTCTACGGTATGGCACTGAACCTGGAGCAAGACTCCGTAGGTGCGGTGGTACTGGGCGCTTACACATCGCTGGCTGAAGGCATGAGTGCCAAGTGCACCGGCCGCATCCTGGAAGTTCCGGTTGGTAAGGAACTGCTGGGTCGCGTAGTCGACGCACTGGGTAACCCTGTCGACGGCAAAGGCCCGCTGAACAACACCGAGACCGACGCGGTCGAGAAAGTTGCTCCGGGCGTGATCTGGCGTAAGTCGGTAGACCAGCCTGTACAGACTGGCTACAAGGCTGTCGATGCCATGATCCCTGTCGGCCGTGGCCAGCGCGAGCTGATCATCGGTGACCGTCAGATCGGTAAGACCGCTCTGGCGATCGACGCGATCATCAACCAGAAAGACAGCGGCATCTTCTGCGTCTACGTAGCTGTTGGTCAGAAGCAATCGACCATCGCCAACGTGGTTCGCAAGCTGGAAGAAAACGGCGCCCTGGCCAACACGATCATCGTGGCTGCCAGTGCTTCGGAATCCCCTGCGCTGCAATTCCTGGCTCCTTATGCCGGTTGCACCATGGGCGAATTCTTCCGCGACCGCGGTGAAGACGCACTGATCGTCTACGACGATCTGTCCAAGCAGGCTGTGGCTTACCGCCAGATCTCCCTGCTGCTGCGTCGTCCACCAGGACGTGAGGCATACCCAGGTGACGTGTTCTATCTCCACTCCCGTCTGCTGGAGCGCGCATCCCGCGTTTCGGAAGAGTACGTAGAGAAGTTCACCAACGGCGCAGTGACCGGCAAAACCGGGTCCCTGACCGCTATGCCGATCATCGAAACCCAGGCTGGCGACGTTTCCGCGTTCG
>NZ_JBIVCX010000016.1:0-109495 GCF_044746825.1 Pseudomonas sp. NPDC090201
CCGCGTCGCATTTTCCCTGATGCAGAACAAGGACGCATACCAGGCAGGAAAGAGGGCTAAAAAACTTTGCCCTCAACCATAGAATCTCCCACAGGCTGTGGGTTGTCTTGTGTTCTGATGGATTTCACCGAAGCCGTAGCAGTACGGCTTGCCGGCGTTGGCGCCCTTGAATCCGTGGGAGCGTGGCTTGCCCGCGAATGCCACAGCCCAGGCGCTACAAGGTCGCCTGGCCTGACGCTTTCGCGGGCAAGCCCGCTCCCACAGGTTATGGTTATTTCTTGCGTTCTAATGGATTCACCGAAGCCGTAGCAGTACGGCTTGCCGGCGTTGGCGTCCTCAAGATCGCCCCCGTGGGTGGTTGTGTCCGGCTTGCTGTCCAGGGATGCGCCCGGCACAATCGCCGCCCGATCCGGTGGCAGGTGCCGGGTGGTGTGGATTGAGGAACGGCGGTTGAACGAACAGACATTGTCCATGCGCCTTGAGCGGGTCGCGGCGTATGTGCCGGCGGGCGCGCGGCTGGCGGATATCGGCTCGGACCATGGCTACCTGCCGGTGGCGCTGGTCAAGCGTGG
Source organism: Pseudomonas sp. NPDC090201 (assembly GCF_044746825.1). Taxonomy (NCBI): domain Bacteria; kingdom Pseudomonadati; phylum Pseudomonadota; class Gammaproteobacteria; order Pseudomonadales; family Pseudomonadaceae; genus Pseudomonas; species Pseudomonas sp. NPDC090201. Next base: position 573 of record NZ_JBIVCX010000016.1, read on the forward strand.
CGTGATATCGACGGCGGTGGCGGGTGAGGTGGCGTTGACGCCCTATCACGCCGCGCAGCGCACTGTGCGTGACAACGGCCTGGAACAGCAGATCACCGTGCGTCTGGCCAGCGGTCTGGCGGCCATCGAATCACAGGATGCAATCACCGCGATCACCCTGTGCGGCATGGGCGGCGAGACCGTTCGCGACATCCTCGAACAGGACCAGGCACGCCTCAATGGCCAGGAACTGCTGATCCTGCAACCCAACGGCGGCGAGCAGCCCCTGCGCCTCTGGTTGATGACCCAGGGTTATCGCATCGTGGCCGAGCAGGTGCTGCACGAGAATCGCTTCTTCTACGAGATCATCGTCGCCGAACCCTCGGGGCCCGTAACCTACAGCGACCGCGAGCTCTACTTCGGCCCATTGCAGATGCAACTGCGCAGCGCCGATTTCCTGCTCAAGTGGCAGCGCATGTTGCGCCTCAAGCAGCGCACCCTCGCTCAATTCGCCCGCGCCCAGGCCGTTCCCGAACAGAAAGTCCAGGAACTGACCCGCCAGATTCAGTGGATCACCGAACTCCTGGCCTAGGTATTGGCTTCACCGGCTTGAAGGTACTCCACCATCTTCTGGTTGCCGTCCAGAATGTCGCAGCAGATCGCCGCGCGCGCAGCCGGTCCGTCCCGGCGCTTGAGCGCGTCGAGCACTTCCCAGTGATGATCGATGGCCATGCGTTCGTTGAAGCTTGCGTAGGCCTGGGCGATCAAGGGCCCGGTGCGCATCCACAGGCTGTCGAGCATACCGGCCAGCACGGGCATGCGGGCGATGGTGGTCAGGGCGTAGTGAAACTCCTGATTGCACTTGAGGGCGGCAGTCAGGTCCTGGTCGTTGATCGCCGCGATGTTTCTGTCGATGCAGGCTTGCAGATCGATCAGCTCCGCATCGGTGACAAGGCCCGCGGCGGTTTCTGCAGCCAGGCCCTCCAGCGCCAGGCGGATGCTGCGGATCTCGGCGTATTGCGCCACGGTGAGCATGGGCACGCGGATGTCCCGGGGCGTCTTGAGGATCAGCGCCTGCTCCTTGGCCAGTTGCAGGATGGCGTCCCGCACCGGGGTCACGCTGGTGCCCAGTTGCTCGGCCAGGTCGCGGATGCGCAGGCGGTCGTTGGGCTTAAAGCGTCCGGTGATCAACGATTCACGCAGCAGCTCGTAGATCCCGCTGCCCAGGTAGGAGTGATTAAGGGTCTGGATGGGGTAGGGGTGGCTCATGTATTGCTCGTTCACGGCAGATGCCCGGCCTGAATGATGGGAGTTTCCGGCCGGGATTTCCAGCGCCTTACACGTGCTGGCCGCCATTGACGTGGATTTCCGCGCCATTGATGTACCCCGCGCCGTTGGTGCAGAGGAAATGCACCAGCGAGGCGACTTCCTCCGGCCTGCCCAGGCGGTGCATGGGGATGTCACGCTCGACGATCAGCTCGGTGCCCGCCGACAGAATCGAGGTTTCGATTTCACCCGGCGCTATGGCGTTGACCCGCACGCCATGGGGGCCGAAATCGTGGGCCATTTCCCGGGTCAGCGCCGCGAGCCCGGCTTTGGAACAGGCGTAGGCGACCCCGGCAAAGGGGTGCACCCGCGAGCCAGCGATGGAAGTGACGTTGATGACCGAACCCTGGGCCGCCTTGAGCTCATCGAACAAGCCTTGGGCGAGCAGCGCGGTGGAGAACAGGTTCACGTTGAATACGCGAAGCCAGGTCGCGTAGTCGGACTCCAGCACGCCCAGCCGTGAACCGTTCTCGCCTTTGGGCGAAATCCCTGCGTTGTTGACCAGCGCATCCAGCCGGCCACCGAGCTTTTCGCGGATCAGCGGAAGGCTACGGCGGACCTCGTCGATGTCTTCCAGATCCAGATGAATATGGTTCAACAGCCCCTCGGCCCACGGACAACCTTCGGTCCAGTCCTGCCGGGAAGCGGTGAAGACCCGCCAGCCCGCCGCGTTGAAATGTTTCACCGTCGCATGCCCGATACCGCGGCTTGCGCCTGTCAGAAGCAGTGTTCGTTGCCCGGTCATAGTCGCGCCTCCTGGAAGTGGATTGCAGGGCTCAGCCTACACCACAAAAAATTATGATGCATCATATTCCAAATATGGTACTAATGAGCCGCGCCCAGGCTCATCCCTGACGCCAGCCACCGGACGCTCGACGCCCGGCGCTGACCGCTACACCGCTGCCAAAAACAAAAAACGACCTGCCATCCCTTAAAGCTGCCGCTAACGCACGTAGCGAATGTGGAGAGACGCATGAACAAAAAGTTTGCAGCTGTACTGACACTCACAGCGCTTACCGCGCTCACAGGCAGCGCGAGCGCCGCCGAAAAACTCACCGTGGTCTCCTTCGGCGGCAACAACCGCCAGGCCCAGGAGAAGATGTTCTACGCGCCGTTCACCGCGCAAAAGGGAGTCGCAATCACCGCCGACGATTACAACGGCGAGATGGCCAAGATCCGGGTCATGGCCGACACCGGCAAGACCAGTTGGGACGTAGTCGAAGTCGAAACCCCGGAACTGCTGCGCGGTTGCAGCGAGGGCCTGTTCGAACCGCTGGACTGGTCGCGCATCGGCAAGAAAGAGGATTTTCTTCCCGCTGCCGTCAGTGATTGCGGGATCGGCATTTTCATCTGGTCTACCGTACTGACGTACGACCCCAGGAAAATCAAGAATGCACCCCAGAGCTGGGCCGATTTCTGGGATGTGAAGAAGTATCCGGGCAAGCGCGGCCTGCGTCGTGGCGCCAAGTTCAGCCTTGAGTTCGCGCTGCTGGCCGATGGTGTCGCCAAGGAAGACCTGTACAAGGTGCTCGGCACCGAGGAAGGCGTTCAGCGGGCGTTTCGCAAGCTGGACCAGATCAAGCCCGACATCCAGTGGTGGGAGTCCGGCGCCCAGCCGTTGCAGTGGCTGGCAGCAGGTGACGTGGTCATGACCTCGGCGTACAACGGCCGTGTGACGTCGGCGCAGAATGACGGGCAATCGTTCGCGATGCAGTGGAACGGCAGCCTGTATGACCTGGACCATTGGGCCATCGTGAAAGGCTCGCCGAACAAGGCGCTGGCCGAGAGGTTCATTGCGTTCGCCAGCGAGCCTGTGCAGCAGAAAAATTTCGTGGAGACGATTCCCTACGGGCCAAGCAACAAGAACGCGGTGCCGCTGGTCGATGCTGCGGTGGGCAAGAAGCTGCCGACGTCGCCTGAAAACCTGCAGAACGCCCGGGCCACCGACGCGGAGTTCTGGATCGATCACGGCGAAGACCTGGAAGAGCGCTTCACTGCCTGGGCCAACAAATGATGCGGCGGGCCTGTGCGGTCGCAGGCAGGCCCGTATTACCTGAGCGAGGAGCCAGAAGATGTCGCTCGATACTGTATTGACTCAAGCCTGCCTGTTGCAGGCTGCCCCGGCGAAAGTGACCGAGGCGCAGGTCCTTGATGTGCTCAGGCGATGCTATGGCCTGAGCGCGAGCCTGGAAAGAATGGGCGGCGAGCGCGACCTGAATTTCCGCGTCATGCTCGCCGATGGTTCGTCGTGCCTGCTGAAGATGTCCCACCCTCTGGAAAGCCCCGAGGTGGTGGACTTCCACAACCAGGCCATGCGCCTGATCGAGCAGCGCGACCCCGATCTGCCGGTGCAGCGCGTCTACCCTTCGCTCAACGGCGAGTTCGTGGAGAAGGTCGAGATCGGCGGTCAGCCCATGCTGGTCAGGCTGCTGTCGTTTGTCGACGGCCTGCCGCTGCATCGCGTGGGTCACACCTCGCCGCTGTTTCGCCAGAATCTGGGCCACGCGCTGGCCCGTTTCGACATCGCTCTGGAAGGCTTCAACCACCCGGCCGCCGGGCACGTGCTGCTGTGGGACATGCAGCACGCCGAACGCATGCAGCCGCTGTTGCACCATATCGAGCAGGGCGCGCTGCGTGACCAGGTTCGCCGCAGGCTCGAGTGCTTCGAAGAGCAGGCGCGGCCCAGGCTTTCAGGGTTGAGAAAGCAGGTGATTCACAACGACATGAATCCGCACAACATCATCGTCGATCCGGATCAGCCCGACGTACTGCGCAATATCCTGGACTTCGGCGACATGGTCCACGCGCCGCGGGTCAACGACGTAGCGGTCGCGGCGTCCTATCAACTGGGGCGAGCGGGGGATGTGCTGGAGCCGGCACTGGACATGATCGGCGCCTATCATCGGGTCAATCCGCTGGGCATCGACGAACTGGAACTGTTGCCGGTGCTGATCTCGACCCGCGTGGCGCTGTCGCTGTGCATCAATTTCTGGCGAGCGGACCTGCACCCGGACAACCGCGAGTACATCCTGCGCAATTCGTACCGTGCCCGTGACAGCCTGATGGGGCTGGCCGAGGTGTCCGACGCCCAGATCCACGACAGAATAGTTGCCGCGTGCCGGCAGAAGGTGAGCCCATGAGCATGATCAACGGATTTACCGCCGGCGATGCCGAGCGTCTTTCGGAGCACGAAAGGCAGCTGATCGAACGCCGGAGCCGGGTGTTGGGCACCGCATACCGGTTGTTCTACGAGCATCCGCTGCACACGGTGCGCGGTGAGGGCGTGTGGCTGTATGACGATCAGGGGCGGCGCTATCTGGACGCCTATAACAATGTGGCGTCCCTGGGCCACTGCCATCCACGGGTGGTGGAAGCCATTGCCCGCCAGGCCGCCCAACTCAATACCCACACCCGCTATCTGCAGGAAGGCATCATCGATTACGCCGAGCAGTTGCTGGGTACCTTTCCCGAGCACCTGCAGCGGGTGATGTTCACCTGCACTGGCAGCGAGGCCAACGACCTGGCCTTGCGCATCGCCCGGCAGTTCACGGGCGGCACCGGGGTCATCATCACCCGGTTCGCCTATCACGGGGTGACCGGGGATATCGCTGAACTCTCGCCTTCACTGGGGCCTGCCATGGTGTTGCCGCCCCACGTGCGAACGGTGCGTGCGCCGGATGCCTATCGCCTGGGAGCCGAGAATGTCGCGCAGGTGTTTGCCGCCGATGTGCAGGCGGCCATCGAGGACATGCGCGCCCAGGGCATTCGTCCGGCGGCGATCCTGCTCGACGGCATCTTTGCCAGTGACGGTGTGCTGGCCGAACCTGCGGGATTTCTCGCCCAGGGCATCGCGCTGGCCCAGGCCGAGGGGCTGCTGTACATCGCCGATGAGGTCCAGTCCGGATTCGCTCGCACGGGCCTGAACATGTGGGGCTTCCAGCGCCACGGCGTGCAGCCGGATATCGTGACCCTGGGCAAACCCATGGGCAACGGCCAGCCGATTGCCGGGCTGGTAGGGCGGGCGGAGGTGGTCGATCATTTCGGCAAGAACATGCGCTACTTCAACACCTTTGGCGGCAATCCAGTGTCCTGCGCCGCAGGCCAGGCTGTGCTGGACGTGATCCGCGACGAGCAGTTGCAGGCGCGCTCCCATGAGATGGGCCAGTACCTGCTGACAGGGCTGCGTCAGTTGGCCGAGCGTTATCCGATCATCGGCGACGTGCGCGGGGCCGGGCTGTTTCTCGGGGTGGAACTGGTCACCGATCGAGCCACCAAGCAGCCAGCGGCGGCGCAGACGCGCAAGGTGGTCAACGCCATGCGCGAGCAGGGTGTGCTCATCAGTGCCGCTGGCCCTCTGGAAAACATTCTCAAGATCCGGCCGTTACTGGCCTTCCAGCGCGAACATGCCGATCTGTTGATCGAGACGGTGGGCAATGCACTGGAAGGAGTCGAGCCCTGATCGCTCGGTGCGCCGGGCGACTCAGGCGAACTGCGCGATCAGCCAGTCCTTGAGCCGCCCCACGGCAGGATCCTGAGCCTGCTGTTCGTTGATCACCAGATACTGCAGTGATTCGCGCAGGATCATCTGGTCCTCGACTGGCCGCACCAGCCGGCCTTGCTGCAGGTGATGGCGGATCAGGTGATCCCAGCCCAGCACCAGCCCTTGCCCGTCCAGGGCCATCTGAATCAGCAGGTTGTAGTCGTTGCTGCTGAAATACGGCTGGCTGCGGGCGGCGGGGATGTGCAGGTCCGGGGACTGGAAGGCGAACCACACGTCCCAGTCCACCTGCTCCGACAACTGCGAACGCCCATAAGGGTCAAGGTCCAGCAGCCTGCTCTGGCGCATGCCTTCGGGCGTGCACAACTGCGGGTTGGCGGCCAGAAACGCGGGCGTACACACCGGAAATACAGTCTCGTGAAACAGCGGGATGTGCAGGTAGCCTGGGCGCGCGTCGGTGCGTTTGGTGATGAAAATATCGGGGTGAATGCCCGGTTCCATGTTGAGGAAATGCGCGGTGGTGATGACGTTCAGATCGACGTCCGGATTGGCCTCGATGAAACCCCGAAGCCTGGGCGACAGCCACAACGCCGACAGGGCCGGCGAGCAGCACAGGGTGATGCGACGGCTGTCGTGCTGTTCCCGGCGGATGCGTTCGGTGGCCTGAAAGATGTTGAGCAACGACAACTGCGCGGCGTCGAACAGCGCGACACCCTGTTCGGTCAATTCCAATTCGCGCCCGGTGCGGATGAACAATTCGGTGCCCAGGTACAGCTCAAGGTCGCGGATCTGACGGCTGATCGCCGCCTGGGTGACGCACAGGGTCTGGGCTGCCCGCGAGAAATTGCGGTGCTTGGCGGCTGCCACGAACGAGCGCATCGCTTTGAACGACGGCATCTTCATCAACGCGTGGTCGGGTAAAAGGCCGTTGGCCATAACAAAAAATGCCTGATTGTGCGAAGAAAAAGTCGGTTCTGCCCATCCACCAGCGGCGCTTACACTCTATCGCACAACGCGCTCGCGGGCGCCTGAGTTGGCAAATAATAACAACGAGGACCCACATGGCTTTCGGATCTGCAACAGCTGCGTTCATGGCCGGGGTGCGCGCGCTGCTGCCCCTGACAACGGGCGTTGTGCCGTTCGGGCTGGTAACGGGGGTCATGGCCATCGACATGGGCATGTCGCCGGCCACCGCCATGAGCATGACCCTGATCTTCTATTCCGGCTCCGCGCAGATGGTTGCCCTGCAACTGCTGCATCAGGGCGTGGTGCCGGTGGCGATCGTAGTGACGGCGCTGATCATCAATCTGCGTTTCATCATGTACAGCGCGTCCATGGCGCCGCACCTGCACGGGTTGCCGCGCCGCTGGACCTGGCCGCTGTCCTATCTGCTGTCGGATCAGTCCTTTGCGCTGTGCAGCTTCAAGCTGGCTTCGGGGGAGCTGGGGCGTTTCGCCCATCATTTCTATGCAGGCACGGCCCTTGCGATGTGGCTGGTGTGGAACCTGTCAGTGCTGGCGGGCATCCTGATGGGGGCGAAGGTGCCGCAGGCGTGGTCACTAGGGTTCACCATCCCGCTGTCGTTCCTGGCGCTGCTGGTGCCGGCCATCCGCAACGTTCCAAGTCTTGCGGCTGCGGTGGTCGGTGGGTTGCTGGCCGTGCTGGCAGCCCGCTTGCCTTATAACCTGGGGCTGGTGACGGCAGCCATCGGCGGGGTCGCGGCGGGGCTGCTGACCGAGAACGTGCGCAACCGCGCGCCGCAAGTCGAGGGGCAAACGCCATGAACGATCTGTCGATGTGGGGCATGTTTCTGGGCGCGGGGATCGGCACCTTCCTGCTGCGCCTGTCCTTCGTTGAAATCCATGGCCGCTGGCGCATTCCGGCATTGCTCAACCGCGCATTGCCTTACGTGCCGGCCAGCGTGCTCTCCGCGCTGGTGTTGCCCGCCGTGGTCTACCCCGCAGGGCCGGGCGAATGGGTGGCGAGCAACCCGCAACTGCCCGCAGCCTGCGTCGCGGCGCTGGTGGCCTGGGCCACGAAAAGCACGGTGCTGACGCTGGCGCTGGGGATGGCGGCGCTGTGGGCGTTCAAGTTTCTGATGGGCTGACGGGCCAGTCGGTTTGCATGGCCCGCTCGACGAACTCGATGAATGCCCGCACCTTGGCGTTCAATGCCGACCGCTCGCTGACGCAGGCGTAAACCTGCATGGGTTCGGATTCGGCCCAGGTGGCGCTGCGGCTGGCTGGTTCGAATAACGGCACCAGCCGCCCGCTGTCGATCAGTGGCTGGGCAATGAAGCTGGCCAGCCGTGCGATCCCGCCGCCGTTCAGGGCGATCTGGGCGATGGTGTCGATGTCGTCGCACACGAATCCAGGATTGACCCTAGCCTCGAAACGCTGGCCATCGCGCCTGAAATGCCAGGGCAGAAAGCGCCCGTCAGTGGGGTAGCGAAACACCAGGCAGGCATGCTGTTGCAGGTCTTCCGGCGTTGTCGGCACCCCCGCGCCTTCGAGGTAGCCTGGCGAGGCACAGAACACGAACGGGATCGAGGCGATGCGCCGGGCGATCAGTTGCTCGTTGAGTTGCGCGTCGATGCGCAGGCTGACGTCAACACCCTCCAGCCTGTGATCGACACGCCGGTCAGTGCAGATCAGTTCGATGTTGATGCGCGGATAGGCAGCCTTGAATGCGGGCAGCAGCGGTGCGAGCACGTATCGCCCGAAAGCTGTGGTCGTGGCGATGCACAACGGTCCCTGTGGCGCCGTAGCGACCGCGGCGGCCTGGGACGCAAGCTCGATGTCATGGGGGATGTGCCGCACCTTCTCGAAGTAACGCGCGCCGCTTTCGGTGAGTGCCATGCTGCGGGTGGTGCGCGAAAGCAGGCGCACACCCAGGTGGGTTTCCAGCCGCGTAATGCTCTGGCTGACCGCCGCCGGGCTCATGCCCTGGGCGCGGGCCGCTGCGGCGATGCTGCCGTTTTCGATCACCCGGATAAATGTGTGGATCAGACCCAGAATGTCCATTGAATCCCTTCTGTCTGCTTTGATTCGTAGAATTTACTTAATGATCAATCAAGCATAAGGCGTCTACCGAGGCTTTCAGGGAGTTGTTAGGTTAGCCGCTCACTCAAACCCAGTGACTGACAGGGAGCACTCAATGGAAAACATGACGACTACAAAACCCTCGCGTATCCGCTTCCCCAACCCCATGACGCCCTATGTGTTCGCCCTCTACATGGCGACCATCATGGCGTTTCTCATGTGCCTGGTCATTACCCTTGCCGAATTCGGTGTTGGCGAGCATTACATGGAAAGCGTGATGAATGCCTATCGGGTCGCCATGCCGTCAGCGTTCGTTTGCGTGCTCATCGTGCGCCCGGTGGTTGCCCGGCTGGTGGCCTGGACTGTTCACCCTCATTGATCCGTCGACCTTGCCGATTCGCGGATAACCCCCCATGCTCAGCGCGCATCGCCACACAACGTCAGGCAGGGCGGCTCGATGGGTTTTGAAGTCTTTCGCTATATCGATCTGATGGGCACCTTCGTCTTTGCCTTGAGCGGCGCGATGGCGGCGATCCATCGGCGGCTGGATATCTTCGGCGTGTTCGTCGTGGCATTCGTCACCGCGTGCGGCGGCGGGGTGATCCGTGACCTGTGCATCGGCGTGTTTCCACCGGCGGGGCTGGTGAACATCGAATACCTGAGCCTGGTGATCGTCGCGGTGGCGTTGGCGGCGTTCTTCCAGAACCAGTTGCTCAAGCTGGCCCAGCCCACGCTGTTTTTCGACGCGGTGGGCCTGGGCTTCTTTGCCGCATTCGGCGTGCACAAGACCTTCGCCCACATTCCCCATGTCGAGTTGTCTATCGTGCTCGGGGTCATCTCGGCAGTGGGTGGCGGGGTGATCCGCGACATCCTGCTGGGCCGGGTACCCGCCATCCTGACCAAGGAAATCTACGCCCTTGCAGCGTTTGCCGGGGCGTTCGTCCAGTTGCTGGGCGATACCCAGGTGATCGACGATCGCTTCAGCCCCTGGCTTGCGATTGCCCTGTGCACGGGGGTGCGTATGCTGTCGCTCAGGTATGGGTGGAATTTGCCTGCGTTGAAGAAGGAGCCTTGAGGCTCGCTCGTAGCGGTCAACCGAGCGCGGGCGGCTCCAGATCACTCAGGTAGCTGAACAGGTTGGCCGCTTCCGGCGACAATCTGGCCGCGTCGGCCACACCCACGAACAATGTCCTGGCGGCCCACTCGTCTTCCAGCGTGATAGCGCGAAGTTTGGCGTCCAACAGGCCGGGCTGCACGGAGCCCAGCGGCAGGATACCGATCCCTAATCCGGCATCGATCATCCGGCAGATGCCATCGAAACTGGAGACCTGGATGCGCACCTTCAACAGTTTGCCGGTGCGGGTGGCGGCGTCGCTGATGCGCCTGAGCAGCGAGCTGCCCTGATTCAGCGCGACGTAGTCGTAGTCCAGGGTGTCCACCAGATGCACGCGCTCGCGCCGGGCCAAGGGGTGGGCTTGCGGCACCAGCACCACCAGACGGTCTCTTCGATAAGGCCGCACTTCGAGCCTGGGGGCCGGGATGTTGTCAGCGAAAATGCCGATGTCCGCGCGGCCGTCTTCCACGGCCTCTATGGTCATTTCGCTGAGGGCTTCTTCCAGGCCAATACGGACATGAGGGTTCGTCGACAGGAAACGGGTCAGGTCCTGGGGCAGGAACTGAATCACCGCCGAGGTGTTGGCGAACAACCTCACGTGCCCCCGCACTCCGCTGGCGTAATCACTGGCGTCGTGGGCCATGCGCTGGGCGCCGTCGAGCAGTTGGCGGGCGTGTTCGGCCAGTCCCTTGCCCGCGGGCGTCAATTGCAATCCCCTTGGCAGACGCACGAAGAGCGTGCACTGGGTTAGCCTTTCCAGTTCCGCCAGGCGCTTGCTCGCCGCCGACACCGTCATGTGGGCCGCGTCGGCGGCCTTGGTGAGGTTCTGGTGATCGGCAGTCAGTACCAACAGTCGCAGTGACACGAAGTCCAGCGGCAGGAGATTGAGCATGGAGCTGTTTCCTTTTCCATTTTGGAAAGGGTAGTGGAAAACTTTGAAATTCTCACTCGAAGATTTTGCGTGGATGATCGGCTCATCGAATCCAACAAGAACGGAAAACGTCATGAGCCTACCCCTGGAAGGCATCAAGGTGGTCGAGATGGGCCAACTGATTGCCGGCCCTTTCGCCGCCAAGATCCTCGCCGAATTCGGCGCGCAAGTGATCAAGATCGAGCCTCCTGCCAGCGGTGATCCGCTGCGCAAATGGCGCTTGCTGCACAACGGCACTTCCGTCTGGTGGGCCGCCCAGTCACGTAACAAGCAATCGGTGACCCTCGACCTGCGCCAGGCCGAAGCCCACGACGTGGTCAGGAAACTGGTTGCGGACGCAGACATCCTGATCGAAAACTTCCGCCCCGGAACCCTTGAAAAGTGGGGCCTGGGCTGGGACGTGCTGGCAGCCATCAATCCCGGCCTGATCATGCTGCGCGTCTCCGGCTATGGCCAGACCGGCCCCTATCGCGACCTGCCCGGCTTCGGCGTCATCGGGGAGGCCATGGGCGGGCTGAGGCATCTGTCGGGCGAGCCCGGTCGTACGCCGGTACGCGTCGGCGTCTCGATGGGTGATTCGCTTTCGGCATTGCACGGTGTCATCGGCGTGCTCCTGGCGTTGCGGCATCGGGAGTGCAACGGCGGAGCGGGGCAACAGGTCGACGTCGCACTGTACGAGTCGGTGTTCAACATGATGGAAAGCCTGATTCCGGAGTATTCGGTGTTCGGCACCGTGCGCGAACCTGCCGGAAGCAGCCTGCCGGGTATCGCGCCGACCAACGCCTATCGTTGCCTGGACGGCAAATACGCCCTCATCGCTGGCAACGGCGACAGCATCTACCGACGCCTCATGGCAAAGATCGGGCGCATGGACCTGGCCGACGATCCTGAGCTGATGCACAACGATGGTCGTGTGCGGCACGTGGCGCGGATCGATGCCGCGATTTCGACCTGGACTGCCGAGCGTTCTCTGGATGAGGTACTGGCCGGGTTGAAGGACGCCAACATTCCCTCGGGCAAGATCTACGATGCCGCCGACATCGCCGCTGATCCTCATTATCAGGCCCGCGACATGCTGCTCTGCAGCGAACTGGACGACGGTACACCGGTGATCCTGCCGGGCATCGTGCCCAAGCTCGACGCTACACCTGGAAGCGTGCGGTCCCGTGCACCCACGCTGGGCCAGCACACCGATCAGGTCTTGCAAGGGCTGGGCATCGACGCCCGCACCCGTGAAGCCTGGCGCGCACGTGGCGTGATCTGACGACAACAAGAAGGAGTGAGCGTAATGAAACGCCTGTTCATGCAGGAAGTCGCGACCCGTGACGGCTTCCAGAACGAAAAGACCTTTATCGAAACCGAGCACAAGATTGCCCTGATCGACTCGCTCAGCGAGTGTGGCTACGCCAAGATCGAAGTCACCTCGTTTACCTCGCTCAAAGCCATCCCCGCGCTGCGCGATGCCGAGGCGGTGATGGCCGGTATCCGGCGCAAGCCCGGAGTGGAGTACACGGTGCTGGTGCCCAACGTGCGCGGCGCGGAGCGAGCGCTTGGCTGCGGTATCGACGAAGCCAACCTGGTGATGTCGGTCAGCGAGCCGCACAACCGTTCGAACCTGCGCATGACCCGCGAGCAGTCCTTTGAGCAGTTGAGAGAGGTGATTGCTGTTGTCGGGAAGAGTCCGGTGGCGGTGAACGTATCGCTGTCGACGGTGTTCGGTTGCCCGATGCAGGGCGACGTGCCTGCCCGGGATGTGCTGGGCTGGGTCGAGCGTTTTGCGGCGCTGGGCGTGCGTGGCATCACGCTGTGTGACACCACGGGCATGGCCTACCCCTCGCAGGTCGAGTCACTGTCGCGGCAGGTCCGTGAGCGCTTTCCCGAGTTGCAGCTCACGCTGCACTTTCACAACACGCGAGGCATGGCCCTGGCCAACACTCTCGCCGCGTTGCAGGCCGGAATCGACCGCTTCGACGCCTCCTTGGGCGGGCTGGGTGGTTGCCCCTACGCACCTGGTGCCAGTGGCAACGTCTGCATGGAAGATCTGGTCCATATGCTGGACCTGATGGGATACGACACCGGCATGGATCTGGATCGGGTACTGGCCGCATCGGCCAGGTTGCCCGGGCTGATCGGCCACCCGACGCCGAGTCAGATCCTCAAGGCCGGCCGCCGCCTGGACCTGCACCCGATCCCCGAGCATGTTCATTCACTGAGCAGGCAAGTCGCCAACGCCGAACTGGAGCGTGCGCCATGATCCACCACCTCGACCATCTGGTCCTGACCACCACCGATATTGCAGCCTGCAAGGACTTCTATGTGCGGATAATGGGGATGCGCCTCGAGACCTTTGGCGCCGGGCGGACCGCCTTTCGTTTCGGTGATCAGAAGATCAACGTACATGAGCGCGGACGTGAGTTCGAACCCAAGGCGCACTTGCCGGTACCGGGCGCGCTGGACCTGTGTTTCATCGCAAGTGTCGGGCTCGATGAAGTGATCGCCCACCTTCAGGCCCAGGCCTGGCCGATCATCGAAGGCCCCGTGCAGCGCACCGGCGCCAACGGGCCGATCCGTTCGGTCTACGTGCGCGATCCGGACCTTAACCTGATCGAGATCTCCGAGCCGCTCGCGCCGAACGCACACTAAAGGATACGCCATGAATATCGTATTTCTCGACGGCGCGAGCCTGCCGTCTGCCTTGCCGCGCCCGGCGCAAGCCACGGTCTGGAACCTGCGTGAAAAAACATCGCCCGACCAGGTGCTCGATGCCTTGCGGGATGCTGATGCAGCCATTACCAACAAGGTGCGTCTGGATCGTGCGACGCTTGAACAGCTACCGGGCCTGAAACTGATTTGCGTCGCCGCGACCGGCTACGACTGCGTCGACATCGCGGCCTGTCGCGATCAGGGCATCACGGTCTGCAACGTTCCGGCGTACAGCGCCGTCAGTGTCGCCGAATCGGTCATCGCATCGCTGTTCGCCCTGCGTCGCCATTTGCTCGCTTACCGCAGTTTCTCCGCCACCCAGTGGCCTGAGTCTTCGCATTTCTGCGTACACGGCGCGCCTATCGAAGACCTCCAGGGATCGACCCTTGGCATCGTCGGACGCGGCGATATCGGCAGCCGCGTGGCGCGCCTGGCGAAAGCGCTTGAAATCAATGTGCTGTTCGCCGAGCACCAGGGTGCCCAGCGGACAAGGGAAGGGTATACGGCTTTCGACGAGGTGCTGGCCAGGTCCGATGCACTGACCTTGCATTGCCCGCTGACACCCCAGACCCGCTATCTGATTGGCGCTGGCCAAATTTCCCGGATGAAGCCAGGCGCTGTCCTTATCAATACTGCACGGGGCGCGCTCGTCGATGAAAACGCAGTCCTCGCGGGGCTGGAGAGCGGCCAGTTGGCTGGCGCGGCACTGGACGTGCTGCACGTGGAGCCGCCCCGCGCCGACCACCCGTTGCTGCATCACACCCATCCCAATCTGTTGGTGACGCCGCATGTGGCCTGGGCTAGCCAGAGCAGCGTGGCCCGGCTCAAAACCGTCCTGGCCAGCAACATCGCGGCCTTCGCGGCCGGCAAGCCCGTCAATGTGGTGAGCTGAGCCGCCGCGACCTCAAAAATCCAACCCCATCAGGTAGAGCCATGACAAAAACAATCAGCTCTTCAATCGACACCCTTGCCGCTGCCCCCGCAACGGCACGGCGCAAGCCGATCTATCACCACCTGTACGTGCAGGTACTGTTCGCAATCATCCTCGGCGTGATCCTGGGGCATTACAGCCCGGCGCTGGGCGAGCAGATGAAGCCTTTGGGGGACACCTTCATCAAGCTCATCAAGATGCTGATTGCGCCGATCATCTTCTGCACCGTCGTCAGCGGCATCGCCGGCATGCAGAGTCTGAAACGAATTGGCCGGATCGGTTTCAAGTCGTTGCTGTACTTCGAAGTGTTGACCACCGTCGCGCTGGTCATCGGGCTGATCGGTGTCAACCTGTTCAAGCCGGGAGTGGGCATGCACATTGACCCGGCCACCCTCGACAGCACGGCCATCGCCGGTTACGCCAAGGCCGCTCATGACCAGAGCGTGGTGGGCTTTATCACCCATATCGTGCCGAGCACGGTGTTCGGCGCCTTTGCCGATGGCGAGATCCTGCAGGTCCTGTTTATCTCGGTCCTGTTCGCGTTCGGTCTGCAATTGCTGGGGGAAGCGGGGCGGCCACTGCTGGACACCATTGACCTTGTGGCCAAGGCGTTCTTCCGCATGCTGAAGATCGTCATGTACCTGGCGCCGCTGGGGGCGTTCGGCGGCATGGCGTTCACCATCGGCAAATACGGCGTGCAGTCGCTGGGCGCCTACGTGAACCTGCTGGTGTGCTACTACGTCACGGGGCTTGTGTTCGTGTTCGTGGTGCTCAATGTCGTGGCGCGGATTGCAGGTTTCAGCCTCTGGAAGTTCCTTAAATACATCCGCGAGGAACTGGTGCTTGTGCTCGGTACTTCATCATCCGAATCGGCCTTGCCGCGGTTGATGGGCAAGCTTGAAAAACTCGGCTGCGAGAAGTCCACGGTGGGCCTGGTGGTACCGTCCGGCTATTGCTTCAACCTGGATGGCAGCTGCATCAACATGACGGTGCTGGCGATCTTCATCGCCCAGGCGCTGGATATCGACGTGTCGCTCTATCACCAGGTGACGCTGTTGCTGATCCTGCTGCTGACCTCCAAGGGCGCTGCCAGCGTTACCGGCGGTGCGTTCATCACCCTGGCGGCGACTCTGGCTTCAGTGGATGTGATTCCTGCGGCCGGGCTGGTGCTGGTATTGGGCGTCTACCGTTTCATTTCCGAAGGCGGAGCGCTCATCAACGTGATTGGCAACGGTGTGGCGACGCTGGTGGTGGCCCGTTGGGATGGCGCTCTGGATCGCGAGCAACTCAAGCGCGAGCTGGGCTAGTTTCAACCCAGGGGCTGCCCGTTCTCGGCCACCACGCCTGGCCGCTTACGATCAGCCCCTGCGTTGTTTTTCTCCGGTCCCGGCATTGGCAAGCGTGCATCTTCTGGCCCATGCTTGGCGCTCACAATCGTCATTGGCCCGGGAGAGAACGCTTGCACAACGAACCCGTCATTCGCCGCGCTGGCCCCGAAGATGTCGACAGCATCACGGCTCTGGTCCACGACGCCTACGCCCCGTACATTCCCCGCATCGGCCGCAAGCCGGCGCCCATGCTCGATGACTACCGGCAGGTGGTTGCGCAGCCCGGCACCTTCGTGCTGACCGATGCCGGGCAGGTGGTCGGGGTGCTGGTGATGATTGTCGAGGGCGACGGGCTGCTGCTGGAAAACATCGCCGTCGCGCCCGGCTTCAAAGGTAAAGGCGGCGGCAAGCGGCTGATGGCGTTCTGTGAGGAGTATGCGCTGAGCAACGGCTGCCACGCGGTGCGGCTGTATACCCATGAGCGGATGGTGGAGAACGTCGAGATCTACACCAGGCTTGGCTATCGCGAGACACACCGGGCGACCGAGAACGGTTTCGCCCGGGTGTTCATGTGCAAGGTGTTGGGCGTCGAGTGATGGATCAGAGCTCCATCACCATTTCATGCCACGCCATGCCGCCATGGTCGGAGTCCGACGGCTTGACGTAGCGGTAGCCCATGCGTGCGTACAGCTCGACATGCCGATCCTTGCACATCAGGTGGATAGTGCGTTTTCCCAGCCCGCGCATGTGCTGCACGAAGTGGCGCATCATCAGCGAGGCATAGCCTTTGCCCTGATGAGCGGGGTCCAGCACCACCGACATGATCACCACGTTCGGCGCGTCACTGTCGTGGCCGATCAGCTCCTTGAACGCCTCATCGGACATGACCACCTCATGGGCGCAGCCGCCGTTGATAAAGCCGATCACTTCGCCGTCCAGTTCGAGAATCTGGAAACCTTGCGGGTACTGGTCGATGCGGATAGCGATCTTTTCCCGGGTCGCGGCTTCGTCGCCTTCGTAGGCCGAGGTCTCGATCTGATAGCAGCGGGAGACGTCCGCCGGCGTGGCGTCGCGAAAAAGGGGCGTGTTCATGGTGACCTCGGGCAGGATTCGAGGCGCCATGATAGAAAAATCCCGAGGCGCTGGCCAATGCCCTCAACCCTTCAATCAATTTCCCCGTAGCAGTCCAGCTCGCCGGCGTTGGCGGTCTCAAGGGCCCCGACGCCGGCAAGCCGGAATGCTACGGGGCCGGGGGTGATCGCAAATTCCGGGCGTACCGAAACCCTGTGGGAGCGGGCTTGCCCGCGAATGCGTCAGGCCTGACGTTACGAGGGTGCCTGACCCACCCCTTTCGCGGGCGAGCCCGCTCCCACAGATCCAGACCAGACGGGGGCTGAGGTCAGGCAAGCGGCAGCCACAGGGTGATCTGTGTGCCTTCGCAGGGGCGGGAGGCAATGTCGAGCCCGCCACCCGATTGCACCGCCAGGCCCTGAACCATCGACAACCCGAGCCCGGTGCCTTTGCCCGCGCCCTTGGTGGAGTAGAAGGGTTCCAGGCAGCTCTGCAGGATGTCTTGCGTCATCCCGCAGCCGGTGTCAGCCACGGTCAGGCTGACATAATGGCCAGCGGGCATCGAGCCACGGGGCGCGGTCAGGGATTTCTCGGCGGCGGTTATCGACAACCGGCCGCCTTCGGGCATGGCATCACGGGCATTGACGGCGAGGTTGAGCACGGCCAGTTCCAGTTGCTGCGGGTCCACGAACACCTCGGGCAGGCTGGCAGGGATCGCGATGTCGAGGTCGATTCCCGCATCCAGCGAGCGTTCGACGAGGTCCTGGAGCTCGCCTACCAGGTGCCCCAGGCTCACGCGCTCGGGCTTGAGGGTCTGGCGGCGGGCGAAGGTCAGCAGTTTGCCCACCAGCGCCCTTGCGCGTTCGGCGGCCTGCATGGCGCTGCTGGCCAGTCTCTGGGTGCCGGTGTCGTCAGTCCTGCGGCCGATGAGTTCCAGCGAAGCCAGGATCGGTGTCAGCAGGTTGTTGAAGTCATGGGCGATGCCGCCGCCGATCTGCCCGACCATCTCCATCTTGCGCGACTCGTGCAACTGCGCCAGAACCCTTTCCCGTTCGCCGACGATGCTGACCACGCGCTCTTCGAGTTCTTCATTGAGCCGCCGCAGATCGCGCTCGCCCTTGGCGTGGTTGATCCACAGCCAGGCAAGCTCGGCGACTTCCCGGGTCAGGCGCAGGTGGTGGCCGCCAAAGGTTTCCAGGGCGGCGGGCCTGATGCTCATGACGGCCGTCAGCTTGCCATGGTGAATCACCGGAATGTCCACGCGGGCGGGCGGTTCGTGCTCCAGAAAGGCGAAGATATCAGGATCCGGCATGCCACTGCGGGCGCCGCTTTCATGGTGGAAGATCACGTAGCCTGCGCGCAACTGGCTCAGGGTCAGGCTGTCCCATTTCAGGATCTCGCCATCACGGAACAGCCGCCCGCGCTCGTAGGACTGGCGGCGTTCGAAGGTTTCGCCGTCGTCCTCGCTGATTGCAAAGCGAATGGTCTCAGGCTCGAATTCGTTGCCCAGTTGACGCAGCACATGGGCCTGGATGACATCTGGATCATTGAACGAAGGCAGTGCCTTGCCCAGCTCCACCAGAAAGGCCTGGCGCCGCTCGAACTGCACTCGCTGGGTGGTTTCGGTGACGATGCACAGCACGCCGCCTACCGAGCCGTCCTGTTCGCGCACGGCCGAGTAGGACACGTCGAAATACACCGTTTCACCCCGGTCACTGCGCTTGATGTAGAAGGGGCGGTCCTTGGCGGAGAAGGTCTGGCCGGTCTCGCGCACGCCGCGCAGCAAGGGTTCGAGGTCATCCCAGAGTTCCGCCCAGTACTCCACGGCCGGCCGCCCGAGGGCACCGGGGTGTTTGTCGCCGATGGTGGGGGCGTAGGCGTCGTTGTACAACGCGACGTAGTGCGGGCCCCAGAAGATGACGATTTGCGCCTGAACGGGAAGGGTGGTCGCCATCAGCGTCTTCAGGCTGTGGGACCATTGCGTCGGCGGGCCCAGAGGCGAGCGCTGATGCAGGGCGGATTTCAGCAGGCTGCTGACCTCGCCGGTGCCGGGCAAGAACCACGCCGCATCCGCAGCAATGCCGATGGCGTCTTCAGGTCGGAGTCGTTCCATGTAGGGTGGCACTTTTCGAGGGTGAACGGGCATGTGCTCTTAGAACCACGGCGATGGCTGACCGTTCCATCGCGCTTGGGCGATGGGAGAATACTGCATCCTGCCGTTCGACAGAACAACTCAAACCCGTAGCAGCACGGGGTGCTGGCGGGGACGATCTTGAGGACGCCCCCGCGGGCAAGCCCGGCTGCTACGGGGCGGTGTAGGCTGGTGAGGTGGTGTGAACGCCAGTGAATCCGTAGCAGCACGGCTTGCCGGCGGGGACGTTTTCGAGGACGACCCCGAGGGCAAGGCCGGGCTCAGCCCTCGATCATTTCGCGGACCTTGGCCGTCAACTGGTCGAAGGCGAAGGGCTTGGTGATCATCTGCATGCCGGTCTCGAGGAAGCCCGCCCTGACGCCTGCGTTTTCCGCGTAGCCGGTGATGAACAGCACCTTGAGTTCAGGCCGCATCTGGCGGCCGATATCGGCCAGTTGCCGGCCGTTCATGCCTGGCAGGCCGACGTCGCTGATCATCAGATCGATGCGCTGGCCAGATTCCAGGATAGGCACCGCACCCACCGCGTCTGCCGCTTCCAGATACGCATAGCCCAACTCGCCGAGGACCTGGCTGACCAGCGCCCGCACCGCCGGATCGTCCTCGACAATCAGAATCGTCTCGCCCTCCAGCGCTCCGGCCGGTGGGTGATCCAGTGCCACGTCCGCCTCATCCTTATTGCCATGGAAGCGGGGCAGGAACAGTTGCACGGTGGTGCCATGGCCCACTTGGCTGTCGATGGACACATGACCGTGGGACTGCTTGCTGAAGCCATAGATCATCGACAGGCCCAGCCCGGTGCCCTGGCCAATCGGTTTGGTGGTGAAGAATGGATCGAAGGCGCGGTTGATCACGTTTTCCGGCATGCCGCTGCCGGTGTCCGTGACGCTCAGCACCACGTAATCCCCGGGCAGCAGATTCTCGTGGGCGTTGGTGAAGTGGCGGTCCAGGTTGCGGTTGAAGGTTTCGATCATCAGCATGCCGCCGTTGGGCATGGCGTCCCGGGCATTGAGCACCAGGTTGAGCAGGGCGCTTTCGAGCTGGTTGGGGTCGGCCTCGGCGGTCCACAGTTGCGGGTCCAGGCACATGTCCAGGCTGATGCTTTCATTGACGCTGCGGTGCAGCAGCTCACCCATGGAGCGCACCAGCTCGTTCATCTCCACCGGCTTTGAGTCCAGCGACTGACGCCGGGAGAATGCCAGCAGCCGATGGGTGAGGGCGGCGGCGCGATTGGCCGAGGTCACGCCCAGGTCGATCAGACCGTCCAGGTCGTCGGTGCGGCCACGGGCGATCCGCCGCCGCAGCAGTTCAAGGCTACCGATGATGCCGGTGAGCATGTTGTTGAAGTCGTGGGCGATGCCGCCGGTGAGCTGGCCGACCGCTTCCATTTTCTGCGACTGGCGCAGCACTTCTTCGTTGTGGCGCAACTGCGAGGTACGCTCCTCGACCTGTTGCTCGAGGGTTTCGTTGAGGCGCCGCAACTGGGTTTCAGCCCGTTTGCGTTCGGTGATGTCCGAGGTCACGCCCACCAGCAGGCTGACCCTACCGTTGCGCCCGCGAATGGCCCGGGCGCGGGCGTCGACCCAGTGCAGCGAGCCATCGGCCCAGACGTTGCGAAACTCGATGATGAAATCTTCGCCGCTGTCCAGCGTGTGCTGCAGCGTGGACTGCATGCGCGGCTGATCCTCCGGGTACACCGACTCCAGCCAGTCGTGGTAGCTGAACGATGCGTGCTCATCGCGTCCGAAGTGCACTTTGCTGATCGCCGAGCAATCGAGCTGCAAGTGCTCGGCCTCCAGTTGCCATGAACCCAGCCGTCCGGCCTTGAGCGCGTGTTGCAGGCGCTGCTCGCTTTCGAGCAGATCCTCCATGCGGCTGCGGGCTTCGTACTGTCGGCGCCGGCCGCGCACGGCGGTGGTCACCAGGCTGACCAGGGTCGCCGGGTGAAACGGCCGCTCGAGAAAGGTCACATTGCCCAGCATCTTGCCAAGCCGCGCAGAAGGGTTGTGTTCCGGCCCACCGTGGTGGGTCAGCAGCACGATGGGCAGGTCGGACCAGGCAGGCTGATTCGCCAGCAGCGTCAGCCATGGATTGAGATCGACACCGCGCAGCGCCTCGTCGGCGACGATGGCAAGGCCGGCACCGGATGCCATCTCCCGACACAGGCCCGCCAGATCGTGGGTGACCAGTGCCGGGAAGCCTGCTTCCTGCAGGATCATCAAGGCAATCTGGCTGTCGCGGCCGTGGGGCGCGAGAATGATTGCCCGTTCTGATAGTTGTCCCGGTGTGCTCACACTTCCTCATCCTGCAGTAGCGGATTGTTTTCGCCAAGGTATTGCGGCACCCCGCGCAAGACGCCCTGGAAGGCTTCCAGCGGCATGCCGATTCTAAGGCCGTTGCGGCTGATGCGGTATTCCCGGATGGTCGATTCGTGGCTGCCGGTGCGCTTCTTGATGATCGAGATGGCTCGACGCACCTTGCCCAGCGCCTCGAAGTAGCGCAACAGGATCACGGTGTCGGCCAGGTAAGTGATGTCCACCGGCGACTGCATGTCACCCACCAGGCCGTGCTGCGCCACAGTGATGAACGTCGATGCACCCTGGCGATTAAGGTACAGCAGCAGCTCATGGATGTGCAGCACCAGCGCATTTTCTTCCGGCATGGCGGCGCGGTAGCCGTTGACGCTGTCGATGACCACGGTGCGAATCTGCAACTCGTCGACACTGCGCCGTACACGGTGGGAGAACTCACCGGGTGACAGTTCGGCGGCGTCCACTTGTTCGATCAGCAGATTGCCGGTTTCCTGCAGCGCAGCCAGATCGAGCCCGACCTTGCGCATGCGCTCGAACAGCAGGCCGATTTCTTCATCGAAGATGAACAGGCCAACCCGCTCGCCGCGCATCACGGCGGCAGCTGCAAACACCAGGCTGACCAGCGACTTGCCGGTACCGGCAGGGCCGAGGATCAGGGTGCTGGAGCCGCTGTCGACGCCACCACCGAGCAACGCGTCCAGTTCCTCGATGCCGCTGCTCAACTGGTTGCTTTGGTAGGCGGAGCGGTGCTCGGCAGCCACCAGGCGCGGGAACACATGCACGCCATCTTCCAGGATGTTGAAGTCGTGATAACCGCCGCGATAGCGCTGGCCGCGATACTTGACCACCCGCAGGCGCCGACGCTCGGCACCGTAGTTGGGGGTCAGTTCCTCAAGGCGGATCACGCCGTGGGCCACGCTGTGCACGGTCTTGTCCAGCAGTTCGGTGGTCAGGTCATCGAGCAGGATGACGGTGGCGTCATACCGCGAGAAGTAGTGCTTGATCGCCAGGATCTGCCGACGATAGCGCAGCGAACTCTGGGCCAGCAGGCGGATTTCCGAGAGGCTGTCGATCACCACTCGCGACGGCTTGACCTGCTCGACGATGTCGAAGATCTGCCGGGTGGCCTCGCCCAGCTCAAGGTCCGAGGAGTACAGCAGGCTCTGCTGGTGCTCGGCATTGAGCAGGTCTTCGGGCGGGGTAAGCTCGAATACGCTGATCTGTTCGTCCAGTTCCCACCCGTGGGAGCGGGCGCCGTCGCGCAGTTCGCGCTCGGTCTCCGACAGCGTGATATACAGGCAACGCTCGCCCGCAGCAGCGCCTGCCAGCAGAAATTGCAGGGCAACGGTGGTCTTGCCGGTGCCGGGTTCGCCTTCCAGAAGGAAGACGTGGCTGCGTGAAAGACCGCCGGACAGAATGTCGTCCAGGCCCACGATGCCGGTTGCTGCTTTTGATGTAGTCAAGTATCGCCCTCATGCGACTTGAGAAAGAGTGGCGAGCCGTCCTGAGACTGCCGCCGGGGCAACGAACATGACAAGGATGTGCGATTGCTCGCTGCCATCATTCTGGACCGTACAGCCAGGCGGCGGTTCCATTCTTCGGGCCAGGGCAGACATGGACGGTCACTGATTCTGCTCGGCATTGGTCCGGCAAATGGCGCAACCGTGGCCTGCGACCGAAAATCGGGCTTGATATAGTCGCCTGTCTGGATTTCACACCCACCGCAGGCCATTCAAGGATCTTCGCCGTGTCCGACTACAGCGCTTTCAAGGTCGAACTGACCGACCACATCGCCCACGTGCAAATCAATCGCCCGGAAAAGATCAACGCCATGAACGCGGCGTTCTGGAGCGAGATCGTCGATATTTTCCACTGGATCGAAGACACCGATGAAGTGCGGGCGGTGGTGCTCAGCGGTGCGGGCAAGCATTTTTCTTCTGGCATCGACCTGATGATGCTGGCCCAGGTGGCCAACGAACTGGGCAAGGACGTAGGGCGCAACGCCCGGATGCTGCGGCGCAAGATCCTGCAGATGCAGGAGTCATTCAGCGTGGTCGACCGTTGCAGCAAGCCGGTGCTGGCGGCGGTGCAGGGCTACTGCATCGGTGGCGCCATCGACCTGATCAGCGCCTGCGACATGCGTTACGCAGCCGACGACGCGCTCTTTTCCATCCGTGAAATCGACATGGGCATGGCCGCCGATGTCGGCACCCTGCAGCGCCTGCCCCGGCTGATCGGCGACGGCATGATGCGCGAGATGGCCTACACCGGGCGCAACGTGGACGCCAGCGAAGCGCTGCGCATCGGCCTGGTCAACCGCACCTTCGCCGATCATGAACAGCTGCTCGAAGGCGTGTTTGGCATCGCCAGGGAAATCGCCGCCAAGTCGCCGATTGCCGTCGCCGGCAGCAAGCGGATGATCGGCTACATGCGCGACCACAGTGTCGATGACGGGCTTGAATACGTTGCCACGTGGAACGCTGCCATGTTGCAATCAGCGGACCTTAAACTGGCCATGGTTGCCCATATGGGCAAACAGAAGCCGGTCTTCGACAATTGACCGGCAACCCCGGATTCGCAGGCACCCGACGCCGCCGAACCTGACGCGCACCTCTGTGGGCGCGCGCCGAGCGGCGAGGTTGCCCATTAGAGGAGTGCTTTCATGACGCGCCCCAGGCGTTGGACCACCGCTGTGCTCGACACCCAGAGCGCAGGCGGTTGGGCCGTAGTTCACAGTGATCAGGGCTTCATGCTCGACGGCAACGGGGTGATGTTCCCCCGTCAGTGGCTCAAGCAGCAGGATCTGCCTTTGCTCAGCGAGCATGGCATCGGCCATTTCGACGGCGAGCCGGTCTATGTGCAGGTGCTCAAGCACGCGGTGGAGCTGCCTGGCACCCACTGGCAGACGTTGCGTCAGTTCATGCTGGCGGATGACATCGACGTTTTCCAGAAACTCGGTTACGCCGCGCAGATCAGCACCTGGGCGCGGGAACACCGCTTTTGCGGCAGTTGCGGCCAGGCGACGACCCAAGTGCCGGGCGAGCGGGCGATGTACTGCAAGGACTGCGACCTGCGCGCCTATCCGCGCATTTCACCGAGCATGATCGTGCTGGTGACCCGCGGCGATGAAGTGCTGCTGGCGCGCTCGCCGCGTTTCGTCACGGGGGTCTACAGCACCCTTGCAGGCTTTGCCGAGCCGGGGGAATCGGCCGAGGATTGCCTGCGCCGCGAGGTGATGGAGGAGGTGCGGATCAAGGTCAGGAACATCCAGTACAAGGGCAGCCAGTGCTGGCCGTTCCCGCACTCGATGATGCTGGGTTTCCACGCCGAGTATGAAAGCGGCGACATCGTGCCCCAGGCCGACGAGATCGAAGATGCGCAATGGTTCAGCATTCACGACATGCCGCCGTTACCGGCCAGCCGTTCGATCGCGCGTTACCTCATCGACCTGTATCTGGCCGAGCGCCTGGGTTTAGCTGAACCAGTGCTGCCAGGCCAGGCGGACGGTTAACGCCAGTACCACGGTGATGAACACCGGGCGGATGAACTTCGCGCCGCCCTGGATGGCGGTGCGGGCACCCAGGAACGCGCCGACCATCAGCGCCGAGCCCATGACCAGACCAATCGCCCAGTCCACCGAGCCGTTGATGGCGAAGATCGTCAGGGCCGCCGCGTTGCTGACGAAGTTCATGCTGCGCGCCACGCCACTGGCCTTGACCAGATCCACCGGGTACATCAGCAGCGTGCTGACGGTCCAGAATGCTCCGGTGCCGGGGCCTGCGACACCGTCGTAGAAGCCCAGGCCGAAACCCTGGGGAAACTGCCAGCGGGTCTTGATCGGCGCGTCGCTGTCCAGCGGCGCCTTGGGCGTGCCGCCGACCAGCAGGTACAGGCCGCAACCGAAGACGATCACTGGCAGCATCTGGTTGAGCAGTTCGGCAGGGAGGTAGTGCGCGACGACGGCCCCCACCAGTGCGCCGATCAGCGTGCCGATCAGGCCGCGTTTCCACTGCGCGGGATGGAACAGCTTGCGCCGGTAGAAGGTGAAGCTTGCCGTGGCCGAACCGAAGGTCGAGCTGAGCTTGTTGGTGCCCAGCACCAGGTGCGGTGGCAGACCGGCAGTGAGCAAGGCAGGGGTGGTCAGCAATCCGCCGCCACCGGCGATGGCATCGATGAAACCGGCAACGAAGGCGACAAGGGCGAGCACCAGCAGCGTGGTGGGGTCTACGGTGAGTTCGAACGGCATGGGCAAGGGCTTACTTGGCAGACGGGCAGAATGGCTGCCCGGAAGCGCGGCATTCTACCAGCGAGGATTGCCGTTTTGGTGCGGTATTGCTCTTGATTCTGCCCGGAGGGCGTAGGAGCGTAGCTTGCTCGCGATCTGCCGGGAACCGGCAGTAAACCCTGCCCACGCCGTACTGCTGACACGACTGAGGTGCCTGATTTTGCTACCGCTTCGCGGTAGATCGCGAGCAAGCTACGCTCCTACGGCCTCCGGCCAGAATCAAAAGCGGGTGAACGCTTCAGACATCCGAAACCGTCACCCACCGCATCTCCCTGGCCGCGATGCGGATGGCACTGGCCAGCCGTTCCACCTCAAGGGCCTCGGCGAAATCCGGCCCTTCGTTGCCTTTCCCGCATAACGCCTGGATCAGGGCATGGACCTCAAGGGTCTTCAACTCGTTGTACCCCAACTGGTGCCCCGGCGCCGGGCAGAACGCCGCATAACCGGCTTGCGTGGGGCCGGCCAGGATACGCTGGAAACCATCACGCCCCGGTGCGCCTGCGCGATACAGCCGCAGCTCGTTCAAGCGTTCCTGATCGAACGACAGAGTCCCCAGCGTGCCGCTGATCTCGAAGCTCAGGTGGTTCTTGTACCCATGCTTGAGCCAACTGCTGGCAAAGGTGCCCCGCGCGCCATTGGCAAAGCGCAGCAGGGCGTAGGTCTGGTCGTCGATGCCGATCGCACGCTGCTCGTGACTGCCCTTGCTCGCCGGGCGCTGGCCGTGGACGGTCTGGGCGTCGGCGCACACCGCTTGCACATCGCCCAACAGGTAGCGGGCCATGGCCAGCAAATGACTGCCCAGGTCCGCCAGCGCACCACCGGCGTGGGCCTGCTCGCAACGCCAGGACCACGGCTGCTGCGGATCGCCCATGAAGTCTTCGCTGAACTCGCCCTGAAAGCTGATGATCTGGCCCAGCTCACCGCTTTCGATCATCTGCCGGGCCAGGCCGATCATCGGGTTGTGCTGGTAGTTGTAGCCCACCCGCGTGACCACGCCGGCCTTTTGCGCGGCCTGCTGCATGGCCCGGGCTTGCTCAAGGCTCACCGCCAGGGGCTTTTCGCAGTACACCGCCTTGCCCGCTTCCAGCGCAGCCATGGCCATGGGGTAGTGCAGATGGTTGGGGGTGGTGATGGCCACGAGGTCCACGGCCGGATCGGCGATCAACTGTTGCCAGTCAGCGTGGCTGCGCTCGAAACCCCAGGAGTGGGCGCATTGTTCGGCGCGGGCGGCATCGGCGTCGGCCAGGGCGCTGAGTTTGAGGTTGACCGGGAGATCGAAGGTGGTGCGGGCATTCTGGAACGCCAGGGCGTGAGCCCGGCCCATGAAGCCCGTGCCGATCAGGCCGATGCCCAAGGTGGGGAGAGTCGATTCGCGCATGACAGCAGTTCCTTTGACGGGATGTTGTTATGCGGAAAATGTATTCGCTGCCGGGCTCGGATGGAATCATTATTCCATCAGCGAACCCTCAAATTCACCTCAGCCCCGTAGGAGCGCGCTTGCCCGCGATGGCGGTGTGCCTGCGCACGCTGTGCCGCCTGAAATGGCGCATTCGCGGGCAAGCGCGCTCCTACAGAGGTTGGGTGTCAGGACAGAAACCCGCCATCCACATTCAACGCCACGCCGGTGGTGTAGCTCGACGCATCGCTGGCCAGGTACAGCACGGTGCCGGCCATCTCGCCCGGATCGGCCACGCGCTTGAGCGGGATCTGCTGCAGCGCGGTATTGAGGATCTTCTCGTTGCTGACCAGCGCCGAGGCGAATTTGGTGTCGGTCAGGCCCGGCAGCAGCGCATTGCAACGAATGCCGAACTGCGCGCACTCCTTGGCGAACACCTTGGTCATGTTGATGACCGCAGCCTTTGTCACCGAATAGATGCCCTGGAAGATACCCGGCGAGACGCCGTTGATCGACGCCACGTTGATGATGCTGCCGCCGCCGTGCTCGCGCATCAGCTTGCCGGCTTCCACGGACATGAAGAAATAGCCGCGAATGTTCACGTCCACGGTCTTCTGGAACGCGCCCAGGTCAGTGTCCAGCACATTGCAGAACTGCGGGTTAGTGGCCGCGTTGTTGACCAGGATGTCCAGCCGGCCGAATTCCTCACGAATGCGCGCGAACACCGAGGTGATCTGCTCCATTTCACCGATGTGGCAGGCAATCGCAGTGGCCTTGCCGCCGTCAGCGATGATCGCATCGGCCACCTGCTGGCAGCCTTCGATCTTGCGGCTGGAGACGATGACGTGGGCGCCTTGCTGCGCGAGCAGCTTGGCGATGGCCTCGCCGATACCGCGGCTGGCGCCGGAAACGAAGGCGATCTTGCCATCGAGGTCGAACAAGTGGGTCTTGGACATGTTGTCTTCCTTATCGTGTCGCAATCGTCAGAGGTTAGAGCGCGGAGCGGTCGATGACCTGCAGGGCCATGTGTTCCAGCAGCTTGTTCATGTGGATGAACTGGGCGAAGCGCTTGTCCTGGGTCTGGCCGTGGAAAAACCGGTAGTAGATCTGCTGCACGATCCCGGCCAGGCGGAACAGGCCATAGGTGTAATAGAAATCGAAATTGTCGATGCGGATTCCCGAACGTTCGGCGTAGTAGGCCACGAACTGCTCGCGGGTCAGCATGCCCGGCGCATGGCTGGGCTGGCGGCGCATCATCTGCACGGGTGCAGGGTCATTGGCTTCGATCCAGTAGGCCAGGCTGTTGCCCAGGTCCATCAGCGGATCGCCCAGGGTGGTCAGCTCCCAATCGAGCACGCCGATGATCTGCATCGGGTTGACGGGGTCGAGGATCACGTTGTCGAAGCGGTAATCGTTATGCACCAGGCTCGACACCGGGTGGTCGGCAGGCTTCTTGTCGTCCAGCCAGCGCGCGACCTTCTCCCAGCTTGGCGCGTCGGCGGTGAGGGCCTTCTCATAGCGCTCGGTCCAGCCGCGAATCTGCCGCTCGACGTAACCCTGGGGCTTGCCCAGATCGCCCAGGCCGCAGGCGTTGTAGTCGACCTGGTGCAGGTCCACCAGTTTGTCGATGAAGCTCTTGCACAGCGCCTCGGTCTGCGCAGCGTCGAAGTTCAGTTCGGCGGGCAGCTCGGAGCGCAGGATGATGCCCTTGACCCGCTCCATGACGTAGAACTCGGCGCCCAGTACCGCTTCATCGGTGCAGTGCACGTAGGCCTTGGGGCAGTAAGGGAAGGCGTCCTTGAGCTGGTTGAGAATACGGAATTCGCGGCCCATGTCGTGGGCACTCTTGGCCTTGTGGCCGAAAGGCGGACGGCGCAGGACGAACTCCTGATCGGGGTAGGCCAACAGGTAGGTGAGGTTGGAGGCCCCGCCGGGAAACTGGCTGATCTGCGGCTCGCCACGCAGGCCCGGAATGTGGGCCTTGAGGTAAGGGTCGATAAGCGCAGCGTCGAGTTCTTCGCCGGATCGAACCTGGGTGGACTGGTCGGTTAAGGCCATGCTTATCCCTGCTGTTTATTTTGGTTGGTCAGGATCATTGGCTAATCTAATGCGAGCAAGGCTCTGGAACAACGTGCACGGGGCCTTATAGGCGAGCGTGTTACAGGGCGATCAGCCGCTTTGATTCGCGGTGTGCATAAACCGTAGAGCAAAAAAAACCGAAGCCCGGAGGCTTCGGTCTGGCTCGATCTCTGTAGGAGCGCGCTTGCCCGCGATGGCGGTGTGCCTGCGCACGCTGTGCCGTCTGAAACGGCGCGGTCGCGGGCAAGCGCGCTCCTACAGGGGTTGTTGCCACGTCTTACGACGGAAACAGCTCGCTCAGCTTCATCGCCAGCATCATGTCGCCTTCGGCGCGCAGCTTGCCGCCCATGAAGGCCTGCATGCCGTCGGTTTCGCCGGAAACGATGCCCGCCAGGGTCTCGCCGTCCATCACCAGGGTCACCTGGGCGTCAGGGTTTTCGCCTTCCTGCAGTTCGCAGGTCTTGTCCTTGACGATCAGCGAGAAGTGCTTGGATTCGTCGATACGGAAACCGAACACCAGGTCCAGGCCGGCAGCGGCGCTTGGGTCGAACTTGGCTTTCATGGCTTGTACGGCATCGGCTACGGAAGTCATGGTGTCATCCTTTTAGATAAGTGATTTGCAGGCACCTTGCGGTGCATTTGGCCGGGCTCAGCGGTAGGTGATGAGCTCCGGCGCCTTCATCAGTTGCAGATGGGCGCTACTGTTGAAGGAAGCCAGGGACACCTCGCGACCACGGAATTTCAGGTGGTTAAGCGAAGTGTTGACGATTTGCCAGTTGAGCTCGAACGCCTGCAGCGCAGGCATCTGGGTGATCTGGTGGAGCAGGGCGGTGATGGTGCCGCCGGAAGTGAACACGGCGATGCGCTCGCCAGGGGCTGCGCTGTCGAGAATCCGCCCAAGGCCAGCCTGCGCCTGCGCCACGAATGCCAGCCAGCTTTGCAGTGCCGGGGTGTCGTGCTCGCCGCCCAGCCAGCGGCCAATGATCAGCGCGAACAGACGCTGGAACTCGGCGCGGTTGTGCGCGGCGTTGCGCATGATCTCCAGCGCTTCGGGTTCATCGGGAAGCATCGCCGGCAGCAGCGCGCGGATCACGCCTTCGGCATCGAATTCATTGAAGCCGGGGTCGATTTCCAGCGCGGGCTGTTTGAAACCGGCGGCGTCCAGCTGGGCCATCACCGTTTCGCCCGTATGACGCTGGCGGAACAGGCTGCCGCTGATGCAACGGTCGAAGCTCAGACCCAGTTGTGCCAGGTGCGCGCCGAGCACTTCTGCCTGACGATAGCCGGTGGGCGACAGAACGTCGTAATCGTCCGCACCAAAGGAGGCCTGGCCATGTCTTATGAGGTAGATGCTGCCCACGTTCGCGTCATCCCGACACGCTGAAAGTGAAGCGAGGTTATGAGCAGGGCGCGGGGTCTGTCAATAAAAAAACATACGCTTGTTTGAATTGTGCGATTGTCATGATCTTTGACAGTCGTGTAGCTGGCCCGGCGCGAGGCGCGCCGGTATGCTGGGGTCATTCGCGATTTGTGAACGGGCCTTGGTTCAAGGTTCTGACGTGCAGGTAAGGAGCCTCTGTGGAGTTCATTTTCGATTACGCCAGCTTCCTGGCAAAGACCGTGACCGTGGTGGTTGCCATCGTCATGGTGCTGATTGTCATCGCTTCGCTGCGCGGCCGCGGTCGCCGTGGTGGTGGCGGGCAGTTGCATGTGACCAAACTCAACGATTTCTACAAGGGCCTGCGTGACCGCCTGGAAGGCTCGCTGCTGGACAAGGCGCGGCTCAAGGCGCTGCGCAAGTCCCAGGCCAAGGAACTGAAAAAGGACAAGAAGCAGGTCGAGGTCAAGCCGCGCGTCTATGTGCTGGATTTCGACGGCGACATCAAGGCGTCGGCCACTGAAAGCATGCGCCACGAGATCACCGCGTTGCTGTCGCTGGCCACCGAGAAGGACGAAGTGGTGCTGCGCCTGGAAAGCGGTGGCGGCATGGTCCACAGCTACGGGCTGGCCTCCTCGCAACTGGCGCGGATTCGTCAGGCCGGCATTCCGCTGACCATTTGCATCGACAAGGTCGCGGCCAGCGGCGGCTACATGATGGCGTGTATCGGCAACCGCATCATCAGTGCGCCTTTCGCCGTGCTGGGTTCCATTGGGGTGGTGGCGCAACTGCCCAACGTCAACCGTCTGCTGAAGAAGCACGACATCGACTTTGAAGTGCTGACGGCCGGTGAATACAAGCGCACGCTGACGGTGTTTGGCGAAAACACCGAGAAGGGCCGTGAGAAGTTCCAGCAGGACTTGGACATCACCCACGAGCTGTTCAAGAACTTCGTCGCCAGCTATCGCCCGCAGTTGCAGATCGATGAAGTGGCGACCGGTGAGGTGTGGCTGGGCATGGCAGCCAAGGACAAGCTGCTGGTGGACGAACTGAAGACCAGTGACGAGTACCTGGCCGACAAGGCCAAGACCGCCGAGGTGTTCCACCTGCATTATGCCGAGCGCAAGAGTCTGCAGGAACGCGTGGGCCTTGCGGCCAGCACCTCGGTGGACCGCCTGGTGACCGGCTGGTGGAGCCGCCTGACCCAGCAGCGGTTCTGGTAAACCGCGATGATTTCATTGCGCTGAGTCTGTGGGAGCGAGCTTGCTCGCGAAGGCGTCGGGTCGGATTTGTAAGATGTGTTGCACGTACCGGCCCTTTCGCGAGCAAGCTCGCTCCCACAGGGTTGGGTGTATGTCCCAAACAAAAAGCCCCGGCTTCGTAAGAAACCGGGGCTTTTTGTTGCTGGCCGAAAGGTCGGCTTAGCGACGACGGAACAGCGGCAGCGGCTCGTCGGTTGCAGCCTGGTACGTCACGGAGAAGTCCTTGAGGCTCTCCAGCGCTTCGTACGGGTCTTTGTCCGCGCGAATGGCGAAGGCGTCGAAGCCACAACGATGCAGGTAGAACAACTGGTCGCGCAGCACGTCGCCAATGGCCCGCAGCTCGCCCTTGAAGCCGTAGCGGTCACGCAACAGGCGCGCATTGGAATAGCTGCGACCATCGGTGAACGCCGGGAAGTTCAGGGCGATGACCTGGAAGTGCTTGATGTCATCGCCGATTTCCTCGGCTTCTTCGTCGCTGTCCAGCCACACGCCCAGGCCGCCGTCGCGGGCCTTGAGCGCGTGACCATGGTCGCGCCACAGGGTCAGCGGCACGATCAGGTCGTCGCAGTTGGACAGGCTGTCGAACTCGGTGTCCTTGGGCAGCAGGTGCCAGGTCTCGTCGATGACTTCGTTGTTCTTAATGATTCGCTGCATAGACGCGCTCCTTGAAAGGGTCGATGCCGATACGCTGGTAGGTGTCGATGAAGCGTTCGTCTTCGGTACGTTTCTCAACGTAGACGTCGATCAGCTTCTCGATCACATCCGGCATGGCGTCCTGTGCGAAGGAAGGGCCCAGGATCTTGCCCAGGCTGGCATCGCGGCTGGCGCTGCCACCCAGGGATACCTGATAGAACTCTTCGCCTTTCTTGTCCACGCCCAGAATGCCGATGTGGCCGACGTGGTGGTGACCACAGGCGTTCATGCAGCCGGAAATGTTCAGGTCCAGTTCGCCGATGTCGAACAGGTAGTCCAGGTCGTCGAAACGGCGCTGGATGGATTCGGCAATCGGGATCGACTTGGCGTTGGCCAGCGAACAGAAGTCGCCGCCAGGGCAGCAGATGATGTCGGTCAGCAGGCCGATGTTCGGCGTGGCGAAACCGCCTTCACGCAGCTCGCCCCAGAGGGTGAACAACTGGCTCTGCTCGACGTCGGCCAGAATGATGTTCTGCTCGTGGGAGGTGCGCAGCTGGCCGAAGCTGTAGCGATCGGCCAGATCCGCGATGGCGTCCAGTTGCTTGTCGGTCACATCGCCAGGCGCAACGCCCGTCGGCTTGAGCGACAGGGTCACGGCCACGTAGCCCGGCTTCTTGTGAGCCAGCACGTTGCGCGAGCGCCAGCGGGCAAAGCCTGCGTGCTCCTGGTCCAGGTTCGCAAGTTCGGCGCTGTAGTCGGCCAGTGCCTTGTACTCCGGATCGACGAAGTGCTTGGCGACGCGATGCACTTCGGCTTCGGTCAGGGTGGTCTGGCCGCCGCGCAGGTGGGCCATTTCGGCCTCGACCTTCTCGGCGAAGACTTCAGGCGTGAGCGCCTTGACCAGGATCTTGATCCGGGCCTTGTATTTGTTGTCGCGACGGCCGTAGCGGTTGTAGACCCGCAGGATGGCGTCCAGGTAGCTCAGCAGGTCCTGCCAGGGCAGGAACTCGTTGATGAACGCACCGACCACCGGGGTACGGCCCAGACCGCCGCCCACCAGCACGCGGAAGCCCAGTTCGCCAGCGGCGTTCTTGACCGGCTCAAGGCCGATGTCGTGGACTTCGATGGCGGCGCGGTCGGAGGTGGAACCGTTGATCGCGATCTTGAACTTGCGCGGCAGGTACGCGAATTCAGGGTGGAAGGTGGTCCACTGGCGCACGATCTCGCACCATGGGCGCGGGTCAACCAGCTCGTCGGCTGCGACGCCGGCAAACTGGTCCGTGGTGACGTTGCGCAGGCAGTTGCCGCTGGTCTGGATCGCGTGCATCTGCACAGTCGCCAGTTCAGCCAGGATGTCAGGGATGTCTTCCAGCGCCGGCCAGTTGAACTGCACGTTCTGGCGGGTGCTGATGTGCGCGTAGCCCTTGTCGTAGTCGCGGGCGATTTTCGCCAGCATGCGCACCTGGCGCGCCGTCAACTGGCCGTAAGGCACAGCCACGCGCAGCATCGGGGCGAAGCGCTGGACATAGAGGCCGTTTTGCAGGCGAAGCGGGCGGAACTCTTCTTCGCTCAGCTCGCCGGCCAGATAGCGGCGGGTCTGGTCGCGGAACTGCTTGACGCGGTCCTCGACGATCCGCTGATCGTACTCGTCATATACGTACATGGTGGTCCTGTTCTCAGGCGGTTCACTGCTGCTTGGACCAGCTGAGAGGCGATGCTATGCCGCCTGCATTCAGGGTCCGAAACAAATCTGCGCGCACGGTCGCGCAGCCTCCAACGAGGCCGGGGGGACAATAGCAGTTTGAGAATATGCGCAAAAGTGATGTTTCTTTATATGCAAATAGCTAAAAGCGATAAGCAACCCGTCGGCTGCTCATGACCACACTTGTGAGAGGGATAACCCTGGACTTTACTCAGGTTCAGGCCGGGGTCAACCGTCTTCGGTCAGTTCCATGTCTCATCGACAATAAGACAGACAAGAGGCGATGCAATGAGCCGATCCCACCCTAAACCTGCCAAGTCCGACAGTCACGTAGACGCCTGGGCGATTCTCTTTATCATCATTCTGGTCGTAGGCGCTGCGGTGTTCTGGGTGAGTCACCAGTAACGCCGGCACCGAGTATCAATGCGCGGGGTAGAGCTTACCCGACGCTTGCCGATAAGGTATAAGCAGGCCTGATGCAGGTCGGTTGTATCGTTTTCGGCGTGAGGCTCGGTGTCCGATGGCAAGGTTTTTCAGTGGCTGCCTCATGCTCGTCGTGGGTGGGTTGTGGCTGGGTAATGCGTGGGCGGCTTCGGTGGTGTTCCTCAACCCGGGCTCGGCCCAGGATCCGTATTGGTCCAGTTATTCCCGCTTCATGCAGGCTGCGGCCGACCGGCTGGCCATGAACCTGACCATCCACTACACCGACCGCGATACCCGCACGCTGCTCACCTTTGCGCGCCAGGCGCTGCAAGGCACTGCCCGACCTGATTACCTGGTGTTCTCCAACGAGTTGAACGTCGCACCCGAAGTGCTGCGCCTGTCGGTGGGCAGCGGGGTCAAGCTGGTCGCGGTCAACAACACCTTTACCTCCAACCAATTGAGCATCCTGGGCGACCTGCGCAGTCGCTACCCGGATTTTCTCGGCAGCGTGGTCGCCAACGATGAAGAGGGCGGCTATCTGGTTGCCAGGCGCCTGATCGAATCCCATCCGCCAGTGCCGGCGGGGCAGTTCATCGACATGCTGGCGTTCTCGGGTACCAACAGCACGCCGGTGTCGCTGCAGCGGGAGCGCGGGCTTTACCGGGCACTGGCCGAATTCCCTCAGGTGCGGTTGCGACAGATCGTGCTCGGTGGCTGGCGCCGCGACCGGGCCTACGAGCAGGCGCAGGTGTTGCTCAAGCGCTATCCCGACGTCAGCCTGATCTGGGCCGCAAGCGACCTGATGGCATTTGGCGTGATGGACGCCGTGCGCGAAACCGGCAAGCAGCCGGGCAAGGACGTTCTGGTGGGCACCATCAACGATTCCACCGCCGCGTTGCAGGCGTTGCACGACGGCACGTTGAGCGTCGACGCCGGCGGGCATTTCACCCTCGGGGGCTGGGCCTTGGTGCTGCTCGATGATTACGACAAGGCCGACAGCCAGACCCGCCAGCCCTTCGGTACCTGGCGTGTATCGGCGATGCAGCTTCGTGAGCGCAAGGACAGCCAGCGCTTCATGCAGGCCAACAGCCGTGACGATTACGGAATCGATGTGCGCCAGTTCACCCAGGGCCGCAGCCCGGAGGGGGTGGCGTATCCCTTTGTGAAGGTGGGGAGCAACTGAAAAACGCAGGGCTCAGGGCAGGGCGAAGTGCAGCACCAGTTGCACGATGCCCAGCAGGATCAGTGCGAACACTGCGGTGAATACGATGCCCAGGATCACGAAGTGCGACGGCTTGCCGTGGGTGAAGTCCCGCGCCCGGTTCTTCTGGCTTTGCACGCCGAATGCTGCCGCCATGACGCTGTGCAGCATCTGCCAGAGTGTTGGGGGCTTGTTGTCAGGTGGGTCGTTGGATGGATTGTCCATGTTCGCTCCAGCGCCGGCAAAAGGGCTGAAGAAAGGATAGCCGCGATATTGCCTGCGTGGGGGCAACTGGCTTTAACCCAGCCGCCCTAACGATCCCACCCCGTAGCAGCACGGCTTGCCGGCGGGCTGGTGCGCAGCGCCAGTAAAACCGGCTGCCGCGGTGTGTCAGGCAAACCGGATGCTCAGGATCTACTGCCGCTTCGCGCCAGCCCGCCGGCAAGCCGCGCTGCTTCGCTCTTCGGGCAGAAGCTACCCGCAGCCCCGTAGGAGCGCGCTTGCCCGCGACGGCGTCGGGTCAGACGCCGCCGGTGTGAAAGGTCTGACGCTTTCGCGGGCAAGCCCGCTCCCACAGTGGGTCTGGGTCTGCCCCGGAATTGATGAACACCGCAACACCTGTAGGAGCGCGCTTGCCCGCGACGGCGTCGGGTCAGACGCCGCCGATGTGAAAGGTCTGACGCTTTCGCGGGCAAGCCCGCTCCCACAGTGGGTCTGGGTCTGCCCCGGAATTGATGAACACCGCAACATCTGTGGGAGCGGGCTTGCCCGCGAAAGCGGTGGTTCAGACGCCGCCGGGGTGGCCGGGCTTACTCGTCGTAGCCCAGGTTTGGCGCCAGCCAGCGTTCGGTGACGCGCATTTCCTGGCCTTTGCGGGCGTTGTAGCTCTCGACCTGATCCTTGTCGACCTTGCCCACGGCAAAGTACTGCGCCTGTGGATGGGCGAAGTACCAGCCGCTGACCGCCGCCGCCGGGAACATCGCGTAATGCTCGGTAAGAAACACGCCGCTGATGCCGGGTTTGCCTTCGCCCTGAGTCGGGTCCAGCAGGTCGAACAGCACGCCTTTCTCGGTGTGGTCAGGGCAGGCCGGGTAGCCTGGGGCAGGGCGGATGCCTGCGTATTTCTCCTTGATGAGGTCCTCGTTATCGAGTTGCTCATCAGCGGCGTAACCCCAGTACTCTTTGCGCACCTGCTGGTGCAGCCACTCGGCACAGGCCTCGGCCAGACGGTCGGCCAGGGCCTTGACCATGATCGCGTTGTAGTCGTCGCCCTTGTCCTGATACGCCTTGGACACTTCCTCGGCACCGATGCCTGCCGTGGTGATGAAACCGCCCACATAGTCGGTCACGCCGCTGTCTTTTGGCGCCACGAAGTCGGCCAGGGAGAAGTTCGGCTTGCCGTCGGTCTTGATGATCTGCTGGCGCAGGTGGTGCAGTTTCGCCAATGGCTGGCCGTTGTCGTCCAGCAACTGGATGTCGTCGTGGTCAATCTGATTGGCCGGCCAGAAACCGAACACCGCGCGGCTGCGGATCAGCTTCTCGTCGATCAGCTTGCGCAGCAGTTCCTGGGCGTCCTTGAACAGCGAGGTCGCCGCTTCGCCCACCACTTCGTCGGTGAGGATGCGCGGGTATTTGCCGGCCAGGTCCCAGGAAATGAAGAACGGCGTCCAGTCGATGTAATCCACCAGCACGTTCAGGTCGATGTCTTCCAGTACCTTGACCCCGGTGAAGGTCGGCTTCACCGGCTCATACCCGGCCCAGTCGAACTGCGGCTTCTTGGCGATAGCCGCGCTGTAGCTCAGGCGCTCGGTGCGGGCGCTGCGGGCCGAGGTGCGTTCGCGCACTTCGACGTACTCGGCGCGAGTCTTCTCGATGAAGCCGGCTTTCAGTTCCTTGGACAGCAACTGCGTCGCTACACCCACGGCGCGGGAGGCGTCGGTGACGTAGACCACCGCATCGTTACTGTACTTGGGCTCGATCTTCACCGCCGTGTGCGCCTTGGAGGTGGTCGCGCCACCGATCATCAGCGGCAGGCTGAAGTTCTGGCGCTGCATCTCGCGGGCCACGTGGACCATTTCATCGAGCGACGGGGTAATCAGGCCGGACAGGCCGATGATGTCGCATTTCTCTTCCTTGGCCACCTGCAGGATTTTTTCTGCAGGCACCATCACGCCCAGGTCGACGATGTCGTAGCCGTTACAGCCCAGCACCACGCCGACGATGTTCTTGCCGATGTCGTGCACGTCGCCCTTGACCGTGGCCATCAGGATCTTGCCCTTGGCTTCCGGCTTGTCGCCTTTTTCCGCTTCGATGAACGGAATCAGATGCGCCACGGCCTGTTTCATCACTCGGGCGGATTTCACCACCTGCGGCAGGAACATCTTGCCCGAGCCGAACAGGTCGCCGACCACGTTCATGCCGGCCATCAGCGGGCCTTCGATCACTTCGATCGGGCGTGCGAACGACTGGCGCGACAGCTCGGTGTCTTCGACGATGTGGGTGGTGATGCCCTTGACCAGCGCGTGCTTGAGGCGCTCGTTGACCTCCCAGCCGCGCCACTCTTCGGTTTCCGCTTCCTTGACCGAACCGTCGCCCTTGAACTCGTCGGCAATGGCCAGCAGTTTTTCGGTGCCCTCTGCATCAACGTTGAGCACCACGTTTTCCACCGCTTCACGCAGCTTGGCCGGGATTTCGTCGTAGATCTCCAGTTGGCCGGCGTTGACGATCCCCATCGTCAGGCCGTTGCGAATCGCGTGCAGCAGGAACACCGAGTGGATCGCCTCGCGCACCGGGTTGTTGCCACGGAACGAGAACGACACGTTGGACACGCCGCCCGACGTCAGGGCATACGGCAGTTCGTCACGGATGTAGGCGCAGGCGTTGATGAAGTCGACGGCGTAGTTGTTGTGCTCTTCGATACCGGTGGCGATGGCGAAGATGTTCGGGTCGAAGATGATGTCTTCTGGCGGGAAGCCCACTTCGTTGACCAGAATGTCGTAGGAGCGCTTGCAGATTTCCTTCTTGCGCGCTTCGGTGTCGGCCTGGCCGGCTTCGTCGAACGCCATCACCACCACTGCTGCGCCATAGCGCTTGCACAGTTTGGCGTGGTGGATGAACTGCTCGACGCCTTCTTTCATGCTGATCGAGTTGACGATGCCCTTGCCCTGGATGCACTTCAGACCCGCTTCGATCACTTCCCATTTCGAGGAGTCGATCATGATCGGCACGCGGGAGATGTCCGGCTCGCCTGCGATCAGGTTGAGGAAGGTCACCATGGCCTTCTTCGAGTCCAGCATGCCTTCGTCCATGTTGATGTCGATCACCTGGGCGCCGGCTTCGACCTGTTGCAGGGCGACCTCCAGGGCTTCGGTGTAGTTGTCTTCACGGATCAGGCGGGCGAAACGGGCGGAACCGGTAATGTTGGTGCGCTCGCCGACGTTGACGAACAGCGACTGGCGATCGATGGTGAACGGCTCCAGACCCGACAGGCGACAGGCTTTCGGGATGTCCGGAATGGCCCGTGGCGCGTATTTGGACACCGCGTTGGCAATCGCCTTTATGTGCGCAGGGGTGGTGCCGCAGCAGCCGCCGACGATGTTGAGGAAGCCGCTCTGGGCGAACTCTTCGACCACTGCGGCCATTTCGGCCGGGCTTTCGTCGTACTCGCCGAATTCGTTCGGCAGGCCGGCGTTCGGGTGGGCGGAGACCTGGGTGTCGGCCTTGTTCGACAGCTCTTCCAGGTACGGGCGCAGGTCGCTGGCGCCCAGGGCGCAGTTCAGGCCCACGGAAATCGGCTTGGCGTGACGCACCGAGTTCCAGAACGCTTCGGTAGTCTGGCCCGACAGGGTACGGCCCGAGGCGTCGGTGATGGTGCCGGAAATCATGATCGGCAATTCGAAGCCGATCTCGTCGAACACGCCCTGCACGGCGAAGATCGCCGCCTTGGCGTTCAGGGTGTCGAAGATGGTCTCGATCAGGATCAGGTCCGCGCCGCCTTCGATCAGGCCCTTGGTGGCCTCGGTGTAGTTCTCGACCAGTTCATCGAAGGTGACGTTGCGGTAGCCGGGGTTGTTCACATCTGGCGACAGCGAGCAGGTGCGGCTGGTCGGGCCGAGTACACCGGCGACGAAGCGCGGACGGTCCGGGGTTTCCAGGGTCTTGGCGTCTGCGACCTTACGCGCCAGGCGCGCACCTTCGACGTTCAGTTCGTACACCAGCGCTTCCATGCCGTAGTCGGCCTGGGACACCTGCGTTGCGTTGAAGGTGTTGGTTTCGAGGATGTCGGCGCCGGCGTCCAGGTATTCCTTCTCGATGGCGCCAATCACGTCCGGGCGGGTCAGCACCAGCAGGTCGTTGTTGCCCTTGAGGTCGCTTGGCCAGTCGGCGAAGCGTTTGCCGCGGTAGTCTTCTTCCTCCAGGCGATAGCTCTGGATCATGGTGCCCATGCCGCCATCGAGTATCAGGATGCGCTCTTTGAGAGCCTGCTGGAGTGCTTGAAGACGCGCGCTGCGATCTGACATAGGGTTACCCGAACCAGGAAAAGACAAAAAAGGTGACGATGAAAGGTGCGAAATAATAGCAAACCTGTACGCTTTTAAACCGTTGCAGCTTTTTCATGAATTCTGCTCATGTTGATGGCAGCTCGCCACGGGTAGAATCGTCGCAGGTTTAAATATTCAGGACGTCCGTTCCATGTTGCATCGCGTGTTCGCCATTTCCCTGGCCCTATTGTTTTGCGGTGCAGCGTTCGCGCAGTCACCCCTTGCGCAACCCGTCTCTCCACACCCGGCCATTTCCTACAGCCGCGACATCCAGCCGATCTTCACCGAGAAGTGCGTGGCCTGCCATGCCTGCAACGACGCCGCCTGCCAGTTGAACCTGGGCAGCGGCGAAGGTGTGCTGCGCGGGGCGTCAAAAGTGCCGGTGTACCAGGGCGACCGCAGCCAGGCGATCGCGCCGTCGCGGATTTTCTATGACGCCCAGGGTCCGGAAGCCTGGCGCAAGAAGGGCTTCTATTCGGTACTCGACGGCCAGAGCAACCAGGCCGCCTTGCTGGCGAAAATGCTGGAGTTCGGCCATAGCGCGCCGCTGGTGCCCAACGCCAAGCTGCCGGACGACATCGTGCTAGGCCTCAACCGCGAGAACATGTGCCCGTTGCCCCAGGAGTTCGAGGGCTACGCCAAGTCGCATCCGGGGCAGGGCATGCCGCTGGCGGTCACCGGCTTGACCGACGCCCAGTACAACACCTTGCAGACCTGGCTGGCCGCCGGTGCGCCGGTCGAGCAGACGCCGCTGCAGCCGAGCGCAGGAGAGGCCGCGCAGATCAACGAATGGGAAAGCCTGTTCAATCGCCCAGGCTCCACCGAGGCGCTGGTGGCGCGCTGGCTGTACGAGCACCTGTTCCTCGCGCACATCTATTTCACCGATGGCCAGCAGGGGCATTTCTTCCAGTGGGTGCGTTCGCGCACGCCGAGTGGCCAGCCGGTGGACCTGATCGCTACCCGTCGCCCCGATGATGACCCCGGCACCACCTTCTATTACCGCCTGATGCCGGTGCAGGGCGTGATCGTGCACAAGACCCACATCACCTACCCGATGGGGCCGCAGAAGCTGGCGCGGGTCAAGCAACTGTTCTACAGCGGCAACTGGCACGCCACCTCGCTGCCGGGCTACGGCCCGCAGCGTCGAGCCAACCCGTTCGACACCTTCAAGGAAATCCCGGCGGTGGCCCGTTACCAGTTCATGCTGGATAACGCCGAATACTTTGTGCGCACCTTCATTCGCGGGCCGGTGTGCCGAGGGCAGATCGCCACCGACGTGATTCGCGACCATTTCTGGGCGCTGTTCCAGGAACCGGCCCACGATCGCTACATCACCGATGCGGCGTACCGCGCCCAGGCCACGCCGTTGCTGGCGATGCCGGGGCAGGACGATGATGTGGGCAGTGTCCTGAGCCTTTGGCACAACTACCGCGACAAGCGCAATGCCTACGAAGACCTGCGCAGCGATGCCTACGCGCACATGCCGCCACCGGGCTGGGCGACGCTGTGGGCGGGCAACGACAACGCATTGCTGACCATCTTCCGCCACTTCGACAGCGCCACGGTGAACAAGGGCCTGATCGGCGACCTGCCAACCACCGTGTGGCTGTTCGACTACCCGCTGCTGGAGCGCACCTATTACCAGTTGGTGGTGAACTTCGATGTGTACGGCAACGTGTCCCATCAGGTGCAGACGCGTCTGTATTTCGACCTGATCCGCAATGGCGCGGAGGTCAATTTCCTGCGCCTGATGCCGGCCGACAAGCGCGACGACATCCTGGGCAGTTGGTACCAGAACAGCGGCAAAGTGAAGATGTGGCTGGACTATCAGGCCATCGACGATGACACCCCGACCGGCATGAAACTCGATGAGAAAGACCCTAAGCGCGACTTCGAACGCAAGCTGATCGAGCGCGCCGGCACGCTCAACGCCGCTCCCGATCCGATCAACCGCTGCTCGGGCGCCTATTGTTCGCGTCCGGGCGTGGGGCCGGTGTTCAGCGATGTGGAACAGTCGCTGAGCCGGCTGGTGGCGCGCCCTGCGGCAGGGCTCAAGGTCATCAATCAGTTGCCGGAAGCGACCATGCTGCGGATCCAGGACGGCACCGGCAAGCGCATCGTCTACAGCATGCTGCGCAACCGCGCCCACAGTAACGTGGCGTTCCTGCTGGGCGAGGCGTACCGCTATCAGCCGGGGCTGGACAACCTGACGATCTACCCCGGGGTGCTGAGCAGCTACCCGAACTTCATCTTCAACATTCCGGCCAATGAAGTGAGTGCCTTCGTGGATGCGATGGAGAAGGCCCATGACCACAAGGAAGCGTTCGAGAAGATCGTCGAACGCTGGGGCGTGCGCCGCAGCCATCCGCTGTTCTGGACCTATTTCCATGACCTTGATCATTACATCCAGGAGACCGAGCCGCAGGAGGCGGGGGTGCTGGATATGAATCGGTACGAGAATCTCTGAGTGATATCAGATCCGTAGCAGCACGGCTTGCCGGCGGGGGCGATCTTGAGGCCGCCCCCGCCGGCAAGCCGTGCTGCTACATTTTTTTGCGTTGCCCGACGCATTGATGTCACCCCCATGCACGCGGGGTAAAACCGGAAAAGCCTTATAAATCATGGCCTGCAGCCATTATGCAGCCCGTCAGTCTTGCCGAACCTTTTCGCCAAAGTCGAAGTCGGACCCTGTGAGCAGTCGTGCCCGGCATGGCGTTTTCGAGGTTCTGGAGGGTGGGTCAAGCCCGGACAAGCAAGAGGTTGCAGATGTTGATTTCGGTTCAGGCCCTGCGGGCACTCGCCGCGTGGGTCGTTGTGTGTCACCACTTCATGCAGATTTTTTTCGATTTTCATCCCAGCGGCCCGATTGGCCGGTTCTTCACCGAGAAAGGCGCTGTAGGCGTCGACATCTTTTTCGTCATCAGCGGCCTTGTGATCTACCTCTCCACGGTGGACAAGGACATTCCCGCCAGCCGCTTCATGCTCAACCGCATCATCCGCATCGTGCCGGCCTACTGGCTCTACACCCTGGTCATGGGCCTTTTGGTGGTGGTCGCCCATCCGCTCTTGCCCCATCAGGTGGTGGACTGGCAGAGCTTCATCCTCTCACTGTTGTTCATCCCCTCGGAAAACCCCGGCGGCTATGGCCTCTATCCGACGCTCAACGTCGGCTGGACCCTCAACTACGAAATGCTGTTCTACGTGCTGTTTTCCATGGTCTTCCTGTTCCAGCAACGCCTTCGACCGCTTATCATTGCCGCCGCGCTGTTCGCCGTGACCGACGTGCTGGGCCGCTCGGGCCTCATCAGCCGCTTTTACGCCAATGACATCGTCTATGAGTTCCTGCTGGGTATCGGCATCGGCGTCGCTTACCGTCGCGGCTGGATCACCGAGCGCCTGTGGCTGCCCCTGCTGGCCATCGGCGGGGCGTTGCTGACCATCAAGCAGTTGCCGCCGGATCTACGGATCGTCAACTGGGGCCTGCCGAGCGCGGTGATCGTGGTGGCGTGCATCTCGCTGGAACCGTACATGCGCGGCAGTAGGTTGCTGAAGACCATGGGCGACTGTTCCTACTCGGTGTACCTGCTGCACGTGCTGGTGCTGTATGGGGGTTGGCTGGCCAGCGAGCGCTATGGCCTGAACCCATACCTGGCGTTCGCCATCTGCGTGCCGGTGATCGCGCTGGGCGCCTGGCTCAGTTACGAGTGGATCGAGAAGGGCCTGTACCGACGCATGAAGGGCTGGCTGGACAGCCGCAGGACGTCCCGTGAGGCCGCGCTTTCATGAGAATTTATTTTCATTCGCATTAGTTGAGTGAAATACTAGGACTTTGTCAGTTGACGTGGAATGGCGTAGACTGCGCCCCACGTCTGCGAGGAATTTTCATGACCGCTATTACCATTACCGATGCCGCCCACGATTACCTGGCCGATCTGCTGCAGAAGCAGAATACCCCCGGTATCGGCATCCGCGTGTTTATTACCCAGCCTGGCACCCAATACGCTGAAACCTGCATTGCCTACTGCAAGCCGGGCGAAGAAAAACCGGAAGACAAGGCCATCGGCCTCAAGAGCTTCACGGCCTGGATCGACTCCTTCAGCGAGGCCTTTCTGGACGACGCCGTGGTCGACTACGCCACCGACCGCATGGGCGGCCAGTTGACCATCAAGGCGCCGAACGCCAAGGTGCCGATGGTCAATGCCGACAGCCCGATCAACGAGCGCATCAACTACTACCTGCAGACCGAGATCAACCCGGGTCTGGCCAGCCACGGCGGCCAGGTGACGCTGATCGACGTGGTCGAGGAAGAAGACAAGAACATCGCCGTGCTGCAATTCGGCGGCGGCTGCCAAGGCTGCGGCCAGGCTGACGTGACCCTCAAGGAAGGCATCGAGCGCACACTGCTCGAGCGCATCCCTGAGCTGTCGGGCGTACGTGACGTGACCGACCACACGCAGAAAGAAAACGC
Organism: Pseudomonas sp. NPDC090201; assembly: GCF_044746825.1. Classification (NCBI taxonomy): domain Bacteria; kingdom Pseudomonadati; phylum Pseudomonadota; class Gammaproteobacteria; order Pseudomonadales; family Pseudomonadaceae; genus Pseudomonas; species Pseudomonas sp. NPDC090201. The sequence goes on from NZ_JBIVCX010000016.1 coordinate 45,324, forward strand.
TTATTACTGAGTGTTTCGCTGCAAAAAAGCCCCGACTGGTTCGGGGCTTTTTTCATGGTGTCGATACCCCGTAGCAGCATGGCTTGCCAGCGGGAGCGATCTTGAGAATGTCCCCGCCGGCAAGCCGTGCTGCTACGGGGCCGAGGCAAGGCACAAAATTCATCGGTGCCCGCCATCCTGTAGCAGCACGGCTTGCCGGCGGGAGCGGGCTCAAGGGCGAAACAAATGCGCATGCCCTGCGCGGTACAGCGATGATTCGCTGAACACGTCATTGCCCAATACCCGGCCCACGAGAATCAACGCCGTGCGTCGAAACCCCTTGGCCTGCACTTTCTGTTCGATATCCGCCAAGGTCCCGACCACCCAGTCCTGATCCGGCCAGCTGGCCCGGTGAACCACGGCTATCGGGCAATCCTGACCATAGTGCGGCGTCAGTTCGGCGACGATTTTCCCCAGGTTGTTGACCCCCAGGTGGATCGCCATGGTCGCCTTGTGCTGCGCCAGATCCCCCAGTTCCTCACCCTCCGGCATGGCGGTCTTGTCTGCGTAACGAGTCAGGATCACGCTCTGGGAGATGTCCGGCAGGGTCAGTTCGGTGCCCAGCAACGCAGCGCACGCCGCAGTGGCGGTCACCCCGGGGATGATTTCGAACGGGATACCGAGTTCACGCAGGCAGCGAATCTGCTCGCCGATGGCGCCGTACAGGCTCGGGTCGCCGGAGTGCACGCGGGCCACATCCTGGCCGTTTGCATGAGCGGATTTCATCAAGGCGATGATCTGTTCCAGGTGCAACTCGGCGCTGTTGACCACCTGGACCGCCGAATGCCCCTCCAGAACTGCCTCTGGCACCAGTGATCCGGCGTAGATGATGACAGGGCAGGTGCGGATCAACCGTTGGCCCTTGACCGTGATCAGATCCGGATCGCCTGGGCCTGCACCGATGAAAAAAACAGTCATTGCATCTCCGAAATCAAATCTCACCCTGTAGGAGCGCGCTTGCCCGCGACGGCGGTGTGCCAGACGACACAGGTGTGACTGATACACCGCCGTCGCGGGCAAGCGCGCTCCTACAGGTTCGAGGCCAGCGCAAAAGTGGCGCGGGAGGTTTTACGCCGTTTTATCAACAGCCTGGACGCACGGCCTGTCAAGCGTGTGGCCAACGCCAGCGCCGCGCTCTCCGCCACACCGTAGCAGCCGGTGGTGTCGAAGGCGATCAGTGAACGATGGGTCAGTTGCGGTTCGAACACTGCCATTTCTGCAGCGCTGAAAAAATGCAGCGGCAATCCAAGCTCTTCGGCCAGTTCCAGCAACCCCGGCTCCGTCGACTTGCTGTCGATGGAAGCCAGGGCCGTGATGTCTGACAGTGCCAGCCGATGCTCGACCAGCGTCACCTCGATCAGACCGCGCAGCACCAGTGCCGGGCAACCGCGCTGGCAGCCCAGGCCGATCACCAGGATCGGCCTCGCGGCTGCCTTATTCATACCGCGTGGTTCAGGCCAGGCTGTGCAGCGTGGGCGTCATGACGACGGAACAGCCAGGCACTGATCAGGCCCATCGCCACCCAGAACACCGCGTTGGTCAGCAGCGAGGCAATCTTGAACTGGGCTTCGAGCGCTTCAGGCGCCAGTGCCGAATGCACCAGCGGCTGCGGGGCGCCGACGATGTGCGGCACCACCAGGATGGCCGCGCCCAGCACCTTGAGCAGCCAGTTATGGGCGAACACGATCAGCGCAAGGCCCACGGCGGTGGAGGCGGCGGTGCTGATCCACCAGATCTGGCGCTGGGTCAGGTCGGCGGCGGCAGTGCCCGGCAGTTCCGGCGGCAGGCCCAGGGTAGGGGCGAGGACGAACACGGCGAAACCGGCCAGGCCCCAGAGTGCGCCCTGGCTGGTTTTCGACGGAGCGCGCAAGGTGTAAAGCGCCGCCAGCATCAGGGCGAAGCCCACCGCGACCACCAGGTTACCGCCGGTGGTGGACAGCACGCGCTGCCAGCCGTCTTCCGGCTCCCAGGCTTCTTCGTCGTGCACGTGGCCGGCCATGGCTGCGTCGCCATGCTCGTGGGCGTGCTCGTGCATTTCGGCGGCGGGGGCCTTTTCATAGGTTTCGGCTTGCAGGATCAACGGCGCGACCCAGAAACTTTGCACGAGGGTCAGCAGCAGGGCTGCGAGCAGGCCAGTGAAACCGGCTGTTTGAGCGATACGCTTGAACATGGCGGCAGGTCTCAGTGGCAAGGGAAGGCGGAGCTGTGACGGGTGTCGTGCGCGGCGTTGTGCACGGCGTCGATGTGCGAGAAACCCGCGAAATAAACCAGGCACGCGCCCAGAATCATCGCGCTGACGGCGGCAGTCAGGCGCTGGCTCTGGGTGCCGGCGGAGCTGGCGGTCTGGGTGCTGGTCTGGTTGGTCGTGCTGATCGACATGGCGCTTCCCTCTGAAAGTTTCAGCGAACGGGAAGGCGCAAGGCACACCACTGACGCACGTCAGTGATGAACGCAACTGCACCCGCCCACCGCGGGTTTGTTATGTGAACGTTGTCGGGCCGGTCTCCGGGCTTGCGAGGGGCCTGACATCGGCCTTCAAGAATCGCCTTCCCATATCGCTGACCGACACAGTGGATCTGACTCTTCGCTCGCTTACCGTTGCGGGGGCAGCGCCGGACTTGCACGAGCCAAGGGGCTCGCACGCACCGGTTTCCCGTTTCACCCTGTGAAGGGCACCCGTAACAAGGTGTGTAGGAGAGCATGGGGCGCAGGATCAGTCAATCGGCGCAAGGCGCGTTTGCGCCCGTTCACCCGGTTTGCTCGTTGACCTTCGCCAAGGCACTGCGTAGCCTTGCGCACTTGAGGTTCACCGTTGTGCCTGTCAAGCAGGCTGCGGTGCTAAGAAGGGAATGTGGTTTGACGCCACAGCTGCCCCCGCAACTGTAAACGGTCATGTTCATTGCACAGCCACTGCGCGAGCGGGAAGGCGCGATGGACGCGAGCGGCCTGACCCGCGTCAGCCTCGCCACCGTGAGCCAGGAGACCTGCCTCGAAGCGGACGCCACGTCCACGAATTCTCATTACAACCGGGCGGGGTGATCCGGTGGCGAATCGAACAGCAGGCCTGTCCAGCGCGACGGCTGCGCGGTTCTCGTCCTGTTTGCCCGCCGCTACCCCATAGGGCATCCGATGAAAACACTGGCCAAACTCCCCGTCACCATCGTTACCGGGTTTCTGGGCTCGGGCAAGACCACGCTGCTGCGCCACATGCTCGACAACGCCGAAGGCCGCCGCATCGCGGTGATCGTCAACGAGTTTGGCGAGCTGGGCATCGACGGCGAAATCCTCAAGCAATGCACCATCGGCTGCACCGAGGAAGAAGCCAACGGCCGCGTCTACGAACTGGCCAACGGCTGCCTGTGCTGCACCGTGCAGGAAGAGTTTTTCCCGGTGATGCAGGAGCTGGTTGCCCGTCGCGGCGATCTGGACCACATCCTCATCGAAACCTCGGGCCTGGCCCTGCCAAAACCCCTGGTGCAAGCCTTCCAGTGGCCGGAAATCCGCAACGCCTGCACCGTTGACGCGGTGATCACCGTGGTCGACAGCCCTGCGGTGGTGGCCGGTACCTTCGCCGCGTTCCCGGATCAGGTCGACGCCCAGCGCAAGCTCGATCCGAACCTGGATCACGAATCGCCGCTGCACGAGCTGTTCGCCGACCAACTGGCCAGTGCTGACCTGGTGGTCCTGAACAAGGCCGACATGCTCGATGCCCAGGCGCTGGCTGCCGTGCGTGCCGAAGTCGCCGAAGAACTGCCGCCTGCGGTGAAAATCATCGAGGCCAGCAAGGGCCAGTTGCCGATCAACGTGTTGCTGGGCCTGGGCGCCGAGTCCGAGCTGCACATCGATGGCCGCAAGACCCACCACGATCACCACGAAGGCGACGATCACGATGACCACGATCACGACGCCTTCGACTCGATTTCCATTTCGCTGCCCCAGGCCGACGAAGCGCTGCTGCTCGATGCCCTGACCCAGGCCGTGGTGCAACACGGCATTCTGCGGGTCAAAGGTTTCGCGGCGATTCCCGGCAAGCCTATGCGCCTGCTGGTGCAAGGCGTGGGCACGCGTTTCGACAAGCACTTCGACCGCGCCTGGAAAGCCGACGAAGAACGCGTCAGCCATCTGGTGCTGATCGGTCAGGATCTGGACGCCGCCGTGCTCGAAGCCCAATTGCGCGCTGCGATTCAGGGCTGATCCATGCACCTGCTGCGCACCCAGCCCGGCGGCTTTGTCCCCGACGACAGCATCGCCGACCTGGGACAGACGCCTGCCGATCTGGTGATCCTGTGCAGCGGTGATTCCCATCTGGCGCTGCTGGCCGAAACCGCCCAGCAGCTGCCTGACGATTACCCCAGTCTGCGTCTGGCGAACCCGATGCAGGTGCAGAATCATGCCTCGGTCGACCTCTATGTCGACGAAGTGCTGCGCCACGCCAAAGTCATCGTGATTTCCCTGCACGGTGGCATCGGCTACTGGCGTTACGGCGTCGAACGGCTGGTGGAGCTGGCAGCGGCCTCCAGAAAAGGTGCGGGCGTGAAGCTGATTCTGGTGCCGGGCGACGACCGCCCCGACCCGGAACTCAGCGACCTGAGCACTGAACCTGCCGAGGACCGCGAGCGGCTCTGGCACTACCTGCGCCAGGGCGGCAAGCACAATGCCCTGCAGCTGTTCAATTGCCTGGCCAGCCGTTGGCTGGACCGCGACTACGCCTGGGAAGAACCTCAAACCCTGCCGCGCACGGCGATCTATCACCCGCACAAGGCCAGCGCGACCCTGGCTGACTGGCAGGCCGAATGGCAGGTCGATCATCCCGTGGCCGCGGTGCTGTTCTACCGCTCGCATTTGCAGGCGGCCAATACCGGCTTCATCGACGTGTTCTGCCAGCGACTGGTGGCCCAGGGATTGAACCCGTTGCCCATCGCCGTGGCGAGCCTCAAGGAGCCGGCCTGCCTGGACGCCGTGCAGGACTGGCTGGATCAGGCCGAGTGCGAGGTGATCCTCAATACCACCGGCTTTGCCCAGTCCAGCCCGGAAGCGCCGCATTTGCGACCGTTCCGTCTAAATGTGCCGGTGATCCAGGCCATCTGCGCCCAGGACAATGAACCCGCCTGGCAGGCCAGCGAGCAGGGCCTTGGTTCGCGGGATCTGGCGATGCACATCGCGCTGCCGGAACTGGACGGGCGCATCATCAGCCGCCCTATCAGTTTCAAAGACCTGGCCTGGCGCAGCGAGCGCAGCCAGTCCGACGTGGTGTGCTACCGGGCGCAACCCGAGCGCATGGATTTCGTCGCCGAGCTGGCGCGACGCTGGGTGTTGCTGGCGCGCACCGCCAATGCCGACAAGCGCGTGGCGCTTATCCTGGCGAACTACCCGACCCGCGACGGGCGCATCGGCAACGGCGTCGGGCTCGACACTCCGGCGGCGGCCTTGAACATACTCAAGGCCATGCAGGATGAGGGCTACCCGGTCCAGGACCTACCGGAAAGCGGCACCGCACTGATACACGCTTTGCTGGGCGGCGTGACCAACGACCCCGATAGCCTCGATCAACGCCCCTGCCACCAAAGCATGGCGATGGACGACTACCTGGCGGCGTTCGACGCCTTGCCCCAGGCCAATCGCGAGGCGGTGATCGAGCGCTGGGGCTCGCCGCAGAACGACCCGATGTGCCGCAACGGGCGGATGATGGTCGCCGGGCTGCGCTTGGGCCTGACCTTCGTCGGCATCCAGCCGGCGCGGGGCTATAACGTGGATCACAGCGCGGTCTACCACGACCCGGACCTGGTCCCGCCCCATGGCTACCTGGCGTTCTACTTCTGGCTGCGCCAGACCTATGGCACCCACGCGGTGATTCACGTGGGCAAGCACGGCAATCTGGAGTGGCTGCCGGGCAAGGGCGTCGGGCTGTCGGAGCAGTGCTGGCCGGACGCGATTCTGGGGCCGTTGCCCAACATCTATCCCTTTATCGTCAACGATCCGGGCGAGGGTGCCCAGGCCAAACGCCGCACTCAGGCCGTCATCATCGACCACCTGATGCCGCCGCTGACCCGCGCCGAAACCTACGGGCCGTTGCGCAATCTGGAACTGCTGGCGGACGAATACTACGAGGCGCAGTTGCTCGACCCACGGCGAGCGCGCGAGCTGCAGAAGGACATCCTGCGGTTGGTGCGCGAAACCCACATCGACCGCGAGCTGGCGCTGGATGAAGGGCTGGACGCAGATGCCGACGCGGCCATCTGGCTGCCACGCCTGGACACTTACCTGTGCGACTTGAAGGAGTCGCAGATTCGCGATGGCTTGCACGTCTTCGGCCAGTCCCCGGAAGGCCGCTTGCGCATCGACACGCTGCTGGCGATTCTGCGAGTGCCGCGCGGTGATGGCAAAGGTGCGCAAGCCAGTCTGTTGCGTGCCTTGAGCCATGCGTTCGAGCTGGGCTTCGACCCGCTGGACTGTACGTTGGGCGAGCCGTGGAGCGGTCCGAAACCTCAGGAACTACATGAAGTCAGTGCAGATCCCTGGCGCACGACCGGCGATACCCGCGAGCGTCTGGAGCTGTACGCGCAGCAGATGCTGACGCAGATCCTTGATAACCAGCATGGCTATAAATTGATTGAAAACAATGAATTAGAACTCATTGTTAATGCGGTGCTAGAAGTCGTGGCGCCAAGGCTGGATCACTGCGGCCCTGCGGAAATGCGTGGCCTGCTGGATGCCTTGGGTGGCCGTTTCGTGCCTGCCGGCCCCAGCGGCGCGCCGAGTCGCGGGCGGCTGGATGTGCTGCCCACCGGGCGCAATTTCTTCTCGGTGGACGTGCGCAACCTGCCGACCATGACCGCCTGGAGAATCGGCTTTCAATCGGCCAATCTCTTGCTGGAAAGGCACTTGCAGGACAATGGTGATTACCTGCGTCAACTGGGGTTGTCAGTCTGGGGCACGGCGACCATGCGCACCGGCGGCGATGACATCGCCCAGGCCATGGCGCTGATGGGCGTGCGCCCGGTGTGGGCCACGGGTAGCCAGCGGGTCGATGACTTCGAGATCCTGCCGCTGAGTCTGCTGGACCGTCCGCGGGTGGATGTGACGCTGCGGGTGTCCGGCTTCTTCCGCGATGCCTTCGCCAACCTGATCCGCCTGTTCGATGCCGCTGTACAGGCCGTGGCCGCGCTGGATGAGCCGGATGACATGAACCCGCTGGCCGCCCGCGTGCGCCAGGAGCGCGAGCAGTTCGAGCGCGAAGGGCTGAGTGCCGAGCAGGCGGCGAAACAGGCTGGCTGGCGGATCTTCGGCGCCAAGCCCGGCGCCTATGGCGCAGGTGTGCAGAACGCCATCGACGGCCGCCTGTGGCAGACCCGCGAGGACCTGGCCGAGGTGTACCTGAACTGGGGCGGCTATGCCTATGGCGCAGGCGACGAAGGCACCCCGGCGCGCAACGACTTCGCCCGCCGCCTGAGCAAGGTGCAGGCCGTGGTGCAGAATCAGGACAACCGCGAGCACGACCTGCTGGACTCCAATGATTACTACCAGTTTCAGGGCGGCATGCTGGCGGCAGCCGAAAGCCTGAGCCGCGAAACCGTCGCCAGTTACCATGGCGACCACAGCCAGCCCGACCTGCCGAAGATTCGCAGCCTCAAGGAAGAACTCAACCGGGTGGTGCGCTCGCGGGCGGCCAATCCGAAGTGGATCGAAGGGGTCAAGCGCCACGGCTACAAGGGCGCCTTCGAAATGGCCGCGACCGTGGATTTTCTGTTCGCCTTCGATGCCACCACCGAACTGATCGACGATCACCAGTACGCCCTGCTGGCCGATGCCTACCTGCTCGATGCTTCCACCCGGGACTTCATCCAGCAGCACAACCCCGATGCCTTGCGCGACATGACCGAGCGCATGCTCGAAGCCCAGCAGCGCGGTTTGTGGCAGGAACCGGGCGAGTATCGCCAGGCGCTGGAAAACCTGTTGCTGGATATAGAAGAGACCTGAGTTGCCTATGACCGACACCCCACATTTCCCGCTGGCTGCCGTGGTCGGTGCCGACGAGCTGAAGCTGGCGCTGTGCCTGACGGCCATCGACCCGAAGATCGGCGGCGTGCTGATCGAAGGGCCCCGCGGCATGGCCAAATCGACCCTGGCTCGCGGGCTGGCCGACCTGTTGGCCAGTGGTCAGTTCGTCACCTTGCCGCTGGGCGCCACCGAGGAACGGCTGGTGGGCACCCTGGACCTGGATGCGGCGCTGGGCGAGGGCCGGGCCAGTTTTTCTCCGGGGGTGCTGGCCAAGGCCGATGGCGGCGTGCTGTATGTGGATGAGGTCAATCTGCTGCCTGATCACCTGGTGGACCTGTTGCTGGATGTCGCGGCCAGTGGGGTCAACCTGGTCGAGCGTGACGGCATTTCCCACAAGCATCCAGCGCGATTCGTATTGATTGGCACCATGAACCCGGAAGAGGGTGAACTGCGCCCGCAACTGCTCGACCGCTTTGGCTTGAACGTCGCCCTGAGTGGGCAGACGGTGCCTGAACAGCGCGGGCAGATCATTCGTCGCCGCCTGGATTTCGATGCAGCGCCTGAGGCGTTTTGCGAGCAGTGGGCCGGGCAGCAGCAGGCGCTGAAGACGCGTTGCGAAACGGCACGCAGTTTGTTGGCTGGCATCGAGCTGGATGATGCGAGCCTCTCGAAGATCACCGAGCGCTGCTTTGCGGCCGGTGTCGATGGTCTGCGTGCGGACCTGGTGTGGTTGCGGGCGGCTCGGGCCCATGCGGCCTGGCGCGGGGCGTCAGCCATTGCGGACGAGGACATCGACGCAGTGGCCGAATTTGCCTTGCGCCATCGTCGTCGCGAAAGCCCGCCGCAGCAGTCAACCGCGCCGAATCAGGACAGCTCTGGCCAGGCGAGCCAAAACCCGCCGCAACAGGGCGAGGGCAATTGGGGCCAGATGCCGGCGCAGCCCGTTGCCAGTGGCGCACGGCGTGAAGTGCCCAGCTGGCCAAAAAAGCCTTAGGCATTCGCCCCCGCAAGAGCATGGGGGCGAATGCCAACCCCCGGCCGGGCAGGCTTGACGGCGGCAAGAGCGGTCCAGTCCGGGCCGGTGGCGAAGGCGCTATTGCCTGGGTGCCGACACTGCTGCGCGGCCGCCCGCAGCGCCGCGCCGATCTGGTCCGTCAGCCGCGTACACACAAGGCGCAGGCGCTGTGGCTGGTGATTGTCGACGCATCGGCTTCGACCCGGCGGCACCACGCCTTGAGCCAGGCCAAAGGGCTGTTGGCGCAGTTGTTCGATGACGCTTATCGCCAGCGGGCGCGGCTGGCCTTGCTCACCGCCAGTGGTGGCGGCGCGCGGTGGCAGCAGCATGGATTGAAGGCAGGGGCGGCGTTGCAGCCCTGGCTTGAAGCCTTGGGTGCAGGGGGCGGCACGCCATTGCTTGAAGCGATCGGGCAGGCGGGGGAATGGCTGGCCAAACGGCTTGATCGTTACCCGGCGGAGGCGCAGCGGGTGGTGATTCTGACCGATGGGCGTATCAAGGAAATTTCGCCGGTCAGCGCGTTTGCCTGCCCGAGCCTGTTGATCGATATCGAACGTGGACCGATCCGGCTGGGCAGGGCGCATGAGCTTGCTCGCTTGCTGGATGCCGAGTATCGGCACATCGACGAGCTTGGGTAGCGGCTGGGGCGGGTGAACACCCTGATATCGCTACGCCGGCAAGCCGGACTGCTACGAGGTTTTCTGCGTACGCCAATTTTGCATACACCCCCTTTTCCGTAGCAGTCCGGCTCGCCGGCGTCGGGGCCCTCAACATCGCTCCCGCGGGCAAGCCCGGCTGCTACGGGTATGTGGTGTGCTCGGGATCTGAGTTCACCGAGGCCCCGTAGCAGCACGGCTTGCCGGCGGGGCGATCTTGGGGGCGCTGCCGCTTTTCAGGCTGGCATGGTCCACGGCTCCAGACGGTAACCTTCACCGCTGATCTCGGCGCGGGCCTGTTCCAGTGCCTGGGCCAGTTGCTGCGGATCGCGGTAGGTGCTGCTTGGAATCTGTTTGCGGCCAATGCGGGTGCTGGTGCGATCGACGACCGTCAGGCTCAGCTCGCCATTGCCATCCTGTGCGGACCAGGCCACGCACTGGAAGGGTTCGAAGGCGTGACCGGCGATCAGCAAAGCATCGTTAAAGCGCAAAGGGGCGTTCATGGAAAGTCCTCAAGTGCCCGTAACATTCAATCACCGATGGCGGGCTTCCCAGTCGGCAGAGTCATTGGTTCAGCTACTTGTACTGATGACCGGCCCCCAGTGTTGAGTCACAAGATATTTCGATATTTTTCAATTTATCTACGTTTTTTTGCGATCCGTGCCGTTTACAGCCGGCGTTTCTGCCTGTGGACGGGTGTTTCAATACTGATCCAGTAGTTTGATTACCTTTTTAATGCCTTTTTGATCTTTCTAATCACCTTTCGATCTGAGCCTTAGATTCAAACGGTCCAAGCGCGCGTCAAAAACATTGCTAATGTACATTTCAAGGCTGCCAAGACACTGTTTCTAAAAATGTTTTTGCTACGGAATATTATTCGAATCGTGGCGCCAAGGAACTTGATATGCATGAGATGGCATCAATCCGCCGCCTGTTAATTGTCGAACCCTGTGATGAATGTCTGCGCCTGATTCCCGGCCTGCGCATAGCCGGATGGGAAGTGGACAGCTGCGCGCTGGAGTCGGCTGCCTCCCATCCGTGTGACGTGGGCCTGATTCGCCTGATGCCGCAGCATTTCGAGCAGCCGCAGTTGATCAAGGAATTGATCACCCGCAGCAACACTGAATGGATCGCGGTGCTGACAGCCGACGACCTGCGCCGAGAGTTGATCGGCGATTTCGTCTGCGAGTGGTTTTTTGATTTCCACACATTGCCGTTCGACGTCGCCCGGGTGCAGGTCACCCTGGGCCGCGCCTATGGCATGGCACGGCTGCGTGCCCAGGGCGCCAATTACGGCAGTGGGCCGGAGCATGAAATGCTCGGTGAGAGCCGCCCGATCCGCGAACTGCGGCGCCTGCTGACCAAGCTTGCTCCTACCGAGTCACCGGTGCTGATCCGTGGCGAACCCGGCACTGGCAAGGAGCTGGTGGCGCGTACCCTGCACATGCAGTCCCAGCGGCGCAATCAGCCGTTCGTGTCGATCAATTGCAGCGTCACCGGCGAGCAGCAATTGCAGGTCGAGTTGTTCGGCCAGGACGAAGACGGCCAGCGCAGGCCGGGGCGAATCGAAGCGGCCCATGGCGGCACGCTGTTCCTGGACGAGATTGGCGACCTGCCGCTGGACGTGCAGGCCAATCTGCTGCGCTTTCTTCAGGACCGGCACATCGAAATAGCCGGGGAGCGGGTCGCCGTGGACGTGCGGATTCTGGCCGCCACCCATGTGGATCTCGAAGCCGCCATTCGCAAGAAGCGCTTTCGCGAAGACCTGTACTACCGCCTCAACGTGCTGCAAGTCGGGACGGCACCGCTGCGGGAGCGCCATGGTGACCTGGCGTTGCTGGCCAATCATTTCGCCCATTTCTACAGCCAGGAAACCGGGCGCAGGCCGCGCAATTTCAGCCAGGACGCGCTGGTGGCCATGGGCAAGCACGACTGGCCCGGCAACGTGCGCGAACTGGAAAACCGGGTGCGCCGTGGCCTGGTACTGGCCGAAGGCAGACAGATCGAAGCCTTTGACCTGGGGTTGCTGGGCGAGGAAGAAATCAGCTCCAGCATGGGCACCCTGGACGAGTACAAATCACGGGCCGAACGCCAGGCCCTGTGCGACGTGCTGACCCGCCACAGCGACAACCTCAGCGTGGCGGCCAAGGTGCTGGGCATATCCCGGCCAACGTTTTACCGGTTATTGCACAAACACCAGATTCGTTGAACCCGGCCTGTTGTCCTGTGAGAGAGCGAAGTCATTCGCGAATGACAGGCGGGCAATAAGAAACCAGTCGAATGCACGCCATTCGACTCAGCTTTGCGCAGTCTCCAGCAGCTGCTGCACCGCTGCAAACGCCCGGTCCTTGCGGTAGCTCCAACTGCCGTCGATCACTTCAAACCGTTGCCCGGTCTCGACCAGCCAGCTCCGGCACCCTTCGAAAAACGCCCAGCGCTCGGCAAAGCCCGGCTGGCAGCGCATGCCGTCGCCGACCCACTCCACGCCGTCCGGGGACAGCAGCAGGTGCAGGTCGTAGTGCCTTGAGGCCAGGGCCTGATCGAGCCAGGGCGGGCAGTCACCGAACAGGGTCTGGCTCCACAGGATATTGCTGAGCAAGTGTGTGTCCAGAATCAACAGTTCAGGCGCGCGGGCGCGGGCGGCATCTTCCCAGGCCAATTGCCCTTGAGCGATGGCGGGGATGTCGGCGTAGCAGGTGTCACGCTCTTCCTGCTCGATGAAATAGCGCACGTACTCGGAAACCCGTTCGCCACCGAAATGCCGCTGGATGTGTTCGGCCAGCCAGCTCTTGCCGCTGGACTCCGGGCCAGTCAGTACCAATACCTTCATGGGAGCGTCAACGGGCCATGGCCGGATCGGCGCGCCAGTCTCGCCAGCCCTGCACGGCCAGCAAGGTGAACAGGCCATACAGGGCCGCCGTCAGATACAGATCTTTATAGAGGAACAGTCCGACGAAGATGACATCCAGCACGATCCACAACGGCCAGCACTGCAGGCGCTTCTGCGCCATCCACACCTGGGCCACCAGGCTGAAACCGGTCAGGGCCGCGTCGAGCCAGGGTTGGGCGGCGTCGGTGAAATGGGCCATCGCAGCGCCCAGCGCCAGGCTGACCACCGCGCCGATGGCCAGGCTCAGGGCCAGCGGGCCGGCCCCCAGGGACGTCACGCGACGGCCCTCGATGACTTCGCTGCGGCGTGTCCATTGCCACCAGCCATACAATTGCAACACGGCATAGACAACCTGCAGCAGCATGTCCGAGTAGAGTTTCACGTCGAAGAAAATCCAGGTGTAGAGCAACACCATCACCAGGCCGATCGGCCAGCACCAGGGGTTCTGCCTGACGGTCAGCCAGACGGCGATGACACCCAGTGCTGCGGCGAACAGCTCAAGCCCGGACATGAAGACTCCTGCATTCGAAAAGGGGGGAATGAATCGACCGGCGATTGTAAGCCGTTTGGCGTGCGTTGTGGCGGCACGATTGCGACAGAGGTTGCGAACTATCGACGTGTGAGCTGTCGAACCCTGCGCGCCGCGATCCTGACACAGCCTTGCTAGAGCGTTTGCCACAAGGCTCTGGTAGGATCGCGGCGCGCGAGTGCATGGCACCGCAAATCTTGACTGTTCATGCGATTTTTTGACATCGGACCGTTTATCGTTCGCGTAACAGTGCTCAGAACATTTCAAGAGAGTCTCGCCATGAGCGGGCTCCATTTTTTTTGGGGGAATGATGGATCTTTGGACCGCCGCACAGGCGTTGATACTTGGGGTAGTGGAAGGGTTGACGGAGTTCTTGCCGATCTCCAGCACCGGGCACCAGATCATTGTCGCCGACCTCATCGGGTTTGGTGGCGAACGGGCGATGGCGTTCAACATCATCATCCAGCTGGGCGCGATCCTGGCCGTGATGTGGGAATTTCGTCACAAGATCTTCGAGGTGGTCACAGGCCTCCCGACAAAGCCGCAGGCGCAGCGTTTCACCCTCAACCTGATCGTCGGCGTGTTGCCGGCCGTGGTACTGGGGGTACTGTTTTCCGACCTGATCCACCATTACCTGTTCAACCCGATCACGGTCGCTGCGGCGCTGGTGCTGGGTGGTTTTGTCATGCTCTGGGCCGAACGCCGCGAGCACCAGGTGCATGCGAACACCGTGGACGAGATGACTTGGGTCGATGCGTTGAAAGTGGGTTTTGCCCAGTGCCTGGCGATGATTCCCGGCACTTCGCGTTCCGGCTCGACCATCATCGGCGGCCTGTTGTTCGGCCTGTCGCGCAAGACCGCCACGGAGTTTTCCTTCTTCCTGGCCATGCCGACCATGGTCGCGGCGTCGGTGTACTCCGGCTACAAATACCGCAACCTGTTTCAGCCTGATGATTTCGCGGTGTTCGCGGTGGGCTTCATCACCTCGTTCATCTTCGCGATGATCGCCGTGCGTGGCCTGCTCAAGTTCATCGCCACCCACAGCTATGCAGTATTTGCCTGGTACCGCATTGCCTTCGGCTTGCTGATCCTGGCGACCTGGGCGTTCGGCTGGGTCGACTGGTCCAGTGCCCAGGCCTGATGCGGTGAGCCCGCGCGCGCAAACCAGGACCGCCAGCCGCACGGACAAGGCATCCGTGCGGTTTCTCAAGTTCAAGCTCGCCGCCATGGCCTTGCTCTGCGCATTGCCGCTGTATGGGGTGATCTCCATCGGGCTGCGGGGCGGCTCGTGGCTGCCGCTGCTGGTTTACCCGGTGCTCAGCGCGATTGCCTTCGGCCTGTATGGCCATGACAAAAGCCAGGCCCGCAAGCAGGGGCCGCGCACCCCGGAAAAACTCCTGCACGCCACGGAGTTACTGGGCGGCTGGCCGGGTGCGCTGGTGGCGCAGCAGATGTTTCGACACAAGACACGCAAGGTGTCGTATCAGACGGTGTTCTGGCTGATTGTGTTGGCGCATCAGTTGTTCTGGATTGATCGACTGTTGCTGGGTGGCAACTTCCTGGCCCGACATTTTTATTGAGCCGGATCCCGTAGCAGCACGGCTTGCCGGCGGGGGCGCCCTCAAGATCGCCCCGCCGGCAAGCCGTGCTGCTACGGGGTGGTAAAACTTGCAGACGTGTTCAAGCATCGAGCCTGAGCGCCACTTGCCGGCGCTTGGGCAGCTTGCTGACCACCAGTTGATGGGAACGGGTCAGCAGCTCGCGTAGCTCTTCGCTGCTCATTGCGAACGGATAGGTCAGGGTGACCCAGTGCGCCCGCGCAAGGTACGGGGCAGGGCGCACGCCCGGACGGTCGATGTAGCCCAGGAACAGATCAGGCCCCACCTTGAATGACAGGTCATTGCCGGCAAGGCCCATTACCGCGAACATTTTAGTCTCGGCAATCGAGAACACCCGCACGCCACCCCATTTGTAATCTTCCCGCGCACCTGGCAGGCCCAGGCAAAACTCGGCGACGTCTTCGATGTTCATAGGGTTCCTGTTCGATCAGTGAATCTGTCCGATGTCCGTTTTAACAGATTCAGTCTTGTAGCGCCTGTCACCCTTTACGACAGGGTGTGATCGAGCGGATCGGTCGCGCCCATCATTTTTGCAGGATGCATTGCCATACCCGGTCAACGCCGTTGCAGGCAGGCGGGTCAGCATCTGGAGAAACGCAATGCCTTTGACACGACGCGACATTCTTTTCGGCGGCGCGGTGTTTTGTCTGCCGTGGGCCGCTGGCGCCACGGTGGGGCCCGGCTTGAACCTCAGGCAACTTGCGGCTGCCATCGCCCCGGCAGAGGCGGCGCAGGTGTCGTTGCCGGACGCCGTGGTCGAGCAGATTCTGGAACGCGGTGGCTGGTCGCCCATGGCCGACGACAACATCAAGGGCGAGACGCTCAAGGCCGACTTCGTCAAGGGCCTGATGCTCGACTACCGCGACCGACCCACGGACCGCGCGGCTCAGTTGGGGCTGGGATTGCTGGCGCTGACCCTCGGCGTGGCGCAATGGGGCATCGACGACCCCGCAGGCCTGCCCCAGGACCCGGCCATGAGCGACTGGAGCGCCCAGACCAGCGCAAACGCCGGCAAGCATCTGATGAGCTACGGCGTGGGCGGCGTCGGCATCGCCCATCTGGATCAGGGCGACCTGATCGCCTTCATGGACTACGTGCTGCAAAGCGGCGTGGTGCCCGCCGAGCATCGGTCGGCGTTCGCCCGGTTGACCAGTCCCGCGCTCTATCCACCAACCCAGGGAGGTGTTTATGGTCAGTTGCGGGCGGCAGGCGTGTGCGCGCCGCTGGCCATCGACGTTGACCTGGAAGGCGCCGCGTTCAAGCATTTCAACAACCCGCACAATGTCGGGTACTGCAGAAAGTACAAGAACCCGGCGCTGACGTCCCTGGACTGGCAGACCTTCCGTACCTGGGTCCGCGCCGCGCTGCGCACCAAGGAGGCGCAGATCTGGCTGCTCGAGGCCTGGCTCACGAAATACTGGGACAAGAGCCTGGCCGTGGTGCCTCCCGGGGAGGGCGCGACCGAGGAACTGCTCATCAATGTGCGCATCCGCAATTCGCTGCCCGCCTGTGCCAACCGCGCTCTGGAGGCTGCTGCCGAAGGCGCGGAGGGGCGAGTGCGCCGTGAACTGGACGAATACGCCAAATGCGCGCCGAGCGCCTACGAACGCAGGCGCGAGTTGATGCTGCGCTCGGTGGTGCTGTATCGGCATTTCACCGGGGCCGCGCCGCTGGATTTCAGTTGATTCAGGCGCAGCCCATGGACTGGCCCGAGAACGCCGCCGTCACGTGGTCGATCCAGGCACGTACGGCGGGCAAGGATCCGCGCCGCTGGGTATAGGCGGCTTGCAGGTTGCCACCGGGCATTGACCAGTCGGGCAACAGCCGCACCAGGCTGCCGTCGGCCAACTCTTCATGGCAGTTCATCATCGGCAGCATGGTGATACCCAGCCCCGCCACCGCGGCCGCCTTGCGGATCGGGAAATCGTCGATGGCCAGGCGCGGCTCCAGTACCACCTCAAAGCGCCGACCGTCCTGATGCACCAGTTGATAATGCACCTTGCGGTCAGCGTCGATGGCGCCCAGCGCAGGCAGGCTGGCCAGATCCTGGGGCGTCTGGATGCTGTGGCTGGCGGCCAGGGCCGGGGAGGCCACCAGCACCGCTTCGGCTGGCGAGAGCTGGCGAACGATCAGGCTGGGGTCTTCGTCGCCGATGTCTCGTACGCGCAAGGCCACGTCGATGCTCTCGTTGACCAGATCGACGCGGCGGTTGACCAGCAACAACTCCAGTTGCACGTGCGGGTGGTGTTCGAGGAATGCCGTCACCACGTCGCTCAGGCCCCAATGGGTCATGCCCACCGGGCAAGACACCCGCAAGCGCCCGCGAGGCTCCGACGACAGGCTGGCCACGGCTTCGTCGGCCATCTGCGCCTCCAGCAACATGGCCTGGCAGTGCTGCAGATAGCGCTCGCCGATGGTGGTCAGGGCCAGTTTGCGCGTGGTGCGTTGCAGCAGGCTGGCGTTGAGTCGGGTTTCAAGTTCCGCGATACGCCGGGATAGTCGGGACTTGGGAATGCCCAGCGCGCGGCCGGCGGCGGCAAACCCGCCACACTCGACCACCTGGACGAAGTAGTAGAGATCGTTGAGATCTTGCATGGGTTAAATCTGATTGTCCTGTGAGTGGGACAAACTATCGCATTTTTGCCGACTAATCAGCTATTGGCTTGCGCGGTAGGATGATCACCATTCAGTCGCCCAGCGGCGATACTCACTCAGGAAGCCCGTTATGAAACTCTTGCACATCGATTCCAGCATCCTCGGCGATCATTCCGCTTCGCGCCAGCTGAGCCGTGGCGTTGTCGAGTCCTTCACCGCCGCCCATCCGGGCACCGAAGTGGTGTACCGCGACTTGGCGAACGACGCACTGAGCCATTTCTCCGGCGCCACCCTGGCCGCAGCAGGCACCCCGGCTGAAGGCCGCGACGCTGCTCAAGCCCGCGAAGTGGACACCAACGAAGCCGTGCTGCAGGAATTCCTGTCGGCTGACGTCGTGGTTCTCGGCGCACCGATGTACAACTTCAGCATCTCCAGCCAACTCAAGGCCTGGATCGACCGCATCGCCGTTGCCGGCCGTACCTTCCGCTACACCGAAGCCGGTCCTGAAGGCCTGTGCAAAGGCAAGAAAGTGATCGTGGTTTCCACCGCCGGCGGCCTGCACAGCGGTCAGCCAACCAGCGCCGGCCACGACGACCTGCTCAAGGTGCTGTTCGGTTTCATCGGCGTCACCGACCTGCAATTCGTCCACGCACAGGGCCTGGCCTATGGCGACGAGCCACGTGCCAACGCCATGAGCGCTGCGAAGAAACACATCGAGGAAACCCTGTTTGCCTGATGTCTGACCTCTTCAGGCGTTAAGCGGCGCATTGTGTAGCGATGCACCGAGGTAGCAGACAGTGTCACCGCAAGCCCCATCGTTCAACGGCGCCAAGCCAGCGGACGATGGGGCTTTTGTCGTTTATGGCCCCTTGTCACCACCCGTTCAGCCGGGCGACAGGCTTTGCGATTTCTTTGCGAGTAACGTGTAAGGGTTGCGGGTAGAATCGCCGCCCGGTTTGGTCGACGCAGTACGTGGAATGGCCAGTTTTTCTGTTTCTCCAGAGTTTGGCCCGTCTTGTGCACTATTGATCTGCAAGCCGCTTTGAAAGCGGCGTTGAATGTATTCGGCGCGCGCCGGTCATATGGCTACAGCCGCCGATTTACAAGGACATCAGACATCTCGGGTCTGGATTCCAGGGCATGGATTGACAAGGTGAGGGGCATTGCAATGATGCGTCTTTGTGCAGCGATGGTACTGGCCCTGTTCGGCAGCCTGATTTCGGTGCAGGCCAGCGAACTGGCGAACTGGAGCGTCGGCTTTCATGAGCTGACGTTCCTCGATCCTCTCGATTCCCGGCCCATGCACGCCTACGCGTTTTACCCGTCCACCGACCAGGACCAGATGACCCGCGTCCAGGGCTATCCCGTCGAGGCCACCCAGGACGCCACCATCGCCATGGGGCGCTTTCCGTTGCTGATGCTTTCCCACGGCAATGCCGGTACGCCGCTGGCCCAGCATGACTTGGCCACCTCGCTGGCGCGCCGTGGCTTTGTGGTGGTGGCGGTGTTTCACCCCGGTGACAACTATCTGGACCACAGCCGCCTGGGCAGCCTGAGCAACCTGTATGGCCGCCCGCAGCAGATTTCCGAAGCGATCAGCGCCGCCTTGCTGGACCCGATGCTCTCGCCCTATGTCAGTGCCCGGCGAGTGGGGGTGATCGGTTACTCGGCAGGGGGCGAAACCGCGCTGATTCTCGCCGGCGCCCAACCTGACCTGCAGCGCTTGCGTCAGTACTGCATGGAGCGGCCTCAGGACCGCGATGCCTGCAAGACCCAGGGCGAACTGCTGGCTGACCGCGATGACCTGCACGCCCAGGCCGACCCCCGTGTCGGCGCCTTGATGCTGATGGCGCCACTGGGCTTGATGTTCGGTCGCCATACCTTGTCTGAGGTGCATGTGCCGGTGCTGCTCTACAGCGGCGATGGCGATGAATTGCTGGCCATCGACAAGAACGCCGAAGCCCTGGCGCGCAAGTTACCCGAGGTGTCGGACTTCAAGCTGTTTCCCGGGGCCGGACACTTTGTGTTCATGGCGCCTTGCGATGACCTGCAACGGGCGACCCAGCCTGGTTTGTGCACCGATCCGGTGGGAGTGGACCGCGAGGACATCCACCGTAACCTCAGCAGCGAGGCCGTGCGCTTCTTCGGCACCGCGCTGGGAACACCGATGAGTACGGCAGGCATGCAGACGGCGGTGCATCGGCAGTGATATCAGGATTCAGACCTGTAGGAGCGCGCTTGCCCGCGACCGCGGTGTGTCATTGATACATGCGTCTCTGGCACACCGCAGTCGCGGGCAAGCGCGCTCCTACAGGGCTTGATCAACTGCTCTTGCGAATTACCTTTCCTCGCCGCTCGGCAATCTGCCGGGCCTGACCATCTCGCTGCTTGCCGGTACGCGCTTCGCTGATCAGCGCCGGAATCAGCGGCCCCTCGGGCAAGTTCTTCCAAAAACGCGCAGGCAGGTGCCCTTGCATCACCTTGGGGTTGAGCCGCGCCGGGTTGAAGATGTGGCTGTAGTAGGTCAGCCACAATTCGCCGTGGGGATCTTCGGCGTTGCGCGCCAGGGTCTTCCAGGCCTCGGGGCACTGGCGCTGATAGACCAGACGCTCGCCGTCGTAAAACACGCCATCCTTGGGCGTTGCGATCATCCAGCAATGCCTGCCCATGCGCCCGATGAAATGTTCGCTGGCAGTCAGCAGGATGTCATGGGCCGGTTCATGCCAGGCCACGAACTCCGGCAGCTTGTGGGTTTCCAGCAGCGCGGCTTTTACCGCCAGATCCTTGCCATGGGCTGCACCGGGCAGGGCAACGAAACGCAGGAATGCATGCAAGTGGTGCGCTTCACGACTGACCCGCTTGAGGCGCCGATGCAGTTCGCTGCCCAGCTTGTCCCCGGCCAGCATCGCGGTGCGGTCGCCATGGCTGACCCGCCACAGCACCTCGTACAACAGACTCCAGCGCTGCTCGCCGCAATATTGGCCGGCGTTCTGCAGCAGGTCGAGCAAGGCCATCGGCACCCGCGCCTGAAAAGGCCCAGGCGTGTCAGGGTACTGCTGGTCGGTGCTGAACAGGTCGGCGTCCTCGCGCAGGCTCCAACTGACCTGATCGGGATCGATCTGATGGCTCAACAGCCAGCGCGCCTGTTGGCGCCAGGTGTCGAACCGGTCGTCGCAGTCGAGGATGATCATGCCCACAACGCCATCTGTTGCGGCTGCGGACGGTCACGCAACTGCTCACGCAGCGAGACACTGGAACTCTCGGCAGAACGTGGATGGTAGTCGCTGGTGATGATGAACGGCCTGGCCTTGGCCAGTACGCAGCGCAGGCGGGTGAGGTCTTCATAGCGAATTCGCCGTTCGCGGCGCAACTCGACCAGCCGCTTTGTGGTGCGGATGCCAATGCCGGGAATGCGCGCGATCATCGCAGGTTCGGCGCGGTTGAGGTCCAGCGGAAAGACGTCACGGTGTTCCAGCGCCCAGGCCAGTTTCGGGTCGATGTCCAGCGCCAGGTGGCCCGGCCCTGCCAGCAGTTCACCCGCGCTGTAGCCATAGCCGCGCAGCAGGAAGTCCGCCTGGTACAGGCGGTGCTCGCGCATCAGCGGCGGGGCGGCCAGCGGCACGCTTTTCGGGCTGTTGGGAATGGGGCTGAACGCCGAGTAATAGACGCGCTTGAGGCGATAGTCGCCGTACAGCGATTCGGCAGTGTGCAGCAAGGTGCTGTCGTCGGTGTCATCGGCGCCGACGATCATCTGCGTGCTTTGCCCGGCCGGGGTGAAGCGCGGCGCCCTGGGTTCGTTGAGCACTGTCTGCTGGCCGGTGTAGATGGTGTTCATGGCCTGCTTGATCGAGCCCATTTCCTTTTCCGGCGCCAGCGTCTGCAGGCCGGCCTGGGTCGGCAGTTCGATGTTCACGCTCAGGCGATCGGCGTAGCGTCCGGCTTCCTCGATCAGCGCGGGATCGGCTTCGGGGATGGTCTTGAGGTGGATATAACCGCGAAACTCGTGTTCCTCGCGCAGCAGCTTGGCAACGCGCACCAGTTGCTCCATGGTGTAGTCGGCCGAGCGGATGATGCCGGAGCTCAGGAACAACCCGCTGACGCAATTGCGCCGGTAGAAATCCAGGGTCAGGGTGACGACTTCCTCAGGGGTGAAGCGCGCCCGGGGCACGTCGCTGGAGCGGCGGTTGACGCAATACTGGCAGTCATACAGGCAGAAGTTGGTCAGCAGGATTTTCAGCAGCGAGACGCAGCGGCCATCAGGCGTATAGCTGTGGCAGATGCCCATGCCGGTGCTGTTGCCAAGCCCGGACTTGCCCTCGGAGCTGCGCTTGGGCGCGGCACTGCTGGCGCAGGAGGCGTCGTACTTGGCGGCGTCGGCGAGGATGCTCAGCTTGTCGATCAGCTGCATGGAAATACCCGATACTGTTTTTATATACAGTATCGGGTTGAAGGGCGACTAACAAGCGTCGAATGGATGGATTTTCAATCGAATCGGGAGCGGTGTGATGCTTTTAGCTGATGCGCTGTACCAACTCGCGCAACTCGCCGAAATTCTGCACTCGGTGAAAATTGGCGTGGTCGAAAAACTCGGAAAAGTCGGTGTCATGTCCATACCCGGCCACCTGCGCGCCTGCGCCCAGGCCGGCCTGAACGCCCGGCACGCTGTCTTCCACCAGCAGGCATTCCTCGGGCTTGAGCCCCAGCAGATCCGCCGCATGCTCGATGAGCACCGGCGAAGGCTTCCAGGCCTGCACTTCGTAGGCACTGACGATCAAACCATGAAACACATCCAGCAGGCCCACGGTGCTCAGGCAGGTTTCGATCTTGCTGCGCGGCCCGTTGGAGGCCACGCATTTGGGCAGCGAGAGGCTGCGCACGAACTCCACCGCGCCTGGCATTTCTTCAAGGCGCTCCTGCAGCAGCGGCAGGGTGCGGGCGCGGAAACTGTTGACGATCTCGATGTTGGGCAGCCAGGGATAATCGCGGCAAAGGCCTTCCATGCACAGGGCAAACTGCACGCCACGGAAGCGGCCCAGCACCTGCTCAAGACTCAGCGAAACCTCATGTTCCTGCAAAATGTCACGCAGAAGCCCGGCGGCCAGTCGTTCGCTGTCCACCAGGGTCCCGTCGCAATCAAAAATGACACCGGCAATGTTCAAGCAGGATTCCCCCGGGTTGTTCAATAAAGGCTACGAGCGCTAATGGCGCGATTGGACCGGCATTATCCGGAAAAGTTGGCAGGCGGGGGTGAAGACTGACCTACGGTCGGGAGATTTGACGAAACGTAGCAGCACGGCTTGCCGGCGGGAGCGGTGTGTCTATGAAAGATATTTCCACTGACATACCGCTCCCGCCGGCAAGCCGAACTGCTACAGGTCACAATTGGACCGGGGTGACGAGAGAGCTGTCCTCGAAATACTGGCTGACGTTGGCGAACACCAGATCCGCCATGGCCTGGCGCGTCTCGAAAGTGCCGCTGCCGATGTGCGGGGTCAGGACCACGTTGTCGAGCTTCATCAGCTCGGCCGGCACATTGGGTTCGTCCTCGAAGACGTCCAGCCCGGCGCCGCCGATGTCGCCTTCCAGCAACGCGCCGACCAGCGCCTGTTCATCCACCACCGAGCCACGGGCGACGTTGATCAGGAAGGATCTGGAACCCAGGGCCTTGAGCACGTCACGGTTGATGAGGCGCTCGGTTTCCGGGCCGCCCGGCACGATCACCACCAGGTAGTCCGAAGCCCTGGCCAGCTCTTGCAAGTCACCGTAATGGGTGTAGGACACATCGGCATAAGCCTGGCCACGACGGTAGTAGGCGATGTTCATGTCAAAGCCTGCGGCGCGTTTGGCGATGGTCTTGCCGATCTTGCCCAGGCCGACGATGCCGCAGGTCTTGCCGCACAGGTCGTTGCCCAGCGGGAATTTCCCGCTGGTCCACTTGCCGGCCCGCACGAAGCGCTCGGCCTCGCTGATACGCCGGGACACACAGAGCATCAGCGCCAGTGCGGTTTCGGCGACGGCATTGTTCAGCACGTCCGGGGTGTTGCTCAGCTTGATGCCGCGGCGGGCCAGATAATCGGTGTCGTTGGCGTCATAACCGACGCCGAAGCTGTTGACCACTTCCAGGTTGGGCAAACGCTCCAGCAGGGCGTTGTCCGTGCCAAAGACACCGCTGGTGACCACGCCACGCACCTTGGCGCCGTGTTCAGCGACCCAGGCGTCAAGGTCCTTGATCTCCCAGAGGTTGTGCACGTTGAAGTCGCGGTTCAGCCCTGCGGTCAGCGAGGCATGCATCGGGCCCCAGACCAGCACATCAGCTTTCTTGTCGCTCATTTTTTCCTCCTTGTGGCGTGGCTCGTGCGGCGCGAGCCACGCACCGATTGCACGGATGAAGACGGAATCAGCCGTTCTTGTTTAACACAGGTTGCGCCTCGGAACGCCCGGTCTTGAGCAGTTCGGCGATGGCCATGGTCAGCAGCGGGGCGAACAGGGCGAAGTACGAACTGTCGATGCCGTACGGGTTGCCGGCCAGGAACCAGCCGATGGTGGAGATGACCGACAGGATCACGCCCGCCAGTGCGCCTCGGCCCGAGCCGAATTTCGGTGCGTAGAAACACATCAGCACGATTACCGCCAGGGTGGCGCGCAGGGCTTTGCCGAGGAAGGCGATCAGCAGGATCTTGTCGGCGAACAGCGCGAGGATCAGCGGCAGGAATCCGATCACCACGATGGCCAGACGGATGAACACCACCGATTTGCGATCGTTCTTCTCTTTGTTGAAGAAGGGGTCGTAGAAATCCTTCATCGCCAGGGTTGCCGAGGCGAGGGTGTTGGCCGAGATACCGCCGAACAATGCACCGGCCAGGCCGATTACCACTAGGCTTGCGGAGAAGGTCGGCATGTGGGCGATCAGGGCAGGGAAGGCGTCGATGGACTTGATGCCGGGGTACAGGTAGGCGCTCGCCATGCCGATCAGCGCGGCCATGATGCCGAACGGAATCATCAGCGACGATACGTAGAAGCACGCGCGCTTGGCGGTCTTGTGGTCTTTGGTGCTGACCAGCGCCTGAATCACGTATTGCGTGGCGAAGATCGAACCGATGCCGCCGATCATCCAGGCGAAAATCTGCCCCCAGCCCACACCGGTGAAATCGAACATGGCGGCAGGCAGCCTGGCCTGCATCGCACCGATACCGCCGGTGGCGTTCAGCGCGAAGGCGAGTGCCAGGACGATGCCGATGTACTTGATGACCGCGTGGGCGAAGTTGGTGTAGACCACCGAACGCATGCCGCCGACGCTGACATAGAACACCGTGATCACACCCACCAGCAGGATCGCCAGGGTCTTGTCGATGTTCAGTACCGCGGCCAGTACCGCGCCGCCGCTGGCATACAAGGCCACCGAAACGATGCTCAGGGCGCAGATGGTCAGCACCGAGGCCGCGTAGCGCGTGCCCTGGCCGTAGTTCTGGGCGAGGATCCCGGAAATGGTGTTAAGGCCGGTCTCGCGGTACTTCTTGGCGAGCACCAGGGCCAGCAACAGGAAGCCCATGGACAGGGCGACCAGGTTCCAGGCGGCGGAAATGCCGGCTTCGAAGCCTTTTTGCGCGGTGCCGATGCTCACCGAACTGCCGATGAATTCCGACAGCAGCAGGGCGCCGATCAGAAAGGGAGGAAAGCTGCGGCCGCCTCCGGTGAAGCCGTCACTGCTCTTGGCGTGTTTGCGCACGCTGTAGCCGATGTACGACATGACGATGAAGTAGCCGGCGGTCAGGCAGAGGATGATTGTTATTCTTGGGTCCATGTTTCTCTCCGTACCCTCAAAGGGGTGCGTGGGGTGTCGGTGTCGCAAAGAGGTCGTGCGGCAGTGGGCCGTTGTCAGACGACATGCCTCATTCGCGCGCGTGCTATCGAAGCCTGGTCAGGGCAGTCGTGGGCTATGGATGTCTGTTGCAACAGGGTCGCGAGAAGGGTTCGCGGTGCAGGGAGGAGGGTTTGGAGGCGTAGTTGTGGCGTGTGAGTGTGTGCATTGTCATTTTTATTAGAGGCTCGTGATTAGCGTTGGATGGACAACTCAATACGAAGTCTTCGTTATACGTCATCGTACAACACCAATCAATCTTCTTCTGTCCACTAACGTTTGCATCTGCAGGAGCATGCTTGCCCGCGGTGGCGTTGCATCTGCGCATGCTGTGGTGTCCCATGCATCGCCGTCGCGGGCAAGCGCGCTCCTACAACGTCCGCGCCTGCCGCCTGGCACCTGGCGAACCAAAATCCTGTAGGAGTGAGCTTGCTCGCGATCGCGGTGTGCCAGGCGACACGTTCGCAACAGGCATCCCCCCATCACTGTAGGAGCGCGCTTGCCCGCGACGGCGGCCTTCCAGACGATGATGCGCAAGCAGGCAAACCGTTATCGCGAGCAAGCTCACTCCTACAAAGGATCGTGGTGAATCAGTTGAATCGCCTTCGTCCGTCCCGCCGCCGTCGCGGGCAAGCGCGCTCCTACAGCGTCCGCACCCGCCGCCTGGCACCCGGCGAACAAAAATCCTGTAGGAGTGAGCTTGCTCGCGATCGCGGTATGCCAGGCGACACGTTCTAAACAGGCATCCCCCCATCGCTGTAGGAGCGCGCGTACAGGACCGCGGAAATCAGCGCTGCAGGAAATCCTGGGTCGACACCACCTCTGCATAGGCAAACCCCAACGCCGCCATATACGCGGCGTGGGCCTGGGCGGCGGGGATGAGGGTGCCATTGAATTCCAGGTCCTTGGTGGCGCAGGCGTCGTGCACGACTTTGACCTTGTATCCCAGGTCGGCTGCGGCGCGGGTGGTGGCGTCGATGCACATGTGGCTCATGGAACCGACCACCGTGACATCCTCGATGCCGTGCTGATCGAGCAATTGTTCAAGGCCGGTCTCCCTGAACGAATTGGGGAAGTGCTTGAGCATCACCGTTTCATCAGGCAGGTTCGCGACCTTCGAATGCAGGTTCGCCCCGGCAGAACCCGGGGTGAAGAAGGGCGCGTCATCGCTGGTGAACTCATGGCGGATATGCACCACCAGATCACCCGCCTCGCGGGTGGCCTTGAGCACCCTGGCGGCGTTGTCGGCGGCAGTGTCGGCACCGACCAGCGGCCATTTGCCGCCGGGAAAGTAGTCATTCTGGATATCCACCAAGATGAGTGCGGATCTAGGCATGTCGGGTTCCTTTTCAAATAGGCTCTATTGGACCTGCGCTATCAATCGGGCATAGGCTGCGCCGACATCCAGCGAGGAAATCTGAGAATGAGCGTAGAACGGTCCGCCAGAAATATCGGCCTGCTGGTCATTTTGGCGTTTCTGGCCGCTTGCGGCACCCAGCGCAACCAGACACCGCCGCCCGCTCCGGACGTGGTGCGCAGCGAAATCGTGCGCCTGCTGCCTGTCAGTGTCGCGGACCGGCCAGGTTGGGCCACCGATATCTACACAGCCTTCGAAAGCCAGAAGCTCGACCCCACCGTCGAGAACCTCTGTTCGGTGCTGGCCGTGACCGAGCAGGAGTCCAATTTCAAGGTCGATCCCGCCGTGCCCGGCATGGGCAAGATCGCCCAGGATGAAATCGACCGCCGCGCCAGCAAAGCTCACATTCCCAACCTGCTGGTGCGCAGCGCGCTGGATATTCGCTCACCCACCGGCAAGACCTACAACGAGCGACTGAGCGCGGCGCGCACCGAAAAGGACCTGAGCCTGATCTTCGATGATTTCATCGGCATGGTGCCGCTGGGGCGCACGCTGTTCGGCAACTTCAACCCGGTGCACACCGCAGGCCCCATGCAGGTCAGCATCGAGTTTGCCCAGCGTCAGGCCCAGGATTATCCCTACACCGTTGAGGGCTCCATCCGACATGAGGTGTTCACCCGACGGGGCGGCATGTATTTCGGGATAGCCCACCTGTTGGGCTATCCGGTCAGCTATGACAAACCCCTGTACCGCTTCGCCGACTTCAATGCCGGCTGGTACGCCAGCCGCAACGCCGCGTTCCAGAGTGCAGTGGCGCGGGTCTCCGGCAAGCGCCTGGCCCTGGATGGCGACCTGATCGCCTATGGTTTCGGGCCGTCGCTGGGCCAGACCGAACTGGCTGTGCGCAGCCTGCACACGCAACTGGGCATGCGCAACACCACGATCCGCAGCGACCTCGAGAAGGGCGAGACCCTGGCCTTCGAGGACACCGATCTCTACAAGCAAGTCTATGCCCTGGCCGACAAGGCTGCTGGCAGGCCGCTGCCCAGGGCGATCCTGCCGGGCATCGTGCTGGAAAGCCCGAAGATCACCCGCAAGCTCACCACCGCCTGGTTCGCCCAGCGTGTGGAGGAGCGCCGGGTGCGTTGCATGGCGCGCGCGTCCGGAAAACTGAAATAAGCCCATCGGGTTCTGTGAGCCAGCGCACAGCGCAGTGATACCGCCGGTTGCGCGCAAAACGCCCGGCTACAATGAGTTTTCGGTCTGGGCGCGGAGGGTGAGGTGGCGCCTGCCTGAACCCACAAGGAGGTGATGCGATGTTGTTTACTCCGGAACTGCGCAGGACGCTGGAGAGTGCTTTCCTGCCCCTGGCATGCGAATGCACGGTCATGCCCGGCGGCGCCTTGATGGTGAAGATCTTTGACCCGGACACCGGCAGGGTGGCCATGCGGGTCGAGGAGCTGTCCATCGCCAACCTGACCACCATTCGTGCGGTCGCCGACCTCATCGCCGAGCTGCGTTATGACTTGCGCACCTGCGCCACACCCTTCGGTGCCGAACCCCTTTCCCTGAACGCTTTTGGCCGCGCCGGGTAAGCGCGGATTTCAAGGCATGCAGAAAATCGTTCAAATTCGTATCAGGTAATGGAACCTTTGGCGCTGGGTGATGTTACCTTGACACCAACCAGGCAGCGGCGTATTCCCTTCGCTTTATTCGCAGCACTAAAAATGCTTTGTCTTTAAGGAGTTAGCGCACGGTTTTGAAAAACCGATCCGCTGACGATGTTCTTCTCCTATGTTTGTTTGTCATCGGGCGCTGTGCCCGACAAGAAGTCGCGCCCATTCTCAGGAGCTACGCCATGGCAGCACTGCAACAAACCACCGTCGATTCCCTCAAACGTGCCGAAGCTCAGTTGTCTGCACGCTGGCTGGCCGATCTTGAAGCCAGCGGTGCCATGCGCAACCTGAAGGGTGATGACGTCAAGCAGCAAACCGGCGAGTTTCTCGATCTGCTGATGGTAGCGCTCGAACGCGGCGCGCCGCAGGGCATCACCGCTGCCGAATGGGACGAGACCCGACTGTTCCTGGAAAAGCTCTCCCATCAGCGCGCCCTCGCAGGCCAGGATTCGCAGCAGACCGCGCACTTCATCTTTGCCCTCAAAGGCCCGCTGTTCGCGGTGCTGCAAGAGGCCTTCGCCGGCCAGCCACAGGCGCTCGCTGAACAGACCTGGGAAATCTCCCAACTGCTGGACCTGCTGGCGATGCACACCATCCGCATCTACCAGAAATCCCGCGAGGGCGTGATCAAGCGCCAGCAGGAAGAACTGCTGGAACTGTCCACCCCGGTGGTCAAGCTGTGGGACGGCGTGCTGGCGCTGCCGATGATCGGCACCCTGGATTCGCAACGCACCCAGGTGGTGATGGAGTCGCTGTTGCAGCGCATCGTCGACACCGGTTCTGAAATCGCCATCATCGACATCACCGGCGTGCCGACCGTTGACACGCTGGTGGCCCAGCACCTGCTCAAGACCGTGACCGCCATTCGCCTGATGGGCGCCGATTGCATCATCAGCGGCGTGCGTCCGCAGATCGCCCAGACCATCGTGCACCTGGGGCTGGACCTGCAAGGCGTGGTCACCAAAGCCAACCTGGCCGACGCCCTGGCGCTTGCGTTGCGCCGCCTGGGCCTGACCGTCACCAAGGCGGTGTAGGTCCATGGAACGCATTCCGATTCTGCAGATGGGTGACTTTCTGCTGGTGACCATTCAGGTCGACATGCACGACCAACTCGCCCTGCAACTGCAGGACGACCTGTCCGAGCGCATCAGCCGGACATCCGCCCGAGGCGTGCTGATCGATATCTCGGCGCTGGACATGGTCGACTCTTTCATCGGGCGCATGATCGGGATGATCTCGGGCCTGTCGCGGATCATGGACGCCGAAACCGTACTGGTGGGCATGCAGCCAGCGGTGGCCATCACCCTGGTGGAACTGGGCATGACGCTGCCCGGCGTCAGTACGGCGCTGAACGTCGAGCGGGGCATGACGCTGTTGCGTGAGCGGACGTATTCACAATGAACGTGCGCAGCAGCGGCACCCAGGCCATCCATGCCGAGCAGGACGTTGTGCTGGCGCGGCAACTGGCGCGCAAACTGGCGCAGGAGTGCGGCATGCGCCTGATCGACCTGACCAAGCTGGTGACCGCCGTCAGCGAGCTGGCGCGCAACACCATGGTCTATGGCGGCGGCGGTGACATGGACTGGCAGATCGTCGAGGACGGTAGCCGGACGGGGCTGCGGCTGACGTTTCGCGACGAAGGACCTGGCATTCCCGATATCAAGCTGGCGATGACCGATGGCTGGACCTCCGGCAGCGGGCTGGGCCTGGGCCTGACCGGCGCCAAACGGCTGGTCGATGACTTCGAACTGGACACAGCGCCTGGCGCAGGGACACGCGTGACGATCTGCAAATGGACCTGAAACTGCACAGCAGCCTGACCCAGGTGCTGAAAATCGAGGACGCCAGCCAGGTCGGCCACGCCCGGCGCACCACCCAGAAGCTCGCCGAGGGACTGGGGTTCGATGCGGTCGATTCTGGCCGCGTGGCGCTGGTGGTCACTGAGCTTGCCAGCAACATCCTCAAGCACGCCACCCTGGGTGAGCTGCACCTGCGTGCGTTGCCCGCCGCAGTGCCCGGCATCGAAGTGATCGCGATCGACCGGGGGCAGGGGTTCGACGTCCACGTCTGCATGCCCGATGGCGTCTCGACCCGCGGCACCCAGGGCATCGGACTGGGCGCGATGTTGCGTCAGGCCCAGGTCTTCGACGTGCACAGCGACAGCCGCGGCACGGTGCTGCTGACCCGGTTCTATCCGCGCACGGCAGCCTTCACGGACTTGCGCGTGGGCATCAGCCAGCACTCGCTGCACGATGACCCGGCCTGCGGCGATGCCTGGGAAGTCGCAGTCAGCGGCCAGAGCGTCAGCGTGCTGATGATCGATGGCCTGGGCCATGGCCCGGAAGCTGAAACGGCGGCCAGGGCTGGCGCTGCAGCCTTCGCTCGCGAACCCTTTGCGGACCCCGTGATGTTGCTCGAAGACATTCACCATGACATGCGCGGCACTCGCGGCGGCGCGGTGGCTATCGCCCGCTTCGAAGGCCGGGATGAACGGGTGCGCTTTGTCGGCATCGGGAACATTGGCGCGGCGCTGGTCTCTGAAGGCAAGATGCGCGGCATGGCGTCCCATCCCGGCATCGTCGGTTTGCAGTACCGGAAGGTGCTGGCCGTGGACTACGCTCAATGCGCAGGACAACTGCTGGTGATGTACAGCGATGGCCTGCAATCGCGCTGGAATCTGCATGACTATCCGGGCCTGATGTATCGGCATCCGGCTATCATCGCGGCGGTGTTGCACCGCGATTATTGTCGGGGCAGGGATGACGTGACCGTACTGGTATTGGCGCTGGAGAAGCTTGATGACTGACCACCCTGCCCACGAAACCCTTGAGGAATCGGACGAGCTTCGGCAACTGCGTGACGAGGCCGCTGCGCTTCGCGCCGAACTGGACGAAACCAACCAGGGCGTACTGGCGCTGTATGCCGAACTGGACATGCAGGCAGAACAGCTGCGCCAGGCCTCGGACCTCAAGAGCCGCTTCCTTTCCTACATGAGTCACGAGTTCCGCACGCCACTGGGTTCGATCCTGAGCATCGCCAGCCTGCTGCGCGACGAACTGGACGGCCCGCTGAGCCCCGAACAGCACAAGCAGGTGGATTTCGTCAGCACCGCCGCGCGCGAGCTGAGCGAAATGGTCGATGACCTGCTGGACCTTGCGAAGATCGAGGCAGGGCGCATCACCATTTCGCCGGCCTGGTTCGACATGTTCGACCTGTTCTCGGCGCTGCGTGGCATGTTCCGCCCCATCGTCGATACCTCGGCGGTGGACCTGATCTTCGAAGAGCCTGTGGGCCTTCCGCGGCTGTATACCGATGACAAGAAGCTGGCGCAGATCCTGCGCAACTTCATCTCCAATGCCCTGAAGTTCACCCAGCGCGGTGAGGTGCGGGTCTCGGCCCGGCTTGAGGGCGACAAGGAAATTCGCTTCGCGGTCAGCGATACCGGGATCGGCATTGCGCAGGAACTGCACGGGGCGCTGTTCGAGGATTTCACCCAAGTCGATTCGCCGCTGCAGAAGCGCCTGCGGGGCACCGGGCTGGGCCTGTCGCTGTGCAAGCGCTTCGCCGAACTGCTTGGCGGGCGGGTGGGGCTGGAAAGCCAGCCTGGCGTGGGGTCCACCTTCTATGTGGTGATTGCCCTGGCGCTGGCCGAGGATAACGTCGATGAAAGCTGACACGCGCCTGCTGATCGTCGATGACAACGTTGCCACCCGCTATGCCTTGCGCCGGCGCATGGAGCGCCAGGGCTTCTGCGTCCTGGAAGCGGGCACGGGCACCGATGGCCTGGCAATGATCGCCGAGCAGATTCCCGATGCGCTGATCCTGGACGTCAACCTGCCGGACATGAGCGGCTTCGACATCGTGCGCCAACTGCGGGCCGAACCGCGCACGGCGTTGCTGCCGGTGGTCCACGTATCGGCGGCGTCGATCCAGACCGGCGATATCATCACCGGCCTCGAAGCGGGCGCCGATGCCTATCTGGTGCACCCGGTGGATCCTGATGTGCTGTTGGCGACCCTGCGCACGCTGTTGCGGGTGCGTGACACCGAATTTGCCCTGCGTGACAGCGAAAACCGCTTTCGCGAGATTTTCGTCAACGTGTCTGCGCCCATTGCCGTGATGGACGGCGAGCTCAGCGTTCATGAATGCAATCACGCCTTCGCCCGGCTGATCGCCCAGGGGGCGGCTACCGGCGCCCTGCCAGCCTGTTTCAGCGACGACCAGGATCACGCCATTGCCGGCCTGCGCGACGCGCTCAAGGCCGAGGAACGCTGGAAGGGCACGCTGACCATGCGGGTTCGCGGCGAGTTGCGGGAGACCGAGTGGCAGGTTTCGCCCTACAGGGTTCCGGGCCTGAGCCTGGTGTTTGTCGAGGACGTGACCGAGCATCGGCGCCGGGAAGAATCCCATCGCCAGCAACTGGACAGCGTCAACAGCCAGTTGGCGCAGAAGGTCGCCGAGCACGCGCGCACCGAGGCGCAATTGCTGCAGGCGCAGAAAATGGACGCCATCGGCAAGCTCACAGGCGGCATTGCCCACGACTTCAACAACCTGCTGACCGGCATCGTCACCGGCCTCGAGCTGATCAAGAAGCGCACGGCTGACGGTCGAACCGAGAAGGTGCTCGGTTACGCCGATGCGGCCCTGGCGTCGGCCAAGAGCGCAGCCGCGCTGACCCATCGGCTACTGGCATTCGCCCGGCAACAACCCCTGGATACGCGACCAACCGACGTCAACCAGCATGTGCGTTCCCTGGAAGACCTGCTCAGCCGCACCATCGGCAAGCGCATCGCGCTGACCCTGGAGCTCACCTCCCGCAGCGCCGTGGCCATGGTCGATGCCAGCCAGCTGGAAAGCGCGGTGCTCAACCTTGCGATCAACGCCCGGGACGCGCTGCCCGAGGGCGGCAATGTCTGGATCAGCACCTTCGAGGCGTACTCCCAGGGCAACTCCCGCCTGCCGGATGGCCCTTACATCGCATTGACGGTGCGCGACGACGGCGTGGGCATCGAGCACCAGTTGATCGACAAGGTGTTCGACCCGTTCTTCACCACCAAGCCCCTGGGCGAGGGCACTGGCCTGGGGCTGTCGACCATCTACGGCTTTGCCCGCCAGTCCCGGGGCGATGTGCAGATCCGCAGCGTGATCGGCCATGGTACGGAAGTGACGCTGATGCTGCCCGCAGCCTTGGACCAGACGGCTGTCGCGCCTGCGAGTGCGAAGCCTGCCGAACTTGGCGCAGGCGAACATGTCCTTATAGTCGAGGACACTGAATCGGTGCGCATGTTCGTCAACGAGGTACTGACTGACGCAGGTTATCGCTGCACCCAGGTGGGCGATGTCAAGACCGCGCTGGCGATGCTGGAGAATGATCCGACGGTGGATCTGCTGCTCACCGATGTCGGCATGCCGTTGATGAATGGTCGTGAGCTGGCGCAACAGATGCGCACCTGGCGACCCGACGTACCGGTGCTGTTCATGACCGGTTACGCGGAAAACGCCGTGAACCGCCAGGATTTTCTAGGGGAGGGCATGGACATGATCATCAAACCGTTTCAGATGGTGGAGTTGCTCGACAAAATCAGGGCGGTACTGGACGCCTGACCGGCCAGGATTCATGTCGCAGGCGTTGCTGCGACGTTTTCGACCAACCACCCATGTGTGATATTTGATACTGTTTGCGCCAATTTATTCTGTGCCCACGCAAAGGCACCCACCGTTGGCGATCGCCCCCGAGGCGAGCCGGATGGTGAAGGAGACCCCGTTTTGACCCTTAGCCAGGAACTTCACCAAAGCGCAATCGATAACTGCGCCCGTGAGCCCATCCAGATTCCCGGCAGCATCCAGCCGCAAGGTTTTCTGCTGGTCATCGACGAAGCGAGCATGACCGTCGCCCAGGTCAGCGCCAACGTCATGACCTGGCTGGGGCTTGAGCCGCAGGCGTTGATCGGCGCCGGCCTTGCCGACGTGTTCGAGGATTGCGAGCACTTGCTCGAACGCCTGGCCGCACTGCATGACGATGACCAGAATCCGTTTCATGTCGGCGATGTGAAGTTTCGCAGCGGCGGCCGCGCTGGCCAGCCGGTTGCGATGATGGCGCACCGGCACGACCGGGTACTGATTGCCGAGTTCGAGCCTTCAGGGGACATGACCTCGGCCTACGGCAATGTCTACCCGCTGATGCGCACCTTCATCAGCCAGATGAACGAGGCCGAAAGCATCGACCAGCTCTGTCAGCGGTCGGTGGCGCAGGTCAAGCGCATCACGGGATTTGGCCGGGTCAAGGCCTATCGGTTCGATGGCGAGGGTAACGGCCTGGTCAACGCCGAACTCGCCGATGCGGATTACCCGAGCTACCTGGGCCTGAGCTTTCCGGCCACCGACATTCCAGCCCAGGCACGCGCCCTCTACGTGGCCAACCGGATCCGGGTCATCGAAGACGCCAACTACCAGGCATCGCCACTGGTGCCGGTGCACAACCCTGTCACAGGGGCGCCGCTGGACCTCAGTTTCGCGACCCTGCGCAGCGTGTCGCCGGTGCACCTCCAGTACATGCGCAACATGCAGACCCTGGCGTCGATGTCGATTTCCATCGTGGTGCGCGGCCAGTTGTGGGGGCTGATTTCCTGCCATCACGCATTGCCGCGTTCGGTCAGTTTCCAGACCCGCACCGCCTGCGAATTGCTGGGCAGTGTGCTGTCCCTGCAGATCGAAACCAAGGAAGCCCAGGCCAAGACCCAGCGCATGTTGAGCCTGCGCCGGCAGATCGTGCAGATGCTGGCGGCCATGGCTGACCTTGACAGCGTGATCGGCGGCCTGCGTTCGATGCCCGACGTGCTGCTGGCATTCGTCGGCGCGACGGGCGCGGCGGTGATTTCCGAATCAACGCTGGATGTCTACGGCGACACGCCCGACCGCGAGCAGATCAAGGCCCTGACCCAATGGTTGAGCGAGCGTGACTCCCACGAGGTGTTCCAGTCCGACAACGTTGGCCGCGACATCCCGCAGTTGCCGCAACTGAGCCAGTCGGTCAGCGGCGTGCTGGCGATGGCGATTTCCGAGCTGCATTCGAACTACATCATCTGGTTCCGTCCCGAGCAGACCCGGGTCGTGAACTGGGCGGGCAAGCCTGAAAAATCCGTCGATGATTCAGGCACCTTGAGCCCCCGTCACAGCTTCGCCCTGTGGCAGGAAACCGTGCGCGGCTTCTCGCGCCCCTGGGACGAACTGGACACCGAGGGCGTGGTCGAACTGCGCGCGGCGGTGCTGGGTATCGTGCTGCGCAAGGCCGAGGAAATGGCCGCGCTGGCCGAAGAACTGGAGAAATCCAACAAGGAGCTTGAAGCCTTCTCCTACAGCGTGTCCCATGATCTGCGTGCGCCTCTGCGGCACATCGCAGGCTACGCCGAGTTGCTGGGTGACATCGAAGGCAGCAAGCTGTCCGACCGTGGCGTGCGCTTTCTGGAGAACATTGGCGAGTCGGCGCGCTTTGCCGGCACCCTGGTGGACAACCTGCTGAGCTTCTCGCAGATGGGCCGCTCGGCGATGCGCTACTCGCAAGTCGACCTCAACGCGATGGTCGATGCGATCCGCCGGGAGATGCAGCCCGACTACGAAGGCCGCAATCTGACCTGGAGCATTCCCGAGCCCTTGCCCGTGGTGATCGCCGATGCCGCGTTCCTGCACCTGGCGATGCGCAACCTGCTGTCCAACGCCATCAAGTACAGCCGCAATGAGTCCGCGGCCCTGATCGAGGTCGGCAGCTACGAGGAAGACGGCCAGGAGGTGTTGTATATCCGCGACAACGGCGTGGGTTTCGACATGCAGTACGCCGGTAAACTGTTCGGCGTGTTCCAGCGCCTGCACCGTATGGAAGAATTCGAAGGCACCGGCATCGGCCTGGCCAGCGTGCGGCGGATCATCGAGCGCCATGACGGCACGGTCTGGGCCCACAGTGAGCCCGGCCAGGGCGCCACTTTTTATGTATCGCTGCCCAAGCGCAGCCTGACTGTATCCCTTTGAGTGTCTAAGGAGACGCCCAATGCTCAAACCCATTCTTCTGGTCGAAGACAACCCCAACGACCTGGAGCTGACCCTGGTAGCCCTCGAGCGCAGCCAGCTTGCCAACGAAGTGATTGTTCTGCGTGACGGTGCCGAGGCGCTGGATTACCTGTTCCGACGCAACCAGCATCAGGACCGTGCGGCAGGCAA
This sequence comes from Pseudomonas sp. NPDC090201, assembly GCF_044746825.1. Lineage (NCBI taxonomy): Bacteria > Pseudomonadati > Pseudomonadota > Gammaproteobacteria > Pseudomonadales > Pseudomonadaceae > Pseudomonas > Pseudomonas sp. NPDC090201. The sequence goes on from NZ_JBIVCX010000016.1 coordinate 81,767, forward strand.
CCCGGCGGTGCTGTTGCTCGACCTCAAGCTGCCCAAACTCGACGGGCTCGAAGTGCTCAAGGCCATCCGCGAGAGTGACGATCTGCGCAGTATTCCGGTGGTCATGCTGACCTCCTCGCGTGAGGAGCCAGACCTGCAACGGGCCTACTCTTTAGGAGTGAACGCTTACGTGGTCAAGCCGGTCGAATTCAAGGAATTCGTCTCGGCAATCTCCGATCTCGGGGTTTTCTGGGCCGTTCTCAACGAGCCGCCGCCAGGCTCACTGCGGTTGACGCGCCGTCCGGGGTCCTGATCGGTTTACCTGATTGGGCTATGCCGCCTGCGCAAGACCGGGCGGCACGGACCGATTCACTCTATTGACGACTATTCATGCCGCTACCGCTCCTCAAACTGCTGTTGGTCGAAGACAGCCCGCACGACGCCGAACTGACGTTGCTGACCCTGGAAAGCAGCGGTCTGACAATCGACGCCACCCTGGTGTATACGCACCAGGACGTGGAGCGCGAGTTGCTGGCCCAGGACTTTGACCTGATCCTGAGCGACTATCTGTTACCGGGCTCGTCCGGCGGCGAGGTGCTGAACACGGCGCTGCGGTTGTCGCCACAGACGCCTTTCATCTTTCTGTCCGGTATTTTCGGCGAGCAGCACGCGGTCGAGATGATGCGCATGGGCGCCATCGACTACGTGCTCAAGCAGAACCTGAAAATGCTGCCCAAGGCGGTCAATCGCGCCGTCTCCGAAGTCCGCGAGCGGGAAAAGCGCCTGCGCGCCGAGCAGACCCTGCAGGACGCCGAAGTGCGCGCCCATCTGGCGATCGAAGCGGCGGACATGGGCGTCTGGACCTACGATCCGCGTACCGAAACCCTGTTCTGGGACGAGCGCTGCAAGACCCTGTACGACTTGCCTCCCGAGGCGCAGGTCAGCATGGCGTTCATGTTCTCCCGTTGCCATCCCGACGACCGCGACCTGCTGCAGAGCAAGGTCATGGCCGCGCTGACTGCCGACACCGGCTTTCAGATCGAGCATCGCCTGGTGACCGACGGCGCCGAGGAGCGCTGGGTGTTTTCCAACGGGCGCTCGCTGTTCGAGGACGGCAAGTGCGTGCGCTTCACTGGCGTCATGCAGGACATCAGCGAGCGCAAGCGCACCTCCCAGGCGCTGCTGCAACTCAATGAAATCCTCAGTGAGCGCGTGGTACAGCGCACCCGTGAGCGCGACCGCACCTGGGAGCTGTCCCGGGAATTGCTGGGCGTATTGCGCCTGGACATGACGCCGATTGCCCTGAACCCGGCCTGGGAAGCGACGCTGGGCTTCAAGCGTGCGGGATTCACGGCACAGGGGCTGTGCGATTTGATTCACCCGGATGACCTCGCTGCGACGTTGCGCGAGACCGCCAGTGTTGCCGAGGGCAACGTCACCACCCGCTTCGTCAATCGCATGCGCCATGCAGAGGGCGGCTATCGCTGGCTGTCCTGGACCATCGTGCCGGACGAGGGCCTGATGTACGCCGCAGTGCGCGACATCACCAGCGAGCGCGCGGTGATGGACGAACTGGCGGCGACCAACAAACGTTTGCGTGACCAGATTCGCGAACGCGAACGGGTCGAGGCGGCCTTGCAGCAGATGCAGCGTCTTGAGGTAGTGGGGCAACTGACCGCAGGCGTCGCCCACGACTTCAACAACCTGCTGACGGTGATCCTGACCAGCGCCAACTTTCTCACTCGCGACCTGGAAAAGGGCGTGTTCACCAAATCGCCCCAGCGTCTGCAGAACATTCGCGAAGCCGGTGAGCGCGGGGCCAAGCTGACCAGCCAGTTACTGTCGTTCTCCCGGCGTCAGCGCCTGGAGCCAGTGGCGTTGAACCTCAACGACACCATCGCCGGAATGCGCGAACTGCTGGGGCGGGCCCTGGGAGGCAGCGTCTGGGTCGAAACCAGCCTGGCCGATGACCTGTGGAGCGCGCTGGTCGATCCGACCCAGACCGAGATGATCATCCTCAACCTTGCGATCAACGCCCGGGACGCCATGGCATCGGGCGGGCAACTGCGCCTGAGCACCTGGAACCAGATCGTCTATCGCCTGCCGCAGCGGCCTGAAGACCCTGATCCGGGTGCCTACGTGGTGCTGTCGGTCAGCGATTCGGGCTGCGGCATGAGCGAGGAGGTGCTGGCCAAGGCCTTCGAACCCTTCTTCACCACCAAGGCCGTGGGCAAGGGTTCAGGGCTGGGGCTGGCCCAGGTGTTCGGTTTCGCCAAGCAGTCCGGCGGCGGGGTGAGCATCGACACCGCCCAGGATGCCGGCACCACCATCAAGGTCTACCTGCCGAGCATTGCGCAGACCGCCGTGCCGGTCATCAGCCAGTCGGACATGCCCGGCCACGCCGAGCCCGACGACCTGCACCGCACCATCCTGCTGGTGGACGACGACCCCGACGTGCGCTCGGTGACCTCGATGATGCTCAGCTCCCTGGGCTACTCGGTGGTAGAGGCCGACAGCGGCCACGACGCATTGAAGAAAATCGACAGCGGGATCGACCTGGTGCTCACCGACTTCGCCATGCCCAACATGACCGGCGCCGAACTGTCCGATCTGCTCAAGCGCGATCGCCCGGAATTGCCGGTGATGTTCATCACCGGTTTCGCCGACATCGACATCCTCGACGTCGACCAGCAATTGATCGTGCAGAAGCCGTACAAGGAAGAAGAGTTGGCGCGCAAACTGGCGCGGGTGTTGGCGCGGGTGGGTGTGGCAAGCTGAAGGGCGATGGCGTCAATGAGTCCGCCCCCGCCGGCAAGCCGTGCTGCTACGGTGGTGCGTACGACATCAACCCCGTAGCAGCACGGCTTGCCGGCGGGGGCGATTGTGAGGGCGACGCAGGTGCGTCAATCCTCCCGCGTCAGCACTTCCAGCAGCTCAATCTCGAAAATCAGGTTCGAATGAGGCTTGATGTGCGCGCCCATCGACCGTTCGCCGTAGGCCAGTTGCGCGGGAACCAGCAGCTTGCGTTTGCCGCCGACCTTCATCCCCATCAGGCCCTGATCCCAGCCCTTGATCACCCGCCCGGTGCCAATCACGCACTGGAACGGCTTGCCCCGTTCCCAAGAGGAATCGAACACGGTGCCGTCTTCCAGGGTGCCGGTGTACTGCGTGGTAATCAGCGCGCCCTTGACCGCCGCTTTTCCGGTGCCTTCTTCAAGGTCGATGATCTGTAATTCGTCGTTCATGGTCTCGGTTCCGTGGAAACTTGAGCAGGCGGCGATGCTAAAGGCGCCTGCCCGCGCTGGCAATCGCCCATGAAAAAACGGCGCGCCCGGTCGAGGACGCGCCGTTTTCATTTCAGCGCCGCACAACGTTCATCAAGCGATGACGTCGGTGCTCCATTCGCCGTTGACCAGGCGCTTGAGGCCCAGCGGGTTGGCGTTTTGCAGCGCGGCCGGCAGCAGGCTGTCCGGGTAGTTCTGGTAGCACACCGGACGCAGGAAGCGGTCGATGGCCAAGGTGCCGACCGAAGTGCCGCGGGCGTCGGAAGTGGCCGGGTACGGGCCGCCGTGGACCATCGCATCGCAGACTTCGACGCCAGTCGGGTAACCGTTGACCAGAATACGGCCAACTTTCTCTTCCAGCACCGGCACCAGCCACTGGTACTTCTGCAGGTCGGCGGTTTCACCGATCAGGGTCGCGGTCAGTTGACCACGCAGGGCCTGCAGGGCGGCCTTGAGCTGGGCGTCGTCGGCCACTTCGATCAGCAGCGTGGTCGGGCCGAACACTTCTTCCTGCAGCAGTTCGTCGCCGTTGAGCAGCATGCTCACGTCAGCCTTGAACAGCTGCGCCTGAGCCTGACGGCCTTCCTGCGGTTTGCCGGCCAGGTGCGTGACGCTCGGGTGCGCCAGCAGTTTCTGTACGCCTTTGCTGTAGCTGCGCAGGCCGCCTTCGTTGAGCATGGTTTGCGGCGCCTGGCCACCCATGTGCTCTTTGAGTTGCTCGGTGAATGCAGTCAGGGCAGGGGAAGCGATACCGATCACAACGCCTGGGTTGGTGCAGAACTGACCAGCACCCATGACCACCGAAGCCGCCAGCTCGCCAGCGATGGCTGCGCCGCGGGCCGACAAGGCGCCAGGCAACAGAACCACCGGGTTGATGCTGGACATCTCGGCGAATACCGGGATGGGCTCAGGACGGTTGGCCGCCAGTTTGCACAGGGCGTCGCCGCCGTGCAGCGAACCGGTGAAGCCGACAGCCTTGATGGCCGGGTGCTTGACCAGGCCTTCACCCACGCCGCTGCCGAAGATCATGTTGAACACGCCTTTGGGCATGCCGGTTTTTTCGGCAGCGCGCACGATGGCCTGGCCAACCAGATCGGCCGTGGCCATGTGGCCGCTGTGGGCCTTGACCACGACCGGGCAACCGGCGGCCAGGGCAGAAGCAGTGTCACCGCCGGCGGTGGAGAAGGCCAGCGGGAAGTTGCTGGCGCCGAACACGGCGACCGGACCGACGCCCAGACGCTGCTGGCGCAGGTCGACGCGTGGCAGTGGCTTGCGCTCTGGCAGGGCCAGGTCGATGCGGGCACCCAGGAAGTCGCCGCGACGCAGCACCTTGGCGAACAGACGCATCTGGCCGCTGGTACGACCACGCTCACCCTGGATACGGCCGGCCGGCAGTGCAGTTTCCTGGCAGACCAGCGCCACGAAATCATCGCCCAGGGCGTCCAGTTCGTCGGCGATAGCGTCAAGGAACTCGGCGCGACGGGCAGGGCTCAACTGACGGAATTCGCCGAATGCCTCTTTGGCAGCCAGCGCAGCGGCATCGATCTCGCCGTCGGTGGCCTGGTGAAAGGCGTAGGGCAGGGCTTCGCCAGTGGTGGCATCGAGGCTCTTGTGGCGCGCTTCGCCGAGGCCGCTGCGGGCGCCGCCGATGAAGTTCTGGCCGAGAACGTTAGGCATCTGCTTCTCCTGTTATTGTTGGATCGTATCGATCAGGCGCGGGCCTGAAAGGGAATCGGTGAGTGTGCATGAAGCGTGGCGACAATGACCATGCTGTGATGGACATTGCAAAGTTGACAGTCATCATACAACTGCATTTTTCTGCCCGCAACCGCTGTCCGAATCTTGCGACCGACGCGGCATTGGCTTCCCGATCTTTCAAGGTATTGGTTATTGGGCAGGCCACGTGGCAGGCATAAGCTGGCAGCCTGACTCTTATTGCGAACCTGGCCATGACATCCCGAATCGACTATCACCAAGCCTCGCCCGTGGCGATGAAGGCGATGCAGGCGCTGGAGCAGGCGGTCAACCGCTTGCCGCTGGATGCGACGCTGGCGGCGCTGGTCAAGCTGCGGACCTCGCAGCTCAATGGCTGTGCCTGGTCGGTGGATCGCTTCACCCATGAGGCGAGCCTGCAGGGTGAGTCGGAACGCAAGCTCTATGCGGTGGCCGTCTGGCGCGAGTCGCCGCTGTTCAGCGATCGCGAACGGGCCGCCCTGGGCTGGACCGAGGTGGTGACCCGCATTGCCCACACCCACGCACCGGACAGCGACTATGCCTGGCTATCCGAGCATTTCAGCGAAAGCGAGCGGGTGGACCTGACGCTGCTGATCTCCACGGTCAATAGCTGGAACCGCCTGACGGTCAGCTTCGGCCAGCGCCTGGAAGGCTGATCGCCAACCTCATCAACTGATCTGCACCAGCAGATCGCGCAAGCGGTCCATGGCCGGGTCGATGTCCAGCGTCTCGATGGCGCCGAATCCCAGAATCAGGCCGTCCCGGGGCGGTGTATCGCTGTAGAAGCCGGTCAGCGGATACAGGCCGATTTCCACCTTGCGCGCCAGTTCGATCAGTAGCGGCAGGTTGATCGGCACCTTGAACATCACCGCCATGTGAAAGCCTGCGGTGGACGGGATGGCTTCGAGCCAGGGTGCAAGGTCACCGGAGAATCGGGCCAGGATGCGGTCCCGGCGGCTGGCGTAGATGCTGTGGCAGCGGCGGATGTGCTTGTTGAGCAAGCCCTCGCTGATGAATTTGGCCAGCGCCCATTGCGGCAGGGTGCTGGTGTGCCAGTCGGTCAGTTGCTTGGCCTTGATCACGGCTTCCAGAATCGCCTTGGGCAGTACCGCATAGCCCAGCCGCAGTTCGGGCAGCAGGGTCTTGGAAAAGGTGCCGACGTAGGCGACCACGCCGAACTGATCCATGCTCTGCAGCGAATCGGTAGGGCGGCCTTCGTAGCGGAATTCGCTGTCGTAGTCGTCCTCGATGATGATCGCGCCGATGCGCCGGGCTTTCTCCAGCAGGGCCTCGCGCCGCGCCACGCTCATGGGCATGCCCAGTGGCATCTGGTGCGACGGCGTGACGTAGATGGCGTGGGCGTTTTCGGGGATCTGATCGACGATGATGCCTTCGGCGTCCAGCGGCACGCCGACCACATTGGCGCCCTGGGCTGCGAACAGCAGACGCGCCGGGGTGTAGCCGGGGTCTTCCATGGCCACGGTGCAACCGGGTTCCAGCAAGACCCGCGCGATGAGGTCCAGCGCCTGCTGCACGCCGTTGCACACCACCACATCCTCGGCCACGCAACGAACGCCGCGAGAGAACGCGATGTGTCCGGCAATGGCGCTGCGCAACGACGGCAGGCCCTCCGGCTGGCTATAGAACCCCCGTGCCTGGGACATCTGGCGCAGGGCGTACTGGGTGCAGCGGCGCCATTCGTCGTGGGGGAACTGGGTCTTGGCGGTGGCGCCGCCAATGAAGTCGCAGCGCAGGGTGCCTTCCAGTGTGGGGTGTCGCAGCGGCAGGGAGATGTTCGCCCACTTCTTCACCAGCGCAAGGCTGGCCAGGTCCGATGTGATCTGCTGGCGCTGGGTGGTGCGGCTCAGGGTGTTGACGAAGGTGCCGCTGCCGATCTTGCCCACCAGGTAGTTTTCATACGTCAGGCGGCTGTAGGTGTCGGATATGGTCTTGCGCGAAAGCCCCAGTTGCGCGGCCAGCAGGCGGCTCGGCGGCAATTGCACGCCTGCGGCCAGGCGCCCGGATTCGATGCTGTCGCGCAGTTGCTCATACACCTGGTTCGCCAGGTCCTTGCGGCCCTGAATGACAATATGAAGTTCCACGAACGGCTCCTGAACAGACAGGGCTCTGTTGGCCCATGCTCGAGAATTCTAGCCAGCGCTCGGGAAGGCGGGATAGCTGCGCACTGAAAAAAACCCGGATTGGCCTATTGGCGGGGCTGTTCGATTGGTCTGCTGCGAATTCGGGGGATTGGGCGTGGTGACAGGCTGCCTGCGGGCCTAGATTGAGACTCCGGGAAACTCACTCAGGACCGCGCCGTGCAACCACGTCTGGACTATTACACCGCATCCCCCGCAGCGCTCAAGGCGTTGATGCTGCTTGAGGCGGCGAACTTCGACCTGGGTGTCGACAAGCCCTTGATGGAACTGGTCAAACTGCGGGTTTCGCAACTCAACGACTGCGCCTTCTGCGCCGACATGCACGCCACCGAAGCGCGCAAGAACGGCGAAAGCGACCGGCGCCTGCACAGCCTGGTGGTGTGGCAGGACTCGACGCTGTTCAGCGAACGCGAGCGCCTGGCGCTGGCCTGGTGCGATGCGGTGACCTTGCTGGACCGGCCGGTGATGGCAGGGGATCTTTATGACCGGCTTTGCGCCGAGTTCAGCGAAAGGGAAGTGGTGGACCTGACGGTCGGCATTGCCACCATCAACTGCTGGAACCGCATGGCCACCAGCTTTCGCAAGCAACCGGCGGCCTGAGCGTCGCCCCCGGGGTCACCCTCAATCTCTGTGGGAGCTGGCTTGCCAGCGAAAGCGTCGGGGCAGGGCCATCGAGGTCGCCTGACACACCGCATTCGCGGGCAAGCCCGCTCCCACAGATGGCTGGATTTCACCATCGTGCCGGTCGGCAAAACCCGCCGGACCCGCTATCCTGCGCGCTTTCTTTCCACCGACAGCTCGACGGATACCCAACATGGAGTTTACCAGCGGCTTTTTACTGAGCCTTTCCCTGTGCCTGGACATTGGCGTGGCCAACATCGCAATGATCACGCTGGCGATGCAACGCGGCTATCTGCAAGGCTTCTGGTTGGGGCTGGGGACCTGTTTCGGCGATCTGTTCTATGCGATCCTGGCGCTGGCCGGCATGACCGTGCTGCTGCAATACGAATGGGTGCGCTGGGCGCTCTGGCTCGGCGGATCGGTGCTGCTGATCGGTTTCGCGGTGAAAATGGTCATCTCGGCCCTGAGCAGCCACAACAATCTGGCACTGGCCGAAGACGCCGACAATCGCTCCGGCCTGCGCGAATTTTCACGCGGGGTCTTTTTGGCAGTGTCTTCGCCGACGGCCATCCTCTGGTTCGCAGCCGTCGGCGGTACGCTCATCTCCCGGGCGGGCGGCCACGGCAGCCTGAGTACGGCGTTCTTTCTTTCCGGTTTCTTCAGCGCAGGCGTGGCCTGGTGCGTGTTCATCTGCTTTGCGGCCAGCCACGGCGGCAGGTTGCTGGGTGACCGGCTGCTCAAGTATTCCTACTGGGTGTCGGCGGCGATCTTCTGCTATTTCGCGCTCTACGTGATCGGCTCGGGTTACCAGGAGTTCATCGTCAACGCAGCGCGGGGTTAAGACCCGGGCGCGGGCAACAAATCCGTTCTGGATGCAACGTTTACGTCCATGAGGGCTCATAGACATAAGCAACGGCGCAGACCCAATCGAGACGGAGCCCCAGATCCTATGACCACACCGGACAAGCAGTACGTGGAATGGCTGGTTGAGCAGTCGATGCTCAACGCCGCAAAGCAACGCGCAAAGCTCTACGGCGGCCAGGGACGGCTCTGGCAACGCCCCTACGCCCAGGCCCGGCCGCGAGACGCTTCGGCCATCGCTTCGGTGTGGTTCACCGCCTATCCGGCCTCTATCATCACCCGCGAAGGCGGCTCGGTCCTTGAGGCCCTGGGTGATGAAAAGCTCTGGCACGCGCTCTCGGAAATCGGCATCCAGGGCATCCACAACGGCCCGCTGAAAGCATCCGGCGGCTTGAAAGGGCGCCAGCGCACGCCGAGCATCGACGGCAACTTCGACCGCATCAGCTTCGAAGTGGACAGCGACCTTGGCACCGATGCGCAGTTTCTCAACCTCAGCCGCATCGCCGCCGCGCACAACGCGGTCATCGTTGACGACGTGATTCCGTCCCACACCGGCAAGGGCGCGGATTTCCGCCTGGCCGAACTGGCCTATGAGGATTATCCCGGCCTCTACCACATGGTGGAAATCCGCGAGGAAGACTGGCCATTGCTGCCCGAGGTGCCCGCCGGGCGCGATGCCGTCAACCTGCCGCCGGCCACGTGCGACATATTGCGCGACAAGCATTACATCGTCGGCCAGTTGCAGCGGGTGATCTTTTTCGAGCCCGGCGTCAAGGAAACCGACTGGAGCGCCACGCCGGTCATCACCGGGGTCGACGGCAAGAGCCGGCGCTGGGTGTACCTGCACTACTTCAAGGAAGGCCAGCCATCGCTGAACTGGCTGGACCCAAGCTTTGCCGCGCAGCAGATGATCATCGGCGACGCGCTGCATGCCATTGACGTGATGGGCGCGCGGGTGCTGCGCCTGGACGCCAACGGTTTCCTCGGGGTCGAGCGAAAGGCCGACGGCACGGCGTGGTCGGAAAGCCACCCGCTGGCGATCACCGGCAACCAGTTGCTGGCCGGAGCGATTCGCAAGGCTGGCGGGTTCAGCTTCCAGGAACTGAACCTGACCATCGACGACATCGCCGCCATGTCCCACGGCGGCGCGGACCTGTCCTATGACTTCATCACGCGGCCTGCCTACCAGCATGCGCTGCTGACCGGCCGCACCGAGTTCCTGCGCCTGATGCTGCGCCAGGTGCATGACTTCGGCATCGACCCGGCGTCGCTGATCCACGCCTTGCAGAACCACGACGAACTGACCCTGGAGCTGGTGCATTTCTGGACCCTGCACGCCCACGATCAGTACCTGTACATGGGCCAGACCTTCCCCGGCAACATCCTGCGCGAGCACATTCGCGAAGAGATGTACGAGCGCCTGGCCGGCGAGCACGCGCCGTACAACCTCAAGTTCGTCACCAACGGCGTGTCCTGCACCACGGCCAGCATCATCACTGCCGCGCTGGGGATTCGTGACCTGGACGCGATTACTCTGGCCGACATCCAGCAGGTCAAGCACATCCATCTGCTGCTGGTGATGTTCAACGCCATGCAGCCGGGCGTTTTCGCGCTATCAGGCTGGGACCTGGTGGGTGCCTTGCCGCTGGCGGCCGAGCAGGTCGAACACCTGATGGGCGATGGCGACACCCGCTGGATTCATCGCGGGGCCTACGACCTGGTGGACCTGGACCCCGACAGTCAGGTGTCCGCAGGGGGCATGCCACGGGCCAGGACGCTGTACGGCAGCCTGGAAGAGCAATTGCAGGTGCCCGATTCCTTTGCCTCGCAGTTGAAAAAGATCCTGGCGGTGCGCCGCGCCTACGACATCGCCGCCAGCCGGCAGATCCTTATCCCGGACGTCGAACACCCGGGGCTGCTGATCATGGTTCACGAACTGCCGGCCGGGAAGGGCACGCAGATCACCGCGCTCAACTTCAGCCCGGAAGCCATTGTCGAAACCCTGCACCTGCCCGGCATCGCCCCGGGGCCGGTGGTGGACATCATCAACGAGCGGGTCGAGGGCGACCTGACCGAGGAGGGCGAGTTCACCATTACCCTGGATGCCTACGAGGGGTTGGCGTTGCGGGTGGTGAGCATGGTCTCGCCGATGATGTAAGGTTAGAAACCACCACAACACCTGTAGGAGCGCGCTTGCCCGCGATTGCGGTGTGTCAATTGGTTGTTCAACGACTGACACACCGCAATCGCGGGCAAGCGCGCTCCTACAGGGAGTGGGTGGATCATGTTTTTTCATTCTTTCAGTAAGGCCTTGCCACTTGTCCATCGCCCAGCGCACCCCAACCCTCAACCACCTGTGGAGCTACCGCCTCACCTTCCTGCTCTCCGGCATGTCCCTGGGCGCATGGGCGCCGCTGGTGCCGTTCGCCCGAGAGCGAGCCGGGCTTGAAGAGACGCAGCTTGGCCTGTTGCTGCTGTGCTTCGGCCTGGGCTCGATGCTGGCGATGCCGCTGGCGGGGATGATGACCACGCGCAAGGGCTGCCGCTTCGTGGCGATCATTGGTGGCGTGCTGATCTGCGCGATGCTGCCGTTGCTCGCGACGCTCGATTCGTTCGTCACCCTTGCAATGGCGCTGGCATTGTTCGGCGCGGGGCTAGGCAGCATCGATGTGGCGATGAACGTGCAGGGGCTGATGGTCGAGCAGGACCACGGGCGGCCCATGATGTCCGGGTTTCACGGGCTGTTCAGCCTGGGCGGTATCGTCAGCGCCGCCCTGATGGGCGCGTTGCTGTGGAGCGGTGCATCGCCGCTGGTGGCGGTGCTGGTGGTAGTGGCGCTGGTCGGCGGAATGCTCGCCTGGCATGCGCGGCACCTGCTGCCCTACGGTGCCGATGATCCGTCGGCGCCCTTCGCCTGGCCATCGTTGCACATGGTGGGCATTGGCTTGCTGTGCTTCATCGCGCTGCTGGTCGAAGGCGCGATCCTGGACTGGAGCGCGGTCTTTCTGAACCGTGCCCACCAGATCGACCTGGCCCTTGCGGGTGCGGCCTACGCAGTGTTTTCCCTGACCATGGCTGCGGGCCGCTTCTGCGGTGATGCCTTGAGAAAGCGCTTCGGCGCGATGAAATTGCTGATCGGCGGCGGTGTGCTGGTGCTGGCCGGGTTCGCCATGGCGGTGCTGCTGCAACCCTGGCCGCTGTTCATGCTCGGTTTCGCCCTGATTGGCCTGGGCCTGTCCAATACGTTTCCGGTCTATGCTTCGGTGGCAGGCGCGCAGACCGTGGTGCCGGCAGGGCTGGCGATCGCCATCATCACCGGTATCGGCTACTGCGGCATTCTGCTGGGGCCGGCGCTGATCGGCTTTGCCGCACACTTCATCGGCTTGCGCGAGGCGCTGCTGTGCGTCGGCGCGCTGATGCTCGCGCAGGTACTCACGGCCCGGCGAATGACCCGGGGCTGACCGGCTCTGATAGACTTCAGCGCCTTGAAACTCAGGGGGCTCCCATGAACGACACGGTTCGTCTTACCCAGTACAGCCACGGCGCCGGTTGCGGCTGCAAGATCTCGCCCAAAGTCCTGGAAACCATCCTGGCCGGCAGCGGCGCGCAAAACCTCGACCCGCGCCTGTGGGTCGGCAATGCCTCGCGCGATGACGCGGCGGTCTATGCCATCGATGACGAAAAAGGCGTGGTGTCCACCACGGACTTCTTCATGCCCATCGTCGACGATCCGTTCGATTTCGGCCGCATTGCCGCGACCAACGCCATCAGCGACATCTACGCCATGGGCGGCGATCCGCTGATGGCCATCGCCATTCTCGGCTGGCCGGTGAACGTGCTGGCCCCGGAAATTGCCCGTGAAGTGATTCGCGGCGGCCGCGCAGTGTGCGACGCGGCGGGCATCCCGTTGGCGGGCGGCCATTCCATCGATGCACCCGAGCCGATCTTCGGCCTGGCCGTGACGGGCCTGGTGGAAAAACGCTTCATGAAGCGCAACGACACCGCCACGGTTGGCAGCAAGCTGTTCCTGACCAAGCCCCTGGGCATCGGCATCCTCACCACCGCCGAGAAAAAAGGTCTGCTGCGCGACGAAGACGCAGGCCTGGCCCGCGATGTGATGTGCACGCTGAACAAACCGGGGGCGCGTTTCTCAAGGCTGGCGGGCGTCACCGCGATGACCGACGTCACAGGTTTCGGCCTGTTGGGGCATCTGGTGGAAATGGCCGACGGCAGCCAGTTGACCGCACGCCTGAACGCGGCGGCGGTGCCGCGTCTGGGCAGCGTCGATTTCTATATCGAGCAGCAGTGCATCCCCGGCGGCACCCACCGTAACTTCGACAGCTACGGCGAGCGCATCGGCGCGCTGAGCGAGGCGCAGAAACTGTTGCTGTGCGATCCGCAGACCAGCGGCGGCCTGCTGGTTGCCGTGGAGCCTGCCGAGGAGCCGGCGTTCCTGGCGCTGGCCGAAGAACTGGGCTTGGCCCTTGCGCCCATCGGCGAGCTGGTCGAGCGACAGCGACTCGCCGTCGAGGTGTTCTGATGCGCGACAACAGCGCTCATTTTCGCGACATCTTCCTGCACGACGTGCCCATGATGGATGTGCGCGCCCCGGTCGAGTTCACCAAGGGGGCGTTTCCGGGCGTGATCAACCTGCCGCTGATGAACGACATCGAGCGGCAGAAGGTCGGCACTGCCTACAAACAGGAAGGGCAGCAGGCGGCCATCGAGCTGGGTCACAAGCTGGTCAGTGGCGAACTCAAGCAGGTGCGTATCGAAGCCTGGGCCGAGTTTACCCGTCAGCATCCCGAGGGCTTTCTGTATTGCTTTCGCGGCGGCTTGCGCTCGCAGATCACCCAGCAGTGGCTCAAGGGCGAGGCGGGCATCGAGTACCCGCGGGTCATTGGTGGCTACAAGGCGCTGCGTAACTTCTTGATCGGCGTCACCGAACAGGCTGTGGCCGAATGCGATTTCGTGCTGATCGGTGGCATGACCGGCACCGGCAAGACCGAGGTGCTGCAACGCCTGGACAACGGGCTGGACCTCGAAGGTCACGCCAACCATCGCGGTTCGAGCTTCGGCAAACACGCAACGCCGCAGCCGGGGCAGATCGATTTCGAAAACCGGCTCTCGATCGACATTCTCAAGAAGCGCGCAAGGCACCGGCATCAGTTCGTGATCGAAGACGAAGGCCGCATCGTCGGCAGCCGCGCCGTGCCGCTTGCGTTGTACCGCACCATGCAGGCCGCGCCGATGGTGTGGCTCGAAGACAGTTTTGAAGGCAGGGTCGAGCGGATTCTCAAGGATTATGTGATTGATCTGTGCGCCGAGTTCATTGTCGTGCAGGGGCTTGAGAGCGGATTTGCGGGGTACGCCGAGCGTCTCAAACAGAGCCTGGTGAGCATCACCCGGCGCCTGGGTGGCGAGCGCTACCAGCGGCTGGCGGCGATCATGGACAGCGCGTTGCAAGAGCAGGAACGCAGTGGGGATGTCGAGCAGCACCGCGCCTGGATCAGCGCCATGCTGGGCGAATACTACGACCCGATGTACGCCTACCAGCGCGACAACAAACACCCGCGAATCGAATTCGCCGGCGATCAGCAGGCCATCGTGGAGTACCTGCAACACCGCCGCGCTCCGTAGCCCCCCAACTCCTGTGGGAGCGAGCTTGCTCGCGAATACGCAGGGTCAGTCAATTCAGATTTGACTGTACTGACGCCTTCGCGAGCAAGCTCGCTCCCACAGGGTGCCCGTACGCGGCAGTGATGGGTTCACATCACAACACCGCCGCCCCAACCAGCCCGCTGACCACACCGATAACCATGGTCAACACACCCACCACCACCAGCACCCTGGTGTCGAAGGATTTGCGCAGCATCAAGAGCGACGGCAGGCTCACGCTCGGCAGGGTCATCAGCAGCGCCACCGCAGGTGCCGTGCCCAGGCCCAGAGTCATCAGCGTCTGCACGATGGGGATTTCAGCCGCGGTCGGAATCACGAACAGCGTGCCCACGATGGCCAGCGGCACCAGCCACAGCAGGCTGTTGCCCATGGCGCCGTCCACGTGGGGGAACAGCCAGACCCGCGCCGCGCCCAGCACCAGAACCGCCAGCACGTAGATCGGGATGGTGGTCCAGAACAACTGCCACAGGGTCCTGGCCCAACGGCTGAGCAAGCTGCCCTGATCGGCGGCTTCCGCTTCAGCCACCGCTTCCACGGCCTCTTCAGGCAAGGCTTCGGGGCGCGAGATGCGCTGGGCCACCAGCGACACACCCACCACCAGCACTACGCCCGCCACCAGCCGCAGCGCGGTAAAACCCCAGCCCAGCACGAAACCCATGAACACCAGGGTCGCGGGGTTGAGCACCGGGTTGGCGATCCAGAACGCCAGCGCCGCACCGACCGAGACGTTCTGCTTGCGCAGGCCCGCCGCCACTGGCGCCGCACAGCAACTGCACATCATGCCGGGCAGGGCGAACAGGCCGCCGCGCACTGTCGAGCCCAGCCCTGCACGGCCAAACAGGCGCAGCAGCCAGTCACGAGGGATCAGCACCTGCAGCAGCGAGCCGAGAATCACCGCCAGCACGGCCGCCTTCCAGATCGCCAGGAAGTACACCTGCGCATAGGCCAGGGCCGCCATCCATGGGTTGGCCGGGTTGTCATTGATGATCGAGCCGCCGATGTTGTGGGTGTCGGCGGCGACGAAGGACTTCAGGTAATACGGCGACCATTTCACGTAGTACAGGCCGATGGCGGCCACCAGCAGAAACACCAGCGGTTTCCACCAGAAAGACCAGCCTCGACGTTCGGAGGTGAGTGGTAGTGTGGACATGGTGAGGTACCGGGCAATAAACGAAGGGGCGCGATGATACGCTTTCGTTTTGCAGTGTAGTAGTTGTTGCAAATTGTGTCGGAGAGGGCCTGTTTCGAGGTGTTCAGGGTGCTTGCCGAGGCGGCGGGGGTGGGGCAGCATGTCGCTTCGACCTGCGCTGTACAGTCCCAAGTCCTAGAGGTTTCAATGAGCTCTTTTTTCCCGCAAAGGCCTTCCTACAGTCAATTGCGCGAGCGCTTTCTCCGCGCCGCCCAGGCCGCTGGCGCGCTATTGACCGAGTACGTCCATCCGCTTGCAGGCCCCTTCGGTGAAACCCTGGCCACTGACGTCGCGTGGCTCGGCGATCCTGATGCGCGCAAGGTGCTGGTGGCGCTGAGCGGGACCCACGGCGTGGAAGGCTATTACGGCTCGGATTGCCAGAGCCGCTGGCTGGAAAGCCTCAAGGGGCGCGAGCTGCCTGAGGGCGTCGCGGTGCTGATGATCCACCTCATCAACCCCTGGGGCACGGCGTGGATGCGCCGGGTCAACGAAGACAACCTCGACCAGAACCGCAATTACCTGGACTTCAGCAAGCCGCTGCCTGACAACCGTGCCTACCAGGATGTCCACGCCATTTACGCCTGCGCGCAGTTGCAGGGTCCGCAGCGGGACAAGGCCGATGCTGCTTTCGAAGCAGCCATTTCGCAAATGGGTTGGCCGGGGCTGATGTCAGTGGTAGAGGCCGGGCAGTACGACTTTGCCGACGGGCTGTTCTACGGTGGACGCGAGCCGAGCTGGTCGAACCGGACCCTGCGCAGCATCGTTGCCGGGCACCTCAGTGGCGTTGAAGTGGCCGCCTGTTTCGACCTCCACACGGGCGCCGGGGATTATGGTCACCCGATGCTGATGAGTATCGTCGAGTCGGCCTATCCGGCGCTCGATGACGCCAAGGCGCTGTTCGGGCCCTGGCTGTTCACATTGATTACCGGGGCGGGGCAGGTCAGTGAGACCGGCGTTGCGGCCACCTCCACTGGCTACACCTCGCAGATGCTGCTCGACGCGCTGCCCGGCGTGCACCTGATGCCGTTCGTCATCGAATGCGGCACCTATCCGGGTGCAGAGGTGCACGGGCATCTGCGCGACGATCACTGGTTGCACATGCACGGCGACCCGCTGGATGAAACCGGTCGGCGGATCAAGCTGGGGTTGCTCGAGCAGTTCTACCCGGCGGACCCGGATTGGCAGGAAGTGGTGTGGCTGCGCACGCGACAGATCTGGGACAAGGCGCTGGCGGCATTGCTCACGATCAAGCCGTGAAGGTGGTCTGTGGGAGCGGGCTTGCCCGCGAAAGCGGCAGACCAGATGACTCGATGTCGAATGACACACCGACTTCGCGGGCAAGCCCGCTCCCACAGATGTCTGCCTGGTACAAAACGTTAGACATCCCTCAGCCCCGTAGCAGTCCGGCTTGCCGGCGTCAGCGATCTTGCGGCCGCCCCGCCGGCAAGCCGTGCTGCTACGGATCCGTGATCGGACATAAACCCCACGAACGCCTGCGTTACGCGATCATCCTCTGCCCCAACTCCGGCAACAGCACCTCGCACGACGCTGCAATCTTAAGATCCAGCAAATCATCGGCCCGGGTCTTGCCCAGGTTGATCGCCACCAACGGCTTGCCCTGATCGGCTATCGCCCGGCACAAGCGAAACGCCGAATAGGCCATCAGCGAGGTGCCCACGGCCAGCAGCCCGTCCGCTTGCTCTACCAGCGCCATGGCCCGGGCGGCAGTGGGTGGGGCGACGTTTTCGCCAAAGAACACCACGTCCGGTTTCATCCGCTGGCCGCCGCAGTGAGGGCAGTGCGGCACCTGAAAACGCTCCTCGAACGCCGGGTCCAGCAGGGTATCGCCATCAGGCGCCTGCACCGCGTCCACGCCCAGCAGGTACGGGTTTTGCTCAAGCAGGCTGTGCTGGATCAAATCCCGCTCGGTACGCTGACGGCAATCCAAGCACAGCACCCAGTGCAGGCTGCCGTGCAGCTCGATCACATCGGTGCTGCCTGCCTGGTCATGCAGGGTGTCGACGTTCTGGGTAATCACGCCGCTGATCAGGCCCTGCTGTTGCAACCGGGCGAGCGCCTGGTGGGCGGCGTTGGGTTGCGCGGCGCGTACCCGTGGCCAGCCGAGCATCGCCCGCGCCCAATAGCGCCGGCGGGCCTCGGGGGCATTGAGGAATTCCTGAAACATCATGGGCTGCCGCCCACGGCGCACGCCATCACTGTCGCGGTAATCGGGAATGCCCGAGGAGGTGCTGATCCCGGCACCGGTCAACACCACGAACCGTCGATCGGTCATCAGTTGCAGCAGGGATTCGACCGGGGAGTGGGCGGATGTATCGAACATGCGCGAGGCCTCGTCAGCGCGGTGGTGCGCTGATACTAGACGAGGTGATGCCATACACGAAACCCCGTAGCAGCACGGCTTGCCGGCGGGGGCGGTGTGTCAGTGAATACATCCTTCATAGATACACCGCTCCCGCCGGCAAGCCGTGCTGCTACGTGATTGGCGTGGAAGCTGGGGCGCTCAATTCAACAACTCGGCAAACGCCTTGTCCGCCTCCAGCACCGCTGGCAGGGCGGCGAACAGTGCGGTCAGATCGATACCCTCCATCAGCGGGCCATCAGCCGCCTGTTGCGCTTCAGGGGTTGCGCCGCCGTGGCTCTCCAGCGCATCGGAGATGGTCAGCGCCTGGGCCACGATCCGCGCCTGAGTGGCATCGCCAGGGGCCTGCATCGGGCGTGCCTGGTAGGCGATGGCGTGCTGGATGACCGCAGGCAGTTGCCAGCGCCGCGCAAGTTCCGCGCCGACTTCCGGGTAACCGAAGCCCAATTGCAGGGTCTCCAGCGCCGCACGGCTGGTGGTGCCGGTCCTGGTGGCCGCGTTGATGCGCTCGGCCACGGTCGGCGCGCCGGTCTGGATCAGCAACTCGCCGATGTCGTGCATGACCCCACAGGTAAAGGCGATTTCTGCATCGGCGCCGGACTGCTTGGCCAGCAGACGGCAGATCCCGGCCACTTGGAAGCTCTTGAGCCAGAAACCCTTGAGGTCAAAGCTGGGGCCTGCCTTGAACGCGCCGGTCACGGCTGATGCCAGCACCAGCGTGCGCAGGGTGTTGAACCCCAGGCGCATAGCGGCATCCTCGATGCTCGACGATTCCCGCGCCCCGCGAAAACGCGCGGAATTGGCAAGGCGCAGAATCTTCGCCGAAATCACTGGATCCTTCTGAATATTGCGCGCGATGCTTTCCAGATTCGACGAAGGGTTGTCGAATTGTTGAATCAGGTCCTGAGCCACTTTGGGAATGCTCGGAAGACTGCCCAGATCCGCGAAGAGTTGCTCGATACCCATGGCCTTGCTCCTGTTTCATGTGAATTACAACACGATAGGCAAGATTTGCGGATCTGCACGGGCAGTGTTCAGCTTTTGATACAGGCGGCGCAGATTGCCCGCTGGCCCTACAATGCGGCTTCGCGGAACTGCACCACATTGCCTTCAGGGTCGAACCCGTCGCAGGCCACGAAGCCGCGAGCCTTGAACTCGGCAGACGGCGCATCCACCTGGCCGCCCAGCGCTACGGCATCAGCCCGGGCCTGGGCCAGGCTTGGCACCGGGAATACCAGTTTGGTCGGCAGATCGACCCGGCGCTGGGGAGGGGTGGTGATGTCGAGACGATCTGCCACTGCCTTGGGGATACCGTGAATCACTAGTTGAAAGCTGTCCGACTCCAGCACGATCAGCCGTGTTTCAGTCACAGTCTGTGCCATGCCCAGCAGTTCGCTATAGAAGCGGGCAACTCGCGGCAGGTCCTTGGCAAACAGCACGGCGCCATGTTTCGGCAATTTTGCTGACATCATTTGTCTCCTTGACGTGATAAAGCGCCATTCTGCCCATCAATGCCGGCCCTGCGGAAGATGCTCGTTGCCGATGATCCAGGCCATGGGCACAGGATTCTTCAGATTAAGTGGCGAGAGGGCGGTTTGCCGGGCAAAAAATCAGTAATATGGCGAAACATCGGAACGGGCCGTGTCCTGTACCGGGCCTTCACGACCATATTGTAGAAACGCCAGCCCCTGCGCACGCCGGGCGCGCTGGCCAGGAAATAGAGGGTGTCATGGGTAACGAAAGCATTAACTGGGACAAGCTGGGTTTCGACTACATCAAGACCGACAAGCGTTTCCTGTCCGTCTGGCGTGATGGCCAGTGGGACAAGGGCACCCTGACCGAAGACAACGTGCTGCACATCAGCGAAGGTTCAACTGCGCTGCATTACGGCCAGCAGTGCTTCGAAGGCCTGAAGGCCTACCGCGCCAAAGACGGCTCGATTAACCTGTTCCGCCCGGACCAGAACGCCGCACGCATGCAGCGCAGCTGCTCGCGCCTGCTGATGCCCCACGTGCCGACTGACATGTTCATCGAGGCGTGCAAGGAAGTGGTCCGCGCCAACGAGCGTTTCATTCCGCCTTACGGCACCGGCGGCGCGCTGTACCTGCGTCCGTTCGTGATCGGCGTGGGTGACAACATCGGCGTGCGCACGGCCCCCGAGTTCATCTTCTCGGTGTTCTGCATCCCGGTTGGCCCGTACTTCAAAGGTGGCATGAAGCCGCACAACTTCGTGATTTCCAGCTTCGACCGCGCCGCGCCACAAGGTACCGGCGCCGCCAAGGTCGGTGGCAACTACGCCGCCAGCATGATGCCGGGCAGCGAAGCCAAGAAAAACGGCTTTGCCGACGCCATCTACCTGGACCCGCTGACCCACTCGAAGATCGAGGAAGTCGGTTCGGCCAACTTCTTCGGCATCACCCACGATGACCAGTTCATCACCCCGCGTTCGCCGTCGGTTCTGCCAGGCATCACTCGACTGTCGCTGATTGAACTGGCCGGAACCCGCCTGGGCCTGAAAGTCACCGAAGGCGAAGTCTTCATCGACAAACTGGACCAGTTCAAGGAAGCCGGCGCCTGCGGCACTGCGGCCGTAATCACGCCAATCGGCGGGATCAGCTACCAGGACAAGCTGCACGTGTTCCACAGCGAAACTGAAGTGGGTCCGGTGACCCAACGCCTGTACAAGGAACTGACCGGCATCCAGTTCGGCGACATCGAAGGACCGGCGGGCTGGGTCGTCAAGGTCTGAGCCTGACGGCACCTGCCACGCAACAAAAAACCACCGCCCTTGAGGCGGTGGTTTTGTTTCCGGGGTACACACACCTGTAGGAGCGCGCTTGCCCGCGACAGGGGTGGGTCAGACGCCGCTGCTGTCATCTGGCCCGCCGCTGTCGCGGGCAATCGCGCTCCTACGGTGTGCTTCGTGCTACGGCCGGGCGCAGCCGCCACACCAGCCGCACGGCCGTGATCAACCAGTTCAGCACCGCCACCCCCAGCAGAATCCCCAGCATGGTCGACAACCCATGCTCGACGATCACTTTGCCCGCCAACAGCGGAAAGCCGAACACGCCGATGAAATACGAAAGGCTGAACAACAGCAGCGACTGGGTCGTGGTGCCGGTCGGTGCTTCGTTCGCCGCCAGACCATTGATCACCGAATAGGTCAGGCCGTACCCGACGCCGAGCACGATGGCGGCCAGCAGATAGCCCAGGCTGCTGCTCACCTGAAACTGAAACATCAGCACCGACACCACGATCAGCCCCGACAGCAGGCAGGACATCACATACGGATCGCGCTTGACCACGATCCCCGCCACCAGCATCCGCCCGCTAATGGCGGCGCCCATGAAGCCTGCGAAAAACAGCGAATAATCCAGCGAGCGTGCCTGGGCATAGCTGGTCTGGAAACTCGACAGCCCACCGAAAATCGCGCCACCCAGGCCCACCATCACAATCGCGAACACCGCCTTGGAACGCAGCACGCTCAACGCACCGGCCAGGGACAGCTTCGAGGCGACCGCGCCCGACTGGTCCGGCAGCTTCCTGAGCGCATCAGCCAGCCGCCAGAACACCAGGACGCCCATCAGGCTCGCCAGCGCCGCCAGCACGAATGCCCAGGTGATGGGCAGACCGGCCTGGCTCGCCAGCCTGCCGAGCAGCGGCGCCGAACCGATGCCGCTCATCATGCTGCCCGACAGCAGCGCGAAATAGCGGGCGCGCTGGGCGGGCTCGACCATCATCGCCACCATGATCGGCCCGAGGGTGTAGAACACGCCCCAACCGATCCCCAGCACAAAGCCGAACAGCACCACCAGTTGAAACTGACTGGCACTGACTGCGAACCCCAGATTGGCCACCACCAGCGCAATCCCGCACAGCGCAACCGAGCGGGCTGCGCCGAGGCGATCACACAGATGGCCGGAAAGCACCACTGCAACGAAGGTGCTGACCATGGCGGCTGAAATGATAGTGCCGGCATTCTTCTCGTTACCACCGTGGCTGCTCATCAACAGCGACAGCAGGAATGTCGAGCCATAGGCCATCGACAGCAGGTAGCTGGCCAGGCAAAACAGGCTGAACAGGCGAGGGGACGGTTTAGAGTTGGCTGGGGACGGCTGTTCGATCATTTGAATTGTTCTGTTCGAAAAAACGAACGGCTAGTCTGATCGGCCCAGGCCTTTTGTCACATACAGAATTACAAAACTCAGGTTAAGAGATTCTGTAACTGTATTGTGCTAAATCGTCCCGATTCCTACACAAGGATGTTCCATGATTGCACGCGTTGTTTGCCGTTCGTTTCAGCGTATTCACCCGCTGATGCTGTCGTTGGGCATGCTGACTCTTGGCGCTGGCTCCCATGCCTGGGCCGATGATTATGAATACCCACACGCTCACGAGCCGATCGGCAGCGTCGAGCAGATCTACGAAGGCACCATGCTGCCGGATCTGGCCGTCAGCACCTATCGCAACATCGACCGCCTGTTTCCCTCGCGCACCATCAGCGCGGGCGGCCACACCTACCCGTTGCCGCGATACCACAAGCAACTGGAAAACGTGCAGTTCACCTGGCAGGACAAGAAGTACGACCTGTTCGACTACGTGGCGCTGGACAGCGTGACGGCGATGCTCGTGCTCAAGGACGGCCAGATCGCCTACGAGATCTACCAGTTCGGCAACACCGAGAAAACCCGCTGGATGTCGATGTCGGAGGCGAAATCCATTACCTCGACGCTGGTGGGCGCGGCGATCCGTGACGGCTATATAAAGAGCGTCGATGACCTGGTGACCGACTACGTACCTCGCCTAAAAGGCACCGCTTACGAAGGCGTCACACTGCGCAACGTGCTGATGATGGCGTCCGGGGTGAAGTGGACAGAGGCCTTCACCGACCCTCAATCGGATCGCCGGGCACTGCTGCGTGCGCAGATGTCGCAGACACCAGGGGCGGCCATGGCACTGATGGCCAGCCGGCCAAGAGCGGCCCAACCCGGCACGGTG
Organism: Pseudomonas sp. NPDC090201; assembly: GCF_044746825.1. Lineage (NCBI taxonomy): Bacteria > Pseudomonadati > Pseudomonadota > Gammaproteobacteria > Pseudomonadales > Pseudomonadaceae > Pseudomonas > Pseudomonas sp. NPDC090201. The sequence goes on from NZ_JBIVCX010000016.1 coordinate 104,651, forward strand.
AACAACTACAACACCGGCGAAGCGCAGGTGCTGGCCGAGGTCGTGCGCAGTGCGGTGAAGATGCCCCTGGCTGATTACCTCACGCAGAAGATCTGGCACCCCATGGGCATGGAGCACGACGCCAAGTGGTGGCTGGACTCACCCAACGGCATCGAAATCGGCGGCAGCGGCATCAGCGCCACGCTGCGGGATTTCGGGCGTTTCGGGATGTTTTTCATGAACCAGGGCAAGATCGGCGGCCAGTCGATCCTGCCCGATGGCTGGGTCAGGCAGGCCACCTCTTCGACCACCCTCAAGGACGGCAAACCGCTGGCCTACGGCTACATGTGGTGGCCGGCCCAGACCGAGCAATCGATCAAGGACGGTGCCTATTCGGCCATCGGCATGCAGGGCCAGAACATCTACGTTAATCCGGCGCAGAAAGTGGTGATCGTCACCTTCGGCGCCCAGCCCAAGCCGCTGCGCCGGACGCTGGTTTCACCGGTGGCGTTTTTCGACGCCGTGGTGGCGGCGCTCGACTGACATCGCCACGAAAGCCGCCCAAGGGCAGGGCGGCTTGCAGGCTGATTACTGGCCCAGATTGCCCAGCAGGTCAGCCTGAACGATCTCCACCCAGTATTCGTCCGGATCGCTGATAAAGGCTACGTGCTTCATGCCTTTGTCCAGGCGTTTGACGAAGGGCACGTCCAATGACTCGAAACGCGCGCAGGCCGCCTCGATGTCCGGCACCGAGAAACAGATGTGCCCGAAGCCGCGTGGGTCCTTGTTGCCATTGTGGTAATGCGAGTCATCGCTTTCGCTGCCCCAGTTGTGGGTCAGTTCCAGCACCGACTCGCGGCTGAAGGTGTAGCTCATCCGCGCTGCGTCATCCTCCGGCACCTCGACGCCCTTGGTCATCGCCAGGAAAAACAGCGAAAACTTCGCCTCTGGAAAATCCACCTTGCGCAGCAAACCCATGCCCAGCACCCGCGTATAGAAATCCAGCGAACGCGCCGGATCCTTCACCCGCAACATCGTGTGGTTGAACACGTAATCCTGAGTGACGGCATCGGGCGTTGTGCAGACACCGGGTTGGGTTTCGCTCTGGAAGGACATGGCAGGCTGCTCGTGAGGAGTGGTCAGGCAGTTTAGAAAGCCGCCGGGCGGGCGAGGTAATACTGGATTACTACTGTGCGGACTGTAGGAGCGCGCTTGCCCGCGACCTGCCGGGAACCGGCAGCGAACCCTGCCCACGCGGTGAGTCTGAAGCTCGGTGTTTGCGGGTTTTACGGCGGGTTTGCCGCCGGTCGCGGGCAAGCGCGCTCCTACACAGGGTGGGCTTATAACCACGTAGTAGACCGCTATTACCTTGTGCCCGGCAGCGCTACTACTATCAATTGAGCTCTATTGCACCGACAACAAAAATAACAAGGACAAAAGCCATGAGAGACCTGATGCTCGATCGTCGCCGCTTCCTGCAGGGCAGTGGCGGATTGCTGTTGGGAACCCTGTTGTTTACCTCCGGACCTATAGCATTGCTGGCGCCGAGCAGGACCTGGGCGCTGGAGATGAGCACGCTGGACAGCGCCACCGGCAGCAAGCTGTTGCTGGTGATCCGTAGGATTTTCCCCCATGACACCATGGAAGATGCCGTCTATGCATTTTCCGTCAAAGCCCTGGACGAGAAGGCTGCTCAGGATCCGGGTATCGCCGATCTGCTGAAGAAAGGCCTGGCCGATCTCGATCAGCGCGCAGGTGGCGACTGGAGCAAGCTTGCCGAGGACAAACAGGTGAGCCTGCTCAAGGACGTACAGGGCGAGCCGTTTTTCGCGCTGGTGCGCGGCACCTCGGTCAACACCCTGTACAGCAACGAACTGGCCTACCAGCACTTCGGCTATGAAGGCGCGTCCTTTCCCAAAGGCGGCTACATCCACCGCGGATTCAACGACCTGAAATGGTTGCCGAACCCGCCTGTCGATGCCAGCCCGGCTGTACCTGCCTGAGGAGAGAAATCATGACGACTTACAATTTCGACGACGACTCGGTGGTGGTCATCATCGGTTCCGGGGCAGGCGGCGGGACCCTGGCCAACGAGCTGTGCCAGAAGGGCGTGCCGGTGGTGTTGCTGGAGGCGGGCACGCGCCAGTCCCCGGGCACCTTTATCAACGATGAATGGCCGTCGTTTTCCCAGTTGTCCTGGGGCGACGTGCGCACCACCTCCGGCTCCTGGCGGGTGGCCAAGGATTTCCCCAATCTGCCGGCCTGGATCTGCAAGACGGTTGGCGGCACCACCACGCACTGGGCTGGCGCCAGCCTGCGGTTTCAGGAACACGAGTTTCGTGCGCTGCAGACCTACGGACCGGTCAAGGGCGCGGATCTTCTGGACTGGCCCGTCACCCTGGCGGAGCTTGAACCTTACTATGCCCGTGCCGAAGACAAGATGGGCGTGACCCGTACCAACGACATTCCCGGCCTGCCGGGCAACAACAACTTCAAGGTGCTGTACAACGGCGCGCAGAAGATGGGTTACAAGGAGTGTTCGACCGGGCACATGGCGATCAACAGCCAGCCGCGCAAGGACCGCGCCGGCTGCCAGCAACTGGGCTTCTGTTTCCAGGGCTGCAAGATGGGCGCGAAGTGGTCGACCCTGTACACCGAGATTCCCGCTGCCGAAGCCACCGGCAAGCTGGAGCTGCGCGCGCAATGCCACGTGGCGAAGATCGAGCACGACGACAAGGGCCGGGTCAACGCCGTGGTGTATTTCGATGCCCAGGGCAAGGAGCAACGCCAGAAGGCGCGGGTGGTCGCGGTGGCGGGCAATTCCATCGAAACGCCGCGTCTGCTGCTCAACTCCGCCAGCAGCCAGTTCCCCCATGGCCTGGCCAACGGTTCGGGCACGGTGGGCAAGTATTACATGCGCCACACCACCGGCAGCGTGTTCGCTTCGTTCAAGGAAGACGTGCATTTCTATCGCGGGACCATCATGGCCGGGATCATCAGCGACGAGATCCACCACAAGCCCGACCGTGGTTTCGTCGGTGGCTACGAGATGGAAACGGTATCGCTGGGGCCGTCGTTCCTGGCGGCGTTCTTCGATCCGGGCGCCTGGGGGCGCGACTTCACCAACGTGATGGAGCAGTACACCAAACTGGCGGCGATGTGGATCGTCGGCGAGGACATGCCCCAGGCCACCAACCGCATCACTCTCAACGACGGGGTCAAGGACCGCTTCGGACTGCCGGTGGCCAACGTGCACTACGATGACCACCCCAACGATCTGGCCATGCGCGAATACGCATTCAAGCAGGGCGAGGCGCTGTATTCATCGGTGGGCGCGGTGCAGACCTTCCGCGTGCCGCCGTACCCCTCGACCCACAACCTGGGCACCTGCCGCATGAGCGCCAGGGCAGAGGACGGCGTGTGCAACCAGCACGGGCAGAGTCATGAGATCCCCAACCTGTTCATCTCCGATGGCAGCCAGTTCACCACCAGCGCAGGGGAAAACCCGACATTGACCATCGTCACGCTGGCGATTCGTCAGGCGGATTTCATTGCCCAGGCGTTATCGAGTAAAGCGATTTGAGTAGGGCGGTGAAGCGTTGTTAACAGGTCAGACGCCGTCGCGGGCAAGCGCGCTCCTAAAAAAGGAGCGTGCTACTGCCGATTATCCGTTGATGTAATAGATGCACAGCGACAGGGTGACCAACGAGCCCAGGGTCGAAATCAGAATGGTGCTCGACACCACCGAGGCTTCGCGCTTGTAGTATTCGGCGAGCATGAACGGCCCGGTGCCGGTGGGCAGGGCGCTGAGCAGCAGGGCCGAGTTGGCCCATAGCGGCGGCAAGTGAAACACCCGGAATGCCAGGAACCAAGTCAGCAACGGATGCGCGACCAGCTTGATCAACACCAGAAGGCTCGTGCCATGGCGCGGGCCTTGTTGTTTCTGGGCCAGGAACAGCCCCAGCGAAATCAGCGCGCAGGGCGTGGTCGCGGCGCCTAGCAGGCTGAGAAACTTCTCCAGCGGCCCCGGCAACGGCGCCCCGGTGCTCGCCCAGCAGGCACCGAGAATCGGCGACACCACCAGCGGATTCTTCGCCAGCGCCAGCAGCACCTTGAGCACGATACGGTGCACATGGGCTTCGCTCTGCAAGCCGACTTCGATGCAGACCAGCGCTATGCCGAACAGCACGCAGACCACCAGCAGCGAGGCGATCAACGCCGGTTCCAGGCCACTCTGGCCCAGCACCATCACGCACAGCGGGATGCCGATGTAACCGGTGTTGGCGTAGGAGGCGCTCAGCGCATCGATACTGGCATCGGCAAAATGCCCGGCCTTCCTGCGACGAAGCAGCAGCGTGATGACGAACATCGTCATGGTCGACAGGGTAAACACCAGCACGAAACCAGGGTGCCAGATCTGCTCCCATGTGGCGGTGGCCGTGGCATTGAACAGCAGGGCGGGCAGGCACAGCCAGACCACCATTCGATTGATTTCCGAGGCGGCGGTCGGGCCGAGGCGATTGGTTCTGCGACACAGGTAACCGACCAGAATCAGGGCGAAGATCGGCAACAACACATTTAAAACGGAGGACATCGGATCCGGGCCTTGGCTCGCTGAAAGGGGCGTTGAAACAAGCGGCAAAGATTAAGGTTGAAAATCGTTAGCTTGCAACCTTTCTTGTCCAAAACCCCAAACTTCCTGTGCCCCACCGTTCCACCGCTCCACCGCTCCACCGGCAAGCCGTGCTGCTACGCAAGCGGGTAGTCCATCCCCTGTGGGAGATTCTATGGTTGAGGGCAAAGTTTTTTAGCCCTCTTTCCTGCCTGGTATGCGTCCTTGTTCTGCATCAGGGAAAATGCGACGCG
>NZ_JBIVCX010000017.1:0-52113 GCF_044746825.1 Pseudomonas sp. NPDC090201
TCTTCATCAAAGATAGATCGCCATCGCGAGCAAGCTCACTCCTACAGGGGGCCGTGGTGTGTCAGTCATACAGCCGTCGCCGATCCCGCCGTCGCGGGCAAGCGCGCTCCTACAGTGGTGCACATCTGTAGGCGTGAGCTTGCTCGCGACCGCGGTCTGCCAGGCGGCATGTTCATCCCAGGCACACCGCTAACGCTGTAGGAGCGCGCTTGCCCGCGACGGCGGTGTGTCAGCCGACATCTTCATCACAGATAGATCGCCATCGCGGGCAAGCGCGCTCCTACGCAGGGCGGTGGTGTCAGTCAGACAGCCGTTGGCCCATCCACTGCCGTGGCGGGGGAGCGTGGTTCCGGGATTGTCGTGCCTTCGCGCATGCGCTGTGCATCGCGGCTGAAGCATTTGGACGCCCGCACCAGAAACACCAGGGCAAAGAACAGCGCCACCGGGATCAGGTACATCGCGTCATGCAGGCCCACGGCCTTGAACGGCTCGGTCATCTGTTCGACCTGCGCGGCGTACATCGCCGAATGCGCAAAATGATCCGACAGCAACCCCACCACCACCGGCCCCAATCCTCCGCCCAGCAGGTACAACCCGGCGAAGAACAGCGCCATCGCCGTTGCCCGCAAACGCGGTTGAACCACGTCCTGAATCGCGGTGTAAACGCAGGTATAGAAGTTGTAGGAAAACAGCCAGCCAACGCTGAACACCGCAACGAACACACCAATCTCGATCCGCCCGGCATGCAGCGCGTAACCGGTGCACACACTGGCCACCGCCATGCTCAGCGCGGCAAACACCAGTCGCCCGCTGGCCCAGCGCTGATGCACCTTGTCCGCGATCCAGCCACCGGCGGTCAAGCCCACAAGCCCGGTCACGCCGACGATCATCCCGGTCGCCATCGCCGCTTCCTGCAAGGGCAGCAAGAAATAGCGCTGCAACATCGGCACCATGAACGAGTTACAGGCGTAGGTGGCGAAGTTGAACGCCAGTCCCGCCAGCACCAGCCAGCGAAACGTCGGGATCGACAGCACGCGGCGGATGGGCCGGTCGATCTTCTCCTGGGACGTCGCCACAGCTTCCGCCGCGCCGCGCACCGGTTCGCGAATGAAGAACATGAACACCGCCAGGATCAGCCCCGGCACGGCGGCGATGAAGAACGGAGCGCGCCAGCTGTCGAAAGCCTTGACCATCGCCCCGATGGTGAAGAATGCCAGCAACAACCCCAGCGGCAAGCCGAGCATGAAAATGCCCATGGCCCGGGCGCGGCGGTGTGCCGGGAACAGGTCGCCGATCAATGAATTGGCAGCAGGCGCATAACTGGCCTCGCCAATCCCCACGCCCATGCGCACCAGTAGAAACGTCCAGAAGCTGCCGACCAGGCCGTTGACCGCCGTCAGCCCGCTCCAGGCCGCCAGGCCCCAGCCCATCAGTTTGCTGCGCGAACCGGTATCGGCCATGCGCCCCAGCGGCAGGCCGGCGACGGCATAGACCAGGGTGAACGCCGTGCCGATGATGCCGAGCTGGAAATCGCTGAGCAGCCATTCCTTGCGGATCGGCTCGATGATGATCGCCGGGATGGTGCGATCAAAGAAGTTGAACAGGTTGGCCAGAAACAGCAGAAACAGCACCCGCCACGCGTTCGCCGCTTGAGTCGAATGATCCATGTGTCGATCTCTTTTATTGTTATCGGGCCAGACACAACCAAGCCAGGAATCTGGAATCTAGTCAGGGTTGGCAGGTCTGTCTGTGATCATTCGCGGGGTTGATACCTCAGCATCGGCCTGCGCCCGTAGCAGCACGGCTTGCCGGCGGGAGCGGTGGATCAGCCAATGATGTACTGCCTGACACGACGCCCCCGCCGGCAAGCGGAACGCCGCCCGGCCGGGCTGCTACGGGCGCCTGAAAATATAGTCTTCAGCCCCCCTTCCCAGCCGCAATGGAAAGCCTAGAATGAGCGTCCAACCGATCCCCCCTCCCTCCCCTCTTTCGTAGTTCATCGCCATGTCCGATGTCAGCCCGTGCCTGAATTGTGGTGCCTGTTGTTCATACTTTCGCGTGTCTTTCTTTTGGGGTGAATGTGCATCGGCGGGCGGGACAGTGCCGGACGATCTGGTCGCCAGCATCAGCCCCAGCCGCGTGGCGATGCTGGGCACTGATTGCAAGTCGCCGCGCTGTACCGCGCTGGAGGGTGAAGTCGGCAAGGGCACTCGTTGCTCAATTTATGAACAGCGTTCCAGCCCCTGCCGGGAATTCGAAGCGTCCTGGACCGGTGGCATCCATAACGCCGACTGCGATGCAGCCAGGGCGGCCTTCGGATTGGCCCCCATTGAACAGCCAACCCTGATAGCCGTCGCCTGAACCTTTGGATCTATCGACGCAGGGTGTTATTGCGAAATAGTTAGTACGTTCGTCTCCCAACAGGTGTTTCAAACCCGGCCATCTCTATAATCATTGCAAAGTGCCATCAGCTACCCGACTGAAGGCGCTCCGGCAGTGAACACATGGAGTGGGCTATGGATTGGCTGGGTATGCACTTGCTTTCGTCGATGCCGGCAGATGGCCGGATGCTGCTGGACTGCAGCCACGATCCTCTGCTGGTCCTGCTCGCGTATGTGGTGGCCTGCGCCGCCAGCTTCGCCACGCTCGACATCGCCGAGCGGGTCGGGCATGTCGACCATTTCAAGGCCAGGATTCGTTGGCGCGCGCTCGGTGCCCTGTGCCTGGCGGTGGGCATCTGGGCAATGCATTTCATCAGCATGCTCTCCTTCCGGGCCCCGCTGGACATGCATTACGAGCTGTCCGTGACCGTCGCCTCGCTGGCCATCGCCCTGATTGCCGGCATGGTGGCCATGGAAGCGCTGAGCCACCCATCCCTGCGCCCCACGCAATACCTCGTCGCCTCGGTCCTGATGGGCCTGGGCATCGCCGCGATGCACTACACCGGCATGGCCTCGATGCGCTCAGGCGCCACCCAGTACTACGAGCCTGCGCGATTCACCGCCTCGATCATCATTGCCATCGCCAGCAGCTGCGCTGCGCTGACCCTGGCCATGCGCCTGCGCAGGGGCAGTGGCGTGCTTCATCAACGGCTCAAATACGGCGCCAGCCTGGTGCTCGGCGCCGGCATCGTCAGCACGCACTTCATGGGCATGTGGGCGTTGCACCTGGTGGTCCCTGCCGACGCGCAATTGCAGGTTTCGACCACCGAAAACAGCCTGCAACTGGCACTGACCATTACCCTGATCGTGCTGCTGATCATCGTTGGCAGCGTCAGCGCCGCGCTGGCCGACAAGAAGCTGCAAGCCAAGGAGCGCGACCTGCGCCGGGTCAATGCCCTGCTCAGCCAGCTCGACCAGGCGCGGGTTTCCTTGCAGCAGGTGGCGCATTACGACGCCCTGACCAACCTGATCAACCGACGCGGCTTCAACCAGATCTTCGCCGAGCGCCTGCGGGAACAGACCCAGGCCGGGGGCAAGCTGGCGGTGATGTTTCTGGACATCGACCACTTCAAGCGCATCAATGACAGCCTGGGACATGACGCGGGGGACGAGTTGCTCAAGGTCATCGCCGAGCGCATTCGCAACGCGACCCGCGCCAGCGACGTGGTGGCGCGCTTCGGTGGCGACGAATTCTGCATCCTCATGGCGCTGCACCATAACAACAACGAAGCCCTGGCTCTGGCCCAGCGCGTCATGCAAAAGATGAAAGACCCGATTGCCCTGTCCGGCCGGCGCATGGTCATGACCACCAGCATCGGGATCAGCGTTTTCCCCGACGATGGCCAGACGTGCGAAGAGCTGCTCAAGCACGCCGACCTCGCGCTTTACCAGTCCAAGGGAAACGGGCGCAACAGCACGCACTTCTTCAGTTCCAACCTCAGGACCAAGGCCAGCCTGGAACTGCATCTGGAAGAGGAGTTGCGCGCCGCCCTGCACGAAGAAAGCGGCCTGCAGCTGTATTACCAGCCCATCGTCGACCTGCGCACCGGGTACGTGGCGAAACTCGAAGCGCTGGTGCGCTGGCAGCACCCGACCCACGGCCTGCTGACGCCGGACCGCTTCATCGGCATCGCGGAAAACAACGGCCTGATCGCCGAACTGGACAACTGGGTCTTGCGCCGGGCCTGCCGTGACCTGGGCCAGCTCACTGAACCGGGATTCGATCATCTGGTGATCGCGGTGAACTGCTCGGCCTTGAACCTGGCCCGTGAAGAGTTGCCCGCAGAGGTCGACAGCGCGCTGAAACAGGCCGGCGTCGCACCCGGCAGGCTGGAACTGGAAGTGACCGAAAACGCCCTGATGGGCAATATCAGCAACACCATCCTGCTGCTCAAGCAGATCCGCGCGCTGGGGGTCGGGCTGTCCATCGACGACTTCGGCACCGGCTACTCGTCCCTGGCGTACCTCAAGCGCCTGCCGCTGGACACGGTCAAGATCGACCGCTCGTTCATCATCGACATTCCCAAATCGCCACAGGACATGGAAATCGTCCAGGCGATTATCCTCATGGCCCACACGCTGCATCTGAAAGTGGTCACCGAAGGCGTGGAAACCCCGGCACAACTGGAGTTTCTCAGTACATACGGCTGCGATTACGTGCAAGGCTACCTGTTCAGCAAGCCACTGCCGCTCAGGGACCTGGGCCCGGTGGTGGAGCAACTGAACCGCCCCCACGTCGCCGCGTTGCGTGCTGCGGCCTCGCAGCCCGACACAGAGCCTTTGCCTGTAAAAGCCTGATCGTTCGAGGCCGCTCGCGGAGGGGTTTCCCCTAGGCGCCGCTAGGGTTGGGCCCTATCGCTAGCCATCGATGAGCCGCTGTAAAGTCCGGCTTTCTTTTCTGTGATGGCGCGTTGACACCTGTGCGCCATCCTTCAGGCATGGCAGGCAATGACCAATAAAACCGAGGCAGCAGGCGCTGTATCCGAACTTCTGCAAACCGTACTCGATCAGCACAGCGTGGCGCCCCATGGCGATTACCGCCCGCAACCGGTGCCTGCCCAGTCGTACCTCTATTTCACCGAAACCGACACTGACCGCATCCTCGACAACCTCGACGGCCTGCGCGACATGGTGTTTCCACCGTCGATCCACTTCGAGGAAGCGCAAGACCGCAGCGATCAGCAGTTCCCTTCGGTCTGCCTGATCGGCCTGGGCCGCTGCGGCTCGAACATCGCGCTGGACGTGGCGGAGCTTGTCTATAACGCCCGCACCTTCTACCTGAACCAGTTGAATAACGATGACCGCCTGCGTGACGACAAGGGCTACAGCCCCGCACGCTGGATTCGCAACAACCTGCGTCTGGTGCAGAACAAATCCAGCAAGCCGGTGTTTCTGGTCGAACCGCTGGTGATGCTCGGCGACCTGGACAAGGACATCGCCGGGCGCATCCGTTTTTCGCGCAAGGGCGAGAAAAGCGGCTTCATCAAGGACTACAGCAAGATGAAGATCATGGACCTCTCGGAGGTTCATGCCGGCGGCGCCGGTAACGCGCCGATCCTGGGCCAGTATCTGGCCAAGATCATCCTCAACAAGGACACCGAGCACTTCTCCAGCGCCGACTGGAAGCTGATCCACTCCTACCTGATCGACTCCTGCGGCATCAAGGCCAACCAGTCGCGCCTGTACTTCTACATCTTCAGTGCAGGGGGCGGTACGGGTTCGGGGATGGCCTCGGAATTCGGCCTGGCCCAGCAGTTCTCGTACATGAACAAGACGTTCGACACCAAGCCCGCCAGCGAGAACGACAGCAAGCGCGGGCGCTCCTTCGTGTTCGAGCCGATCTTCACCAGCGGCATCTGCGTTCTGCCGAACATTTCCGACCATCGCAGCGAAATGTCGGAAGCCCTGCACATCAACGCCGGACGGCTGCTGTGCAAGTATCTGGCAGAGGAATGGGATTTCTCGTACAACTTCGAGAACGAAGACAGCAGCGAAGCCAGCGTCATGGGCCGCATCCGGCCATGGAACGCGATGATGCTGATTTCCAACGACATCATGCGCTACGCCGAAGAGAGCGATGACGGCACCATCGAAAACATCGACGTCAACGCCATGGAGCGTCACGCCAACCAGTACATCTCACAACAGATATTCAACATTCTGACCGCCCAGGCGGTCACCACTGACTACGACCAGAACTATTTCCGCAGGGCTGGCATCGACATCGGCGAGACCATTCGCCTGGACGCCAACGACCTGTTCATGAGCCTGGCAGGCCCGGTGGCGATTGCCTACGCAGAATCCGTGGTGCCGGAAACCCCGCTGCCGGGCTCGGACAAGCTCAAGCTGTTCGAGAAAGAACAGCCGCGCCTGGACATCGACGACCTGTTCTTCCGCTCCATCGACCTGCCGCATTTCAACAAGATGACCCAGGCCATCGAAGGCATCAGCCTGCTGCCGATCGAATCGCGCCGGTATCGCGCGGCGCTGGAGCAGTACAAGGCATCCGGTTACGACGCTGCGGCGCTGCATGACCTGCATTTCTTCAAGAACTGCTCGTCGGTGGTGTCGATTGTCTCGCTGCCCAAGGACTACAAGCTGTCCTATATGGATCTGAACCGGCTCAAGACCCACCTCAACAGCCTGTTCCCCAACACCACGCTCAAGCGTTACGCGCTGGTGATCGGCGCCTCGGCCAACCTGTCGCTGACGACCCTCATCGCCAAGAGCCCGTGCCTGTCGGACGATTTCCTGACCTTGATCGTCGCGTTCATCAAGCGCTGCTTCGCCAGACAGCCGTATCGCTTCGACGACACCCTGGACAACTCGATTCTGGATTTCATCATGAGCGATGAGTTCGACGAAGATCGCATCGATGATCTGCTCAATGAATACGAGAACCCGGCAAAAATTCTCGACACCAACTGGTATGCGATCAAACCGATGTACGAGAAGAAGTACCGCGAGCTGATCGACGACAAATCGCGGTTCATCTCGATCAACGACATCCGGATTTCCCGGGAGAGCGTGAAGAAGGCGGTGAAGTATTTGCGGGAGATTTACCGTCACCGGATTGGCAAGACGCGGGTGATTTCGTTGAATCAGCATACGGGGAAGACGGGGTATTTGGCTTGATATCGCTACATTGATGCCCTTCGGGCGCATTCGCGGGCAAGCGCGCTCCTACATTTTTTGCAACGAACCGCATCCTGATAAACCGAGTGGCCAGCCTTTAAAGGCAACCGACGCGGTCCATCAGGCCATGGCACGTTGCAACAAATGTAGGAGCGCGCTTGCCCGCGAATGCGCCCGAAGGGCATCAATGTAACAATCTCAACCCACCTCGGTTACCGACTTACCCACTTTGCCATCATGCAAAGCACCAAATCGGTGCGCTCAAGCCTGCGGCGCCCTCTCCTGGATCAACACCCAAGGCGCCACCACCACCGCCCACAGCGGCGGATCGCGTTCCAGCAGGTCCAGAGCCGTTGATTCAGAGACCTTCCCGACCTCCCCCGAGGCCAGCCACGCAGCCACTTTTGCCTCAGCATTTTCGGCAAAAGCCTCGGCCACGGCGATCAGATCCTGCGAGGGTTCGACCCACAACAGGGCACCCTTGGCAAAGAACGGTTGCAATTCTTTCCACGTGATTGAAGCCGTTTCGCCAAGCAGCTTGGCATAGAGGGTGCTAGGTTCTTGCGTCATGGGTTTCACCGTCTGGAAATTCGGCGTAAATGATACCGCCGCCTTCCCTGCGCTCAAACCCGGATTCAAGTGATTGATTGCAGAGAACTTCGCTCAGGCCGATAGATTGAGTGACCCGGTTGGGGAATCCACCGGCTTGATTGTGTATCTTTCTTTCGATTAAGCGACATCAACAGGTTTTGCCCCCCGCAGCCAGCTTTTCAAGCGCTCGACCGGCGCTCTAAACTGTTCCGGTACAGTTGCCTGGGGTAAGGCCTGGATAAATCAATCCGGTCCTGCAGCTTCTGGCCGTCAGGATTATAAAAACTACAAACGCAAGAGTGGAGCATCATGACTAAGGGTATTAATCAGATTTCCAAGTTGTTTGCCGCACTGGTTCTGGCGGGGGTTGCCAGTCACTCGTTCGCAGCCGACACCATCAAGATCGGCATCGCCGGCCCTAAAACCGGTGCTGTAGCCCAATACGGCGACATGCAGTTCAGCGGTGCCAAGATGGCCATCGAGCAGATCAACGCCAAAGGCGGCGTGGATGGCAAGAAACTCGAAGCCGTTGAATACGACGACGCCTGCGATCCGAAACAAGCCGTAGCCGTGGCCAACAAAGTGGTCAACGATGGCGTCAAGTTCGTGGTCGGCCACCTGTGCTCCAGCTCCACCCAGCCTGCGTCCGACATCTACGAAGACGAAGGCGTGATCATGATCACCCCAGCGGCCACCAGCCCGGACATCACCGCCCGTGGCTACAAGCTGGTCTTCCGCACCATCGGCCTGGACAGCGCCCAGGGCCCGGCCGCTGGCGAATACATCGCCAAGCAGGTCAAGCCGAAAATCGTTGCGGTCATCCACGACAAGCAGCAGTACGGTGAAGGCATCGCCACCGCCGTTAAAACCACTCTGGAAAAAGACGGCGTGAAAGTCGCCCTGTTCGAAGGCATCAACGCCGGCGACAAGGACTTCTCCTCGCTGATCGCCAAGATGAAACAAGCCAACGTCGACTTCGTCTACTACGGCGGCTACCACCCTGAGCTGGGCCTGATCCTGCGCCAGGCACAGGAAAAAGGCCTGAAGGCCGGCTTCATGGGTCCGGAAGGCGTGGGTAACGCCTCGATCTCGCAGATCGCCCAGGACGCCTCCGAAGGCCTGCTGGTGACCCTGCCGAAATCCTTCGACCAGGACCCTGCCAACAAGGCGCTGGTTGACGCGTTCAAGGCCAAGAAAGAAGACCCGAGCGGTCCTTTCGTGTTCCCGGCCTACGCCGCTGTCGAAGTGATCGCCGAAGGCATCAAGACCGCCAAGTCCGAAGACACCGCCAAAGTGGCCGAAGCCATCCACAAAGGCACCTTCAAGACCCCTACCGGCGATCTGTCCTTCGATGCCAAGGGTGACCTGAAAGACTTCAAATTCGTCGTCTACACCTGGCACAAAGATGGCACCAAGACTGAAGCCCCTGTGAAGTAATCGCAGCCTTCATGCTTACCCGAAGCCCACTGCAACCGCAGTGGGCTTTGTTTTAGCTGGGACGCGGGGTTTCACAAGAATCCCGATGCCCTGAACATCTTGAAACCGCACCAGTGAATCACTGGGCTCGTGCCGAACGCGGACGTAGATCACGACGCGCGAGCGGGAAAAAGACTTCACCAGTGAAACACCGAGAAGGTTTTTAGGAGCGCGGCAAATGCCCGAGATAGACATCTATCATTTTTTCCAACAGCTGGTTAATGGCATGACCATTGGCAGCACATACGCCTTGATCGCCATCGGCTACACCATGGTCTACGGCATCATCGGCATGATCAACTTCGCCCACGGCGAGGTGTACATGATCGGATCGTACGTGGCGTTCATCGCCCTGGCCGGCCTGACCATGCTGGGCCTGGACAGCCTGCCCCTGCTGATTACTGCCGCGTTCGTCGCCAGTATCGTGGTGACCAGCGCCTACGGTTACGCCATCGAACGGGTCGCCTACCGCCCCCTTCGCGGCAGCAACCGCCTGATCCCTCTGATTTCGGCGATCGGTATGTCCATATTCCTGCAGAACACGGTGTTGTTGTCGCAGGACTCCAAGGACAAATCGATCCCCAACCTGATCCCTGGCAACTTCGTGTTCGGCCCGGGTTCGACCCATGAAGTCGTGATCTCCTACATGCAGATCCTGATCTTCATCGTCACCGTGGTCGCCATGCTCGGCCTGACCTGGTTCATCTCCCGCTCCCGCCTGGGCCGCGCCTGCCGCGCCTGCGCCGAAGACATCAAGATGGCCAACCTGCTGGGTATCAACACCAACAACATCATCGCCCTGACCTTCGTCATCGGCGCTGCGCTGGCGGCAGTGGCGGCGGTCCTGCTGAGCATGCAGTACGGCGTGATCAACCCCAACGCCGGTTTCCTGGTCGGCATCAAGGCCTTCACCGCAGCGGTACTGGGCGGTATCGGCAGTATCCCGGGCGCGATGCTCGGCGGTCTGGTGCTGGGTGTGGCTGAAGCGTTTGGCGCCGATATCTTCGGCGACCAGTACAAGGATGTGGTGGCGTTCGGTCTTCTTGTCTTGGTGTTGTTGTTCCGGCCAACCGGCCTGCTCGGCCGTCCGGAGGTTGAAAAAGTATGACCAGGAATCTCAAATCGGCCCTGTTCAGCGCTGTACTGGTGCTGCTGGTTGCCTACCCGATCCTCGGGCTCAAGCTGGACATCGTCGGGGTCAACCTGGCGGTCGTCGGCGCCACCACCAACACCTTGCTGGTGATCTTCGGCGCAGCGCTGCTGATGTTCCTGCGCGTGCTGTACAACGAGCAGATCAGCGCCATGTGGCGTTCGCGCCCGCAGAAGCAACTGGTGTCCTCGCGCGCCAGCAACTTCATGACCCTGCCTTCGACACAGCGCTGGTTCCTCGGCGCGATCATCATCGTGGCACTGGTATGGCCGTTCTTCGGCTCGCGCGGCGCGGTGGACATCGCAACCCTGATCCTGATCTACGTGATGCTGGGCCTGGGCCTGAACATCGTGGTTGGCCTTGCAGGCCTGCTGGACCTGGGTTACGTCGGCTTCTACGCGGTCGGCGCCTACACCTATGCCCTGCTGCAGCACTACTACGGCTTCGGTTTCTGGATCTGCCTGCCACTGGCCGGCCTGGCTTCGGCCACGTTCGGTTTCCTGCTGGGCTTCCCGGTACTTCGACTGCGAGGTGACTACCTGGCCATCGTGACTCTGGGCTTCGGTGAAATCATCCGTCTGTTCCTGCGTAACCTGACCGACCTCACCGGCGGCCCGAACGGCATCAGCAACATCGAAAAGCCGACGCTGTTCGGCCTGACCTTCGAGCGCAAGGCGGCTGAAGGCATGCAGACGTTCCACGAGTATTTCGGCCTGGAATACAACTCCGTCAACAAGGTGATCTTCCTGTACCTGGTCGCCCTGCTGCTGGCACTGGCGGCGCTGTTCGTCATCAACCGCCTGCTGCGCATGCCGATCGGTCGTGCGTGGGAAGCGCTGCGTGAAGACGAGATCGCCTGCCGCGCGCTGGGCCTGAACCCGACGATCATCAAGCTCTCGGCGTTTACCCTGGGTGCTGCGTTTGCCGGTTTCGCCGGTAGCTTCTTCGCGGCGCGCCAAGGCCTGATTACCCCTGAATCCTTCACCTTCCTGGAATCGGCGATCATCCTCGCCATCGTGGTACTGGGCGGCATGGGTTCCCAGCTGGGCGTGATCCTGGCGGCCGTGGTGATGATCCTGCTGCCTGAATTGCTGCGCGAATTCAGCGAATACCGGATGTTGGGCTTCGGCGCCTTGATGGTGCTGATGATGATCTGGCGTCCTCAGGGCTTCCTGCCAATGCAGCGTCCCGTCATGAAACTCAAGGGGGAACGCTGATGAGCCGTCCACTTCTGCAAGCTTCAGGCTTGAGCATGCGCTTTGGCGGCCTGTTGGCGGTCAACGGCGTGGGCTTGACCGTCAACGAGAAACAGGTCGTGTCGATGATCGGCCCCAACGGCGCCGGCAAGACCACCGTGTTCAACTGCCTGACCGGCTTCTATAAACCGACGGCGGGCACCATCCTGCTCGACGGCGAGCCGATCCAGGGCCTGGCCGGTCACGAAATCGCGCGCAAGGGCGTGGTGCGGACGTTCCAGAACGTGCGCCTGTTCAAGGAAATGACTGCGGTGGAGAACCTGCTGGTTGCCCAGCATCGTCACCTCAACACCAACTTCCTGTCCGGCCTGTTCAAGACCCCGTCGTATCGCAAGAGCGAGCGCGAGGCCATGGAATACGCCGAGCACTGGCTGGATGCGGTCAACCTGAAGGAATTCGCCAACCGCCCTGCCGGCACCCTGGCCTATGGTCAGCAACGCCGTCTGGAAATCGCCCGCTGCATGATGACCCGCCCGCGCATCCTGATGCTCGACGAGCCGGCAGCCGGCCTGAACCCCAAGGAAACCGAGGACCTCAAGGCGCTGATCGGCTTGCTGCGCAACGACCACAACGTGACCGTGCTGCTGATCGAGCACGACATGAAGCTGGTCATGAGCATTTCCGACCACATCGTCGTCATCAACCAGGGCACGCCCCTGGCCGACGGCACGCCCGAGCAGATCCGTGACAATCCTGATGTGATCAAAGCCTACCTGGGGGAAGCGTAAATGCTGCAGTTCGAAAACGTTTCCACCTTCTACGGCAAGATCCAGGCGCTGCACGGCGTCAGCATCGATGTGCAACAGGGTGAGATTGTCACCCTGATCGGCGCCAACGGTGCCGGCAAGTCGACCCTGCTGATGACCCTCTGCGGATCGCCCCGCGCCCACAGCGGCAGCATCCGCTACATGGGCGAGGAACTGGTGGGCCTGGAGTCGTCGGTGATCATGCGCAAGAGCATCGCGGTGGTGCCTGAGGGCCGCCGTGTGTTCGCCCGCCTGACCGTCGAGGAAAACCTGGCCATGGGCGGGTTCTTCACCGACAAGGGCGATTATCAGGAGCAGATGGACAAGGTGCTGGCCCTGTTCCCGCGCCTGAAGGAACGCTTCAACCAGCGCGGCGGCACCATGTCCGGCGGTGAACAGCAGATGCTCGCCATCGGTCGTGCGCTGATGAGCAAGCCCAAGCTGCTGCTGCTCGACGAGCCGTCGCTGGGTCTGGCACCGATCATCATTCAGCAGATCTTCGAGATTGTCGAACAGCTGCGTCGTGACGGGGTGACCGTGTTCCTGGTCGAGCAGAACGCCAACCAGGCCCTGAAAATCGCCGACCGCGCCTACGTTCTGGAGAACGGCCGGGTGGTGATGCAGGGTTCGGGGGAAGAGTTGCTGGTCGATCCGAAAGTGCGGGATGCCTACCTGGGCGGTTAAGCAACAGCTTCCATCCGGTAGGGGTGCGGCTTGCGGGTAATCGCGATTGTGAAATCGCCCCGCCGGCAAGCCGTGCTGCTACGGGGTTGTCGGATCTCCGCGACTTCCTTTGTAGGAGCGCGCTTGCCCGCGATTGCGTTGGTTCAGCAACTCAGATGTTGTCTGACACACCGCCGTCGCGGGCAAGCGCGCTCCTACGAGAATGGCGTCGTTGGTCAGAGATTTTCCAGCGCCAGCGTCCTGCGCTCGAACCAGTCGGTCAGATAATCCGCCATCACCTGGATCCGCCTCGGCAACTGCCCTTCGAACGGATGCACCATGAACAGCGACGACACCGGCGTCTGATACTCGCGCAACAACCATTTCAACCGGCCGTCATTGAGCTCGTCATGCACCATGTACGACGGCAGCCGCGCAATCCCCGCCCCCAGTAACGCAGCTTTCTTCAGCAAGCCATAGTGGTTGCTGGCGAACGTCCCGCGCACGTTGATCCGCGTCAGTTCGTGATTCTGGTGATAAGCCCAGGTTTCCCTGCCCGCGTAATGGCTGTTGAGCAGGCAGCGGTGCACCCGCAGGGCCTCCGGCGTCTGCGGCTGGCCGTGTTGCTCCAGATAAGCGGGACTGGCACAGGTCAATTCCTGCAGCGACAGCAACGGCTTGGCCACCAGCCGCTCGTCGATACCGACACTGGAACGAATCCCCAGGTCGAAGCCGTCGCGGCGCAAATCCCGGAACTGGTTGTTCAGGTCCAGCTCGACCTGAAGGTCGGGATAGCTTTTGGCGAAATCCGTCAGCACGCCTTCGAAGAAAGTCTCACCCAGCGAAACCGGCACCGTCAGGCGCACCGTGCCGCTCAGGCTTTCGCTGAGGTAGGCCACGGCGTCGCGAATCCGGTCACGCTGGGCCAGCAGCGCACGGGCCTCGGGAAGCAGGATCGCCCCGGCCGAGGTCAGCGTCAGGCTGCGGGTGGTGCGGTGCAGCAGGATCACCCCGTAGCTCTTCTCCAGCTTGCTGATGCGCTTGGACAGCTGGCTGGTGCTGGTGTCCAGCCATTGCGCGGCCAGGGTGAAGCTGTTGGCCTCCACCAGCAGGGCGAACGCCGCCAGGTCCTCCATTTCGCTCATGATTGTTTCCTTTTCGACAACCCGAGGTTGCCGTCCGCCCCCTTTATCGCGATGACGAGCGCGGCACACACTGTGGACCTGACTCACTCACCCAAAGGACAGCACTGTGGAAATTCTACTGATCGGCGCCAGCGGCACCCTCGGCTCGGCCATCGAGAAAGAACTGGCGCCTCGCCACGAGATCGTGCGCATCGGCCGCAACAGCGGTGATGAAACCGTCGATATTAGTGACAGCGCCTCGATCCGCAAACTATTCGAACGGACGGGTCCTTTCGATGCACTGGTTTGCGCGGCCGGCAACGTCACCTTCGCCCCCCTGGCCGAGATGACCGAGGAATCCTTTGCCCTGGGCCTGCGCGACAAGCTCATGGGCCAGGTCAACCTGCTGTTGATCGGCCGCGAATTCGCCAACGACGGCGCCTCGTTCACCTTCACCACCGGCGTGCTGAGTCACGATCCGATTGCCAGCGGCGCATCGGCGACGCTGGTCAACTCGGCCATCGACGGCTTCGTGCGGGCGGCCGCCATCGAGCTGCCGCGCGGCATGCGGGTCAACAGCGTCAGCCCCACCGTGCTGGAAGAATCCATGGACAGCTATGGCCCGTTCTTCCGTGGCTTCAAGCCGGTTTCTGCGGCGGATGCAGCGCTGGCCTACGCCAAGAGCGTGGAAGGGCTACAAACCGGACACACTTTCCGCGTCGGTTAATCGCCTCTTGTGATGAGCGAGCAGGCTGAGTAACGTGGCGGCACTTGTCTGGAGACCGCCCCATGTTCGCTGCTCGTTCCGTCCTGCTGTTTGCCCTCGTGCCTCTGTTCGCCGGCTGCCAGTTCCTGCCTTCGCAATCGGCTGCCGACAAGGTGTCCACCGACGGCATGATCCGCATGCAAGGCACCCTGACCGGCGACGGCGGTAAGCTGTTCTTCGAACCCTGCAACGAGCAGCGCCGCTACGCCCTGACCGACAAAGGCAACACCGGCATCCTGCAGGAAGCCGCCTCGGTGGTGGACAAGAGCGGCAAGGCCTTCGCCGACATCCGTGGCAATTTCGTCGCCAGCCGCGCCCAGGGCAGTGACGGCCAGGGTGATGTGTACCAGCTGTATCGCGTCGAGCGCCCGAGCAATGCCTGCGAAGACGCCAACTTCAAGCGCCTGACCATTCACGCCAGCGGCAACGCGCCGAAATGGAACCTCAATGCCAGCGGCAAGGGCATGGTCCTGGAACGTGAGGGCATGGACGCGTTCGCGGTGCCGTACATGGAAGAGCAGATGCCCGAAGGCCGCTTCAACTTGATCACCGACGCCAACGACCAGCATGTGGAGCTGTACGTGGCGCCGCAGCGTTGCGTGGACCCGGTGACCGGCTCGGTACAGCACCTGACGGCCGAACTGCGGGTCAACGGCCAGGTCCAGCGTGGCTGCGCGTATTTCGGGGCGATGCGTAACGATTGAAATTTTGACGCTGCTCCCTTGTAGGAGCGCGCTTGCCCGCGACTGCGGTGTTTCAGCATGTCTGACACACCGCAGGCGCGGGCAAGCGCGCTCCTACAAAACGTCGCTTGGGGTGCATTCTGGCTTATAATCTCCGGTTCTTGTAGCGCTGCCGGGCCGATCCTGCGGCCCGAAACCGGACCTTTCAATGTTACGAATCACCGAACTCAAACTGCCGCTGGACCACGCGGATGAAGAGCTGCGCCCTGCGCTGCTGCAACGCCTGGGCATCGACAGCGACGAGCTGCTGGATTTCACCCTCTTCAAGCGCAGCTACGATGCGCGCAAGAAATCCACCGAACTGCAATTCATCTACACCATTGACCTTGAAGTGCGCGACGAAGCCACGCTGCTCAAGCGCCTGAGCCACGACAAGCACCTGACACCGGCACCGGACGTCAGCTACAAGGTCGTTGGCCAGGCGCCTGCCGATCTCGCCGAACGCCCGCTGGTCGTCGGTTTCGGCCCGTGCGGCATCTTCGCCGGGCTGCTGCTGGCACAGATGGGCTTCAAGCCGATCATCCTCGAACGCGGCAAGGAAGTCCGTCAGCGCACCAAGGACACCTGGGGCCTGTGGCGCAAGAACGTGCTCAACCCCGAGTCCAACGTGCAGTTCGGTGAAGGCGGCGCAGGCACCTTCTCCGACGGCAAGCTCTACAGCCAGATCAAGGACCCGAAATTCCACGGGCGCAAGGTCCTGCACGAGTTCGTCAAGGCCGGCGCGCCGGAAGAAATCCTCTACGTCAGCAAGCCGCACATCGGCACGTTCCGCCTGACCGGCGTCGTGGAAAACATGCGCCAGCAGATCGAAGCGCTGGGTGGCGAGGTGCGTTTCGAACAGCGCGTCACCGACGTGCTGATCGAAGACGGCCAGTTGCAAGGCGTGGAGCTTGCCAGCGGCGAGCGCATCGAATCCCGTCACGTAATCCTGGCCCTGGGCCACAGCGCCCGTGACACCTTCCGCATGCTCCACGGCCGTGGCGTGTACATGGAAGCCAAGCCGTTCTCGGTGGGTTTCCGCATCGAACACCCCCAAGGGCTGATCGACCGCGCGCGCCTGGGCAAGTACGCCGGGCACCCGAAGCTCGGCGCTGCCGACTACAAACTGGTGCACCACGCGAAAAACGGGCGTTCGGTGTACAGCTTCTGCATGTGCCCGGGCGGCACCGTGGTGGCGGCGACTTCCGAGCCTAACCGCGTGGTCACCAACGGCATGAGCCAGTACTCGCGCAACGAGCGCAACGCCAACTCAGGTATCGTGGTCGGCATCACCCCGGACGAAGACTATCCGGGCAGCCCGCTGGCCGGTATCGAGCTGCAGGAACGCCTGGAATCCCACGCCTACATCATGGGCGGCGAGAACTACGAAGCGCCTGCGCAACTGGTGGGTGATTTCATCGCAGGCAAGGCGTCCACCGAGCTGGGCAGCGTCGAGCCGTCCTACAAGCCCGGCGTGAAACTCACGGATCTGGCCGATGCCCTGCCCGCCTTCGCCATCGAGGCGATTCGCGAAGCGTTGCCGGCGTTCGAAAAACAGATCCGCGGCTTCTCCCAGGCCGATGCGGTGCTGACCGGCATCGAAACCCGCACCTCCTCGCCGCTGCGCATCACCCGCGGCGCCGATATGCAGAGCCTCAACGTCAAGGGCCTGTTCCCGGCCGGTGAAGGCGCAGGCTACGCGGGCGGGATCATGTCGGCGGGTGTCGACGGGATTCGCATCGCCGAAGCCTTGGCCAAGAGCATGTTGGGTATCGTCGAGTAACAAACGCAATACCTGAACTATACCGACCGTAGCAGCACGGCTTGCCGGCGGGGGCGTCCTTGAGATCGCTCCCGCCGGCAAGCGGAGCGCCGCCCGGCCGGGCTGCTACGGGTTTGTTGAAGATTCCTACAAGCCCCGTCGCATAAGCCCTGCAGCACTTTGTAACACTTCACACAAAACCTTTGTATACAGGTTCATATTCAATTTTTTATAACAAAATCGAATATAACTTTTGTTTTCAGCAATAAGAACACGCGGTACGGTGTCGCTCCTTTTGCGCATGTCCATGGAGAATGACCTTGCCCGTACGCAATACATTCAAACGCTTTTTCCAGCTCGAGGCGGCTGGCGGTCTGTTGCTGATCGCTGCAGCCGCCCTCGCCCTGCTGATCAATAACTCGCCGCTTTCCTGGCTCTACAACGGCCTGCTCGACACGCCGGTGGTGGCGCAGATCGGCGCATTGAAGATCGCCAAACCGCTCCTGCTGTGGATCAACGACGGCCTGATGGCGCTGTTCTTCCTGCTTATTGGCCTTGAGGTCAAACGCGAGGTGCTTCAGGGGCATCTGTCGCGTCCCTCGCAGATCGTCCTGCCGGGCGTGGCCGCCATCGGCGGCATGGTGGTGCCGGCGCTGATCTACTGGGCGCTGAACAAGGGCGACCCTGCGGCCATGAGCGGCTGGGCGATTCCCATGGCGACCGACATCGCCTTCGCCCTGGGCGTACTCGCGCTGCTGGGCAAGCGCGTACCGGTATCGCTCAAGCTGTTTCTGATGACCCTGGCGATCATCGACGACCTGGGCGCGATCATCGTTATCGCACTCTTTTACTCGGGGGAGTTGTCCACACTGTCGCTGTCGCTGGCCGGCGCCTCGATCCTGGCCCTGATCGCGATGAACCGCCTGGGGGTGACGAAACTCGCACCCTACCTGCTGGTCGGCCTGGTGCTGTGGGTGTGCGTGCTCAAGAGTGGCGTGCATGCCACCCTGGCCGGCGTGGTGCTGGCGTTCTGCATTCCGCTCAGATCCACGGGGCAAACCGCCTCTGCCCTGCAGACGCTGGAACACGCCCTGCACCCCTGGGTCGCCTACGCCATCCTGCCGCTGTTCGCCTTCGCCAATGCCGGGGTTTCGCTCACGGGCGTGAGCCTGGACAGCTTCACCCATCACGTCCCCATGGGCATCGCTGCGGGCCTTCTGCTGGGCAAGATGCTGGGCGTGTTCGGCCTCACCTGGCTGGCGATCAAGACCGGAATGGCCACGCTTCCGGCCGGCGCCAACTGGGGCCAGGTGCTGGGTGTGTCGATCCTGTGCGGCATCGGCTTCACCATGAGTCTGTTCGTCGGCTCGCTGGCGTTCGTGCCGGGACAAAGCGAATTCGCCGGGGTGGACCGGATGGGCATCCTGACCGGGTCGATCCTGGCCGCGTTGATCGGCTACGCAATCACCGCGCTTTCCAGCCGCAAGGCGCACTGAACCGTAGCAGCACGGCTTGCCGGCGGGGACGTCGTATCAGGCACTGCCTCTTTGTCTGACTCACCGCTCCCGCCGGCAAGCCGTGCTGCTACGAAAAGGAGTGATATCCCGCAAACAAAAACGCCCCGAAGATCGGGGCGTTTTCATTTGCGGCAGGATCAGTGAGTAACGCGGCTGGTGCCGTTCACGGTCATGATGCGAACACGCTCGCCAACACGGAAGATCTCGTTTTCCTGAACTTCCTGCACGTAGGCACGCATGCTGCCGTCATCTTCACGCACGGTGATTTCCACACCCTGCGCACGGGTCAGGCCACCCTCGGCGGCCGAACCGAGCAGGCCACCGGCCACCGCACCGATCACGGCGGTAACGATACTGCCGCGACCGCCACCAATGGCGCTACCACCCACACCACCGACGATCGCACCGGCACCGGCGCCGATCGGGGTTTTGGTGCCTTCAATCTTCACAGGGCGCAAGGACTCGATGGTGCCCAGGCGTACGGTCTGGACTTGGCGAGCTTCATCGCGCGAATACGAGTCGCCGGTCAGGCTCGAAGTACAGCCGCCCAGCGTCAGCGCCATGGCAGTGAACGAAGCAACCAACAGAACAGACTTACGCATAACATTCATCTCCAAAGGAACAGGTGGCGATTAAACTCTGCGGCGCTGAGTCATGTCACGAACCTGTACCGATTATTTACGTTCATTCAGGCGCTATACAGAAAGCCGCCAGCGTCTATCAGTATGGACGACGGCATGGGCGATTGATTCAAAGAAATGCCGATCCAACCTCCCGACCGGCAGAATCGCAGGTCTAGGGCGCCAGGCGTTCGCGGGTCCAGGCACCATCGACCAGCCGATAATTGAGCCGGTCGTGCAGACGGCTTGGCCGGCCCTGCCAGAATTCGATCCGGTCCGGCACCAGGCGGTAGCCACCCCAATGTTCAGGGCAGTGCGGCTGGCCATCGCTGAACCGCGCCTCGGTGGCCTTGAGCAGTCCTTCCAGTTCTTCGCGGTCGGCGATCACCCGGCTTTGCGGCGAAGCCCACGCTCCCAGGCGGCTGCCCAGAGGACGAACCTGGAAATAGGCGTCGGATTCTTCGTGGGAAACCTTCGAGATCCGCCCCTCGATGCGCACCTGACGCTCCAGGGTCGGCCAGAAGAAAGTCATGGCGGCAAAGGGGTGAGCCGCCATCTGCTGGCCTTTGGCGCTGTCGTAGTTGCTGAAGAAGGTGAACCCCTGAGCGTCCAGCCCCTTGAGCAGGAGGACCCGGCAGTGAGGACGACCGTCGGCATCGACGGTCGCCAGGGTCATGGCGTTGGCTTCGACCGGCGCCTGCTCGGTCTTCACCGCCTCGTCGAACCACTGGTGGAACAGCGCGAAGGGTTCTTCCGGAGCCTGGGCTTCGGTCAGACCCTCGCGGGCGTAGTTGCGACGCATGTCAGCCAGACGCTGGCTCATCACTGCCTTCCTTTATCGAAATCCGTGGACGGGATAGCGATATTACCCTCAGTTGCTGCTGGCTTGCGCGTCGCTGGCTGCTTTCTTGGCGGCAGGCTTGGCGGGTGCGGCCTTGGCCTTGGTAGCAGTGGCTTTCTTGGCAGGCGCTTTCTTGGTTGCCGGAGCCTTGGCCGGCGCTGCCTTCTTGGCCGGGGCGGCGGATTTGGCAGGCGCGGCCTTGGTGGCCGGTGCCGGGGCGACTGCTGGCTGGGCTTCCTTCACAGCGACCATGGTCGGCGCCGGTACCGCTGGCAGGTTGTACTTGGCCAACAAGGCGACCATGGAATCCTGCGGCGTGAGGATCACTTCAACACGACGGTTCTGGGCACGCGCCGAAGCGGTATCTGCGGTGACACGAGGCATTGCCGCGCCCATGCCGCGCAGGTTCAGGCGATTACGCTCCA
Organism: Pseudomonas sp. NPDC090201; assembly: GCF_044746825.1. Taxonomy (NCBI): domain Bacteria; kingdom Pseudomonadati; phylum Pseudomonadota; class Gammaproteobacteria; order Pseudomonadales; family Pseudomonadaceae; genus Pseudomonas; species Pseudomonas sp. NPDC090201. The sequence goes on from NZ_JBIVCX010000017.1 coordinate 20,736, forward strand.
GGCCGCTGAGGCGGAAGATCGCCGCCACCGACTGTGCGCGCTGCTGGCTGATCTTGAGGTTGCTGTCGCTGGCGACGTCGGCGTGGCCGAGTACCAGCACGGCGGATTTCTGATCGCCTTCGACCAGCTTGGCCATGCGGGTGATCGGGCCGAGGTTGATCGGCAGCAGCATTTCCGGACGGTCCGGGTTGAAGGTGCTGTCCACCGGTGCCGTCACGACCAGCACGTCTTCACGGCGCTCGAGTTCGAACTTGCTGTCCTTGATCGCCTCGCGCACTTTCGGCTCGTTGAGGTCGAGCCAGGCCTGGGTGACTTTCGGGTCGATCTTCGGCAAGGCAGGCGCTGCGTCTTTCTTCGCTTCGCTGCCGCCGAATGGCCACCACCACTTGCTGCCGGTATCGGCCTTGGCGACTTCAGGGGCGCTCGGCTTGGTCGCTGCCACTTCCGGCTTCTTCTCGGTGGTGCCGTGGTCGGAGCCGAACGGCCAGTACCAGTGGCTGCCGCTCTCGGCTTCAGTCTTGGCCACTTCAGCGGCAGCCGGGCTGGCCGCAGGCTTCACCGGCGCGGCCTTGGCAGCGTCGGCGCTGTTGCCGGAGCCGAACGACCACCAATGGTCGTTGCTGGCCGACGAGTCCTGAGGGGTTTGCGCGCAACCGGTAACGGCGAGGCACAGTGCAAATGCGAGACTTTTGTTGGCAGACATGGGTGACCCACAAAAAATTGATCAGAAAATGAACGAAGCAGCGCCCATATAACACGCATAAACGCCGAGTTGGAAAAAGAAACCGCCCTACGGTTCCCATATGGGCGGTTTAACTGACAGTCGGTAGAACAAGCACTTATCAGCGACAGTTATTGCAAACACTCACCAAGCACCCGGACCAGACGCTGTGCCCGGGGATCCATCAGCACATAGGGGCCCAGCGTGTTGGTGACGAAGCCAAAGGCCACATCGCGCTCCGGATCGGCGAACCCCACCGAACCACCGGCGCCAGGATGGCCGAAGGATTTGCCGCCCAGGCCGAAGGTGGCATTGGGCACCTCGGGCTGGTCGAGCATGCAGCCCAGGCCGAAGCGGGTCTGGGTCAGCAGCGTCTTGTCCTGGCCGATGCTGTGCTCGCGGGTCAGCTCGTTGATCAGCTCGGCGTCCAGCAGGCTGCCATCCAGCAAACCGCTGTAGAAACCGGCAAGGCTGCGGGCGTTGCCGTGGCCATTGGCGGCAGGTTGCTGCATGCGCCGCCATTCGGGTTTGTTGGTGCTGGTCATGATCGACGGCGGGTTGGTGAACGCGCGGGCGGTCATGGAGGTGGGTTCGCGCATCGTCGCCTGGAGCAGGCGCTGGGCCGCTTCATCGCCGACGTTGCCCTTGCCGCGGGCGATATGGGCCACGCGATGGAATTCCTCGTCCGGCAGACCGACGTGGAAATCCAGCCCCAGCGGCCGGCAGATGCGCGCCGCGATGGACTCACCTGGCCCGCGCCCTTCGGCACGGCGGATGACTTCGCCGACCAGCCAGCCGTAGGTGATCGCGGCATAACCGTGCCCCTGGCCCGGCGTCCACCAGGGCTGCTCGGCAGCCAGCGCGTCGGTCATCGCTTGCCAGTCGTAGAGCGCTTCGGCCGGCAGCATGTCACGCAGGGCAGGCAAGCCGGCCTGGTGGCACAGCAACTGGCGCAGGGTGATGGCCTGCTTGCCGGCGGCCGCGAATTCAGGCCACAGGCGCGCAACCGGCTCGTCCAGGTTCAGCTTGCCCTCGCCCACCAACTGCAGGGCGGTGACTGCGGTGAAGGTCTTGGTGCAGGAAAACAGGTTGGCGATGGTGTCTGTGTGCCAGGCCTCGGCGCCGTCCTTGTCGGCACAGCCTGCCCACAGGTCGAGCACCGTCTGGCCGCCGATCTGCACGCACAGCGCAGCGCCGCGCTCTTGCGGATCGTCGAACAATGCGGCAAAGGCTTCGCGCACGGCTTCGAATTGAAGCTCGAAATGACCCTGGATCTGCACGGTGTCGCCCTCCGGTCAGGCTGCAGAAAAATGGCGTGCATTGTTCCAGCGATTGAGCGGTTTGGGAACAGCGGCACGCTGTCAGACTTACGACAAAACCTGTAGGAGCGCGCTCGCCCGCGATGGCGGTGTGTCAGGCGGAACATTCGTTACAGACACACCGCCGTCGCGGGCAAGCGCGCTCCTACAGGTCATTGCGGCTTGCCGATCACATCAATCACCTGCCCATTGGCCTTGCGCACCGCCTCGACAAACCCCTGATACGGCACGTCGGTAATGCTCACCAACCCCAAATGGCCGTTTTCGCCATCGAGCATGCGCCCGGTGGCCGGCTCATCCAGGTACTGGAACCAGTGCACGCCGACAATCGAAGGCTCGGCCAATGCGCTTTTCAGGAAGTTGGCGTAGGCAGGCCCACGGTCTTCTTCGCGAGGCACTTCGACGGCGCCGCCCCAGAACGGTCCGCGATCCCGCGAGCCGAAGTGGAACTCGCTGACCAGCACCGGCTTGTCCAGCACCTTGAGCTGCGCGAAGTCCACGCCGTCCTGGGGTTTGAGCGCATACAGATTGAAGCTCAGCACGTCGCAGTACTGGGCACAGGCCTGAATCACTTCCGGGGTGCTGACACCGAAACGTCCGCCCAGCAGCAGGTGGTTGGGCGCGTGCCACTTCAAGGCATCGGAAATGGTCTTGAAGTAGGTCTGCGCAAACACGTGCTGAAAATGCCTGAAGTCGTTCTCGATTTCCGGGTGCTCGGGGTTCGGCAGCGGCGGCTCGAACCCCGGATCCTCCATCAACTCCCAGGCCGGCAGATCGATGCCCCAGGCCTTGGACAGCCCTTCCTGATTGCGGTACTTGTCGCGCAGTTGCTTGAGGAACGCCCGCTTCGCCGGAACGTCGGTGGTCAGTTTCAGCGTGCCATAGGCCAGCGCGTAACGGTCCTTCGGATCGTTTCCGGGCCCGGCCCAGGCCAGTTCGTTGTCGGCGAAGTAGCCGATCAGGTACGGATCGTCACGGTGATCCCGGGCAGCGATGGCCACCGCGCGCTCGGTGGCCATGGCAAAACGCGGATCGAACGGATCGGGCATGCCGCCCCACCAGTCGTGGCCGGTGCTGATGCTGACGTAATCACCGACGATGGACAGCGGCAAGGTGTAGGGCACGCGCTCGCGGTTGCCAAGCTCGGGCTCGCTCCAGTTGCCGATGGTGTTGAAGCCCCAGGCCTCGAGGCGTTGCAGGGTGTGATCAGTCCAGCGCTTCAGATCCAGGCTGACCGGTTGCACGCCATAGGTTCGCTGCAGGTTGGCACCGTAGAAATCGAACCAGCGCCCTGCATCGAACTGTCGCCCCTTGCTCGCCCCCGTCTCGCGGTGGTCATTGCCGGTGCCGTAGAACACCGCCAGCGGGTCATCGTTGCCGGGCAGGCTGCCGAACATCGATTCTCGCCCTTCGACGTAGGTCTGGCTGTCATCCGCCGCGACGGCGTTGACGCCCAGGGAGTAGAACGGGTGGCCTTCGGGCGTCACCAGATACCAGCGGTCATTGCGCTTTTCAGTCCGAAAGAAGCCCCTGGCCTCGAAGGTCGGGCCTTTGAGCAGGCCGCCGTATTTGTCATGGGCCGGGCGGTCCTTGAGCCAGCCCTTGAGCTGCTGTTGCTCTTTGGCCGCCAGGGATTTGAGCTGGTCGTCGCTGGTGATCTTGTCCGGCCATTTGCCACGGGTGTATTGGCCATAGCCGTCCAGCAGATTGCTGTAGGCGGCCTTCATCACCGCATCGCCCTGCTGCACACCGAATTTCTCGATCAGCACACTCTGGGCAACGTCAGGCCGGGACATCGATACAGTCACCGACTTCACCTGGGCCAGGTCCAGATCGCCCTCGGTGCTGGCCAGCAGCACGCGCTGGCCTTCGTAAGTCCAGGGCATGGGCGGCCCGACGCGCATGCCCTGGCTCAGCGGGGAGCTGGCCTTGAGCGGCACGATCAGGGTTTGCGCAGGGCCAGCCGGCAGGTCGATGCGGCTGTCCAGGGTCTTGCCGTCGGCACTCTCGATTCGCACATGCAGCGTCAGCGCCCAGTCCATCGCGCTTTGCAGGCGCAGGGTCATGGCGCTGTCGGCGCTCCAGTCCCAGACGCCGCTCTGTGGGGTCAGGCTCAGGCTGGGGTTGGCGGCCGGGTTGAAAGTCACCCGGCGCAGCACATCGCCCTCAGGCGTCTGCTCGGCGTTGGCCTGGGGCAGCGTGGCGTCCTGAGTGGTGACCTGCACCACATCGGCAGGACGCACAAAGTTGAACAGTGTCTGCTGACCATCGGGCGCCGCGTACACAGGTGCAATGCAGGCCAGTGCGAGAACGGCGGACAGCGTGGGGCGAATCATGGGATCGAGGCTCCAGAATCTTCGGACACCCGAGCAATGGCGTTAGCCGCGATGCTCAGGCAGGCCGAGATAAGACCCGATCAACCCCATTTCATCCCCGATGGGTTTCAGGAAATTTCGCGACGGAACGGCGGCAACGCATTGAGGATCGCCTTGCCATAGCGCTGGGTGACCACTCGCCGGTCCAGCAGGGTGATGATGCCGCGATCCTGCTCGGTGCGCAGCAGGCGGCCACAGGCCTGAATCAACTTGAGCGATGCATCGGGCACGGCGATTTCCATGAACGGATTGCCGCCGCGAGCCTCGATCCACTCGGCCAGCGCGGCTTCCACCGGGTCATCCGGCACGGCGAACGGGATCTTGGCGATCACCACATGCTCACAGTAAGCCCCCGGCAGGTCGACGCCTTCGGCGAAGCTCGCCAGGCCGAACAACACGCTTTCATCGCCGCCATCGACCCGCGCCTTGTGCTTGTTCAGGGTCTCCTGCTTGGACAGGTTGCCCTGGATGAACACCCGCTTGCGCCAGTCGCGCTCCAGACCATCGAACACTTCCTGCATCTGCTTGCGCGACGAGAACAGCACCAGCGTGCCCTTGGAGCCCTCGACCAGCCCCGGCAGTTCGCGAATGATCGCCGCGGTATGCTCGGCGGCATTGCGCGGATCGGCGTTCAGATCCGGAACCCGCAGTACGCCGGCATCGGAATGATGAAACGGACTCGGCACCACGGCGGTGACAGCATCCTTGGGCAGGCCGGCCCGCATGCGGAAGCGGTCGAACTTGCCCAGCGCGGTCAGCGTCGCAGAGGTGACCAGCGCGCCGTAGGCCACGTTCCACAGGTTGCGGCGCAGCATTTCGGCCGCAAGGATCGGGCTGGCATTGACCTCGATATCGAACAGCGAGCCGCTTTCGGCCAGGGTCAGCCAGCGCGCCATGGGCGGGCTGTTTTCCGGATCTTCGGCGGTAAAGGCGGTCCACAGCTCCCAGTTGCCGTGGGCACGGGCCAGCAGGCTGCCGAATAATGGATACCACTCTTCGGCCTGGTGGCTGGCGATGCCGATGTTCACCTCGCCATCCATGCCTTCCTTGAGCAGTTCGGTCAGGCGGGTGAACAGGTCGTCGAGCCGGGCAAAACCCTTCTTCAGCTCGATGCCCATCTCGCGCATGTGCTCGGGCACCACGCCACCCACGAAACGATGGCGCGGACGCTCGCGGCCTTCCATGTCTTCGCCGGTCTTGAAGTCGGCCAGTTGCTCGCAGGCGGTGAACATGAACTGCTGTTGCGCCTTGATCTCCCGGGCCAACTCCGGCACCTGCTCGATCAGCTTGCCCAGGTCGCCGGGCAAGGGGTGCTGCGCCAGCAACTTGGTGAGGTTCTTGGCGGTCTGCTCCAGCCAGTCGGCGGTGGAGCGCAGGCGACTGAAATGAGCAAAATGGCCGATGGCCTTGTCAGGCAGGTGGTGGCCTTCGTCGAACACGTACAGGGTGTCCCGCGGATCGGGCAGGACAGCACCGCCGCCCAGCGCCAGGTCGGCAAGGACCATGTCGTGGTTGGTGACGATGACGTCGACTTTTCCCATACCTTCGCGAGCCTTGTAGAAGGCGCACTGCTGAAAATTCGGACAATGCCTGTTGGTGCACTGGCTGTGGTCAGTGGTCAGCCGCGCCCAGTCCTGGTCAGCCAGCTCTTGCGGCCAACTGTCACGGTCGCCGTCCCACTTATTCCCCGCCAGCTTTTCGATCATGGTGGTGAACAGCTTCTGGCTGGCCTCATCGACCTCGATCTTGAAGCCTTCTTCCTCGAACAACTGGGCCGTGGCGCTTTGCGCGTTGCCTTCTTGCAGGAGCATGTCGAGCTTGGACAGGCACATGTAGCGCCCCCGGCCCTTGGCCAGGGCGAACGAGAAGTTCAGGCCGCTGTTGCGCATCAGGTCCGGCAGGTCCTTGTGCACGATCTGCTCTTGCAGGGCCACGGTCGCCGTCGCGATCACCAGCCGTTTGCCGGCGGCCTTGGCGGTGGGAATGGAGGCGATGGCGTAGGCCACCGTCTTGCCGGTACCGGTACCCGCCTCGACCGCGACCACCGCAGGATCCCCCGAACGCCGGCCTTCCTCGTCGGTCTCGACGTCGCCCAGCACCTTGGCCACCTCGGCGATCATCAAACGCTGGCCGTAGCGAGGCTTGAGGCTCTTGGCTTCGAGGAAACGCGAATAGGCGCCCTGAATCTGGGATTTGAGTTCGGTACTGATCATGGGCTGGGTAGCTGGCTCGGCGTCACAGGGTTGCAAATGAAAAAACGCTGGATAAATTATCAGTGGTCGCAGCGGGGCGGCTATCATACCGCGCTAATTCTTTCTGTGCAGATCGGAGTTCTCGATGTCGCCTGTAGCCTTTGTCTACACCTTGCATGTGTTATCTGCGGTCTTGTGGGTAGGAGGGATGTTCTTTGCCTGGATGATTCTGCGACCAGCGGTCATCGCAGCCCTCGAAGGCCCGATGCGGCTGAAGTTGTGGGCGCAGGTGTTTCCGCGATTTTTCGTCTGGGTCTGGTGCGCGGTGATCATGCTGCCGGTCACGGGGATCGGGATGATCAACATCAATTTCAGCGGTTTCCAGACCGCGCCACGCTATGTGCAGGTGATGATCGGGCTGTATGTGGTGATGGTGGCGTTGTTTCTGCGCATCTCGACCCTGAACCTGCCGCAGTTGCAGAAGGCCGTGGCGGCAGAGCAATGGGCCGAAGGGGCCGCGGCGCTGGGCGGGATCCGGCGGCTGGTGGGTATCAATCTGTTGGTGGGGATTGCAGTGGTGGCGATCGCCGCAGCGCGGCCGGGGTTCTAGCCATCCTGTAGGAGCGCGCTTGCTCTGGGCCGCATTCGGACGATGGCGGCGTGTCAGATACGTCATCATGGCCTGACACACCGCTGTCGCGGGCAAGCGCGCTCCTACAGTTCGTTAAAGCTTGCGGACGCTGACGGAGCCTGCTGGCCCGACCGAGCCCGTCTGGCCTTTCTCGCCGTTCTTGCCCGACTTGGCACCGTCGGCGCGGTACACCAGGCAACCCTTGGACGTACCGCCCTTACCGCCGCGCCCGCCTTCGCCGCCGACGCCACCGGCGCCGCCCTGCACGTTGACCTTCACCCGGTCATCGGGAAAGCTCTGGGGCAGTTCCAGACGCACCAGCGCGCCCGGTGCGCCATCGCGGCCGTTGCCACCGTTATCGCCGTCGAAGCCGCGGCTGGCCGAGCCCCAGGTGCAGCCCGGATCCTTGCCATTGCCGCCGTCCAGGCCTACATAACCGGGCGAACCCGCACCGCCCCGCGCATCGATGGACAGCAGGTCCGCATTCAACTGCTCAACCCGCATGCTTAGGCTGCGACCAGGCAAAGGCGCCTTCTCGAAGGTGCCCGGCGCGCCACGGGCAGTGATCTGCGCACCGCTGCCCAGCTCGCCCTGCCTGACTTGCAGCTTGAACGGCTCGGTGCCGGGCACGATCGCAATGCGCGACTCATGGCCCATCACCAGTTTTCCGACCTGCACTTCGGTCAACCCTGCGGGAATCAGCAAGGTGCCGTAGTCGGCGACTTCCAGGCGATCGAGTTGCAACACGTTGGTGTTGCTCGGCAGGCGCATCAACGAGTGCGGCTCCACCGAAATGGCCTGGGCCAACACCAGGGAGCTGCTCAGGGCCGACAGCACGCCCGCCGTCATCAACAACGCATTACGCATGGTGAACCTCCGCCTGCCGGCGACCGAAGGATTGCAGGTGAAAAATGCCAAAGATCAGGATTTTGAAACGGTCAGACCAGGGATGCGCTCGCCCCCGCAGGCTGGCATTGAAAAACAGCAGCTCAAGCACGTGAACCGCGATCAGCAACACGCCCGCCAGTTTGAACAGTAATTCGAAGGGCACCGGCAGGGTCATGGCCTGACTGGCCAGCACCACCGCCCAGAATCCCAATGTCAGGATTTTCCCCAACCCGCAGAACAGCTTCATGACACGCCCCTGGTATTTTTAGTTTTCTGGCGCAAAAAAACGCTTCGCGCACAGTACGGCGAAGGGGCCGACTTTTCCAGAGGAAGGTCAAAATGTCATGGGTTCGAACGCCGGATTCGGCCCATGAAAAACCCCGCCGAAGCGGGGCTTTTGTGTAGCGGCCATCAATCAACGATTGATCTTGATCTCGACACGACGGTTCAATGCACGACCTTCAGCGGTTTTGTTGTCCGCCACAGGACGGCTCTCGCCATCACCTTCAACCGACACGAACGCACTGCGCGAGACACCGGCACCGACCAGATAATCCGTCACCGAATGCGCACGACGCTCCGACAGTTTCTGGTTGTAGGCATCGCTGCCCACGCTGTCAGTGTGGCCGCTCACATGCAGTTGCACGTTGGACGCCTCGGTTTTCAACTTGGTAGCCACCGTATCCAGTTGTTGCTTGTCGCCTGGAGTCAGCGTCGCCTTGTTGAACTCGAAATGCACGTCACGGATCGTGATGACTTCTTCCTTCGGCAGCACCACAGGGGCTACTGGCTCAGGCGCTGGCGTCACGATCGGGCAACCGGTCGCATCGACAGGCGTGCCTTTTGGCGTGTTCGGGCACTTGTCGACGCTGTTCAGAACGCCGTCGCCATCATCATCGCCGTCACCGTGAACCCAGCAATAGGCGCCCGCCATCACACCCACCGCACCACCCAGCCCCGCCGCAACGGAAGCCGTCTGGAATGCACCGATTGCAGCGCCGGTGAGCGCGCCACCGGCGGCGCACAGAGGCCAGTCGGTTTTTTGCAAGCCGGCACAGCCGGTCAACACACTGGTAACCAAAATCAGAGGTAACGCTGTGCGAATCATGCTCATACAGTTCTTCTCCTTTGGTATCGGCTTAAACCGACTGAAATGCAGTAAAGACGGCCCCTAGCCAGTTTTCCACTCTCAAAGCCCGCCAGAGGCAGGAAAACCGGGTGTTTTATTGAAATAGCCATTTGCCTCTACTTCGTAGCCTTTGTCATGGCCAGCGATAAAAAAGTTCAAGCACTAGGCCACGATCCTTCGGCAGGCTAACCTTGCGAGCTCAATTGAGGGATTTCGATGACCGACAGTTTTTCCACCCGCACGCCCCAGCAAGCACTGGCCGCCCTGCTGGACCGCTACGCGCCCAAGCGGCTGCTGCTGATCGGCGCCGACAGTTTTCCGGCCCTGCAGGCCTTCAAGGACGCGCACCCGGACACCGAACTGGCGCAGGCCGCCCCTGGCCCGCTGCCTGCGGACCTGGCCGGGCAGCGCTTCGATCTGGCGCTGGTGGTCGATTGCCTGGAACACATCCCCAAACGCGTAGGTCTGGAGTTGCTGGGCGGCATCCGCAACCTCAACGCCAGCCGCATCGCCGTTCTGGCCGACCTGAACGCCTGCGGCTGGCATACAACCGATTTCTACTCGCTGGCCCTGCAAGCCAGCGAGCGCTTCGCCCGGGACGATCAGGTATTGACGCTGTTCACCTACGACCTGCGCGAATACAAACAGGTGCCGGACTGGCTGAACGCGAAGTTCTGGGCCAACCCGGAAAACTTTGGCAAGTATTGGTGGTGAGATCCGCAACATGAGCAGTGCAATTTGCCCCTGTGGCAGCGGCGACCTTCTGGACGGCTGCTGCGGTCGTTATCACGCAGGCAACCCTGCGCCCTGTGCCGAAGCCCTGATGCGCTCGCGCTACAGCGCCTACGTACTGGGCCTGGTGGACTATCTGCTGGACACCACGCTGCCCGTGCAGAAAGGCAGTCTGGATCGGGAGTCGATCAGCCAGTGGAGTGCGCAGAGCACCTGGCTGGGACTGGAAGTCGAGAGTGCCGAGTTGCTGGGCGGCAAGCCCGAGCATGCGTTCGTGACCTTCACCGCCCGCTGGCACGATGCAGGCGGCGAGCACAGCCACCGCGAGCGCTCGGCGTTCGTGCAGAACCAGGGCCGCTGGTATTTCATCGACCCCACCGTGCAACTCAAGGCCGGACGCAACGATGCATGCCCGTGTGGCAGTGAGCAGAAATTCAAGAAGTGTTGTTCGGCCTATATGGCCTGAGTCGGATTTGGCATTCCCGTAGGAGCGCGCTTGCCCGCGATTGCTGAGTGTCTGTACCTACGAGGGTGATTGACGCAACGCAATCGCGGGCAAGCGCGCTCCTACAGCGACTTTGTGGTGTGCAGGGGATTTCTTTACCGCAACTTGCGACTCACGCCAATTTCAGATGTGAAACATCCGGCACCAGCACGTGCTCTTCGGATTTCTCCTGCCCCATGTCACTGCCCGCTGGCGCAAGGCTCAGGCCGGACAGATCAAGGCGCGGCGCCACCGGGGCGGCTTTGGGATCCTGCACATCCTTGCCCAGTTCGGACAAGGTGAAATCCGGCGCCTCGACATCGACGAACGCCGCCATGTAGACGTCCCGCGGTTCGAGCTTTGACGCAGGCCCGCCTTTGGCTTCACCCTTCGCCGATGGCGCGACCAATGAGGATCTGCGCGTCCAGCTTGGCTCATCCGGCGGCGGTGCCAGTTCGACCTCTTCCACTTCGACCGGCGCCGGTTCCGGCTCGGCCGTCACCTGCCCCGGCATTTCCAGCACCTGTACCTGGGCGCCAGCGCGCTCAAGGGTCGAGCGATATTTTTCAGCGCCTGCCTGATCGAGGTTGTTCTTCAACACCAGCCGCCGCCCGGAGAACAGCAAGGCGATGCGCTGGGCGTCGGCCTGGAACAGCTTGGCCAGGTTGGCCTGGACGCGATCAAGTTGTGCGCCGGGTACCAATTGGCCGGAAAAAACAATTTCGTACAACTTCATGGGTCAATACTCCTTCGACACATGGCGTAAGTATGGCGCAGGCTCTTTAGAACGGCGAGTTGCCCTGAACCGGCTGCTGCTAGACTCAAGACCCGACAGGGAGTGAATCAATGGTATTTCAGGCAAAACTTATCCGGGTCCTCTGCATCTTCATGATGCTGGCGTCATCAGGCTGTGCGTCGCTATTCACTGGCGGCGCCGAGGATGCCAACGTCAAGCTGCTTCGGGTTGACGTGGTCAAGGCCAAGCTGCTCAAGCAGGACATGAAGCTGCGCTTTCGCGTCGACAATCCCAATGACGCGAGCATCTGGGTGCGCGGCCTGCGCTACAAGGTGATTCTCAACGACATCTTGATAGCAGACGGCGATTACAGCGACTGGTTCATCGTCAAGGGCAACAGCCACCGCAATTTCACGGTGCCGATCCGCACCAACCTGTGGGAACACCTCAAGGACGTCACGCGGATGCTCGGCAAACCCAACCAGCCTATTCATTACCGGCTGGAAGGCAAGCTCAAGACCGGATTTATCTTCGGACACAGCGTGCGTATTGATCGCAATGGCGAGATAATCCCCGGCGATTTGATTCCGGAGTAACCCCATGAACCAGCAAACCCACGTGCACGGTCCTGACTGCAACCACGATCACGACCATCACGACCACCACCATGACCACGGCCACGTGCACGGCCCGCACTGCAACCACGAACCCCAGGAGCCTGCACGCAACGCGCTCAAGGACGTGGGCCGCAACGATCCTTGCCCGTGCGGCAGCGAGAAGAAGTTCAAGAAATGCCACGGCGCGTGATGGACGTTTGACGTCACCCCACGCCCCGTAGCAGCGCGGCTTGCCGGCGGGAGCGGTGTGTCAGTCGAAGTATCCGATACAGACACACCGCCCCCGCCGGCAAGCCGTGCTGCTACGGGGGCTGCAAAATCGTGAAAATACCCCCGCCTCCCGCTTGCACGGCGCCTGCCTGCTCACTAACGTAGCGCGTTTCCAAACGCATCCCTCCGCAGGAGCTACATCATGGCCTCGCCAGCCCGCTTTCCTTTGAAATCCCGACTCGGCACGGCCGCTGCCATGATGGGGCTGTTGAGCCTCGCCGGATGCCAACTGGGCGGCGAAGACCGTGACAACCTGCCGCCCACCAGCGGCGTGTACGCGATCAAGGGCCTGGCGCAGAACGTCTCGGTGCGCCGCAACAACCTGGGCATGCCGCTGATCGAAAGCAGCACCTTCCATGACGCGCTGTTCACCCTGGGTTACGTTCACGCCAGCGACCGCATCTCGCAAATGGTGCAAATGCGCCTGTTGGCGCAGGGCCGTCTGTCGGAAATCGCCGGGCCTGGCGCGCTGGATCTGGACCGCATGCTGCGCGCCGCCAACCTCAAGCAGACTGCAGGCGATCTGTACAACGCCTCCTCGCCTCGTCTCAAGCGCTTCTTCGAAGTCTACGCGCGGGGCGTCAACGCCTACCTGTTCCGCTACCGCGACAAGCTGCCTGCGGACCTGGCCGATGCTGGCTACAAACCCGAGTACTGGAAGCCGGAAGACTCGGCGCTGATCTTCGCCCTGCTCAACTTCAGCCTGTCGGTGAACCTGCAGGAAGAGATTTCCTCGCTGGTACTGGCGCAGAAGGTCGGACCCGAGAAGCTGGCGTGGCTGCTGCCGACCTACCCTGACGAAGAGTTGCCGTTCGCCGAGGCCGACAAACTCAAGGGCCTGAACCTGGGCACTCAGTTGCCTGGGTTGAGCGATCTGGACAAGGCCGCCCTGCAACTGTCCGACCTCAATCTGCTGGGCGTGTCGGCCTCCAACAATTGGGTGATCGCCCCGCAACGCGCCCGTGCCGGCAAGAGCCTCTTGGCCACCGACAGCCAGTTGCCGGCCACGCTTCCGTCGATGTGGAATTTCGTGCAGATTCGTGCGCCTAAATACCAAGCCGCAGGCGCCACCGTGGCGGGTTTCCCGCTGGTGCTGTCGGGTTTCAACGGCAAGCTGGCCTGGGGCATGGGCCCGGCCATGGGTGACAACCAGGACCTGTTCCTGGAGAAACTCAAGCGCGAAGGCAACCGCCTGATGGTCATGGCCGACGGCAAGTGGGTGCCTGCTGGCGCCCACGAGGAAACCTATTTCGTGCGCGGTGACCGGCCCGTGCGCGAGGCGGCCTACACGACGCGCCATGGCGGCCTGCTCAACGGCGCGTCGGCGCAACTGGCGAACGGGCTGGGCATCGCTCTGCAGACCCCGGACGCCAAGGACGACAAATCCCTGGACGCACTGTTCGACCTGACACGCGCGCAGAACGTGGAGCGCGCCTTCGACACCACCCGGGAAATCCGCGCCATCACCCTGAACATGGTGTTCGCCGATGCCTCGAACACCGGCTGGCAGGTCACTGGCCGCTACCCCAACCGTCGCGAAGGCCTGGGCCTGATTCCATCGCCGGGTTGGGACAGCCGTTTCGACTGGGACGGTTACGCCGACGCCATGTTGCATCCTTACGATCAGGATCCGCAGCAAGGCTGGATCGCCACGGCCAACCAGCGCACCATGCCCAAGGGCTATGGCATGCAGTTGTCCAACTCCTGGGATTACCCCGAGCGTGCCGAGCGCATCGCGCAACTGGCTGGCAGCGGCAAGCAGGACACCCGCAGCACCATCGGCATGCAGTACGACCAGACCACCACGTTCGCGGCCAAGCTGAAGAAGATGTTCGAAGCGCCGGGCATGGCCACGCCGCTGAAACAGGCCATCGACGCACTCCCGGCCGGCGACCGCGACAAGGCTCGCGAAGCACTGAGCCGGCTGATGGCGTTCGACGGGCGCCTGTCGCCGGTGTCGGCTGACGCGGCGATCTACGAGCTGTTCCTGCAGGAAAGCGCGCGGCAGATCTTCCTCGATGAACTGGGCCCTGAAAGCAGCCCGGCCTGGAAAGCGCTGGTGCAGAGCGCAGACCTTTCCTACTCGCCACAGGCCGACCACCTGCTGGGGCGCGAGGACAGTCCTTACTGGGACGACGTCAAAACCCCACAGAAGGAAGACAAACCCGCGATCCTCGCCCGCAGCCTGGCGGCTGCCATCAGTGCCGGCGAAAGCCAGTTGGGTGCTGACCACAAGGCCTGGCAGTGGGGCAAGCTGCACCAGTATAAATGGACCTCGCAAAGCGCGCAGATCACCGCGGCCCTCGGGGGTAGCAAGGCGAGCACGATCAAGGGCCCGATGGCAGCCGGCGGCGACCACACGACCCTCAACGCTTCGGGCTTCCACTGGGGCCAGGACTTCGACGCTGCAGTGATCCCGGCGATGCGCATGATTGTCGACTTCGCCCAGCAGGAACCGATGATGGCGCAGAACGCGGGCGGCCAGTCGGGCAACCCTGCCAGCCCTCATTACGCCGACGGAATCGATCCGTGGGTCAAGGGGCTGTACATGTCGGTGCCGATGCAACCTGAGAATTTCGACAAGGTGTATGGCAAGCAACGGTTGACGCTGACGCCTGGGAAATAACCCCAGGCAATACGCAAACCTGTAGGAGTGAGCTTGCTCGCGATTCGTCCTTTCAGGCACATCACCGCTGCCTGACACACCGCAATCGCGAGCAAGCTCACTCCTACGAGGGCGGCGGCAGGTCAGACGTTGATGATGCATCTCGCCCACCGCTGTCGCGGGCAAGCGCGCTCCTACAGGGGGACCTGGTAAGTCAGGGTGGACGATGTGGCTGACACACCGCTGTCGCTGTAGGAGCGCGCTTGCCCGCGATTGCGGCAGGTCAGATGTTGATGATGCATCTGGTCCACCGCTGTCGCGGGCAAGCGCGCTCCTACAGGGGGGACGTGGTGGGTCAGGGTGGACGATGTGGCTGACACACCGCTGTCGCTGTAGGAGCGCGCTTGCCCGCGATTGCGGCAGGTCAGATGTTGATGATGCATCTGGCCCACCGCTGTCGCGGGCAAGCGCGCTCCTACAGGTAAACAGACCGAACTTCTCGATCCCCCCGCTGCTCTACCTGACAAGCCCTCCACCCCGGCCAAGCCCATGGACCTTGTCATCGCCCGCCCCGAAGGCCTGTACTGCCCGCCCGGAGATTTCTATATCGACCCGTGGCGTCCGGTCGAGCGTTCGGTGATCACCCACGGCCACGGCGACCATGCCCGCACCGGCAACCAGCACTACCTCGCTGCCGCCCCCGGCGAAGGCATCCTGCGCTCGCGGCTGGGCCGGGACATCAACCTGCAGACCCTCGAATACGGCGAATCCATCACCCACCACGGGGTGAAACTGAGCCTGCACCCGGCCGGCCACGTGCTGGGTTCGGCGCAGGTCAGGCTCGAATACGGCGGCGAAGTCTGGGTCGCGTCCGGCGACTACAAAGTCGAACCCGACGGCACCTGCGCTCCATTCGAGCCGGTGCGCTGCCACACTTTCATCACCGAATCGACCTTCGGCCTGCCCATCTACCAGTGGGAGCCCCAGGCGCACATCTTCGCCGGGATCAACGACTGGTGGCGGGCAAATGCGGCCGTGGGCAAGGCCAGCGTGCTGTTCGCCTATTCCTTCGGCAAGGCCCAGCGAATCCTCCACGGCATCGACCCGAGCATCGGCCCGATCCTGGTCCACGGCGCGGTCGAGCCGCTAAATCGTGTCTACCGTGAAGCCGGGATCCGAATCCCCGAAACCCAGTACGCAGGTGACTTCAAGAAGACCGACCCCGCCCTGCGCCATGCCCTGATCGTTGCCCCGCCTTCGGCTGGCGGCAGCACCTGGATGCGGCGGTTTGGCGACTTCAGCGATGCCTTTGCCAGCGGCTGGATGATGTTGCGCGGCACGCGGCGGCGCCGTGGGGTGGACCGAGGTTTCGCGTTGTCCGACCACGCCGACTGGCCCGGCCTGCTGTGGGCCATCGAAAACACCGGGGCCGAACGGGTGATGGTCACCCACGGCTCGGTCGCGGTGCTGGTGCGCTATCTGCGTGAACTGGGGCTGGACGCACAGGGCTTCACCACCGAATACGGCGATGAAGAAGACGACGCGCCCGCCAAAGAGCAGGCCCAGGAGCCGTCTGAGCAAGAGACTGCGTCATGAAAGCCTTCGCCGAACTGTACGCTCAGCTCGACGCCACCACTTCCAGCAACGCCAAGCTTGCGGCCATGCAGCACTACTTCGCCCACGCAGCACCGGAAGATGCCGCCTGGGCCGTGTACTTCCTCGCCGGTGGCCGTCCTCGTCAACTGGTGCCCACGCGCCTGCTGCGCGAGCAGGCGATGCAGCTTTCGGCGTTGCCCGAATGGTTGTTCGAGGAGAGCTATCAGGCCGTGGGCGATCTGGCTGAAACTCTGTCGCTGCTCCTGCCCCAGGCCGAGCACAGTTCCGAAGAAGGCCTGGCGAGCTGGATGGAAAACAAGCTGCTGCCCCTGCGCGGCCTGCCACCGGAAGAGTTGCAGGAGCGGCTGCCGACGTTCTGGGCGCAACTGGATCGCCAGTCGCTGATGGTCTGCCTGAAACTCATCACCGGCAGTTTTCGCGTCGGCGTGTCGAAATTGCTGGTCACCCGGGCACTGGCCGCACTGGCCGAGATCGACAGCAAACGGGTGGCCCAGCGCCTGGTGGGCTACACCGACCTGTCCCATCGCCCGAGCGCCGAAGGCTACCTGAAGTTGATCGCCGAAGAGTCGGACGACGAACACGCCCAACGCGGCGGCCAGCCCTACCCGTTTTTTCTCGCCCACGCACTGCAACAACCGGTGGACCAGTTCGAGACCCTGCTCGGCCCTGCCGAAAACTGGCAGGTGGAATGGAAGTGGGACGGCATCCGCGCGCAAGTGGTCAAGCGCGAAGGACGACTGTGGATCTGGTCGCGGGGTGAGGAGCTGGTCACTGATCGTTTCCCGGAGCTGCACAGCCTGACCCAATGCCTGCCCGATGGCACGGTCATCGACGGCGAAATCGTCGTATGGAAGCCGTCGAATCCCGCCCCCGACGGCGAAAACGCCTTCGCCCTCAGCACGCCCTCGCCTGCCGAACCGGGCGAATCTGCGCCCTCGGTCCAGCCCTTCGCCCTGCTGCAACAACGCATCGGCCGCAAGACGCTGGGCAAGAAAATCCTCGACGAAGTGCCGGTGGTGGTCCTGGCCTATGACCTGCTGGAGTGGGATGGCCACGACTGGCGCAGCCGGCCGCAGCATGAGCGACGCACTCAACTGGAGCAGGTGATCGCCCAGGCCAACAGCCCGGTGCTAATGCCTTCGCCGGTGCTCACCGGGAAGGACTGGCTCGACCTCGGGCGCCAGCGCGAAGCGTCGCGCAGCCTCGGCGTCGAAGGGATGATGCTCAAGGCGCGGGATGCGTTGTATGGCGTGGGGCGCACCAAGGACATGGGCGTCTGGTGGAAATGGAAGATCGATCCGTTCAGCGTCGATGCCGTGCTGATCTACGCCCAGCGTGGCCACGGACGCCGCGCCAGCCTGTACAGCGACTACACCTTTGCTGTGTGGGACGGCCCGCCTGAGGCCAGCGAACGGACTCTGGTGCCTTTCGCCAAGGCCTATTCGGGGCTCACCGATGAAGAGATGCGCAAGGTCGATGCGATCATCCGCAAGACCACGGTGGAAAAATTCGGCCCGGTGAGAAGTGTTACCCCGACCCTGGTGTTCGAACTGGGGTTTGAAGGAATCGCCCTGTCCAAACGCCACAAGAGCGGCATCGCCGTAAGGTTCCCGAGGATGCTCCGCTGGCGGCTGGACAAGCCCGTGGCCGAGGCCGACACCCTGGCAACCTTGCAGGATCTGCTGGCCTGAGCACCGTTCTGGTGCACGAGGTCATTCTTGAGTCATGAAATTTGCGCCGTGTAGGAGCGCGCTTGCCCGCGACCTGCGCACGTTCGGTTTGCAAAGTGTTTCGAATTTTCCTGTGTACTTCAAAAGCGTTCGCGGACAAGCGCGCTCCTACAAGTTTTACGCGCCCTTTCGAACCATTTCCGCTAATCTCCCCCTGCCTGCGGCGCCTGATAAAAAGACAATAGATGGCTCAAAGTCATCATTGCGACAACTCCGTACATTTAAAACGCACGTTCGTCTCTTTGGTTCGGAAATTGCTGTCTTTTTTCAGTCTGGCACCCGCCGGTAGCAAGCCTTCGCGTGTTCCCAACGCTCAATTTGGTTTTAAGGACTGAACGATGAAAAAAGCATGGCTGACCCTCTCTGCACTGGCCATCTGTCTGGCCGCTGGCAACGCAATGGCCAAGGAGTACAAGGAGCTGCGTTTCGGCGTTGACCCTTCCTACGCTCCGTTCGAATCGAAAGCTGCCGACGGCAGCCTGGTGGGCTTCGACATCGACCTGGGCAACGCGATCTGTGCCGAGCTGAAGGTCAAGTGCAAATGGGTCGAAAGCGATTTCGACGGCATGATTCCCGGTCTTAAAGCCAACAAGTTCGACGGCGTGATCTCCTCCATGACCGTCACCCCGGCTCGCGAGAAAGTCATCGACTTCTCCAGCGAACTGTTCTCCGGCCCGACTTCCCTGGTCTACAAGAAAGGCTCTGGCCTGTCGGCTGACACCGCGTCGCTCAAGGGCAAGACCGTTGGCTACGAGCAAGGCACCATTCAGGAAGCCTACGCCAAGGCCATCCTGGACAAGGCTGGCGTGAAGACCCAGGCCTACGCCAACCAGGACCAGGTTTACGCTGACCTGGTGTCCGGTCGTCTGGACGCCTCCGTACAAGACATGCTGCAAGCCGAACTGGGCTTCCTGAAGTCGCCACAAGGCGCCGACTACGAAGTCAGCAAGCCTATCGACGATCCACTGCTGCCAGCCAAGACTGCCGTCGGCATCGCCAAAGGTAACAAAGACCTGAAAGCGCTCTTGGACAAAGGTATCAAAGCGTTACACGATGACGGCAAATACGCCGAGATCCAGAAGAAGCACTTCGGCGATCTGAATCTGTACAGCGGTAAGTAAGAAAACAAACGCCTGTCGCGTTCAGGGGGTCATCCGAATCCCCCCTCTGAGCACGATGGGCGTTTTTATTGACTGCATAGGTTCCACATGTTCGAAACTCTCCTGCAAAACCTGGGACTGTCCGCGTTCAGCCTCAAGGGCTTCGGCCCGCTGCTGCTTCAGGGCACCTGGATGACCGTCAAACTCTCGGTAATGTCGCTGCTGCTGGCCATCGTGCTTGGCCTGCTGGGCGCCAGTGCCAAACTGTCCAAGGCCGCGATCCTGCGGATTCCGGCACAGGTCTACACCACGTTGATTCGTGGCGTACCGGACCTGGTGCTGATGCTGCTGATTTTCTACAGCCTGCAAACCTGGCTGACGACCTTTACCGAAGCGATGGAATGGGACTACATCGAGATCGATCCCTTCGCCGCCGGTGTCATCACCCTGGGCTTCATCTACGGCGCCTACTTCACCGAAACCTTCCGCGGCGCGATTCTCGCGGTGCCCCGTGGCCAGGTCGAAGCCGCCACCGCCTATGGCCTGAGCCGAAGCCAGCGTTTTCGCTTCGTGGTGTTTCCGCAGATGATGCGCTTCGCCCTGCCGGGCATCGGCAACAACTGGCAAGTGGTGCTCAAGGCCACGGCGCTGGTGTCGATCATCGGCCTGGCAGACCTGGTCAAGGCCTCGCAGGACGCGGGAAAAAGCACTTATCAACTGTTCTATTTCCTGGTGCTCGCGGCGCTGATCTACCTGGTCATCACCAGCGTCTCCAACTTCGCCCTGCGCTGGGCTGAACGGCGTTACGCCGCAGGCAGCCGGGAGGCTCAACGATGATCGAATTGCTGCAAGAATACTGGCGCGCGTTTCTCTACACCGACGGGCAGAACATCACTGGCCTTGCCATGACCATGTGGCTGCTCAGCGCCTCGATCGCCATCGGTTTCATCGCCTCGATCCCGCTGTCCATCGCTCGCGTGTCACCCAACCCGCTGGTGCGCTGGCCGGTGCAGTTCTACACCTACCTGTTCCGCGGCACACCGCTCTATATCCAGTTGCTGATCTGCTACACCGGGATCTACAGCCTGGAGGTGGTGCGCGACCAGCCCATGCTCAACACGTTCTTTCGCGATGCGATGAACTGCACCATCCTGGCCTTCGCCCTGAACACCTGCGCCTACACCACGGAAATCTTCGCCGGTGCCATCCGCAGCATGAACCACGGCGAGGTCGAGGCGGCCAAGGCCTACGGCCTGACCGGCTGGCGCCTGTACACCTACGTCATCATGCCGTCGGCGTTGCGTCGTTCGCTGCCCTACTACAGCAACGAAGTGATCCTGATGCTGCACTCCACCACCGTGGCCTTTACCGCCACCGTGCCGGACATCCTCAAGGTTGCGCGGGACGCCAACTCGGCGACCTTCCTGACCTTCCAGTCGTTCGGCATCGCCGCCCTCATCTACCTTGCGGTCACCTTCATGCTGGTGGGCCTGTTCCGCCTGGCCGAACGCCGCTGGCTGGCCTTCCTCGGCCCGACTCACTAGGACTCGCAGATGCGCCACCAGACTCATGACCTGCTGTCGCCGGTGCCAGGCACCGCGCGGCAGATTCACAGCTTTCACTATGGCCCGCAGGACGGTGCCTGCAAGATCTATATCCAGTCCTCCCTGCACGCCGACGAACTGCCCGGCATGCTGGTGTCCTGGTACCTCAAGCAACGCCTGGCCGAGCTTGAAAAAGCCGGCCAGTTGCTGGGGGAAATCGTCATCGTTCCGGTGGCCAATCCGATCGGCCTGGAACAGGTCCTGATGGACACCCCGCTGGGCCGCTACGAGCTGGAAAGCGGGCAGAACTTCAACCGCTGGTTCGTCGATGTGGCGCAACAGGTGGGCGATGAGGTCGAGCCGCTTCTGGGCGATGACCCGAAAAGCAACGTGGCGCTGATCCGCAAGAGCCTGCGCGCTGCATTGCAAGCGCGCAGCGGCTCCACTCAACTGGATTCGTTGCGCCTGGCCCTGCAGACCCTGGCCTGCGACGCCGACATGGTGCTGGACTTGCACTGCGATTTCGAATCGGTGGAGCACCTGTACACCACGCCGGAAGCCTGGTCCCGGGTCGAGCCGCTGTCGCGCTATCTGGGCGCACAGGCGAGCCTGCTGGCGACCGACTCGGGCGGGCAGTCGTTCGACGAATGCTTCACGCTGGTCTGGTGGCAATTGCAGCAGCGCTTCGAGAAGCGCTTCCCGATCCCGCTGGGCAGCTTCTCCGTAACCCTGGAACTGCGCGGCCAGGGGGATGTGAACCACGCCCTGGGCAGTCGCGACTGCCAGGCGATCATCAGTTACCTGATGCAATATGGCGCCATCGCCGGCGTGCCTGCGCCGGCCCCTGAACTGATTTATCCGGCGACGCCCCTGGCGGCGGTCGAACCGGTTGCCACCCCTGTAGGCGGCCTGCTGGTGTTCTGCACACTGCCGGGCGAATACGTCGAGGCGGGTCAACTGATCGCCGAGGTCATCGACCCGATCAACGATCAGGTGACCCCGGTCCACGCGACCAACGCCGGACTCATGTACGCCCGCTCCTTGCGACGCATGGCCACGGCCGGCATGGTGATAGCCCATGTCGCCGGCACCGAGGCCTTTCGCAGCGGCTACCTACTTTCTCCTTGAGGATTGCCTGACATGTACAAACTGACCATCGATGGTCTGCACAAAAGCTACGGCGACCACGAAGTGCTCAAAGGTGTGTCGCTCAAGGCCAACGTCGGTGACGTGATCTGCCTGATCGGCGCCAGCGGCTCGGGCAAGAGTACCTTTCTGCGCTGCATCAACTTTCTCGAACAGCCCAACGACGGCGCCATGACCCTGGACGGCAAGCCGGTCAAGATGGTCAGCAACGCCAGCGGCATGCACGTGGCCGACCCTGCCGAGCTGCAGCGCATTCGCACACGCCTGGCCATGGTATTCCAGCACTTCAACCTGTGGAGCCACATGACGGTGCTGGAGAACATCACCATGGCCCCGCGCCGGGTGCTGGGCGTGTCCAAGGCCGAAGCCGAAGACCGTGCGCGCAAGTACCTGGAGAAGGTCGGCCTGCCTGCCCGCGTCGCCGATCAATACCCGGCGTTCCTTTCGGGCGGCCAGCAACAGCGCGTGGCGATTGCCCGGGCGCTGGCGATGGAGCCGGAAATCATGCTCTTCGACGAACCGACCTCGGCGCTGGACCCGGAGCTGGTCGGCGAAGTCTTGAAGGTGATTCAGGGGCTGGCCGAAGAAGGCCGCACCATGATCCTGGTGACACACGAGATGGGCTTTGCGCGCAAAGTGGCCAATCAGGTGGTGTTCCTGCACCAGGGCCAGATCGAAGAAATCGGTCACCCGGACGACGTGCTGGGCAACCCCAAGAGCGAGCGCCTCAAGCAGTTCCTGAGCGGCAACCTGAAGTAAGCGACACGTGGCCTGCCCGCCGTCAGGGGCAGGCCACTATTGCAGCAACGAAGTAGCCAGCACCTTCGACGGCTCGCCAATCACTCCTGCGGCAAGCTGCACGAAGTCCTCGGTGCTCACCTTGCCCATCCGCACCAGCCCCTGAATCACATCATCCAGCGATTTCTGGTCGCGGGTCTGCTGACGGATTTCCTGATCCAGCGCCGACAACAGCATCGCCGCTCGGGCGGTCATCCCCGGATCGACGTGCTCGGCACGCAGGGTCGTCACCTTGCGCCCCAGTCGCGTGAGAATCGATTGCCAGTCCTCGAAACGATCCTGGGTCATGCCACCGGCCCGACGCAGCAATTCGACCGAGTAATACTCGGCAACGCCTGCGCGGATCCAGTCGCTGCGATCACGCACCTGAATGCGCCCGAACACCTGCACCAATTCACGCAGCAACGGGCTGGCCCCGCTCTCGCTGATCAGAGGGCGATTGGCGTTGAGGTAGATCGAGTCATGGGCGGCGCCGGCATTGCGCGCCATGGACTCGCTGGCGCCGACCACCAGCAGTTTGTCCGGGGTGCGCGGGAACACCGCTTGCAGCCTGGGCCACACGAATGTGAGCAGGGTCAGGGTTTCCATGCGGCGCATGCCCTGCCCTTTCGGCGCGCTGACCGTGACGTCGGTCTCGCCCAGCCTGGCGCGGCGATTGATCAGGTTGCCGGCCAGCATCCAGCCGTTGGGGCGGTCGAACAGACGCGAGACGTCATCGATACGAAAGCGGTTCTTGCCGATGCGCGGCCAAGAGGTTTCGACGTTTTTCCAGCCGGACGGCAAATCGACCGTCATGCGGGTTTGCAGGCGTATGCCGTCCTGCTGATCCAGGCGCGCCCTGGGCACCAGGTCTTCGCCGCGAAACAGCGCCCAATCGGCGGTCATGCGGCTGGCATAGCGGGGTTTACCGTTGAGCGGGTCGGGGGCGTGGCGGTCGATGTGCACGCGGTAGGTCAGCGTCGCCTTGCCGCTGGCGGGCTTCCAGACGCCGCGCAGTGCGTTGCCGGTACGAGCGGCGGCGGTTGACCACTGGCCGTCGGCGCTGAAATCGCTGAACTGGCCCTGCTCACCCAGATCCAGGTCCAGGCTGCGCACCGCCGTGCCCTGCTCAAGCGTCAGGCGCACCTGGGCCTGGTCGCTCTGGGGCAGCAACGTGATGTGGTAATCCAGATCGACTTTCTTCGCCGCCCATACCGGCAGGCTGAAAACAAGAACAGCAGCACACAACGGCAGTTGATAACGCACGAGCAGACCACTCCTGAAACCACAGGCTCTTGGATCGGGTGACGAGGCGCCGGGCGAATCAGCCCGCGCGGAAGATCAGGTAATCTTCCCAGTCATCTTCGGCCACGCTCTTTTCGCTGAGCATGCGCCCGGACTGGGAAATGCGTTGCTTGTGAACCTGCTCGCGGTCGCCACACACCAGGTGGTGCCACAGGGGCAGGTCCTTGCCTTCGCTGACCAGACGGTAGCCACAGGTCGGCGGCAGCCACTTGAATTCATCGGCCTGACCGGGCGTTAACTGAATGCAATCGGGCACCAGGGCCTTGCGATTCGGATAATCGGTGCACTGGCAGGTGTTCAGGTCCAGCAACTGGCAGGCGATGCGGGTGTAGTAGACGCTGCCGTCGTCCTCGTCTTCGAGCTTTTGCAGGCAGCACAGACCGCAACCGTCGCACAGGGATTCCCACTCGACCGGATCGAGTTGGTCGAGGGTTTTGCGCATCCAGAACGGTTCGACTTTGGCGGCCATGATTTCGCGAGGATCGGTATCGGGTAATGAAAAGGCCGCCAGTCTAGTGGCACATCGCAGCCGGGCCAAGCGTTGGCGACTGTCGGTAAGCGCGCACTTGTCAGTTGCGGTGCCGCGCAGTAGCTTTATGCCCTCGCACGCCCGCGCCAGAGCGCCCCTTGCGACACGCGCACGACCCCGTATTTTCGACGATGCCTGCCGTCCACGGCCCATCCGATTGTCCTCGCAGGCCGCACCCGGCCCTGCGATTCATTCAACCTTCAGGACCTGCAAACATGAGCGCCAACCCTCGCATTGCCGAATACGCCATTGACCCGCAATTCACCAATCGCTGGTCGCCACGGGCCTTTACCGGCGAGAGCATCCCGCAGGAAACCCTGCTGAGCTTCTTCGAGGCGGCCCGCTGGGCGCCGTCGGCCTACAACTCGCAGCCATGGCGCTTCCTCTACGCGCGCCGTGACACGCCGAACTGGGAGCGCTTCCTGGGTCTGCTCAATGAATTCAACCGTGGCTGGGCACAGCATGCCTCGGCGTTGGTGATCGTGATTTCCAAGACCACCTTCACCGCACCGGGCGCCAGCGAAGAAACGCCTGCGCTGTGGCACACCTTCGACACAGGTTCCGCCTGGGGGCATCTGGCCCTGCAAGCGAGCCTGAGCGGCTGGCACACCCATGGCATGGCCGGTTTCGATCAGGAACTGACCCGCAAGGAGCTGAAGATTCCGGAAGGCTACGCGCTGCACGCGGCGGTGGCGATCGGCAAGCTGGGCGACAAATCGACCCTGGCCGAATACCTGCAAGCCCGCGAAACCCCAAGCCCACGCCGGCCGTTGGTGGAATTGGCGGCTGAAGGGGATTTCAGTTTGTAAGTTCCATTGTTAAACGAAGACCTGTAGGAGCGCGCTTGCCCGCGACTGCGGTGGGTCAGGCACATCTTCAGCGGCTGACACACCGCGGTCGCGGGCAAGCGCGCTCCTACAGGCTGCGGCGGTTCAATACCCTTTTGCGAAATCCACTTCGCCGCGCAACGCCTCACCGGCCGTGTAGGCCTTGAGGTTGTCGACGAACAGCTGGGTCATCGCAGCAGGCGAGGTCGGCGCCGAACTGTGGCCGGTCAGGAGCAGGCCCCAGGCGGTCCAGAACGGGTGACGCTGGGGCAATGGCTCCTGACGGCAGACATCGATCACCGCCCCCGCCAGATGGCCTTCCTTCAAAGCCTCGACCAGATCGGCATCCACCACCGCCACACCCCGCCCGACATTGATGAACAGCGCCGACGGCTTGAAGCTGGCGAACAGCTTCGCGTCATAGATGTCGTGGGTCTGCGGCGTGTTGGGCAGCAGGTTGATGACGAAATCCACCTCCCCCACCAGGCGCGGCAGATCCTGCAACGCCGCGACTTCCTTGAACGGAGCCAGCTCGCGAGCGGTGGAGGCTATGCCGTAGACCTCGACGCCGAACGGCACCAGGAACTGCGCCACGCTGACGCCGATATCGCCGGTGCCGACGATCAGCGCCTTGCGCCCGGCAAGACCAGGACCGGTGCGCGTGTCCCACTTGCGCTCCACCTGGCTGACCAGCCGCGCCAGCACCTCGCGCTCATGCACCAGCATGTAGGTCAGTACGAATTCGGCCATGACCTGACCGAAGATTCCGACGGCGCGGGTCAGCCGGTAATTGCGCTGCAGACCTTCGGCCAGCAGCGGCGTGATCCCGGCCCAGGTCGATTGCAGCCATTGCGGCGAATGCCCCTGGCGCAACAGCGTGGCCAGCAGGTCAGGCTGGCCCAGCCAGATCGGCGTATCGGCGGCCATTTTCGCAAGCTCGGCGGAATCGCCACTGCTCAGGATCTCGATCTCGGGAGCAGCCTTGCGCAGCAAATCGGTGTAGAGGACGTAATCGTGTTCGGCAATCAGCACGCGCATGAATTAAAAACTCGAAAAAGCAAGACATGCGACCGCATCGCGCCCGGCGCCCCGGCCCTTTGACAGGCAACGGCGCAGGCCAGACGCAGACAACGGTCCGGTAAACCCCCTGCGATGAATTGCAGGGGCAGTCGTCGATCAGACCGGGTCGTTGCGGCGCAGCAACTCTTCGGGCAGGTGCTCGATGTACTCATCCTCGGCCGGCGGCATCTGCAGGTGATAGCCCTGCTTCTCCAGATTGGCCAGGACGGCGTGGATGTCCTCACGGGCCAGCGTACGCTCGGGGCTCAGGACCAGGTCGAAAGCATGCACCGGCTTGCCGAACACGGTGAGCAGACCTTCGGGCACGCGCTCGAGGGCCTCGCTCTTGAGCACGTAGAGGTACATTTCGTTCTTGCGCGGGCTGCGATAGATGGAGCAAATCTGTTTCAAGGCTGTTCTCCGGCATTGGCCAGGCTGTCGAGCAGCATCTGGCCCATCAATTCGCGGCGCCAGCCACGCAGCGAATCGGGCAGTTTATAAGGACCGTCAGGGAAACCGGTCTTGAGCAAGGCTTCCAGCGTCTTCTTGCGCAGCATCAGTTCCGGCGCCATGTCCAGGCGCTCAGCTTGCTGCTGGCCGATAGTGCGCAGGCTCTTGAGTACATTCGACGCCTCGATCGGCAGCGGCTCGGGCAACGCCGGCGGCCACAGATCAGGCGACACACTCCCGGCCTGCTTGATCAGGTCGAGCAGAAACTCGCCGTCCTGACGCACGGTCTTGGGGTGCATGTCTTCGATTTTCGCGAGCGCTGCGAGGTTGTCCGGCTGGGTCTTGGCCAGCGGCCACAGCGAGTGCTCGCGCAGGACCCGGTTGCGCGGCTGATTGCGCAGGCGGGCCTGGGTTTCGCGCCAGGCACACAGCTCGCGCAGAACGGCCAGTTGCGCCCGGGACAGCTTCCACGCCAGCTTGGCCTCGCGATAGACCTCGTAAGGATCGGTTTCGCGGCGCAGGTTGGCGACCAGTTCGGCGCCGTCTTCCAGCACCCAGGCGTACTTCTCGTCCGACAGGCGCGGGCGCAGCAGGCTGTAGACCTCGGCCAGGTGCACCGCGTCTTCGGCGGCGTAGCTGATCTGCGTCTCCGACAACGGCCGCTGCAGCCAGTCGGAGCGGGTTTCACCCTTGGGCAGCTCGATGTTCAGCACTTCCTGCACCAGACGCGAATAGCCCATCGAGAACCCCAGGTTCAGATAGGCGGCGGCCAGTTGGGTGTCGAACAGCGGCACCGGCAGGCTGCCGGTCAGGCGCAACAGCACTTCCAGATCTTCGCTGCAGGCGTGAACGACCTTGATGACGTCGGCGTTCTCCAGCAGTGCAGCCAGAGGTTGCCAGTCGCCGATCAGCAAGGGATCGATCAGAAAAGCCCGCGAGCCGTCGCCGATCTGCAACAGCCCGGCGATGGGATAAAAAGTGTCGACCCGCATGAACTCGGTGTCGAGAGCGACGAATGGCAGCTTCTGCCACTGTGCGCAATGAAGGGCGAGGCTGTCGTCGTCGCGAATCCAGTGAATATCGATGGCCACACGGCTCTCCCTTGAAGAATGGCGCGCAGTATATATCGCTATGAGCGTTTACCGGGCATCCGTCCTGCAAGTCTTGAACAACTTCATGTGGAGTGTTTATCGATATCGCACGGGATAACTACCGTTCATCGGAGCGATCAACTGTTCTTGCGCAGGATGTACACGCGCCACATGGCGTAGCCCGGCAGGAAATCGTGGTGCGTGACGATACGAAAGCCCGTCGCCAGGAACTCGGACTCGACCTCGGCCCGGCAGGCCACGAAACGATTGCGCGATTGCGGATGGCCGTCGGCTCCCAGCCGGCTGCCCTCCTGACGCTTGCGCCGCCATGACTTGATGTTGCCATCGACCCACAAGGCGACGATGGCGGTATCACGAGTCACCCGGTAAAACTCCTCCAGGATCGCCATGCGCCGTTCGCCGTCGGCAATATGGTGAAACAGGCGCATGCAGAAGATGCAGTCCACCGCGTTGGCAGGCAGGCCAATGGAAAGCGGCGAGCTCTGGAAGGTGCGGATGCGTTTGCTTACGGGCTCGGCCGACTGCGCCTTGGCGACGTCGAGCATGTCGGTCGAGGGGTCGGCCGCCAGAATCACCCGGTTGGCGTGTTCGGCCAGCACCGGCCAGAAACGCCCGGCGCCCGAGGGTACATCAAGCACCAGCCCCGGCTCGCCGGCATCGCGCAGCGCCTGGCGCGCCAGTTGCGCATCGCGCCACAGGCTCAGGCGGCGGGCCAGCCCTTGCTCATGGCGTTGCACGTATTGCTGCACCTGATCGCGCTCTGTCGCCTGTTCATTCATTGGCCAGTACCCCGTCCGTATAAATCCCCCGACAACCGGCAAACATGTCCAGCGACGGGTTATAAACGCTGGTCTGAACCTTCAACAATCCCAACATCGAGTGGAACAGGTTGTCCTGGCTCAAAGGCGCATTACGTTCCTTCTGCAAACAATGGGTATCAACGGCGAACGACTGCTGATAGTTATCCGAGAACCAGGCGATCATCGGCACATGTTTCTGTTGATCCGGCGCCAGCATATAAGGCGTGCCGTGCAGGAACAGGTTGTATTCACCCAGCGATTCGCCGTGATCGGACAGGTACAACATGGCGGTGTCCACTTTGTCCTGGTTGGTGCGCAGGATATCGATCAGGGATGCCAATACATGGTCGGTGTACAACAGAGTGTTGTCATAGCCATTGACGATACTTTCCCGGGAGCAATTGTTCAGCGCATTGCTTTCACACACCGGGGTAAACTTTTCGAACTCTTTCGGGTAACGCTTGAAGTATTCAGGGCCATGGCTGCCCATCTGATGCAGCACCAGTACCGTATCTTTATCCAGGTTGTCGATGAAGTTCTGCAGGCCCTGAAGCAGGATTTCATCGCGGCATTCGTTATTGGCGCACAGCACCGGATCCTTGAGGTTGCTGACGTCCTGCAGGGTCACACGGTCGCAGGTGCCCTTGCAGCCTGACTGGTTGTCCCGCCAGATCACGTCAAGGCCGGCGCGCTTGAGCACGTCGAGCATGCCTTCCTGGTTCTTGGCCTGGCTTGCGCTGTAGTCCTTGCGCCCCATGTCGGAGAACATGCACGGCACCGAGACAGCGGTTTCCGTGCCGCAGGAATGCACATCAGTAAAAGTCAGCAGACCACGTTCTTTCTTGAGTTGCGGCGTGGTATCGCGGTTGTAGCCCAGGATACCGAAGTTCTCGGCCCGCGCACTTTCGCCCACCACCAGCACCGTCAGCGACTTGCGCTTGTGCTGCTGCCAGTCAGCGGCCAGTTTCGCGTCCTTGCCAATACTGACGAAGGGCTGTTGCGCGGACTTGACCTGCTCGCTCAGGTAGCCCACGGAGGCACCGATGTAGTTGCTGGGCACTACCATCAGCCGCAACTCGTGGTGGTTGCGGAACAGCGACGACAAGCCCTGATAATTCATCAATGCAACACCGCCGATGACACCGGCGCACACCGCGCTGACCACTACTTTGCTCAGCACCTCACGGGGCCAGCGACGATAGTTGACCGGCACTTTCCAGAGAACGACGGAAGGAAGAACACCGAGAAATAACAAGTACGCCGCCAACTTGAACGACAACAGACCTTGAACTTCCGAGACGTCGGTTTCGGCAAAGTTGCGGAACATGCCGGAGTCAATCAATACACCGTACTGACTCATGAAATAAGCGACACCGGCGCTGATCATGAACAACGCGATCAACACGGGTTTGAGCACTTTCCTGAAGGCAAACAGGGTCAGAAAAATATTGAACGCACAGAACACCATCACCGCAAAAGCGCTGCGCAATAACAGGCCTTTACCGTTGAATTCGGTAATGGTGAACAAATGCTGCCAGAGCGTCAGGTTAAAACCGAGCAACAAAAAGGCACTGGCGAGCACAGTCACAAGCTCGGGGCGAACTGCTTTTACGTTCAACATGGGGCTCTACTTGGCTAAAAAAGGCACCGCCGATCAAGAGCAACAAAAAACTCTTTCGACATCGCAAACTTTAGGCAGCTGGCCATCAATTTTTTGTGAAAAGGATGCGAACAAATGGTGGGATGCGACTTCTTTTGCTGTAGGAGTTTTCGGCGCAACAGGTCGTGGCAAAAAACCGGGTGAGCGGGCGTACCTGCCGAGCTAAGGTAGCGCTCCCAGGTCATGACCATAATCAATTTGCGTACACTTCTATGGATGCTGTATTTTTCGAGACGTCGCTTTTCAGCGCTCTTCGCCCCGGATATCTGGACGAGGAAGCGTACCGATCCCTTCAGACAGTCCTGATGGCGAACCCTGGGCTGGGGGATGTGATGCCAAGGACCGGTGGCTTCCGAAAGCTGAGGTGGTCCGATCCGCATCGAGGCAAAGGAAAACGTGGCGGGTTGCGGATCATCTACTACTGGCTGATCGGCGACGGGCAGTTCTGGATGTTTTCAATCTACGACAAGGATGAACTTGAGAATCTGACACCTGAGCAGGAACGGCAGCTCAAAGGAGCTATCAGCGCCGAGCTCAGGAAACGAGGCATGCAATGAGCAAGAAGCGCGATTTATTCGCAGAAATGATGCAGGGCGTGGAAGAAATGGCCGCGCATCGAGAAGGAAAGATCACTCTGCGCAGTGATACGTTTGCAGAGAAACCAGCACCTGATGTTTCAGCTCAGGAGATCGTGGCACTTCGGGAACGGCTGCACATGTCGCAGAACGTTTTCGCCAGGCGCATTCGCACCAGCGCGAGCACCCTGCGCAATTGGGAGCAGGAGAAATCCAGACCCAACGCCCAAGCCGCCTTGCTGATCAAACTGGTGGATAAATTTCCCGACATGGTGGATCGACTGAACGCGGTTTGACCGTCTCATCCTCTCCTGTAGGAGCGGGGGGGGGGGGGGGGGGGGGGGGGGGGGGGCGGCCCCCCGCCCCCCGGGCCGCCCCGCGGGCGGCGGGGGGTGGGGGGGGGGAGGGGGGTGGGGGTGTGGGGGGGGGTGGGGGGGGGGGGGGAGCG
>NZ_JBIVCX010000017.1:52123-103081 GCF_044746825.1 Pseudomonas sp. NPDC090201
ACGCGTCGTGCTCAGCCTCAACGCCCGCGCGCCCGCCCCCCCGCCCCCCGCCCCCCCCCCCCCCCCCCCCCCCCCCCCCCCCCCCCCCCCCCCCGCTCCTACAGGGGATTTGTCGCGTATTCAGCTGCTGTGGCGATTCCGTCCGTCATGGTGCGGCCAAGCATTAGGGCGTCTTCGATAATCATCTGCGCTGCCTTCTCGGCGATCATCACCGTGGGCGAGCAGGTGTTGCCGGAGGTGATGGTGGGCATGATCGAGGCGTCGACCACGCGCAGCCCGGTGACGCCGTGCACTCGCAGCCGGTCGTCGACCACCGCATCGCGCCCGTGACCCATCTTGCAGGTGCCCACCGGGTGGAAGATGGTGGTGCCGATGGTGCTGGCAGCCTGGCGCAGTTCCTCTTCGCTTTGCAGGCTGGCGCCGGGCAGGTATTCCACCGGTTCGAAGCTGGCCAGTGCCTGGGCGGCGGCGATGCGGCGGGTCAGGCGGATGGCGTCGGCGGCGACCGCAAGGTCGGTCTCGTGGCTCAGGTAATTGGGGCGAATGATCGGCGCGGCGTCGGCGTGTGGCGAGCGGATTTCCACAGTCCCCCGGCTTTGCGGGCGCAGGTCGCACACTGATGCGGTGAAGGCTGGAAAGCCGTGCAAGGGTTCGCCGAAGCGTTCCAGCGACAGGGGTTGCACGTGGTATTCCAGATTCGCGGTGGCCTGCTCGGGGCCTGACCGGGCAAACGCACCGAGCTGGCTCGGCGCCATGGCCAGCGGCCCGCTGCGATTGAGCGCATACCGCAACCCCATGTTCATCTTGCCCCAGAGGCTGCCCGCCATCTGATTCAGGGTGTGACCGTTGCTGACCTTGTAGATCAGACGCAATTGCAGGTGATCCTGAAGGTTCGCGCCCACACCGGGCAGTTCCACCCGCACGCCGATGCCGTGCTTCTCCAACAGCGCACGCGGGCCTATCCCTGAGCGTTGCAGCACCATGGGCGAGCCAATCGATCCACAGCAGAGAATGATTTCACGACGGGCACCGAGCTTGCGCTCCTGGCCGTCGACCCTGGCCAGCACGGCACTGGCGCGGCCGTTTTCAAATTCGATCCGCGAGACTTCGGCGCCGGTCATCACGGTCAGGTTCGGGCGCTGGGCGACTGGCCGCAGAAACGCCTTGGACGCATTCCAGCGCACGCCACGGCGCTGATTGACCTGGAAATAGCTGCAGCCTTCATTGTCGCCACCGTTGAAGTCCGGGATCGAGGCGATGCCAGTCTGGGCTGCTGCTTCGCGAAACGCATCGAGCAACGTCCATGACAGGCGCTGCTGTTCCACCCGCCATTCGCCCTTGGCGCCGTGCAGTTCGGAGTCTCCGGCGTAGTGGCTTTCGGAGCGTCTGAAGATCGGCAGCACATCCTGCCAGCCCCAGCCCTTGTTGCCCTGCGCGGCCCATTCGTCATAGTCGCGGGACTGGCCGCGCATGTAGATCATGCCGTTGATCGAGGAACACCCGCCCAAGACCTTGCCGCGCGGGTAGTTGAGCGCGCGCCCGTTCAGGCCGGGTTCGGCTTCGGTCTTGAAACACCAGTCGGTGCGCGGATTGCCGATGCAGTAGAGATAACCCACCGGCACGTGAATCCAGGGATAGTTGTCCTGCCCGCCCGCTTCGAGCAGCAGCACACGATGGGAGGGGTTGTGTGACAGCCGGTTGGCCAACAGGCACCCGGCGGGGCCCGCGCCGACGATCACATAGTCATAGAGCACACTGTCCGTTTGCATGCGTCCCTCGATGATTTTCTTGTCTTCTATCGATGGGTCATCCTGAAGTCTTTTGCTGCAAAACAAAAGACCGCCTCGTGAGGCGGTCTTTTGCAAATCGCACCGTCCGTAGCAGCACGGCTTGCCGGCGGGAGCGGTGTGTCCATGACAAGCTCGTCGTCTGACACACCGCCGTCGCGGGCAAGCGCGCTCCTACAGCGGTTCGGTGTTACACCGGGTCCAGCGGTTTGCAGCGGGGTCGCTGCTTCACACCGCGCTGCGGCGATAGCTGCGGTAGTTGGGCATCCAGAAGTGACGCTCGATGGCTTCCACCAGCATCTCTTCGGTGGTTTCCAGCGCGACGTTCTCAGCCTGGGCCTGTTTGGCCACGGCCAGGGCGATCTTCTTGCTCACTTCCTGGATTTCCTTGAGCGGCGGCAATACTGCATCACCCTTGCCGGTGACCATTGGCGAGCACTCGGCCAGCGCGTTGGACGCTGCCATCAGCATCTTGTCGGTGATGCGCGTAGCCTTTGCCGCGATCACGCCCAGGCCGATGCCCGGGAAGATGTAGGAGTTGTTGCACTGAGCGATGTGGAACGTGCGATCGCCCACAGTCACAGGTGCAAACGGACTACCGGTGGCCACCAGCGCGTCGCCGTTGGTCCAGGTCAGGACTTCCTGCGGCGTGACTTCGACTTTCGAGGTCGGGTTGGACAGCGGCATCACCAGCGGCTTGGCGCAGTGCTTGTGCATCTCGCGGATGATCTGCTCGGTGAACAGGCCACGCTGGCCCGACACACCGATCAGCACGGTCGGCTTGCCGTTGGTGACCACGTCGAGCAGGCCCGGATACCCTTCGGACGAGGACCAGCCCGCCACGTCGCCAGCTTTCTGTGCGAGGTTCTTCTGGAAGTCCAGCAGGTTGTCCATGCTGTCGGTCAGCAGGCCGAAACGGTCGACCATCATCACGCGCTTGCGTGCTTCGGCTTCGCTCAGGCCTTCGATGACCATGGCCGCGATGATGTGCTCGGCGATGCCGCAACCGGCTGAACCTGCGCCCAGGAACACCACGCGCTGCTGGCCCAGGGATTCGTTCTTGGCCTTGCACGCGGCCAGCAAGGTACCCACGGCCACCGACGCGGTGCCCTGGATGTCGTCGTTGAAGCAGCACAGCTCGTCGCGGTACTTCTCCAGCAACGGCATGGCGTTGGTCTGGGCGAAGTCTTCGAACTGCAGCAGCACGTCCGGCCAGCGGCGTTGAACGGCTTCGATGAACAGCGCAACGAAGTCTTCGTACTCCTTGCCGGTCACGCGCTTGTGGCGCCAGCCCATGTACATCGGGTCGTCCAGCAGTTCCTGGTTGTTGGTGCCCACGTCCAGCACGATCGGCAGGGTGTAGGCCGGGCTGATGCCGCCACAGGCGGTGTACAGCGACAGCTTGCCGATCGGGATGCCCATGCCGCCAATGCCCTGGTCGCCAAGGCCCAGGATGCGCTCGCTGTCGGTCACCACGATGATCTTGATGCGATCCTTGGTTGCGCTGCGCAGGATGTCGTCGATGCGGTCGCGGTCAGGGTAGGAAATGAACAGGCCGCGGTGGGTGCGGTAGATCTTGGAGAATTCCTGGCACGCCTGGCCCACGGTCGGGGTGTAGATGATCGGCAGCATCTCTTCCAGATGCGAGTCCAGCAGGCGGAAGAACAAGGTTTCGTTGTTGTCCTGGATCGAGCGCAGGTAGATGTGCTTGTCCAGGTCGCTCGCGCATTGCTGGTACTGGTTGTAGACGCGGGTCACCTGCTCTTCGATGGTTTCAACGTTCTGCGGCAACAGGCCAATCAGGTTGAAATCCACACGCTCCTGCGGCGTGAAAGCACTGCCCTTGTTGAGCAGCGGCATCTCCAGCAGCGAGGGGCCAGCGTAGGAAATATATAAAGGTCGCGAAGTTTTGGTCATCAGTAATCGCCTTTTCTCTATTTGCTCTATCAATACATGCCCGAAGGGATGCCCCGGAGGTCGGTCTTTCACGACGCTCGACGCAGGCTCCGTCCGAAAAAATGAGGGGCTGGAAAAATCAGGGGGCCTATCTTACTCGTCTGGAAGCAATTGCGACATTTTGTCACGCTTTTGATTGCCAAATGATGGCTGAAACAAAAGCCGTGCACAGTGAAAGAGTTGTCAGGCAGGCGGGGGCTTGAGCGGTCAAACAGGCGTCAAAATGTTTCAGCAATGGGCAATTCCGAGCTGTTGCGTCGCATCAGGACGCAAAAAATCGGTTTCGCCCTTTCGATCCCCTGCGAGTGAAGGCACAATCGCCGTCCTTTTTCGGCTGGCATTGCTGGAGGCCACGAAATGATCAAAACGCCGTACTACCTCATCGACAAACAAAAGCTGCTGCGCAACATGGAAAAGATCGCCTACATGCGCGAGAACTCCGGTGCGAAAGCCCTGTTGGCCCTCAAGTGCTTTGCGACCTGGTCGGTGTTCGACCTGATGCAGCAGTACATGGACGGGACCACCTCCTCCTCGCTGTACGAGCTGAAACTGGGTCGCCAGAAGTTCGCCGGCGAAGCGCACGCCTACAGCGTGGCCTGGGCAGATGACGAGATCGAGGAGATGCTCGACAACTGCGACAAGATCATCTTCAACTCCATCAGCCAGCTGGAGCGCCACGCCCCTGCCTGCGCCGGCAAGGTCCGCGGCTTGCGCGTCAACCCGCAGGTCAGCAGCTCCGACTACCTGCTGGCCGACCCGGCTCGTCCGTTCAGCCGCCTGGGCGAATGGGACCCGGCTAAAATCGAGAAGGTGATCGGCGAGATCACCGGCTTCATGTTCCACAACAACTGCGAGAACGGCGATTTCAGCCTGTTCGACCAGATGCTGTCGACCATCGAAGAGCGCTTCGGCCACCTGCTGCACAAGGTCGAGTGGGTCAGCCTGGGCGGCGGCATCCACTTCACCGGCGAAGGCTATCCGCTGGACCAGTTCTGCGCGCGCCTGAAGGCCTTCTCGCAGAAGTACGGCGTGCAGGTTTACCTGGAGCCGGGCGAAGCGGCGATCACCCAGAGCGCCTCGCTGGAAGTGACCGTGCTCGACACCCTGTTCAACGGCAAGAACCTGGCCGTGGTCGACAGCTCTATCGAAGCCCACATGCTGGACCTGCTGATCTACCGCCTGGACGCGAAACTCGCCCCAAGCGCGGGCGATCACACGTACATGGTATGCGGCAAGTCGTGCCTGGCCGGAGACATCTTCGGTGAATACCAATTCGAGCGTCCGCTGGCCATCGGCGACCGCCTGTCGTTCGTTGACGCCGCGGGTTACACCATGGTCAAGAAGAACTGGTTCAACGGCCTGAAAATGCCGTCCATTGCAGTGAAACAACTCGACGGTACAGTCGAGGTGGTTCGTGAATTCGGGTTTGACGATTACCTGTCCAGCCTTTCCTAAGCTGGCGGATTTTAAGGAGAGAGAAACAAATTGAAGAAGAACGTTCTTATCATTGGTGCGGGAGGTGTCGCCAAGGTGGTGGCCCACAAGTGCGCGCAGCACAACGACGAACTCGGTCGTATTGCTATCGCGTCGCGTAACATCTCCAAGTGCCAGGCCATCATCGACAGCGTCAACGCCAAGGGCAGCCTCAAGCAGCCTGCGGAGATCAAGGCCTACGCCCTGAACGCGCTGGACATCGAAGCGACCAAATCGCTGATTCTGGAGACCGAGTCCCAGATCGTGATCAACGTCGGCTCCTCCTTCCTCAACATGTCGGTCCTGCGTGCCTGCATCGACACTGGCGTGGCTTACCTGGATACCGCTATCCACGAAGAGCCGGGCAAGGTCTGCGAAACGCCGCCCTGGTATGGCAACTACGAGTGGAAACACCTCGAGGAATGCCAACAGAAGAACATCACCGCCATTCTCGGTATCGGTTTCGACCCGGGTGTGGTCAATGCCTACGCCGCACTGGCGCAGCAAGAATATTTCGACCGCATTGATTCGATCGACATCCTCGACGTCAATGCCGGCTCGCACGGCAAATACTTTGCCACCAACTTCGACCCGGAAATCAACTTCCGCGAGTTCACCGGGCAAGTGTGGAGCTGGCAGAACAGCCAGTGGACCAGCAACACCATGTTCGAAGTCAAGCGCACCGACGACCTGCCAGTCGTAGGCTCCCAGGACCTGTACCTCACCGGTCATGATGAAGTGCACTCGATCTCCAAGAACCTCGACGTGCCCAACGTGCGCTTCTGGATGAGCTTCGGCGCGCACTACATCAACGTGTTCACCGTGCTGAAGAACCTGGGCCTGCTCTCCGAGCAACCGGTCAAGACCGCCGAAGGCGTCGAGATCGTGCCGCTCAAAGTGGTCAAGGCCGTGCTGCCTGACCCTGCCTCGCTGGCGCCGGGCTACACCGGCAAGACCTGCATTGGCGACCTGGTCAAAGGCACCAAGGACGGCAAGGCGCGCGAAGTGTTCATCTACAACGTGGCCGACCACGAAGAAGCCTTCGCCGAAACCGACAGCCAGGGCATCTCCTACACCGCAGGCGTGCCGCCCGTGGCCGCAGCCCTGCTGGTTGCCCGTGGCGAGTGGGATGTGAACCGCATGGTCAACGTCGAAGAGCTGCCTGCCAAGGCGTTCCTCAAGGCGCTGGACGTGATGGGCCTGCCGACCCGCATCAAGGACGAAAACGGCGATCGCGCCTGGGACGAGTGAGTTCTCAGGATCGATTCCCGACATGAGGTGCGCCCGCCCGGGCGCATCCTCTTCTGATACAACCCCCGCCATCCAGCGCTCAGGCGACTTCGCCCGACGCGTACCTCGCAAGACACTGCGACATTCCCGCACTGCGCCACGCACTCACTAACCAGTGGGTTAAAAACCTGTGGAAGGGCCTGTTCAGAGCCTTTGCGACGCAGAACACACAAATAGTAACCAATGTGTCGGAAACTCTTGCATACCCGTTGATTCTGGATACAAGCTGACGGTCTACCAGGCTATCCAGACCTTCATCTTTTAAAGGTATGCGATGAGTTTCGACAGATTCAGCCCTGAAAGATCCGACCAAGGAAGCGGTCTGGATTTCCCCGTCCCGGATGACGCGATCTGTTTCGGTCCCTTTGCGCTCATACCTCAGCATCACCAGTTGCTGAAAAATGGCGAGCCCGTGCAGTTGGGGAGCCGGGCGATGTTGCTGCTCATCGCCATGGCCACCCGTCCCGGCGAATTGCTTGAAAAGTCCGAACTGCTGGGGCTGGTCTGGCCGAAGGTCGTGGTCGAGGAATGCAACCTGCGCGCGCAGGTCCTGACCCTGCGTCGGGCCCTGGGCGATGACGGGGACTCGACCTGGATCGTGACCGTGCCGGGACGCGGCTATCGCTTCGTCGCGCCGATCATTGCCCCTGCCGTTCATGACGTGCAGGCCGTCAGCCCCGCTCAGCCCGAGGTGCAGTTCAGCACCCGGCCCGTCTTCGGCCGGGAGAAACTGCTGGCGGTACTCAGTGAGCAGCTTGAGGCTCGCCGCTTCGTGACCATCACCGGCCACGCTGGCATCGGCAAGACCACCGTCGCCCAGGCCCTGGCCGACCGGGTGCAGCCGCACTACGGGCAAGGTGTGTGTTTCATCGATCTTGCATCGGTGAGCCGTGGGCAACTGGTGCATGTGGTCATCGCTGCGGCGCTGAAGATCGAGTGCAACGCCGAGGATCCGCTGCGCGGGATTGCCAGGCGACTGGCCGCCAACAAGGTGCTGCTGATTCTGGACAACTGCGAGCACGTGCTCGAAGAAACCGCGACCGCCATCGAAGTGATCCTGCACGACGCCCGCCAATGCTCGGTGCTGGTCACCAGCCGCGAGCCGCTGCGCGCCCAGGGCGAGTTCGTGCATGAACTGGCGCCGCTGCCCTACCCGCCCGACGCCCCTGACCTGAATACCGAGCAGGCGATGCAGTACCCGGCCATCGAGCTGCTGGTCGAGCGCATCGCCGCCCATGACTTGGGTTACGTATTCCGTGATCGCGACGTGCAGGCCGCAGCGGCGATCTGCCGCAAACTGGACGGCAACGCGCTGGCTATCGAAATCGCCGCCGCTCGGGTCAAGGCGTTCGGCATCGCCCACTTGCCGGAAATGCTCGACGGGGTTTTCCGCTTGCAGATGACCGGCCGACGCACCGCCCTACCCCGGCATAGAACCCTTGGCGCAGCGCTGGACTGGACCTACGCGATGCTGTCGGCGCAGGAACAGGCCATGCTGCGCCAACTGTCGGTGTTCACCGGTCTGTTCACCCTCAATGCGGTGCAGGCGGTGATCGATGTGCCTGCCGAGGTTTCAGCGCAACTGATGGAAAGCCTGCTGGATAAATCGCTGGTGATGTCACGCGAGCGCAACGCCATCAAGCGTTATCGCCTGCTGGAAACCACCCGCCTCTACGCACAGCACAAGCTGGAAGAACACGGCGAAACCGATGCCACCGCACTGCGTCACGCCGACTGGGCGCTCGATGAGTTGCACAAATCGGTGCAGGACCTGGTCGGGACCACTCCGCAGGCGTGGCTTGCGCGCTACGGCGCAGATGTCGACAGCGTTCGCGCGGCGCTGGAGTGGGCCTACTCGCCACAGGGCGACCGCGAACTGGCGGTCGAGCTGACGTTGGTCAGCGCGCCGCTGTGGCTGCGCCTGTCCCTGACTGCCGAATGCTATGACTGGGTCAGCCGTGGCCTGCAACCGGCGGGTGAACATGCGCAGATCCCGCAGCGTCAGCGCATGCAATTGCTGACCATCTCGGCCAGCGTCATGACCCTGACGTTCGGTGGCGGCACGAAAATCCGCGAAGCCTGGCTGCAGGTCAGCGAAGACGCCCACGCCCTGAACGACACCGAACACAAACTCCGTGCGTTGTGGGGCATGTGGAATGACCTGAGTTGCCGCAACCAGTACGTCGCCGCGCTGGAACTGGCGGACAGCTACGTCGAGCTGATCCGCGATTGCAGCCGCAGCGAACGCAAGCTGCTGGGATTGCGCATGCGCGCCGCCGCGCTGTTCCACATGGGACGGCTGGAGGATGCTCATCGCACCGT
Organism: Pseudomonas sp. NPDC090201; assembly: GCF_044746825.1. NCBI lineage: Bacteria > Pseudomonadati > Pseudomonadota > Gammaproteobacteria > Pseudomonadales > Pseudomonadaceae > Pseudomonas > Pseudomonas sp. NPDC090201. Next base: position 60,952 of record NZ_JBIVCX010000017.1, read on the forward strand.
GGTCGAGGCCTTGAGTTCGCCACTGTCGGCGAACACGCACCTGATCGACCTGCACTTCGACCAGCGCATCGCGGCCAGCTCGCTCAAGGCGCAGATCCAGTTGCTGCAGGGTGACGTGAACACGGCGCTGCTGGCCCTTGAGCAGAGCGTCAGCCAGGCCATCCGCCTCAACCACCCTGCCACTCTCTGGTACACCCTGAGCCTGAGCGCGATCCCGATCACCTTGCTGTCTGGGCGGCTGGATAAAACCCGGCATTATCTGTCCGTGCTGCAAGACAGCATGGAGGGGCACGACCTGTACCTGTGGCGCCAGTTCGCCCACTGTTTCGAGCACATCCTGCAGATCCGCCAGGGCGCCGCCGAAGAAGCCCTGCCGCATTTGGGCGAAGTGCTGGAACAGCTGCAGGATCAGGGCGGCAGCCCGCTCTACAGCCTGATGCGTTGCGAATATGCAAAAGGCCTGGCGATGCTCGGGCTGGCGCACCGCGCGCTGGAAGTGATCGAACAGACGCTGGACACCGCAATCGGCCGCCACGAACGCTGGCTGGTGCCGGAACTGCTGCGCACCAAAGCGCAGTTGCTCGCCCAGGACGACACCCTGATCGCCCAGGCCCACCAGGTCCTGCAAGAGGCCCAGAGCGAAGCCATCGCCCAGGGCGCGAGCTTCTGGTCGATCCAACTGTGCGCCGACCTCAACCGGCTGGAAGAGGAAGATGATCTGGTCTGCCAACCGGATAATTAAAGCCCGAGGCGCAATCGTTTGCATCATGGGCTCCGGTGAAGGCCTTGCGGTGGTGATGCCCTTGAGATCGCTCCCGCGGGCAAGCCCGGCTGCTACGGGGTTTGCGTCGTGCGTTCAGGTCGCTTCTGGCCGAAGGCCGTAGCAGTCCGGCTTGCCGGCGTTGGCGATCTTGAGGGCGCTGACGCCGGCAAGCCGGACTGCTACCCGGGGGGGGTGTCGGGCGTTCTGACGAAGGCGGCCTTGAGGATGCCGTCGCGGGCAAGCGCGCTCCTACAGGGTTGGGGTGAATTTCATTTTTTCGCCATACCCCAAAGTCGTAGCAGTCCGGCTTGCCGGCGTCGGCGATTTTGAAGACGCCCCCGCCGGCAAGCCGTGCTGCTACGGGAGCGTTGGTGTGTTTTAGATTTTGATCTGGCTTTTGATCTTGGTGCGCGGTAATTCAGGCGACACAGGGCGCGACGTCAAGGCGCCAGGCCGAGCGCAGGCGTCGTGGAGGGGGATGAGCGGCAGGAAGCCGCGAAAGCCGTGCGGGCCAGGGACGGCCCATCACGGCGTGCCCCCGGAACGACGCCGGAGGGAGGGAACCGAGACGAAGTCGAGGCCCAGCCTGTCGCAAATGGTTTGGTTACTTTGCCGAAACAAAGTAACGCGCCGCAAGGGCGCAAAGGTGAATCATCACCACCACCGCAAACGGATATACACCCAATCTCCGCGTCAACCCAAAACGCGGAGCGTCACGAGAGCCGTTACCACGCAGAGCGTGGGAACGATCAATATGTGGCGCAACGCAGGGAAATCCTCAGATCAACCGCGCCGCCACCAGCAAATCCGCCACCGCCTGAAAGGTATTGTCCGGCACCGGATCACCCGGCACTGCACGCCTGGCTATCTCATTCGCAAGCCTTGCATCCATACCATGAGCGATCCCCAGCGTCGCCGCCTGCGCCAGCATCCCCTGCGCATCCTCAGGCTCAGCGCGGCACACCACCACCGGCACCGGGGTTTCCCCCCGCACATAGCGCACCCCGATCACCCAACTGTCCGCCGTGCCGATCATCAGCGACGCGCGGGCCAGGCCAAGCTTGGTCGCCAGCGCCTGCATCTCCCGACGCTGGCGCTGCCTCTCGCTCTTGATCAACGGATCACCATCGACATCCTTGCGCTCACGCTTCTGCTCACTGCGGGTCATCTTCATGTCACGCCCGAACAGCCAGCGCTGCATCAGCACATCGACGCCACCCACCAGCAGGAACGCCGCCAGCACCGTGAACATCAAAGGCTTGAGCACCAGATAAAAGGTCGACTCGATACAGCCCGCGCCACACCGAGACGACTCCATCAGCGCCTGCAACGCATGGCGTCCCACCACGTAGAACGCCAGCGCCAGCAGCAACAGCTTGACCAGCCCCTTGAGGAACTCGACGAAGCTGCGCATGGAAAAAATCCGCTTGAAACCCTCTGCCGGGTTGATCCGCTTGAACTCCGGCGTAATCGGCTCTACCGCAAACACCACGCCACGCATGGTGATGATGTTGGTCAGCACCACCACCGCCACCGTCACCGAAACCACAGGCAGGGTGATGGTCAGCACCAGCTGCTCGGCGGTGTCGATCACCCGCGGCCAGACCGTGTTGAACGGCTCGATGTAGATCAGCGCAACCATGTCCAGCAACGCCGTCACTTGAGCCTGGGCCTGGGGCAAGAGGATCGAGATGCACAGGGTGCAGAACAGGATGACCATCCCCGACACCAGGTCCTGGCTCTTGGCGACCTGCCCCTTCTGCCGCGCGTCACGCAGCTTCTTGTCCGTGGCCGGCTGGGATTTCTCTTCGCTGCTATCGGCCATGCCGGCTCCTGTTCAAGTGCGGGCCTACTCCGAGCCTGCCAGGGTTTTGAGGAACTCCACGGTGCCCCGGAATTCCGCCAGTTGATCGAGCATCACCGGAATCAGGAAGCCGATGTAGATCACCATCAGCACGGTGAAAAACAGGTTCTTTACCGGCAGCGACATATCGAAGATGTGCAGGCTGGGCGCCATCCGCGACAGGTAGGCAAGCATCAGATCAGTGACCAGCAGGCAGATGATCAGCGGCGCGACCATGATCACGCCGACCCGCGACACCTGGTCGAGTATCGACAGCACCGCCATCAGCGCGGAGCTCGCGAACAGCGGCGTGAAGGCGGTCACCGGCCATAGCTGATAGCTGTGGTAGTAACCGTCGACCATCATGATGAAGCCGCCTGACATGAAGAACAGCGCGATCAGCATCACCGTCAACAGCGTCGCCATGACGCTGGACTCCCCGGACGCCAGCGGGTCGATCAACTGCGCCATGGTCGAGCCGCGTTGCAGGTCCACCAGTTCCCCCGCCACCTCTGCGGCCCAGAACGGAATGCCGAACAGCAGCCCGATCAGCACACCAATCAGCAGCTCCTTGACCATCAGGCCCGCCAGCAGGAACCCGCCGTGCTCCGGCAGCGCCGTGAACGCGCCGAACACCGGCATGAACATCGGCACGGCAATCGCCACCGCCACGCAGCCACGGATCATGCCGGTCAGGCCCAGGCGATTGAACGCCGGGGTGATGACCACCACACCCATGGCCCGGCTGGCCGCCAGTGCAGCAGAGCTGATAACCGGATACGCCACTTCGAGAAAGGCATTGGCAACGTTCACGTCCATGGTCGGTCAGCGCGTCCAGGCCGGGAAGTTGTCCAGCACCTGGCTGCCCAGTTCGAGTACCTGGCTTGCCAGCAACGGCCCTACGAACACGATCACCAGCAGCACCGCCACCAGCTTCACCACCTGCGGCAGGGTCTGGTCCTGAATCTGCGTCAGGGCCTGCAACAGGCCGACGCTCAGGCCCACCACAATGGCCACCCCCAGCGCCGGCGCCGACAGCAGCAACACCGTCATCAGCGCCTTGTTCATCAACGATAGAAAGACGTCCTGGCCCATGGCTTCACCCGTAGCTCAATATCAGGCCGTGCATCAGCCGTGACCAGCCGCTCAAGGCGACAAACAGAAAGATCTTCAGCGGTATCGATATCAGCGTCGGCGACACCATCGACATGCCCATCGCCATCAGCACGTTGGCGACCAGCAGATCCACCACCAGAAACGGGATGTACAACAGAAAGCCGATCTCGAAGGCGCGGGTCAGCTCGGAACTGACGAATGCCGGCACCAGCACCACCAGGTCGTTGTCGCGCAGCTCGGCGCGGGCCTCCGGCGACCAGATGGTCTCGGTGGCCTGCATGAAGAACCCGCGTTCGCTCTCGTTGGCAAAACGCGACAGGTGCGCTTGCAGCGGCGGCCTCAGGGCATCGCCGAACTCCTTCACCTGCTCGACGTTTTCCATGTTCAGGTCACGGCCCTCCACCTGCCGGTACATGTCGCCGATCAAGGGCGTGGTCACGTACACCGAGAGGATCAGGGCGATGCCGTACAGCACCAGGTTCGGCGGCGTCTGCTGCACGCCCAGGGCGTTGCGGATCAGGAACAGCACCACGGAAATCTTCATGAAGCCGGTCAGGGTCACCACCGCCAGCGGGATCAACCCGATGGTGGCAACGACCAGAATGATTTCAATCAGGTTGGGCTGGTACCCATTCATGGCGTGACCAGGCTCAACAGACGCACGCCCAGGCCGTCGCCCATTTTTACCAGTTGCCCCTGGCCGATGCGCCGGCCATTGACCAGCAGGTCCACGCCATCGTGCATCTGCGGCGTCAGTTGCAACAGGCTGCCCTCACCCATTTCCCGCAGTTGCGCCAGCGACAGTTCGACAGTGCCGACCTGACACACCAGTTTCAACGGCAGCTCGTCCAGCGAGCTTTCCACAGCGGACTCGACAGCAGATTCAGTCATGCAAACATCCTTCAAAGAAGATACAGCCATCGGTTGTTCAAGCAGTGTTGCGCGGGTGCCGTCCAGCACGGCACGGGCCTGCAAGCGGTCATCGAACACCAGCCGCACATGGCCTGCGGGCCAGTCGTCGAGCATCACCACATCGCCCGGTCGCAGGCTGCGCAGCTCGGCCACGCTCAGCGGCGCTTCACCAGCGTGCACCGGCAATTGCCAGCCGAGCGCCGCCAGTCCGTGGGCGACGGGAGGCAGGTGCGCGTCCAGTCCATCCGCCAGAAGCTGCGCGGCTTCGGCGCTCAGGTGCAGCGGGACGGCCAGGGGTTCGCCGCCGGCGCAGGTCACCTCCAGCGTCAGGTGCAGCACGAACGGTTCGCTCAACGCCACTTCCGGCGCTTCGACCACCTGCAGAGGCCGCCCGGCCGCACGCTCAAGGGGTTCGATGAAACCCAGCAGCGCCAGCTCCAGCAGCATCGTGCCGGGCAACCCGGTCAGGTGATCGGCCTGCCCGGCCAGCCCCAGCGAAGCCAGCGCCGCCGTCGGCAATTGCAGCAACAGCGCGGCGCTGCCGAGGGTCAGATGAATGTCCAGCAAGGATTCAGCGACCGGCGCAACGCTGGCCCACTGCACCGTGACCGGCTGCCCGCCAAACTCCCCCTGCCAGGCATCGCGGCGGCGATGCAGACGGTTATGCAGTGCCAGCCATCGTGGATCGCAGCCCCCCCGCCGCTCGATGCGCGTGTCAGCGCCCGGCCGGGAAGACCAGGGAGCGCTTTCCCGACACGTCATGCACCGCTCCTCGCGGAAGCCACGGGCAGGTCATCGGCTTCGTCGCGACGCTCGCGGACCTGGAGTTCGCTGCGCAGCCGGTGGTCGAGCAGCGAATCACAGGCCTCCGCCTGACGCTGACGGGCCATGCGCGCGGCACGGAACACATCGCGTTCGCGCTCTTGCGCCGCCAGGGCCTGCTCGTTCAGATCGACGCTGGTTTCCAGCGCGCGCTGGTTGTCGGCCAGTTCGTCGAGGTGGTCCTGAGCGGCCTGCCAGGCGCTGACCGACAGGCCCTCGCTGAAGTTGCCGTAGATCTGCTCGGCCTTGCGCGCCAGAGCTTCGCGGTGCAGGCGCAGTTTCTCCTTGGCGTCGTCCAGCGCGCTGTGGGTCTCGCGGCAGCGTTGCTGCTGGGCGGCCAACTGGCTGGAGGCGCGCTGTTCGCGCAACTGACGCAGTGCCTGGAGGCTACGTAGATCATTGGTGTTCATGGGTTCTCCGGTAAGGTCACGCCAGGACCTTGCGCATGTGGTTGAGGGTCTGGGTCGCACTGCTCGACTCCGAGGCAGGCTGGCGCAGGAAAGCTTCGATGGCGTCGTGCCGGGCGATCGCTTCATCGGCCAGCGGATCGCTGCCGGGTGCGTATTCGCCCACGCGGATGAGCATTTCGATTTCATTGCGCCGCGCCATCAGGTCGCGCATGCGCATGGCCAGGCGCCGCTGTTCTTCGCTGGCCACCTGATCCATCAGACGGCTGCGGCTGCGCAGCACGTCCACGGCAGGAAAGTAGTTACGCTGGGCGAGTTCAGCGCTGAGCACGATGTGGCCGTCGAGGATCGAGCGCGTCTCTTCGGCCACCGGATCGCTGGCCACGTCGCCTTCGGTGAGCACGGTGTACAGCGCGGTGATGCTGCCGACCGCGCCGGGGCCGGCACGCTCCAGCAGGCGCGGCAAGGCCGAGAAAAAAGACGGCGGGTAACCGCGCCGGGTCGGGGGCTCTCCCACCGCCAGGCCGATCTCCCTTTGCGCACGGGCGAAGCGCGTCAGGCTGTCCATCAGCAACAGCACATTGCGCCCCTGGTCACGGTGATATTCGGCCAGCGCGGTGGCAACGAACGCCGCCCGCACCCGCTCCGCCGCAGGCCGGTCAGAGGTGGCGACCACGGCCACGCTGCGCGCCCGGGCCTGGGCATCGAGTTGCACGTCCAGCAGTTCGCGCACTTCCCGGCCACGCTCGCCGATCAGGCCGATCACAATCACATCCGCCTCGGTGTGGCGCACGATGCTCGCCAGCAGGGACGACTTGCCGACGCCCGGTTCGCCGAAGATGCCCATGCGCTGGCCCTGGGCGAGGGTCAGCAGACCGTCGATGGAGCGCACGCCCAGAGACAGCGGTTTGACGATCAATTGCCGGGCAAACGGCGCAGGCGGCTCGGCGTGCAGCGGGTAGCGTTGCAGCACACCCAGCGGCGCGTCACCGTCGAGAAAATCGCCCATCGGGCTGATGACTCGCCCCAGCTGAGCATCGCCCACGCTGACGCCCAGGGTCTCGCCGGTGGCGATGATTTGCGTGCGGGTCGACAGCCCCTCCATCGAACCAATGGGCGACAGAATCGCTTCGTCCTGTTCAAAGCCGATGACTTCCGCCGCCAGGCTGCGACCGTTGCCGGGGTCGCGCAACTGGCACAGCTCACCGATACGCACGCCAGCCACACTGGCCCGCAGCAACACGCCGCGAATGCTGCGCACCGTGCCTTTCATGGGCCGAGGCCGGGCGTCGCGCAGGCGCTCGCCAAGGCGCGGGATGATTGCGTCAAGGTCAACGCTCAAGCTGCACCTCATCGACGAAGGGCAGCAGGCTGCGACGCAGGTTGTTCAGTTGCGCGTCCAGCCCCAGTTCCACCGAACCGACCGGCCCGCTCAGGCGTGCCTGGCCGGAGTGCAGTTGCTCGTCCGGCTCGACCGTGATCGGCAGGTGGTCCGCTTCGGATTTCAGCCGCAAACGCACCGCCTCGACTTGCCCTGCACAGACGAACAAGGTCAGGGCCTGGTCCTGGCGAAACGCAGTCAGCGCCTTGCGTGTGCAGCGCAGGATACGTTCGGGCTCGTCCATCTCGCCGATCACTTCACGCACGATGTCCAGCGCCAGATCGGCCAGCGACACTTCCAGCCCACCGAGCCAGGCATCGGCCCTGGCGGCTGTCTGCGCCAGTAACGCAGCAACCTCTTCGGCCCCCTGTTGCCGGGCATGCTCGAAGCCCTCCTCGCGGGCCTGCTCCAGCCACTGGGCGCTCTGCTCGCGGATCGTGTCCGCCTGCTCCTGGGCTGCACGGACGAACGCATAACCATCGATCCACAGATCAGCCTGTTCGGCGCGGATGATTCGCGACGCAGGTCGGCTTGGTAGTTCGCTCATCAGGCGGCCTCTCCCGTGGATTGGTTCAAGGTCGAGGCGGCACGTCGCACGATCTCGACGCCCGCACCGATGGGTGAGCCGTCCGCCACCGGCAGATCCAGGCGCAGTGCAAGCCAGGCGCGCAGGTCGGCGGGCTGCTGTTGCACCCAGGCGGCGATGCAACTGGCGCCGTCGCGGTCGATGGCCTGCACCAAGTCGGCGGGCTGGCGCAACAAGTCAGCGGCGCCGGCCAGCGCACGATGTGCCAGGGCGGTGGCGAACACTTCGCTGCCCAGCAGCTCGCGCAACTGGGTGACCACGTCGCTGCGAATCTCACGGGCCAGGGTCGCCGAATGCCAGATCGCCCCGCACAGGCGCGGCAAGGTCTTGAACGCCGCAGGTGGCAACAGCAGCACGGCCAGGTCGCTGTCGTGGGGCGATGAAGTCTGCGCCAGCGGCGGCAAGTTGAAATGGCCGGTCATGACCCGCAACAGCCGGTCATGGAAGCGCGGCGTGTTGCGCAGTGCCGTGCGTTGCTGATCGCTCAAACCGTCCGGCAGGCAATCGCGCAGGTGCTGTGGCCGGACGAAACTCAGCGGCTGCTCCAGCAAGCCCTGCCAGGCCTGGCGCTGCGCGCTCATCGGGCGTCCTCCAGCGTGTACAGCGCATCGGCGCGGCGACGCTGCCATTGTTGCCAGCCAAGGACACCCGCCAGCCCGAGAATACCCAGAAGCAACACGCCGAAAATCATCCGCGCACGGGGCACGTTGTCTTCGAGCATCCACATGCCCAGGAAACTCGCCAGGCGCGGCTGAGCGTTCGCCTGCTGACGGGCGACCGAAGCCTTGATGGCGGTCACCGAGACACCGTCGTAGTTCAGGCCCGAGATGCCGTTGGCGACCAGGGTCTTGATCTGCGGGATCAGTTGATTGATATCGACGGCCGGGTCATAGCGCACCAGCACCGAGGCCGACGACGGCGAAATCACCCGCTTGAGCAGGTCGTTGTCGGGCAACACCACGTGCACCCGTGCCGCGAGAATGCCGTCGATTTCCGACACGCTGTGGGACAGTTCTTCGCTCAGCGCATAGACCATCTGCGCCCGTTCCTGAACTGGCGACGACACCAGGCCGTTGCTCTTGAACACCTGGCCCATGTTGGAGAACGACTGGCCCGGCAGGCCGGCGTTGTCCAGCACCGCCATGGCCTGGGCGAAGCGCTTCTCGTCGACCACCACCGACAGCTGGCCGTTGTCCTGCACCTTGCGTGACGCCGCAATGCCTTCGCGCAACAGCACCGCGACCATGGCATTGGCTTCGCGCTCGCCCAGGTTGGTGTACAGGGCGGTATCGCAGGCCTGAAGCAGGCCGGCAAACACCACGACAATCATCAAACGCAGGGCACGACAACGGCTGGACATGAATTATTGACCTTTCAAAAGCGTGTTGGCGGAGCCGGAAATCTGCGTGGCGCCGCGCACCACCATCTGGGTTTCGATGGAGTAGTCGAACATCCGCCCGAGCGAGTTGACGATCTGGTCCACCTGCTGCTCGGCCACCCTTTTGGGCGGTTGCCCGTCACTGCCCGGCGTCTGCGCCGAGGCCAGGCGCTGCGGTTCGCTGACCGATGCCGGACTACCCGGCGCATTGCTGCGGGCGGTGCCATTGGCCAGGCCTTCGGCGCGCTCGGAAAAGGTCCGCGAGCGGTCGATGAAGCCGTTCAGGCGCTCCATGAGACCTTCGCCGATCTGATGCGGACTCGCGCCTTCAGGCATGCTCTTGGCATTGCTGGCCATGTGTTCGAACAGGTTCTGGGACGCCTGCACACCGGCAGGCCCTCCTGACGGCGGCAATGCCGCCGTGGCTGGTGCTGCGAGACTGGCAGTCATGGTGGCGACCTACTCTTCGTCGTCTTCGGACGACTGGGCTTCGTTCAGCATTTCCTGGGCCTTGGGCATGATGATGAACTGCCCGCCGATGGTGACCGCCTGGGTGATCAGCGCATCGTTGAACTCCTCATCGCTCATCTCGGTCTTGGACTTGTCCACGGCCGCGTTGAACTGTGCCTCGGAGGTGGCGCCGACGTTGGGGGTGGTGCTGTCAACGGGAGTGACGGACATCGTTGTGCTCCTTCTTCAGGTTGGGTTTTGCTGCTTCAGTTGCTCACTTCGGTAACGCTGCTGCCGCGAAACACCCGCACACCGCGCTCCCGCATGACGGGGGCGGCGACCGGGCGACGTTGCTGGTCGACATGCTGCGCAACCATGTTCAGATACGCCGGCGGCCCGGACACGAACAGCTCGTCGCCATCGGGACCGAAGCGCGACGACAACTGCTTGCCGTACACGTCCAGGCTGTTGAGCCAGGCCTCCAGTTGCTCCGATTGCAACTCCTGGGACTTGAACAGCCGGGTGCCGATTTCGGCGTCGCTGTTGAGGTACAGGATGTTGCCGTCGTAGTACCAGCTCAGGCCGTTGGTCTCGCACAGCTGGGCCAGGAAATCCCCCGCCAAACGGCCACGTACGCTGCTACGGGCCTTGCCGTGAACCTTGTCCGACATGACCACGATCAGCCCCAGGTTGCGGCCGAATTCTTCCAGCGCGGCGCGCACGTCCTGCTCCACCAGCAAGTAGGCGTAGGGCTGGGTGAACCACTGCGGGTTATCGCCTGATGCCTCTTCGGCCAGAGCGGTGCCCGGTGCGGCGAACCACAGCCATGACGCCAATAGCAGCACGCAACGATTACCCATGAAGACGGCTCCGGCAGAGGGTGTCGGCAATGATCGAAGGCATGAAAAACCTGCGCAGATAACGGTCGCCATCACGCCTCAAGTGGATAGAATGGAGGCCCTTTCGGGAGAGCCGACCCGATCGCGCAGAGAGCCTGAGCGATCGCTTCGAGGCCCCGCCGTTCTCGACCCAAGAGCCTTGTCCATGTCCAACCGTTTCCTGCGTACCCTGATGTTGTCCGGCAGCGTGATGCTCGCCTCCTGCGCCAGCCAGCCGGCGGCCGACAGCAGTTACGAACGCTTCATGCGCCTGGCCGCCGACCTTGAAAAACGCGGTGACCCAGCCACCGCAGCCGGGCTCTACGAGAAGGCCACGCAACAGCCCCAGGCGCAGCAACAGGCCTGGCTCAAGCTTGGCGAAACGCGCCTGGCCAGCGGCGACGCACGGGGTGCCGAGCGCGCCTACCAGCAGGCGCTGGAACTTGAGCCCAACGACGCCGCAGCGCTGCTGGGACTGGGCACCGCGCAATTGCGCGAAGGCAAACTGGACCGCGCCGTCACCGTGCTGACCCAGGCCAGCGCCCACGCCGATCAGCCCGAAGCGCTCAACCGTCTGGGCATCGCGCAGATCCTGCGTGGCCAGGCCAGCGAAGCCCAGGCCGCGTTCAGCAAGAGTCTCGCGCTGACCCCCAACGATCTCGACACCCGCTGCAACCTCGCCCTGGCCTACGCGCTGGGCGGCCAGTCGCGTCAGGCGCTGGACACCATCGGCAGCGTCGCCAATTCGGCCCGTGCCCTGCCCCGCCATCAACGCAACCAGTTGCTGGTGACGGTGCTGGCCGGACAGGACAGCGACGTGCAGGCGCTGCGCCTTGACGACATCCCGGCCGCCGACCGGCAGAAGCTGCTGACCGAAGCCCAGCGGATCAAATCCATCAAGGACCCGCAGGCCCAGGCCCGGGAACTGGGTCTGATCGACAGCCATTGAGCGCGACACGGTCATTGGCGCTCCTGCTTGTCGACAGTCGCCTGCTGCTCTGACTGACGTCGGCGCAGTTCCTCGCGGTCATAACCATCGATGTACACCTGCGCCGCACGCCCGACGGGCGCGGCCATGGTCGGTCCGCTTGCCCGGCCCTGCAGCAGGTCCTCGCGCCGCTCGACCATCTGCAGCAAGGTCAGGTTGTTGGCGCAGCCCGGCGGCAGCAACGGCACATAGGTCTCTTCGTCGGTGTCGAACTTGTCCTCCACCGACGGCTTGAGGCATTCATCCGGGATCAGTTCGACACGCCCGTCGGCGCGGGTCATCGCCCGGTAGTCCGGCGAATAGGAGGCAGGCTCCAGATGGGTCTGGCAGCCGCTCAAGAGCATCAGCGCCAGGCCCAGCACAGTGACCGGGCGAACGGATGCAGACGTTGCGCGCTTCATGGCTGATCCCCCGCTCATTTGAGGTAGAACCCGAACATGCCGCCATTGCGCGGCCCGGCGGACGCCGTGGTCGCGCCTTCGGGGCGGGCGTCGAGGGGCGTGGCCAGGGTGCGAGTGCGCACCGGCTGCACCAGGTACGGCGTGATCAGAATCACCAGTTCCGTTTCGTTGCGCTGGAAGCGCTTGGAGCGGAACAGGTTGCCCAGGATCGGCATCTCGCCGAGCATCGGCACCTTCTCGACGTCCTGGCTGCTTTCGCGCTGGAACAGCCCGGCGATGGCGAAGGTCTGGCCGCTGCCGACTTCTACCCGAGTGTCGGCGCGCCGCACCCGGAACGAAGGCACCTGATAGCCGCTGACATTGACTGTGCTTGAGCCCATCAGGCTGCTGACTTCGGGGCGCACTTGCAGGGCGATGCGCTCGTTGGGCAATACCGTGGGGCTGAACAGCAGCGACACGCCGTATTGCTTGTACTCGATGCCCACCAGATCACGATTGACCGGCACCGGCACCGCCACCTCGCCACCGGCCAGGAAGCTGGCGGTCTGGCCGGTCATGGCGGTGATGTTGGGCTCCGCCAGAATCTCCAGGATGCCATTGCTTTGCAGGGCTTCGAGCATGGCGTCGATGTTGACGTTGCCCGAAGACAGCCCGGCACTGATGACATTGGATGCGCCGCTGGCTGCATCGGCCGCCAGCGAGCCACCGGTCAGCAGGCCAAAGGAAAAGGTGCCGTTATTGAACAGCGCATTCCAGTTGACCCCATAACGCAGCAGCTCCGAACGCGACACTTCGGCGAAGCGCACGCGGATGTTGACCTGGGCAGAGCCGGGGTAGGACGCGCCGTTGATCGCGGTCTTGAAGTCCTGACCTTCGGTGCTGAGCAGGGCGTTGAGGTCGGTCGCCTCGCCTACGCTTTTGACGCTGCCGCTGGCCAGCACGCGGTTGCCCGCGCCTTCGATGCGTGCGGTGCTGCCGGGGTTGAGGCTTTGCAGTGGGCGGCTGACGGCGGTGGTGTTACTGCTGACCGCAAGGCTCAGCGAAGCGATCTGTTCACCGTCGGTGCCCAGGGCGATCAGGCTGGTCTGCCCGGGCGCCTTGCCGAACACGTAGATCACGCCGGGAGACACCACCTGCAAATCGGCGATGCCGGGTTCGGCGACCATCACCGAATCCACCGGCGCCTTGAAGTTGAGGATGCGCCCTTCACCGGAGGCCAGGTCAACCGTGCCGGTGCTGCCACGGGTGATGTTCTGGGCGAGCGCCAGCGACGGCCCCGTCAACGCAGCCAGCATGACCACACAGATGCCGAAGAAACCACGCAAGCGAAACAGAGAAGAACAGATCATGAGGCAGTCGCCATGGGGGTATTGGCCACGCCGCTGGGCGCGCGGCGGTCGGTGATTTCGTTGAGGCTGACCGTGCCCACGGCCTGCAGGTTGTATTCGCCGGCCAGTTCGCGGAAGGACAGCACCGCCAGCTCCAGTTCGCCCCGCACGATCAGGCGACGCATCGCCCGGCGCAGTTCCGGATGGACCAGCAACACGGTGTCCTGTTGTTCGGACAGCCGCTCGCAGGCGTGGCGCAACTGCACCAGCAAGGCGCGGTTGGTGTGTTCGGAAAAGGCGTCACGGGTGTTTTCCTGACGGCGCAGGGTGGTGCGCAATTGCTCTTCCAGGCCCGGGGTCAGCACGAAGGCGCTGATGACCCGGTTGCGGTCGGCGAACTGGTGGCTGATCTGCCGTGCCAGCGCCACGCGCAACTGTTCGGCCAGGCGTATCGCATCGGTTTCACGGCCGCCCCACTCCACCATCGCCTCAAGCAGCGCGCGCTGGTTGCGGATCGACACACCCTCAGCGATCAGCAGGCGCAAGGTTTCGGCAATACGTTGCAGGGGCACACTGCGCAGCACTTCCTTGATGAGTTCGCCATAGCTGCCCTCAAGGCGTTCCAGAATCGCTCGTGTTTCCTGGATCCCGAGGAAGTCCGCGGCATAGCGGCGCAGGGTGCGCTCGACCACCGCGCCCAGCACTTCATCGGCGCGCATGAAGGCCACGCCCGCCTCCTGCAAGCTGTTTTGATGATGCTGCTCGATCCATTGCGCAGGCCGGCGGCTGAGCGGTGAGTCCGCCTCAAGGGCTGGCACGTCGAGCAATTGCGCATGCACCGGATCGTCCTTGAGCAACAGGCAGTCCGTCGGCAGCTCGCCCTCGCTGACCGGCACGCCTTCAAGCTCAATCACGAAACGATTGGCGGCCATGGCCGGGTCGACGAATACGTCAGGCACCGGCACCTCGATACCCAGATCACCACGCACTTCGTGACACAGGGCTTCGATGCGCTGGCGCAATGGCTGGGCAGGTGCTGCCAGTGCGAGGCTGGAACCGAGGCTGAGCAGGATGCGGCTGTCCAGCGGCTTGCTGAGCATCGGCACCGGCTCCGGTGCTTCGTACTCGACCTCCGGCGCTTCCATCACCTCGGTTTCGGGCGATGCCTCGATGACCCGGCTGCGACGGTAAATCACCCACGCCGAAGCGCCCAGCAGCGCCGACAGCCCGATGAAGACAAACGCCGGAAAGCCCGGCAGCAGCGCCACGCCCAGCAGAATCAAGGCGGTCAGGCCCAAGGCCATATGGCTGTTACCCAACTGCTGGATGATCTCGCTGCCCAGGTTGCCCTGAGCGCTGTCGCTGTTGACCCGAGTCACCACGGTACCGGCCGCTACCGAAATCAACAGCGCGGGAATCTGCGCAATCAGCCCGTCGCCCACGGTCAGCAGCGAATAGGTATGGACCGCTTCGCCAAACGGCATGTCGCGCTCCAGCATGCCGATCAGCATGCCGCCCAACAGGTTGACCGCAAGAATCACCAGGCCCGCGATGGCGTCGCCCTTGACGAATTTCATGGCGCCATCCATCGCCCCGAACATCTGGCTCTCACGCTCCAGACGCGAGCGACGGCGACGGGCTTCGTGCTGGTCGATGTCGCCGTTGCGCAGGTCGTTGTCGATGCTCATCTGCTTGCCGGGCATCGCATCGAGGGTAAAGCGCGCAGCGACTTCGGCCACCCGCTCGGCGCCCTTGGTGATGACCACGAATTGGGCGACGGTGATGATCAGGAACACCACCAGCCCCACGACCACCTGCCCTGCGATCACGAAATCACCGAAGGCCTTGACGATATGACCGGCGTTGCCGTCGAGCAGAATCAGGCGCGTGGTGGTGATCGACAGCGCCAGGCGGAACAACGTGCTCAACAGAATCAGCGGCGGCAGCGCGGAAAACTCCACCGAGTGCGAGATGTAGAACGCGACGATCAGGATCAGGATGCTCAGCGAGATATTGAGGCCGATCAGCACGTCCACCAGCCAGGTCGGCAGCGGGATGATCATCATGACGATGGCCATCAGCATGAACGCGACGATGATCACGTCACTGCGCCCCGCAGCAATCCGGGCCAGGTCGTTGAAGCGGTTCATGAGCATCATTGCGCGGCTCTCCGGGCGATCAGATAGTCTTTGAAGCATTGCCGCGCCTCGACCTTGCGCGCCGCCCGCCACAGGGCCCGGCTGCGCAAGAGCAACAGGTCGGGCGAATCGCCTTCGATCTTGGTCAGCCGGTCAATCGCGCGCAGCGCCCGGTCGGGCTGCCCGCCGGCGGTGAAGGCGGTCGCCAGGCTGCGCAGCAACGCCGGATCGTCAGGCGAGAGGTGCGCGGCGATCAGCAGCATCACCAGCCCTCGCTGCACCTGGCCGCCCCGGCGATACAGCTCGCCCATGCCCTTGAGCAGCTCGACGGCATCCTGGCTTTGACGAGTGGACCTGTTCACCGGCATCAGGCCTGAGCCTCGGCGCGCTGTTCTTCAAGGCTGCGGCGCAGGTCGATCTCTTCACGAATCAGCGCCTGGGCCAGTTCCTTCACCTGGGGCTCGGCGTCCAGCTCCGGCACCACCTGCTCCAGCACATATTCCAGAAGCTCCACCGACCGCGCGGTGCCAAACAGTTCAGGGCTGATGCCGGTGGTGGACGAGGCGCTTTCGACATCGCCCCGCAATGAGCGGCGGGCGCGGATTTCGCGCTTGCTCAGGACCGCTTCGAAGCGCGCACCCTGGCGCTGATGGACCGGCTGGACGGCGTCGACCGCAGGGGTTTTTTCGGAAATCGTGGGCAGCGTCGGGCGCGGATCGATTTTCATAGGGTGAAGGTGAACCGCTCTTCGCCACGGGCGAGGATCACCTGATCGTTCTCGATGCGCTCCAGCGTCCAGTCGTCCGCCAGCGCCGCGCCTGGGTACAGCCGCTTGCCGCTCTCGTTGACGACGTAGGGATTGGGACCGAACCAGATCGCCTGAAAACGCACCCTTGGCCTTGCGATTTCTGCGCGCGGCGTCACCTCGGCATGCAGCACGACCGACTGCCCGTAGCGGCTGTCGAAGGCCTGTTGCACGCTCATCCAGCGCGGCTTGCTGGCCGGGTCGTAGCTGCCTTGCAGGCTGAGTTGGCCGCCGGTTTCGCTGACCTTGATCTGGTTCAGGCCTGCCGCCGCCATTTGTTTCTCCAGCCACACGCCCGCCTCTGCTGTACCGGGCGATTGACGGTCGTTGCTGACCGCAGGCACAGGGGCTTGCGCGACCTCGGTCGGCGCGACAGCTTCGCCGCGAAAGGCAAACGCACCCACACACAGGAACATCAGCAGCAGCGCGACGATCCAGTGCGGCTTGAGCGCTTTGCTCGATTTGAGAGGGGCGGCATGGGCCGGTGAAGCGGCGGTATCGGTCAACGTCAGGCGTGCCTCGCCCAGGCGAATGTCCACCGGGAAATAGGTGCGGTGGCCGCTGCCGACTGGCACTTTTATTTCCCGGGCGTGACGGCCGATGACGATCACTTCGCCGCCCAGCGCTTCGATCGCCACCTGACCATTGGCAAACCGCAGGGCCATGTGCCGCTCGACGACACCGGCGTCACACAGCAGCAGGTCCGCAGCACCAGCGCTGCCGATGACATAGGCGGCCTTGTCCAGAGACAGGCACACACCCTGGTGCAGGCCATGGGTGATACGCAGTTGGGGAGCGCTCATTCCCGGCGCCAAGGGCGCAGGCACGGAAGTCAGTGAAATCTGGGCTGTCATGTCGGTTTACCCGAATCAGGCGTGCAGGCAATGGCGAGGTAGACGCAAAAAAAATCGGGTGATGCCAGAAAAAACATGCGGGCAGCCTTGCAGCTGCCCGCATGAGCACATCAGTTCTGAGGACGTTGCTTGGTCGCGTCGAGCTCAGCCTTCTTGGCGGTGGTCAGCTCGGTGATCTTTGCCGACTTCTCGATAGCCATGTTGAAGGTGGCTTCCATTTTCGCGATCGCTGCGTCTGCGCCGCCGCCGGAGCTTGCTGGAGGGACTTCTGCCATTTTCTTTCTCCTTACAGGGATGGGGATGTCTTCAGCCGCATTGCGGCACATGGATCATTCGTGCATTACCGTAAGGCCGGTTTATTACAAATGAACTTCGGCGTTACGTCAGTGCACGAATCCATACTACGCAGATGAAATTATTCACCGCTGTGAAAACTTGTGAAACGTCATATCCGTCACCCATCCGGCAACTAGGGAGCGCTGAACTGTCACATTAAGCCTGGCGGCTGATATTTGAACTCACGTCCCAATTTCGCATTTTTCCGGGCCCGAGTTTGAACTTTATTTTTATTCGTTGTCGCGACGACTGAAAATCGACGCCAGTTTTACTGCGCATCTCACGGCGACAATACTGGCCAGAAGCCTTGATTCACGCGGCCCAGCCAGGTTGTGAAATCTTGTGAAAACTTGCGCACAGTACGCTCCGCGCCTCGACACTCTGATAGGGTTCCAGCCGTTCGTTAGTTCAAGTCCGACGGTAGATGTCTGTCTGGAGTTCAATGCATTCATGATTCAACATGATTCTGCACGAGATCAGGCACCTCATCTATTCGTCCAGTACGCCCAACTAACCGGTCTGACCCGGCACACTTTCACAGGCGGCTTCCAACTTTAAACCCGTGAGAACAACACGATAACTTGACCGTTCAGACAGGCCCTTGCGTCACCGCCCGAGCGGTTCCAACAGGAGTTCTACCCGATGTCCACTCTCCCCCTGAACAGCACTCTCGATCCGAAAAACCTGACACGGGGCGCAGTGGCGCCGAAGACGCCCTTTACCGCATTTCTAAAGAGCAGCGTAAAGAACGCCGACCAGTACCGGCCTGCCACCGCCGATGAAAAAGCGCCGGCCCTCAAGGACTACAAGTCCATCGAGGAGCCGGGCACCGTGGGTGCCGACATCGTGCGTTTCACCACTCAGGACGGCGAGCAGGTGCTGGTGAGCAAGGCCACCAACCCCAAGCTCTATCAGCAGGTGGTCAATGACCGCCCGGCCCTGGAAGCGATCAAGCAGAGCGGCGATGAAGGCTACACACTCACCGCTGGCGATGCTCCGCCACCGGAAACCCTCGGCGCCTACAAGTACATCGGGCCGCCGGATGAAAAAGGCTCGGGGCTGATCCGCTATGAACTGCAGGACGGCACCAAGGTGATCGTCGCCGAACAGGAAAACCCTGAACTGTTCAAGCAGGTCGCCGAGGACTTCAAGGCGCTGTCGGGCATCAATGCCAGCGAAGCGGACGGCTACAAACAGGTCGCAGGCGACGCCAAGCCGCCCAAGACTGGTGACTACCTGAGCATCGGCCCTGCCGACGAAGTCGGGCCGGGAGTGGTGCGTTACGTGACCCAGGACGGCGAGAAGCACATCGTTTCCGAACGCGACAATCCGACTCTGTTCAAGGCCGTGAACGACGCCTACGACACCCTGAGCGGGATCAGCGCCAGCGAGGCCGATGGCTATCGCCGAGCGACCGACAACGAAGTCTGGCCGCCCTACTCCGGCACGGCGGTTGGCGAGGTGGACGAGGTCGGCCCGGGCCTGATCCGCTACAACACCGACACCGACAAGGTGGTAGTGGCCCGCGATGACAACCCGCAACTGTTCGACTACCTCACCTCGCTGCACGAAGTCATCAACGATCCGGCCAAATCCGCCGACATCAATACCGCGGTGTCCGACGGCGCCGTATTGGCCGACCGCGGTACGCCGGTGCCGGGCCTCAATGACTACAAGAACTTCAACTGGACCGTGGGCCAGGAAGGCGAGACGCTGACCTACGAGCTGCATGACGGCACCAAGGTCGTGGTATCCAGGGACCTGACCCCGGAGCTGTTCGAAAGCGCCAGCACCGCCAACGAGACCTGGGGCAAGATCCACAAGAGCGAGGACGAAGGCTACAAACTGGCAGGACCGAACGATTTCCTGAAAAACACCGACATCACCTTCGGCTCGCCGGACGAACTGGGCGACGGTCTGATCCGCTACGAGACCAGCGAAGGCAAGGTCATCGTCTCCAAGGAACTGAGCCCGCAACTGTATGACGACGTGGTCGCCAAGTGGGAAGCCTGGACCAAGACCGAAGTCGACGACACACGCAGCAAGGCCGGCCTGCCGTCCCATGACGAACTGGACGTGCTCAGCCTGGGCACGGGCGTGAAAGCCGACGACAAGGACGAGAACTCCCCGGAGCTGACCGTCAGCGAGCTGGCGACCAAGGAGCTGCTCGACGACTACCGCAAGGGCGTCGAGGACGGCTCGATTGCCAAGGACGACCCGCGCGCCAAGCTGGTCCGTGCTCTGGAAGCCCAGGCGGCCTACCAGAACGGTCGCGGCCTGACCGGCTACGAAGAAGAACCCGGCGCCTTTGGCGGCACCTGGCGGGTGTTCGATGACAAGCAGACCGAGCTGACCTCAGCCGACATGCACGACATCATCGACGGCGGGAAACTGCAGGAGCAGATCGGCACCCTGTTCTCCGACCCGACCGTCAGCGCCGACTACAAGTCGAAGATGGACGGCGCCATCAACCGCCTGCCGAACAAGGACGAGATCAAGCAGAAGCTGCTGGACCTCACCAACAACCCGGATTACGTCACCTACCTCAAGGACCTGCAGAAACAGGGCAAGGAGCACGAAGCACAGCAGGACCTCAGCGATACCCTGACCTCGCTGTCGCTGTTCGATCCGGACGCTGCCACCAAGGCCGCGCAGTCGATCCAGGCCGACGGCCTGACCAGTGACCTGAACGACCTGATCGCCGACCCGAGCAAGATCTCCGACGAGAACAAGGAACTGGCGACCAAAGACGAATTCGGCCTGCTCAAAAGCGTGCTCAAGGGCGAGTTGCTCGACCTGCCACGCCGTACCCAGGAAGTCATCGAGAAGTTTCTTGAAGAGGGTCTGGGGGACAAGAAGAAATTGTCCGCCGTCACCAAGGCGCTGGAAGAAGTGGGCGAAGCCTACAAGACCAACGGCAAGGTCACCGAGGCCGACATCAAGACCGCGCTGTCCAAGTCCTACGTACCGATTGCCGACCGCGGCACTCTGGGCGAGGTATTCAGCGCGCTCAACACCAAGGGCATCCTGGGCTCCATGGGCGCCGGTGTCTCGTTGTTCTCCGGGATCTACCAGCTGGCAGGCAACGGCGGCAAGCTCGCGGAAACCCCGCAGCAACGCCTGGCCATCGCCAAGGACTTCCTGAGTTTCGCCGGCGCCGGCAACCACTTCGTCAAGCTGGGTGACGCTGTCGCCGACCTGGTGGGCAAAGGCGGCATGGTCGATTTCCTCGGCCTGGACAAGACCCTGCCGGAAATCTGGGGCAAGCAAGGCATCCAGTCACCACTGGTGGATGTGCGCGATCCCAAGCTGTCCGAAGCGCTGAAGACCAAGATCGGCAACGCGCTGGACATCACCCCGGACATCTCCAACATCCTGGGCGATGGCAAGGGCACCTTCGCCGACGCCGAGAAGATCCAGGGCGGCATCACCCAACGTCTGGACGATGCGGTGTCGGGCGCCGGTGCGGCGAAACTGGGTGCCGGCAAGGCCGCGAAAATCGCAGGCTCGGTCATCAAGGTGCTGGGCCCGGCCTCCGACGTGGTGGGCGGCTTTGCCGACATCGTGCTCGGCGCGTTCACCATCAAGAGCGGCGTCGAAACCGGTGACCCGCTGGCCAAGGCCGCCGGTGGCCTGCAGATCGCCGCAGGTGCGTTCGGCGCATCGGCCGGTGTGCTGGGTGCCGCAGCACTGGTCGGCGCAGGGTCGGCGGCGGCGCTGACCGGGCCGTTCTTCCTGGTTGGCGTTGTGCTGGCAGTGATCGGCGGGATCATCGGCTACTTCGTCGACCACAACAAAAAGCAGAAGGCCAGCGAGAAGGAAAACGACTGGTACCGCGACCTCGCCGCCGACGGCCTGTTGCAGGACAACTGGGGCGACAAGGTCGAGTACCTGCACTACTCGATCCACAACTACGGCGGCCGCGAAGCCCCGCCCGATGACAGCCTGTTCCGCTTCCAGAGCGCCGAGTGGCAGCACTTCGACGAAACGCCACAGAAAGGCGGCTCGTCGAGCAACCGCCTGGACGACGAACTGCACGTCGATTACGACAAGAAATAACACCCTCACGCCGCGTCCCGCCAGGTACGCGGCGTTCACCGTTTCAGTCCAGGAGCCTGCCAAATGTCCCTCGCTGTCAACGAAGTCACCAAGACCAACGCCGTTGTCGATGGCAAATCAGACGCCCTCTGGGGCGACGCCGTCGACCGCGCCAAAGCCAAGGATGCCGGCATCGAATGGCAACTGCCCAAGGATGACCATCGCACGGTCGAACAGATCATCGACGACAGCCCCTTGCTCAAGAACCTCGGCAACCAGAGCGGCGTGAAGGACAAACTCAAGGAGCGCGTCGGTGACTTCGAAACCGACCGTGACGCGGCCTATCGCGCCACCCAGGTGCTCGATCACATCGAACAACTGGACGAGGGCGGTAGTCGCATCGCGAGCAAGGACGTGAACAACGGCAGAGTCGACGGCTTCACCAAAGGCGGCGACGCCAAGCACGGGACCGAGGCCGGCCGTCTCCAGGACTTCGGCAAGTACGGCTTCGAAAACCTCAAGGGCGAGCTTAAGCACATTGAAACGGCGGGCGACAACAGCGCCTCCAAAGAGAAGGCCGAGGCCCTGGGGATCAAGTGGGAGCGCCCGGAAGGTGACACCCGCTCGGCCCAGGACATCATTGACGACAACCCGCTGCTGAAGAACCTGGGCAACCAGAGCGGCGTGAAAGACATGCTCAAGGAGCAGGTCGGCGACTTCGAAAAAGACCCTGATGCAGCCTTTCGCGCAAGCCAGGTGCTGGATCGCATCGTCGGCTACGACGAGAACGGCAAGGTCCTCACCGGCGATGACGTCGCCAACAGCAGTGTTGACGGCTTTACCAAAAGCGGCGAAGCCAAGCACGGCACCGAAGCCGGACGCCTCCAGGACTTCGGCAAGTACGGCTTCGAATCCCTGCCCAAGGCCCAGGCCAGCGAAGACATCGCAAGCTACAAGGATTACCTCAAGGCCAAGCCGGATGCCGACGCCGGGTCCAAGGAAATCGCCGAGTACGCGGCGATCCTCGAACAGAAGTACGACTCGATCCGCGGCAAGACCGACGCCGGCGATACGCTGACCGCGCAGAACATCAAGGATTACAAGGACGCCAATGGGCAGCTGTCCGACAAGGAAAAGGCCGCACTGGATTTCTGGTCGCAACCGGGTGCGTTCAAGATCCTTGATACGTCCAGCAAACTCCTGGCCGGCGGTGCTGACGGCAAAGCCAGCAAGGCGGACATCCAGACCTGGCTGAAGGATTCCGCCCCGGCCGACGCCACCGGCCTGAGCGCGCTGCTGTCAACTGTCGTCTCGGGCAACGTCACGGCGAATGTCGACACCAGCAAACTGGGCAAGGACGTCTTCGAACATCCTGAAAAATATTCCGCAGAAGAAAAAGCCGCCGTGCTGCTCGATCTGCAAAACGCCCAGAAGCTGGTGATCGAGGGCGCCAAGGCCGGAATGTGGGGGGATGACTACGGCAAGGTGGCGATTGCCAACGGATCTGGCGCGTTCTGGGAGCCGGACAAGGTTCTGCAGGACATCAACGACCACATGAGCATCCTGCAGAACGACAAGCCCACGGCCGAGTACATCAAGAACAAGGGGGACGAGTCGATCAAGTCGCTGTTCGACTCCAACCCGGGCCTCAAGGACGCCGTGACCAAGACCTACGAGGACCAGATCAAGTCCGGCAAGGCGCTGGACGCCGCGTGGGACGCCTCCACCCAGGACGGCAAGACCAACCAGCCCGAAGCACTGGCCAATTTCTATGCGACGGCACAGAGTTACCAGTCGATGCTCGGCATCAGCGATCCCGCGGATATCCAGGCCGCCGTGGGCAAGTCATCCCATAACGAAGCGATCCAGGCGTATTACAAGGACTCGCTGGCCTCGGGCGACCGCCTGCGTGAACTGCTCAAGACCGAACCCCCTGAAGCGGCCGGCAGCACGTTCAGCCTGGAAGTGGCACTGTACAACGGTGCGCTGGACCCGAAATTCACCAACCAGTTCGACAAGCAGCTCAACGACAACTTCTCCAGCATCGCTCAGGAAAACGCCTTCAAGGGCTCGAGCTTCGACGACCTCAAAGCCGCCTATGGCAAGGATGGCGGCGCCGACCTGGACGAAGACAAACTGCGCGAGCGCATCGACCAGATCCGCAACGACTCCCCCGAACTGCTGATGAACGAAGACGGCAGCGTTGCGACCACCGATCAGATCGTCGCGGGTTTCCGTGGCAACTGGGACATGTTCCGTCAGGGCACCAAGTTCCTGGACAAGATGGGCAAACTGTCTGACTTCGACCCAAGCGGCGATGCCAAGGGCGCCTACGGCAGTGGCACCCTGCACGCCGTGAGTGGCCTGTTCCTGGCTGGCGTGACCATCGCTCGCGGGACCCAGAACGGCGGCAAACTCTCGGACAAGAACATCTCCGACATCACCACCGGCTCGGTACAGACCACCACCGTGCTCACCGAGGGCGGCTCCAAGGCCTATCAGCAGTACCTGGACGGCGCGATCGAGAAAGGCAATAAACTGGTCGCCGACAACAACCTGCCCGCCCACCAGCTCGACAAGATCAAGGACAACGTCAAGGACGGCAAGAACTACAAGAACATCGCGAAGAACTTCGAAGAAAGCGCCAAGGGTATTGGCGGCCTGGCCGGCATCGCAGCGGGGGCGTACGGCATCTTCGACGGCGTGCAGGCGATTCGTCGAGGCGACACACTGACCGGCGGCTTCGGCATCACAGCAGGCTCGTTGGGTATCCTGGCAGGCTCGGCGTCGGTCGCAGAGGGCAGCATGGCGCTGCTGGGCGTCACACGCTTCCTGCCCGCAGTGGCTTCCGTGGCGGGGGCTCTGGGCTTCCTGGGCGCTGGCGTGGCGGTGCTCGGCGCCATCATCCCAGGGCTGGTCAAGGAAGGCCAGCAACAGGCCAAGGCCGACCACTTCGCCCAGGTGCTGGGCGGGTCGATCGAACGCTACGGCATCGACGGCGTGAAGGACGGCACCATCAGCGACATCCCGACCAAGGATTGGCCGGGTGGCGAAACCTGGACCTCATGACCTGATCAAGCTTCGCCATACATCCTGTAGGAGCGCGCTTGCCCGCGATAGCCATTTGTCAGTCACGCTCAATGTGACTGGCAAACTGGATCGCGGGCAAGCGCGCTCCTACAAGGCATGAACGTCATTCTTATACTTCGGACAAAAAATCCCCGGGCCATGACCTGGGGATTTTTTTGTAACCAGCGCTTTGAAATCAGTTGCTCGGACGCTGCTTGGTCGAGTCCAGCTCAGCCTTCTTGCCGGTGGTCAGCTCAGTGATCTGCGCCGACTTGGCGATGGCCAGATCAAAGGTGTCCTGCATCTTGGCGATAGCATCGGTCGCCGTGCCGTTCAGGCCGCCGCTGGCTGCCCATTCGAAGTTCCACACGCCCGACAGGTTATCGGCACCGGCCACGTCATGGGTCTCGATGGCGGTGAACACATCCGGATGACGCTGCATGTACTGCGCCGCGCTCGACACATCGGCAGGCACCTTGCCCGACGTATCACTGGCCAGCTTCGCCAGATCCTGGCTGGTGATCGCACCCTTGCCGTTCTGCTTCATGTAATCGGCAATGATCTTGCTGGACTTGGCGATGTTCAACTTGTCATCGAACGCCGTCGTCGAGGATTTCTGGCTGCTTGGCTGGTTGCCGGTAGGCGATACGGTACTCATTGCGCTGCTCCCTCACTCGAATGATGGCACCGTCACACTAACGATACCCCGCCGAGGACGTTAGCATGGGCAAATCGCCTTTATTGCGGGGCTTCACAACGTTTCACAGGGTGGGGGAGATTTCACAAAAAGCGGCGCTTCCGCCACTGAATCAGACCGCATCCCGCGTCAGCACAAAGGAGCTGAAACGCACAAAATCGTCGAGATGCTGAGTGATGATCGCCACCGTGATTGGCAACTGCAGCGTCTGGTACTCGTGGACTGCGATGTTCCTGAAGCCGACCATGTTCTTCATCGTCGTGAGCAACGAAGCCTCCAGCCACCCTCCCCTGCACAACAACTCAAAGACGTCCCGAGCGCTTTGAGGAATGCCCAGGCGCTCTCGGCGGATGAGGTGCTGGCCCATGTCCAGGGCAGCTTCACAGGCTCGCTGGATATTGAGAATCGCAGCATCCTGGCGGGTGAAATCGGTCGCGAACGAGGACGGACCCTTCTCATACTCCTCGCGCGCTCTGGCAACGCAGCGCTCGATCGTCGCAGCCTTGTTGATCAATACATCATCTGCCATGAATCACCCCTTCCTTTTGAACATCTTCCAGCAAGCCTGCTCTGGCAGCGTCAAGATCCGTCTTCTCGCTCAGCACGAATGCCTCGAACAGCCCCACTGAACTGTCCGCAACCCATATCCGCCGCCCCGTAATAAGTACTTGATACTGCATGATCGTCGAGGCAGCCCGAAGATCGACCAGATCGACCGGCACTCCAGCAATATCCGCCAACTCACCGGACAACCGCCACAAGGCCACAGGATTGCACTTGGTCTTCAGCAGAACGGCCATATCAAGGTCGCTATGGGACTGAAAATCACCGCTGACGTAGCTGCCGAAAAGGTATATCGCCTGGAGATCAGGCATCGAGTCCTGCAGATGCCGGGAAAGCTTCTCAACGTCCATCATCATGCCCTGACACCCTTGACCGCGGCGAGTAGAGTCTTGCGTCCAGATTTTTCTGACGCAGAAAAACAAAAAGCCCCAGAAGCATAACTTCTGGGGCTTTATTTGTAATGGCGGAGAGATAGGGATTTGAACCCGACCGGATATCACCATAGCCCGCCTGAGGCCACAATTATCAAGGTTTTCACCGACAATTCAAGCCGCAGACAAGCCTCGAGCGGCCCCTGATTTGCCCTAAATATGCCCTAAAATATTACCCGTAGCCAAGACACCTTAGGTTCCAGCTCGCTCGCCACTGCATAGAGGTCCGGCAAATCCACCCTTCGCCTATCGTTATTTTTCAGCGAGAAACCAGACTGACACCACTGCACAATTTCTACACTTCGGCGGGCTGGGTTTCAGGACAAAGGCCTATTGCTTCTTGGTTAGCTCAAGCATCAAGTGAACAACCGCAGTGCTGAACGGCTCCAGAGGGTGAGCGCGGCAATACCTCTCTAGCCAAAGCGCGATGCTATCTGTATCTGAGTTTTTGAAATATTCGGTACCATCAACAGCACTCGCGTGGCTGATGAAGCCAGACATCCAAGTTATGTACTGATAGATCGCCTGAGAGTCGCCACGTCGAGATTGGTCAGTCGCAGCAACGTATTTGCCGCACCCTTGCGTGCCCAACCCGTACACCATAGGTTGAGCTACCGCCCCAGTGCTAAACAGGGTTGTTAGTGCTGCTGCTTTGACCCACTCTTTCATCTGGTCTTCCTTGCTATGCGTTTCCAGTGACTAACCGGGGTAGCTGGTGCTGACCTTCAGTAGCTTGGCGACCTTAGACAGGGCTTCTGAATTGCTCTTTGCCAATTTGAATATGTCGGTTGGCCTCTCGTGGGGTTCCTGATGCTGAGTAAACGCGCTGAGAAGGCTGTACCCGATCAGATTTAATTCTTGGGCAGCGCTACGAATGTCCTTGCGTGTAGGGAGGCCAAACACCCAGCGGGCAAGACAATAGCCGGAGATGACTTCAGCCTTCGACATCAGATCGGCAGCATGACTCTTGACCATTTGTGCTACCTCCTCATCCGTGGAAGCATTCGTGATCTTGCCCTGATAGCGGAGGAGAGTATTTGCAGCCAGTCCTATCGCGGCCTTCAACTGTTGCACAGGCTCAATGACAAGCTTCAGCACCACCTGACTGACGATGAACACGCATATCGCGCCAATTATGGTTAAAAGCGATGTTACCACTTGCGCGGCGGTAAGCTCGCTTGCGTCTCCGGCCATGGCATAGCCGCTGATACCCGAGAGGAGTGCAACCGCAATCCATGCTTTCATGATCGATCCCTTATGAGTGATAGCCGATTTTACTCACGACTACGGGCTATCCGCTATCACCCAGCCAACTCTTCAATCGCAGACCTCTGGCCCTGACACTTCCCGTGTCCGCCGCACACAGTACGCCCAGATTTACCCCGCTGAACGCTTCTTCGCGTGGCCGAATTGAACCAAGCTCAGTCCACCTGGAGGCTTTTTTATCGTGGCTTGCTAAGCTGCAAGCGAACCTAGGCGTCCACACTGAGGAAACCTGATCCATGAAATCTGTTTTAGGGAAGGCGGGCTTGGAGTTTCTAAAAAAACCTGAGAAATCCACGACCCTAAGAATTGCCGATTTGGTGACCTCCACTGTGCTTTCGAACAGCGGAGTACCTGGTGCAAATGCTGCATATGATTTCACTAAGCTGGCAATTGATGAAGTCAGAAAATATTTACTAGAAAGACAGGACCTGAAGATTGCAAAGTTTCACATAGCAATGCTGGGCGACAACAGCAACTCCATAGATGAAACCATATTAAACTCCTCAATCGATATAGCAGATTACCACTCTTTATTAGATGCGTGTCTGAATGATATTGAGATGGAAAAGAATGGCTTATATGGCCGGCTCGCAAAATCAGTCGCCAAAGGAATAGTGCCATATAATATTAAGCGCCATTACATACTTTCCCTAAAAGAACTGACATGGGACCAAATTGACCTGCTCGGCAGGCTGTACGTAATGACTAAGCACTCCATAAAACCTTCCCATGGACTCGGAAAACTAGAGGCGAGCGAGGCGATTGACAGCCCGAGGGCAGGGACCGTAGAAGCTCTGAATATTGCGGCATTAAAAGCGCGCGGATTTGTATATGGAAATGAGATCACAGATTTCTGCGAATCATTTCTAATGGCAATTCTCCCAACGGAGAATCTGACGCCAGCGGCGTTTGATTTCAAAGAGTGGACAGGCCATAGATTCTCCCTAGTAGAGTTGTGTAGCGAGAAACATGAAACCAGAAAAATCAGTAGCAGCATCGTTCATCATTTTCGAGATATCGGGATCCAAGGAGGATCTGGACCGCTGGAGGGCGCGCTTGATCGATCTGAACTGGGGGCCAATTGCTCATTTCTAATTATCCTTTATCAGAATGGAAAAACGATACCTGACCATCGCAAAGCCAATCTCCTTAAAATCGCAAAAACCAAACCGATAGTACAAGTGATTATTTGCGAGACAGTTGACGAACACCCAGCACCGGTAGTGGAACTTCCGTTTATCACATCACTTCCCGACGCAACTAAAGAAACTCTTCATACGCTTGATAAGAAACTTTCCGAACTGATTTCCGCCTCGAGAAGACGCCATGCTGCCCCATAATGAACGATGTCTAATTCTTGAGCACAACTCACCTCGCTGGCTTCGACTACCCGCCACGGAGGTGAATATAGGCCCTTCCCAGTGGAGGGTTTTGTTGGAGGCCATGCAAGCTTGCTGGGTCCGCCAGTGCGAAGGCCTGGACTTCACCACTGGGTTGTAACCCCGCATCGCATTTAGATGCTGGATCATACTTGCATAAGGAGTAAAGACTGTGGGCGAAGCAAAGTGGCGCAAAAAGTATGACCCTGATTTTGGTAAACCCAAACCGAAGATGCGAGGTGTGATTATTACACCGCCATCACATGTTGATGGAAAAGGTATTTCATTTCGATCAAGCACATTGGATAAAGGCGACCTGCGCGCTAGCTTATTTTACTGGGATCGACTTATATGGCCAACGAATAACCTGATACATAATCGAAGTGATGCAGACGCCAAATTTCTTGAAGCATCTGGCATTATGGATCGGCCAAGCTTTAACCTTTATGGAAATTTCGCAGATGCAGCCATTACCACTCAAATGATGGCGTTAGAAAGCGCGGAGGCGGATCAGCCAGGTATGTGGAGCCTAGCCGGAGGCGTGAACTCACTAACCGTCGCAGGTCACCTGCTTGAGCAATCTGAAGGCACCCGGATCGAGTTGATAAATGCAATTCCGTTGCCTTCCAGCGAAGTACCGCTGGCGGAAATATTGGAATTTAAAGCTAAAAGGCGTTCAGAATTAATCGCGTTCCGGACTCATCTGGAAGCGATGACCCAAGAAATAAGCGCATCTATAGACAGCGCTGACACGCTGAAGCAGAAGTTGAAAGAGCTTGACTTGGCGTGTGTTGACCTCTTCAAAACCACCAAAGAGTCACAAATTCCAATTTATCTATCCGATCTGAAAGTAGATATGAATACTGACTTCGCGAAAGCAATTGAGGTAGGAAGCAAGGCTTGGAAAAATCTAGATTCAATAGGCCTGAGCGAAACTGAAAAAATGGTTGGAACAATTGCAGCCGGTTTTTCCAGCCTCATAAAGATCAACCCTCAATTTAAGTTTAAAGGCATCAAACGACCCACTTCTCCTTATAAGTATTTATATCAAGCACAAAAAGAGCTTTTCTAAAACCCAAGCCCAAGGCAACCACGAGCATTTTTCATCCCCGCTACGGGGATGGAAACCCATCAGGTTGCTGCCTACATTGTGCCACGCCCCTTCCATTTTGTGCAGAGACGAACACCCTCACCATTACTTGGCAGACACTACCCAGAGCTGATCGAGTCGTGTCGTGAAGCTCTGACTCATCAACTCCCGGCGCATCGCCCAGTCCGGATCCGCCGGCACGCTTGCCGCCCGCAACGTCCCCGGCCCCCACCTTCCGTTGATCTCATCCAGCACCCCCATCACTTTCCGGCCGCAAAGAGATCGAACGCTGGATGGGTGGACAGCTGTGACTGATAAGCTGCCCACCGGCGTAGAGATGAACGGCAAGCAACTGCGAATTGTCTTCCAACTGCACGGCCAGCGCTGTCGCGAACCGCTCACCGGAATTGTGAAGGTGAACAAGGCCGCGATTGCTTACGCCGACCACAAGCGCCGCACGATATTGGCGGAGATCAAGGAAGGGCGCTTCGACTACGCGGCGCACTTTCCTGGCACCCCCAGGGCAGCTACCTGGTCACTTAACCCCGGCGTGTCATTAAAACACACCGTGAAAGACGGGCTAGTTAAGTGGTTGGAGGTTCAGGAAGTTCGAAAGGCCAAAAGCACTTTCGACAACTAGTCAGCAAGGCGAATCACGTAGAGGCGAAGTTCGCTCAGAGACGCTTCACTGACATCAGCAAAAGTGAACTTGAACTATGGCAGGCCCGGTTATTAAAACAGGGCCCGGCTCCGAAGACCGTCAACGATATCTTCACCATTGTGCGCGGGATATGGGCCGATGCGTTTGCAGACGGCGTCATCAAAACCAATCCACTCGACCGCATCACAAATATTCAGATCGATGCTGACAGTGAGACTGCCGATCCATTTTCCCACGAGGCACTTGCCCTCATTGCCGATGCCTACCCAGAACGCGAGAAAGACGCACGGATGATCCCGTTTAACAGTTGGACCGGACTTTCGTTGTCCGAGCTGATAGCGCTCGCTAGAGAAGATGTAGACCTGGTGAACGGCAGAGTGTCGATCAGACGGGCGCTGGTGAGCGGACAGTTCAAAGTACCCAAAGAGCGTTCACGGATTCTGGTCGTCGAGCTGATCAAGCCAGCACTAGAGCTGCTGCGCCAGTTGATGGCGGACAGCACCGATTACGCGTCGGAAGAGATTGAGATAGTGCAGCGGGATAACATCACCAAACGCAAAGAGCGTCTGCACTTCCTATTTCGTAGCTCAACCAGTGTACTGCTCTGGAGCGGCAAGACCATCAGCAACTGGTTCACCGCGCACCTGGTAAAAGCGGAAGTTCGCCACCGCGGTGCAAACCAGTGCCGCCACACCTTCGCCAGCCAAGCGCTGTCCCGTTACGTACCGGTTGAATGGGTCGCTCGACAATTGGGGCACAGTGACACAACGATGGTAAAAAAGCACTATGGGCGCTGGATACCGGCGGACACAAAAAGCATAGCCGCAGTGGTTTCTGAAATGATGGGATTTGTCGCGAACCCCAGTGCCAAATAGCGATCACCCCGTGCGCGAAAGACTCATGACAAAGCGATCATACCGTTTTGTCAGCCGCCTTTTCTGCCTCTACGCGGGCCTTATGCGCTGCTTTTCTGAAACGACGAAAACTACGAGGATGGATAACAACTACCTTTCCTCTCTTTTTCTCTTGTTCCTTCTCTGCCGAGTCATCAAGCACGCGCCAAACGGCTTCGACCGCCCCGACCAGAGGAGCAAAAAACATGCGAGGAGTCTCTCTCGCAGCTTTCATGAACTCATCTCTCAGCATACTCATTTTTCAGTAGCCTCAGTCCAGATCTCTCGGATGAATTTCCAAGTGGCACCTAACAACATTATCACAAAAAGCCCGACGTCGAGCACCAACAGAAGGCGCTCAACTCTGCCCAGCACATCCACAAGGGTCTCACTCGCGCCCATCGTCTGAAGCCAATGCACGAAAAGCTCAAGCGCCGTGGCTACACCAGCCACGATGGCGAACATCACAGTGCCAACTGCGATATGGCCAACCAAGTGAATCGATGCTTTCACCAGTCCTTTGCTTTCGCTCACACCACACCTCCGTAAATTGGCGGCTGATTGTACTTTCAGCCTTTCCCGCCCGCCATTCAAAATATCGTCACAGAAGCAGGCGTTCGGTTGCTTCCGTACTAGCGCGATCGCTACCGATTGATGGACGGCCCATGGAGTCCTATAGCGGCTTATAGCGTCGATTTTTTGCCCTAGATTTGCCCTAAACAAATCCTCAGAAACGAAAAAGCCCCTGAAATGTTCAACCATTTCAGAGGCTTAGTCGTATTCAATAATGGCGGAGAGATAGGGATTTGAACCCTAGGTACTGTCGCCAGTACAACGGATTTCGAATCCGTCCCGTTCGGCCACTCCGGCATCTCTCCAACGGCGCGCATCATAACAGCTTGGGGTGAAAACGCGAACCTTTTTTTCAAAATTTTCGCGTTTTTTCAGATGCTTGCGGCGGTTTCTCTTTTAGAGGGGCACGCCCAGGCGGTTGGCCACTTCTTCGTAGGCTTCGATGACGTCACCGAGGCCCTGACGGAAGCGGTCCTTGTCCATTTTCTTCTTGGTGTCCTTGTCCCACAGGCGGCAGCCGTCCGGGCTGAATTCGTCGCCCAAGACGATGGAGCCGTCGCTGAACACGCCGAATTCCAGTTTGAAGTCGACCAGGAGCAGGCCTGCGTCGTCGAACAGTTTGCTCAGGACTTCATTGACCTTGAGCGACAGTTCTTTCATGCGTACCAGTTGCTCGGCGGTGCCCCAGCCGAACGCCACGACGTGGGATTCGTTGATGAACGGGTCGCCCTTGGCGTCGTCCTTCAGGAACAGTTCGAAGGTGTACGGGTTGAGCTTCATGCCCTCTTCGACGCCCAGGCGCTTGACCAGGCTGCCTGCGGCGTAGTTACGCACGACGCACTCGACCGGGATCATGTCGAGCTTCTTGACCAGCACTTCGTTGTCGGCCAGCAGTTTGTCGAACTGGGTCGGAATGCCGGCCGCTTCGAGTTTCTGCATGATGAAGGCGTTGAACTTGTTGTTCACCATGCCCTTGCGGTCGAGCTGTTCGATGCGCTTGCCGTCGAACGCCGAGGTGTCGTTGCGAAACAGCAGGATCAAGCGGTCAGCGTCGTCGGTCTTGTAAACCGACTTGGCTTTGCCGCGGTAGAGTTCTTCACGTTTTTCCATGATGGGCTCCGCTTGCAGAAATGTTCGGGGCAGGTGCCCTTTAAAAATAGACGGGCTGTCGCCCATTCGGGATGTCAGGCGATTTCGCGCCAGTCGAGCCCACAATCTTGATCGGCCAATTGTAGCCAGTCCGGATCGCACCCGAGGGTGTCGACGAAACATTGCCGGGCCAGGTGCGGCAGGTTGTTCTTGCTGCTCAGGTGGGCCAGCACCAGGTGTTGCAGGCCCTGCCATCCCAGCTCGCTCACCAGGCTTGCGGCCTGGTGGTTGTTCAAATGTCCGAATTGCCCGCCCACCCGCTGTTTCAGGAAGTACGGGTAATGCCCTCGTGCCAGCAGGTCACGGCAGTGGTTGGACTCGATCATCAGCGCATCCAGCCCGCTGTAGCTGGCCAGCACCGAGGGGCAGTACGAGCCGAGGTCGGTCAACAGGCCAAAGCGGCGGCGTCCGTCGTTGAAGACGAACTGTGTCGGCTCCAGCGCATCGTGGGCCACCGAGACCACATCGATGTTCAGGCCGCCGATCTGCACGCCCTGCCCCGCCACCAGCTTCATTCCCGCCTCGACCGGCTTGCGCATGCCACGCAAGGTGCCGTCACTGAGATAGACCGGTACATCGTAGCGCCGGGACAGCAGACCCACGCCATGCACGTGGTCGGCATGTTCGTGGGTCACCATGATGGCGCTCAACTGATGACCGCTGACGCCCAGCCTGTCCAGCCGACGTTCGGTTTCCTTCAGGGAGAAACCGCAGTCGACCAGGACATACGTGTCGTTGCTCGCAACCAGCGTGCCGTTGCCACAGCTGCCGCTGCCAAGAACCGCGAAACGCACTTAGCCGAGGTTGTCTTGAATGACGCTCAACACGCGACGGGCAATTTCAGCCGGCGCCACGGTATTGATGTTCTTCTCGACGGTCACTTGAACGTTGTCGCCAACCTTGCTCAGGCGAACCTGATAACGCTCGGCACGGGCTTCTTTCTGTTCCTTGGTCTCTTCACTGCCAAACATGCGGGCGAAGAAGCCAGGCTTGTTCTCGGGCTTGTCGGCCTTTTCCGCAAGGTTGATGTAGTACAGGCCCAGGCTGCGGTTGATGTCTTCGACGCGCCAGTCACCCTGGTTCAGCGCACGACCCACGCTTGACCAGGCGCGATCCAGGTCGGCGCCCAGGTTCAGCACCGGGTTGCCGCTGCCGTCTTCGGACAGCGAGACGCGGCTCGGGGTGTCGTAATCACGTGCAGCCAGCAGGGACACCGAACCGCCCTTCTCGGCAGTGCGGCTCAGGCTTGCCAGCATGTCGTCGGTCAGGACCGAATCCAGGCCGACGTTGGTGCTGCGCGACGGGAAAGCAGGTTCGTCGCTGCTGCCAGCCGGACGCTGGACGCTGACCACGTAGATTTCACTGGTGTTGCGCTGCACGCCCGGTTCGATACGAACACGTACGCGGGTTTCGGTGCTGGCGCTGTCACCCGCCCCGGCCAGGCGCTTGCCAACCGATGCGGACAGTTCGTCTGCACGCTGCCAGGTGGTGTTGAATTCGCCAGTCTGAGGACGGTCTTCTGCGATGCGGAAACCGTTGTCTTCAAAATACTGGTGGGCCACCGGCCAGACTTCGGCAGGTGCGCGCTGCGCCAGGACCCAGCGGTTGTCGCCGCTCTTCTGCAGCGAATAGTCGCTGGACTCGGCAACGGTGGACAGCGGCTGCGGACGCGGGACCTTGAATTCACCCTTCTGGGTGTCATCGGCGACGTTGCGCGGAATCGGCAGCAGAGGGTCCAGGCGCTTGGCTTCCTGGATGCCTTCAGGCAATTGCATCGGTGGTTTCTGGGTCGCTTCCAGGTAATCGCTGCTGCGATCACGGAAGTAACCGTCCTGCCCGAACAGCCAGCTGCAACCGCTGGTGCTGGAAATGATCAAGGCTAGTGCGGAAAGTCCGGCCAGTCGCTTCATTGCGTAGTGCTTCCTCATTAAACCAAAACACCGGACTGACGCAGGGCCTGACGTACCGGCTCGTGGCAGGACTCGCTGAGCCAGGTGAGCGGCAGACGGATACCGTCCGGCATCATTCCCATCTCATGCAGGGCCCATTTCACGGGGATAGGGTTGGATTCGATGAACAGGGTCTTGTTCAGCGGCATCAGTTTTTCGTGGATGGCGCGGGCGGTGACAGCGTCACCGGCCATCGCGGCGCGGCACAGGTCGGCCATGGCACGCGGTGCGACGTTGGCGGTCACGGAGATGTTGCCCTTGCCACCGAGCAGGATCAGCTCCACGGCGGTCGGATCATCACCGGAGTAGACCAGGAAGTCGCTGTCGACGCCGGCCAGGATGTCCTTGGCGCGCTGCAGGTCGCCGGTGGCTTCCTTGATGGCGATGATGTTCTTGATCTTCGACAGGCGGATCACGGTCTCGGCTTTCATGTCGCAGGCGGTGCGGCCTGGCACGTTGTAGAGGATCTGCGGAATATCGACGGCTTCGGCGATGAACTTGAAGTGCTGGTACAGGCCTTCCTGGGTCGGCTTGTTGTAGTACGGGGTAACCAGCAGGCAGGCGTCGGCGCCGGCAGTCTTGGCGTTGCGGGTCAGCTCGACCGCTTCGTGGGTGGAGTTGGCACCTGTGCCCGCGATCACCGGAATGCGACCGGCGACCTGCTTGACCACGTGACGGATGACTTCGATGTGTTCGTTGACGTCCAGCGTCGCCGACTCACCTGTAGTACCGACGGCAACGATGGCGTCGGTGCCCTCTTTCAGGTGAAAGTCCACCAGTTTGCTCAGGCTGTCCCAGTCAAGACGACCCTGTGCATCCATAGGTGTGACCAGTGCCACCATACTGCCCGCAATCATGCAAACCGCTCCTGCCGGAAAAAGAGAGCGGTAATGGTACTGGCGCCATCAACCTTGCACAAGCGAAGTACCACGGTTTCAGCCGCCGAGAGCATTCCCCTCGGCGACGGTTTTCGCTACCCTTCGGTCTTTGATCGGTACCGGTCATCTGCGCAGCTCGTCCGAGAGTTCGTTTTCTTCACTACAAACCCCGTTCCAGCAGTGCTGCCGCCCGATGCGAGAGGCTACACGGGCACGGGTTCCAGTCGAAGCCACGATCGATACTTTCACCGAGTCCGCCGCACCGACCCACAATGTACCGACCGCTCATCGCTTAGGAATGCTGCATGTCGTCCATCCCCACAGTTCGCGAACAATTCCTTGTCATCAGTGCCCTTGGGGCCAACCCGATGGAGCTGACCAACGTCCTGTGCCGCGCCAGTCATGAAAACCGTTGCTCGGTAGTCAGCTCGCGCCTCACTCGCCATGGCGAATGCAGCGCGTTGATCCTGCAGGTCTCCGGCAGCTGGGACGCCCTGGCGCGCCTGGAGACCGGCTTGCCGAACCTGGCCAAGAAGCATGCGTTCACCGTCAACGTGGTGCGCAGCGCCTCGCTGGAAAGCCGTCCGGAAGCCCTGCCTTACGTTGCGTACGTAAGCTCGGCCTACCGCCCGGACATCATCAACGAGCTGTGCCAGTTCTTCATCGACCACCATGTCGAGCTGGAAAACCTGATTTGCGACACCTATCAGGCCCCGCAGACCGGCGGCA
This sequence comes from Pseudomonas sp. NPDC090201, assembly GCF_044746825.1. Taxonomy (NCBI): domain Bacteria; kingdom Pseudomonadati; phylum Pseudomonadota; class Gammaproteobacteria; order Pseudomonadales; family Pseudomonadaceae; genus Pseudomonas; species Pseudomonas sp. NPDC090201. The sequence goes on from NZ_JBIVCX010000017.1 coordinate 97,704, forward strand.
CCATGCTTAACGCGACGTTCACCGTGACCCTGCCGGCCGGCACCCAGATCAGTTGGCTGCGTGACCAGTTCCTGGACTTCGCCGACGCCCTCAACCTCGATGCGCTGATCGAACCATGGCGCCCGCAAGCCCCAATGTAAGGACATCCCCATGGCTGTAGAACTGGACAAACCCGTTGCCGACTTTCAGGTGCAAGCCACCAGCGATCAGGTGGTCAGCCTGTCGGCCCTCAAGGGCCAGCAAGTGGTGATTTACTTCTACCCCAAGGACAGCACCCCAGGCTGCACCACCGAAGGCCAGGGCTTTCGCGATCAGTTCGCGGACTTCAAGGCCGCCAACACCCTGGTGTTCGGCGTGTCCCGCGATGGCTTGAAATCCCATGAGAACTTCAAGGCCAAGCAAGAATTCCCCTTCGAGCTGATTTCCGACAAGGACGAGGCGCTTTGCCAGCTGTTCGACGTGATCAAGCTCAAGAAGCTGTACGGCAAGGAATACATGGGCGTTGATCGCAGCACTTTCCTGATCGACAAGAACGGTGTGCTGCGCAAGGAATGGCGCGGGGTGAAAGTACCGGGCCATGTGGCTGCGGTGCTGGAAGCGGCTCAGGCGCTCAATAACGCCTGACACCCCCTGTAGGAGCGCGCTTGCCCGCGACGGCGTTGTGTCAGTCACACGAAGTGATTCAGACCGGACGCCGTCGCGGGCAAGCGCGCTCCTACAGAGATTGCGTCATGCCTCCTACAACAACGGTGCCACCGTCGGCTCATTGCGTGGCCAGGCATCCAGCACGGCCTTGAACAGGGTCGCCAGCGGAATCGCGAAGAAAATCCCCCAGAAGCCCCACAGCCCGCCGAACAACAGCACCGCGCAGATGATCGCGACCGGATGCAGGCTCACCGTCTGCGAGAACAGCAGTGGCACCAGCACGTTGCCATCCAGCGTCTGGATGATCCCGTAGACCGCCATCAGATAGATGAACTGGTCGCTCCAGCCCCACTGAAACAACGCGATGAAGGCCACCGGCACCGTCACCACGACCGCACCCACGTACGGCACCACGACGGAAATGCCTACCAGCATGGCCAGCAGCGCCGAGTAGTTGAGCCCCATGGTGACGAACGCGATGTACGTGACTGCGCCGCAGATGAAGATCTCGATGACTTTTCCACGGATGTAGTTGGCGATCTGCCGGTTCATCTCCTCGGCGACGCGAGTAATCAGCGTACGCTCACGGGGAAGGTATCCTCGGACCCAGCGACCAATCATCCGACGGTCCTTGAGGAAGAAGAACACGAGGATCGGCACCAGCACCAGGTAGATCATCATGTTGACCAGTAACGGCAGGCTGGACAGCGAGAACGTCAGGGCCCACTGGCCGAACTTGCCGATTTCGCCACGGGCGGCCTCGATGGCCTGCAGCACTTGCTCGTCGGACACCAGGTGCGGATAGCGCTCGGGCAACAACAGTAGCAGGGACTGCCATTTCGCGAGCATGCCCGGCAGCTCGTTGAACAGCGTAATCATCTGATGCCAGAGCAACGGCACCAGCACCAGCAGGAACAACGCCAGCGCCCCCATGAACAGAGCGAAGACCACCCCGACCGCACCGCCTTCAGGCATGCGCAGTCGTTCGAGCTGAACTACCATCCCCTGCATCAGGAAGGCCAGCACCAGACCTGCCAGTACCGGGGCCAGCATGCCGCCCAGCGTGAGGACGATGGTGAACGCCAAGACAAGCAGCACCGCCAGCACCACGGCTTCTTCATCCGAGAAGTAGCGCTGCATCCAGTCGCGAAGCACTTTGAACATCAATGATCCTTTGAAGCGAGGGGTAGGAAATCGTCAGGCCTTGCGTAGCCAGTAGCGATAAATGCCGTCAGCCACTTCTTCATGTAACAGCGCATGCCCGGCCAGTCTGGCAAAGCTGCGAAAATCCCGTTGCGAGCCGGCGTCGGTGGCGGTGACCTTGAGTACGGCACCACTGGCCAGGCGGTTGAGTTCCATCTTGGCCTTAAGCAGCGGCAGCGGGCAATTCAGGCCGCTGGCATCCAGCTCGGCATCACAGGTCGCAGGACGACCTACAGCGTCAGACATCGTTTCTCTCCGGGTAGACACATCCAATTACACAGAAACCGCAAATAGCATGAAGAAGAACATTCCTACAGGTTTTCAAGAATACCCCACTCTGGTCAGCAAGCCATTGAGCCAGCTACAGTAACCCCTTTCTGCCTCAGAGTTTTGTGCATGACTTTTCTGCGCCCCGCACTGCTGACGCTCGCTTGCCTGATGGCAACCCCGACTTTCGCGGACGATCTGCCCTCGCTCGGCGATGCCAGTTCCTCCGTCGTCTCGCCGCAACAGGAACACGACCTGGGCCGCGCATGGCTGGGCCTGTTGCGCGCGCAGGTCTCGCAGTTGTCCGATTCGCAACTGAAGGACTTCGTCGAGACGTCGGTCTATCGCCTGGCCGAAACCAGCCAGGTGCAGGACCGGCGCCTGGAATTCATCCTGATCAACACCCCGGAAATCAACGCCTTCGCGGCGCCCGGCGGGATCATCGGGGTCAACGGCGGGCTGTTCCTGCATGCCGAGACCGAGGGCGAGTACGCAGCGGTACTGGCGCACGAACTGGCGCACTTGTCACAACGCCACTTCGCTCGCGGGGTGCAAGCGCAGCAACGCATGCAGGTGCCGGTGATGGCGGCCATGCTGGCGGGCATCGTCATGGCCGCTGCCGGTGCAGGTGACGCCGGTATTGCCGCCATCGCCGGCTCTCAGGCCGCGGCCATCCAGGAGCAGGCGCGCTTCTCCCGGCAGAACGAGGCCGAAGCGGACCGCATCGGTATCCTCAATCTGGAAAAAGCCGGCTATGACCCGCGCAACATGCCGACCATGTTCGAGCGCCTGGCGCGCCAGTACCGCTATGACGCCAAGCCGCCTGAATTCCTGATGAGCCACCCGGTGACCGAGTCGCGTATCGCCGACACCCGCAACCGCGCCGAACAGGCCAAGCCGGGGGGCAAGGAAGACAGCCTCGCGTATCAGCTGATGCGTTCGCGGGTCATCCTGATCTATGAAGAAACCCCGGGCGTGGCAGCCAAGCGCTTCCGCGCGCAATTGACCGAGAACCCGAAAAACGACGCGGCGCGCTACGGCCTGGCCCTGGCGCAGACCAAGGCCGGCCAGTTGAATGAAGCCCGCGAGAGCCTCAAGCCATTGCTGGACAAGGCCCCGGACAACATCACCTACAACCTGGCCGCCATCCACCTGGACATCACCAACAATCGCCTGCCTGACGCCCAGCAGCGGGTCGACCGGATGCTGGACATGTATCCCGACGACTACCCGCTCAACCAGGCAAAGGTGGATGTGCTGCTCAAGCAGTCCAAGGCGCCTGAAGCACTGAAGGCCCTTGAGACCCTGCTCAAGAGCCGTTCGGACGATCCGGATATCTGGAACCAGGTGGCCGATGCTCGTGGCCTGTCGGGCAACACGATCGGCTCACACCAGGCTCGCGCCGAGTACTTCGCCTTGATGGGCGACTTCAAGCAGGCGATCCAGCAGTTAGAGTTCGCCAAGCGCCGGGCGAACAACAACTTCCAACTGGCCTCGCGGATCGATGCGCGGCAGCAGGAAATCATCGCCCAGGAGCGGGCGGTCAAAGAGATGATGAACTGAAGAGCAGTTACAAGCGTCAAGCTACAAGCCGCAAGAAGGAGCGCGGTGATCTTGCTTTTTCTTGCAGCTTGTGGCTCGTAGCTTGAAGCTGTCTTCAGGCGTTACCGGACAGTTTCAACCGGGCAGCCTGGGTGAAGTCCAGCATGCGCTGCAGCGGGCGCACGGCGTTGGGGATGATCGCAGGGTCTACAAAGACTTCGTTGGTCCCCTCACGCAGGCACTGCAGCGTGCGCGCCAGGGTATTCATCGCCATCCACGGGCAGTGCGCACAACTGCGGCATGCCGCGCCATTACCGGCCGTAGGGGCCTCGATGAACACCTTGTCCGGGCACAACTGCTGCATCTTGTAGAAGATGCCCCGGTCGGTCGCGACGATGAAGGTCTTGTTCGGTAAGGTCTGCGCAGCCTTGATGAGCTGGCTGGTCGAACCGATGGCATCGGCCAGGTCGATCACCGATTCCGGTGACTCAGGGTGCACCAGGATCGCCGCATCCGGGTACAGCGCCTTCATGTCTTCGAGCTGGCGCGACTTGAACTCTTCGTGAACGATGCATGCACCGTCCCACAGCAGCATGTCTGCACCGGTCTGGCGCTGGATGTAGCGACCCAGGTGCTTGTCCGGGCCCCAGATGATTTTCTCGCCGTTGTCCATCAAACTCTCGACGATCTCCAGCGCGCAGCTTGAGGTCACCACCCAGTCCGCCCTCGCCTTCACCGCTGCCGAGGTGTTGGCGTACACCACCACCGTGCGCTCTGGGTGCTGATCGCAGAATGCGGTGAACTCATCCACGCCACAGCCCAGGTCCAGCGAGCAGGTCGCCTCCAGCGTCGGCATGAGGATGCGTTTCTCTGGGGTGAGGATCTTTGCGGTTTCGCCCATGAAGCGCACACCGGCCACCAGGACGGTCTTGGCGGGATGGTTCTTGCCGAAGCGGGCCATTTCGAGGGAGTCCGACACACAGCCGCCGGTTTCTTCAGCCAGCGCCTGAATCACCGGATCGCAATAAAAGTGCGCAACCAGTACGGCGTCCTGGGCCTTGAGTTCGGCGGCGATCAGGCGTCGGTATTCGGCTTCTTCTTCCGGGGTCAGTGGCTTGGGCTGCTTGGCGTCTAGATGCGCCTGTACCAGAAGGCGTTCGGAAATCTGTGTCATGTTCGCAGAACCTGAATGCGCGCGAGCGCGAACGTCGAGTTTACACCTGAACAACAGGCAACAAAAAAAGCGGGAAACCCTCACGGTCATGAAGCTTCCGGCTTTGAAGCGGCGGCGAATGTATCACGTAACCTGTTGAGCGATCACTTACCGGCGGCGGAGCACCACGAACCTGTAGGCGTGAGCTTGCCCGCGATGGCGGTGGGTCAGGCGGTGCGGTGGTGTTTGTCCTGGCGCAGTCGCGGGCAAGCCCGCTCCCACAGGGGTCAGGGGTCGCATTCAGACGATGGCGGACCCGAGATCGCCTCGCCGGCAAGCCGGACTGCTACGGGATAGGCGCCACAATCGCCTGTAGGAGCGCGCTTGCCCGCGATGACGGTGGGTCAGGCGCTGCGGTGGTGTTTGTCCTGGCGCAGTCGCGGGCAAGCGCGCTCCTACAGGGCGGCATCAGTGTGGAAAACTTTTCCAGGCGCAAAAACAAAACCCCAACCGCGTTAGCGATTGGGGTTCTGGAATTTAATCTTGACGATGACCTACTCTCACATGG
>NZ_JBIVCX010000018.1:0-93451 GCF_044746825.1 Pseudomonas sp. NPDC090201
TTACAACCTGCTGTCAACCACCTTTTTCACCGCTGCCGATTCAGTGACCTGAACCGAAGCACTTCCTCGCTATCCTGAACGTCTAACTCGTTGATTATCAAGGAGTTTTCCGCTCCGACTGCGCCGGAAGTGGGGCGAATTATAGAGAGATTCGAGGGGGCGTCAACACTTAATTACATTAAATTGTCATATCGGTCAGAAACGGCCTGAAAAGCAAAGGGGCGAGCCTTGCGGCCCGCCCCTTTCGATCAAGCGTTACAAGCTTGGGAAGGCAAACTGCGACGCCTCGTGGCTCGCACGTTGCGGCCAGCGCTGGGTGATCGCCTTGCGACGGGTGTAGAACCGCACGCCATCCGGGCCATAGGCATGCAGGTCGCCAAACAGCGAACGCTTCCAGCCGCCGAAGCTGTGGTACGCAACCGGCACTGGCAGCGGAACGTTGACGCCCACCATCCCGACCTCGATTTCATCGCAGAACAGGCGCGCCGCTTCACCGTCACGGGTGAAGATGCAGGTGCCGTTGCCGTATTCATGGTCGTTGATGAGCTGCATCGCCTGCTCAAGGCTGTTCACACGAACGATGCACAGCACCGGCCCGAAGATCTCTTCTTTATAGATGCGCATTTCTGGGGTCACCTGATCGAAGAGGCAGCCACCCAGGAAGAAGCCATCTTCGTGACCGGCCACGGTCAGGCCACGACCATCGACCACCAGCTTGGCACCGCTGCTGACGCCGTCTTCTATATAGCCGCTGACCTTGTCGCGATGTTGACCGGTCACCAGCGGCCCCATGTCCAGGCCACAGGAAGTGCCTGCGCCAATCTTCAGCGCCTTGATCTGCGGGACCAGCTTGGCCACCAGTGCATCGGCCACCTGGTCGCCGACACACACGGCAACCGAGATCGCCATGCAACGCTCGCCGCAGGAACCGTAGGCGGCGCCCATCAGAGCGCTGACAGCGTTGTCCAGATCCGCATCCGGCATCAGGACGGCATGGTTCTTCGCGCCACCCAGTGCCTGTACGCGTTTGCCACGGGCGGTCGCTTCTTTATAGATGTACTCGGCGATAGGGGTCGAGCCCACGAAGCTCAGCGCCTTGACTTCCGGCGCCTCGATCAGCGCATCCACCGCAACCTTGTCGCCATGCACCACGTTCAGCACGCCTTTGGGCAAACCGGCTTCGTGCAGCAACTGGGCGATCAGCAAGGTGGAGCTTGGGTCGCGCTCCGATGGTTTCAGGATGAAACAGTTGCCGCACGCAATTGCCAGCGGATACATCCACAGCGGGACCATCGCCGGGAAGTTGAACGGTGTGATACCGGCCACCACGCCCAGCGGCTGGAAGTCCGACCAGGCATCGATGTTCGGGCCCACGTTGCGGCTGTACTCACCCTTGAGGATTTCAGGGGCGGCACTGGCGTACTCGACGTTTTCGATACCGCGCTTGAGTTCACCGGCGGCGTCTTCCAGGGTCTTGCCATGTTCTTCGCTGATGAGCTGGGCGATGCGTGCCTCGTTCTGCTCCAGCAATTGCTTGAAGCGGAACATGACCTGGGCGCGCTTGGCAGGTGGCGTGTTGCGCCATGCCGGGAATGCAGCCTTGGCCGAGTCGATGGCTTGCTGGACGGTTTCACGGCTGGCCAGCGAAACCTTGTGAATCGCCTGACCGGTGGACGGATTGAAAACATCGGCGGTACGGCCGCCGTCGCTGACCAACTCGCCATGAATCAGGTGTGCAATGGTGCTCATGCGTTAACTCCGAGGAAGTGTTGCCCGCAGGCGCAACCCGGGCTGCGCCTGTTGATAAGTGAGAGTGAAATCAGTCGATCTGGTTGAGCGCTTCGCCCACCGCATCGAACATCCGGTCCAGGTCCTGCGGCTTGCTGTTGAACGTTGGGCCGAACTGCAGGGTGTCGCCGCCAAAGCGCACATAGAAACCGGCTTTCCACAGTTTCATTGCAGTCTCGAACGGCCGCACGATGGCATCGCCATCACGGGCAGCGATCTGGATTGCGCCGGCCAGGCCGTAGTTGCGGATGTCGATGACGTTCTTGCTGCCCTTGAGGCCGTGCAGCGAATTCTCGAAATGCGGGGCAGTTTCAGCCACTTGCTGCACCAGGTTTTCGCGCTTGAGGATATCCAGCGCCGCCAGACCTGCTGCACACGCTACCGGGTGCGCCGAGTAGGTGTAGCCGTGGGGGAATTCCACCGCGTATTCCGGCGTCGGCTGATTCATGAAGGTCTGGTAGATCTCGCTGCTGGCAATCACGGCGCCCATTGGGATTGCACCGTTGGTGACCTGCTTGGCGATGCACATCAGGTCAGGGGTGACGCCAAAGCTGTCGGCACCGAACATGGAGCCAGTGCGGCCGAAGCCGGTGATCACTTCGTCGAAGATCAGCAGGATGTTGTGTTGATCGCAGATTTCGCGCAGACGCTTGAGGTAACCCTGCGGCGGAACGATCACGCCAGCAGAACCTGCCATCGGCTCGACAATGACAGCCGCGATGTTCGAGGCGTCGTGCAGCTCGATCAGCTTGAGCATTTCATCGGCCAGCGCGATGCCGCCCTGCTCCGGCATGCCGCGGGAATAGGCATTGCTGGCAAGCAGGGTGTGAGGCAGATGATCGACATCCATCAACTGGCCGAACATCTTGCGGTTACCGTTCACGCCCCCCAGGCTTGTGCCCGCAATGTTCACACCGTGATAGCCACGGGCACGGCCGATCAGCTTGGTCTTGGTCGCCTGGCCTTTCAGGCGCCAGTAGGCGCGCACCATCTTCACCGCGGTGTCCGCGCACTCGGAACCGGAGTCGGTGTAGAACACGTGGTTCAGGTTGCCCGGCGTCAGTTCGGTGATCTTTTCAGCCAGTTGGAAAGACAGCGGATGCCCGAACTGGAAAGCCGGCGAGTAATCCAGCGTGCCCAGTTGCTTGGCGACGGCTTCCTGAATCTCCTTGCGGGTGTGCCCGGCGCCGCAGGTCCACAGACCGGAAAGGCCATCGTAGATCTTGCGCCCCTTGTCGTCTGTCAGATAACTGCCCTCTGCCGCCACGATCAGTCGCGGATCGCGCTGGAAATTGCGGTTCGCGGTGTAGGGCATCCAGTGCGCATCGAGCTTGAGTTGGCTGGCCAGCGACATATCGGACGATTCGGGCATGTTCATTGTAATAACCTCACAAGGACGTGGGTGGCCTGTCTTCCTCTCCCTTCAGGGAAGCAGGGCCGGTTGCAGCTAAGTTGCCATGGGCATAAAGTCGCTAAAATCCTGCTTTTATGATCTTTAGTTGGTGGACTACTAAACAATGAGCACACGCCGTCCCGATCCCCTGGCCCAGGTCAGCGACTTCGACATTCGCCTGCTGCGCATTTTTCGAAGCGTCGTCGAATCAGGCGGCTTTTCTGCGGCGGAAAGTGCGCTGGGCATCGGGCGGTCGGCCATCAGCCAGCAGATGAGCGATCTGGAGCAACGCCTGGGCCTGCGCTTGTGCCAACGGGGTCGAGCGGGGTTTTCTCTGACAGAAGAAGGCCGCGAGGTCTATCAGTCATCGCTGCAGTTGTTGAGTGCACTGGAAAGTTTTCGTACAGAGGTGAACGGTCTGCACCGACACCTGCGCGGTGAACTGAACATCGGCCTGACCGACAACCTGGTCACCCTCCCCCACATGCGCATCACTCACGCACTTTCGCACCTGAAGGAGCGCGGCCCGGACGTTCACATCAATATCCGGATGGTCGCACCCAACGAAGTGGAGCAAGGCGTGCTCGATGGCAGCCTGCACGTGGGCGTCGTGCCCCAGGCCAACGCCTTGTCGGGCCTTGAATACCAGCCGCTCTACAGCGAGCGCTCGTTGTTGTATTGCGCGGTCGGGCATCCGCTTTTTTACGTTGACGACGCACAACTCGATGACGCTCGCCTGGCTGAACAGGAAGCGATTGCGCCGACGTTTCGTCTGCCGGCCGACGTCCAGGCCCACTATCAGGCCCTCAAGTGCACCGCCAGTGCGTCGGATCGCGAGGGGATGGCGTTTCTGATTCTCACGGGGCGCTACATCGGCTATCTGCCGGATCACTACGCCAGTTTCTGGGTGCAGCAAGGGCGGTTGCGTGCGCTGAAACCCCAGTCACGTTTCTACGACCTGAGCCTGGTGACCGTGACCCGTAAGGGCCGGCGCCCGCATCTGGTGCTCGAAAGCTTTCTGGAGAGTCTGGCTGCGACGCGCTGAACCTATTTGCGCAGCCGACTCTTGTGGGATCGTGCCGGGTGCGTTATCAGTTCACCCCGTCGCAGCCAATGATCCGTCTGGAATCGCACATGACCCTTGAAGTACCTGCTCACAGCGTCAGCACCAGCAAGCCGGCAAGCCGCATTCGTCAAAAGAACGAAGAAACGATCATGAAAGCCGCCGAGGACGAATTCGCCCGCCACGGTTTCAAAGGCACCAGCATGAACACGATCGCGCAGAACGCGGGATTGCCCAAGGCCAACCTGCATTACTACTTCACCAACAAGCTGGGGTTGTATGTCGCGGTACTGAGCAACATCATCGAGCTGTGGGACAGCACCTTCAATAACCTGAGCGTCGAAGACGATCCGGCCCAGGCGCTGACCCAGTACATTCGCGCGAAGATGGAGTTTTCCAGGCGCCAGCCACAGGCTTCGCGGATCTTCGCCATGGAAATCATCAGCGGCGGCGAGTGCCTGAACGAGTACTTCAGCCAGGACTATCGCGAGTGGTTCAAGAGCCGTGCGGCGGTGTTCCAGGGCTGGATCGACGCAGGCAAGATGGACCCGGTCGACCCGGTGCACCTGATTTTCCTGTTGTGGGGCAGCACCCAGCATTACGCCGACTTCGCCACCCAGATCTGCCAGGTCACCGGGCGCACACGCCTGACTCGACAGGACATGGAAGAAGCCGGTAACAATCTGATCCGCATCATCCTCAAGGGCTGTGGCCTCACGCCGCCCCTTTGAATGCTCAAGAACCTTGCTTATAGCTGGAACCGTCAATGCCCTCTACTCTCGTCGGCCCTTGTGAGTTTCGCGAAGAAATCCGCAAGAGCCGCTTCATCACCCTGGCCGCGCCCATCAACAGCCCGGCCGAGGCCCAGGCGTTCATCGAGCAGAACAGCGACCTGAATGCCACCCACAATTGCTGGGCATGGAAACTCGGCGCCCAGTACCGCAGCACCGACGACGGCGAACCGGGCGGTACCGCCGGCAGGCCCATACTGGCCGCCATCGAAGCACAGGATTTCGATCAGGTCGTGGTGTTGGTGATTCGCTGGTATGGCGGCATTCAACTGGGCACCGGTGGCCTGGCTCGCGCCTATGGCGGAGGGGCGAACAAGTGCCTGCAGCAGGCGCCGCGCTTGCCGTTGATTGACCGGGTATCGCTGGAGTTCGACTGTTCCTTCAGCGAACTGGCTCTGGTGAAGCTGCGCCTGGCCGAACTCAACGGGCTGGTCGATCAGGAGACCTTCACCGCCTCGGGTGTCGATCTCGTCGTCGCGCTGGGCCCGGAGCAGATCGAAACCTTTCAACGACAGCTCTCGGACATCAGTCGCGGGCGCATCGTGCTGCAACGCCCGGGCGGTGCATAACCTGCACGACTTGCGTATGTTCAAAGCCAGCACTTTGCCCACATCTACTGTGCATCCGCCTGTGGACAAGCTGAGCACATTCGCCCACAGCCCTTGCTGCACACGGCCTGCAGCAGTTCGATCATTATTTGATCAATTTACTTATCCACCGGACAAATTCACCGCAAAACAGGATGTTAGAGTGCCTTATCGCGACTCGGTACTACCGCAGAGGTGCTTATACCGCGGGCTTTCGCTTGCGCACATTAACTGTGGAGCAACCTGTGGATAACAGGTGCAAGCTTGTCCACAGGGCCGGGGATATCTCGCCTGCTGACATTTGGTCATTTTTCATCCAAATTTCATGAACTCCGTTCAACCGATGGCCAGGCTCTGGTCAAACGCCGATCCCGCCGCCGCGTCGCCCATTCTTGTGGCAAGCTGAGGGCGACTTCCTGGCACTGCCAAATCCACTGTTGCAAGGAGATGCACTCATGGCTTCAAATAAAACCGCACTCATTATCGGCGCCTCACGGGGCTTGGGCCTGGGGCTGGTACAACGCCTGAACGAGCTTGGCTGGGAGGTGACCGCCACCGTCCGGGATGTGAACAAGGCCGACGAGTTGAAAGCCGTTTCCGGCGTTCACATCCAGACACTGGAAATGGACCAGCCAGCCTCGCTGGATTCACTTGTCCACAGCCTGAAGGGCCAGGTCTATGACCTGCTGTTCGTCAACGCCGGCATCATGGGCCCGCTGCACAGCAATCCCACCGACGCCAATGCAGAAGAACTGGGCCAACTGTTCCTGACCAATGCCGTCGCCCCCGTACGCCTGGCCAAGCGTTTCGTCGATCAGATCCGCCCAGGCACCGGCGTCATTGCCTTCATGAGTTCGGTACTCGGCAGCGTCACCATGCCCGACGCGCCCGAAATGGCCCTGTACAAGGCCAGCAAGGCGGCTTTGAACTCCATGACCAACACCTTCGTCACGCAACTGGGCGACAACAAACCCACCGTCCTCTCGATGCACCCCGGCTGGGTCCGCACCGCAATGGGCGGCGAAGGCGCCGATATCGACGTGCAAACCAGCGTGCGCGGGATGGTCGAGCAACTGGAACGCTTCGCCGGAAAAGGCGGGCATCACTTCGTCAATTACAAGGGTGAGACGATTCCCTGGTGACACCCCCACTGCTCGGGCGGGCACTTGATCCACACCCCGCCCACGCCCTAAACTCCCGACCCTCGCTTCACGGCGCATTCGATGCCGCGGCGACCCTGGATCAGCAGACAGGGCAAAACTGAGCTGGCGACCTGAACCCACTTTCAGAGGAGCCGGCCCATGCCCGCTATCCGTATCTGGTTGATAAATCCCCTTGCCGTGTTCACTGCCAACGACCTCGATGCCCGAGGCGGGCTGGTGGTCGAGGACGGTGTTATCGTTGAAATGCTCAGCGCCGGGCAAACACCTGCCCAGCCTTGCGATCAGGTATTCGATGCCCGTGAGCATGTGCTACTGCCGGGGCTGATCAACACCCATCATCATTTCTACCAGACGCTGACTCGCGCCTGGGCGCCGGTGGTCAATCAGCCGTTATTCCCTTGGCTCAAGACGCTGTACCCGGTCTGGGCACGCCTGACTCCGGAAAAACTCGCGCTGGCCAGCAAGGTCGCGCTCACGGAATTGTTACTGTCGGGCTGCACCACGGCAGCGGATCACCACTACCTGTTTCCGGATGGACTGGAAAACGCCATCGACGTGCAGGTGCAGAGCGTTCGGGAGCTGGGGATGCGCGCGATGCTGACCCGAGGTTCGATGAGCCTGGGTGAAAAGGATGGCGGCCTGCCACCGCAGCAGACCGTGCAACAGGGGCAGGTGATTCTGGAAGACAGCCTGCGCCTGATCGACCGCTATCACGAACGTGGCGACGGCGCGCAGATCCAGATCGCCTTGGCGCCGTGTTCGCCGTTTTCGGTGACCACCGAAATCATGTCTGAAAGTGCCGCGCTGGCCGAGAGGCTCGATGTCCGTCTGCACACGCATCTGGCTGAAACCCTGGATGAAGAAGACTTCTGCCTGCAACGCTTTGGCCTGCGAACGGTGGATTACCTGGACAGCGTCGGCTGGCTCGGGCCTCGCACCTGGCTGGCCCACGGCATTCATTTCAATGAGCAGGAGATTGGGCGTCTGGGCGAGGCAGGTACGGGGATTTGCCATTGCCCGAGCTCGAACATGCGCCTGGCCTCGGGCATCTGTCCAACGCTGGAGCTGACGGCCGCCGGGGCGGCCATCGGATTGGGCGTGGATGGCTCGGCTTCCAACGATGCCTCGAACATGATTCTGGAGGCGAAACAGGCGCTCTATCTGCAGCGCTTGCGCTATGGCGCCGAGAAAATCACTCCGGAGCTGGCATTAGGCTGGGCAACCCGCGGTTCGGCGAAGCTGCTGGGTCGCGAGGATATCGGTCAACTGGCGGTCGGCAAGCAGGCCGACCTCGCGCTGTTCAAACTCGATGAGCTGCGATTCTCGGGCAGCCATGACCCGATTTCAGCGCTGCTGTTGTGCGGTGCCGATCGCGCCGACCGGGTGATGATTGGCGGCAAATGGCGGGTGATCGATGGGCAAGTTGAGGGGCTGGACCTCAAGGGGCTGATTGCAGATCACCGCCAGGCGGCAGCGGAGTTGATTCGGGGCTGACCCGGATGCGGTTTGGCTTGCTGGCGTCGGTGATCTCAAGATCGCTCCCGCGGGCAAGCCCGGCTGCTACAACGATCTATGTTGCTGCACTGTCCGTAGCAGCCGGCTACATCCCCAACAACGACAACATTACAAAGGTCGCGAACAGCACGAAGTGCGTCATGCCTTCGATGGCGTTGGTTTCGCCGTCGTTGAGGTTGATGGCACTGACCAGCAAGGTGACGAACACCATCACGGTCTGCACCGGCGTCATCGCCATCTGGAACGGCTGACCGGTGTAGAGCGCCATCGCCTCCATCACCGGCACGGTCAGGATCACCGTGGACAACGATGCCCCCAGCGCAACGTTGACCACCGATTGCATGCGATTGGCCAGCGCCGCTCGCAGCGCCGTGAGGATTTCCGGCGCAGCGGAAATCGCCGCCACCAGAATCGCAGTCATGACCGGCGGTGCGCCGCTGCCTTCAAGGCCCAGGTCGATGGTCTTGGACATGACCTCCGCCAGCGCGCCAATGACCACCACCCCAAACACCAGCGTGGCGATCGACAAAGTCAGATTCACCGGCGTGCCTTCCTGTTCGGGCTGATCCTTGCGCCGCTTCTTGTCCGGGTAGCTGTAGCTGAAGAAATAACTGTGCGGCCCCACCTGCATGCGCAGAAACAGACCGTACAACAACACCATCGCGCCAATGGTAAAGGCCGAGTACACCTTCCATTTGGACTCGGGTATGAACTCCGGCACCACCATCGATACCGCCATGGCGGTCAGGATCATCACACTGTAAGAGCGCGCGGAGTCATCGTTGTAGGACTGCTCGCCGTGCTTGAGCCCGCCCATCAGCGCCGCGAGCCCCAGGATGCCGTTGATATCCAGCATCACCGCCGAGTAGATGGTGTCTCGCACCAGCGTCGGCGACGGCTCGTTGCTCATCATGATCGCCAGGATCACCACCTCGACCAACACCGCCGACAGCGTCAGGATCATCGTGCCGTAGGGGTCGCCGAACTTCTCCGCAAGCAACTCGGCATGGTGGGCGACGCGCATCGAGGCACAGACGATGAACACCACCAGGGCGACGCCCGCGAGCAACGCAACGGTGTGCCCATGGCCGAGCAACTGGTGTTCGAAGAAGTAGGCGAGACAGGCCGCAATCACCGCCAACAGGAGAAATTTTTCTTGCTTGAGAATCGTGCCCATCGTTGCCTTATTGCCTCTGCGACGCGGGTCGCTCATCCGTGGAGTATTGCCTGCTCAAGCGGTGAGAGTGCAGTTTGTAAATAAAGGTTTCAAGACAGCTGAACCTTCCGGTCAGGTTTTTAACCAGTCATCGCCCGTGAATCTGTAGAATCACTCCATTGCACCTGATGAGAAAAGAACATGTACGACTGGCTGAATGCCCTGCCCAAGGCTGAACTGCACCTGCACCTTGAGGGTTCGCTGGAACCTGAACTGCTGTTCGCCCTGGCCGAGCGCAACAAGATCGCACTGCCGTGGAACGACGTCGAAACCCTGCGCAAGGCCTACGCCTTCAATAACCTGCAGGAGTTTCTCGACCTTTATTACCAGGGCGCGGACGTCCTGCGTACCGAGCAGGACTTCTACGACCTGACCTGGGCCTACCTTGAACGCTGCAAGGCTCAGAACGTGATTCACACCGAACCGTTCTTCGATCCGCAGACCCACACCGACCGGGGCATCCCCTTCGAAGTGGTGCTCAACGGGATCACTGGCGCGCTCAAGGACGGCAAGGAAAAACTCGGCGTGGGCAGCGGCCTGATCCTGAGCTTCCTGCGGCACCTGAGTGAGGAAGAAGCCGAGAAGACACTGGACATGGCACTGCCCTTCCGCGATGCCTTCGTCGCCGTCGGCCTGGACAGCTCGGAAATGGGCCATCCGCCCAGCAAGTTCAAGCGCGTGTTCGACCGCGCCCGTGGAGAAGGCTTCCTGACCGTGGCCCACGCCGGCGAGGAAGGTCCGCCCGAGTACATCTGGGAAGCGCTGGACCTGCTGAAGATCGAGCGGATCGACCACGGCGTGCGCGCCATCGAAGACGAACGGCTGATGCAACGCATCATCGATGAGCAGATCCCGTTGACGGTCTGCCCGCTGTCCAACACCAAGCTCTGCGTGTTTGACCACATGAGCCAGCACAACATCCTCGACATGCTCGAGCGTGGCGTGAAAGTCACCGTAAACTCGGACGACCCGGCCTACTTCGGTGGCTACGTGACCGAAAACTTCCACGCGCTGCACACTCATCTGGGCATGACCCAGGATCAGGCCAAACGCCTGGCACAGAACAGCCTGGATGCGCGTCTGGTCAAACCGTGACCTGAGCGTGATTCATGGCAGCAGGGCCTGCCAGCGGGTGCCACTCCAGGCCTCCCGCCGGCAAGCCGTGCTGCTACAGCGTCTGCATTCAGGCAGCGGACGCGATCTTGTTGATCTCACGCTGACCATTGGAAGACACCTGCAAGGTGGTGGCCTCTTCCGTGGCACGCAACCACCCCAGTTGCATGAAAAGCTGCAGCAATCCCGCCCCCAGCGCACCGCCCAGGTGCGGACCGCGGTCACTGCATTCGGCGCACTCGCAGACAGTCTCGCGCTGCCGGTGGGCCAACGCAGGGATGAAAATGCCCCGCTCGGCAAATCTCGATATTCCGACACTGGTCACTTCCAGACGATGCTCCGACTGCTCGATCCAGCCCGCCCCGAGCATCCGCTGATACAGATCCGTGGCCATGTCGCCGCCCAGATGATCGGCGCACACCAGAGCCCGGCGCAGTGGCAACGGCGGCAAGGGCTGGGCGACGCTGCGGCTGATGATCTCGGCACTGACCATCGATGCGCTGGCCAGTGCCTGCACCGCCGCTCCGACCTCAGGCGCCGCCAGCCTGAAGAAGCGCTTTCGGCCGCGCGACTCCTGGCGCAGCAAGCCTCCCGATGCCAGCCGCGCCAGGTGTGCGCCCACCGATGAGGTGGACAAGCCCACCAGCAATGCAATCTCGTCAGCTGCCCGCGACGCGCCGTCCATTAACGCCCACATCATGGCACTGCGTTTGGGGTCGGCCAGCAGCGCGGCAATCTGACTGATGCATGGTGCGTGTTCCATGTATTCACTCCCTGTTGAATCATTGGTCTTTTGCGATGACCGACTCGCCCTCTACAGCGGCCATCATCGTTGCATAGGGCGAACGGCAGCCTTGATCTGCATCACCTCATGGGACCTTTGAGCAGAACAAGTGCCGCACTAGTACAGATTTAGTTAATTAACCGTGACAGTATCGAGCATCCGTTATTGGATCGGATCCACTCTAAAGACACAGTATAAGGGCTGGAGGACAGCGGCGGATTGCTCAGGATTTGTTGCACCCGAAGCACCGTAGGGCCGCTGTGCGAAACATCAGGCAAAGTCTGGCGTTAGACAACAGCCTCTCCAGCACATGTTTTAGCGCCGAAAAGGCCGGAATAGCGGGCCTCTGCTGGCATTTTGGGGAAGTGACGTCAATTGAAGGCAGCGCAATTTCCTACAGCAAAAACTCCATTATCCCGCAGGAAAAATAGCCAGGGTTTTCCATAGGGAGGCGGATTTTTTAACCAGATATACTGTCACGCCTTCCTCCTAACGAAGTGCGTGTACGAAAGGTCTGCCGGGAGAGTAGTAATAGTCTGCACTTCTCTCATTTGTTCACTGCCATTAACAATCAATAACAGTGCACCGGTCAGCACAGCTTTTCAATAAAAGAAGCAGGAAGTCCGGCAACGCGGGAACGTTGCCGGAGCGGGTCAGATGCGTACGTCAGTGGGCGCAACCTGCGCATCACGCCTGCCCTGGGCGCGTCGGGTAATCATCGCGAGCGTCACGGCCAGCACCCCACACAGGGTGATAACCGTCGCCATGGGCACGGCGGTGCCATCGTGCAACACCCCGACCAGCGCCGCCGCCCCCGCCGCCACGCTGAATTGCAGGCAGCCCAGCAAGGCCGAAGCGCTGCCTGCACGCTTGCCCTGCCCCGCCATCGCACAGGCCGAGGCGTTGGGGATGATGCAGCCAAGGCTGGCGATATAGATGAACAGCGGGATCAGCAACGGCCATAGCTTCTCGGTGTGCATCGAGGCAATCGCCAGCAGCACCACGGCGGCGCTCAAGTAGATCCATACCGCGCGGGACAGCAGCCATGCCGGGCCAAAGCGGCCCACGAGCCGGGCGTTGACTTGCGCGACGAGGATGAAGCCCGCCGCGTTGGTGCCGAACAGCCAGCCGTAATGCTCGGCAGGCACGCCATACAGCTTGATGAACACGAAGGGAGAGCCTGCGATATAGGAGAACATACCCGCAATCGCAATGCCGCCGGTCAAGGCGTGCCCCAGGAAGATCCGGTCGCCCAGCAACGCCCAATATGAGCCCGCCGCGCCGGACAGCGGTGGACGGGGGTGGCCTGCGGGCATGCTTTCAGGCAAGCCTGCAGCCACGGCACATGCCGTGAGGGCACTGAAGAACGTCAGGCTCAGGAAGATCGACTGCCAGCCGTACACATTGACCAGCAAACCGCCGAGCATCGGGGCCAGGATCGGGGCCAGGCCCATGACCAGCATCAACTGGGAAAACACTTTCGCCGACTCGACGGGCGAGCACTTGTCGCTGACAATCGCCCGCGACAGCACCATCCCCGCACAGCCACCCAGGGCCTGGACGAAACGTGCAACGATCAGCCACTCAAGGTTCGGCGCAAACGCGCAGGCCAGGGACGCCAGCGTGAACAGTCCGACGCCGAACAGCAGCGGGATGCGGCGGCCAAACCGGTCAGCGATCGGCCCATAGGCCAGTTGCCCGATGCTCAAGCCCAGGAAGTAAGAGGCCAGGGTCATCTGGACGTGTTTTTCGTCCGTGCCAAAAGC
Organism: Pseudomonas sp. NPDC090201; assembly: GCF_044746825.1. Taxonomy (NCBI): domain Bacteria; kingdom Pseudomonadati; phylum Pseudomonadota; class Gammaproteobacteria; order Pseudomonadales; family Pseudomonadaceae; genus Pseudomonas; species Pseudomonas sp. NPDC090201. Next base: position 13,180 of record NZ_JBIVCX010000018.1, read on the forward strand.
CAGTGCCATTGCCGGAAAGCCGGGTAGATAAAAGTCGATGGCCAATGGGCCAAATGCGCTGAGAGCGCCAAGAATCAGAATCGTTCTAAGGTTCATTGATCTTCCAAAGCAGTTGCGCGCAGCCTGACAGTTTAACAACCCGCCATCTTCTCAGGCCGTCGCAGGGAAAATTATTAAAAGTTTTTTCAGGTTTAATTACCGTCAGGCGGGATCGCGGAACTAATCGACCCGTACCGGACATCGGCCAATGGATTTCTCACACCGCTTTTACAAATAACTCACAGATATGCTTCTAGAATTTTTCATATCTGTAGAGGAAATGGATATGAACGCGCGTTGGGTTGTGCTGTGGTGTCTTGTGGTTGTCGCCGGCTGTCAGTCTACCCACGACCAGTTACTGGCCGAAGGTTATCCGCCGGCATTTGCGGACGGTTTCCAGGATGGCTGCGGCAGTGGGCGGCAGTCAGTGGATGTCATGAAGGGCCAATACAAGAAGGACGTGCCGCGTTACTTGCGTGACACGATATACGCACAGGGCTGGGGGGATGGTTTCCGCCAGTGTCAGGCGCAACTGGAGAACCGCAACGTTCAGGATCAGGGTCGCGACAGCATCTGGAACGACCGCGACCGGGCCTGGGAACAGGAGAAGACCCAGGACGCGGCCAAGGCGTATCGCTCTCGCTGAAGGCCATGTCGCTGCGGGGCATCTGGCGAAACTTCTGGAGTGCAAGGATGGCCCAACATTCATGTACTGAACAGGGAGCACGCCATGAGTCGGGCCTTCGTCAACGAAGACGCCGCTGCCGCGCAGGTCAGCCAGCCGGTGGAGCGGCACGTCAGCGCGCAACCCAATTACGTGACCGCCAGTGGTCTTGCCCAGTTGCAGGCCCATGTCGCCGCGTTGCAGGCACAGCACAGCGAGCAGTCGGCGCGCGGTGAGCGTGCAGACAAGCAGCGGCTGGCGGATATCGAACGGGATCTGCGTTATTTCAATCAGCGTCTTCACAGTGCTCAGGTGGTGACACCTGCCATCTCTACTGACAAGGTGCAGATCGGCAGTTGGGTGACCTTCGCCGATGAAGAGGACGTGCAGCAGCGGGTGCAATTGGTGGGTGAAGATCAGGCTGATGCCGCCAGCCAGCTCATCAACTGGGCCTCGCCGCTGGGCAAGGCGCTGATGGGCGCGCACGTGGGCGACGAAGTCACCTGGCAGCGCCCGGCGGGAGATCAGGTGATCGAGGTGGTGCAGATTGAGGCGGATGTTTGAAAAAACGGAGCCACTGCGCCCTTGGATACTCTACAGGGGATCAAGCTCGAATTTATGTATGTACTCGCAGCCGATACGCCAAGCCATATTTGTGGGAGCGGGCTCGCCCGCGAATGCGTCACACCTGCCGCATCAAAGGAGTCTGACCCACCGCTTTCGCGGGCAAGCCCGCTCCCACAAATCATCACTGATCGACAATCGTCGTTATCCCCATCCCGCACGACAGAAACTTGTCCAAAAAAAAACGGAGCCCGAAGGCTCCGTTTTTCATGACGCTGGCCCCGATCAGGCCAGCTTCTTGTGACGCACGCGGTGCGGCTGGGCGGCTGCTTCGCCCAGGCGTTTCTTGCGGTCGGCTTCGTACTCGGTGTAGTTGCCTTCGAAGAACACCGCCTGCGAATCATCTTCGTAGGCCAGGATGTGAGTCGCGACGCGGTCCAGGAACCACCGATCGTGGGAGATCACAATCGCGGCGCCCGGGAAGTCCAGCAGGGCTTCCTCCAGGGAACGCAGGGTTTCAACGTCCAGGTCGTTGGACGGTTCGTCGAGCAGCAGGACGTTGCCGCCCTCTTTCAAAGTCAGCGCCAGGTGCAGGCGACCACGCTCACCACCGGACAGATCCTTCACGAACTTCTGCTGATCGCCGCCCTTGAAGTTGAAACGGCCGACATAGGTACGCGACGGAATCTCGTAGCTGCCGATCTTGATCTGATCGGAACCGTCGGAGATCTGCGCGAATACGGTCTTGCTGCCGTCCAGGTCGTCACGGCTCTGATCGACGCAGGCCAGTTGCACGGTTTCACCGATTTCGATGGACCCCGAATCCGGTTGTTCCTTGCCCATCAGCATGCGGAACAGCGTGGATTTACCCGCGCCGTTACCACCGATCACGCCAACGATGGCGCCTTTAGGCATGGAGAACGACAGGTTGTCGATCAGCACGCGGTCGCCATAGCCCTTGGTGACGTTCTTGAATTCGATGACCTTGTCACCCAGGCGCGGACCGGCCGGGATGTAGATCTCGTTGGTTTCCGAACGCTTCTGGAATTCCTGCGACTGCATTTCTTCGAAGCGCTGCAGACGGGCCTTGGATTTGGACTGACGAGCCTTGGCGCCTTTGCGCACCCACTCCAGTTCCTCTTTCATGGCCTTCTCGTGAGCCGACTGCTGCTTGGATTCCTGGGCCAGACGATCGGATTTGGCTTCCAGCCAGCCCGAATAGTTGCCCTCGTACGGAATACCGGCGCCGCGGTCGAGTTCCAGAATCCAGCCAGCGACGTTGTCCAGGAAGTAACGGTCGTGCGTGATCGCAACCACGGTGCCCGGGAAGTCGTGCAGGAAGTGTTCGAGCCAGGCGACGGAATCGGCGTCCAGGTGGTTCGTCGGTTCGTCCAGCAGCAGCATGTCAGGGGCCGACAGCAGCAGGCGGCACAGGGCCACGCGGCGCTTCTCACCACCGGACAGGTGCTCGACCTTGGCATCCCAGGCCGGCAGGCGCAGCGCATCGGCGGCGACTTCCAGCTGACGCTCGAGGTTGTGGCCATCGCTGGCCTGCAGGATGGCTTCGAGCTTGGCCTGTTCGGCGGCCAGTTTGTCGAAATCGGCATCCGGCTCGGCGTAGGCGGCGTAGACCTCGTCCAGACGCGCCTGGGCGTCCTTGATCACGCTGACCGCTTCCTCGACCACTTCACGAACGGTCTTGGTCGGGTCCAGTTGCGGTTCCTGCGGCAGGTAGCCGACGTTCAGTTCCGGCATCGGGCGCGCTTCACCATCGAACTCGGTGTCGACACCGGCCATGATTTTCAGCAGCGTGGATTTACCCGAACCGTTGAGGCCCAGGACACCGATCTTGGCGCCGGGGAAGAACGACAGGGAGATGTTTTTCAGGATTTCCCGCTTCGGCGGAACAACCTTGCTCAGCCGATGCATGGTGAAGACGTATTGAGCCATGGAATGAAAACCTGGATTGGGACAGTGAATAAGGGCGCGAGCTTAGTGCTCCGTTGCAAAAAATGCTTTTTATTTATCGTCGCAACTTGCCGTGTGGCGTATCCGGGCCTTGAATTGGTTAAGGCTTGACCAGAAAAGCTGCGACAGAAAACTTACCGCGTAAGTCATAAAGCTGGAGCAAGGATTGCAAGCATTATGAAAAATTACAGGAATCGGGCACCTCGCGCGTGCCGCAAAGCTACCCGAATGCCGTCAACAGGGCAAACCGCGCAGCCCAATGGGGCTGGCACTTAGCCACAACTCAAGGCATGCTAGCCGCCCTTTGGGCGTCCAGCTTATAGTGCATTTCGCACACGCTGATTCAGTCCAGCAGTCAGGATCACAGTTTGTCCACACCAGCACCCACTCCTCCGTTGCGTTCCTCCAATAGCGCGGCGTCCGCGCCTTTACGGGGCTCGTTCAAAGGCGCACTGGCAGTGCTGGTGCTGCTGATGCTCGTGCTTTTGTTATGGCAGCTGGTTGAGCAGTTCCAACAGACCCAGGATCGCCAGCATCAGCGCAGCGTCGATTACAGCATCCAGCTGGCCGACCGCCTGAGCCTGAACATGGCGCTCAATGCCCAGGTCGCGTTGAACCTGCTGGACGGCGCCAACGGCAAGCCCGAGACCCAGGCGCAGACCGCCGCGATGCTTGAGCGCCTGCGCAAATCCATGCCGGGGCTGCTCAGTGTCGCCTGGCTGGACAGCTCGGCGGGTATCGCAATGGACAGCGCCACGGACAGCAAGGACGTCAGTTTCTTGACTCAATTGCACGCACGGGTCGAAGGTCATCCTTACTACTATGCCGATGCGCCGGACGGCTCGCTGTTCTACCTGCTGGTTCGCCAGCCCGGCAATGACAACCAGCGCTACTGGGCCATACGCCTGGACCCACAGGCGCTGAATTCCCTGACCCGCCAGAGCGCACAGGACTACCGGCCACTCTGGCGGCTTGAGAACACCTCGTCCCTGCACCTGGTTTTCCAGGGTGAACCCAGTGACAGCCAGGCCGCTGGCGGCAATCTGCAGACCGTGCTGCTGGAGCCTGTGGCCAACAGCGACTGGCAGTTGCGCGGGCTGTTCGACCCGGACCGGGCTCGGGAAGCGCTGATTGCGCCGTTGCTGGGCAAATGCCTGATCGCCCTGCTCTGCTCCATCGTGCCGTTGCTGGCGTTGCGCAGCCTGCGTCGGCGCCAGTTGCAACTGCATGAGAGCCGCCGTCGCTACAAGGACATCTTCGAAGGCACCGGCGTTGCGCTGTGCGTGCTCGACCTCTCGGGCCTGCCGGAATACCTCAAGCACCTGCAACTGAACAGCAGCGAGGAGTTGCAAAAGCGGCTGATCAATCACCCAGACCAACTCAAGGGCCTGCTGCATCAGTTGCGCATCACCGAGGTCAATCAGGTGGCCTCCAGCCTGTTGCGCGCTGATTCCGCGCAGAAGGTCTGGCAGCAGTTGATCGAGGGCTGCCCGCGTTCCCGCCAGGGCATTGGCGTGCAACTGATCGGCGCGGTGCTCGATGGCCAGCCTCAGCTGGAACTGGAAATCCTGCTGCCCGACGCGCAAGGCCAGGACCAGCATCTATGGCTGGTGGTGCGCCTGCCCGAGCAGCCCGAAGACTTCAATTCGGTGATCCTGAACATCAACGACATCACCAACCGCAAGCAGACCGAAATCGAACTGCTGGAGCGCGAGAGTTTCTGGTCGGATGTGGTGCGCACCGTGCCCGACCATCTGTACGTTCAGGACGTCGTGACCCGGCGCATGATCTACAGCAACCACCACCTGGGGCACACGCTGGGTTATAGCCGCGAAGAACTGCACCAGATGGGCGAATACTTCTGGGAAATCCTGCTGCATCCCGATGACGCCGAACCCTACGAGCAACTGCGCCTGGCCCGCAGCGAACAAGGTCTGAGCGCGCTGACCGAGTGCCAGTTGCGCTTTCGCGACCGGCGCGGCAACTGGCGGCGTTTCGACATCCGCGAGCAGGCCCTGGCGCCGGACAGCGATGGCCAGGTCACGCGCATCATCGGCGTGGCCAAGGACATCACCGAACAGATCGAAGCCAGCCAGTCCCTGCGTGACAGCGAGCAGCGCTACCGGATGCTCGCCGAAAGCATCAGCGACGTGATCTTTTCCACCGACCCCAAGCTTGCGCCCAACTACGTCAGCCCATCGGTCAACACCGTGCTGGGGTACAGCGCCGAATGGATTCTGGAGAACGGCTGGAACTCGATCATCGCCAACCCGCAGCAACTGACCAGCCTGAATTCGCTGCTGCACGTGATTGGCAAAGCGCTGAACAAACCCGAAGCGCTGGCGGCCCTGCGCCGTGAAATCACCACGCAGTTGTTCCTGTTCGACTGCCTGCGTGCCGATGGGCGCAAGATTCCGGTGGAGTTGCGTCTGGTTCTGGTGTGGGACGAATCCGGCGCATTTGAAGGCATTCTCGGTGTTGGCCGTGATATCAGTCAGCAGCGCCGTGCGGAAAAAGACCTGCGCATGGCCGCGACCGTGTTCGAGCACTCGACTTCGGCCATCCTGATCACTGACCCCGCCGGTTACATCGTGCAGGCCAACGATGCCTTCAGTCGGGTCAGCGGCTACGCGGTGTCCCAGGTGCTGGACCAGTTGCCGATGATGCTGACCGTCGACGACCAGCAGGAAGCCCACATGGGCTACATCCTCAAGCAGTTGAACCAGCGCGGCAGCTGGGAGGGCGAGCTGTGGCTCAAGCGTCGTGACGGCGAACACTATCCGGCGTGGGTCGGCATCACTGCGGTGCTGGACGATGAAGGCGACCTGGCCAGCTACGTGTGTTTCTTCAGCGACATCAGCGAGCGCAAGGCCAGCGAACAGCGCATTCACCGCCTGGCCTACTACGACGCCCTGACCCACCTGCCCAACCGCACGCTGTTCCAGGACCGCCTGCACACCGCCCTGCAGCATGCCGAACGCCAGCACGCCTGGGTGGTGCTGATGTTCCTGGACCTTGACCGCTTCAAGCCGATCAACGACTCCCTCGGCCATGCCGCAGGGGATCGCATGCTCAAGGAAATGGCCTCGCGCCTGCTCGCCTGTGTGGCCGAAGACGACACCGTGGCGCGCATGGGTGGCGACGAATTCACCCTGCTCCTGCAACCCGGCGCCACCCAGCAGGCAGCACTGACCCGGGCCATTCATGTGGCCGAACAGATTCTCGCAAGCCTGGTGAAACCCTTCGTGCTGGAAGGCCGGGAGTTTTTCGTCACCGCCAGTATCGGCATCGCCCTGAGCCCCCAGGACGGCAACGAGCTGAGCCAGTTGATGAAGAACGCCGACACGGCGATGTACCACGCCAAGGAGCGTGGCAAGAACAACTTCCAGTTCTACCAGGCGGACATGAACGCCAGCGCCCTGGAGCGCCTGGAACTGGAAAGCGACCTGCGCCACGCGCTGGAGCAGGAAGAGTTCACCCTCTATTACCAGCCGCAGTTCAGCGGCGACGGCAAGCGCCTGACCGGTACCGAAGCCCTGCTGCGCTGGCGCCATCCGCGCCGTGGCCTGGTGCCGCCGGGGGATTTCATTCCGGTGCTCGAAGAGTTGGGGCTGGTGGTGGAAGTCGGCGAATGGGTGCTGAAGGAAGCCTGTCGCCAGTTGCGCGAGTGGCATCTGGCCAAGGTTCGCGTGCCGAAAGTGTCGGTCAACATTTCCGCGCGGCAGTTCTCCGATGGCCAGTTGGGCACGCGCATCGCCAACATCCTCCAGGAAACCGGCCTGCCGCCGGCGTGCCTTGAGCTGGAGCTGACCGAAAGTATCCTGATGCGCGAAGTCAGCGAGGCCATGCATATCCTCGACAGCCTCAAGCGCCTGGGGCTGAGCATCGCGGTGGACGACTTCGGCACCGGTTACTCATCGCTGAACTACCTCAAGCAGTTCCCCATCGATGTGCTGAAGATCGACCGCACCTTCGTCGACGGTCTGCCCTCGGGCGAGCAGGACGCCCAGATCGCCCGCGCCATCATCGCGATGGCCCACAGCCTGAACCTGGCGGTGATCGCCGAAGGCGTGGAAACCCACGAGCAGCTGGATTTCCTGCGTGAGCATGGTTGCGACGAGGTGCAAGGCTACCTGTTCGGCAGACCGATGCCGGCGCAGCGCTTCGAGGCGCAATTCAGCAATGATGCCCTGTTCATGATCGATTGATCCGTAGCAGTACAGCTTGCCGAGGCTTGATCCTTGTAGGAGCGCGCTTGCCCGCGACCACGTCCAAGCAGACACCGCTGCGCTGGCTGACACACCCGGTCGCGGGCAAGCGCGCTCCTACAGGTTGTGGATGAAAGCCGCTTGTCCACGACATGACCGCCTTTCATATGCCATATAAAACCCGATGTTGTAGAATGCCCCCCTTTTCTACTGCACGATCCCCGAGGACCGCCATGTTCAGCCGTAATTTGACTATCGCCAAGTACGACTCCGACCTGTATGCCGCTATGGAACAGGAAGCCAAGCGCCAGGAAGAGCACATCGAGCTGATCGCCTCGGAAAACTACACAAGCCCTGCCGTCATGGAAGCCCAAGGCTCGGTGCTGACCAACAAGTACGCCGAAGGCTACCCAGGCAAGCGTTACTACGGTGGTTGCGAGTACGTCGATATCGTCGAGCAACTGGCCATCGACCGCGCCAAGGAGCTGTTCGGCGCCGACTACGCCAACGTCCAGCCACACGCTGGCTCCCAGGCCAACAGCGCCGTCTACCTGGCCCTGCTGAACGCCGGTGACACCATCCTGGGCATGAGCCTGGCCCACGGCGGTCACCTGACCCACGGCGCCAGCGTTTCCTCCTCCGGCAAGCTGTACAACGCTGTTCAGTACGGCATCGATGGCAACGGCCTGATCGACTATGACGAAGTCGAGCGCCTGGCTGTCGAGCACAAGCCAAAAATGATCGTGGCCGGTTTCTCGGCTTACTCGCAGGTCCTGGACTTCGCCCGTTTCCGCGCCATCGCTGACAAGGTCGGTGCCTACCTGTTCGTCGACATGGCCCACGTGGCCGGTCTGGTCGCCGCTGGCGTCTACCCGAACCCGGTTCCGTTCGCTGACGTCGTGACCACCACCACCCACAAGACCCTGCGCGGTCCACGTGGCGGCCTGATCCTGGCGCGCGCCAATGCCGAGATCGAGAAGAAACTGAACTCCGCCGTATTCCCGGGCGGCCAGGGCGGCCCTTTGGAGCACGTCATCGCTGCCAAGGCGATCTGCTTCAAGGAAGCGCTGCAGCCTGAGTTCAAGACTTACCAGCAACAAGTCGTCAAGAACGCCAAGGCCATGGCCGCCGTGTTCATCGAGCGTGGCTTCGACGTGGTTTCCGGCGGTACCGAGAACCACCTGTTCCTGCTGTCGCTGATCAAACAGGACATCTCCGGTAAAGACGCCGACGCCGCACTGGGCAAGGCTTTCATCACCGTGAACAAGAACTCGGTGCCAAACGACCCGCGCTCCCCGTTCGTCACCTCCGGCCTGCGCTTCGGCACCCCGGCTGTGACCACTCGCGGCTTCAAGGAAGCAGAGTGCAAGGAACTGGCTGGCTGGATCTGCGACATCCTGGCTGACCTGAACAACGAAGCGGTGATCGACGCCGTTCGCGAGAAGGTCAAGGCCATCTGCGCCAAGCTGCCGGTTTACGGCGCTTGATAGCGGTTGCCTGATATGAAAAAGCCCGGCTCTTGAGCCGGGCTTTTTTGTGGGCAACGATGATCGCTTGCAGGAGCGCGCTTGCCCGCGATCGCGGTTTGTCTGACGCCGGTGCGGTGAATGACACACCGCCGTCGCGGGCAAGCGCGCTCCTACAGTTGTCAGCTACGCTGCAGCAACCCTGGCAAACCCTTCGCGAATCTTCTCTTCCGGCAACTCGTCGGCGATGAACACGATCACGCTTTCGCGCTTCTCGTCTGCCCCCCACTCCACGTCGAAATCAAAACCGTAGAGTTTGAGCACGCCCTGAAACACCAGCTTGCGGTCTTCGCCTGAGATGTTCAGCACGCCCTTGTAGCGCAGCAGTTGCTTGCCGTGGTCTTCCAGCAGTTCGTTCATGAACTCGCTGAGCCTGTCGATATCCAGCGCCTTGTCGCTGCGCAGCACCAGGCTGCTGATGCGGTCGATGCCGCGCCCTGCCGGTGCGACCGGACGCAGGACCATCCCGCCGACATCCGCGTTCAGGTTGAAGCCGCGCACGTCCAGTAGTTCGGCGAGGTCGATCTTGCCGTGCTCGACCACGCGGATCGGCGCACGGCGGTTGATGCGGGTAAGGCGCTCGCTCAAAGCCTTGAACGTCGCCTCCTCCACCAGATCGGTCTTGCTCACCAGCAGGCGGTCGGCGAAACCGATCTGCGCCTGGGCGATGGTCTGCTCCAGGTGGGTGTCGGCGTGGGCGGCGTCCACCAGGGTGATGATGCCGTCGAGGATGTAACGCTCACGCAGTTCTTCATCGATGAAAAAGGTCTGGGCCACCGGCGCCGGGTCGGCAAGACCGGTGCATTCGATCACCAGGCGGTCGAAGGCGATCTCACCGCTGTCCAGCCGCTCCAGCAGCAGGACCAGCGCCTTGGTCAGGTCGGTGTGAATGGTGCAGCACACGCAGCCGTTGGACAGGGTCATCACTTGTACCGGCTCATCGCCCAGCAACTGGGTATCGACACCTGCGTCGCTGAATTCGTTTTCGATGACGGCGATTTTAAGGCCGTGTTCGGCCTTGAGCAGATGACGAAGCAACGTGGTCTTGCCCGCGCCGAGAAAACCACTCAGAACGGTGACGGGGATGGGTGTGAACACAAGAAATCTCCAGCACTCATGAATAACCGTAGGAGCGCGCTTGCCCGCGACTGCGTAGTGTCAAACGACGTATGGGGTGCAGACACACTGCGGGTCGCGGGCAAGCGCGCTCCTACAAAAGAAAACGCGCCACGACAGGCGTGACGCGTTTTTAACACAAGTTGCGACAGTCAGCCGATCAACAGCACTTCGGCCCACCCTTGCCGCCGTAACGCGCATCCTGGCGTTCCCGGAAGAACGCCTCGTACGACATCACCGGCTTGTCAGGGTGCTTGGTCTGCATATGTTCGACGTAGGTGTCGTAGTCCGGCATGCCGACCATCAGGCGCGCGGCCTGACCCAGATACTTACCCAGACGACTCAGGTCATTGAACATATGCAGCTCCTCGCCTTACAGCGCACTCAGTTGGTTTTCGGGAAGGCCTGGAATGGCGCTTCCTTGTCGCTGCGTTCTTTCTTGATCCAGGCGGCGCGGCCGACCTTGATCGCGTAGAACAGGATGCTCAGCACCACGAACAGGAACAGCGTGGTCAGCGCCGCGTTGGTGTACGCGTTGAAGATCACATGCTGCATCTGGTCGGCGGTCTTGGCCGGGGCCAGGATCTGACCGGCGTCAGCCGCCGCGCTGTATTTCTTCGCCAGGGCCAGGAAGCCAACGGCCGGGCTTGGGTCGAACAGTTTGATAAAGCCTGCCGTCACGGTGCAGATCAACAGCCAGGAAGCCGGCAGGATGGTGACCCAGACGTACTGCTGACGCTTCATTTTGATCAGTACAACGGTGGCCAGCATCAGCGCGATACCCGCCAGCATCTGATTGGAGATACCGAACAGCGGCCACAGGGTGTTGATGCCGCCCAGCGGATCGATCACGCCCTGGTACAGCAGGTAACCCCAGAGCGCCACGCAACCACCGGTGCCGATGGCGTTGGCGGTCCAGGACTCGGTGCGTTTGAGCGAAGGCACGAAGCTGCCCAGCAGGTCCTGCAGCATGAAGCGACCGGCACGGGTACCGGCGTCAACGGCGGTCAGGATGAACAGCGCTTCGAACAGGATCGCGAAGTGGTACCAGAACGCCATGGTGTCCTGACCAGGGAAGGCCTGATGCAGGATCTGCGCGATACCGACGGCCAGGGTCGGCGCACCACCGGCACGGGCCAGTACGGTGTTCTCACCAATTTCCTTGGCCACGGCGGTCAGTTGATCCGGGGTGATGACAAAGCCCCAACTGCTGACCATCTGTGCAACCGCGTTGACGTCACCGCCGACAATCGCCGCCGGGCTGTTCATCGCGAAGTAGATGCCTGGCTCGATCACCGAAGCCGCCACCATCGCCATGATCGCCACGAACGACTCCATAAGCATGCCGCCGTAACCGATGTAACGGGCGTTGACTTCGTTATCCAGCAGTTTCGGCGTAGTACCCGACGAAATCAGCGCATGGAAGCCCGACACCGCACCACAGGCGATGGTGATGAACAGGAACGGGAACAAGGTGCCTTTCCACACCGGTCCGGAACCGTCTGTGAACTGGGTCAGGGCTGGCATTTTCAGCTCAGGCGCCAGAATCAGGATGCCGATGGCCAGGGCGACGATGGTGCCGATCTTCAGGAAGGTCGAAAGGTAGTCGCGCGGTGCCAGTACCAGCCAGACCGGCAGCATGGCCGCAACGAAGCCGTAGCCCACCAGCAGCCAGGTGATCTGCACGCCGGTGAAGGTGAACACCGGTGCCCACTCAGGGCTCGCAGCGACATGGCCACCGACCCAGATCGACAGCAGCAGCAAGACCACGCCAATCACCGAAATTTCGCCGATACGGCCCGGGCGAATGAAGCGCATGTACACGCCCATGAACATCGCAATCGGGATGGTCGCCATGACGGTGAACATGCCCCATGGGCTCTCGGCCAGGGCCTTGACCACGATCAGCGCCAGCACCGCAAGGATGATGATCATGATCAGGAAGCAGCCGAACAGGGCGATGGTGCCCGGGATGCGGCCCATTTCCTCGCGGACCATGTCGCCCAGCGAACGGCCGTTACGGCGGGTGGAGAGGAACAGGATCATGAAGTCCTGCACGGCACCGGCCAGTACCACGCCGGCGATCAGCCAGAGGGTGCCGGGCAGGTAGCCCATCTGCGCAGCCAGCACCGGACCCACCAGCGGGCCTGCCCCGGCAATGGCAGCAAAGTGGTGGCCGAAAAGAATGTGTTTGTTGGTCGGAACGTAGTCCAGGCCGTCATTGTTGAGCACGGCAGGCGTGGCCCGGTTCGGGTCCAGCTGCATGACGCGCGATGCGATGAACAGGCTGTAGTAACGATAGGCAACCAGGTAGATAGCGACCGCAGCGACCACGATCCAGAGTGCGTTGATTGCCTCTCCCCGACGCAATGCAACCACTCCCAGGGCCCAGGCCCCGAGAATCGCAACAATCAGCCAGGGCACATGGCGCAGCAGACTATTATTGTTTTTCATTTTTTATTTCCAACTGAGTGGACTTGTTTTGAACGGCCTATTGAGTTTAGCGCCGCTGAAGCGAAAGGCCACCCCCACAATGGTCTAGCGCCGGATTTGACCTATAGTCAAAACATCCAAGGAGAAGTCGACTCATGACAGATTCCCACGAAGAGCGTCGCCGTTTTAAACGTATCTCGTTCGATGCCAAGACCGAACTGACCCAAGGCCCGAAAAGCTGGCCGGTGCATTTGATCGATCTGTCACTCAAAGGACTTTTGATCGAACGCCCTTCGCCCTGGCAGGGCAATCCGGATGAGCCCTTCATTGTCGATATCCATTTGAACGTCGATATCGACGTGCGCATGGAAGTGCGCCTGACCCACGACGATCACAATCATCTGGGGTTTGTCTGCGAACACATCGGGCTGGAGTCGGTGACGCACTTGCGGCGGCTGATCGAGTTGAACCTGGCCGACCCTGCAGAGCTTGAGCGGGAGTTGGCGGCGTTGATCGAGGTCTGAATAACACCACTGTAGGAGCGCGCTTGCCCGCGATTGCGGTGTGTCTGAAACATCAATGCTGTCTGACACACCGCAATCGCGGGCAAGCGCGCTCCTACAAGGGTTGCGGCCGCCAGGTGCTACTCCTCGAACAACGCATCCAGCGCTTGATCGAGCCGGGTCACGGCGATCACCGTCAGGCCTGGCGGTGATTCCTTCGGCGCATTGCCCTTGGGCACGATGGCCCGCTTGAAACCGTGCTTGGCGGCCTCTTTCAATCGTTCCTGCCCGCTCGGCACCGGCCTTACTTCGCCCGACAGCCCCACCTCGCCGAACACCAGCAGATCCCCCGGCAATGCGCGATTGCGCAGGCTGGACATCACCGCAGCCATCAATGCCAGGTCGGACGCGGTCTCCAGCACCTTCACCCCGCCGACCACGTTGAGAAACACGTCCTGATCGTGGGTCGGAATGCCGCCATGGCGATGCAGGACCGCCAGCAGCATCGCCAGGCGGTTCTGATCCAGGCCCAGGGTCACCCGGCGCGGGTTGGACAGGTGACTGTCATCCACCAGCGCCTGTACCTCCACCAGCATCGGCCGGGTGCCTTCCCACGTGGCCATGACCACGCTGCCTGCAACGGCTTCCTGTGCACGGGTCAGAAAGATCGCCGACGGGTTAGAGACTTCTTTCAGGCCCTTGTCAGTCATGCCGAACACACCCAGTTCGTTGACCGCGCCGAAGCGGTTCTTCACCGCCCGCAACAGGCGAAGACGACCGTCCGATTCACCCTCGAAATACAGCACGGTGTCGACCATGTGTTCGAGTACGCGAGGCCCGGCCAGTGCGCCCTCCTTGGTCACGTGGCCTACCAGGAAAATCGCCGTGCCGCTCTGCTTGGCGTAGCGCACCAGCAGGGCTGCGCTTTCACGCACCTGCGAGACACCGCCCGGCGCCGATTGCAGTTGCTCGGTGAAGATGGTCTGGATCGAGTCGATGACCATGACCTTGGGCTTCTCGACCCGGGCCGTGGCGATGATGCTCTCGATGCTGGTTTCGGTCATGACCCGCAGCTTGTCCTGGGGCAAGCCGAGGCGGCGGGCGCGCATGGCGACCTGTTGCTGCGATTCCTCGCCGGTCACGTACAGCGCGGGCATGCGTTCGGCGATGGCGCAGAGGGTCTGCAGCAGGATGGTCGATTTGCCGATACCGGGATCACCGCCGATCAGCACCACCGAGCCGTCCACCAGGCCGCCGCCCAGCACCCGGTCCAGTTCGGCCGAGTTGGTGGAGAAGCGCGGAATCTCTTCGACGCTGACCTCGGCCAGGGTCTTGATCTGCGCCTGCTGGCCGGTCCAGCCCGAGCGGCCGCTGGGGGGCGCTGCGCCGCCGCTTTCGATCATGGTCTCGGTCAGCGTGTTCCAGGCGCCGCATTCGCCACACTGCCCCGCCCACTTGGGAAAGGTCGCGCCGCACTCGGTGCAGCCATACATGCGTTTGGCCTTGGCCATGAAACCCCCGCCGCAAAAAAGGGCCAATCATACCTCATGGCCAGAAACCCGGTGGAATGCGGCTCGTGACGAGGTTTTGCACGCAATCGGATAAAACTTCCACGTACAGACCCGGTCGATTGCAGGGATTACGCGAGATGCGTGTAGCTGTCATACACTGCATCCACCACCCTCATCTGTAACAAAGGAATACACCATGAGCGTACTAAGCGAGTTCAAAGCCTTTGCCGTCAAAGGAAACGTGGTCGACATGGCCGTCGGTATCATCATTGGCGCGGCATTCGGCAAGATCGTTTCGTCGTTCGTCGGCGATGTAATCATGCCGCCCCTGGGGCTGCTAATTGGCGGCGTGGACTTCAGTGATCTGGCGATCACGTTGCGAGGCGCGGAAGGAACGGCCCCGGCAGTGGTACTGGCCTACGGCAAATTCATCCAGACCGTGATCGACTTCATCATCGTGGCGTTCGCCATTTTCATGGGTGTGAAGGCGATCAACCGCCTCAAACGCGAAGAAGCCAAGGCCCCGACCGTGCCACCCGTTCCGACCCCACAGGAAACCCTGCTGACCGAAATCCGCGACCTGCTCAAAGAGCAGAACAGCAAACCGGCGGCACCGATTCAGGTCAATCCTGATCGGTTGGTATGATACCGCACTATCGTCCAAACAATGCTTCACCCTGTGGGAGTGAGCTTGCTCACGAAGGGGCCGGTACATCCGCCAGATATGTAGCGGATGGAACACAGCCTTCGTGAGCAAGCTCACTCCCACAGGTTTTGTGATCACCCGATGACCGCGCAGCGCCAGCGGGCGTTTGTTTTACCAATAATTCTCAACGGCGATCTGGCCCGGCTTGCGGGTCAGGGCCAGGCGCATGTCGCGGGTCTTGAGCAGCGCGCGGGTGTCTTCGATCATCTGCGGGTTGCCGCAAATCATCACTCGCGAATGCTCAGGCGTCAGTTCGACGCCCGCCACCCGCTCCAGCTCACCGTTCTCGATCAACGTGGTAATGCGCCCATGCAACGCGCCGGGGTGTTTTTCGCGGGTCACCGTGGCGATGAACTGGAACTTGTGGGCGTATTCGGCCAGGTATTCGCGCCGGGTCAGCTCGGCGATCAGCTCCTGATACGCCAGCTCCGCCGCTTCGCGCACGCTGTACACCAGAATGATGCGCTCGAATTTTTCCCATACCTCGAAGTTCTGCAGGATCGACAGGAACGGCGCCACCCCCGTGCCTGTGGATAACATCCACAAATCGCGGCCATCGGTGAAGCGGTCCAGGGTCAGGTAGCCGGTGGCCTGTTTTTCCACCATCAGCGTGTCGCCCGCACGCAGGCGGCTCAGTTCGCTGGTGAACTCGCCACCCGGGACCACGATCGAGAAGAAATCCAGGTACTCGTCGAACGGCGACGACACCACCGAATACGCCCGCCACACAGTGCTGCCGTCGGCCTTGGTCACGCCCAGGCGCGCGAACTGCCCCGCCGTGAAGCGAAAGCCGGCATCGCGGGTGGTGCGCAGGGTGAACAGGCTGGGGGTCAGCGGCGTGACGTCGAGCAGCGTCTGCCGGGTGAATTTCTCTGCACTGGCGTTCATGGGCGCTCCGGGCTCCTTCGATTCCAATCAATACGCCCAGTGTCCCGCAAACCGGTGGTTATAAACACCGCGGGTTTGTAGTGGTATCGGCAAATCCGTGGAACGGCTTTTAGAGTATTTCGCGATAGGCGTTATCGCGAAGGCGTCGCAGGGCTCGTCACGCCAGACTCTTAACCAATTGATTTAATTGAAATTACTAAAGAATCCCAACGATTGTACGGTGATGCAGGCTGGCCGGCACCCTGCGAAGACCCCGTCATCCACTGGCATCCTTTCCTAGACTTCATTCAGAAAGGGATCTGACGAAACGCATGGAGGCTGGCCATGGAACATCTGATTACCGATATCGCTGTCCAATCACACTACAAAGGCCTGACGCTTCGGGAGGTTGAGGTCCTCAAATGGTCGGCCGAGGGCAAGACCGCCGCAGAGGTGGCGATCATTCTGGATTTGAAGATACGCACGGTGAACTTCCACATCGGCAGCGCCAAGCGCAAGATCGGGGTCGCCAACAAGACGTCGGCGGTCGTCCACGCCGCGCTGCAAGGGCTCTTCTAACCAGGATGCGGGCGCATTCGCCACCCCACAAAAACGCAGGTACAGGCAGCGGAAAACACGTAAAATCGCCGATTTCGCCAGTCTTTAGCGCAGCTGAACACCAGCCGCCAAAGCCGACCGCGTCGTCAACGAATGGAAATGCCCTGCCCATGCCCCTGCTTACCACGCCTTTCGCCCAGCTCGACCTGATTCGCCAGCCCGAGCAGTCGGATGAACCGTTGCAGGCCTTCGATGCGGCCGACGAGTACCTGCTCAACCACGTGGCCGAGCATGGCCTGACGTTGCAGACCCGGGTGCTGATTCTCAACGATAACTTTGGCGCACTGGCCGCAAGCCTTGCGCCCCATGCAACCGTGTTCAGCAGCACCGATTCGTTTCTGGGCGTTCAGGCACTGGAGAAAAACCTCGCCCGTAACGGCCAGGCCTTCGATGCCGTGCCGGTGATTCCGGCGAGCGAGCCGCTGGTCGGGCCCTTCGACTGGGTTTTGATCCGCGTGCCGAAAACCCTGGCACTGCTGGAGGAACAACTGATTCGCCTGCAAGGCCAACTGGCCCCGGATGCCAGGGTAGTCGCGGCAGGCATGATCAAACACCTGCCACGCTCGGCCGGTGAGCTGATGGAAGAGTACATCGGCCCGGCGCAGGCCTCGCTTGCGGTGAAGAAAGCCCGGCTGCTGTTCTGCACCCCTGAAGCCAAGCCGTTTCAAGCATCGCCCTTCCCGACCCGCTACACCCTGGATGAGCCGAAGATCGAGCTGGTCAATCACGCCAACGTTTTCTGTCGCGACGGCCTGGACATCGGCACCCGAGCGTTCCTGCCGCATCTGCCGAAAAACCTCGGCAATGCCCGGGTGGCGGACCTGGGCTGCGGCAACGGCGTGCTGGCGATTGCCAGCGCACTGGCCAACCCCGACGCGCAGTACACGCTGGTGGATGAGTCGTACATGGCGGTGCAATCGGCCCGGGAAAACTGGCGGCTGGCGCTGGGGGAGCGTGAGGCGGTGATCCGCGCGGGCGATGGCCTGGCGGGTCAGGAAGAGGATTCGCTGGACGTGGTGCTGTGCAATCCGCCGTTCCATCAGCAGCAAGTGGTGGGAGATTTCCTGGCCTGGCGCATGTTCCAGCAGGCGCGCTCGGCGCTGGTCACCGGCGGCGCGCTGTACATCGTCGGCAACCGGCACCTGGGCTACCACGCCAAGCTGGCGCGGCTGTTCCGTGGGGTGGAGCAAGTGGCGGCTACGCCGAAGTTCGTGATTCTCAAGGCTCGCAAGTAACCCCACCCCACAACGTAGGAGCGCGCTTGCCCGCGACGCCGGTGTGTCAGTCAACTAAGATGTGATTGACTCTACGCCGTCGCGGGCAAGCGCGCTCCTACAGGGTGGTTTGATCAGTGGGTTTTCATCCCCGCCGCTGTCATGAACATCCGCAGCAGGCTGGCGACGACGAACAACGCCAGCACACTGCCTGTCCAGATCACCACCAGCCAGCCAAGCCGCTGCCAGAGCGGCTTTTTGGCAGCCGCATCGTCTTCATTCAGAGAATCCTTGCCGGTCATCGCCGCGTCCTCAGTGGTAGCCGTCTTCGTGGGTAACCTTGCCGCGGAACACGTAGTAGCTCCAGAAGGTGTAACCCAGGATGAACGGGATGATGAACAGCGTACCGACCAGAATGAACCCCTGGCTCTGCGGCGGCGAAGCGGCGTCCCAGATCGAGACCGCGGGCGGAATGATGTTTGGCCACAGACTGATGCCCAGCCCGCTATAGCCCAGGAACACCAGCACCAGCGTCAGCAGGAACGGTGTGTAGTGCGCGTTGCGCTCAATCGCCTTGAAGAAGAAGTACAGGGTGACCAGCACCAGCCCCGGCACAGGCATGAACCAGAACAGATTCGGGATGCTGAACCAGCGGTCGGCAATTTCCGCATGGGCCAGCGGCGTCCACAGGCTGACGGCTGCCATGACCGCCAGCGTGACGAGTGCCAGAGGCCGGGCCAGATCGTGCATCGCCTTCTGCAGGGCGCCTTCGGTTTTCATGATCAGCCAGGTGCAGCCCAGCAACGCGTAGGCCGCGATCAGCGCGACACCACAGAACAGCGAGAACGGCGTCAGCCAGTCCAGCCCTCCGCCCGCATAGGCGCGATTGACCACCGGAATGCCATCAATGTAGGCCCCCAGCGCCACACCCTGGAAGAAGGTCGCCACCAGCGAACCACCGATGAACGCCTTGTCCCACAGGTGGCGCTTGGCGTCGGTTGCCTTGAAGCGAAACTCGAACGCCACACCACGGAAGATCAGGCCGATGAGCATGAAGATCAGTGGCAGGTACAGCGCTTCGAGAATCACCGAATACGCCAGCGGAAACGCGCCGAACAACGCAGCGCCACCCAGCACCAGCCAGGTTTCGTTGCCGTCCCAGACCGGTGCGACGGTGTTCATCATCACGTCACGATCGGTCTTGCCCTTGATGAACGGAAAGAGAATGCCGATCCCGAGGTCGAAGCCGTCCATGACGACGTACATCATGAGGCCGAAGATGATGATCACGGCCCAGATCAGTGGAAGATCGATACCCATGACTCAGTTCCCCTCACGCACGGTGTCTTTGTGGCCTTCTTCGCTGCCTTCGTCGGCAGCAGAGAGAGGACGTGCAGGCGTGCGTTTCTGGCCCGGCCCGCCATGTGGCGTGTCATCGCCTTCATGGGTTTTCGGCCCTTTGCGCACCAGGCGCATCATGTAGCCGAACCCTGCGCCGAACAGCATGAAATACACCAGGACGAACAGCACCAGAGTGATGGTCAACTGCTCTACGCTGTGGTTTGAAGACGCGTTTGCCGTGCGCATCAGCCCGTAGACCACCCACGGCTGACGTCCGATTTCCGTGGTGAACCAGCCCGCCAGCATCGCGATCAGGCCAGCCGGCCCCATGCACATCACCAGCCCCAGGAACAGCCGATTGCTATACAGCCCGCCGCGCCAGCGCAGCCAGGCACTCCACAGGCCCACGAAGATCATCAGCATGCCCAGGGCCACCATGACCCGGAACGACCAGAAGACGATCAACGAGTTGGGACGATCCTCAGGCGGGAACGACTTGAGCGCCGGGATCTGTTTGTCCAGGCTGTGGGTCAGGATCAGGCTGCCCAGATACGGGATTTCGACGGCATATTTGGTGCGCTCCTCTTTCATGTCGGGGAGGCCGAACAGGATCAGCGGGGTCGGTTCGTCGCCGATATTCTCCCAATGCCCTTCGATGGCCGCGATCTTCGCTGGCTGGTGTTCCAATGTGTTCAAACCGTGGGCATCACCGACCACTGCCTGAATGGGCGCGACGATCAGTGCCATCCACATGGCCATCGAGAGCATCCGGCGAATGGCCGGGTTATCGCGCCCGCGCAGCAGGTGCCAGGCCGCCGAGGCACCGACGAAGAACGCCGTGGCGACGAATGCGGCAATGGCCATGTGCGCCAGGCGATAGGGGAATGAAGGGTTGAAGATGACGGCGAGCCAGTCCACCGGAATCACCCGGCCGTCGACGATTTCGAAGCCCTGCGGGGTCTGCATCCAGCTGTTGGACGCCAGGATCCAGAAGGTCGAAATCAAGGTGCCCACTGCAACCATGACGGTGGCGAAAAAGTGCAGCCCGCGCCCCACGCGGTTCCAGCCGAACAGCATCACGCCCAGGAAACCGGCCTCGAGGAAGAAGGCGGTGAGCACTTCGTAGGTCAGCAAGGGACCGGTGATCGCGCCGGCAAAATCCGAGAACCGGCTCCAGTTGGTGCCGAACTCGTAGGCCATGACCAGCCCGGAGACCACGCCCATGCCGAAGTTGACGGCGAAGATCTTCGACCAGAAGTGGTACAGATCGCGGTAGGTGTTGTCGTGGGTCTTGAGCCACAGACCTTCGAGCACCGCGAGAAAGCTCGCAAGCCCAATGGTGATGGCAGGAAACAGAATGTGGAACGATACGGTGAACGCGAACTGAATTCGGGCGAGATCGAGCGCCTCTAAGCCGAACATAGGTCTTCCTCTATCAGGTGATACCGGCATCAGACCTGGGGGCCTTTGGGCGACTGCCCCCCACGAAGTATTGAGTACGCCTGCGTGCAATTGTTCTTTTTGATTTCGCGCTCAGGCCACACGGAAAAAAGCCTCGCGAGTGAAGCGGGTCTGTTTGAGCGTTGAGTCAAGCCGACCGGTCAATCAAAGCACCAGAGGCGATTGATTCAGGTCAACCAACGTTGAAAGAGTAGTCCCATTTCGGCACATGGCCTGCGTGGTCTTTTGCCGCGTGGCGAGTTGTCTCACCTGTTGATGCAGAGCAGTTGGAGGGAATACGGATCAGATGGCGGGTTATCCCCAAGGCCTTTGCCTGCAAGATATCGCGGGCACGCCACAAATCCCGTAGCAGCACGGCTTGCCGGCGGGGGCGATCTTGAGTCCGCGCCCGCGGGCAAGCCCATCTGCTACGGGACCGCGTGAATCATAGGGAGCTGCGCAGAAACCCCAGCAACGCCGCGACCAGACGCCGATACAGCGCATCCACTTCCGGTACCCGGCCTTTGCCGCGCAGGCTGCCGTGGACCAGGCCAAGGCCCGGGTCGAATTCGGTGGGCACGTCGGCCTCGCGCAGGGCGCGCTCGTAGCAGACGCCGTCATCGCGCAGCGGATCGAACTGCGCGACGGCAATGAAGGCCGGGGCCAGCCTGCGGAAGTCAGTGGCATTGAGCGGCATGGCATAAGGGGAGCGCTCGTCCTGCGCCAGGTACAGGTTGCGGTAGAACGCCAGATCCGCCGTGCCCAGCAATGGCGCATCCAAACACTCGCTGCGCGACGGCAGCTCATCGGCGCCGCCCAGCCCTGGGTAGATCAGCGCCTGCCCCACCGGTTGGCGCTCGCCCGCTTCGCGCAAGGCCAGGCAGACTGCTGCGGCGAGGTTGCCGCCGGCACTGTCTCCGGCGATGGCAACACGGCGCGGGTCGATATCCAGGCGTTGCGCCTGGGCCTGCAACGCATGCCACGCCTCAAGGCAATCCTCAAGACCAGCGGGAAAAGGGTGTTCAGGTGCCAGCCGGTAGTCCACGGCGATCACCACGGCGTTGAGGTCCGTGGCCAGGGCTGCGGTGAGAAAGTCGTGGGAATCCAGATCCCCCACCACCCAGCCGCCACCGTGCAGGTACAGCACGCAGGGAGAGGGATGTTCGAGGGAAAGATGATGAGGGCGGTAGCTGCGTACCGCCACCCCACCCAGGCTGAAATCCTTGACGGACAGTTCAGCAGGGCGCGTCGGCGTAAAGGCTTCGCACATGCGCGAATACGCGCGACGCTGATCCGCGATATCCAGCGAATCAACGCTGTAGGAGACGGTCTTTTCGACGAAGTTCGCCATTTCTGGCGACAGGGGATAAGGCATCACGACACTCCGCTGAACTGGCGGCCAGTGGATGACCTGTAGGAGTGAGCTTGCTCGCGATGCGTTCTTTCAGCAATCGCTGCGGTGTCTGTCACACCGAATCGCGAGCAAGCTCACTCCTACAGGGTCCGGTTGCGGTTTTGCGACCAAGTAACGGGAAGCCCCCCTATTACTTGTTCACCGCCACCTGCACGGCCGCTGTCGCGTCCTTGCCGTCGAAGGTGGTCACGCCATCGAGCCAGCGCTTCACATCTTCCGGGTGATCCTTGAGCCATTGTTTGGCGACGTCGTTCGGGGCCTTGCGGTCCATGATCGGCACCATCATCTGGCTTTCCTGCGCCGCCGTGAACTTCAGGTTGCTCATCAGTTTGTTGACGTTCGGGCAACGGGTCGCGTAATCCGGGGCGGTCACCACCGATACGGTCGCCGCACCTTCACCCGGGCCAAACACGTCCTCGCTGCCGGTAAGGTAAGCGATTTTCATGTTGATGTTCATCGGGTGTGGGGTCCAGCCCACGAAGACCACCCATTCGTTACGCTTGGTAGCGCGCTGCACGGCGGCCAGCATGCCCGCCTCCCCCGACTCCACCAACTGGAAGCCACCCAGGCCGAACTGGTTCTTCTCGATCATGCCCTTGATGTTGGCGTTGGCGCCGGTGCCGGGCTCGATGCCGTAGATCTTGCCGCCCAGCTTGTCCTTGAATTTGGCGATGTCGGCGAAGGTCTTCAGGCCGCCGTCCGCCACGTACTGCGGCACGGCCAGGGTGGCCTGGGCGTCGTTCATGCTCGGGGTGTCAAAAACCTTGACCTGATTGGCGGCCACGAAGGGTGCGATGTTCTTGTCCATCGCAGGTTTCCAGTAACCGAGGAACACGTCCAGGCGGTCATCGCGCAGGCCACCGAAGACGATCTGTTGAGCGGCGCTGGTCTGCTTGACGTCGTAACCCATGTTCTGCAGCAGCACCTCGGCCACGGCGCTGGTGGCGATCACGTCGGTCCAGTTGACCACACCCATGCGCACGCTCTGGCATTTGGCAGGCTCGGCTGCCATCAAGGCCGTGCTGCTCAGCATCAACACACCGCAACTGATCTGACGAATAAATCTCTTCATGCGTGCTCCTCGGGTCGGCTCGTTATTTTTAATCAGCTCTTTTTGGCAGTTCTTTTAAGGCTTCAAGACCCACGGCTATCTGAATGCTGCCGCGTTGGAGCAAATTACGCAGCCCCACCCGGCGCGAAACGCACCAGCGCGACCTGTGCTTGCACTGGGGCGACATCTGCAAAAGTAGCCCACTGACATCACCTTCTGCAGGAGCGCGCTTGCCCGCGATCAGGGTGTAACAGCCAAAGTATCGGTGCAGACACGCCGCAATCGCGGGCAAGCGCGCTCCTACCATTACGCTTTGATCAGCGTAGGCAGCCATCGCGCAAACCTGCTGGTATGATGCGCGGCTTTTTCCGACTGGCAGAATTTATGCAGGCTGTTTCGACAGGCTGTGCTTTTCTCTATTAGTCGATTCAACTCACGGCGCCATGCGCCAAAGGAAGCCATAAATGCTGGAGCGGCTGTTTCAACTCAGGGCACATAACACCAATGTGCGCACCGAAATCCTGGCCGGGGTCACCACCTTCCTGGCCATGGCCTACATCCTGTTCGTCAACCCGAGCATCCTCGGCGAGACCGGCATGGACAAGGGTGCTGTATTCGTCGCCACGTGCCTGGCCGCCGCCATCGGCTCCACGGTCATGGGCCTGATCGCCAACTACCCGATCGCGCTCGCGCCGGGCATGGGCCTGAACGCCTTCTTCACCTACACCGTGGTGCTGCACATGGGGCACACCTGGCAGGTGGCGCTGGGTGCGGTGTTCATTTCGGCGGTGATGTTCTTCCTGCTGTCGATCTTCCGCATCCGCGAATGGATCATCAACAGCATCCCGTTGCCGCTGCGCTCGGCCATCGCGGCCGGTATCGGCCTGTTCCTGGCGCTGATCGCCCTGCACAACGCCGGCATCGTGGTCAGCAACCCGGCGACCATGGTCGGCCTGGGCGACCTGAAACAACCGGCACCGATCCTGGCGACCCTGGGCTTCGTGCTGATCGTGGCGCTGGAAGCCCTGAAAGTGCGCGGTGCGGTGCTGATCGGCATTCTGGCGGTGACCATCGTTTCGATCCTGCTGGGCTTCTCTCCGTTCGGCGGCGTGATGTCGATGCCGCCTTCGCTGGCCCCGACCTTCCTGCAACTGGACATCGCAGGCGCCTTGAACATTGGCCTTGTGAGCGTGATCTTCGCGTTCCTGTTCGTTGACCTGTTCGACAACTCCGGCACCCTGATCGGCGTCGCCAAGCGCGCCGGGCTGATGGGCAAGGACGGGCACATGCCGAAAATGGGCCGTGCGCTGGTCGCCGACAGTACCGCAGCGATGGCCGGCTCCCTGCTGGGCACCTCGACCACCACCAGCTACATCGAGTCGGCGGCGGGCGTCAGCGCCGGTGGCCGCACGGGCCTGACCGCCATCGTGGTCGCGGTGCTGTTCCTGCTGGCGCTGTTCTTCGCCCCGTTGGCGGGCAGCGTTCCGGCCTATGCCACCGCCCCTGCCCTGCTGTTCGTGGCAGTGCTGATGACCTCGGGCCTGGCGGAAATCAACTGGGACGACATCACCGAAGCCGCGCCGGTGGTCATCACCGCCCTGGCGATGCCGTTCACCTATTCCATCGCCAACGGCATCGCCTTTGGTTTCATTTCCTGGACAGCGATCAAACTGCTCAGCGGCCGTGGCCGTGAGTTGAATCCGGCACTGGTGATTCTGTCGATCCTGTTCGTGATCAAGTTGGGCTGGTTCAACGCATGAGTTCTGTTTTCGACCCCGCGAGCTACAGCCGTCAGCTCGACGAAAAAGCCGAGCGGCTGCGCGAACTGCTCAAGCCGTTCGACGCACCCGAGCCGCAGGTTTTCGATTCGCCGCGCGAGCATTACCGCCTGCGCGCCGAGTTTCGTCTGTGGCGCGACGAGGGCAAGCGCCATTACGCGATGTTTGCCCCCGGCGACAAGCACACGCCGATCCTGATCGACGATTTTCCCATCGCAAGCCTGCAGGTCAACGCGCTGATGCCGGTGCTGCGCGAGCGCTGGGAAGCCAGCAAGACGCTCAACCACAAGCTGTTCCAGGTGGACTTCCTGACCACCCTGGCAGGCGACGGCATGGTCACCCTGTGCTACCACCGCCCGCTGGACGAGGCTTGGCAACAGGAAGCCGAGCTACTGGCGAAGGACCTCGACGTCAGCGTGATCGGCCGATCCAAGGGCCAGCGTCTGGTGATCGGCCGCGATTACGTGACCGAGCAACTGGACGTGGCCGGCCGCACCTTCAGCTATCGCCAGCCCGAAGGCGCGTTCACCCAGCCCAACGGCACGGTGAACCAGAAGATGCTGAGCTGGGCCTTCGAAGCCCTGGGCGAGCGTGAGGATGACTTGCTGGAGCTGTATTGCGGCAACGGCAACTTCACCCTGCCGCTGGCGACCCGCGTACGCAAAGTGCTGGCCACCGAAATCAGCAAGACCTCGGTCAACGCCGCGCTGAGCAACCTGGCGGACAACGCTGTGGATAACGTCACCCTGGTGCGTCTGTCGGCTGAAGAGCTGACCGAAGCGCTGAATGACGTGCGCCCGTTCAGGCGCCTGGCCGGTGTGGATCTTAAAAGCTACGACTTCGGCAGCGTTTTCGTCGACCCGCCCCGCGCCGGCATGGACCCGGACACCTGCGAGCTGACCCGGCGTTTCGAGCGCATCCTGTACATCTCTTGCAACCCGGAAACCCTGGCCGCCAACATCGCCCAGCTGCACGACACCCACCGGGTAGAGCGCTGTGCGTTGTTTGACCAGTTCCCGTATACCCATCATATGGAATCGGGTGTGCTGCTGGTTCGCCGGTAAACGCCTTTATGATCGTTCCCACGCTCCGCATGGGAACGATCAGCATGAAATAGGGTGTGCTGCTGGTCAGACGCTAACCCTGTAGGAGCGCGCTTGCCCGCGATTGCGGTGTGTCAGGTACAGAGATTTCGTCTGGCACGACGCCATCGCGGGCAAGCGCGCTCCCACAAGAGCATATTGCACCCCGCGACCTTAAAATTTCTGACAGTAAGCGGCATATACCTGCTTACCGGTGTATAACAGTCGGCCGTCTCTCGCTTCGATGGATGTCCTGCCTTGAGTTCCGAAACGCCTGCCTCTGCGACCGCTTCCGAAAGCGCGCTCAAACTTCCCGGCTTCTTCGCTTTTTTGACGGCACGCCTGGCGGCCGTTTTCGCCATGCAGATCCAAGCGGTGGTCGTGGCCTGGCAGGTCTACGACATGACCCGCAGCCCGATCTCGCTGGCGTATGTGGGCCTGGCGCAATTCATCCCGATGCTGTTGCTGTTGATGCCGGCCGGCGATCTGATCGACCGCTACGACCGCAAGCTGATCCTGAGCATCAGCTGGATCGTGCAGGCCCTGTGCAGTCTGATGCTGATGCTGTTCTCGGTGACCCATCACCAGGACACCCGCCTGATCTACGCCACCCTGGCCCTGTTCGGTTGCGCCCGCGCGTTCACCGGTCCCGCGCTGCAAAGCCTGTTGCCTCAGGTAGTGCCACGGGAAAAACTGGCCTCGGCGATTGCCACCAACAGCATGATCATGCGCATTGCGACCATCGCAGGCCCCTTGGTCGGCGGCGGACTTTACGCACTGGGCGGCGGAGGCCTGACCTATACCGTCTGCATGTGCAGTTTCATTGCGGGTGTGTTGTTGCTGACGCGGGTTCCGGTGCTCTTCGCGGGCAAGAAACAGATTCTTGAATCCACGGCCTGGAAACGCTTCACCGCCGGCATCGCCTTCATCCGCTCGCGGCCGATCATTCTGGGGACCATTTCCCTGGATCTGTTCGCCGTATTGCTGGGCGGCGTGGTGGCACTGCTGCCGATCTACGCCCACGAAGTGCTGCACCTGGGGCCGCAAGGCTTGGGCGCCCTGCGCAGTGCGATGAGCCTGGGCGAAGTGAGCACCGGCCTTTACCTGGCAGCGCGGCCATTCGACCGCCATGTGGGCCTGGTGATGTTCATCGCGGTGGCGGTGTTTGGCCTGGCGAACCTGGTGTTCGCGCTGTCGACGCTGTTCTGGCTGTCGTTGCTGGCGCTGATGATCGCGGGCGCCGCCGACATGGTCAGCGTCTACATTCGCTCGACCCTGGTGCAGTTCTCGACACCCGATGAGATGCGCGGCCGGGTCAACGCCGTGAACATGCTGTTCATCGGCTCATCCAACGAACTGGGCGAGTTCCGCGCCGGCAGCAGCGCGGCCCTGTTCGGCGCAGTTCCCGCCGCAGTGATCGGCGGGCTCTGCACCCTGGGCGTGGTGGGCACCTGGATGGTCGGGTTCAAGACCCTGCGCCAGGTGAACCACTTCGCCGAGGCGTCACCCGACTCAGTCACTGCCATGGCGGCTAAAGCCGCATAACCCTGTAGGAGCGCGCTTGGTCTGGGCCGCATCCGGACGACTGCGGTGTGTCAGTTGAGCGGTCTTGTCCGGACACACCGCCGTCGCGGGCAAGCGCGCTCCTACAAGGTTCTGATCTGGCCTATTGCGACCGGCCGGGTGCCCTCGCCAATACCGTTCTCCAGTGGTGCCCCGAATTCATCGAGGCTGATCTGGAAACGGTCGCCGGGCTGGGTCTTCACGCCATCGGCGAAAGACAGGGTCGCCGTGCCGAAGTAGTGAATGTGCACATCGCCCGGACGCAGGAACTGCGCGTACTTGAAGTGGTGATATTCGAGGTTGGCCAGGCTGTGGCACATGTTGTCCTCGCCACTGAGGAATTCCTTCTCCCAGATCACTTCACCATCGCGCTTGATGCGGCTCATGCCGGACAGGTGACGGGGTAAGTCACCGACACGCAGCTCAGGGCCGTAAGCGCAGTAGCGCAGCTTGGAATGGGCCAGGTACAGGTAGTTGCGGCGCTCCATGACGTGGTCGGAAAACTCGTTGCCCAGCGCGTAGCCCAGGCGATATGGCTGGCCATCGTCACCGATGACATAGAGGCCGGTCAGCTCGGGTTCTTCTCCGGCGTCTTCAGCGAACCCCGGAACCGGAAAGTCAGCGCCCGGCCGCACCACGATGCTGCCGTCACCCTTGTAGAACCACTCCGGCTGCGCACCGACCTGGCCCTGCGCCGGTTTGCCGCCCTCGATACCCCATTTGAAAATCTTCATGGTGTCGGTCATGCCGGCTTCGACCTGACCGTCATGCTGGTGCATCTTGTCCCGGGCCGAGGCGCTGCCCAAGTGGGTCAGGCCGGTGCCGCTGATGAGGCAGTGGGCAGGGTCTTGGTGATCCAGCGGTGGCAGGACCTGGCCGTTTTGCAGCAGGCCTGCGTAGTCAGGGCCCGGCTCGGTGCCGCGCTGGCTGACTTCTGCCTGGAGGTTGTGCTTGCCGCGAATGGCCGCCAGCGCCAGTTCGCGGGTGCTGGTGGTGTTGCGTACGACGTGGACCTGGGCACCTTCGACGACGCCGACCTGGCGTTGTCCGGTGCTGTTTTCGAATTGGATCAGGCGCATTGAGGAGTCTCCTGGGATATGACCCTGTAGGAGCGAGCTTGCCCGCGACCGCGGTGTGTCAGTTGACAGGTCTTGTACAGACACAACGCAGTCGCGGGCAAGCGCGCTCCTACAGCGGGAACTGGCGGGGGTTACTCGATGATGTTGAACTCGCTCAGGTACTCATCCGAGATTTCCAGGCCCAGGCCCGGCTTGTTGTCGTCCAGCTGGATGTAGCCGTTGACCGGCGCAGGCTCGCCCTTGAACACGTAGTAGAACAGCTCGTTGCCGACCTCGACGTCAAACACCGGGAAGAACTCGGCCATCGGCGAGGCGGTGGTGGACATGGTCAGGTGGTAGTTGTGCATCTGGCCTGCGTGGGGGATCACCGGCACCGACCAGGCTTCGGCCATGGCGTTGATCTTGCGCGCAGCGGTGATGCCGCCCACGCGGTTGGTGTCGTACTGGATCACGTCGACGGCGCGGCGTTCGAGCATGTCCTTGAAGCCGTACGAAGTGAACTCGTGCTCGCCGCCGGAGATCGGCATGATGCCCATCTTCTTCAGCTCGATGTAGCCTTCCAGATCGTCGGCGATCACCGGTTCTTCCAGCCAGCGCGGCTCGAACTCGGCGAGTTTGGGCAGCATGCGGCGGGCGTATTCCAGGGTCCAGCCCATGTAGCATTCGAGCATGATGTCCACATCGGGACCGGCCAGGTCACGCAGCGCGCGCACTTGTTCGATGTTGCGACGCATGCCCGCCGGGCCGTCTTTGGGGCCGTAGCCGAAGCGCATCTTCATCGCCGTGAAGCCTTGGCTCAGATAACCCTGGGCTTCTTCGAGGAACAGGTCCAGGTTGTCGTTGGCGTACAGCTTGGAGGCGTAAGTCCAGATCTTCTCCTTGGTACGGCCACCCAGCAGTTTGAACACCGGCTTGTTCACCGCCTTGCCCATGATGTCCCAGATGGCGATGTCGATGGCCGAGATGGCCGCCATGCCGATGCCCTTACGACCCCAGGCGTGGCTCTGGCGGTACATTTTCTGCCAGATGTATTCGTTGTCGAACGGGTCTTCGCCGATGGCGATGGGAGCCAGGTAGGTGTCGATGATTTCCTTGGCCACCCGCGGCGCCAAGGCGCAGTTGCCGATACCGACGATGCCGTTGTCCGTCTCGACTTCCACCACCAGCCAACCGTGGAAACGGAAGGAGCCCATGGCATCGCCGCGCTCGAAGAGGATGTCGCTGGCGTTGGTGCAGAAGTGCGCCTGCGGTGGGACGACCTTGCCTTTCCATTCGAATACGCGGGTACGGATTGCCTTGATTTTCATGAGAGCGGTTCCTTTCAACCGGTGGCACGCTGGCCTTTTTGTAGTTGTCGTTCGATGCGGCAAGCGCTGCGCCGCGGGTCGATGGGGAGAATTTAGCGACAGGCCAGGCGGGTCGGCTAATCACTTATGCGTATCCAGTGATAGCCGCAGGTGATCGCTGCAAATCAAGATTGCTCAATAGAGTTATAGGAACAACCAGCCCACCTGTAGGAGCGCGCTTGCCCGCGACGGCGTCAGATCAGGCAACCCCAACCGACCAGGCACAAAAAAGCCGCAAGGCGCTCGAAAGCAGCTCGCGGCAAACGTGGTTTTTCATGAGAAAGGGCTAACCCCTCAGACGTTGCTCTGCCCCATCCGGCAGGCAATCTCGAAGGCCTGGCGAATCGCCCCGACGTTGGCCTTGCCCTGCCCTGCGATATCGAACGCGGTTCCATGGGCGGGCGTGGTGATCGGGATCGGCAGGCCGCCCTGCACCGTGACGCCACGGGAGAAGCCCATCAGCTTGATCGCGATCTGGCCCTGGTCGTGGTACATCGTCACCACCGCGTCAAACGCGCTGGCATCGCCCTGCACTTTCAGGAAAATCGTGTCGCCCGGATACGGCCCATCGGCGTTCATCCCCTGAGCCTGCGCCGTTTTCACCGCAGGGCCGATGATGTCCAGCTCCTCGCGACCGAACGAGCCGTTGTCGCCGTTGTGCGGATTCAAGCCACACACACCGATGCGTGGCGCCTTCAGGCCGTTGCGCTTGAGGGCAGTGTCGATCAGGCGGATCGCCTCGATCACCCGCTCCTGAGTCAGCATGCCGGGCACGGCCGAGAGCGCGACGTGGGAGGTCACGCGGGACGTCCACAACCGGTCCAGCACGTTGAACTCACAGAACGGCCCGTCGAAGCCCAGCAACTCGGCAAACCAGTGCAGCTCGTCGTTGTGAGCCATGCCGGCCATGTGCAGCGAGGTCTTGTTCAATGGCCCGAACAGCACCGCGTTAGTCGTCTTGGCGGCGGTCAGGTCAAGGGCGATTTTCAGCGTATCCAGACAGTAACGTCCACCGATGGCGCTGGCTTCACTGCGTGGAAACTCCCCCACGGCATCGCCGCGATAGTTGTAGAACAGCGGCGTGTCATCGCGAAAATCCAGCCCGTCCAGCGAGTCGATCTGCCGGTAGGGAAACGACAGCCCGGCGATGTCCATGCCCCGGCGCATTTCGCTCTCGTCGGCGATCAGCAGCACTTGGGCCTGGCTGCGTACTTTTTCATCGCTGAGCAAGCGTGCGATCAGTTCCGGACCGATGCCTGCCGGGTCGCCGAGCACCATCGCGATTCGGGTTTTGTTCATGCCTGACTCCTCAACTGTTCTTGCCACGGGCTCGCCACGGCAGACGGCGCACAACGGTAGATACGCTGTGCATTGCTGTAGAAAAGACGCTCCTGATCGGCGGGCGGCAGATCACGAACGATGTGTTTGAAACCGCTGTAGATGTCGTCGAACGAGCCGCACAGGCTGTCGACCGGAAAGTTGCTGGCGAACATCGCCCGCTCGCTGCCGAACATGGCGATGATTTCGCGCACGATCCAGCGGTTGTCCTGGCTGCTCCAGCGTTTGCCCTTGAGGCCAAGACCGGAAATCTTCACCACCACGTTGGGTCGCTCGGCCAGCCGTGCCATTGCCCCGTGCCAGCCGGCCAGGCCTTCGGCGCTGCGATCCGACGGCAGGCCGGCGTGGTTGAGAATCAGCGTGGTCTCTGGAAAATCCCGCGCCAGGAGTTCGGCTTCAGGCAGGTTCCACCAGGGCGTCTGCAGGTCGAAACGCAGCCCCAGTCCGTGCAGCGCCGCGTAGCTGCGTCGCCAGTGTTCATCGCTCATCAAGGTGCGTTGTTCACCCACCTGCTCCGGCGACTGCGGCCCGCCCGGCTTGTGCCGCACGCTGCGCACGCTGGGAAACAGCGCCTGCTCGGCCAACACCGCCAGCGCGTCCGGATGATCGAGCCAGGCCTGGGCCACCACGGCATTGGGCACGCCATAGCGGGCGGCGATCTGCTCGATGAATCGAGTTTCGCCAATCGGGTCGCGGGGGTCCCATTCGGTCTCGACGTAGACGGTCTGCACCACGTTGTGGGGCGTTGCGTCAGCGAAATACTCCGGTGGCAGGTAGCGCCGCTTGATCGCCGAGTAATCCCCGTAGCGAAACGGGATGTTGGCGTCTTCGGCGAGCCAGGGATGGTAGTTGGCCTGCGGGTCCCAGAAGTGATGATGGGCGTCGATGATCGGCCCGTTGTAAAGCGCCTCAGACATTGCCCGCCTCCTGCTTGCCATCCAGGCTGATCAGCAGCGTGGCGAGGACGAACAGCGCCGCGCAGATGGCGAAGAACGCCAGCACAGCACCGAAGCCGCCGAAGTACTGCAGGATCACGCCCACCAGGATCGGCACGAAGATGCCACCGATACTGCCCGCCAGGTTCATCACACCGCCGATCAGGCCGACCCGAGCCGGTGCCGCGAGCAACGCCGGGAAGCTCCAGTAAAGACTGCCCCACATCAGGAAGAACGCGGTCATGGCCAGCAGCGCGACGGCAGCGATCGGGTCGCTCATTCGCGGCAACAGCAGCAGCGCGCAGAGCGCGATGACACCGGAAAACGTCAGCAGGCCCTTGACCGCGAGGCCACGGCGCACGCCCTTGCGGATCAGCCCGTCGCAGAGGAAACCGCCGGTCAGCGAACCCAGGGAGCCGCAGATGAAGATCACGAAGGTGGCGAAACCGATGCCCTTGATGTCGAAGCCCCGCGCCTGGGCCAGATAGCTCGGGCCCCAGGTCAGCAGACCGAAATAGACCATCGCCCAGGTCGAACGCCCCACCAGCAGGCCAGTCAGGGAACGGGCCGCGATGCCGAGCCCTTTGACCTTGGCCCGCGCGGCTTCGGCGGCCGGGGTATCGCGGCCGGCGTTGATCTTCTCAAGTTCCGCCGCGTTGACCTGTGGATGCACGGAGGGGTCGTCCCGCAGGTAGCGCCACGACACCCAGCCCAGCACCAGCGTGGCGATACCGGCGATCACAAACGCCATGCGCCACGAATCCAGCGAGACAATCAGGTACGCGATGATCAGACCGCCCAGCGCCACACCCAAGGGGCTGCCGCTGTCCATCATCACTGCGCCGCGGCTGCGCTCGCTCGGCGCCAGCCACAGGGAAATCAGCTTGCCGCCCGACGGAAACAACGGCGCTTCGGCGGCGCCCAGAAACATCCGCGCAAACAACAGCGACGCACCGCCCGTGGCAAAACCGGCCAGCACCTGGAACGTGCCCCACAGCCCGGTGGACCAGGTAATCACCCGGCGCGGCCCGAAGCGATCGATCATCCAGCCGCCGGGGATCTGCAACAGGGCATAGGCCCAGAAAAAGCTGCTGAGAATCAGGCCCTGCATGGCCGGGGAGAGCGTGAATTCCTTGGCGATGGTCGGCATCGCGATGGACAGCGAAACCCGGTCGATCAGGTTGACCATGGTCAGCACGAAGATAATGGCGAAGATACGCCAGCGCACCGTGCTGGCCCGGGCCGAACTGGCCACGCTGGAAACAGGAGGAGCAAAGGAGTCGCCCGTTGCGGACAAGGGCACATCGGCGCTGCTGCGAGCCATGGGTGCGTACCTCGATTTGTTGTTCTTATTGTCGACGCACTTCTGCGAACGCGCCGGTCTTGGCAGCCACTATCGAGGCGCAAGCGATAACCGTCTAATCAAAACTGGAAATACGGTGATAGCTGGAGGATATAGCGCGACGTGTCGGGTTGGGTGTGTTTTCGGGTATCTCTGCGCGGCTGAAACCTGATCGCGAGCAAGCTCAGGGTAGCGGCGCCCTGTAGGAGCGCGCTTGCCCGCGATGACGCCGGTACATCCCACACATCTACATCGCCTCACACATCCCGTCGCGGGCAAGCGCGCTCCTACAATCATCCCCACCTTTCGGCGCCTGCACCCCGTAACAGCCACCACGCCCTGTAGGAGCGCGCTTGCCCGCGATGACGCCGGTACAACCGCCACATCTCCATCGCCTCACACATCCTGTCGCGGGCAAGCGCGCTCCTGCAATAATCCTCACCTTTCGGCGCCTGCACCCCGTAACAGCCACTACGCCCTGTAGGAGCGCGCTTGCCCGCGATGACGCCGGTACAGCCGCCACATCTCCATCGTCTGACATGCCCCGTCGCGGGCAAGCGCGCTCCTACATGGCTGTGAATGACCTATAACCCCAGGCTATCGGTGTATCTGATGTTTTGACTAGACGCGACATAGCAACTTTCACACACTCGGTCCATGGTCGATCACGATGACGGCCGCTCATAACAAATACAAAAAAGAGGATCATCATGCGAACCGCATCCTTCCGACGCGCGTCCCGTTTGCTGCTCGGCTGCACACTGATGTGCGCCACGGCACTTCCCACCCTCGCTCTGGCAGCATGGCAACCTGACAAGAATGTCGAGATCGTCGTGGCCGGTGGCCCAGGCGGCGGCACCGACCAGTTGGGCCGGCTGATCCAGTCGATCATCAGCACGCATAAGTTACTGGATGTAAACACGGTGGTGCTGAACAAGGGCGGCGGCAACGGGGCCGAAGCCTTCCTCGACATGAAAGTCTCCAAGGGCGACGCCGACAAACTGGTGATCGCCACCAACAACATCTACCTGCTGCCGCTGGTCTCCAAGCTCGGTTACGAATGGCAGGAACTGACGCCCGTCGCCGCCGTGGCCGAAGACGATTTCATCCTCTGGACCTACAAGGACGCGCCCTGGAAAGACGCCAAGGGCTTCGTCGAGGCGGTCAAGGCCGACCCGTCGAAAATCCGCATGGGCGGCAGTCAGTCCAAGGATGTCGACCAGACCCTGACCCTGCTGCTGAACCAGACCAACAGCACCAAGCTGACCTACATCCCGTTCAAGAGCGGCAGCGAGGCCGCCACCCAACTGGCCGGCAAACACATCGCCGCCAACGTCAACAACCCCGCCGAAAGCATCAGCCAGTGGCGCGGCGATCAGGTGCAGCCGCTGTGCGTCTTCAGCCAGGAGCGCATGGGCTATACCGACAAGGTCGCCGGGGATAAATCCTGGGCCGACGTACCGACCTGCCACGAGGCCGGCCTTGGCATCGATCAATACCGTTTCCCGCGCACCATCTTCATGCCGGGCAATGTCACCGCAGAACAGCGGGCGTTCTACACCGAACTGATGCGCAAGGTCTCCGAGACGCCTGAATTCAAGGCCTACGTGAAACAGAACGCGCTGGTGCCGACCTTCCTCGAAGGCGAACAGTTGACGGCCTATATCGAGAAAGACACCGCCCGCGTCACACCGGTGTTCAAGGACGCTGGCTGGCTGCGCAACTGACCTGCCCTGTCACCGCCCGCCTCCTGCCGGAGCGCGGGCGGCCGTCATTCGCTGGAGGTGTCTGATGTCCAATTCTTCTCACTCAAGCTCCCTGGTCGGTACCCGCTGGGTCGAGTTGGGGCTTGCGCTGTTCACGCTGGTCATCGGCGTGGTGGTGATGTTCGGCAGTGTCGAGCAAGGCATCGGCTGGGGCGACGCCGGTCCGGAGCCTGGTTATTTCCCGTTCTACATCGGCCTGTTGCTGGCCTCGGCAAGCCTGGCCAATGGCGTGCTCGCGCTGATTCGCTGGAAACCGCTAAGCGTCAGTTTCGTCAGCCGTGGTGAGTTCCGCCAGGTGCTGTCGGTGTTCATTCCCATCGCGCTGTTCGTCTGCGCCATGCCGTTCACCGGGATCTACCTCGCCTCAGCGGTGTTCATCGCCTGGTTCATGTGGCGCGACAAGACCCGCGCCAAGCCCTACGGCACGTGGAAGATCGGCGCGGTGTCAGTGGGCGCGGTGCTGGCCAGCTACCTGATCTTCGATCTGTGGTTTCGGGTGCCGCTGGATGCAGGCCCGCTGGGCGACCTGATCGGCTCTGTGTGGAGATCGCTGAAATGAGCGAGTTCGATTCCCTGCTGCAAGGCATGAACCTGATCCTCACGCCAGGCCACATCGGCCTGATGGTCGTTGGCGTGTTGCTGGGCATCCTGGTCGGCGTGTTGCCGGGCCTGGGCGCCCCCAACGGCGTGGCGCTGTTGCTGCCGCTGACGTTCACCATGTCGCCGGTGTCGGCGATCATCCTGCTGTCGTGCATGTACTGGGGGGCGCTGTTTGGCGGGTCGATCACCTCGATCCTGTTCAACATTCCCGGTGAGCCGTCGTCGGTGGCGACCACCTTCGACGGCTACCCCATGGCCCGCGATGGCCGTGCCGCCGAAGCCCTGACCGCGGCCTTCAGCTCGGCGCTGATCGGTGCGCTGGCCGGGGTGTTGCTGCTGACATTCCTTTCCACGCGGATCGCCGAATTCGCCATGACCTTCAGCTCGCCGGAGTTCTTCGCGGTGTACCTGCTGGCCTTCTGCACCTTCATTGGCATGAGCAAGAACCCGCCGCTGAAAACCGTGGTCGCGATGATGATCGGCTTCGCCATGGCCGCTGTGGGCATGGACACCGTTTCCGGCAACCTGCGCCTGACCTTCGATCAACCGGCACTGATGACCGGCATCAGCTTCGAAGTCGCGGTGATCGGCCTGTTCGGCATCGGTGAAATCCTCTGCACCGTCGAAGAGGGCCTGGTGTTCCGTGGCGAACATGCGCGCATCACGCCGATGGTGATCCTGCGCACCTGGGCCAAACTGCCGCGTTACTGGTTCACGATCCTGCGCAGCACCCTGGTCGGCTGCTGGATGGGCATAACGCCTGGCGGCCCGACTGCCGCCTCGTTCATGAGCTACAGCATCGCGCGCAAGTTCTCGAAAAACCGCGACAACTTTGGCAAGGGCGAAATCGAAGGCGTCATCGCCCCGGAAACCGCCGACCACGCCGCAGGCACCAGCGCCTTGCTGCCGATGCTGACCCTGGGCATCCCGGGTTCTGCGACCGCTGCGGTGATGCTCGGCGGGCTGATGATCTGGGGCCTGCACCCGGGGCCGACGCTGTTCGCCGAGCAACACGACTTCGTCTGGGGGCTGATCGCCAGCATGTACCTGGGCAACGTGGTCAGCCTGCTGGTGGTGCTGGCGACCGTGCCGCTGTTCGCCTCGATCCTGCGCATCCCGTTCTCGATCATCGCTCCGATCATCATCATGGTCTGCGCCATCGGCGCCTACTCGGTGCACAACTCGATGTTCGACGTCATGCTGATGCTGGGCTTCGGCGCACTGGGTTATCTGTTCAAGAAACTCGGCTACCCGATTGCCCCGCTGGTGCTGGCCGCCGTGCTGGGCGACAAGGCCGAGGATGCGTTTCGCCAGTCGATGCTGTTTTCCGATGGGCAACTGGGCATCTTCTGGTCCAACCCGCTAGTGGGCAGCCTGACCACCGCTGCGTTGGCGATGCTGTTCTGGCCCATCATCAGCGCTGGCATCAAAGCCGCCTTTGGCTGGCGCAATCGTCATGCAATCAAGGCCAAAACCCTGTGATGACACGCAATGCTGGCAATGCGTTGCAGTTCTTGGCAGGCTCGCCGCAGACTTTTGCGCGAGCCACTGCCATGACCCGAATTCCGGAAGCCAGCGTTATCCACAGCCGCCTGCGTTTGCGCCAGTTGCGGCTGATGCTGGCGCTGCAGGAGTTCGGCTCGCTGCGCCGGGCGGCCGACAACATCGGCATGACCCAGCCTGCGGCCACCAAGATGCTGCACGAAGCCGAGGATCTCTTGGGCGTCGAACTGTTCGAACGCCTGCCACGGGGCATGCGCCCGACGCCGTTCGGCGAAACCGTCATCTATTACGCGCGCATGGTGTTTGCCGAACTGAGCGGCATGCGCGAGGAATTGGTGGCGCTGGAGTCCGGCAACCTGGGGCGCGTTGCGGTCGGCGCGATCCCTGCCCTGTCCTCCGGGCTGCTGACCCGCACCATCGCCAACCTGAAAAAGAGCCACCCGCGCCTGTCCATGAGCATTCAAGTCGACACCAGCGACGTGCTGGTCCAGGCCCTGCTCCAAGACCAGCTCGATGTCGTGCTGGGCCGCATCCCCGGCGGCGCACGCGCGGAAGAACTGTTGTTCGACAGCCTCGGCGAAGAAGCCCTGTGCGTGATCGCCGGCGCGCAGAACCCGCTGGTTCACGCCAAGGACCTGAGCTGGGCCGCCCTGCAAAACGAAACCTGGGTACTGCAACAGCAACCCAGCCCCATGCGCGCGATCATCAACCAGGTGTTCCACAACGCCCGCGTCGATATCCCCAACAGCATCGTCGAAACCACCTCCATCATGACCCTGCTGTCACTGGTGCAACAGACCGACATGCTCGGTGTCACCCCGGTTTCCGTGGTCGAAGACTACGCCGGACGCGACCTGCTGGCGGTCCTGCCGATCCACTTCGAAGCACGCCTGCCGCCCTACGGACTGATTACCCGACGACACCGGATTCAGTCCTCGGCGATGCAGGCGTTTATCCAGTCGGTGAAGGCTGAGCAGCCTGACTTGTAGGAACTTTGAGCCCTTTGAGTAGGGCTGTTCTGAATTTGCTCAAACTGCGCGCCTGTCCATCGTATCGCTTCAACTCTTTTCCTATCCTGCCGGCTTCCCATTTCTCAAGGACAGGAAAATGGCAGTCGCAGGCAAGCCGTACGTATTCATCAACGACCGATTCCAGAACTACCCCCTCATCAAGGCGCAGGTAGGTGGCGGCGCCAAGTTCGATCAGCTCAACGCCCACCTGCGCAACAACATGGTCATGCCCGGCCAGCTCATGGTGGTTGCCGACGAATCCACGCCACGCATCTCGCCCGAAGAAGCGGAGATGACGAGACTCGCCTATGGCACCTACCACTCGCTGTTCCGGAACGAAGTGGGGTCGGATCGCGAGATCATCACGAACTACGATCTTCTGCAGAAAATCCTGGGCTACAGCTCGCTGGGGATCGGCGCCGCCACTGGCAGTTGGGAAAACCACCTCAAAGGCGTGGAGAAAACGCTGCAGGATATCCAGCGGTTGCATCAGCTCTCTCTCAAACGCGGCACGCCCATCGCGAGGCAAGAGTTCATCAACCAGCGGCGCGTGCTGTTCGCCAGGCTCGATGGCCAACTAGAGGGTATCGCTCGCTGGGGGACCGGAATGCACAACAAGGGGTCGATCAAGAAAATGCTCGGGATATCCACCAAGAGTTACCTGCATACGCGGGAGCTTCGGGGGTATACGGACCGTTTGAATCATATTGCCAAGGCTTCGAAATTGTTGAAGGCCGGGACGCCGATCGGTATTGCGTTGAACGCTTACTCGACGCATCTGGAGATCAAAGAGGCTTGCATTACGGGGCGGGAGGAGATGTGCAGGAAGGCGAAATATGTTGAGGGGAGCAAACTAGCTGGTGGTATTGCCGGCGGGATGGCGGGAGGCACACTCGGTACAGCTTTTCTGACACCTCTGTGTATGGTCGTCTTTGGAGTGACTACTGGAGGGCTGGGGGTGATTGGGTGTGGAATCATCGCTGCGGCGGCAGGTGGGTACGCAGGAGGCGTTGGAGGAGAAAGGTTTGGCGAACGAATGGGCGAATTGATCTACGAGTGGAGGCCATAAATGCCTATTATTCTGGCCTCTGGATTGACCTGGTTCATTTCTACTTTGCTCAACCTTATCGTCATGGCCCGGTTCGGGCATAAAAATCTCGACATCATTGAGCACTACCTGTCCGACTGCCCGGGAGTCGTCAATACAAGAAATATTTGGGGAGGCGGAATCATCGGCAGGCATATGCGGCTGAGCATGATCTTCGCATTTATATACATGCCCGGAATAATGTATCGCCGAGGTGATATCGCTAAAAATGCTCACCTCAGGGTTCCCCTGTCTCTGAGGCGGCGAATTTGGGCCATTTACATTTGGCTATTGCTTAATTGCGGCTGCCTGGCGATTTTGAATTACGCAATAACAACCTCCTGACAAAATCTCATCTGGGCATGCCCGTACAGTATCAAGGCATGCCCTGAACCATTTCCCTCACCTCCCCTCTTACTTTCCGGCTAACCAGACGGCCGGCCTCCCCCGCCGTCTACACTTCCTACACCACCAACCGAGGGTTCCTACCATGCTCTGGAAAAAAGGACGTCGCAGTGACAACGTCGTCGATGCGCGCGACGACACCGGGGGTGGGGGTGGGTTGCGCATTGGGGGCAAGGGGCTGGGGCTTGGCGGGATTGTGATCATTGTCGCCATTGGCCTGCTGACCGGTCAGGACCCGATGCAGATCCTGGGGCAGATCGCCGGGCAGATGGGCCAGCAACAGACATCGGCGGTCAATCCGCAGACGCGTCAGGCGCCGCCGGCCAACGATGAGCAGGCGGAGTTCGTGCGGGCGATTCTGGGGGATACCGAGGACACCTGGCGCCAGCTGTTCCAGGCGGGCGGGCGGCAGTACAAGGACCCGACGCTGATTCTGTTCCGCGGCCAGGTGCAGTCCGCCTGCGGTTATGCCACCTCGGCCAGCGGTCCGTTCTATTGCCCGGGGGATCAGCGGGTTTACCTGGACATGGCGTTCTTCCAGGAGATGAGCCAGCGTTTCAAGGCGGCCGGGGATTTTGCCCAGGCGTACGTGATTGCGCATGAAGTTGGCCATCATGTGCAGACCTTGCTCGGGGTTTCGGCTAAAGTTGACGCCGCCCGTCAGCGCGGCATGCGCATGGAGGGTGACAACGGCCTGCTGGTGCGCCAGGAGCTTCAGGCAGACTGCCTTGCCGGTGTTTGGGCCTTTAACGCGCAAAAGCGTTTGAACTGGCTCGAACCCGGTGATATTGAAGAGGCGCTGAATGCGGCCAATGCCATTGGCGATGACCGTTTGCAGCAGCAAAGCCAGGGACGTGTAGTACCGGACTCGTTCACCCACGGGACGTCTGCCCAGCGCGTGCGCTGGTTCAAGGCAGGTTTTGCCCAGGGACAAATCAACCAATGCGATACATTCGCCGCCAAGAGCCTCTGATCACATGATGAAACCGCTTTCGATCCTGTTGTTGGGCACCCTGATGAGCGTTACCGCTCATGCTGCGGATCAGGCGGTCAAATCCATCAGCCCCGACCGGCTGCTGATCAACGGAACGTCCCAGGCCACCCTGGGGCTGAGCCAGAGCTGGGTGCGCCCGAGCCCGCAGATCCAGCGAGTGGTGATTGTGCTTCACGGGCGTTTGCGTAATGCCCAGACCTACCTGCGCAGCGTCGAGCGCGCCGCCAACCAGTCAAAGCAGCGGTCGAAAACCCTGCTGATTGCGCCGCAGTTCCTCGATGAAAAGGACATCACCGCTCACCATCTGCCGGAAACCGTCCTGCGCTGGCATCGCAATGACTGGATGGCAGGCGACAAGTCGCTGGGGGCCAAGCCTGTCAGCTCGTTCGTGGTCATCGACCATATCCTCAAGCGCCTCTCCGACAGCAAGCTGTTCCCCAACCTCAAGGAAGTCGTGATTGCCGGGCATTCCGGTGGCGCGCAGGTGGTGCAGCGCTACGCGATGATCGGCGGCAAGGAAGATGCGCTACTGAAGAAGGAAGGCATCAAGCTGCGGTATGTGATCGCCAACCCGTCTTCCTATGCGTACTTCGACGCGACCCGTCCGCTGCCGGTGACCACCGCCAGTTGCCCGGGCTTCGACACCTGGAAGTACGGCCTGAACAAGTTGCCACCTTATGCGGGCAAGGAAACGGCGGCCGAGCTTGAAGCGGCCTATGTGAAACGCGACGTCACCTACCTGTTGGGCGAGCAGGACACCGACCCGAACCATCCGGCACTGGACAAGGACTGCGGCGCCGAGGCGCAAGGGGCGTATCGCCTGGTGCGCGGGCACAATTACTTCGATTACCTGACCAAGCGCCATCCCGAGGGCTTGAACCAGCGTGTGGTCGAGGTCAAAGGCGTGGGTCACAACGGCGACGCGATGTTCACCTCGCCCGAGGGGCAGGCGGCGTTGTTCAAGGGCAATTGATGTCGGCGGCACACACGCCCCACTGTGGGAGCGAGCTTGCTCGCGAAGACGGCGGCCAGATCGACCCCTCTGTGTCGGCCATGCAATAGCCTTCGCGAGCAAGCTCGCTCCCACAGTTTTTGCTTTTAATCAGCCTTGCGCACCGCCCAACATCGCCTGCAACGCCGTGCAATCATCGGCATGCCAGTCGGTGAGTTCCGGCCAGGGGTTTTCGGGGAGGTTGACCAGCACGGTGTGCGTCCCGGCGGCTTTGCCGCAGGCCAGGTCGAACTGGTAATCACCGACCATCACCATCTGCGACGGCTCGACGTTCCACGCCTGGGCGAGTTTGAGCAGCCCGCCTGGATCGGGCTTGGGCGGTGCTTCGTCGCGGCCCAGCACGTCATCGACATGAAAACAGTCGGCAATCCCGATGGCCTCCAGCGTCACGTAGGCCAGCTCCCGGGCATTGCGGGTCAGGATGCCCAGGCGATAGCCACGCCCGGCCAGTTCCTTGACCAGTTCCACGGCACCGGGCGCAGGCTTCGACGCCACTGCCAGTTCACGCTCATGTTCCAGCAGCCACGCATGCTTGGCCGCCGCAACATCGGCGGGCAAGGCTGCCAGATGGCCGAGAATGTCATCTTCCTGGGGAATGCCCAGCGCGCGCTTGATGGCCGGGAAGTCATGCACGGCGATGGTCAGCGTGCCGTCCATGTCGAATACCCAGTGGCGCAACTGCGAAAGGCTCATGCCCAGTCCTTGCGATGGCGAATCAACCCTTCCTGGCTGACCGAGGCTACGAGCGTACCTGCGCGGTTGTACACGCTGCCGCGAGAGAAGCCACGGGAGTTTCCGGCCCAGGGACTGTCCATCGCGTAGAGCAACCAGTCATCGGCGCGCAGTTCACCGTGGAACCACAGCGAATGGTCGAGGCTGGCGATCTGCATGTCTTTCTGCCAGACCGTCTTGCCGTGAGGCAGCAGGGAGGTGGTCAGCAGATTGAAGTCCGAGGCATAGGCGAGCATGTATTTGTGCAGCGCGGGGATGTCCGGCAACTCGCCATCCGCCCGGAACCACACGTATTTCACAGGATCGGTCGGCTTGGGGTTGTAGGGGTCGGACTCGGTCACCGGGCGAAACTCGATGGGTTTGGGGCACAGCAGTTTGTCTTTCATGTGCGCCGGAATCAGGTGCTCGCGCTGGCGCATCAGCTCCAGTTCCGAAGGCAGGTTTTCCGGACCGACCACTTGCGGCATCTGGCTCTGGTGCTCGAAGCCTTCTTCGTCGTACTGAAAGGACGCGCTGCAGGTGAAGATCGGGTGCCCCTTCTGGATCGCCGTCACGCGCCGGGTGCTGAAGCTGCCGCCGTCGCGAACCCGGTCAACCTGGTAGACCACCGGCAGATGGGCGTCACCCGGGCGCAGGAAATAGCCGTGCAACGAATGAACATGGCGGGCGTCTTCGACGGTCTTGCTCGCCGCCGACAACGACTGGCCCAGCACTTGCCCGCCAAACAGCTGGCGAAAGCCCAGGTCCTGGCTACGGCCACGGAAAAGATTTTCTTCGATCGGTTCAAGGCTCAGCAGCGCTACCAGATCATCCAGCACATGGCTCATTCCCAGCTCCTCACACACAGTCGTCTCGCACGTATTCGTCACAGTCTGTGCGAAATGATACAGATGTTTGTAGCGCGATTCCCGCCAATCACAAGGTGGCGAGCCACTGCTGACGGTTGATGCGGTACAGCACATGCGGGCGCAACGGGTGCTCGGCGGGCAGGTTCGGATGCTCGAAATCGTCGCTCGGCTCATGACGCATGCCGATGGCCTGCATGACCTTTTGC
The DNA here is from genome assembly GCF_044746825.1 of Pseudomonas sp. NPDC090201. NCBI lineage: Bacteria > Pseudomonadati > Pseudomonadota > Gammaproteobacteria > Pseudomonadales > Pseudomonadaceae > Pseudomonas > Pseudomonas sp. NPDC090201. The sequence continues at coordinate 56,989 of NZ_JBIVCX010000018.1, forward strand.
GAAGGCAGGTTGCTGACCGCCGTAAAGGACACGATCTCGTCCAGCTCCACGTGCTCGAAACCGCAGCCGAGCACGGTCCAGGCCGCTTCGCTGGCGTAGCCCAGCCCCCAGTGCTCGCGGGCCAGGCGCCAGCCGATCTCCACCGCCGGGGTGAAGAATGCGTCGAAGCCCACCACGTTCAGCCCGGTGAAACCGATGAATTGGCCGGTGTCCTTGCGCTCCAGCGCCCAAAGCCCGAAACCGTATTCGGCGAAATGGCCACGAATGCGCCCGATCATCTTGGCGCTCTCCAGGCGGCTCATAGGTGCCGGAAAGTACCGCATGACCTGCGGATCGGCGCACATCGCCGCGAACGCCTGCAAATCGTCATCGCGCCACTGGCGCATCAGCAAGCGTGCGCTGTTGAGCTCGAGTATCGGCTCCATTGAAACGTCTCCCCTGCCCCGCTTCCCGAATGGCTGTCAGTCCGACAGCCCACTTGTTGGGCAATTCCCTGTGCGCTCGCGGCCATAACTGGCAAGATTGCCTCTCGAATCCTGCACGTGCGCACCATGTCTCTTCCACTTATCTACCACGAAGACTACAGCCCCGAGTTTCCACCCGACCATCGTTTCCCGATGGACAAGTTCCGGCTGCTGCACGACCACCTTATCGACAGCGGCCTGACCACGGATGCTCAGTTGTTTCGTCCGCAGATCTGCCCGGAGGACATTCTTGCGCTGGCCCATGATCCGTCCTACATCCGTCGGTACATGGACGGAGACCTTTCCCGCGAGGACCAGCGCCGCCTGGGCCTGCCCTGGAGCGAGGATCTGGCCCGACGTACGGTGCGCGCCGTCGGCGGCTCGCTGCTGACGGCCGAAAAGGCCCTGCAGCACGGCCTGGCCTGCCATCTGGCCGGTGGCACCCACCACGCTCATTACGACTACCCCGCCGGTTTCTGCATCTTCAACGACCTGGCGATCATCAGCCATTTCCTGCTGCAGAGCGGCCGGGTGCACCGGGTGCTGATCTTCGACTGCGACGTGCATCAAGGTGACGGCACGGCGCGGATTCTGGAACACACCGAAGACGCGATCACGGTCTCGCTGCACTGCGAAAAGAACTTCCCGGCGCGCAAGGCGCAAAGTGACTGGGACATCCCGCTGCCGATGGGCATGGGCGACGCCGATTACCTGAAGGTAGTCGACGACACGCTCAATTACCTGCTGCCGCTGTATCAACCTGACCTGGTGCTGTACGACGCAGGCGTCGACGTGCACAAGGACGATGCCCTGGGCTACCTGCAACTGACCGACAGCGGTGTGGGCCGCCGCGATGAAGCCGTGATGCGCCACTGCCTCGGGCGGGACATCCCGGTGATGGGCGTGATCGGCGGTGGATACAGCAAGGATCGCAAGGCGCTGGCGCGTCGGCACGGGATTTTGCATCACAGCGCGCAGCGGGTGTGGGTCTCGGAAGGACTCTGAAACGATACACCCTGTAGGAGCGCGCTTGCCCGCGATCGCGGAGTATCAGCCAACATTTACGGCACAGGCAGATCGCGGTCGCGGGCAAGCGCGCTCCTACAGTATCGGTCAGTTACCCACATCCGCTGTGGAGCGGCCTGTGGATAACCTGAGTGCAAGGGTTCAGACCCCACACCGCGCAAGGCCTGGCGCACGCTGTACGTTTTTTGCTCAATAGTTTTCCACAGGTCGCTCGTTCGTCACGAGGCTCGGGTAGAATGCGCGCCCTACTTCATCGATCCGCAGCTTGCCCATGACTTCCAGTACCGCCAACTCCGCAAAATCCGTCGCCATCATCGGGGGTGGGCCTGCGGGTTTAATGGCCGCCGAAGTGCTGAGCCAGGCGGGGTGCAAGGTCGATCTGTACGACGCCATGCCATCGGTGGGGCGCAAATTCCTGCTGGCCGGCGTCGGCGGCATGAACATCACCCACTCCGAGCCCTACCCGGCCTTTCTCTCGCGCTACGCCGAACGCGCACCAATGATCGCACCCCTGCTGCGTGGGATGGACGCCCAGGCGCTTTGCGAATGGATTCACGGGCTGGGCATCCAGACCTTCGTCGGCACCTCCGGCCGGGTTTTTCCCACCGACATGAAAGCCGCGCCGTTGCTGCGTGCCTGGCTCAAGCGCCTGCGCGACGCCGGCGTAGTTATCCACACCCGCCATCGCTGGCTGGGCTGGAATGCCGAGGGCAGCCTGCGCATCGCCAACCCCGAAGGCGAATTGACGATCCAGCCGGATGCCACCTTGCTCGCGTTGGGCGGCGCCAGTTGGGCGCGGCTGGGCTCGGATGGCGCGTGGCTGCCGCTGCTGGAACAGCGCGGTGTGCAGATGGCGCCGTTGCAGGCGGCCAACTGTGGCTTCGAAGTGTCAGGCTGGAGTGATGTGCTCAAGGGCAAGTTTGCCGGGGCGCCGCTGAAGAACATCGCCATGGGGTTGCAGGGTCAGGAATTGCGCCTGGGCGAATGCGTGGTCACTGCCACCGGCATTGAAGGCAGCCTGGTCTACGCGCTGTCGGCGCAGATCCGCGAGGCGATCAACCAGCAGCGCGAGGCCACGGTCGAGATCGACCTGCTGCCCGGCAAGCGTCTGCAAGATATCCACAAGGCCCTGAGCAAACCCCGTGGCTCGCGCTCGATGTCCAGGCATCTGCACAGTCAGGTCGGGATCGACGGAGTCAAGGCGGCATTGCTGCGCGAACTGGCGCCAGCCGAGTCGTTCGCCGATCCGGCAGCGCTGGCCCAGGCGATCAAACACCTGCCGCTGACACTGATCCGCCCCCGCCCGCTGGACGAGGCGATCAGCACCGCCGGTGGCGTGACTTTCGAAGCGCTGGATGAGCAACTGATGCTCAGCGCCATGCCGGGGGTGTTCTGCGCCGGTGAGATGCTCGACTGGGAAGCCCCCACCGGCGGCTATCTGCTCACCGCCTGTTTTGCCAGTGGCCGCGCCGCCGGACTGGGCATGGCCGCCTGGCTCAATCGCTGACCGTCGCCCGAGTTCTCAAGCGGGTATCAGCCGGTTCGGCGGCGGGCCTGGACGCCGCAGGATTCGCCACCCGCTTGCCCAGCTCATAGCCCTTCATCTCGATGTATTTGTGCGCCAGCGCCGCAAGCCCCACCGCCAGCAGCGTCACAACCACGGCGAACAGGTTGTTGAAAAACACGGAGCCCGTGTCCATGAAGCGTTGCCCGTCGATCATCGGCGCCAGCGGTTGCCCGGTCACCTTCTGCGCGACGATGAAGATCGCCGAAAAGCAGAAGATCAAGGCTGCATGGGTCATGTAGATCGAATACGAAAGCTTGCCCAGCAGCACGAACACCCCGGTCTTGAGAAACGCCGAGACCAGCCCGCCCTCGAACGCGAACAACAGCACCAGCCCACAGAACGTCAGGCTGCCGATGGGCAGGCGGTGGTCGAAGTCATTCATGACAATCCACCAGGTGGCGTACATCACCGCGCACTCCAGCACGGTCATCAGCCAGGGCCTTGGGATGAACCGGTCGCGAATCAGCAGATAGCCCAGGTAGGTGACGTTACCGGCAAAGAAGCACGACAGCCCCTGCATTGCGCGCTCAACCAAGGGCTCATTGCCCGAGAAGATCAACACGAACGCCAGCACCGACACGCAGGCAAACATCAGGTAGCGATTGCGCAGGGACAACAGGCACAGCATGCCGAACAGCATGTAGAGGTAGAACTCGATGCTGATGGTCCAGGACGGATAGTTGAACGACATGGGTTCAGTGAACGGCGTCCAGGCCTGCACCAGGAACAGGTTCGGCAGGATTTCCCGAGGGTCGAACAACCCGGTGAAGGGCACGTTATTGAGATAGAAGCCTTTCTTGTAGGCCAGCCAGCGCAGCGTCTCGAACACCAGGAACACCCCGAGCATCACCAGGTGCAGCGGGTAGATGCGGAAAAGCCTGGAAATGAAGAAGGACTTGAACGAGAGATTCGGCTTCATGCCATAGCTGTGGGCCAGGACAAACCCGCTGAGCACAAAGAAGAAGTTGAGCAGCACCTCATCTCGACGGAAAAACGGCAGCTCGACAAAGGTATCAACGACATGCAGATGGAAAAACACGACCAACACTGCGCATACCCCTCGAAAACTGTCGAGGGTGGTGAATCGCTGAACAGGTTCCATGACGCGGCTTCCGTACTGGTTCTAGTAATACGCCACCATTGGCGGAGGATTTAGCCAGTACACGATATGGGCTCGCGACCACGGTCGATAGTTGAAATATTTCATCTCTGGTACAGGCGGGGCGGGAAAGTTGACGCCAGCGTTTGACGGCGCCAGAAAGCTGTAACGCCCTGACGACTACGTAGCAGCACGGCTTGCCGGCGGGAGCGATTTCGAGGACGCCCCCGCCGACAAGCCGTGCTGCTACGGGCACGCGCCACTCTTTGTAGGACATTTCTTTCAGAATTTCGCGACGCAGCCGATGCACTCTCACATCTGACTGTTTCGCTGGCCTTCCATAACAACAACGCTCCCAGCTGACGACTACTGAACACGGACATCCTGGAGATATTTGATGAAGAGCTGGTTCGCCAACATCAGCGTCAACATGAAGCTGGCCCTCGGCTTTGGCGTCGTACTGATTTTCACTGCCCTGCTTGCGCTGATCGGCTGGAATGGCCTTGGCAGCATGAAATTTCGCAGCGACCGGGTCGCCGACATTTCCAAGCTGACCAACAAACTCACCGACCTGCGCATCACCCGCCTGCAGTACATGCTCAGCAACGGCGACGAAACCGTGGCGCAGACTGTGCAGACCGCGCTCGACGCCTACAAGGCGCAGCAGCAGTTCCTGCAGAGCACCTTCGTCAATCCTGCGAACGTTCCGCTCATCAAGGCGCTGGGTGAGCAGATCAGCGCCTACCAGACCTCGCTGAACAAGATGCGCGACGGCTACAAGGCCAGCGCCACCGTGCGCGCCGACATGGGCGTCGATGCGGTGAGGGCCGCCGAGCTGATCGCGCAGATCAACGATGACGTGATGAAAATGGACCCGACCGACGAGCGTCGTTTCGCCCAGTACCAAGACATCATCAAGGCCAAGGAAGACGTGATGCTGGTGCGCTACGAAGTGCGTGGCTACACCGGCAGCGTCTCCGCCAAAACCGAAGAAGCTGCGACCCGTCAGCTGTCCAGCGCCATCGCAGGCCTTGAAAAGCTCAACGCCACCTTCGGCGGCACCCAGGCCGAGCGTCTCAAGCAACTGGAGGCCTCGCTGATCGGCTACCGCAGCTCGGTCCAGGGCTTCAAGACCGCCACCGACAACATCAACGCTGCCCGCGCCGAGATGACGGACGAACAAGCCGTCATCATCAAGCTGACCAACCAGTTGATCGACCTGCAAGTCACCCTGGGCGATTCCGATACCCAGCAGGCGCGCACCCTGCAGATCGCCGCGACCCTGCTGGCACTGATTCTCGGCGCCCTGGCCGCCGTGTTGATTACCCGCCAGATCACCACGCCCTTGCAGCAAACCCTGGCCGTGGTCGACCGCATCGCCTCGGGCGATCTGTCCCATGACCTGATCGTCACCCGCAAGGACGAACTCGGTGTGCTGCAACAAGGCATCCAGCGCATGGGCACCACCCTGCGCGAGCTGATCGGCGGGATTCGCGACAGCGTCACCCAGATCGCCAGCGCCGCCGAAGAGCTGTCGGCGGTCACCGAGCAGACCAGCGCCGGGGTCAACAGCCAGAAGGTCGAGACCGATCAGGTGGCCACCGCCATGCACGAAATGTCGGCCACCGTTCACGAAGTCGCGCGCAACGCCGAGCAGGCCTCGGTCGCTGCTTCCGATGCCGACAAACAGGCCCGCGATGGTGACAAGGTGGTGGGCGAGGCGATTGCCCAGATCGAGAAGCTGGCCAGTGAAGTCGTGCGCTCCACCGACGCAATGAACGTGCTGGAACAGGAAAGCGACAAGATCGGCAAGGTGATGGACGTGATCAAGGCCGTGGCCGAGCAGACCAACCTGCTGGCGCTCAACGCTGCCATCGAAGCGGCGCGTGCCGGTGAAGCCGGTCGCGGTTTCGCGGTGGTGGCCGACGAAGTGCGCGGCCTGGCCCAGCGCACCCAGCAGTCCACCGAAGAAATCGAAGGCCTGGTCGCAGCCTTGCAGAACGGCACCCGCCAGGTCTCGGACATCATGCTCAGCAGCCGCAACCTCACCGACAGCAGCGTGGCCCTGACCCGCAAGGCCGGCACCTCGCTGGAAAGCATCACCAACACGGTGTCCAACATCCAGGCGATGAACCAGCAGATCGCAGCGGCAGCCGAGCAGCAAAGCTCGGTGGCCGAGGAAATCAGCCGCAGCATCATCAACGTGCGCGACGTCTCCGAACAGACCGCCGCCGCCAGCGAAGAGACGGCAGCCTCCAGCGTCGAACTCGCACGCTTGGGCAACCAGTTGCAGATGCTGGTCAGCCACTTCAAGGTTTAACCGGGCGACCGTCTGACGCAGAGCGTCACGGGCTGCATACCCACGCGGAGCGTGGGCACGATCAAGCCGCGTTGGATGTACAATCCGATGCGGCTTTTTTAATGATTTTAAAGACGAAAGCCCTTTTTCTAACAATAATGAGGAACCCGTAACTCTTTTGAGGACTTCACATGCGCCATTGCGCCGGTTACGCCTGGCTTGCACAGACCTACGAGGTCGCTGTGTGCCAGCCGCTGAAAGTGCGCAGCAAGATCGGCAGCATGCGCAAGGACAGCATCGTCGATGGCGTCCTCGAACAAGTCTTCCCTGCCCAGTATCAACCCGGCCCCACCCTGGCCGAACACCTGACCTTCGCCTTCAAGCGTGAGCCCATTCACCTTGAACTCCTCGCCCGGCTGTTTTCGCGCATAGACCCTGCCGAGCTTGAACAGTGGATCAGAGCCGAGCCAACCGGGCAGTATGCCCGGCGCGCCTGCTTTCTGTATGAATGGTTTGGCAACCCGGCGCTCGCTTATCCCGGCGTCGAAAAGGGTAACTACGTCGAGTTCATGGACGGTGAACGCTATCTGGTCAGCCAGGCACCTCAACGCAATTCGCGCTGGAGGGTGATCGACAATCTGCCGGGGACTGCGCACTTCTGCCCGCTCATTCGCATCACGCAAGCGCTGGCCGGACTGATCGACTATGACCTCAATGCCGAACTGGCACGCCTTGGGGTCGAGTTTGGTCACGACACCCTCTTGCGCAGCGCGGTGTGGCTGACGATCAAGGAAAGCAGATCCAGCTTCGCCATCGAGCATGAAGAACAGCAGACCGATCGCATCAAGCGCTTCGCTGCCGTGATGGAACAGCGTTGCGGGGTGGGTGCTCCTCCCCTGACTCAGGACCAGATCGCCGCGATCCAGCAGGAGATTCTCGGGCCGCGGGCGCTGTCCTATGGCATTCGCCAGTCTCCGGTATTCGTCGGCCAGACCCGGGGCTTTCAGAATGTGCTGCATTACCTGGCTCCCGACTGGCAGGAAATCGAAGCCATACTGCAAGGATTGCAGGCCTTCGAGATCAATACCCAGGGCAGTTCGTCGATCCTGCGGGCTGCGGCCATCTCGTTCGGCTTCGTGTACATCCATCCGCTCAGCGACGGAAACGGGCGAATCTCGCGCTTCCTGATCAACGACATCCTGCGTCGAGACAAGGCCGTCCCTGCCCCTTACATCCTGCCGGTCTCTGCAGTGATGCAGGATCACACGTTGCGCCCGCAGAACTACGATCAGGTGCTCGATGAGTTCTCACGCCCATTGATGCAGATGATCGAGCCCGCCGTTCGCTTCGAAGGCTATGTGAAATACCCCGACGGGATGGAGTCGAATCTGCACTACGACGGATTCGCCGACACCGCCCCGGCCTGGCGCTATATCGACCTGACTGCCCACGCCCAATACCTCGCTCGGGTGCTACGCCAGACGGTCGAGAAAGAGATGCGCGACGAAGCCAGCATCCTGCGCAATCACCAGTTGCTGCGCGACGCGATCAAGAATGTCTTTGAAGGACCGGATGCGGACATTGACCGCATCATCCGCTCCGTCCATCAGTCTGAGGGACAAGTGGGAAACAAGCTGCTCAAGCAATACACTTTGCTGGAAGACGCCGGTATCAGAGCGGAAATCGTTGCGCTGGTCGCGAAATTTCTGGGCTAAAAAAAGCCGCCCGATGAATGATCTGGGCGGCTTTGAACGATTTTAAAGAAAAAACGCTGTTTTCTAACAAAAATGGTGAAGCAAAAACCATTTTGATGTGGGTTGATCAACCCGACAGCTGATTGGCAAACTGCCCCACCGCGCTGACCACTCGTTGCGCGCCGTCCTGGATCTCGACGATCACCGACCCGGCCTCCCCGGCCAGCTCAAGGCCTGTCTGGGCCTGCTGCTTGCCGCTGATGATCACGTTCACCGCCTGCTCGGCCAGTTGCTGGTTCTGCTTGACCACGCCGACGATTTCTTCGGTGGCCTTGCTGGTGCGCGAGGCCAGTTGGCGGACTTCGTCGGCGACGACCGCGAAACCACGTCCTTGCTCACCGGCGCGGGCAGCTTCGATGGCGGCGTTGAGGGCCAGCAGGTTGGTCTGGTCGGCGATGCTGCTGATGCTCTGGATGATCGAGCCGATCAGTTGCGATTGCTTGTCCAGCGCCGCGATGCGCTCGGCGGCCTGTTCCATGTGCTGGGCCAGTTCGCGCATGACCTCCACGGTCTGCTGCACCACGGCGGCGCCTTTCTGGGCGCTGCCGTCGGTCTGCTGCGAGGTGCTGAAGGCGATATTCGCGGCCTCGGCCACGGCGTTCTCGCGGTTGACCTGTTCGGTGATGACGGTGGCGAATTTCACCACTTTGTACAGGCGGTCGTGGGCGTCGGTGATGGGGTTATAGGATGCCTCCAGCCAGACCTCGCGGCCACGGCTGTCAACCCGCTTGAAACGCCCGGCCACGTACTCGCCGCGCCGCAGCTTGTCCCAGAATGCGGCGTATTCCGCCGAGTTGGCCTCCTGGGTCTCGCAGAACATGCGGTGGTGGTGGCCCTGGATCTGCGCCAGCGAGTAGCCCATCGATCCCAGGAAACGCTCGTTGGCCGACAGCACTTCACCGTCGAGGTTGAACTCGATCACGGCAGTGGAGCGTTGCAGGGCTTCGATCAGGTTTTCGTGTTCGCGGGAGGCCTCGATGGTGCGGGTCAGGTCACTGGCGTGGACCGTGAAATACATCACCCGTCCGCCGCTGTTGCGCACCGGCTGCACGATGGACCGCAGCCAGGCTTCCTGACCGTTGCCGCGCATCAGGCGCAAGGCACCGCTCAGGTGTTCGCCCCGGCTGATGGCTGATTTCATGCGGTGGTTGAAATCCGAATTCTTCACGTGCGCAGGCACCAGCTCTTCGATGGCGCGGCCCACGAGGTCCGAATTGCGGTAATGCATCTCCTCTTCGAAGTTGCCGTTCACCGACTCGATCCGGCCTTGCGGATCGAGGCGCATCGCCAGCATTTCGCTGTCCAGGCTGCTGCGCACCTGCTCCACCGACGAAAGTTCTTCGCGCAGGGCAGCCAACTCTTGCTTGAGACGTTTATTGAACATGGACGGCGAACTTCCAGAAAAGATGAGAGGTGTCGCCATGAGCATCGGCGCAGCCGAATGTTTCTTGAGGGATGCGCAAACAGCGTGTCGTTTTCAGACATCGGGCCCTGACTGAACCTGACCCGGCGAACAGCGTCTGTGACTCAATGCTTTACAAGAAAGGGATTTACTCACCGCGGGATTGCCACATACTGCCCGCGCTGTTTTTCATATCGTCAGAGCCACTTTCCATTATTTTCAGGTTCATCTTCATGAAAAGAATTCTGCCCTATCTGCTCAGCGCCGCCCTTTCCTTCATTCCGGCGGCCTTCGTTCATGCAGCCACCCCGCAAGCCCCCGTACAACTGATAGTCCTGAGCTCCGGCGGCATCATGGGTGCGTTCAAGGCCGTGACGCCCGACTATGAACAGCGCGTCGGCGTGCGCCTGCAGGGCGAGGTGGCGCCGTCCATGGGCGCGACGCCCCAGGCCATTCCAAACCGCCTGGCGCGCCAGGAGCCGGCGGATGTGGTGCTGATGGTCGGCGCCGCGCTGGACAAGCTGATCAAGGACGGCCAGGTCGATCCGAAATCCCGCGTGGACCTGGGCAAGTCCTACATCGCCATGGCGGTGAAACATGGCGCGCCGCACCCGGACATCAGCACCATGGAAGCCTTCAAACAGACGTTGATCGACGCCAGAAGCATCGCCTATTCCGACAGCGCCAGCGGCGTGTACCTGTCCCGCGTGCTGTTCAACCAGATGCACATCGCCGACCGCATCCAGAGCAAGAGCCAGATGATTCCGGCGACGCCTGTGGGAGAGGTGGTCGCGCGGGGAGACGCCGAGATCGGCTTTCAGCAGTTGAGCGAATTGAAGCCGGTTGAAGGGATCGACATCGTCGGCCTGATTCCCGATCAGGCGCAGCAGATGACGTTGTACTCGGCAGGCGTGGTAACCAAGAGCAAGCATCCGGAACAGGCCAGGCAGTTTCTGGAATTCCTGAGTTCGTCTGCGGCGGCGCCGGCGATCAAGGCCAGCGGGCTGGACCCGATCGCCAAGTGATCCGCAGTTCGTAGCAGCACGGCTTGCCGGCGGGGGCGGCCGTGAGATCGCCCCCGCGGGCAAGCCCGGCTGCTACAGGGACGGTGTAGGCACTGTAGCGCGGGACTGCACCCACTTCATGCTGACCATCGCCAGCAACGCGACGATGGCCACAAGCCCTGCGAAAAACTCGCCCACGTGCTCGAGGCCGAAGGCCCGCACGCTGAACCCGACTGCCACCACTGGCACCGAAATCGAGATGTACAGCACCACGAAATACGCGGAGGTCACGGCGGCTTTCTGATCCGGCGGGCTGCTGGCCGTCACCGCGCCAATGGCTGCGCGCAGGATCATGCCCCGCCCTGCTCCGGCCAGAAAGCCCGCCGCCACCAGGAACGGCAGTTGTGCCCAGGCGATGCTCAAGCCCAGGCAGATCATGCCGAACACCAGCCCGACGCAGCCCAGGGTCATGTGTTGCGCCTTGGGCAGCCACTGCAGCAACGCCTGCCCGACGATGGACGCGACGAAGAACAGGCCGATCACTGCGCCGATCAGCAGCCCGCCGTGGACCTGCATGATGTGGATCATCACCGATGGCACCATGCTGGTGAACAGCCCCGCCACGCTGAACCCTGCAAGCCCGGCAATCGAGGCCGGGATGAACACGGCGCGCACGGACGGCGGCACTGAAGGTTTCTGGATGCTGAGTTTCAGTTGCGCCGGGCGCTGCACGGTTTCGCGGATCGCCGCCACGCCCAGCCCCGCGAGCAGCAGCAATGCCAGATGCACGTAGAACACCAGGTGCAGCGGGTCCGGCAGATGCTGGGAAGTGAACCCGGCAAGCAGAGGTCCCATGCCCAGACCCAGCATGTTTGCGGCAGTGGCCATCAAGGTGGCGTTCTTGAAGGTTTTGGGGGCCAGTTCGATCACGGCCACGGTCGCGGTGCCGGTCATGATGCCCGCCGAAAAACCCGAGAACAGCCGGCCGATCAACAAGCCCGTGACCGAGTCGGTGTAAAGGAAGATCCCGGCGCTCAACGCCCCCATCAGCAACCCCGCCAACAGCATCGGGCGGCGCCCCACCTGATCGGACCAACTGCCGACCGCCAGCAAGGCTGCGAGTACACCTGCGGCATAGATGGAGAAGATGATCGTCAGCCAACTCGCGTCAAACCCCAGCCGTTGCTGGTAGATCGCGTACAGCGGCGTCGGCAGCGTGGTACCGAGCATGGCGATCAACAGGGCGAGCGCGGCGATGAAGAAGTCGCGAGAAGATGGAGCAGGCGCGGTCATGAACCCTCCAGACCTATGAAAAGTACACACATTATCCACAAAGTGGGTACAAACGTCGAAAAACTCCCCTGTCGAGGTGATAGCCTCCTGGACCGCCGCGATAGGATCACGAGCACAACAGCGGCATTTCTCGCTGAAAGACCCGTATGAAAACGTTAACATCAGATACCTTCAACGCATCCTCAAGCGCTCGCATCGTGCTAGCCTTGCATCATCTGTCAGCTGTGCGAGCGTTTCGCCGGCTGTCCCGTTTCAAGGCCGCCAGAAGTCCATGAGCAAAAAAGCCCCCGTCACCATTTCCGACATCGCCCGCCGCGTGAACATGACTCCGGTCACGGTTTCCCGGGCATTGAACAAGCCCGACCTGGTCAAGCCGGCGACCCTGGCCCGCATCCTGGAAGTTGCCCAGGAACTGGACTACGTGCCCAACGCTTTCGCCCGCAGCCTCAAGCGCAGCGAGAGCATGATTATCGGGGTGATTACCGCGTCCGTGGACAACCCCTTCTACAGCGAGATGATCAAGGCCATCTCCCGCGAGGCGAAAAAGCACGGCTACACCATCATGCTGGTGGACACCGACGGCTCCGAAGAGCTGGAGCGCAAGGCAGTGGACACCCTGCTCAGCTATCGCGTGGCGGGGATCGTGCTGTCGCCGGTTTCGGACGAACCTGAATATCAGCCCAACTACCTCAGCCGCCTGGGCAACGGCGACGTCCCGGTAGTACAGCTGGACCGCGCGCTGCACGGCAGCCCCTTCAGCCATGTGGTGCTGGACAACTACCACAGCGGCTTGAAAGGTGCGCGCTACCTGCTGGCCCAGAGCCCCGCCATGCGGCGCCTGCTGGTGCTGACCGGCCCTGCGCATTCGCGGATTTCCGAGGAGCGTCTGAAGGGTGTGAAGGCAGCGCTGGCCGAGAGTGGCAAAGACGTGCAACTCGACGTGTTCGCGGGCGACTACACCCTTGAGCCGTCCTACCAGAGCACCCTCGCCTACCTGGACCAGCAGCCGGTGCCTGACGCGATTTTCGGCTTCAACCAGTTGATTACCCTGGGGGCGATGCGCGCGCTGCGGGATCGCGGCATCGCCCACGACAGCCTGCCGATCTGCGGCATCGACCGCCTGCCGTTTGCCGACATCTTCGGCATCCCCATCGCCTGTATCGCCCACGATGCGTCGCGGGCAGGAACCAGCGCCGTGACCCTGCTGCTGGAGCGCATCGCCGACCGCTATCTGCCCAAGGCCAAGGTGGTGATTGCGGGGGAGCTGGAGAATGGGGTGGGCGCCTGAATCTGTAGGAGCGCGCTTGCCCGCGACGGCGTTGGGTCAGGCACGCAAATGTTGTCCGGCCCTACGCGGTCGCGGGCAAGCGCGCTCCTACAAGGGAACTCAGCGGCTGGTGTAGCCCCCATCAATCGGCATCGATATCCCGCTGATCATCGACGCCGCGCTGCTGAGCAGGAACAGGATCGGCCCGGCCACTTCTGACGTCTCGGCAAATCGCCCAAGAGGAATCGCCGCCAGCGCCGGGTCTCGCTTGCTCGGTTCGCTCCAGGCCATCTGCGCCATGGGGGTCAGGGTCACGGTCGGGTTGACGCTGTTGACGCGAATCCCGTGCCGGCCCCATTCGCCACACTGCACGCGAGTCACGGCGTCCATCGCGCCCTTGGACGCGCAGTAACTCAGGTGATCGTCCAGCGCCACCAGCGAGGCCTGGCTCGACACGTTGACGATACTGCCCGCGACCCTGGCCTCGATCATCGCCCTGGCCACGCTCGCCGCCACCATCGCGGCAGCGCGCACGTTGACCGTCATGACCTGATCGAACGCCTCGGCGCTGACCGCCGCAGCCGGCTCCAGAATGGAAATGCCCGCACAGTTGACCAACCCGTGCATCACCGGAAGCTCAGCCAATACCGCCGCCAGTTGCGCCTGATCGGCCATGTCCACGCTGATCGCCTGGCACGCCAGCGCCGCCAGCGCCGAGCGGTCCCGGCCCATGGCATAGACCTCGGCGCCACAGGCCAGTAACTGCTGCGCCACTTCCCGGCCTATGCCGCTGCTGGCGCCGGTCACCAGCACGCGCTGGCCTGTGAAATCAAAACGAACGTTACTCACATTCAGGCTCCCTGCAGACGATGCATGATGGGTTTGAGCGCCGGATACAGCGCCACGTAGTCAGCGAACAATCGCGAGTACAGCGCGACGTTTTCGGCATTGGGCTCGGCGCGGCGCTCAAGTTGCACCCAGCCTTTGTGCACCTGTTCCTCGTCCACCAGGCCGACCGCATGCGCCGCCAGCAATGCCGCACCCAACGCCGCTTCCACTTCCTGGACGATGGTGTACACCGGGAAGTTGGTGACGTCGGCGATGATCTGCATCCACAGGTCCGAATGGCTCGCGCCGCCGACCACGATCAGCCGTGGGTCCAGCGATTGCGCGCCCTTGGTGCCCGCCTCGATGTTATGGCGCAACGCGAAGGTGACGCCCTCCAGCACCGCGCGATACAGGTGAATGCGGCTGTGGAACAGGGTCAGCCCGACGAAACTGCCGCTGGCCTTGGGGTCCCAGACCGGGCTGCGCTCGCCCATCAGGTAGGGTTGAAACAGGACCCCTTCGCTGCCTGCGGGGATGTTCATCGCGGCACGCTCCAGGATGGCGTGGCTGTCTTCGCCGGTGTCCCGGCCTTGCTGTTCTTCGGCCTGGCAGAACTGCTCGCGAAACCAGCTCACCGAAGCCCCGGCGGTGATCGCGCCGCCGAAGATGTAGAGGTCCTTGGCGCCGTTGAACACGTGGGGGAAACTCACCAGCCCGTGCCGCGCATCGACCTGCTGATTCAGATAGCCCCAGCACATGCTGGTGCCGATCATCGCCACATGGTTGCCGGCCTGGGTCACCCCGGCGGCGAAGGTCGCCATGGCCGCATCGACGCCACCGCCGAGCAATGGAATGCCAGCGTTCAGCCCCAGGCGCTCGGCCCACTCGGCGAGCAGCCCGCCGACCACATCCCCCGAATGCACCAGCCGCTCGGGCATCATCACCTGGGGGATGCCCAGCGCGTCGAGCATCTCGCCGGACCAGGCCCGGGCGTTCACATCGTAGACGCCGCCGATATTGCCCGCCGAACTGTGATCCACCGCGATCTCGCCGCTCAGGCAGTAGTTGATGTAGCTGTTGGGCGGCAGCAGGTAGCGGGTTTCAGCCCAGACGTCGGGCTGTCTGTCCTTGAGCCAGAGCATCTTGGTGAAGCCGTAATAGCTGTCCACCGAGTTGCCGGTGATCGCGTACAGACGCTCGAGATCGACGTTGCGATTGACCCACTCGACCTGCTCTTCAGCCCGGCGATCCATCCAGATCAGGCAGGGGTACAGCGGTTTGATCCGGGCATCGACTGCGATACCGGAACCGCCATACAGGCTGCTGACGCAAAGGGATTTGACGCTGTCTTTCGGCACATCGCTTTTGCGCATGCAGCTGGCGATGCAGGCTTCTACGGCGTCGAGCCAGACTTCGGGCCATTGCTCGGCCCAGCGCGGCCTGGGCGTATCGACCTTGTAGCCCTGGCTGTGCTGCGCGACGATCTGGCCCGAAGCATCCACCAGCAATGCCTTGGTGCTCTGGGTGCCGATGTCGACCCCGATGACGTATTCCATCTTCGTGCGCTCTCTTGTTATTGGGTATTCGCTAAGGCTCGCAGCGCCCCCCTCCGTAGCAGCACGGCTTGCCGGCGGGGGCGATTTCAAATACGCCCCCGCCGGCAAGCCGTGCTGCTACAAGGGCCGGTTTCAACTCACGGGTTTCAAGAGCACCTTGATCGACCGGGTCGAGTCCGCCAGGGCGAACGCTTCGGCGTAGTCATCCAGGCCGAAGTCATGGGTCACGATGCCTTCGGATGTGACCAGCCCGCGTTCGAACAGGTCGATGGCAATCGGGTAGCAGTACGGCCCCAGGTGGGCGCCGCGCACGTCCAGTTCCTTGCGATCGCCAATGATCGACCAGTCGGCACTGGTCTCGGCGCCGAACACACTGAACTCGACGAAACGACCCAGCTTGCGAATCAGGTCCAGGCCCTGGGTGACACCCACCGGAACGCCGGTGGTTTCGATGTACACGTCGCAGCCGTAACCGTCGGTGAGGCCATTGATGATCTCGCGGGCGTTGTCGCGGCTGGGGTTGATGACCACGTCGGCGCCGAATTTCTTCGCCAGTTCCAGACGCTCGTCGACCATGTCGATGACCACCAGTTTTTTCGGCGTTTTCAGAGCGGCGACCTGCACCATGCACAGACCGAGGGTGCCGGCACCTGCGATCACCAGCACGTCGTCCAGTTGCACATCGCCACGGTTGACGGTGTGGATCGAACAGGCCATCGGCTCGATCAGCGCCGAGTCTTCAAGCGATACGGACTCGGGAATCTTGTGCACGATGGCGGTTTTCGGGATGCGCATGTACTGCGCCATGCCGCCCTCGGCGACGTCCTTCTGGAAGCCGAAGATGTTGTGCACTTCGCACATCCAGTACTTGCCGGATTTGCAGAACTTGCACTTCTCGCAGGGCACGATCTGCTCGGCGATGACCTTGTCACCGACCTTCACGCCGAAGTGCTCTTCAGCGCCCTCGCCCAGCGAATCCACGTAGCCGAAGAATTCGTGGCCCGGCACCACCGGCGCCTTGACCCACGGGCTCTCGCCACCCCAGAACATGGCCGCGCCCGAGTGGCATTTGCAGTCACTGGCGCAGATGCCGCAGGCGCCGATGCGAATCACCAGTTCATTGGCGCGGGCCACCGGCTTGCTGATGCGCTCCAGACGGTAGTCCTTCGGCGCATGGCAGACGACGGCTTGCATGGTGGTTTTTGTGTTTTGTTCCATGTCGGTTCACCTTCTGAGGATTGATGACCTGTAGGAGCGCGCTTGCCCGCGATGGCGTTGTGTCAGTCGACAGCAATGCCTCTGGCTCGCCGCCGTCGCGGGCACGCGCGCTCCTACAGGTGTGGTGTTCAAAATCGGTTTATTTATGCCGCTGCCGACTGATGAAAATCGCCAGCAAAATGATTGCGCCCTTGATCACGCTCTGCACATAGGGCGATACGCCCAGCATGTTCAGGCCGTTGTTGAGCACGCCCAACAGCATGGCCCCAACCAGGGTGCCGATGATCACGCCGCGACCGCCGGCAATCGACGCACCGCCCAGCACCACCGCCGCGATGGCGTCCAGTTCGAAGCCGACCCCGGCGTTCGGCTGCCCGCTCATCAGGCGCGAAGACAGCACCAGCCCGGCAATCGCCGCCGTCAGACCGCTGATCGAATACACCAGCAACTTGAAGCGCGAGGCCCGCACGCCGGACAGGCGCACCGCTTCTTCGTTGCCGCCGATGGCATAGACGTAACGCCCGATGCGCGTGTGTTGCAGCAGCACCCAGGCCAAGAAATAGGTCAGCAGCATGATCAGGATCGGCACCTGGATCCCGAACAAGGTGCCGCGGCCGAACCAGGCGAACCAGTCGGGCATGCCGGAAATCGGGTAGCCGTCGGTGTACATCAGGCCCAGCCCTCGGGCGATGCCCATGGTGGCGAGGGTCACGATGATTGGCGGCATCTTCAGGTAAGCGACGAAGATGCCGTTGCCCACGCCGAAGCCCACGCCGATCAGCAAGCCGATCAGGATCGCAATCGGCGCCGGAACGCCCGCCACCATCAACCCCGTGGTCAAGGTGCCGGACAGCGCCATCACCGGCCCGACCGAAAGATCGATACCGCCAGTGAGAATCACGCAGGTCATACCCACGGCGATGATTGCGTTGATCGACACCTGCCGGGCGATGTTTTCCAGGTTCGCCCCGGTGAGGAACTTGTCGCTGGCGAAGATCATGAAGACCGTCACCACCACCAGCCCGACGAAGGGATAGAACGCCGGGGAGCGGATCAGTTGGGCGAAATTGATCTTCAGACGGTTGGGTTGGGCGGTCATGGTTTTAATGGACGTGTTCACTGTTCAGACTCCCGGTGGCATGGCGCATCACTTCTTGCGGGTTGATGTCGCCTGCCTGCAGCACGTTGACGATGGCGCCCTTGTTGAAGACGGCTACGCGGTCGCACATGCCGATGACTTCCGGCAGTTCCGAAGAAATCATGATGATCGCGAAGCCTTGTTCGGTGAGTTTGCGCATCAGGTTGTAGATCTCCGCTTTCGCACCCACGTCGATGCCGCGGGTCGGTTCGTCGAAGATCAGGATGTCGCAGTGATGGTTGATCCAGCGCGCGATCACCACCTTCTGCTGATTGCCGCCGCTGAGGTTCAGTACCCGGCTTTCGCAGGACGGCGCCTTGATCGACAGCTGCTTCATCAGCTCCGCCGTCGTGGTGTCTTCCCTGTGCCGGTCGAGCAAGTGAACGGCGCTTTCGTACTTGCCCAGGTTGTTCAACGAGATGTTTTCGCGAATGCTGAAATCGACGATCAGCCCCTCGCTCTTGCGACTCTCGGGCAGCAGCCCGATGCCATTGGCCAGCGCATGGGCCGGATCGCTGAGATTGACCGGCTGGCCGCGCAACAGCACGTCCTTGCTCACCACCGGCAGCGCGCCGATCACTCCCAGCGCAAGCTCGGTGCGCCCGGAGCCAACCAGCCCGGCAAAGCCGAGAATCTCGCCCTTGTGCAGGTTGAAGCTGTTGTGCGGGCCGTTGCGGGTCAGCTGGATGTCACGCACTTGCAGCACCACGTCGCCCAGCGGTTTGTCGGGTCTGGGTGGAAAGCTCGCCTCCAGCCGTCGCCCCACCATCATCTCCACCAGGGTGTCGATGTCGCTGTCGGCCACGGTCAGCGCACCGACATTGGCGCCGTCGCGCAGCACGCTGATGCGGTCACAGACCTGGAAGATTTCCTCCAGATGATGAGAGATGAAGATCACCGCCACGCCCTGGCTTTTCAGCTCGCGCATGATGTCGAACAACAGTTCGGCTTCGGACGGCGTCAGGGTGGCGGTCGGCTCATCGAGAATCAGCAGGCGCGCTTCCAGCGCCAGCGCCTTGGCAATTTCCACGAACTGCTGCTCGGCCACGCTCAGGTGCTGCACCGAGCAATCGAGGTTGATCTTGACCCCAAGGCGATCGAACAGCGCGATGGCTTTCTCGCGCATCTCGCCTTTGCGCAGCAGGCCGAAACCGTTGACGATTTCATGGCCCAGGAAAATGTTTTCCACGGCATTGAGGTACGGGATCAGGCTGAATTCCTGAAACACGATGCCGACGCCGGCGGCGATGGCTTCGTTGTAGGTCGCGAAATGCTGTTCTGCGCCGTCGATGCGGATGCTGCCTTGGTCCTGATGCTCGACACCGGCCAGGATCTTCATCAGCGTCGACTTGCCCGCGCCGTTCTCGCCGAGCAAGGCATGAATCTCGCCGCGCTCGACCTCAAGGTTGATCGACTTGAGCGCATGCACGCCGGGATAGCTTTTACAGATGTTTTCCAGTTGCAGAAGGCAGCTCATGGGCACCTCGTCAAACTGCAGCGCACGTGAATCCGCGCCGCCCGCCAAACGTGAGAAATGTCAGGCGGGCAGCAGCATCCGGGTTACCAGGTGAAGGTCTTGGCCTTGTCCTGATCCACCAGCAGGATGTCCACCGGGATAGTCGCCGGAACTTGCGAGCCCCACTTCTTGGCGAGCGCAAGGCCCAGGGCCAGACGTACCTGATCACGCGGGTATTGAGCGGAGGTGGCGATGAACTTGCTGCCCGGCTTCTGGATTTCCTTCACCGCTTCCGGCGCGCCGTCGACGCTGGTCAGCTTGACGTCACGACCACTGGATTCGATGGCGGCCAGTGCGCCCATCGAGCCGTTGTCGTTGACGCTGAACAGGCCCTTGAGGTTCGGCTGCGCCTGCAGCATGTTCTCGGTCACGCTCAGTGCCTGGTCGCGCTCCTGCTTGCCGTTCTGGATGCTGACAATCTTGATGTCCGGGTGCCTGGCCAGGGCGTCCTTGCAGCCGCGCACGCGCTCAAGGATCGGCACCACCGCGATGCCATCGAGAATCCCGACGTCGCCTTTGCCGCCGATGTGGGTGGCCAGGTATTCACAGGCCTGAACGCCTGCGTCGTAGTTCTTGGAGCCGACGAACGAATCCAGCGGACCGCTGGCCTGCGCATCCACCGCCACGACCACCACGCCCTTGTCATGGGCCTGTTTGACGGCCGACTGCACGCCCACCGAATCGGTCGGGTTGATGATCAGCACGTCGATGCCCTTTTGCAGCATGTCTTCGATGTCGCTGATCTGCTTGGAAACATCGTGACGCGCATCGGTCACCAACAACGTCGCGCCAATGCTGCCGCTGGCGTCCTGAAGGGCGTCCTTCATGGTCACGAAATAGGGGTTGTTGATCTCTTGAAACGAGGCACCGATCTTCAGCGGGCCGGCCTTGCTGTCAGCCGCTTGAACGGTGAAGGAGCCAGCGCACGCCACAGCCACGGCGAGCGAACAGAAAACGGCGGAGAAGCCTTGCTTGAGGCGGATTGTCATAGCGAAAAATCCCGTTGTTTTTATTGTTAAAGCGGAAATGTCATCGTTAACATTTTCGAAATTAGCAGAGAAGATCGGGGTTCGCAACTGCTAAGGAGGGTCGCCTGTAGGAGCGCGCTTGCCCGCGACTGCGGTGTGTCAATCTACACATCAATGCCTGATCCACCGCAATCGCGGGCAAGCGCGCTCCTACAGTGGTCGCGTGGTTTGACAAACTTCACGGGGGCTGTCGATAATCGCTCGATACGTCATATGACAACCGATGACTTTAATAACAACAACGTCAGACAGGGCTCCCCATGACCACTCCATCCAGCGTTCACACGCCCTTCAACCGCATTCTGCTGACCGGCGCCGCAGGCGGGCTCGGCAAGGTGTTGCGTGAAAGCCTGCGCCCGTACGCCACTATCATCCGTCTGTCCGATATTGCCGAAATGGCCCCCGCTGCTGGCTCTCGCGAAGAAGTGCAGCGTTGCGACCTGGCTGACAAAGCCGCCGTTCATCAACTGGTCGAAGGCGTGGATGCCATCGTGCACTTTGGCGGTGTGTCCACCGAGCACTCGTTCGAAGACATCCTCGGCCCTAATATCTGCGGCACTTACCACCTGTACGAAGCGGCCCGTCGCCATAGCGTGAAGCGGGTGATCTTCGCCAGTTCCAACCACGTGATCGGCTTCTATCGCCAGGACCAGACCATCGACGCCAGCGCCGTGAAGCGCCCGGACAGCTACTACGGCCTGTCCAAGTCCTACGGTGAAGACCTGGCCAGTTTCTATTTTGATCGGTACGGCATCGAAACCGTGAGCATCCGCATAGGCTCATCGTTCCCCGAAGCGCAGAACCGCCGGATGCTGAGCAGCTGGCTGAGTTACGACGACCTGACCCAGTTGATCGAGCGCGGGCTGTTCACGCCCAATGTCGGCCACACTGTGGTGTACGGCGCGTCGAATAACGAAAAGGTGTGGTGGGACAACCGCCTGGCCAGCCATCTGAACTACCAGCCCAAGGACAGCTCCGAGGCGTTCCGCGCCAAGGTGGAGGCACAACCGGCGCCTGCCGCCGATGATCCGGCGATGGTCTATCAGGGCGGCGCGTTCGTGGCGTCGGGGCCGTTCGGCGACGCGTGATTGCCTGAGCCAAATCCGTCTTTTTTCCACCTCAGGGAACACGTGCCATGCAGGCTGAATTGATCCTCGACGCGCGCAACGCCACCGGTGAAAGCCCGGTGTGGAGCGCGCAGGAACAGGCGCTGTACTGGGTCGATATTCCGGCGGGGCGACTGCATCGCTGGAGCCCGCTGGATGACTGTACGCAGAGCTGGCAGGCGCCGCAGATGCTCGCCTGCATCGCGAGTTTCGGCGACGGCAGCTGGCTGGCGGGGATGGAGGACGGTCTCTATCGCGTTCGTCCCCAGGATGACGGCAGCCTCGCGTCAGGGCTTCTCAGCGCGGTTGCTCACCTGCGCCCGAACATGCGCTTCAACGATGGCCGTTGCGACCGTCAGGGGCGCTTCTGGGCCGGTACCATGTTCATGGACATGGGCCAGGCCGCCGTCGTCGGTTCGCTCTACCGCTACGACGCGGAACAGCGCGACCCGCTGGCAGCGCAAATGGACAGCATGATTGTGCCCAACGGCCTGGGATTCAGCCCCGATGGCCGCATCATGTACCTCTCGGACTCCCATCCCGACGTGCAGAAAATCTGGGCCTTCGACTACGACACCGACAGCGGTACGCCACGCAACCGCCGCTTGTTCGTCGACATGAGCCAGCACCCCGGTCGCCCCGACGGCGCAGCAGTGGACGCGGACGGTTGCTACTGGATCTGCGGCAACGATGCCGGGCTGATCCACCGCTTCACGCCTGAAGGCAAACTGGACCGGTCCCTGGCGGTGCCCGTTAAGAAACCGGCGATGTGCGCTTTTGGCGGTCGGGATCTGGATACGTTGTTCGTGACCTCGATTCGCCCTGCGGGCGATGTCAGCGATCAGCCGCTGGCCGGTGGCGTGTTCGCGTTGAGGCCCGGTGTGCAAGGCATCGAAGAAACGCCTTTCGGGTAGCCTGCGGGCTACCTTTCTCTTTTCCTCATACAAATCATTCGAATATCGTTATGAAGATTAGTTATCTTCATAAACGACCCGCATAAACATACCTTCTATATTTATGACAAAAGGTGATTAGCGCGCTGCTGATTTATATCTTTATGATCTGAGCCACAACAACCTAAACAGGAGTTCAGGCGATGGCGATTCAGATCAACCCCGTTGCAGGACGAATCGGTGCCCAGTTGAGCGGCATCAAACTGTCCGGCGATATCTCGGCTCAAGACTTCGATTTCATCAATCAGGCACTGCTCAAGTACAAGGTCCTGTTCTTCCGCGATCAGTTCCTCACCGATGAGCAGCATGAAAGTTTCTCCCGTCGCTTCGGCGATCAAGTGCCGCACCCAACCGTGCGTTCTGCCGAAAAAAGCTCGGCAATCCTGAACCTCGATTCCCGTGAAACCCGCGCCAATTCCTGGCACACCGACGTCACCTTCGTCGCCAACTACCCGAAGATTTCAATCCTGCGCGGCGTGGTCATCCCGCCTTACGGTGGCGACACCGTGTGGGCCAATACCGCAGCCGCCTACGCTGACCTGCCTGAGCCGCTCAAGGCACTGGCCGACAACCTGCGCGCCTTGCACACCAATCTGTATGACTACGCAGCGCCCAAGGACACCGGCGCCGAAGGGCTCAAGCGTTACCGCGAACAGTTCACCGCCGAGGTCTACGAGACCGAGCATCCGCTGGTGCGCGTGCACCCGGAAACCGGCGAGCGCAGCCTGATTCTCGGCCACTTCGTGAAACAGATCCTGGGCGTGAGCAGCAACGACTCCAAACAATTGATCCGCCTGTTCCACGACCGCATCACGCAGATCGACAACACCGTGCGCTGGCGCTGGAGCGAAGGCGATGTGGTGATCTGGGACAACCGCGCCACCCAGCACATCGCGATCAATGACTACGGCCAGGCCCAGCGCATCGTGCGCCGCACCACCGTCGCCGGTGACATCCCGGTGGGCATCGATGGCCGTTCCAGCCAGGCGATCAAGCCGACACCCGAAACCCTCTCCCCTGCCACCGAAGCCGACAAGAAACACCTGGCGGCCTGATCTCATTTTTTAAGGAAGACATCCCATGGCAAAGGCCAAGCGAACATCTGTATTCAGCAAATCGAGCGTAGCTACCGCACTGGCGGCGCTGCTGATGATGCCCTTGGCCGAGGCCGACGTCCTGCGCATTGGCGTGGCCAGCGCTGGCGGTGGCGATCCGGTGACCTTCAGCGGCTCGTCCCTGGGGATCGTGCGCAACCAGCAACTTCTGGAAAAAGCCTTCGAAGGCACCGGCACCGAGATCCAGTGGTTCTTCTTCAAGGGCGCAGGCCCTGCGGTGAACGAGGCGCTATCCAACCAGCAGCTGGACTTTGCCTATCAGGGAGATCTGCCCGCAGTGGTCGGCCGCTCCAACGGCCTGGACACCAAGCTGCTGGCGGCCATCGGCGTGCGCTCCAATGTCTACGTGGCCGTGCCCAAGGGCTCGGACATCAAGACCATCGAAGACCTCATGGGCAAGAAAGTCGCGCTGTTCCGTGGCACCAACGCGCACCTGGTGGCAATCAATCTGCTGGCCGACCACAAGTTGGCCGAGCGCGATCTGAAGGTCATCAACCTGGACAACGGCAGCACCCAGGCGGCGCTGGCGTCCAAGGGCGTCGATGCCGCATTCGGTGGCCGCGAACTGTTCAAGCTGCGTGATCAGGGCCTGGTCGACATCATCTTCGACAACCCGGACAACGACGTGCGCTACACCCGTCAATGCGCGCTGGTGGTACGCGGCGCCTATGAGAAAGACCATCAGGAACAGGTGCAAAAGGTCGTCGATACGCTGGTCAAGGCCGCCAAGTGGGAGTCCGAGGAACAGAACCGCGATGCAGTGCTCAACGAATGGGCCAAGACCAACGAGCCACTGGCCTCGCTCAAGGCGGATTTCGAACACCTGCAACTGCGCGACAGTGCCTCGCCTCTGGTCGATGACTTCCTGCGCACGCGCTACCAGTCCGTCGCCGATCAGGCCAAGGACGAGAAGATGATTCGTCGCCCGGTGAGCATCGATGGCTGGTTCGAAACCCGCTACCTGGACCAGGCCATCAAGAACAACGGCCTGGGTCAGTTCTGGACCGCTTACGGCGCAGACGGCAAGGCGCCGACAGGCAACGCCACGGCGTTGACCAAACCGATCGGCAACGGAGGCTGACGTCATGGCCAGAGCGACCGCAACCGCACTCGACCAACAGCAGGTGCCAGGCAAATCGCTGGCACCGGTCAAGCGCCTGCCACCATCGACGCCGCACTCTACACCTCGGGTAGTGGTTCGCGTAGCTCAAGGTTCGGCGTGGCAATCCCGCGTGCTGAACCGCTTGCTGCCCTGGCTGTTGCCCGCCGCACTGCTTGGGCTGTGGTATCTGGGTAGCGAGCGGGGCTGGCTGTCAGACCAGGTGCTGCCACCGCCAGCCTTCGTCTATCAGACCCTGGTGGACCTGGCGAGCACCGGCGATTTGTGGCTCAACGCTTCGGCCAGCATGCAGCGTGTGCTGGTGGGCTTTCTGATCGGTTCGGGGCTGGGCGTGACCTTGGGTCTGGTGATGGGGCTGTCGAAAACCGTCGAGGATTACCTGCTGCCGAGCTTCAACGCGCTGGTGCAGATTCCGGTGCTGGGCTGGATGCCCTTCGCCCTGCTGCTGTTTGGCATCGGCGAGCCGCTCAAGTACGTGCTGATCGCCCACGCCGCGCTGGTGCCGGTCACGCTGTGCACCTTGCAGGCGTTCCATCAGGTGCCCAAGCGCCTGCTGGAAGTGGGTCAGGCGTACGGCTTCAGTCGGCGGCAGATTGTTATCGACATTGTCCTGCCGTCCGCCGTCGCGCCGATCTTCACCGGTCTGCGGCTGGGCTTCACCAAGGCCTGGCTGTCGCTGGTGGTGGTCGAGCTGCTGGCGTCGAGTGAAGGGCTGGGTTACCTGATCGCCTACGGACGCCAGCTGTTCCAGCTGGACCTGGTGATGGCCGCCGTAGTGGTGGTCGGTGCCGTGGGTCTGCTGATCGACCGCAGTTTCGAATACGTCGAGCGTCGCCTGAACAAAGGCCGCGCCGTGACGCCGGGGAGGCTGGCATGAGTACGCTGACTTCTTCCGCCGCGCCTTCGACACGTCGGTATCGCGGCTGGGTTCTGCCAGTGGTCGCCGTGGCGGTCTGGTGGCTGGCAACCAATCAGGGCTGGAGCGATTCAGGTCTGCTGGTTTCGCCGCAGAAAGTCGCCGCCACCGCCTGGCATCAATTCACCTCCGAAGCGTTCTGGCGCGCGATCTCTTCAAGCCTTGCGCGCAATCTCAGCGGCTTCTTCATCGGCACAGCGCTGGGCCTGGTTCTGGGCTGCCTGCTGGGCTTTTCGCGTCTGTTCGAGCGTGTGGTGGGTCCGAGCTTCAACACCTTCAAGCAGATTTCACTCTTCGCCTGGATCCCGCTGATCTCGGTGTGGTTCGGCCTGGGGGATGTGGCCAAGGTCGTGTTTCTGTCGCTGGCGGCGCTGGTTCCGGTGGTGGTCAACACCTGCGACGGACTGCGCAACGTGCCACCGGCGTTTCTGGAAGTGGCCAGAGTGTATGGCTTCACGCGGTGGCAGACGATTCGCGGCGTGATGCTGCCGGCCGCGCTGCCCTCGATCTTCACCGGGGTCTATCTGGCGCTGGTCTATTCGTGGCTGGCGACCATCGGCGCCGAGTACCTGCTGGTGTCCGGCAGCGGCATCGGCAACACCCTGATCGACGGCAGCGAGCACTTCATGATGGACCTGGTGCTGTTCGGGATGGTGGTGATCGGCCTGGTCGGCTGGGGCCTGAACCTGTTGGCCCGCAGCCTCGAACGACGTATGCAGCGGCTGTACGGCATCACGCCGCGCTAGTTTTCAATTCAAGGAGTACATCATGGCTGCCACTCAACCGCTCACCGCTGTGCAAGGCAATGGCCTGCGTCTGGAAAACATCAGCAAGTATTTCTCGAGCGCCAGCGCCGATACGCAGTTGCAGGTGCTGGACAACGTGCAACTGGACATCGCGCCCGGTGAATTCATCACCATAGTCGGCGCCAGCGGCTGCGGTAAGTCGACCTTGCTGCGGCTGATCCTGGGGCTGGACGAGGCCTTCGACGGGCAGATCCTGCTGGATGAAAAACCCATCAAGGGCACTGGCCTTGAACGTGGCATCGTGTTTCAGGATCACCGGCTGTTCCCCTGGCTGACGGTGGAGCAGAACGTTGCGGTGGGCTTGAAGAACGCGCCCCTGAGCCCTGCGCAAAAACGCGAGACAGTGCGCGAACATATTCACCTGGTGGGGCTGCAGGATTTCGTCGAGTCCTACCCGCACCAGATTTCCGGCGGCATGGCCCAGCGCGTGGCCATCGCCCGGGGCCTGGTGAATCGTCCCAGCGTGTTGCTGCTGGACGAACCCTTCGGCGCCCTCGACGCCCTGACCCGCACACGGTTGCAGCGGGAGCTGCAGCATATCTGGCAGCAGGAAAAGATCACCATGGTTCACGTCACCCACGATGTGGACGAGGCGGTGTATCTGGGCGACCGGGTGGTGGTCATGCAACCGCATCCGGGCCGCATTCGCCGCATCGTCGACATTGACCTCCCCCGCCCACGCAACCGCAGCGACGCCCGGTTCATCGCGTTGCGCGATGATGTGTTGAGTGATTTTGCGGAGTTGTCGTAGCCCGGTACCCACTGCCCCTGTGGGAGCGAGCTTGCTCGCGAAAGCGGTGGGTCAGTCAGTACCCGGCCGCATGATCCAACGCCTTCGCGAGCAAGCTCGCTCCCACAGGGTCTGGGTGTATCCGGGGTGTGGGCGATGGTTATCAAACCACACCAAACAACGACACCTGATTGCGCCCGTTCTTCTTGGACGCATACAGCGCCTGGTCGGCCCATTCGATGACGGTGGTGTGATCGGTGGGCAGCAGGCTCATATCGGCGACGCCCAGGCTGATGGTGCAGCGAATCACCTCACCCTCATGGCAGATTTCCTGGGCTTCGACCGCTACCCGCAGGCGTTCGGCGAACATGCCGGCACCGTATTTATCGGTGTCCGGCAGCAGCACCGCGTACTCTTCCCCGCCATAGCGCCCGGCGATGTCCGAGTCACGGATGTGCTCGCGAATCACATCCGCTACGCGCTGGATCACCTTGTCACCACACTGGTGACCATAGGTATCGTTCACCCGCTTGAAGTGATCGATGTCGAACATCACCAGCGCCGCCGTCGTGCCGTAGCGCACATGTCGCGCGTACTCCAGGCGTAGCGCCTCTTCCCAGTGGCCGCGGTTGTAGAGGCCAGTGAGACGGTCGGTGCTGGAGAGCTTTTGCAACTCGAGGTTGGCGGCCTGCAATTGCTGACGGTTGGTCGCCACATCGGTGACGTCGTAGATCACCAGGCACACGTGCGTGACCTCGCCGCTGGTGCCGCGCAGGGGAAACATCGTGGTGTTCTGGTACATGAAGTCTTCCTGCCCGGTGATGGGCTGGTAACTCTTGAATCGCACCAGGTACGGCCGCTGCTCCCAGATCGTGAACGCCGGCGTGCCGAGGGTGATCACGCTGTCGATCTTCTTCTGCAACCAGTGCTCATTCACCTCGGGAAACAGGTCGAAAAACGAGCGGTTGGCGGCCTCGTACGGCAGTACACCGGAACGGTTTTCCATGAAGGTGTTCCACACCTGCACGCGGTACTCCTGATCGAGCACCACCACCCCCACGTCGATACTCTGGGTGATGGTCAACAGCCAGTGCAGCTCCTTGATGTCGATGCGGTCGTTCATGAATCAGCTCATCAGGTAGGCGAGTTTGCGCGACAGCCGCTCTACCGAATCTTCGGTGAACAACATCAGCAGGTCGAAATGGATGTTGTGCCCTTCCAGGCTGTAGCTGATTTCCACCGCAAGGGTCTTTTTCCAGCGCCGCTGATTGATGCGGATCAGGTCCTCGATGCCGCTGTGGGCGTTCAGCACCTGAGGGTGGCCTTGCGAGAACTCGATGTCGAGCTGCTCGGCGATCCCGCTCAGGCAGGCACCGATCAGGATCGACGACAGGTCCAGGAGCATTTCCATGTCCGAGTAGTCGCGATCCTTGATCTTCATCAACTGCGCCATGTCGGCGATTTCGGAATCATGAAACAGCAGTAATGCCTCGCCCGCGATGCCGCCGCCGATGTAGCCCTGGCACACGGCAGTCATTCGTTCGCTGCCCTGGGCGTCGGCCAGCGCCATGTGCAACTCGCCCACCTCCAGCATGTTGACGTTGGGAATCGGCAACTGCACGAACACGCCCAGCACCCGCGCCAGCAATGCAGCGGCGCGGCCCATGGCAACGTTGACAGTTTCGCGAAATGCATCGTGGAAACTGATGGCGACGGGTTCGGCCTTTGGCGCAATCACCGGCGCTTCCGTGCGCTCACCCAGGAGGCCAAGCCGTTGCAGGGTCAGTTGCAGCTCAAGCGGATCAGCCGGTTTCTTCAGGAAGGCCAGCGCACCCAGCTCTCGCGTGCGGCGCACGGCCTCCTGCTGCACATCGCCGGACACCACGATGACCTTGGCCTTGAGGTTTTCGGCGCGCATCAGGGCAAGCGCCTGGTAGCCGTCCATGTCCGGCATGGTCAGGTCCAGCAGCACCACTTCGCCCAGGCCCTGGCGAATCGCCTCCAGGCCTTCGTGGCCGTTGGTCGCGGTCGTGACCGACACCCCCCAATCTGCAGGCAAGGCACGTATCAACTGTTTGCGCGCCATATTGGAGTCGTCGCAAATCAGGAGCGGCATCATGGTCATCGCGTTCAATCTCACTG
The DNA here is from genome assembly GCF_044746825.1 of Pseudomonas sp. NPDC090201. Classification (NCBI taxonomy): domain Bacteria; kingdom Pseudomonadati; phylum Pseudomonadota; class Gammaproteobacteria; order Pseudomonadales; family Pseudomonadaceae; genus Pseudomonas; species Pseudomonas sp. NPDC090201. Next base: position 86,336 of record NZ_JBIVCX010000018.1, read on the forward strand.
CAAAAGAGTTTCAGGCGAGGCCTGCAAGTTCAATGCGATTAGTTGTGTTGCCTCAAGCAACTCCACTCATATGGGTGCAGGTTAATCTGACACAGTGGGTCGAATCTTCACTCTTTTCAGAGAAAACCGGGCAATGTGTAACATCCATGCAACATCTATGCACAACTTTCGAGCGTTCGTGAATAACCAGAATACAAACTATTGACGCTGTTTTAATGACACGCCACCCATGGCAAAGGCCCGTGTTTGAGGGTTAGAGACCAATCGAGCGATACCGAAACCGGTGCGTCAGTTGATGACGCACAGGACTTGAAAGAGGAAGGCTTATTCATGTTGAGGATGAATGACCCAATACAGTGCCCGATGCACTAATAGGTACTGCACAGACGCACACCTATTGCTCAACTCAATCAACTGATAATGAGTTCGCAGCCATGGATTGATACAGCGGAGGATCGATTCAGGCCAGGGTCGATTCAATACAATCGATCAGGGCCTGCGCCTGAAAAGGCTTGGCCAGGAAACATACAGCGCTGCCGCTCATGGCGCGCCGGCGCACGCTTTCCTCGGGAAAGGCAGTGATGAAAATGGTGGGAATCCGAATGCCCTGGGTGCCCAGATATTCGTGCAGCTCAACGCCGCTCATGTGCGGCATCTGCACGTCAGTGATCAGGCAGTCGGTGGTGGCCAGTTGACCAGAGGCGAGAAAGTCCTCGGCGGACGAAAACAGGCACACCACAAAGCCCAGGGAGCGGATGAGACTGTCGAGGCTGGCGCGGACCGCATTGTCATCGTCGACGACAGCGATCATCGGGGGGCTGGGCAAGCGGAATACCTTTGAGTGCAGACATGAACACGTGCGCATCAAGGCACACGACAACAGCCCACACGTTACCGACCCCGGTCGGGCGCCGTAAGTATACGGGTGTATGACCGCGACGGCCGGCCCGCAAATCCTGGGTTCAATCCCCCACCAGGGCCTGGGACATCTTCACAAGGTCGGCGAAGGTGCGCGCCTGCATCTTCTTCATCGCGTGGCCCCGGTGAATCTTCACCGTGATCTCGCTCAGGCCCATCTCGGCAGCGATCTGCTTGTTCATGAGCCCAGTCACGGCATACGCCATGACTTCCTGCTCGCGGGCGGTGAGCGCCTTGTAGCGGGTGCGCAGTTCGGCAGCGGCCTTGCCGGTTTCACGACGCCTGGCGTCCTTCTGCAGCGCGGCGGCCACGGCGTCGAGCAGGTCCTGTTCGCGGAACGGCTTGACCAGAAAATCCAGCGCCCCTGCCTTCATCGCCTTGACCGACATGGCGATGTCACCATGGCCACTGATGAAGACGATGGGCATGCACACGTTCATGTCAGCCAGACGCACCTGAAAGTCCAGCCCGCTCTCCCCCTGCAGGCGCACGTCCAGCACCAGGCACGCCGGGCTGTCGTCGAATGGATGCTCCAGAAATTCGGCCCCGGAGGCGTAAGCGTGAACCCGCATTCCCATGGAGCGCAGCAGGCTGTCCAGGCCGGCGCGAATGGCGGGGTCGTCATCGACGACGAACACCACGGGGCTGCTGTCTGGAGTGCTCATGACCGGGCCTGCCCGTGGGCCGGAATCGAGAAGCTCAGCGCAGCCCCGCGGCCGAGTTCACTTTCAGCCCAGATGCGTCCGCCGTGGGCCTCGATGATGGAGCGGCAAATTGACAGGCCCATGCCCATCCCCTCAGGTTTGGTGGTGAAAAATGGATTGAACAGGCTCGGCAGATTCTGCGCCGAGACGCCGGGACCGTTGTCCTGGACCCTGATACGCACGTCGCCGCCCTCGGTGAGCCCTACTGCCGCCGACAGGGTTCGCGCCTTGCCCTGCATGCCGGACATCGCCTGCACCGCATTGATGAGCAGATTGATGATGACCTGTTGCAATTGCACCTTATCCCCCTTGACCCACATCGGCCCGGCCGGGTGCAGCACATTCAGATGGACCCGGTTGCGCAGGATCTCGCGCTGCACCAGCGCCGCCGACTCCCGCAGCACATCGCCCAGATCGAGCGGAACATGCAGAGGGTCGGCCTTGCGCGACAGTGCACGGATCCGCCGGATCACCTCGCTGGCCCGGTGCGCTTCACTCTTGATGCGGTCGATGGCGCTGCGCACCTCGCCCACGTCCGGCACCTCGCGGTTCAACCAGCGCAGCCCGGCCTCGGCGTTGGTGGTGATGGCAGACAACGGCTGATTGACCTCATGGGCAATGGAGGCTGCCATCTCGCCCAGAGTCGTGACCCGTGTGACGTGGGCCAGCTGACTCTGGGAACGATGCAGCGCGTCCTCGGCATTCTTGGCGGCCGTGACGTCCATCAGGGCACCGATGTATTCGCAGTCCCCCGACGCGTCCTTCACTTGCTGCGCCAACATGCGTACGTACTTGCAGGAGCCGTCTGACATCAGCAGGCGAAACTCGGCTTCCATGTTCGAGTGCCGTGCGTAGGCCTGTTCGATCAGGGATTTCAGATCCTGGGTGTCATCGGGGTGAGTACGGCCGATCATGTACTCCAGCGTCGGCTGCATCTGGGCATCGAACTGGAAGATGCGCCGCGCCTCATCCGACCAATACATCTGCGCGCTGGGCATTTTCAGGCCGATGCTGCCGGTCTGGCTCAGGCGCTGGGCCTCGGCCAGAAAGGCCTCGCTGCGGTGCAGCAGATGCACCTGCTCCTGCAGGGCTTCCCTGGATGCCTTGTTCTTGAGGGCCAGGAAGGCGGTGATGGCAATGGCGGCCAGACTCACCAGGCAACGGGCGAACGCGGGGGTCAGCCAGGCATCCCCGTGGGACAGCAGATAGGCGAGCAGCGTCAGCGCGCCACAGCCCACCGAGACCGCCGCCACGCCCCTGCGGCTGAACAGATCGCCGGATATCAGGATGACGACCACGTACAGCACCGCAATGGCGACATCCAGGGTGCTGAGCCAGTCGATCAGGAAGATGATGAACGTCAGCACCATTGCACCCAGGCGCAATAGCCAGACACCGGGCGGGACCTGCGCCCGGGGAGCCGTCGGCAGGGCAACGGGGACGGTTTTCATGGGAGCGTGATTGCCTTGTCTGTAGTCATTGGAATGGCAGCACAAAGGTCTTGGCGGCGGGTGCACGCCTGCCTGCACCCTTGAAAGGGAAAGGCGGAGTATTGTTTTCATTCTGCACGTTTGCCCATAGGACCAACGTATCGCACCGGGTACAAATATATACAGGATTTTTCAATCGGCAGAGTGATGCCTCAATCGCTCAAGGTTCTTGATCGATTGTGCTGTGTCGCAGAGGGGGACCGTAAAGTGAGGCAACGCAAATAGAACAAGCCCCGACGCGAGCGCCGGGGCTTGTAATGGCCACATCCGTATGGCCTTCGCATGAACCTTCAATCGACCAGCCAACGGCCTCCCTGGCCGTCAACCGTCCGTTCTCCAGGCTCTTGGGAAACTGATTACTCGGCTTTCAGGCCATCAGCCGATACGGCTTTCACGCCTTTGATTTTCTTGGTGATCGCAACAGCGGTCTTTTTCTGAGCTTCGGTCACAGCGACAGTCGACGACAGGGAAACCACGCCTTTGTTGGTTTCAACCTTGATGTCGGAGCCTGGAATGCCTTTCTCGGTCAGCAGATCCGATTTGACCTTGGTGGTGATCCAGGTGTCGGAAGTGGTTTCCTTGGCTTTGGTCATTTCACCCGCGGCGACCTGCATTGGAGCCTGGGTCGCGGTTTCAGCCATGGCCACGTTTGCCATGGTCAGCGTCAGGGCGGTGGCAGTAGCAGCAGCGATAGCGAACTTCTTCATACGAGTAACTCCTGTTTTTCTCAGAATCTGCGCCAAGCCTGTTGGCTGCAGGGTTACTGGGTATATCGCAAGCGATGTGCCAACCTTTGTTGATTTATTTTTTCCTTTTAAATCAATTGGTTATGTATTTGTGGATCCGCTGTTGTCGTGCAGATTGCCCGGATTGGAAAAGTTCCGCTTGCAAGATGCATGTTCTGACCTTGCAGTTTGCCCTAACTCATTAATTCGCTTGAGGAAAGGCGGCTGCAGTACCTGTCTCGTTGATGGTTCGTTGATCGTTCCCACGCTCCGCGTGGGAATGCCTGGTTAGACGCTCCGCGTCGCTGGGTGACTTTGGGATTGGGGGTTGATCCGTTTTCGCGGTGTTTGGACTCTAGGGTTTCGCCCCTTACGGGCGACCTACTTTCCTTACGGGGAAAGTAGGCAAAGCCATTGCGACAGGCTGGGGTCCTTCGGACTTCCCTCGACTCCGGCGCCGTTCCGGGGGCACGCCGTCCCGTCCATATGAGCGCCGTCCATGGCCAGCACGGCTAGCGGCATCCCTGCCGCTCATCCCCCTCCACGACACCTGCGCTCGGCCTGGCGCCTTAACGTCGCGCTCTGCGGCGCCTGCACCACCGCGCACGAAGATCAAAAGCAGAAGCAAGGGCTGTGGCGCGCTCTCCGTAGCAGCACGGCTTGCCGGCGGGGGCGTCCTTGAAATCGCTCCCGCCGGCAAGCCGTGCTGCTACGGGTTTGCGAGGTTCTGTGGGTTGCGCCAACCATGTAGGAGCGCGCTTGCCCGCGACGGCGTCTTCGAGATCGTCCGAGGTCGTATTTCGGGGCAAAAAAAAGGGCCCCGAAGGGCCCTTTTTCCACAGCGTTGGTGCGGTGCGATTAAACGCCCGAAGCCTTGGCTGCGGCGACGTCTTTGATCGACAGCTTGATACGGCCGCGGTTGTCCACGTCCAGTACCAGGACTTCAACTTCCTGACCTTCCTTGAGGATGTCGGTCACTTTCTCGACGCGAGCATCGCTCAGCATGGAGATGTGGACCAGACCGTCCTTGCCAGGCAAGATGTTGACGAATGCGCCGAAGTCGACGATGCGCTCAACCTTACCAACGTAGATCTTGCCGATCTCGGCTTCAGCGGTGATGCCCAGAACGCGCTGACGTGCTGCTTCAGCCGCTTCCTTGGTTTCGCCGAAGATCTTGATCGAGCCGTCGTCTTCGATGTCGATCGAAGCCTTGGTTTCTTCACAGATCGCACGGATGGTCGCGCCGCCTTTACCGATGACGTCACGGATCTTGTCGGTGTCGATCTTCATCGCGATCATGGTCGGAGCGTTTTCCGACAGCTCGGTACGCGACTGACCAATGATGTTGTTCATCTGACCGAGGATGTTCAGGCGAGCTTCCAGGGCCTGGCCCAGGGCGATCTCCATGATTTCTTCGGTGATGCCCTTGATCTTGATGTCCATCTGCAGCGCGGTAACACCGTTGGCGGTACCGGCCACTTTGAAGTCCATGTCGCCCAGGTGGTCTTCGTCACCCAGGATGTCGGTCAGGACTGCGAATTTCTCGCCTTCCTTGACCAGACCCATGGCGATACCGGCAACCGGAGCCTTCATCGGAACACCGGCGTCCATCAGAGCCAGGGAAGCGCCGCAGACCGAAGCCATGGAGCTCGAACCGTTGGATTCGGTGATTTCCGACACTACGCGGATGGTGTACGGGAACGCGTCAGCGGCAGGCAGCATGGCCTGGACCGAACGGCGGGCCAGACGGCCGTGACCGATTTCACGACGACCGGCGCCGCCCATGCGACCACACTCGCCCACCGAGAACGGAGGGAAGTTGTAGTGCAGCATGAAGGGGTCTTTCTTCTCGCCTTCGAGGGTGTCGAGCAGTTGCGCGTCACGGGCAGTACCCAGGGTGGCAACGACCAGCGCCTGAGTTTCGCCACGGGTGAACAGTGCCGAACCGTGAGTCTTTGGCAGAACGCCGACTTCGATGTTCAGCGGACGTACGGTGCGGGTGTCGCGGCCGTCGATACGTGGCTTGCCATCAACGATGTTCTGGCGAACGGTGCGGTATTCGATTTCACCGAAAGCGGCTTTGACTTCGGAAGCCGACGGGCTGCCTTCTTCAACGGCCAGCTTGGCAACGACCTGATCCTTCAGCTCGCCCAGGCGAGCGTAACGGTCGGCCTTGACGGTGATGGTGTAGGCCTCGGAGATCGCGGCGCCGAACTCGGAGCGGATAGCGCCCAGCAGTTCGGTGGCTTCGGCCTGTGGAGCCCAGGTCCAGGTTGGTTTGGCAGCTTCGGCGGCCAGCTCTTTGACGGCCTTGATGACCGACTGGAATTCGTCGTGGGCGAACAGCACAGCGCCCAGCATCTGGTCTTCGGTCAGCTCTTTGGCTTCGGATTCAACCATCAGTACCGCTTCTTCGGTACCGGCAACGACCATGTCCAGGCTCGATGCTTTCAGTTGCTCGTAAGTCGGGTTCAGCAGGTAGCCGGTGCTTTCGTGGAAGGCAACGCGGGCAGCGCCGATCGGGCCGTCGAAAGGAATGCCGGAGATGGCCAGGGCAGCCGAGGTACCGATCATCGCAGCGATGTCCGGATCGGTTTTCTTGCTGGTGGAAACGACGGTGCAGACAACCTGCACTTCGTTCATGAAGCCTTCAGGAAACAGCGGGCGGATCGGACGGTCGATCAGACGCGAAGTCAGTGTTTCCTTCTCGGAAGGACGGCCTTCACGCTTGAAGAAGCCGCCAGGGATCTTGCCGGCAGCGTAGGTTTTTTCTTGGTAGTGAACGGACAGCGGGAAGAAGCCTTTGCCAGCGTCAGCCTGTTTGGCGCCGACCACGGTCACGAGTACGGTGACGTCGTCGTCAACGGTGACCAATACTGCACCAGAAGCCTGACGGGCGATGCGGCCTGTCTCCAGGGTTACGGTCGATTGACCGAATTGAAACTTCTTGATTACCGGGTTCACGGTTTCCTACCTTCTTTGTGGCTCTTGGGGGAACTGGTTTCTTGCGAATTCTTGGGCAACGTGGGGAATCGGCCCGACGACTGTCCAGGGGTAAAACGTGTATCCAGATAAAACTTGAGGCTGGGAGCCTGCCATGCGCCGGCGGAAACCCGCTGACGCACGACAGACAACCAACCTCTAGCGCAATCGCTGATTAGCGACGCAGACCCAGGCGAGCGATCAGAGCGCTGTAACGGCTCACGTCCTTGCCTTTCAGGTAGTCCAGCAGCTTGCGACGCTGGTTAACCATGCGGATCAGACCACGACGGGAGTGGT
>NZ_JBIVCX010000018.1:93461-97928 GCF_044746825.1 Pseudomonas sp. NPDC090201
TAGCCCAACCCATCTTATCCTACCACACCCAGGGCCGCCATCATTTCCCTTTAAACGCACAACTCCTTGCCTTTCATGGAGTCCCCCCCGATGGCCAGGTGGTTTAACCTGGGGTACATTCCACGACGGGAGTGGTGGTCTTTACCGTTGGCCTTGAAGTGACCTTGCAGTTTGGTGATGTTGTGGGTCAGCAGTGCAACTTGCACTTCTGGCGAACCAGTGTCACCAACAGCTTGCTGGTAGTCAGCAACGATTTGAGCTTTTTCTTGAACGTCGAGAGCCATGAGGCCATCCTTTTATCAGGAAACTGTTTCAGGGAAACAGCTTCAACAGGCCAGGGACAAATCCCTGTATCTATAAAAGAGGAGTGACCATGCCTGTTAACAGCCACCCTCGTACCGCCGTGCCAGGACAACCCCGACCCGACGGGTTCGGTCACTCTGACCGAATCAGCCGACGCGGCGCAATACGCCCGTCTTCGCTCACTTCACCGATACCGATGAAGCGTCCTTCGTGATCCTGTACCCGTACCATGCCGAATTTCGGCGCATCCGGGACTCTCACTGGCTGCCCGTGCAACCAGTAGAACGAGCTGTGCTCGGAGAACTGCAGCAAGGGCCAGTCCTGCAAGCCGCTGTCCGATGGCATCAGGAAGCGGTCGACCGCCTCGTTGCCGCCTTCAGCATGCACCGCTTCAAGCTCTTCCAGCGTTACCGTCTGGGCAAGAGTGAAGGGGCCAGCCTGTGTGCGACGCAATTCAGCGACATACGCACCGCAGCCCAGTTTCTCACCAATATCCTCCACCAGGGTACGAATATAGGTGCCTTTGCTGCAGTCGACGGCCAGACGCGCAGTCTCGCCTTCGCTCGCCAATAATTCCAGGCGCGCAATAGTAACAGAACGCGCCTCGCGCTCCACCACTTCCCCTGCGCGAGCCAACTTGTACAATGGCTGGCCATCACGCTTGAGGGCCGAGTACATCGGCGGTATCTGACTGATTTGCCCACGAAAATCGGGGAGCACAGCTTCGATATCGGCGCGACCAACGGTCACCGGACGAGTTTGTAACACTTCGCCTTCGGCGTCTGCCGTGGTGGTGGTCTTGCCCAGTTGCATCAGGGTTTCGTAACCCTTGTCCGAGTCGAGCAGGTACTGGGAGAACTTGGTCGCCTCGCCGAAGCACAGCGGCAGCACGCCGGTGGCCAGGGGGTCGAGGCTGCCGGTGTGGCCGGCCTTCTCCGCGTTGAGCAACCAGCGAACCTTCTGCAAGGCGGCGTTGGAGGTGAACCCCAGCGGTTTGTCGAGCAGGATGATGCCACTGACGTTACGGCGAATACGCTTGACCTGAGCCACGCCGTTATTCCTCCGAACCGTCTTGCCTGGCGGCAGGCTCGTGCTGGCCGTCTTCGGCGACCGCGCGCTCGATCAGCGCAGACAGGTGCGCACCACGGGCAACGCTTTCGTCATAGTGGAAATGCAACTGAGGCACGCTGCGCAGCTTCATTTCGCGGGCCAGTTGCATGCGCAGGAAACCTGCGGCGGAGTTCAGCACCTTGATCGACTGAGCGATTTCTTCGCTGCTGTCCTGACCCATGACGGTGATGAAGATCTTCGCGTGGCCCACGTCACGGCTGACGTCCACTGCGGTGATGGTGACCAGGCCCACGCGCGGGTCCTTGATCTCGCGACGGATCAGTTGCGCCAGTTCGCGCTGCATCTGATCGCCGATGCGTTGGGTACGGCTGTATTCTTTTGCCATGTCTTGTTACCTGTTACCGGACGGCGAAAGCCGTACAGTCTGAAAGCGGCAAACGCCCGGCCTGGCAGAAGCCGGACCGGGCGTTGCGTTGAGAGTCCATGGCGGCGGCGCACTTGCGTACGACTGCTGCCATGGCTCCTGAAGCTCGCGAGTTAGAGGCTGCGAGCAACCTGGACCTTCTCGAAGACTTCGATCTTGTCGCCGACCTTGACGTCGTTGTAGCTCTTGACGCCGATACCGCATTCCATGCCGTTACGCACTTCGGAAGCGTCATCCTTGAAGCGGCGCAGGGATTCCAGCTCGCCTTCGAAGATAACGATGTCTTCACGCAGTACGCGGATCGGACGGTTACGGTAAACGGTACCTTCGACAACCATGCAACCTGCGATCGCGCCGAATTTCGGCGAGCGGAACACGTCGCGGACTTCGGCGATACCCAGGATGTTCTCCCGGACGTCGCTGCCAAGCATGCCGGTGAGGGCCTTCTTGACGTCTTCGATGATGTCGTAGATGACGTTGTAGTAACGCATGTCCAGGCCTTCCTGCTCGACGATCTTGCGAGCGCCAGCATCGGCACGCACGTTGAAGCCGAACAGTACAGCGTTGGAAGCCAGCGCCAGGTTGGCGTCGCTTTCGGTGATACCACCGACGCCGCCGCCCACTACACGCACTTGTACTTCGTCGTTGCCCAGGCCATTCAAAGCGCCTTGCAGGGCTTCCAGAGAACCACGGACGTCGGATTTGAGGACGATGTTGAGCGTCTTCTTCTCTTCCTGACCCATGTTCTCGAAGATGTTTTCCAGCTTGCCGGCGTGAGCACGGGCCAGCTTGACTTCGCGGAACTTGCCTTGACGGAACAGAGCCACTTCACGGGCTTTCTTCTCGTCGGCAACAACGCTCATCTCGTCGCCAGCATCTGGCGTACCGTCCAGGCCGAGGATCTCGACCGGAATGGCAGGACCTGCTTCCTTGATTGGCTTGCCGTTCTCGTCGAGCATGGCGCGAACGCGGCCATAGTTCGAACCGACCAGGACCATGTCGCCCTGACGCAGGGTACCGTCCTGAACCAGCACGGTAGCCACCGGGCCACGGCCCTTGTCCAGGCGGGACTCGACCACGACACCACGGCCAGGAGCCGATGGAGTGGCGGTCAGTTCCAGAACCTCGGCCTGCAGCAGTACGGCTTCAAGCAGTTCGTCGACACCGGTACCCATCTTCGCGGAGACCGGGACGAATGGAGTGTCGCCACCCCACTCTTCGGACGTTACGCCGTGAACCGACAGTTCGCTGCGGATACGGTCCAGGTCAGCGCCCGGCTTGTCGATCTTGTTCACTGCAACTACCAGCGGAACACCGGCAGCAACAGCGTGCTGAACGGCTTCGATGGTTTGCGGCATCACGCCGTCGTCAGCTGCAACAACCAGGATCACGATGTCGGTGGCCTTGGCACCACGGGCACGCATTGCGGTAAACGCGGCGTGACCCGGGGTGTCGAGGAACGTCACCATGCCGCGATCGGTTTCAACGTGGTAAGCACCGATGTGCTGGGTAATGCCACCGGCTTCGCCAGCAGCTACCTTGGCACGACGGATGTAGTCCAGCAGCGAGGTCTTACCGTGGTCAACGTGGCCCATTACGGTCACGACCGGCGCACGGCCAACGGCTTCGCCTTCGAACTTCAGGGACTCGGCCAGGGAATCTTCCAGGGCGGTGTCGCTGACCAGGGTCACTTTGTGGCCCAGTTCTTCGGCGACCAGCTGGGCAGTTTCCTGATCCAGTACCTGGTTGATGGTGGCTGGAGTGCCCAGCTTGAACATGAACTTGATGATCTCGGCAGCCTTGACCGACATCTGTTGAGCGAGGTCGCCCACAGTGATGGTCTCGCCGATCTTCACTTCACGAATCACAGGACCGGTAGGGTTCTGGAAGCCGTGAGCGTTGCGTTTCTTCAGCTTGGCCTTGCCACGACCGCCGCGACGGAAGCCATCGCTTTCTTCGTCGGTGGTACGTGGAGCGACGCGCACAGCCGGAGCCTTTTCCTTGACGGTGGCACGGTGCGGCGCGTTCTTGCGCTCGCCGTCACCATTGCCGCCACCGCGACGATTGCTATCGTCGGCACGTGGCTTGTCAGGGCGACGAGGCTCGTCACGCTTGCGGGCATCGGCAGCCGGAGCAGGCGCTGCAACAGGTGCTTGCTGAGCAGGCTCGGCGACAGCGCGCGGAGCCGGTTCAGGTTCTGCAGCAGCAACCGGTGCAGCCGCTTCAGGAGCAGGCGCAGGCTGACGGCGCGCTTCTTCTTCGGCGCGCAGACGTGCTTCTTCCTCGGCCTTCTGACGGGCGGCATTTTCTACCGCACGACGCTCGTCCTGCTCGCGTTTGCGCTCGGCTTCGATTTCTTCCGGGCTGCGCTGTACGAAAACTTTCTTCTTGCGTACTTCAACGCTGATGCTCTTGCTGCCAGCAACGCGCAATGTACTGGTGGTCTTGCGCTGCAAGGTAATCTTGCGCGGCTCTTCCACTTTAGCCTTGTGACTGCTCTTCAAGTGCGTCAACAGGGACTGCTTCTCGCTATCGCTCACACCTTCATCGGCGGCGGTGTGCGGCAGACCTGCCTCACGCATCTGCTGCAACAGGCGCTCAACCGGTGTTTTGACCTCATCGGCCAGTTGTTTCACCGTGACTTGCGTCATCCACTTATAACCTCAGCC
>NZ_JBIVCX010000019.1:0-89181 GCF_044746825.1 Pseudomonas sp. NPDC090201
GATCCCATCCCGAACTCAGAAGTGAAACGATGCATCGCCGATGGTAGTGTGGGGTTTCCCCATGTGAGAGTAGGTCATCGTCAAGATTAAATTCCGAAACCCCAATCGCTAACGCGGTTGGGGTTTTGTCTTTTAGTGAAGGTCACACAATTTTCGCTGAAGCGTTCACCTGAACGAGTCGGCCACAGAATTTCTTGACGACCATAGAACATTGGAACCACCTGATCCCATCCCGAACTCAGAAGTGAAACGATGTATCGCCGATGGTAGTGTGGGGTTTCCCCATGTGAGAGTAGGTCATCGTCAAGATTAAATTCCGAAACCCCTGTCTGCTGACGCAGACAGGGGTTTTGTTTTTGCGCCTGGAAAATGCTCAGATCCCCAACCGCCTTCGCGGGCGAGCCCGCTCCCACAAGGGTCGAGGCGCCGCCGATTTCTGTGGGAGCGGGCTCGCCCGCGAAGGCGTCATTACCGACACCACCGCAGCGCCTGACTCACCGCCATCGCGGGCAAGCGCGCTCCTACAGCGATCGTGCCGCCCACCCCGCCGGCAAGCCGTGCCGCTACGCAGGCAGTTATTCTTCGCCCACAAAAAAGCCAGCCACCGTCTCCGATGGCTGGCTTGATCCAGGGCTACACCTCTCAGCCAAACAGCTTCTGCACGTTACTCATCGCGTCATCGGCAAACCCCTGCAGGAATGCCTCGAACTCGTCTGCGCTCATCGTATTACCCACAGCAGGCTCAGCGATGATGGTCCAGGTGGCAATGCTGCCAGCATCCCCTGCAGGCACCACCGTCATCGAGGCCCAGAGGTTGCCGACGCCCAGGTTGTTGTGGATGGTGGTCCAGGTCATCGACAGGGCGCTGTCGTCACGCGAGTTCAACTGCTCGACCACCTCCAGCCCGCCTTCCCTGAATTTCTTGTGACGGACCGAGCCCACCCCATTGCCGATCACTTCAATGCTGGCCAGCGCCGGGATGAAACGGGTAAAGCCACCGAAATCGCCGACCACCTTCCACACGTCCTTGGCCGGCGCCGCGACCTTGACCGATGACACCACCGGCGTACCCGCAGGGTTGCTCACCAGGGTGTCGGGTTTGAGCGGCTGGATCTGGTTGATTGCGTTCATGTCGTTCTCCATTACGTAGTTGGGTATTGCGTTGGGTAAAGTCAGATGAAGTCGATTTCCCGGAGGTAGTCGCAGCCCTTGCGCAGCAGCGCAGGGGTTTTCTGCGGGTAGCGCTCGCCCATGCGCTCAACGCCGGCCAGGGCGTTCTGGTAGGCGATCATCGAGATGTCGCCGATGTCTTCCTCGAAGCCGTCCAGGTAGAAGCCGAGCACGCCGAACAGCGCGTTCTGGCTGTCGACCCGATTGAGCTGGGTCTGCCAGTGCGCCACGCTGACCATCTCGAACTCACGCCCCGCTTCACGGAACGCATCGACATAACCGCTCCAGCTCAGAGGCTCTGGGTTATGCAGGTTGAAAACCGCGCGGGCAGGGTGATAGCGGCTGCTGTGAAAGCCGATGAAGCGCGCCAGGAAGTCCACCGGCATCAGGTCGAAGGTCATCGAGAAGTCCGGCACCTGGCCCAGCTGCATCGAGCCCTTGAGCATCAGCATCAGTCGGTTCTTGTGCGGCTGGCAGACGCCCGTGACGCTGTTGAACGCGATGTTGCCGGGGCGATAGATGTTCACCCACGCCCCAAGCTCCCGTGCCTGCTGCAGGATGCGTTCGGCGACCCACTTGGACAGGTTGTAGCCGTTCTTGATGTAGATCGGCGGCGTCTCGGCTGCAGGGGCTTCCAGCACGCTGCCGTCGGCGGCCACCGCACTCGAGGCCGACAGCGTCGAGACAAAGTTGAAGACCTTCTTGCTGCGCCCCTCGCACAGGCGCAGGCATTCGAAGATCGGCGCCACGTTGTCCCTGGCGAGCGTCTCGTAGTCCTGGACGTGATTGACGTTGGCTGCGTTATGCACCAGCGCACCGAACTCGCGATCCAGGCGCTCGTACACCTCATCGGCCAGGCCCAATTGAGGCCGTGTCACGTCAGCGGCGTACACGCGTACCCGGCTGAGGTCCAGGTGTTCCAGGCGGTTCTCGCGCAGCGCATCGATGAAGCGGTCCCGGGCCGTCATTCCGCCGCCTTCACGCACCAGACACGCCACTTCGGTTGCGCCCCACGCCAGCAACGCCTGGACGATATGCACGCCGAGAAACCCGTTGGCTCCGCTGACAATCACCTTGTGCACATCACCCAGCTTGCCCACTGGCAGGATCGGCAAATCGAGCGGCCTGGTGGCGTCCTTGATCGCCTGTGGGCTGACAGTCCAGCCGGATGCCCCGTCGCTTTCGATCAGCGACGCCAGGTTGATCAGCGTCGGCGCTTCGATGAAGCGGTTGATGGGGATGCTGCGCCCGAACTGCTCGCGAATCCCCAGCAGCATCTGCGACAGCAGGATCGAGTGGCCACCCAGATTGAAGAAGCTTTCGTCGGTGGAGATATCCCCCGGCGGCAGCTCCAGCAATTGCGCCCACAACCCCAGCAGCAGTCGCTCATTGTCGGTGGCCGGTTCACGACGCGGTGCCTGCTCGATCATGTTCACTGGCAATTGCAGCAGTGCCTTGCGATCGATCTTGCCGTTCTGGGCGAAGGGCATCTTCGCCAGTTCCGTATAGGCGGCAGGGCGCATGTAGTCCGGCAGTAGCCGTTCGACGTGGGCCTTGAGCAGATGCCGCGCCGCATCCGGCTCGACCCCGTGAGGTTGCGCCAGAAACGCCAGGATGCGCCGCTGCTCGTCGACCACCACCGCCACCTGCCGGTACAACTGGCTGTCGCGCAGGCAGTGTTCGATCTCCTCGGGCTCAACGCGAAAGCCGCGGATCTTCACCTGATTGTCCCGCCGTCCCGACAGCTCGACACCCTCGTCGGTCCACTTGCCGATATCACCGGTGCGGTAGGCACGCAGGGTTTCGCCGTCACCCAGGGCAATGTGGACATAGCGCTCGTCGGTCAGCGTCGGGTTATGTATGTAACCCAGGCAAACTCCAGGCCCTGCGATGTACAGCTCGCCCGGCGTCTGTTCCGCCACCGGCTGCATCTGCTCGTCGAGAATCAACAGCTGGCTGTTGGCAATCGGACGGCCCAGGTTGCGGTTGCTACTGCCGGGCTTGAATTGCCCGGCGGTGATCAGCACCGTGGCCTCGGTCGGGCCGTACAGGTTGTGGAACTGGCACTGCGCGGCCAGGCGCTCGATGACGTAGGGCTCGCAGACGTCGCCACCGGTCATCAAATGCCCGAGACGCAGCGGCTGCTCCATCGGCAGGATGCTGAGCAAGGCGGGCGGCAGGAAGGCGTGGGTCAGGTTGTCGTCGAGCAGATCGCGCAGCTGTAGCGGATCGCGACGCTGATCCTCGCTGGCGACCACCAGCTCGGCACCGCTGAGCAGGGTCGGGAAGATGTCGATCACCGAAGAGTCGAAACTCAGGGTCGAGAACTGCAACACCCGGCTGTGCTCCGACAGCCCCACATATTCGGCGTACCAGGCCGTGAAGTGGCTCAGGTTGCGCTGGCTGAGCATCACGCCCTTGGGATGCCCAGTGGTGCCCGAGGTGTACAGCGCCATGCACGGCGCGTGGCTGTCGGGGCGCTGAGTCATCAGCGGTTCAGTGCCGGGCGTGGCCTTGATGGCGCTGATGTCCAGCCCCGGCACACAGCCCCCCGCCAGTGGATGCTGGCCGTCGTGCAGCAACAACACCGCTGCACTGTTTTCCAGGATGTACTGCTGACGTGGCAGTGGCTGGCTGGGGTCAAGAGGCAGGTACACCGCTCCCAGACCCAGGATGGCGAGAATTCCTGCGAACAAAGCCGTCGATTTGGGCAGGCAAATGCCGATCACGACCGGTTCATTTGACGCCCCCAGCAGCGGCCTGATCTGCGCCTTAATCGCCACGCTGTGCGCGCGCAATGCGTCGTAGCTGATGCGCTGCCCGTCGATGTTCAGCGCACAGCGTTCGCCGAAGGCGCTGAAGCTGGCGTCGAGTCGGGCCGTCAGCGGCACTTGGGCGATGCTCAGCAGATGGGGCTGCGCGGTATGATTGAAGCGGTGTTCGAAGGCCAGGCGGTCCAGTTGCTGCAACCCTTCCTGCCATTCGCTCTGCGGCGGCAGAGCCGATTCGGCCCGGGTGAAATGCTCGCCGTCGCGAGAGAACCGGCTGACCATCAGCGCGACGCTGTCGATCAGCGCGGCCACCGCAGCGTCACGCAGCATGCGCCCATTGCCCGAAGGCTGGGCTGGCATGGCTTCGCGCAGTATCAACCGCTGCGCCGTCGCGCTGCCATACCAGCACAGCAATTCCAGCCGTGGCAGGCCCTGGGCCAGATCAGGCGTCAGGCCGACCCGCAAACCCAGATGCACGCGGCTGCTGAAGGCCTGCAGGCAGGTGCTGTTGAGGTCCAGCGTGCCGTCTTCGATCAGCATCGAAGGGCTTTGCAACGCGCTGTCATCAAGTGCCTGCGCGTCGGCAAGGTGGTGTATCAAATGGCCGTGGCTGTCGAGCTCGGCGCTGAGTTCGCTCAAGGCCCTGCTATGGCCGATGAGCACGATCTCCAGGCGTTTCATAGCGCGCCTCCTGCTGGCAGATAGTCAGCCAGCGCCTGTTGCACACAGGAGGACTCGAGCATCGAGCTGGTCTTGAAGAAGCGCACGATGTTGCCCACCAGCGGGTGATGGCGGTTGATCGGGAAGCACATCGCCTGGGTTTCATCGCGCAGCGCCTGCCTGACGGGCTCGGAAACCGCGAGATGATCGATCAGCACGAAGTCGAAGGACTTCTGAATGTCATTGGTCAAATATTGAGCAATGAACACCGGCATGATCTGCGCGATGGTTGCGCGGTCTTCCTCGGATGCGGCGTGCCAGTAGATGCGCACCAGCCGCGCCCAGAAGCCCGAATGCCGGCCTTCGTCGAGCAAGTGGTCAGCCATCAGGCCCTTGATCGATTGCTTGACCGTCTCGTCCTTGGCAAACGCCGCCACATCGTTGGTAACAGTGTTCTCGGCAATGGCCACGCAGATCAGCTCGACGGCGCTGCGCAGGTGCTCGGGCGCCAGGGCCAGTGCGGCAGGGATGGCGCGGCTCAGCTCGATTTCAAGGGGCAGGTGGATGGGCTCGATGCCGGTCAGGGCGATGGTCTGCTGCATGAAGTCCATGGCCACCAGCGCGTGGTAATCCTCGTCCACCACCACCGTCATGGCGTCGTAGCGGCAAGCGAAGGGGAAGCGGATCGCGAAGTTGTCCTTGGCGATGCTGCGGGCGGTCTTGTCGACGATCTCGGTCTCGAAAATCACCACATCGTTGATGAACTTGTACAGGCTCTGGATCAGCGCGAAATCACGCAGGTGCGGGCATTCGCGGGTGAAGGTTTCGCTGAGCACCAGCGGTTGGCGACTCAAGGGGTAGATGAGTTTTTCGTCGTTCTCGACGATGCGGCGCGGGCGGGTGCGGATCGTGGCACGGCCTTCCCAGGCGTCGACGAAAGACAGGTAGTCTTCGGCTTTCATGGTCTTGTCCCTGTGCGGTGAGCGGAAGAGGGGGCCGCCGGTGGGCGGCTCATGCGCTGACTTGCAGTGCGGGGTTGCGCATGCTTACGCGCAGGGCATCCCACAGCGCGATGCGGCTCTCCACGGCGGCGATGGCGGCGGCGTAGACCTCGTGCTCGCGCTGCGCATCGCCGTCGACCAGGCGCGCCAGCAGCGACTCGGCGGCCGGCCCGTGATCCTCGGAATCGACTTCGATGTGGCGTTGCAGGTAGTAACGAAAGGTCGGTGCCTGGTGGGCGGTGATGCCCCAGTCGTCGAGAATGCTCTGGAACATCAGCGGGATGACGCTCTCGCGGCCATGCAGGAACGCGGCCGCCACGCTGTGGGCCGGGGCCTCGAGCGCTGTCGCCAGGGTGTCGCGAACGAAGCGGATCGCCGCCCGGTCGGCGTCGACGCTGTCCAGCGCGGTGTCGACATGCACACCCTCCTGCTGCAGCGCGATGAAGCGCTCGATATTGGCGGTGCTCGCGCCGACTTCACGCATGGCGTCCAGGTACAGCTCGAAATGGCTGTAGTGGCCGTGATCGACGCGGTCGTCTGACTCCTCCCCCAACACGATTTCATTGATCAGGCGCGCAGCCTTGGGGTCCTTGGGCGGCAGCCAGGGCAAGCGGGTGCAGGTCAGCTCTTGTTGCAGGCGCTTGGTCAGTGACATGAAGTCCCAGACGGCAAACACATGGGCCTCCATGAAGCGCCGCAATACCGCCAGAGAGTCGATTTCGGAAAAGATCGGATGAGCGCTTAGTTCAGACTTCTTACGGTTCAATAGTTGTTGTTGGGTCTGCATGTTATGGCGTCCTTGATGTGGGAAAGTTCTGTGCGGTCCAGACGGAGGTGTGGCCTGCTTCATAGGCTGCTTGCGCAAGTTTCATGAAAGACAGGCGAGCGCAGGCCGCGAACAGATACTTCGTCAAATGGTCAGTTGGATGATCAGCCAAATGCCCGTGGCATAGGCGTCGCGTGGCTGCCAGGCGCTGGATGCCGTTGAAATTCCGGCGCCTGGCAGTTGGCGACGAGAAAACGTTAAATCACTTTTTAATAACTTATCAAATAGTTTTTTACTTATTTTAAAGTGTATGAAAACACGGCGCGAAGTGGGCTGATAAAACTATTGAAATAAGTTTTATTGGGATGAGCGCAACCCTTCCAACTCACTGGAGTCAGAATTGATAACAATGAACGAATGCCTCGTTCAGCATTGCGCGTTAACTGAATAATCGAATAAGAAGGAATTTTGTGTGGGCGGCGTTGTTAGGCATCCCGATACGACCGCACCCGTTGTACTGCTCCTTTTATTGCTCCATGAAAGTGACCTGTTGCGCGCCTGACTGCAGGCGGGTCCGTTTGGCGAGTGTGCCTGAAACACAGGAATGCGCAGGCTTAACGCTGGCAGAAATCACAGGGGGTGCAATGGGCGGGACGGTCGCAGGAGGGGGTGAATCGGCAGAGGGCGCTCACCGCCGGGGCTCAGACGTCGAGCAGCCCCAGGTGAGTGTTGATGATGTGCAGCAGGCGAGTGCGCTGCGAGGTGAGGAAGTCATGATTGCCGAGCACTTCGATCAGCTCGAACTCACGGCGGGTGAATTCGCGCCAATTCATCATGCTGGCGGCGGTGTCGCGTGCGTCGTCGCTGCCGTAGAGCGCGGTCAACGGAATGTTCAGCCCTTCGTCCGGGCGATGGGACCACAGCTCGGAGAGTTTCAGGTCGCTGCGCATGACCGGTTCGAACAGGCGCATGAGCTTGCTGTCATGCAGCACCGATTCGGGAACGATGCCGAGCCTGGTCAGCGCCTGGATGAAGTCGTCCTTGGGCAGCGTGTGCAGGTAAGGCCGGGCTTGCTGGCTGTCGGGGCTGCGGCAGCCGGAGATGAACAGATGGCGGGTCAGGCCCGGGGAGTGGGCTTGCGCCAGGCGCGCCATCTCGTAGGCGATCCGGCCGCCGAAACTGTGGCCGTAAAAGGCGTGGGGTTCGTTCAGGTAGGGTTCGAGGGCCGGAAAGGCGTCCTCGAGCAGCGGCGCCCACTGATCGTAAGGCGTTTCCTTGAGGCGGCTGCCATGCCCGGGCAGGCGCAGTGTCACAAGCTCGATGTGATCGGCCAGGCCCCGTGACCAGTCACGAAACAGCTCGGGATCGGCCCCGGCATCCGGAAAACAGATCAGGCGCGTGCGGATAGGCTGTCCGGAATTGACCACCATCAGCCATTTGCTTTTCGCGGCGTACACTCGCAATCCCCGGGCCTGCGACGGCAAGCCAGCTACTACCGTGGGGCCGGGTCCTTCGGCGCTGGCACCGCAACAGGCGATGCCGTATCAGCCCCATGCCCAATCCGGTCGATGACCGCGAGCAGAGGCGCGAATGCTGGACCGTGAACAGTCGCCGTTCACGATCGTTGAACCCTCACTGGGCGAGGGCGCGCTTCCTTGACGCCGAGGCGGGTCTGGCGACTTCCGCTGGACGGCTTTTCAGATAGTTGTTGATGGCTTCCACACCGCGGTTCAAGTGGTGGGTGAGGGCGCTTACCGTCGATTCGGCGGCGCCGGCTTCGGCCATCTGCAGCAGTTCGTAGTGGTCGTGCTGGGAGAGCTTGCCCAGGCCCATGTGCTTGAGATTGAAGCGCAGGAAGCGCTCTTCTTCGTTCAGACCGTCTTCGACCAGCTTGAGCAGGCGCTTGTTTGGCGCACGGCTGTAGAGCGCCATGTGAAACAGGCGGTTGAGCGTGCCCATCTTGGCGTAGTCGGTTTCGATCTCCAGTTGCTCGATGTAGCCGCGGGCACGGGCGATGTCTTCGGCGGTCAGCAGCGGGATCGACTGACGCAGGGCTTCGGATTCCAGCAGGATGCGCAGGGCATAGGCGTCGGTGGCGTCTTCATTGATCAGGGGAGCGACGACCGCGCCCTTGTGGGTTTCGACCCGCAACAGCGACTGGGCTTCAAGCTGGCGCAGGGCCTCGCGCACGGGCATGCGGCTGACGCCAAACAGTGTGGCCAGCTCCTGCTGACGCAATGCCATGCCCGCCGACAGTCGGCCGTCGAGGATTGCGCTGCGCAGTTTTTCCTCGATCACGGCGCGTGCCAGATGTGCAGGAGGCTGTTCGTCCCCCAGGATTTCCCGCAGAAATTGCTCTCTCTCAGTCCTGCGCATCGATTACTTCTTCTTCATTGTTCAAATATTGGATCCAATGGAACACTAGAAGCCCCGGCTTACCTTGTCAAACTTTGTAACATCCTCGGTCCTGTCGCGGCAGACCGCATTCTACAAGGCTTTGTGGCGAGAATGTGCGCACCGTGTTCTATCCTTTGAACGATACGAGGCGTCGGAAAACGGTCGCCTGGACGTGGCATTTTCACGTTCACTCCGGCAGACATTCGAAGTCATTGAATTGCAAGCCAATGATCGCCAGATGCCATTATTGTCCTCGGTTGGAGGCTCGCTATCGAGTACCTCCGGTCGATCCCATGGATAGAGAACTTTGGCGACCCGCTGCGCTTTCGACCGGCTTGCACGCAGGTGCTGTCAGTTATTGCTGACGGGCGTCGTGCTGGCCGGTTTTGCCTACGCCGACTGGGACTTTTCCCTGATTGTGCGGCGGGCCAGCGCACTGTACGGGCCATCGGTGGAGGGGCGGCACCGTGTCGATGAATGGAAAGCGATGCTCGGCGGGAGTAAACCGGCCGGTGATCTGGAGATGCTGGAGCGCGTGAACCGGTTCTTCAATGGCGAACTGCGGTATGTGGAGGATATCGATCTGTGGCATATGGACGATTACTGGGCCACGCCCGTCCAGGCGCTGTGGAAGGGCGCAGGCGACTGTGAAGATTTCGCCATCGCCAAGTATTTCAGCCTGCGGCAATGGGGAATGCCCGCAGACAAGCTGCTGATTACCTACGTCAAGGTGCTCAATCCGGAGCGGGCACACATGGTCCTGACGTACTACCCCGACGCAGATGGCGAGCCGCTGGTGCTCGACAGTCTGGTCGACACCATTGAACCTGCCGATGCGCGCAAGGACCTGTTGCCGGTGTACGCCTTCAACGGGGAGGGCGTGTGGTTGCCGGATGCGACGGACAGCACCATTGGCAGTAACAGCATTGCGGGGGATATCAAACAGCTGTCCCGCTGGCAGGACGTGTTGAACAAGATGAAAGCCGAAGGTTTTCCGGTCGAGGGCAATACGCCCTGACCCATCCGACAGAACAAGGATTGACCCATGACCCTGTTCAAACAGCTGTTGATCGCCATTTGCCTGTTCATGCTGGTCGCCTTCAGCGGCGGCTTCATGGTCAGCCTGGAGAGCTCGCGTAACCAGTACGTCAATCAGCTGCGCTCCCACGCTCAGGATGCGGCCACCGCGCTAGCCCTGTCGCTGACGCCTTCGGTGGACGACCCGACCATGATGGAACTGATGGTCAGTTCGATCTTCGACAGTGGCTACTACGCGCGCATTCGCGTGGTGAACCCTGCAACGGGCAAGGTCCTGGTCGAGCGCAGCGCCATGCCTGCCGCCACGGCACCGGACTGGTTCATCAAGCTGATCGCGCTGGAGCCGGCCGGGGCCAGTGCGATCATCAGCCGCGGCTGGCGCCCGGCAGCGCGGGTCGAAGTCGTCAGCCATCCGATGTTCGCCATCGGCAAGCTGTGGCAAGGCGCGCTGGGCAATCTGGGCTGGCTGGTGCTGTGCGGGGCGATCAGTTTCCTGCTGGGCGCCTGGCTGTTGCGGCGCCAGCTCAGGCCGCTGGACTACATGGTCGAGCAGTCCCAGGCGATTGGCCGACGGGAATTTCTCAGCTTGCAGGAGCTTCCCGCCACCCCCGAGCTCAGGCGGGTGGTACAGGCCATGAACCAGATGGTCGACAAGCTCAAGGCGCTGTTTCATGAGCATGCCGAGCGCACCGAGAAACTGCGGATCGAATCCTACGAAGACAGCCTGACCGGCCTTGCCAACCGGCGCTACTTCGACATGCGCCTGGATCAGCACGTCAGCCAGGTCGAGGACGCCCGCTCGGGTTACCTGCTGTTGATGAGGGTCAACGACCTGACCGGCCTGAACGAGCGGCTGGGGGGAAAGAAAGCCGACGCGTTGCTGGTGGCCGTCAGCGATGTGCTGGTGCGTCAGTGCTTCAACCATGCCGAGGCGCGGCACCTGATCAGCCGGATTCGCGGCGGCGAGTTCGCCGTGCTGGCGCCCGGACTGGTCAAGGAAGAAGCGCTGCAACTGGCCCGCGAGCTGGAAACAGCGTTGAAAAGCCTGCGCGGCACCGGCGCTTCGGACGTCAGCCCGGCGGCCTATATCGGCCTTGCGCCCTACACCCCCGGTGATTCGGCGCAAACCCTCATGGGCCTGGCCGACCAGGCGATTTCCCAGGCCGAAACCCAGACCGGGCAAATCTGGCACTGCATCGAGCATGGCGCGGTGAACAGCCTTGAGGACGATCATCACGCTTGGTACGAATTGCTCGACCAGGCCCTGACCGAGCGCCGCTTTCAGTTGTTTTTCCAGCCGGTCATGGATGCCCGCGATGAAAGCCGGGTGCTGCATTTCAAGGTGCTGTCACGGGTGATCGATGAGGAATCACAAACCCTGCCCGCTGGCCGTTTCCTGCCCTGGATCGAACGCTTCGGCTGGTCGGCGCGGCATGATTTGCTGATGCTGGAAACCGTCTTCGAGCAACTGCCCCGGCACGACCAGATGCTGGCGCTGAACCTGTCGGCGGCGACCCTCTCCGATCCCGGTGCGCTGAACGAGGTGATGGAGGTGTTGAAGCGCAACGGGCAGCTAGCCCACCGGCTGATTCTGGAAATCGGCGAAGAGCAGGTGCCGGATCAACAGGAGCTCGAAGACCTGACCCGACGCCTCAAGGACCTGGGTTACTCACTGGCCCTGCAGCATTTTGGCGGGCGCTTCAGCATGATCGGCAACCTGTCGAGCCTGGGCCTGGCGTACCTGAAGATCGAGGGCAGCTACATCCGCGCCATCGACCAGCAGCGGCACAAGCGGCTGTTCATCGAAGCCATCCAGCGCGCGGCGCACAGCATTGATTTGCCGCTTATTGCCGAGCGGGTGGAGACGCAAGGGGAGTTTGTGGTGTTGCGGGAGATGGGGATTGCGGGGGTTCAGGGGCAGTTGTTCGGCGACCCCGCCCCTTGGGAATAAACCTTGTAGGAGCGCGCTTGCCCGCGATGGCGGTGTGTCAGCCAAATGAAATGGCACAGACAGATAGAAATCGCGGGCAAGCGCGCTCCTACAGCGCGTTTACTTAGAGATAGCGCCCTGTCACAAAATGCTGCACATCATTGAAGCCCGGCGTCGAGGCGTGGCCCGGGGTCACCAGGGAATCGATGAACACCTCGTCTTCGGCGGTGATCTTCACGCTCAGCGCCTTGGTGTAGCTGTCCCACTGCTCTTCGGTGCGCGGGCCGACGATGGCCGAGGTCACGGCCTGGTTGTTGAGCACCCAGGCGATGGCGAATTCCACCAGGCCGACGCCCTTGTCCTTGGTGTACTGCTGCAGTTTCTGCGCAATGTGCAGCGACTCGGTTCGCCATTCGGTTTCCAGAATCCGCTTGTCCTGCCGCCCTGCGCGGGTGCTGCTGTCGGGGGTGACATCGGGTGCGTACTTGCCGCTGAGCACGCCCCGGGCCAGCGGGCTGTAGGGCACCACACCCAGCCCGTAGAACTTCGCCGCAGTGATCTGCTCAAGCTCCGCCTGGCGGTTGACGATGTTGTACAGCGGCTGGCTGATGACCGGCTTGTCCACGCCCAGGCGCTGGGCGACGTTGACCACTTCAGCGATGCGCCAGCCACGGAAGTTCGACACGCCCCAGTAGCGGATCTTGCCTTCGCGAATCAGATCGCCAATGGCCGAAACCGTCACCTCCAGCGGCGTGCTGTGGTCTTCCTTGTGCAGGTAATGGATGTCGATGTAGTCGGTGTCCAGACGACGCAGACTGGACTCGATCTCATTGAAGATGTGCTTGCGGTTCAGGCCGCTGGTATTGGGCGCGGTGTTGCCCGAGCTGCTGCCGACCTTGGTGGCCAGCACCCACTCGCTGCGGCGCGAGGCGATGGCTTCGCCGACGATTTCTTCCGAACGGCCGGCGTTGTAGACGTTGGCGGTGTCGATGAAATTCACACCTTCATCCCAGGCCTTGTCGATGATGCGCAGGGATTCTTCGGTGCTGGTCTGCACCCCGAACATCATGGAGCCCAGGGTCAGCGTGGAAACCTTCAGGCCGGACTGGCCCAGCGTACGGTAGATCATTGCTCGATATCCTTTTCGTCAGGGAAGTGGAAATCAGGACAGCTCTAGACCGGACATACTCGCCTGTTCGAGACGGATTTGAAAAGTGACAAATTCAAACAGGTTTCACCTGTAGGAGCGCGCTTGGTCTGGGCCGCATTCGGACGACGGCGGTGTGTCCGTCGGCGTTGATGTTTATGACACACCGCGGTCGCGGGCAAGCGCGCTCCTACAAGGTCTGGAGGTCAGGATGCGTGAGCTTTGCACGCCGCCCCGCGAGAAAGCACAGCGTCCCTCCCACAGCCGTAAGCCCCGCCAGCACATAAAACATCGTCGGCGCAGGCGAGTTGATCAGCAGGTAACCGCAGATCACCGGGCTCATGGCGCCGCCGAATGCCGCCAGGTTCTGCGCCCCCAGATAGCTGCCACGCAGGTGCTCAGGGGCGATGGTGTCGACGAACAGGTACTCGGCCGGGTAGATAATCATCTCGCCCAGGGTGAACACGAACATCGCCGCGCACCAGGCCAGGGTGGTCTGGGCGAAGCTGAAGCCGAACAGGCCGAGGGCGAACAGCGCAGTGCCCAGGCAGATCCAGTAGGGCAGTTGCTCGCGCTTGAGAAAACGGCCGATCTGGTACTGCATCAAGATCACCGTAATCGCGTTGCACGCCAGCACGGCGGAGAGGATTTTCAGTGCCTGTTCCGAGGTGTGGGTGACCAACAGGAACTGCGACAGGTACAGCGTGTAACGCCCATGCACGATGGTGCTGAGCAGACTGCCGCCGGTGAACAGAATCAGCGTGCGGTCGTTCTTCAACGTGGCGAGGGTGTCGAGAAAGCTGCGCGGCTGGTTCTCGTTGTCCGCCACGGTCGGCGGAATGCCGATCATCAGGAACACGCTGCCGAACGCGATGGCGGCGGCGATGAAAAAGGGCGCCAAGGGCAGTTGCCCGGCAATCAGTACTCCGAGCATCGGGCCGGTGGCGTAGCCGATGTTGGTCAGGGTGTAGCGTAGGGAAAATACCTTGGCCCGCTGACCGATGGGCAGGTTCTCACTGATGATGGCTTTGGAGCCGATGAGAAAGAGTGCCGACGCGGTTTCGGTGATGACCAGGGTCAGGGTGGTCAGGTAGACGTTGCTGGCAAAGGTCAGCAGGGTGAAGCCGATGGAGCTGGAGAGCATCGCCAGAATCAGCAGCTTGCGCTTTTCCAGACGGTCGATGATGTAGCCGCCGTACAGCCCCAGCAGCGTCGCGAGAAACACCGCGATGCCCATCAACAGCCCGACGTCCTGCTGGTTCAGGCCCAGCTTTGTGCTCAGGAACAGCGTGAGCAAGGGACTGGTCATCGCCCGGCTCATGACGATGGTCAGCGAACAGACCATCAGGCGACGGATGACGAGGGAGTAGGTGGCCACTGTTGTTCTTACGTCCTGTGTTCGGTGTCACCGTGTAGGAGCGCGCTTGCCCGCGACTGCGGTGTGTCAGAGACATCAACGTTGGCTGACACACCGCTGTCGTCCGAATGCGGCCCAGACCAAGCGCGCTCCTACAAGATCGGAATCGCGAAATCGTCCGCGCGATCGATCACTGCCCCTGATTCATCCCCACCTTGCTCACCGCACCTTGCTCAAGCTCCCACTTCTTGAGGATCTTGCCGTAGGTGCCGTCGTCGACCATCGCCTGCATCGCTTCGGCGATAGCCTGGGCTAGTTCAGGGTTGGACTTGTTCACACCAAGCCCCGTGAACTGCTTGGAAATCGCCAGGCCGATCGGCTTGTAGGTGTCCTTCTCTTGGGACATCAGGTACGGAATGGTTTCGCTGCCTTGCATGGCGGCGTCCAGACGGCCCTGGCGCAATTGAGCGCGAGCGTCGGCCGAACCTTCGGAGCCGGTCACGATGATTGCCGGTTTGCCCGCCGCTTCGCAGTTCTCCTTGCTCCACGCGGCGATTTCAGCCGGCCAGGTCGTGCGGCGGCTGGTGCCGACTTTCTTGCCACACAGGTCGGTCAACTGGTTCAGCTCGGTGTTCTTGGTCAGCGTGTACAGCTGCGGGCCGCTGGTGAAGTAGTCGACGAAGGTCACCGACTTCTGGCGCTCGGCGGTATCGGTCATGCCCGACAGGATGATGTCGAAGCGCTTGGTCACCAGGCCGCTGACCATCTGCTCGAAGGCGGTTTCCTGCCATTTGATCTTCACGCCCAGACGTTCGGCCAGAGCGTTGCCCAGGTCCACATCGAGGCCGGTCAGGGTGTTGGTGGCGGTGTCCTTGAAGTCCATCGGCGGGTAGTTCGGCACGATGGCGGCGGTGATTTCGCCTTTGTCCTTGATGCTGGCGGGCAGCTCGGCGAAGGCCGCAGTGGAAGCCATCAGGCCGGCGAGCAGAGTCGGGAGGATCAGTTTTTTCATGGTCGTTCTCGTTTGTTCTGGTTTAGGTGCGAACGGCAGAAATGAAGCTTTGGGTTCGTGGGTTTTGTGGGCTTATTAGAATGTCTTCGGGGCTACCGGCCTCCACAATCTGGCCGCCGTCCATGAACATCATGCGGTTGGACACTTCGCGAGCGAAGCCCAGCTCATGGGTCACGACGATCATGGTCATGCCGCTGTGCGCCAGATCGCGCATCACCGACAACACTTCGCCAACCAGCTCCGGATCGAGGGCGGAAGTGGGCTCGTCGAACAGCATCAGCTTGGGCCGCATGGCCAGCGCGCGGGCAATCGCCACGCGCTGTTGCTGCCCGCCCGACAGTTCGACGGGATAGGAATGGCGCTTGTCCGCAAGCCCTACGCGAGCCAGCAATTCGATTGCTTCCTCGTTGGCTTCCTTGGGCGAGCGCTTGAGCACCTGGATCGGGCCTTCGATGACGTTCTGCAGCGCCGTCATGTGCGGAAACAGGTTGAAACGCTGGAACACCATGCCGGTGCTCAGGCGCTGGCGGGCGACTTGCGCGTCAGTCAGTTCGTGCAGCTTGTTGCCGACCACGCGATAACCGACCAGCTCGCCATCGACCCACAGGCCGCCCTTGTCGATCTTTTCCAGCTGGTTCACGCAGCGCAGCAGGGTGCTCTTACCCGAGCCCGAAGGCCCGATGATGCACAGCACTTCGCCTTGTTCGACCTCGATGCTGACGTCCTTGAGGGCGTGGAATTGGTCGTAGTATTTGTTCAGGCCGACGGCTTTGACGATGCTTCTCATGCTTGTTCTCCAGGGCCTGACTTACGAACGCTTGCCGGCGCCGCGAGCGAAACGCAGCTCCAGACGGCTTTGACCGAACGACAACACCGTGACCACGGCCAGGTACCAGATGCCGGCGACGATCAGCAGCTCCATCACGCGGGCGTTGGCGTAGTAGATGTTCTGCGCGTTGTGCAGCAGTTCGGAGTACTGGATGACGCTGGCCAGGCTGGTCATCTTCACCATGCTGATGAATTCGTTGCCCACCGGCGGAATGATCACGCGCATGGCCTGGGGCAGGATCACCCGGCGCAGCGCTTGCAGGCGCGGCATGCCGATGGATTTGGCCGCTTCGTACTGGCCGGTGTCCACCGACAGCAGGCCGGCGCGCACCACCTCGGCGGTGTACGCGCCCTGGTTGATCGACAGGCCCAGCAGTGCGGCCACGAACGGCGTCATCAGGCTGACCGTGTCGAGCTGGAACACGCCGGGAATGCCGATCACCGGGAAGATCAGCGCCAGGTTGAACCACAGCAGCAGTTGCAGGATCAGCGGCGTGCCGCGAAACAGCCAGGTGTAGGTGATGGCCACATAGCGCAGGATCGGGTTGGCCGACATGCGCATGATCGCGGTGATCACGCCGATCACCACGCCCAGGATCATCGCCAGAATCGACATGACGATGGTGTTCACCAGGCCCCACAGAATGGCTTCGGAAGTCAGGAACTGGCCGATGTAGCCCCACTCGATCTGCCCGTTGGCAAATGCCCGGGCCAGGCCCGCCAGGGCGATGACGATCAGCGTGGCGAAGAAGATCCGTCCGTAATAGCGACGCGGGACGTGTTCGTACTGGGTGATGTCGAACTCGTTCTCGGTCTTCTTGCGTTCGGCTTGCAGACGCTCTGCCTGGTTCTGGTTCATGGTGTGTCTCCGAAGCGTGTGCTGGCCGTGCGTATTCGATTTCAGCGAGTCATCGTCGGGCCGGTCAGTGTGTTCGGGCACGCTTTCGAGGCTGGGTGTTCGCTGAGAGTGAGGGGCAGTCTTGCGTTAAAAGTCCTGATCGAAGTGTCAGGTTTCATGGGGCTTAGATCAGCGGCCGGGTCATTGATCCGGGCGTCGAGTCGATGGTTGCCAATCGCCATTTTCTGTGGTCATTATTGTCATTCGGGCATGTTTTTGTTGCGGGTCAAAGCCTGTTGAATATGACGGGCGAGGTAAATCAGCATTATGGAAACTCCACTTTCCACTTCTGGAAACGTGCCACCTCAACCGGGCTATCGCCCACCCATTTCCCTCAGCGGGATGGACTTCAAACTGCTGCGAGTGTTTCAGGCGGTGGTCGAGGCCGGCGGCTTCAGCGCCGCGCAGAACGAGCTGAACGTGGGGCTCGCCGCGATCAGCAAACAGATTTCGGACCTTGAAATCCGCATCGGCATGCGGCTGTGTACCCGGGGCCGGGAAGGGTTTCATCTGACAGAAGAAGGCAAGCTGGTCTATCAGGCCGCCATCGAACTATTTGCCTCGGTGGACACTTTCCGCGACCGCATAAGTTCGGCGCAGAACGAACTGATCGGAGACTTGAGTATCGGCGTTATCGACAACACGATGTCCGATAAAAGTTCGCCCTTAATAACATCGCTTCGAACAATGCACGATGAAGCGCCCAAAGTAAGACTGCGCCTGCATGCTTCGCAACTTGATGAAATCGAACGCGGGGTGGTCGAAGGTCGGCTGACCGTCGGGATCGTGCCGGTCTACCAGCGCCGCGAAGAGTTCGACTATTTCGAGTTGTACGAAGAACATGCCCACGCCTACTGCGCCGAGGGGCATCCGCTGTTCGACGCCGACGACCAGGCGCTAGACGTCGACAGCCTGCGCCACCATCAGGTCATCAACCACCGTTACGCAATCCACCGGGACAAGGCCAGTTTCGTCAACTACGACAGCCAGTCGGCGTCCGCTTCACAGGTCGAAGCCGTGGCGATCCTGATCCTGACGGGACGGTTCATCGGCTTCCTCCCGGAGCACTACGCCCGCAACCTGGTTCGCGACGGCCAACTGCGCGCCCTGCGCCCGGACCTCATCCACCTGCGCACCCCCTTCAACCTCATCCTGCGCCACAACGCCCCACGCAGCCCGCTGGTCAAAGCGTTCGCACAGGCGTTGGGGGTGGATTTGAAGCGGGAGGTGTAGGCGCGGTCGAGTTCGCTCGCTGTGCGGGAGCTTGCCCGCAAAGCGTCGGCAATCAGGCGATAGCTGCAAATGTCAGCCCGGTTGCGTGGACAACCCGGCGCATTGTTTTCAAGGTTGGATTGCCGCTTGGGGCGAGTGCCCGACGCAGGCTTTCACGGGAGAGCCCGGTTTTCTCTGCTACCACGGCCAGGCCGCCGCGTGCTTCAACCACATGCCTCAAGGCTGACAGAAAGGCAGACTCACCGCCTTCCTGGTCCAACTCCTCGAACGCGATCCGCAGATATTCCGCCGCGAATTGTGGATCATCACGAATCATCGCAATGACTGTATCGTCGTGATCACGTGATCTGGTCATGGCTTTCTCCGCTGGGTGAGGTGGTTGGTACATCCCAGGTTTACCCGCTGGATGTGAATTGATCGGACGCTATGACCGATAGCCGACCGCAGCCAAAAAATGGGTTGCCTATGCCCGTAGCAGTCCGGCTTGCCGGCGACGGCGTTTGCGAAGTCGCTATCGCCGGCAAGCCGGACTGCTACCTCTGAATTTCGCAAGTCTTAGCGGCCATACCCCGGCAGGCCCCAGTCTTCCAGCGGAAACTCAGCCAGCGACCCCAGCATCAGGTCGGCGTGGGCGTACTGCTCGGCGGGCATGTTCGAGTCCGGCACGGCTACGGCGTACATTCCGGCTGTCTTGGCGGCTGTCACGCCAAAGGGCGAGTCCTCGAACACCAGGCAATCGGCAGGATCTACGCCCAGATTGCGCGCGGCGACCAGGAAGATGTCCGGCGCAGGCTTGGCGGCGGTCACGTCCTGGTGGTCAGCCGTCACCACGTGCCTGAACAGCTCGAACCAGGAACGGTGGTTGCTCGTCTTCACGTGGAAGTAGTGCAGCGAGGAACTGGTGCCCACGGCAATCGGAATGTTGTGCTCGGCCAGATGACGCACCAGCGCTTCGGCGCCGTGCATCGGCTGGGCGTGAGGGAAGCGCTCGTCGAGCATGGGCTGGCGCACGGTGAGGAATTCGTCGGCGGACATCGGCAGCTCAAGCGCACCGATCACGTATTCGGCGAAGTCCTGCGAGCCGCGGCCGATGGAGTGCTGTTTGACGGACCAGTCGAAGGTCTTGCCGTGCCAGTTTGCGATGGTGTTGGTCACTTCGGTGTAGATGCCCTCGGTGTCCAGCAGCAGGCCGTCCATGTCGAAGATCACCGCCTTGATCGGTCCCTTGGGCTTGCGCGTGTCGCTCATCTCATCGATCCCTTATCGCAGGTTGAAACCCAGCCTAACGCCGGTGCAAGGGCCATGGCTAGGCGCAACGACTGCAAAATACCCTCGGCAGGTGCTAACCTCGGCGCAGTTCTCGCCGCCCTTCGGGGTCAGGGAAGACACGATTTCTTTTCAAGAACGGACATCTTCGAGCCAATACATGAATAAATCAGCCAAATTTGCCGTAGGCATCGTCGTGGTTGCAGGCGCTGTCATCACCGCAGGCGCCTGGTACACAGGGACGCGTCTTGAGGGCGTGCTCGGTGATGCCGTTGCCCAGGCCAATCAGCAGATGCAGGCTGCGCTTGTCGGCCACCAGGGCAGCGGGAGCGTGCAACTGGTTTCCCTCGAACGCCATTTCTTCACCAGCACCGCGCATTACAAGCTCACTTTCCAGACGCCAAAACTCAACGACGGCCAGCCGGTCGAGTTGCTGTTCGTGGATAACATCGAGCACGGTCCGTTTCCATGGAGCCGCGTGAAATCCCTGCAACTGGTGCCGGCAATGGCCGCCAGCAACACGCAGTTGGAGAAGAACCTCTACGCCGAAAAATGGTTCGCCATGACGGGCGACCAGCCGCCGCTGACCGGGCATTTCAGCATGGGCTACGACCGGGCCACCAAAGGCCGCGTCGAGGTGCGACCGTTCCAGTTCAGCAATCAGCAAGGCTCGTTCAGCTTCTCTGGCTTTACCCTCAATGCCACTGGCAGCGCCGATGGCGAGAAGCTCGAAGCCAACGGCTTGTTGGGTAGCCTGGACGTGACCGCCACCTCCGAAGAGGGCCCGGTCAAACTGAGCCTGCGCGATCTGACGTTCAACACCGGTGGCACCAAAGGCAAGTCCGGCTTCTATCTGGGCCACAGCGATGCGAAGGCAAGCTCGGCGATGTTCGAAGCTGCCGGTCGCCCGCCGATCGAGTTCAAGAACTTCGTCAACACCAGCCTGTTGCAGGAAGTCGAAGGCAACCTCAACGCCCAGGTGAGCTACGACATCGGCACGATCAACGTCGATGGCAAGGAGATCGGCTCTGCGCGGATGCTCTGGAAATTCGCCAACTTCGACATCGACTCGACCAAGGCCCTGCTGAAGATCTATCAGGAAAAAGTCCAGCCGCAGGCCCAGGCCGCAGCGGCGATGGGCGAATCCTATACGCCACATCTGAGCGCAGCGGACCAGGCGCTGGTGCAGGCTGAAGTCGGCAAGCTGCTGACCGCCAAACCCCATATCGAGCTGGAAAAGCTGTCCCTCAAGACCGCAAGCGGCGAAAGCCATTTCAGCCTGGCGATGGACCTGGCCAACCCGACTTCCCTCGACCAGCCTGGCGCGCAACTGCTCAAGCAACTGCTGACCCAACTGGACGCCAGGCTGGTGCTGTCCAAGCCGATGATTCAGGACCTGGCCGCGCTGCAGGCCAAATCTGCTGGCCAGACCGACCCCGCCGCCATCGCACAGCACGCCCAAGGCACGGCCGAATCGGTCGGTGGCATGGCGGTGATGCTGCAAGTGGGCAAGGTCGAAGGCGACAACATCGTCTCCAATCTGCACTACGCCGATGATGTGGTGGACTTCAACGGCGTGAAGATGAGCGCCCAGCAGTTTGCCGCCGCGATGATGGGCAAAGTGGTCATGCTCAACGGCGGGCAGTGAACCACCGTTATCTTGCCAGCGCGTGTGAGCCGGTGAACGCGCGGTAAGCACCCGGCGGCCGGGTTTCGAGCAGTTGCGCAAGCAGTTGGTCGATGAACTGGTCGCCGTTTTCCACGCTGGTATCGACTACGTACTCCGGCTCGATCGGCGGCTCGTAAGGGCTGTCGATGCCGGTGAAGTTGCGGATCCGTCCTTCGCGCACAGCTTTGTACAGCCCCTTCGCATCGCGGCGCATGCATTCGCTCAGCGGCGTGTTGACGTGCACCTCGATGAACTGCCCTTCGGAGAAGAGCTGGCGACAGGCATCACGGTCTTCGCGATACGGCGAAATCGCCGAAACGATCACGATCAGCCCCGCATCCACCATGAGCTTCGCGACCTCGCCGATGCGCCGGACATTTTCCCGACGGCTCTGCTCGCACATGCCCAGATCCTGGCACAGGCCCCGACGCAGGCGATCTCCGTCAAGCAGGTAACTGTGCAGGCCGTGGGCGACGAGTGTCTGGTCCAGCCGGTTTCCCAGGGTGGTCTTGCCGGCCCCGGACAGCCCCGTGAACCAGATGCAGCAGGCGCGCTGGCGCTTGAGCGATTCACGCTCGTCCTGGCCCACGGACAGGGGCGAGGCGATGATGGTCGGACGTGGCTCAATCATAGGAAAACAACTCGTAGTCTCGGGCGTAGACCTCGCGGATTCGCTTGCGCGAGGCGTCGGAACACAGGCCGGCGGTCTGATAGCGCGGGCCGGGCGAGCGGTTGAGGTGGCGCAGTTGAGCGCTGATATCCAGGTGCTCGCAGAGCGCGGCGAAATCCGACTCCAGGTGTTCCTGGCGGCCAATGAAATCGACGGCGATCTGGCCCATGCTGTTTTGCAGAAAATGATATTGCGGCGCGAAATGTATTTGTTTCGATACGTTTTCCGGATGCAGCCAGCCATCCACGAATGCGTCGAAGCGCGAATAACGGCTGACCAACTCGTAAGCCGCTCTATCCCGGGGCTGCGGATTTTGCAGTAAGTAACGATAAGCCGACAGTGCTCGATGTAATGGATCGCGTACAAAGCCAAACTTGAAGTATTGCTCATAGCGGTCTTTGAACTGCTTCTCATACCAGTACAACGGCAGATGACCGGTGGGCGTGTCGCCAAATATCGACATCGCCACGCTGCTGCCAGCGCACTTGGGGACGTGGATGAAGATGCATTCGAAATGGTCGAAAGCCTCGGGAAACCGGGCCTTGCGCGACAGCGTCTTGTTGACCACCTGGCGGTCGACGACAGAAAGCCGCTCCAGCAGAAACTCGCGGTGGCTCTTTGGAAACAACTTCCAGAGTAGGTGATTCATGAGGGGTGACCTGTAACGAGGTATGTAGCGAATTTCAGGTTACAGGCAGTTATAACGGGCGGGGCGAACTTTGCAAATACTTTACGTAAGTGGCAAGTTCAACTGATAAATGTATAGTTTGTATGGTTGTTGTTACATGTTCCTGTTTTGGATTTTGTAACATGCACTAACTGGCTGTTTTCCTTGCTGTTAAAAAGTATCTATTTTGTGAATCACCGCTCACCTTGTAGGAGCGCGCTTGCCCGCGACCGCGATCTGCCTGTGCCAAATGTGTTGAATGACACGACGCAATCGCGGGTAAGCGCGCTCCTACAGGCTTACCGGGCGAACCAGACCTGAAACTCCGGGTAGGTCAGCGCCTTGTACGCCGTAAACACCAGCACCACCGCGGCAAATATCAGCGGCCCGCGTTTCACCCTGGCAAACCGCTCACCGATCTTCTCGCGCAGCGCCGCATATGCCTTCGGATAGCGTCCGGGCGAGGCAAATATCCACAGCAGCATAAGCACGGCAAAACACCCCGATTCCCACGCCCCCACTTGCGAACCCATGTAGCTCGCAAGCGCCAGCGGCACGCCGTGACGCATCACCAGCGCCTGGCACCCGGGCCAGCTCAGCCAATCCGGCAGCAACCGGCTGCTCAGCCACTCGTCCTGACGTTGCAGGGCGGTCGCGACCGGCCCCCAGATGCGCATGACGAACATGCACACCGCAGTCATCAGCACCGGGTACACACCCAAGAGTGCCGCGACATCCGCAAACGAGGTCGGCCGCGACAGCATGTGCTGCGGCAGGGTGCAGGTCAGCGCCATGAGCATCCAGCCAATCCACAGCCAGCGGCGCACGTGAACCGGGCGCGTGTGCAATTCACGCCAGCCTTGCAGGTCGGCATTGGGGAAATGCTCCAGCAGGTCCGGGAAGCGATGGGTCAACTTGCTGCACAACAGCTCGCAGGCTTCCCACAGATCGGCATTGCCGTTGCGCACCAGATGCACACGCTCGGCATTGCTGGCGGGTGGGTCGAGCACCAGTACGGCGGCTTGCTCATCGGTGCGGGTCGAGCCACGGATCAGGCTGCGCTGAAGCTGCTTGAGGTACTCCTGTTTCTCGCAACGCTCGATCAGGCCGTGCCAGATGAAATCGGGCTGCGGTGTCGTGCGGCTGTTGATGTCCCAGCCAAACAAGGTGCAGATCCGGTCGAACAGCGATGGCGACCAGCCCTGGGTGTTGTGCAGAAACACCAGCATCCAGCGATACAACTGTTGGCGGCGCTCCAGGGCATTGAGCCACGGCTGGCGGCTCAAGGTTTCTATGGCACCGAACAGACCACGCTCGTCGCCCTTGGCCAGCGACGCCTCGAAGCCCTCGCGCTGGTCGTCCAGCAAGGCTTCGGTCAGCCAGCCTTCCTGATCGGGGTTGATGGGCGTGGTTTGCCAGGGCGTCAGCCAGTGCAGGTGCGCAATACCCGCCTGCAACAGGGGAATATTGGCCTTGGGGTCCTGCAGGCAACGGTTGAGCAACGCCTGCTGGAACGGCGCCGCGCAGCCTTGCTCCTGGGCTTGCAGATACTGTTGCTGCAGGTTGCTGTCGGTCGTGTGGCTGGCCAGCTCCAGTGCCAGCTTGGCGGCGAGCTCCGAAGACGTCGGGCCCCAATCGGTCAGCGCAGGCTGCTCGGCACTCATCTGCTGCGGCGCGATTTCAGGCTCGTCGCTGATCGAGGAAATCTCGACCTCAACGTACTCGTCCTCGTCTTCGTATTCGCGCATCCGCGCCCAGTTGAGCGCATGTTCATAGGCTTCGCGCAGGCGCTGAAACGCCTGCGGATCGTCGTCCGGACGATTGACCTTCAACAGCCTGGCGTACTGACGCTTGATGCTGCGCTCGTCAGCATCGCGGTCCAGTTCAAGAACGCTCCAATGATCCATCTGGCTTACCACTCCCCGCGTTCGAACCGGTCCACCTGCTCGACCAGACGCTTGCGCACCTCGCCGATCTGGCGTTCATCCTGAGTCTCCAGCACCTGCTGAAACTGACTCGCCCACATGCCGATCAACTCGCGGGCATCACCCAGGTATTCCTGATACAGCCGCTCCAGACGCGCCACCATATGGGTGTTCACCTGCTGCTCGCGTGGATGGATCTTCAAGGACTCCAGCGCCTTGAGCCGCTCCTGTATCTCGGCGGCAGACAGCACGCCGGGGTTGTTCTCGATGACCAGCGTGTGCGCCTCGCCGGTCATGGGGATGCGCACGTCGGCTTCCAGGATGCCGTTGCTGTCGTAGGTGAAACGCACGTCGATCTCGACCTCGCCCGCCTTGTGTGGCGGCACCTGGATTTCCAGTTCGCCCAGCGCAATGTTGTCCTTCACCAGCCGGCTTTCACCCTGGAAAATATTCACGATCACGTGGCGCTGGTTGTCCTGCAGGGTGTTCACCGTTTTCACCCGGCTCACCGGCACCACGCTGTTGCGCTCGATGATCGGCAGGTAATGGCCTGCCTCCTGAACCTTGCCCATGGTGCGCGACACTTCGATGCCCAGCGTGTAAGGGCAGACATCCGTCAGCACCACTTCTTCCAGCGCCGAATCCCGAGCCTTGAGCGCCGCCTGAATCGCCGCGCCCTGGGCCACCACCTCGTCGGGGTTGAGGGTGATGGACGGGAAGCGGCCAAACAGACTGGCCGTCAGCTTACGAATCAGCGGCATGCGCGTGGTGCCGCCCACCAGCAGGATTTCGTCCAGATCCGCGACGCGAATACGCGCATCCCGCAGCGCACGCTCGATGGGCGCGCGCAGGCGGTCGAGCAGCGGCGTGTAGAGCTTGATCAACTGGTCCTGAGTGATGCTCTGGCGCCATTCGCGGTCAGCGTGACGCAGCACGAAATCGACGCTCGCCTCCTGGCCCAGCGCCTTGCGCACCCGCTCCGCCTCGCGGCGCAGCGCCTGCTTGACCGAGTGAATGGTCGGGAACGCCGTCTCGCCCTTGTGCAGCGAAACGAAATGCTCCATCAGCAACTGATCGAAATCCTCGCCGCCCAGGAAGTTATCCCCCGCGCTGGCGCGCACCTCCATCACACCCTCGAACAACTCCAGAATCGACACGTCGAACGTGCCGCCGCCCAGGTCGAACACCAGAAAGGAAGTCTCGCCTTCCTTCTGATGCAGCCCGTAGGCCAGCGCCGCCGCCGTGGGTTCGTTGATCAGCTTGTCGACCTTCAGCCCCGCCAGCTCACCGGCTACCCGCGTCGCCTTGCGCTGCGCATCACTGAAATACGCCGGCACACTGATGACCGCCTCCGTCACCGGTTCGCCAAAGGCGCGCTCCACGTCCGCCTTCAGACTCTTGAGCACCAGCGCCGACAACTCCTCCGGCCGATAACTGCGCGCACCCAGCTTCACCTCATGAGCACTGCCCATGTGCCGCTTGAACAGCGCCGTAGTCGTACCCGGATGCGTCTGCAAACGCTCGCGAGCGGCTTTGCCCACCAGCACATGCCCCTCGTCATCCAGCCCGACGACACTAGGCGTCAACAACTCCCCCAGCGCATTGCTGACCAGTTGCGTGGCGCCATCGCGCCAGACGGCGACCAGGCTGTTGGTGGTACCAAGATCTATACCGACGATCATGCCGAACGTGCTCCTTGCGGGACTGCTGTGTCTGTATCAGGTAGACGAAAAAGACAGGGTGGTGATTAGAGGTTATCGGCGGGGAGGGGGTGGGCTTGAGATTGGGGTGCGTTCTGAGCCCTGGCCACGAAGCCGTGCTGCACAAACTCCCTCAGTGTCGGCCAAACTTAATATCTACTTTAGTGAGTGTTAAGTCAGATAATGTCTATTCTGGCAAACATTAAATAGCCGTAGTCCATCTTTTAAAGCGTGCTAAAGTCGATATTATCTAGCCTAACGCTCAATTCAGTGAACATTATGGAAGCCTTCTTCCCCGTCGCCTGCGCCGATAGCCTCAGCAAAATCGGACTTCTCGTCAAGGCCAGGCGCCTGGCCCTGGGCTTGCGTCAGTCCGACATCACCCAAGCCATCGGCGTCTCCGCCCATACCCTTCGCAAGATCGAAGGCGGCTCCGAACGCATAGACCTGCGGTCTTTCATGCTCGTGCTCTGGCGCCTGGGGCTCACCGAACAAGTCTTTGCCTCGCTGGACGGGATCGAGCAGTCGTCGCAGATCAGCCGATATGTCCAGGACGACGACACCTACCAAAGCCTCGCGTCCCGGCGGGTAAGACTGGTCAAACCCAAGCCGGAGGACTTCTGATGTCTCGTGCCTATATCTACATGGAGCATCCGCAGACTGAAGAGTTGTTGACGCCTTTACTTTCCCTTATTTCTCGGTAATCCGCGTCGAATCACTGGCACCCATCAGAGATTTCTCTAACCTCTCATCATGCCTTCCCGTGTCTTGCCGGATACCGCCTCCATGACTGTCATCTCGCGTCTCTATCAGTTCCTGATGTTCGCCCTCTGTCTGTCATCAATGGCTGTCGCGCATGCAAGCGAATGCAATCAATACGAGCCCGCAGATGCGACCTTGAGCGGTACCCTGACGCGCCAGGTCTTCCCCGGCCCTCCAGGCTTTGAAGACGTGGTCACCGGTGACGAACCACAAGTAGGCTTCTACCTGTCGCTCTCCGAGCCCCTGTGCATGACCGGCAACCAGAACGAGGCCGACATCAGCGTCGAAGACAACGAAACACTGGTGCAACTGGTACTCCAGGCCACCGACTACGACAACCTGCGCCCCTATCTGGACCAGCCGGTGGTGCTCAACGGCACACTGTTCGGCGCTGTTACCGGCTTTCACCACACTCAAGTGTTGATGCAGCAGGTGCAACTGGTCAGCGGCATGAAGGCTGCGCCTGTGGATTGCGAACTGCTGAACCAGAAAGTTGGCATGCACGAAGAAACCTACACGCCGTCGTTGCAGGGCAAAGTCATCGGCGGCAGGGCGTGGATCTATCAGGCGCCCAACCCGACGTGCAGCGACAAACGCCAATTCATCGCCCAAGGCACGCCGATCAGCGTGACGTCTATAGCGAATGGCGGGTGGGTGCGTGCGGAGGTCGCGGGCAATGGCGGCAAGCCGCTGGCGGTGTGGCTGGATCAGGCGCAGGTGTTGTTGGGGTTGGGGGATGATTGAGTGGAGGAGAGGCTTGAGGGGCTCTCCTAAAATCCTCCACTAAGAATTGCGCCAGACGGGGTTCTCTTGTGAAGCATTCGGTTTAGTTGCAGATCGCCCTATTGGGACGGTTACCAACTGCCATAGGGGATTCCATTTTTCTCGATCCACGCCTTGGCTTCCGGCTTTGGTTCTCGGTAGTAGATGCCCCGACCTCTCAGGAACGGGCCGCGTGGTTCGATTTCCGCCTGAAAGCGGCCTACCTCGATGTATCCCAGACAACCAACTCCTACCCAGACTTTGACGATACCGCCGGGAGCCATGCCCAGTGTGATCTTGTTGCGGTGTAGGGTGAGGGTTTCTCTGGCGGGCTTACAAAATACCGTCTGTGGCTTGACCATTTCGTCGCGTACCCACTGGGGTATGGCAATACGTACCTTGTAAGCTTGAGGTTCAACCAGCGATTGCCAGCGAAGAAAAAGCCGCACAGGGAGATCTACGTTGTTTATGGGCATCCCCCCCGACCCTCCGTTGTGCCAGCCTTCCGGCGTACCGGTGTAACTGGCAACACCTCCAGTTACGTGGAAAAATGGCAGCCCTCGCTGGTCGATAAGGTCAACAGTCTCGACCCAGACCTCCATATGCGCAGGCGCGACCAAGCCCACATACCAAGCGTCGTAAGGTAGTTTTGGTGGTGCCACGGAAGGTGGCCCACCCGCACAGGCGCAGAGGCTAACCAGCAATCCAGCCGCGAGAGTCAAACGAATCATTGAGGGTATCGCTGTCGTGACTCATCAGGGATGAACATAGCGACGGTTACCAGCTGCCATAGGGGATCCCATTCTTTTCGATCCACGCCTTGGCCTCCGGTTTCGGTTCACGGTAATAGATGCCCCTCCCGCTCAGAAAAGGTCCGCGTGGTTCGACATCAGCTTGAAAGCGGCCGATCTCTTTATCTTTTAGGCAGGCTCCTCCGATCCACACTTTTACAATTCCACCCGGAGCCATGCCCAACGTGATGATATCTCGGTAGTCGACTTTCCATTTTTTTGACCCAGTACAGAACACGTGCTCCGGCTTAATCATTTCGTCACGAACCCATTGCGGGATTGGAATGCGAATCTTGTACGCCTGTGGCTCAACCAAAGACTGCCAGCGGAGGAAAAGCCGTTCTGGCAGATCTACATTATTGATGGGCTTTTAAGAGCCTGCGACATGCCAGCCCACTGTTTTACGGGGATAGCCTGCAACGCCACCGTGTATGTGAAAAAACGGTAGCCCTCGCAGATCAATAACGTCTACGGTCTCAACCCAGACCTCCATATGCTTGGGAGCTGCCAATGCTAAATGCCAAGCGTCGTATGGCAACTGTGGCGGTGCCACAGATGACGGCCCATTAGCGCAAGCACACAAGCTCATCAACATCCCGACAGCAAGAATCAATCGCTTCATTGCGGGTACCCCGGCTGTGGCTCATCGGGGAAGACATTGCGACGGTTACCAGCTGCCATAGGGGATTCCATTCTTCTCTATCCACGCCTTGGCTTCCGGCTTTGGTTCTCGGTAGTAGATGCCCCGACCGCTCAGGAACGGGCCGCGTGGTTCGATTTCCGCCTGGTACCGGCCTACTTCTTTGAAGCTTAGGCACGGTCCCCCGAGCCAGACTTTGACGATGCCGCCAGGAGCCATACCAAGTGAGATCACTTTCCGATAATCATTGATCCACTCTTTTGCTCCTTGGCAGTACACCTTCTCAGGTCTCACCATTTCGTCTCGCACCCATTGTGGAATAGGAATACGGAGTTTGTAGGCCTGAGGTTCAACCAACGATTGCCAGCGCAGAAACAACCGTTCCGGGAGATCCACGTTGTTGACGGGCATCCCCCCCGAGACTCCGTTATGCCAACCTTGAGACTTGCCCGTGTAACTGGCGACCCCTCCAGTTACATGGAAAAACGGCAATCGTCGCTGGTCGAGCACATCCACTGTTTCTACCCAAACTTCCATATGTTTGGGCGCGACCAATCCTACATACCAAAATTGATACGGTAACTTTGGGGAGGGGAGTGGAACAGGCCCGCTCGCACATGCCCACAGGCTGATCATTAGGCCCGTCATTCCGATCAGTCGTTTCATTGGGGGTACCCCGGCTGTGGCTCATCGGGGAAGACATTGCGACGGATATCCGGCGCTGGCTTGGCAAGCATGAATCCTTTGGTGGGCGTCCAGTGAGCTGAGCGGTGGATGTATCTTTCACGCAAAAGACTTTCCTGCACGATGGACAGCTTGACCGATGAACCTGCCAGCACCTGCTGCAGTACCTGCTCGGCAACTGGGCGTAACTCCACAGGCATCTTGAAGCGAGAGTCTTCGTCACTGATTTCGTCAAATGGCACGCCATGACGCACGCCAAGCTCCCGCATCACACGCAGGGCCACGAGCGCCAGTTCGCCACGAATGTCGCGCTCAAGGGTCACTGTCGTCCAGTAAGCTTGAGTTTCTTTTGCATTTTTTTGTGGAGGCGTCTGAGCAGCGAGCCAAGCCTTGGCTTCGACGCGGCCACTGATTGTCAGTCCCCTATCCCGCAGGCGCTGCGCCTGTACGACCATCGCCTGCCATTCCGGGTGCGACTCCAGGGATTTTCCAGCGTCCACGGTGATCCGCTGAGGTTGCACCAGCCAGACGCTTTCGGTTGCATAGGGCAGGTAGCCGCCCCCGACGTCGGAGTGCACGCCGGGCAAGGCGATCTGCAAGTGATCGCTCCCTACCGCGTTGAGGCCAAAATTGAGCCGGTGTTCGTCACGGGCGTAAAGCTGAATGACTTTGCGCGCACAGCCGGGCGGCAGGTACAGGTTGATACCGTGGTTCTCGTTGTTGGCTGGGCTGAAGTCGCCACGCTCTGGAGTGGAGATGGCTGTGACGGTATCGAACAGACCGATCAGGTTAAGTCTGATGTCCACAGATGGATCAAAGCTTTCCAGTAGTCCAAACCGCCCGGCTTCCAGTAGATCGCCAAACACACCGCGACCGGTTTTTAGGAACTCGTTGGCGCAATGACGGGCTGCAGCTGCTCCGCGACTGAAGCCGAAGATATCAACCTCTATACGTTGAACAGCTCTATGCAGATTTGTTTGCTGGAAGAGGTTCAATTGCTCTTTGAGCAATCTGGGCGTTTGGTCAACTCGAGCGACAACGCCCGTCTCACCACGACCCAAGCCTTGCCCCGCTACGGTGGCATCCTTGCCTCCACTCCGAGTACCAATGCCTTCCACATAGACCTTGATATAACCGACCTCTGCTTTCGCTGACACACGAGTTGCTGCATTGTCCGGGTACAGCTCCTGCAAATACACCACATTACTCGGCGCATTCCCGTAACTATTGTCCGGCGCCCGAGTAAACGCACTCCCGGTAAACCCATCAAACCCATACTCGCGACACGCCGCCGCAATGCTCTCCAGATCGCTTTCGCTGTACATCTCCAGGTCTTCACGTCGGCACTGTTCGGTCGCCGCCGAATTGGCCATGTTGTTGCCCGTGCCGTCGAAGAACAGCCCTATGCGCAATGTGATGCCTTCGGCGAGCTCCTCCTCTTCCTCTTCTTCCTCCAGCTCCTCGACATCCTCAGGCTTGGGCTGCACCTGAGACGCAGGGCCGCTGCCGCCGCTGAAACTCGGCAAGAAGGCATGCAACTCAGGCGGTATGTCGAGCAGTGGCGGCAGCGCCGGTACGATGGCGTCCTGGCTAATCCGGTCGCTGTACTCGAAGTCGGCCGCCTTGACCTTGTAGTCTCCGGCCGTGCCCGACTCGATTCGGCATGGATCAATGCTGATGTAGCTGCCACCGCCGTTCAGCACGATTTTCTTCTTGGCGGTGATGTGGATTTCGTCTTCGGTGCTGGTGATGGTCAGGCCCTGCCGGGCGAGGATTTCCAACTGGTCATTTTGCGCCTGCACCCTGACCGGACCGCTGTTGGCAATCAGGTCGATGCCGAGCTTACGCACGAACAGGCGCAGACCCTGGCCGACGCCCATGAACAGTTGCCTGACCACGCTGACATCGGCGTTGTGCCCGGCGTTGAGCATCAGGTTGCGCTGAGCCGCCAGTTGCAGGTGCTTGCCGCTGGTGGCGGCGATGCTGTCCGGGGCGCTGAGGAGCAATCCTGAGGCCTTGAGCTGGTCGATTTCCTTTCTGAGCAGGTCCAGTTGCGCCTGCACGTCGGCGGGGTCGGTTTCCGAGGCTGCGGCATCGTCGGAGACGTTTTGCAGTTGCTCGCCGGCCTGCTGCAAACGCTCGACGGCGGCGGCCATCTCCAGTTGCTCGCCCTGTGCTTTGTCCTGTGCCTCGGCGCTGATGAAGATGCCCTTGCCACCGCGAATCGCGCCCCAGCCATCGGTACGCAGTTCAAACCCCTCACCACGTTCTGCTTCTGCGCATCTACTAAGTGCCCGAGGTTGAGTTGGCTCTTGCCGCTGTGCTCGGTGCTGAGTTTGATGTGTTCCTGGCCGCGCTCGTCCTCCATCCGTAGCTTGTTGTTGGCCGGGGTGCGCAGCACGTTGCGCTTGTAGTCACGGCGCTCCAGGGTCACGTGGTCGGGGTGTTTGTTGTCGTGCAGGGCGTGGGCGATGTAGGGGCGGTCGGGGTCGCCCTGTTCGAAGGCGATGGCCACTTCGGTGCCGCAGATCAGTGGCAGGTGCAGGCCGTGGGTGTCGCCGGCATAGGGCCGGGCCAGGCGCAGCCAGAGGCTTTCTTCGCCCTGTTTCCATTCGTCGCGGTCGAACAGGAAGCTGACCTTGTAGCGACCTTCCAGGTTGATGTGGCTGTAAGGGTCGTTGGCG
Source organism: Pseudomonas sp. NPDC090201 (assembly GCF_044746825.1). Taxonomy (NCBI): domain Bacteria; kingdom Pseudomonadati; phylum Pseudomonadota; class Gammaproteobacteria; order Pseudomonadales; family Pseudomonadaceae; genus Pseudomonas; species Pseudomonas sp. NPDC090201. The sequence goes on from NZ_JBIVCX010000019.1 coordinate 32,429, forward strand.
CGGTTGCTGGTGACGCGGGCGGGCAGCGTGCCGGCGATGCTGGGTTTTTTCTGCAACGGCGGTCGGAAGCAGACGGTTTCCACGTAGGGAATCGCCTCGAAGTTCACCAGCAGGCTGGTGTCGCGGGCAGCGCTCAAGGTGAGGCTTGTAATCACCGCGCCCGGGGCGAAGGCTTGCGGAGCTGCGCCGGAGATTTCCAGTACGTGGGCCAGGGCTAGCGTGGGGCTGTTGCTGGTGCCGCTCAGGCGAGTCTGTTCGTTCAGGTAGCGTTCGTGACGCAGGCGCGCATAGAAGAAGCCGCTTTCGCTGAGCAGGTCTTCGTCCTGGTCCAGCTTGCCGCCCAGCTCGGTGTATGCCTCGGCGTAGTGATAGGCCTCGCCGTAGGTGGTGATGGCGCCGCGGGTCTGATCGACTTCGCCGTCCAGCCAGGCCGTGGCCTTGCGCGGATCATAGGCACGAAAGTTGATGCGTTGCTCAACCACCTGATGACTGGCCTGGAGGGCCCATACCGCGTCCTGATCACCGCCGCTCAGGCCCGAAGGCGGTCGCGAAGGCAGGCTCGGGCGCGGGTCGAGGTAATGGCGCTGGTCGTCGTGAAACTCGACCACTTCGATGCGCAGGCGCTCATCGGTGGCAAAGCGGAACCAGATGCCGACCTCGGCCAGCAGCCGGGTGATGAAGGCCAGGTCGCTCTCGTCGTACTGCATCACCTGCAAACGCGGCGGGTACTCGCGGACGATGTTGAAGTAGAAATCCTGGCCCAAAAACTCGTGTCGGCTGCGCAGGACTTTTTCGACGATCTGCGGCACCGATTGATGCTGGTAGATGCGCGTCTGCTTGCCCCGGCCCAACAGGGCCAAGCGCGGTTCCAGGGTCACGGCATAGCGCGCTTCGTCGTTGGAACCGGACAGGCGCTGGAAGCCGGTGATGACGCCGTGCAGGGTGCGCAACGGCTTGATCTGGGGCTCGGGAAAGCCGGGAAAGGCCTTGAGCAACGGCTTGGGCGCGGCATACAGGCTGAAGCTGGCTTGCCGATTGAGCACGCGCTCGACAGCGATGTCGTGGTCGGTTGAAGTGAATTCAATCGTGTAGGAAAACGGCTCGCTGAGGCGTTCGGTGCCGGTGAAGACGAGCACGTCGAGGGTGGTGTCGAGTTCGCTGATCCAGAGTTTGTGGCGGGAATGATCGAAGAAGGTGCGCAGTTCGTTGAGCATGTGCAGGCATCCATGGCAGGCAGCAGTGACCCGGGGCCTCCATGGCGCGGTGGTCGGGATGAGGTGTGATCGCCGACAGGTGTCAGCGCTTTTCAGGAGGGAGGGACGATGAGGGATTTCAGAGCGAGGCTCTAGAGGGGAACCCGGAATCGGGACCGTTCATACGGGATTTGGAGACGGTTCCTACAAAATCGGGAGGGCGCAGAAAGACCGCGTCAAATTCAGCCTGCTACCTGAGGCACACCAAACCCCCACCCACAAAAAGCCCGCACATCGGCGGGCTTTTTATATACAGCTGATTCACAGAACATCTCGCACGCACTGGAATCAAAAAATGGCGCACCTGGCGGGATTCGAACCCACGACCCCTGCCTTCGGAGGGCAGTACTCTATCCAGCTGAGCTACAGGTGCAACGCGGGCGCCATGATACTCATCTGGCCTGCGTGCGTCCATGCTGGCGAGTGACTGTTGTCGATTTCGTACGTTTCCGGATGTTGTAAGCAGCGTCGACCAGAGTTTTTTGCCAATGCGACGGCGTGCGTTCTTTTTTTCGAACACCCTATTGTCCTTTGCTGCTGTTGAACCTAGGATTCGTTTGAGATTTCAAACGCTCCCATTCGCTCGCCCTGCTGTCTGCGAGATGCGCAGGGGCCAGCAGCAGTTTTCCTGACGGCAGCCTCTATAAGAGGCGCCTTTGAACAATCAATAATTCGCCCCGCCTTGCGCGGTGCTGTTTAGGAGGCCGACATGCAGCTCAAAGATTCGAAGTTGTTCCGCCAGCAGGCGTACATCAATGGCGCCTGGGCCGATGCCGACAGTGGCCAGACCATCAAGGTCAACAACCCGTCGAACAACGAGATTCTGGGTACCGTGCCGAAGATGGGCGCGGCCGAAACCCGCCGTGCGATCGAAGCTGCCGACAAGGCGCTGCCGGCCTGGCGTGCTCTGACTGCCAAAGAGCGTGGCGCGAAGCTGCGTCGCTGGTTTGAGCTGATGCTGGAAAACCAGGAAGACCTGGGCCGTCTGATGACGCTGGAGCAGGGCAAGCCGCTGGCTGAAGCCAAGGGCGAGATTGCCTATGCTGCGTCGTTCATTGAGTGGTTCTCTGAAGAAGCCAAGCGCGTGTATGGCGACGTGATTCCTGGCCACCAGCCGGACAAGCGCCTGATCGTGCTGAAGCAGCCAATCGGCGTGACCGCTGCGATCACCCCGTGGAACTTCCCGGCTGCGATGATCACCCGTAAAGCCGGCCCTGCGCTGGCTGCCGGTTGCACCATGGTTCTGAAACCTGCTTCGCAAACCCCTTACTCCGCGCTGGCGCTGGCTGAACTGGCCGAGCGTGCGGGCATTCCTGCTGGCGTGTTCAGTGTCGTGACGGGCAGCGCTGGCGACATCGGCACCGAGCTGACCAGCAACCCGATTGTGCGCAAGCTGTCGTTCACTGGTTCGACCGAGATTGGTCGTCAGCTGATGGCCGAATGTGCCCACGACATCAAGAAGGTCTCGCTGGAGTTGGGCGGCAACGCGCCGTTCATCGTGTTCGACGACGCGGATCTGGATAAGGCCGTCGAAGGCGCGATCATCTCCAAGTACCGCAACAACGGCCAGACGTGCGTCTGCGCCAACCGCATCTATGTTCAGGATTCGGTCTACGACGCGTTCGCCGAGAAGCTGCAGGCGGCGGTCGCGAAGTTGAAGGTTGGCGACGGCCTGGCCGATGGCACCACTACTGGCCCGCTCATCGACGAGAAAGCGGTCGCCAAGGTCAAGGAACACATCGCTGATGCGCTGGGCAAAGGCGCGAAAGTGCTGAGCGGCGGCAACAGCCTGGAAGGTAACTTCTTCGAACCGACTATTCTGGTGAACGTGTCCAAGGACGCGGCCGTGGCCAAGGAAGAAACCTTCGGCCCGCTGGCGCCGCTGTTCCGCTTCAAAGACGAAGCGGAAGTGATCGCGATGGCCAATGACACCGAGTTCGGTCTGGCGTCGTACTTCTACGCTCAGAACATGAGCCGCGTGTTCCGCGTGGCCGAGGCGCTGGAGTACGGCATGGTGGGTATCAACACCGGCCTAATCTCCAACGAAGTCGCGCCGTTCGGTGGCGTGAAGGCTTCGGGCCTGGGCCGTGAAGGCTCGAAATATGGCATTGAAGACTATCTGGAGATCAAATACCTCTGCCTTAGCGTTTGAAGCTGCTGCGCTCGGTGAGGCTGCGTTGGCAAGGTTCGAAAAAATACTCATTGGCTACAGCCAACTCCGTTTTCTTCGAACCTTGCCGCCTTGCCTGACCGTCGCTCGCGACGCTTCAAGAGTCGGTAGAAGATCTAACCCGCGTAGCGCGAGAGCGACGTTGCGCGGGTATTTGTAGCACCCACCCATTTGGTGGCCGGGAGGCCGCGGCAGTCGATCATCGTATGCTGCCGCTGTTGACCCCGCCGCTTGATCCTTGAACCACGCCGCCCGATGAGCGGTGAATGAGGAAATCATGAGCAAAACCAACGCATCCCTGATGAAACGCCGCGAAGCCGCTGTACCACGTGGCGTTGGTCAAATTCACCCGATCTTCGCCGAGTCCGCGAAGAACGCTACCGTTACCGACGTTGAAGGTCGTGAGTTCATCGACTTCGCAGGCGGTATCGCGGTACTGAACACCGGTCACCTGCACCCGAAAATCGTTGCGGCCGTTCAAGAGCAGCTGACCAAGCTGACCCACACCTGCTTCCAGGTGCTGGCGTACGAGCCGTATGTCGAGCTGTGCGAAAAAGTGAACGCCAAGGTTCCAGGCAACTTCGACAAGAAAACCCTGCTGGTCACCACCGGTTCCGAAGCCGTTGAAAACGCCGTCAAGATCGCTCGCGCTGCCACTGGCCGTGCTGGCGTGATCGCGTTCACCGGCGCTTACCACGGCCGTACCATGATGACTTTGGGTCTGACTGGTAAAGTCGTGCCTTACTCGGCCGGCATGGGCCTGATGCCAGGCGGCATTTTCCGCGCCCTGTACCCGAACGAGCTGCACGGTGTGAGCGTTGATGACTCCATCGCCAGCATCGAGCGCATCTTCAAGAACGACGCCGAGCCTAAAGACATCGCTGCGATCATCATCGAGCCAGTGCAGGGCGAAGGCGGTTTCTACGTCGCGCCGAAAGCCTTCATGGCTCGCCTGCGCGAACTGTGCGACAAGCACGGCATCCTGCTGATCGCTGACGAAGTGCAGACCGGCGCTGGCCGTACCGGCACTTTCTTCGCCATGGAACAGATGGGCGTTGCCGCCGACCTGACCACTTTCGCCAAGTCCATCGCTGGCGGCTTCCCGCTGGCCGGTGTCTGCGGCAAGGCCGAATACATGGACGCCATCGCTCCAGGCGGCCTGGGCGGCACCTACGCCGGTAGCCCGATCGCGTGCGCGGCGGCCCTGGCGGTGATGGAAGTGTTCGAAGAAGAACACCTGCTGGACCGCTGCAAGGCTGTCGGCGAGCACCTGGTGACCGGTCTGAAGGCCATTCAGGCCAAGCACCCGGGCGTGATCGGTGAAGTGCGTGCCCTGGGCGCGATGATCGCTGTCGAGTGCTTCGAGAACGGTGACACCCACAAGCCAAACGCCGCTGCCGTGGCTTCCGTGGTCGCCAAGGCGCGCGAGAAGGGTCTGATCCTGCTGTCGTGCGGCACCTACGGTAACGTGCTGCGCGTGCTGGTTCCGCTGACCTCGCCAGACGAGCAACTGGACAAGGGCCTGAAAATCATCGAAGAGTGCTTCGCTGAAATCGGCTGATGCCAGAAGGGCGCATTGTTGAAAATGTGACCTGTTTGTCAGAAAAAACCTGCTTCGGCAGGTTTTTTCGTTTATTGACGTCAGAAATTTTGCTTTCGGCCTGTCTCCCACGCCAGTCTTTGACTAATGTACGAAGACTGGATGCCGGAGAGTCATGATGACCGTTGTAGAGGCGCCTTCCGTTCCCCGTGTGTTGATCGCCGAAGCCGATCCCTGGGCCCGTGAGATGCTCAGTGAGTTGGTGCTGAATGTGCGTTGCGATGCACAACTGGATGTGTGCCCGGATGGAAAGCAGGCGGTGGACCTCATGCGCGGGTTCATTCCTGACCTGGTGATCGCCTCCCGCGAGCTGCCCGGCGTGGATGGCCTGAGCCTGCTGCGTGGCGTGCGGATGCTCAAACGCCAGACGCCCGTACGCTTCATCCTGCTCAGCAGCCGCAACGACAGCGCCAGTGTGCGCGAGGCCGTGCAACTGGCGCCCACGGCGTACCTGACCAAACCCCTGAATATCGACAATCTGCGTCAGCGGCTGGAAAACCTGTTGCTGCGCGATGGCGCCCACGTGGCCTGCGAAGTGCCGGCACTGGCTCCGGGCGTGGGGCTGGATGCATTTCTGGAAAAGCGTCGCGAGTTGGCCGATGGCGGGCCGTTGTACGTCGATGTGCGAGAAGTGCTGACGCGCAGCCGTAACGCCGCTGGCGTCGATCTCAAGCTGCTGGAACACGAGCTGATCGAGGACCCGCATGTCACGGCTGTGCTGATTGCGGCATCCAACAGCGCCTCGCAGCACCAGGGCAAACCGCAGCAGACCCTCGGCCAGGCGCTGACCACGTTGGGCGCCACCCAAAGCGCGAATCTGGTTCAGGGGCTGGCACTCAAGCGCGGCGCGATCCTCACGGACGCCAATCTCATCCTGCAGGCCAGCCAGATCTGGGATGTCTCGCGGCGCACCGCAGGTTATGCGCGCATCCTGGCGCGCACGCTGGATTTGAACCACGAGCGTTGTTATTGCGCCGGATTGCTCAGAAGCCTGGGGGATCTGTCCGTGGTGCGTTGTCTGCAGGAGTGGTTGCAGGCCGGCGGCACGCTGGACGAGACCACCATCGCCCGTGCCCTTGAGCAGTATTCCGCCGCGTTCGGCTCGGCCTTGCGCACCCGCTGGCGCTTGCCGCTGGAGCTGCGTGAGCTGATAGCAGCGGTTTATCAGTACAACACCGGGGTCTATACCCGTGAGGTGTTGGCGATGAACCTGGCTGGGCAAATGGGGCGGCTGGGGTTGGAGGATCCGCTGGAGACGCTGGCCAAGAGCAAATCGGCGCGGCTGCTGAAGGTCAATGCGACGGATCTTGAGCGGGTGCGGAACAAGCTGGTGGCGTGAGATGGGAACCAAGCGCTTGTAGGAGCGCGCTTGCCCGCGATTGCGATCTGCCTGTGCCAGTTGTGTTGGCTGACACGCCGCCATCGCGGGCAAGCGCGCTCCTACGATGGATTCGCGGATTAATTCGCGCGGCTTTTATACCAACACAATCTGATTCTTGCCCTGACGCTTGGCCTGGTACATCGCCGCATCGGAGCGGGCGAACAGGGCTTCCAGGCTCTGGTCCTGTTTGCCGAGATTGGTCAGTCCCTGGCTTGCCGTGATGCCGAAGCTCTTGTCGTCACGGGTGAACACCAGGCGCTGGATTTCCCGTTGCAGACGTTCGGCGATCTGCTTGGCCATGTCCGGTGCGCAACCAGGGAACACCGCTGCGAACTCCTCGCCGCCAATCCGCCCGAACAGGTCGCCGCGTCGTAACGTCTTGCGACCGCATTCGGCAATACGTTGCAGCACCACGTCGCCTTCCTGATGCCCATAGGTGTCATTGACCAGCTTGAAGTCATCCACGTCCAGCAGCAGAAACGCCATCGGCGTGCCTTGCAGGCGGGCCTGTTCGAACTCGCGTTGCGCGCACTCGAAGAAGTGACGACGGTTGCTGCTCTGGGTGAGGACGTCGGTGGTGGCCAGGCGTTGAAGTTCATCTTCGAGCTGTTTCTTCTCGGTGATGTCTTCGGCGATGCCGACCACGGTCAGGCGCTGGCCGGCCTGATGGCTGACGAAGCATTTGTCACTGAGCCAGCGCACCTGGCCGTCGGCGCGGATGATGCGGTATTCGCGATCTTCGATGGAGCCCTTTTCCAGCACTTCACTCAGGCTGCGCTCGGCGTAGTCCAGGTCGTCGGGGTAGATACTGTCGCGCCACTCGCCGAAGTCGGCCAGCAGCAGCCCTGCGGAGCGACCGAAAATACGCTCGTACGCGGGGCTTACGTAGATCATGCGCTGGGTCTGCCAGTCGAACGCCCAGAGCACCGCGTTGACGCTGACCAGAAGAGAACTGAAAAGCTGTTCCCGCTCGCTCAGGCGTGCCACTTCGGCCTGTGCGTGCATCAATGCCAGCAGGGTTTCTGCTGTTGCGGGTGTTTCGATCGAGGATGTCGAGTTGTCCATGAGCACTGCATCTCAGAATAAGGTGCGGCGCACAGCCACAACATGTCACACAGCATAGTGCGAAGGTGCTAATGAGATGGGCATAGTGGCACTAAGTTCCGACGAGCGCGTGCTCATGGAGCACGCGCTGATTAACGGCCTAGGCGTGAGAGGGGCGTAGCGAGTAGGTCTTGAGCTGATCGGCGAAGTCGCGCAGGGACTGGATGCCGCTGGCTTCGGCTTCGTGTACCCAGTCCTTGATGGCGGCCAGCATGTCGTGGCCGTTGCTGCTGGTGCGGGCCCAGATCTGTTGCAGCGCCAGGCGTTTTTCGTAGATCACCTTCAGCGCCTGGCTGTGCTCGAGCATGGTCTGGATGTGCAACTGATGCTTGTCATCCAGCAGGCTGGTTTCCCGGGACAGCAGGCGTTTGGCGCGGCGGAACTGGTGGCGAACCGAGGCGTCGGCCTTGGCCAGTTCCTGTTTGACCAGCGGCGCGATGACCAGCTTGCGGTACTGGGCCATGATCTGGAAGCGGTTGTTGAGGATCGCCATGGCGGTGTCCATGTCCACGTGGCCTTTGCCTTCGACGCGGTGCGCGATAGGGGCGACCCGCTGCACCTTGGCCAGGCGCAGCCAGCAGAACAGCTTGATCCACGCCCAGCCCATGTCGAATTCCCAGCGCTTGACCGAGAGCTTGGCCGAGTTGGGGTAGGTGTGGTGGTTGTTGTGCAGTTCTTCGCCGCCGATCAGGATGCCCCACGGCACCAGATTGGTCGCCGCGTCGCGGCATTCGAAATTGCGATAGCCCACGGCATGACCCAGGCCGTTGACCACGCCGGCAGCCCACAGCGGAATCCACATCATCTGGATCGCCCAGACGGTGATGCCGATGACGCCGAACAGCGCCAGGTCCAGGACCGCCATGATCCCGATGCCCAGTTTCGGGTAGCGCGAATACAGGTTGCGTTCGATCCAGTCTTCGGGGCAGTTCTTGCCGTAGATGCGCAGCGTTTCAGGGTTCTCGGCTTCGCTGCGATACAGCTCCGCGCCCTTGCGCAGAACGGTCGACAGGCCCTTGACCACCGGGCTGTGGGGGTCGTCGGCGGTTTCGCATTTGGCGTGGTGCTTGCGGTGGACGGCCGTCCACTCGCGGGTATTCTGCGCCGTGGTCAGCCACAGCCAGAAACGGAAAAAGTGCTTGAGGCCGGCGTTGAGTTCCAGCGAGCGGTGAGCTGAATAGCGATGAAGATAGACCGTGACGCCGACGATGGTGACGTGGGTCATTGCCAGAATGACTGCGACCAATTGCCAGACGGAAAGGTCGAGCAGACCGTTGTTCCACATAGGCTGAAATGCCCTCGGTTGTAACGCGAACAGATGGCGGGCGGCGATGGACCGACCCGATGCGGCAGCGCGCATTATCACTTAGCCAGCAGAGAAAACCAGTCGGCGATTTCGTAAAGCGTCGCAGGATGTTTCTTCCTCTATAATCCGTTTATTTCGTATGGCTTTGGCTTTTCCATGTCGACTATTACCCGTGATGCGCTCAAAACCGCACTGTTGTATGGGCTGCTGTCGATTTTCTGGCTAGCGTTCAGCGACTACCTGCTCCCCCTTCTGATCGATGATTCGATTCAGCTCGCCCGTGCCCAACTGATGAGCGGTTATGGCTGGCTGGCGCTCAGTGCGCTGTGCATTTTCCTCGCTCGTGCGCGGTTGTCGGGGTTGATGAGCGCAAGGAGCCGCGCCCGCCAGGACAAGGACATGCAAAGCCTGCGGCTGGCCGCGGCGGTGTTCGACTGCACGCTGGAAGGGGTGCTGGTCACCGACGCCGACGGAGTGATTGTCCACGTCAACCGGGCGTTCATGGAAATCACCGGCTACCAGCAGGACGAAGTGCTCGGCCAGCGGCCCAGCAAGTTCAAGTCCGGGCGCCACGGCCCTGATTTCTACGAGCGCATGTACAAGACTGTGCTGAGTGCAGGGCAATGGAGCGGCGAAATCTGGAACCGGCGCAAGAGCGGTGAAATCTACCCGCAGTGGCAGAGTATTCGCACCGTCAAGAACGATCAGGGCGCGATCACACATTTCGTTGCAGTCTTTTCCGATATTTCCTCGATCAAGCATTCCCAGCAGGAACTGGCCCATGCGGCGCATTACGACGCACTGACCGGCCTGCCCAACCGTCTGCTGTTCTCGGACCGTGCCGAGCAGGCTCACACCCATGCCCGGCGCAGCAAGCAGTCGTTGGGGCTGCTGCTGATCGATCTGGACCACTTCAAACACATCAACGACAGCCTGGGCCACAACACCGGCGACGAGGTGCTCAAGGCGGTCAGCGAACGGCTGGTCCGGCTGGTGGGCAAGGGCGCGACGCTGGCCAGGCTTGGCGGCGATGAGTTTGCAGTGCTGGTGGAGGGCCCGGGGCAGTCCGTGCATGTGGTGGAGCTGGCGCAGGCGCTGCTGGACGGGCTGCGTGAGCCGTTTGTCATCGCTGAACAGACGCTGTTTCTGACGGCCAGCATCGGCATCAGCCTGTTCCCCAATGACGCGATGAACGCCGCGCAACTGCTGCGCAATGCCGACACGGCGCTGTTCCAGGCCAAGAGTCAGGGCCGTGAAGGCTATGCGCTGTACACCGAAGAACTCACCGCCCACGCCCAGCGCCGGCTGGAGCTGACGGCTGAATTGCGGCGGGCCATCGAGCTGGACGAGTTGCGGGTGTTCTACCAGCCGATCCACAACCTCAAGACTCGCCGTATCGAAGGCGTCGAGGCGCTTGTGCGCTGGTGCCATCCGCAGCGCGGGATGGTATCGCCGGGGGAGTTCATTCCGGTGGCCGAGCAGAGCGGCCTGATCGCCGACATCGACAACTGGGTGCTGACCCAGGCGTGTCGGCAGATGCGCCTGTGGCATGAGGCGGGAGTCGGGCTGTCGTTCGTGGCGGTCAACGTGTCGAGCCGGCTGTTCGGGCGTGGTGACCTGGACACTCGCGTTGCCCAGGTGCTGGCCGAAACGGGGCTGGCGCCTGAGTTCCTGGAGCTTGAAGTGACCGAGAGCGCGGTCATGGACGACCCCGAGCAGGCCATCGAGCAGATGCACCGGTTGCGTGAGCTGGGGCTGAAGCTGTCCATCGATGATTTCGGCACCGGGTATTCGTCGATGCTGCGCCTCAAACGCATGCCGGTGCAGAAGCTCAAGATCGACCAGGGATTCGTGGCGGGCCTGCCGGGGGACGATGACGACATCGCCATCGTTCGCGCGATCATCGCGCTGGCCAAAGCCATGGGCATGCGGGTGCTGGCCGAAGGCATCGAGCAGGCCGATCAGGCGGCGTTCCTGTTGCATAACCAGTGCGAGTTGGGCCAAGGCTACTGGTTCGCCCGCCCGGTGCCAGCCGAGCAGATCGACTGGGAGCATGCACCGGTCTTCGCACAAGCCTTGTAGGAGCGCGCTTGCCCGCGAACACATTCAACGCGGTGTGCCCGACACAGCGCGGGGTTCGGGTCGCGGGCAAGCGCGCTCCTACAGCGGTTCACCGCTAAATTCATTTTGGTTATATCTGCATTCTTAAATAGTATTTTTAAGAATAACCGCTCCTCTCTAATATCGCTCCTACGCCACAAGCAGCTGCCTTCCCACGACGCTGCGGGCACTTCATTTTCAGGAGCACGACAATGAGCGCATCTCTTCGCAGCGTCGACGGTCAGGACGAACAAAGCATTCTGCGTGAAATTCAAAGCGCGCTGCGCGATCTGCGCTTCGGCGCGGTGGAAATCACCGTGCACAACGCACAGGTGGTGCAGATCGAGCGCAAGGAAAAATTCCGTTTGCAGAACCCGGGCAAACAGCAGGGCTGATTGACGGAAAAAAGCTTCACCAAAAACTAGAAAAACGCCAACAACACCGATTTCCAGGAGCTTGATTCATGTCCATTCGCCGTTACGCGCTGGCTGCTCTGGCCAGTGCCGTGTTTGCCGGATCCGCCGTTGCCAAGGATTACCAGCTGTTGAACGTGTCCTACGACCCGACGCGTGAGCTGTATCAGGACTACAACGCCGAGTTCATCAACTACTGGACCAAGGCCCACCCAGGCGACACGGTCAAGATCAACCAGTCCCACGGCGGTTCGGGCAAACAGGGCCGTTCGGTGATCGACGGCTCGCCTGCCGACGTGGTGACCCTGGCGCTGGCCGGCGACATCGACGAAATCTCCAAGCTGGGCAAATCGCTGCCTGCCGACTGGCAAAAACGCCTGCCGGACGCCAGCACCCCGTACACCTCGACCATCGTGTTCCTGGTGCGCAAGGGCAACCCGAAAGGCATCAAGGACTGGGGTGACCTGGTCAAGAAAGACGTTTCGGTCATCACGCCAAACCCGAAAACCTCGGGCGGCGCTCGCTGGAACTTCCTGGCCGCCTACGCCTACGGCCTGAAGGCCAACAACGGTGACGAAGCCAAGGCCAAGGCCTACATCACCGAGCTGTTCAAGCACGTTCCAGTGCTGGACACCGGTGCTCGCGGCGCTACCATCAGCTTCGTGCAGAACAACCTGGGCGACGTGCTGCTGGCCTGGGAAAACGAAGCCTTCCTGTCGCTGAAAGAAGACGGCGGCGCCGACAAGTTCGATATCGTCGTGCCTTCGCTGTCTATCCTGGCCGAGCCACCTGTGGCGGTCGTCGACAAGAACGCCGAGAAGAAAGGCAACACCGAAATCGCCACCGAATACCTCAAGCACCTGTACAGCAAGGAAGGCCAGGAAATCGCGGCGAAGAACTTCTACCGTCCGCGTGACAAGGAAGTGGCGGCCAAGTACGAGAAGCAGTTCCCGAAACTGGACCTGGTGACCATCGACAAGGACTTCGGCGGCTGGAAATCGGCGCAGCCTAAATTCTTCGATGATGGCGGCGTGTTCGATCAGATCTACGTACCGCAGTAATGCCGTAGGAGCGCGCTTGCCCGCGATGGCGGTGTGTCAGCCGATGCAATTGGCACAGGCAGATCGCGGTCGCGGGCAAGCGCGCTCCTACAAGCGCAGGACATTGCAGATAAAACCTACCCGGACTCGCTCCGGGTAACCTGTATCAACCAAGGACACTTATGTCTCGACGCATATCCCCCGTCATACCCGGCTTCGGGCTGACGCTGGGTTACACCTTGGTGTACCTCAGCCTGATTGTGCTGATACCGCTTGCGGTCATGTTCATCCACGCCTCCCAGCTGAGCGCTGCCCAGTTCTGGAACATCGTCACCGCGCCACGGGTGCTGGCCGCGCTCAAGCTGAGCTTCGGCACGGCGTTCTTCGCGGCGATCATCAATGGCATCATCGGTACGCTGCTGGCCTGGGTGCTGGTGCGCTACACCTTCCCGGGACGCAAGATCATCGACGCGATGATCGACCTGCCGTTCGCATTGCCCACCGCCGTTGCCGGTATCGCGCTGACCGCGCTGTACACGCCGACGGGCCTTGTGGGGCAATTCGCGACTGACCTGGGTATCAAGATCGCCTACACCCCCCTGGGCATCACCCTGGCGCTGACTTTCGTCACCATGCCGTTCGTGGTGCGTACCGTGCAGCCGGTATTGGCGGACATTCCCCGTGAAGTCGAAGAGGCTGCCGCCTGCCTGGGCGCCCGGCCGCTGCAGGTGTTCCGCTACATCCTGGTTCCGGCCCTGCTGCCCGCCTGGCTGACCGGCTTTGCGCTGGCCTTCGCCCGGGGCGTGGGTGAGTACGGCTCGGTGATTTTCATTGCCGGCAACATGCCGATGAAAACCGAGATCCTGCCGCTGCTGATCATGGTCAAGCTCGATCAGTACGACTACGCCGGCGCAACAGCCATCGGCGTGATGATGCTGGTGGTGTCGTTTATCCTGCTGCTGCTGATCAACCTGTTGCAGCGACGCATCGAAACCCCTAACTGAGGAGGCGCACGTTATGTCTGGTCCATCGCTTATCGCCGCTTCCTCCGCCAACGCTGCCCGTCGTGGCAGTGCGGTGTCGCGGCGCATCCTGATCGGCCTTGGCTGGCTGGTCTTTGCATTGTTTCTGTTGTTGCCACTGGTGGTGGTGGTCAGCCAGGGCCTGAAGAACGGCCTGGGCGGATTCTTCACCGCCATCCTTGAGCCGGACGCACTGTCGGCCCTGAAGTTGACGATCTACGCGGTGCTGATTTCCGTGCCCTTGAACGTGGTGTTCGGCGTGGCGGCGGCCTGGTGCGTGAGCAAGTACTCGTTCCGTGGCAAGGCCCTCCTGGTGACGCTGATCGACCTGCCGTTTTCGGTGTCGCCGGTGATCGCCGGTCTGGTCTACATCCTGATGTTCGGCGCCCGTGGCGTGTTCGGCCCCTGGCTGCAGGATCACGACATCCAGATCGTCTTCGCGCTGTCGGGCATCGTGCTGGCGACCATCTTCGTCACCGTGCCGTTCGTGGCCCGTGAGCTGATCCCGCTGATGCAGGAGCAGGGCACGCAGGAAGAAGAGGCAGCGCGACTGCTGGGCGCCAATGGCTGGCAGATGTTCTGGCACGTCACCGTGCCGAACATCAAATGGGGCCTGATCTACGGCGTGGTGCTCTGTACCGCGCGGGCCATGGGTGAGTTCGGCGCGGTGTCGGTGGTTTCCGGCCACATTCGCGGCGTGACCAACACCCTGCCGCTGCATGTCGAGATTCTCTACAACGAGTACAACCACGTGGCTGCATTTGCCGTGGCGAGCCTGTTATTGATCCTTGCGCTGTTCATCCTGCTGCTCAAGCAGTGGAGCGAAGCGCGCATTAGCCGTCTGCGCCAAAGCGCGGCGGAGGAATAATTCATGTCGATCGAAGTCCGTAACGTCAGCAAGAATTTCAACGCCTTCAAGGCCCTCAACAGCATCGATCTGGATATCCAGAGCGGCGAGCTGGTGGCATTGCTGGGTCCGTCCGGGTGTGGCAAGACCACGCTGCTGCGCATCATTGCCGGGCTGGAAACGCCGGACCAGGGCAACATCGTGTTCCACGGCGAGGATGTGTCCGGTCACGATGTGCGTGATCGCAACGTCGGGTTCGTGTTCCAGCACTACGCGCTGTTCCGCCACATGACGGTGTTCGACAACGTCGCCTTTGGCCTGCGCATGAAGCCGAAGAACCAGCGCCCGAACGAATCCCAGATCGCCGCCAAGGTTCACGAACTGCTGAACATGGTGCAACTGGACTGGCTGGCCGATCGCTACCCGGAGCAGTTGTCCGGTGGCCAGCGCCAGCGTATCGCCCTGGCTCGTGCCCTGGCGGTGGAGCCGAAAGTGTTGCTGCTCGACGAGCCGTTCGGTGCCCTGGATGCCAAAGTGCGCAAGGAACTGCGCCGCTGGCTGGCGCGCCTGCATGAAGACATCAACCTGACGTCGGTATTCGTGACCCACGACCAGGAAGAGGCCATGGAAGTCGCCGACCGCATCGTGGTGATGAACAAGGGCGTGATCGAGCAGATCGGCTCACCGGGCGAGGTGTACGAAAATCCGGCCAGTGATTTCGTCTACCACTTCCTCGGCGACTCCAACCGCCTGCACCTGGGCGAAGACAACCATGTGTTGTTCCGTCCCCATGAAGTGTCGTTGTCGCGGCATGAAGTGGAAGGACACCACGTCGCCGAAGTGCGCGACATTCGCCCGCTGGGTGCGACCACCCGTGTGACCTTGAAGGTTGAAGGCCAGCCGGACCTGATTGAGGCCGAAGTGGTGAAGGACCACGACAGCCTGATCGGCCTGGCGCGCGGGGAGACGCTGTTCTTCAAGCCGAAGGTTTGGCAGAAGGTCGGGAATATCTAACCAAAGATGACTTGTAGGAGCGCGCTTGCCCGCGATGGCGGTGTGTCAGCCGATGCAATTGGCACAGGCAGATCGCGGTCGCGGGCAAGCGCGCTCCTACAGTCGTACGTCTTATATGGCGGCTTTCTTCAGGTTTCGCTTATGGGTACGGCCCACGCGGCCTTCGATGTTGCCCTGCAACTTCTTCCTCATTCCCATCAGAAACGCCGCTTCGGCCGTGACGAACAGCGGGCCGATGATCAGGCCTGAGAGGTCGTCGACAAACGCCGGCTTGCGACCTTCGTAATAATGCCCCACGAACTGGATGATCCAGCCCACCACGAACAGGCCCACGCCCGACGCGAGCCAGACCATGGTGCTCTGCTGCGCCAGATGTGCGCCGATCCACAGGAACAGCGCCAGCACGACGCCCAGCGCGATGCCCAGCGGCCTGTCCAGGCGCAGGTAGAACAAGGTGGCCGCCACGGTCGCCAACAGGGCCGGGGAAAGCCACAGCTCGCCCAGTGCCCAACTGCTCCAGCCGGGGCGTGACAGCAGCACGGAAACTGCCAGCACGATCAGCGGCACGCCCACGAAATGCGTGGCGATGTTGCGGGTGTCACGGTGGTAGGACGCGTACTGACTGAGATGATCGACGAGGTTTTTCATTGTTATTCCTCTATGGATACGTGGATCATGCCCGCTCATTTCTATCTGGCGGATCCATCGGAGGAACCAGCCTGCAATAAAACGCCATCAAGAAAAAGGAGATTCACGTGACGAATGGAACCCAATGGCGCTCATGGTTGGATAACGACAACTGGTTCAACGATCTGCCCACTTCCTTGCAGGATAGCCTGCTGGTGGGGATGCGGCAGCGGCGGTTCACGCCCGGCAAACTGGTCTTCGAGCATGGCGAGCCGTCCTGCGGCCTGTACGCCCTGCTGGCCGGGTCGATCCGCTTCAACGGTATCAAGCAGCAACGCCTGGACCTGCCACCTGCCAAAACCCGCATGCCGTACTGGTTCGGCGAGGTTTCGCTGTTCGACGCGTTGCCTCGACTGCACGATGTCTTCGCCGAAGACCAGATCATCGTGCTGCATCTGCCCCAGGCCATCCTGACCAGAATCCTCGAAGACAATCCGCACCACTGGCGCTACTTCGCACGACTTCTGGGGCGCAAGCTCGGCCTTGAGGTGCCGCCGAACGATCACGTGACCTTGTTACCCACCGATGAGCGTGTCGCCTATCGCCTGCTGCTGCTCACCGAAGGCTACGGTGAAATCGACCGCTCGACCCGCAGCGTTTCCATCAACGACGTGCTGAGCGAGCGGGGGCTAGGGCTGACGCCGGAAGTCGTCGACCGGGTGGTCGGGTATTTCGCGGAACGCGGCATCGTGCACCGCGACGGCGATTTCATCAGCGTGCTCGACGTCGAGCGCTTGCGCAAGGCTGCGCGTCACCGTCTGACCGGGGGCTAGCAGTCAGCGCATCCCGTCGCGGTACTGGCTGGGCGTCATGCCGGTCCAGCGCTTGAACGCCCGGCTGAAGCTGCTGGTGTCGGCAAAGCCCAGGAGAAAGGCGATTTCACTGAGCGAGCTGCCTGGGTCGCGCATGTGCAGCAATGCCAGGTTCTGGCGGCACTGGTTGAGCAGCAGGTCGTAGCTGCAGCCTTCATCGGCCAGGTGCCGTTGCAGGCTGCGCAGGCTCAGGTGCAGGTGCTGGGCGATGCGCTCCGCCGAGGGTTCGCCTTCGGGCAGTTGCGCTTCGATGGCCGCGCGCACTTTGCGCTCCCAGGTCAGGGGGCTGAGTTTTTCCAGCGTGCGATTGAGCACGGCCTCGTTGTGCTCGGCCAGTTCCGGGTTGGCATCGTCCAGATGGCTGTCGAAATCGGCGCAGGCGAACTCCAGCAGGTTTTCCGTGGCGGCAAAGTGCAGCGGGGCACGGAACACGTCATGCCAGGGCTTGGCGTCGGCAGGTTCGGGCCTGACCAGATGCACCGCCAGCGGCGCGTAATGCCGGCCCAGACGGTTGCGGCACGTCCTCACGTAAATCGCCGCGAAGGCATCCATGGCCTCATTGGCCGGCATCGGGCCGCCCTCGGGCACGCGAAAGCGAAACTCGTAACGCTCGCCCACGCGGATGAAGCTCAGGTCCAGCGCGTCGCTGACCACGGGGTGGTAGCGCACGATCCGCTCGAACACTTCACGCAACGAACCGCTGGCCACCAGCGCGTAGCCCAGGGCGTGAAAGGTGGTGGGGCTGACGAACCGCGACACCCGCAAACCCAGCGCCGGATCGCCGCTGGCCTGCACCGACAACTCCCAGAAGCGCGTGGTCACGGCCACCGGATAGCGCGCGTTGGGGTCGTCCATCAAGTGCGGGTCCAGCCCCGCCGCCTGGCTCAGCGCGAGACTGTCCAGGCCCAGCGCGTCGAGTTGCTTGCGCAGGGCACGGGTCCAGCTGGCGAGAACACTTGGGTCAGACATAAAGATTGGCGCCTGCGGTCAACAGCTTGGCGTCCACGGCCGGGCAGTCTTGGGCCCTGCACGGCACAGTGGAGCCTCGTTTTTCTTCATCATAAAACCGGAGAATGGAAGCATGCACGAGACTTCTGCAAGTGCGGCCGGACTGAATGCACAACAGCGATCAGCCCATATTCGCGCGGTGGTTACGGCCCGCGGTGTCGAGTTGCGCCAGCGCTACCCGATCCTTGCGCATCAGGATGCAATCGGCGCCGGCATTCTGCTGTTCGCGCTGGCGGGCATGACTGGCTGCGCAGCGCTCTACCTTGGGGGTTACATGGCCTGGTGGGTGTGCCTGTTGCTCAATGCCTTCTTCGCCTCGCTGATCCACGAACTGGAGCATGACCTGATCCACAGCATGTACTTTCGCAAGCAGCGTGTGCCCCACAACCTGATGATGGCGCTGGTGTGGATGGCGCGCCCGAGCACCATCAACCCATGGATTCGCAGGCACCTGCACCTCAATCACCACAAGGTGTCCGGCACCGAGGCGGACATGGAAGAGCGGGCCATCACCAACGGCGAACCCTGGGGCATCGCGCGGCTGCTGATGGTGGGCGACAACGTCATGTCGTCGCTGATCCGCATGCTGCGGGCCAGAACCTGGACGCACAAGTTGAGCATCCTCAAGCGCACCTTGCGGGTGTATGCGCCGCTGGCCTTGCTCAACTGGGGCGCCTGGTATGTGTTCCTCGGCTTTCATGCGGCCAACGGCGTTGCGAGCCTGATGGGCACTTCGCTGGCCTGGTCCAGCGACACCCTGGCCGTGATGCAGGTGATCGACATCGCCGTGGTAGTGCTGGTGGGTCCCAATGTATTGCGCACGTTCTGCCTGCATTTCGTCAGTTCCAACATGCATTACTACGGCGATATCGAGAGTGGCAACGTCATGCAACAGACCCAGGTGCTCAACCCGTGGTGGCTGTGGCCGATGCAGGCGTTCTGTTTCAATTTCGGCAGCACCCATGGCATCCATCACTTTGTGGTGAAGGAGCCGTTCTACATCCGCCAGTTGACCGCGCCGGTCGCGCACCGGGTCATGGCCGAGATGGGTGTGAGGTTCAACGACTTCGGTACCTTCGCCCGGGCGAACAGATTTGCGAAAAGTCTCGCGGGATAAAAATTTCTGTAACAACCCCACCGTATTCTCTGCTCATCCCCGGCGAGCTGGGGGCAGACAGCGTGATTTATCAGGGCCGCTCCTTAAGGCAGGGGGTGGCCCTCTTTTTTTCCGGCGGCAATCACCTGTTTTTGCGATATATGAATTCGAGTTATTAATAAATATCTTCTTATTCTTTTTCGAATATATATCCCATCCCTATACTCGCCGCCATGAACGCAAAAATGCAGGAGGCGAAGGCCATGCATAACGAATCGATCCGTTACCTGATCGTGCCAGGCTGGCAAGGATCCGCCGAAGACCATTGGCAGACCCATTGGCAAAACAGCTTGCCCAACAGTGTGCGCGTGGAGCAGGCCAACTGGCTGACGCCGCGGCGCGAAGACTGGGTCGGTGAGTTGCAACGGGCCATCGCCGCCGACAGCTCGCCGGTGATCCTGATCGCCCACAGCCTGGGCTGCGTGACCGTGGCTCACTGGGCGCAACTGGCGCCGCTGGAAACCTTGCGTCAGGTGCGTGGTGCTCTGCTGGTCGCCCCGGCAGACGTCGAGCGGCCCAACTGCCCGCCTGCCATCCGCAATTTTGCGCCTGTTCCCGAACACCTGCTGCCCTTCCCGGCGCAAGTGGTCAGCTCCGACAACGACTCTGCCGTCAGCGCCTTGCGGGCGATGGAAATGGCCCGCAACTGGGGCGCCGAGATCGGCATCCTGAGCGGCGCCGGGCACATCAACGTGAAGTCCGGTCATCAGCGCTGGGAGCAGGGTTTCGCCTACCTCTACCGCCTGCAGAGCCGCATCGAACAACAGGCTCGCCGCCGAGCATGAGTGCGCATAACACGATCTTTTTCGCCGCAGTGATCCGACAGGCGCTGCGGCCTTTTTTTTAACGCTCAAGTCCACGGAAGGCTTGGGCGGGAGACTGCCATGAGCCAGACCGACGTACCCACCCAGCCCCTCCTCACATTCCCCGAAGCTGAAAAAAGCCCCCTGAGCATACGCGCCAAGGCGCTGGTGTTTTTCGACCCGCGCTCACGCCGCCTGCGCGAAGAAATGGAGCAACTGGCGCCGCTGGACCTGCCGGTGCTGATCCGTGGCGAACCGGGCACGGGCAAGGAACTGCTGGCGCGGCACATTCATCGCGGCAGCGACCGTTCGGGGCTTTTTGTATCGGTCAACTGCGGCTCGATCAGCCCTACTTACGCCGATGCCGAGTTGTTCGGCTACGCCGCAGGCGCCCACAGCGGCTCGGCCAGCAGCCGGGCGGGCTGGTTTGGTTCGGCCACGGGCGGCACGCTTTACCTGGATGAAATCGCCGATCTGCCGCTGACGATTCAGATCAAGCTGCTGGCGGCGCTGGAAAATCACGAAGTGACCCGCGTGGGCGCGTCCCAGCCGAGCCCGGTGGACGTACGCCTTGTTGCGGCCACCAGCATCGACCTGAGCCTGGCCGTGGCCGCCGGGAAGTTTCACGAGCGGTTGTATCGTTACCTGAGCGAGGGGCGGCTGGATCTGCCGGCGCTGCGCGAACAGCCGGGCAACATCCTGCCGCTGGCCGAGTACTTCCTGGGAATCTACAGCCAGCGCCTGGATTTCGCGATGCCGTTGATCAGTGAAGCCGCCCAGAGTGTGCTCGAAGCGCACTACTGGCCGGGTAATACCCGGGAGCTTGAGAATGTCATTCACTTTGCGCTGCTGGTCAGCAGCGGGGCGGAGATTCTGCCGGAGCATTTGAATCTCCCGCAAAAAGTCTGAATTTGCGGTGAGCACTTGTAGGAGCGCGCTTGCCCGCGACGGCGGTGTGTCAGGCACCATACCCATGACAGACACACCGCCGTCGCGGGCAAGCGCGCTCCTACAAGGTGCATGTTAGACGCATCGCTAGTGGCCAAAAGCCTTCTGAGAACTAAAAAGCATATATCCGAGATGAAAAAGTATTGTCTCGGAATAAAAAATCTCGGTAATGTCCGCCTCAGCCGCCAACCCGACCGGTTCGACTCCGCGGCACTCTCAATAAGGGTTGCCCACAAGGTGACCGGTTCATCCTAAGGAATTCGCATGAAAAAGACCTTGTTGTTCACCGCACTCGCGGCTGCCCTTTCCATCGGCGCGGCTCAAGCCGGCGAGAAACTGGTTGTCGGCGCGACGCCGGTTCCCCACGCCGAGATCCTGGAGCTGATCAAGCCTGAGCTGGCCAAGGAAGGCGTGGATCTGGAAATCAAGGTCTTCACCGACTACGTACAGCCAAACGTTCAACTGAACGAGAAACGCCTGGACGCCAACTACTTCCAGACCAAGCCTTACCTGGACGGCTTCAACAAAGGCAAGGGCGCGACCCTGGTCACCGGCGTTGGCGTACACGTTGAACCGTTCGGCGGCTACTCGAAGAAGTACAAGTCCCTGGCTGACCTGCCAGTGGGCGCGACCATCGCCATTCCAAACGAAGGCAGCAACGCCGGCCGTGCACTTCTGCTGCTGCAGAAGGCTGACCTGATCAAGCTGAAAAACCCGACCGACGCTCTGGCAACGCCGAAAGACATCGCCGAGAACCCGAAGAAATTCAAGTTCCGCGAGCTGGAATCGGCTGTACTGCCACGTGTTCTGGATCAGGTCGACCTGGACATGATCAACACCAACTACGCGCTGGAAGCCAAGCTGAGCCCGAAAAAAGACGCGCTGATCCTGGAAGGTGCCGACTCGCCGTACGTGAACTACCTGGTGACCCGCACCGACAACGCCCATGCTGACGCTATCGAGAAGCTGTCCAAGGCGCTGACCAGCCAGCAGGTCAAGGACTTCATCAACAAGAAGTACGACGGCGCGGTATTGCCAGCGTTCTGATTCAAACTGAAACGCATTTCATTGTAGGAGCGCGCTTGGCCTGGGCCGCATCCGGACGACCGCGGTGTGCCAGTCGAGTGGTTTTCTCAGACAGATGGCAATCGCGGGCAAGCGCGCTCCTACGAGGCTCACTGCCCTACGTTTCCAACGCCGACGGCCTGTACCCGCGTCGGCGTTTTTGCGTGCGTGCCCAGGGCACGGCCCAACGCACGCTCAAGGGCAATGAGCAGCTTGACGTTGTCTTCCTGAGCCTTGTCGAGCGCGTTGTCGTTTCCACGTACCGGCATGATCGGTCCTCTTTTTGTTATCCCTGACATCGGTGGATCGCAGCTGCTTCGCTGCGAGACCGGGGATAGACACTCATCTTGCTCCCTGGGTTCGCACCCGAAGATGAGAATTTGGTAACGCCGTGGTTACCAGGAGATGGCATATCAATAGCGCTAGCACGTTCAGCGCTAACCATATTCCCCAACGGTATTTAAATATCGTTTCTTATATCTATAAAGTCTCTACTTCAAAGCCAATGCCTTTTTGGAGTCGGAGTACTCATGCCAGCAGCCTCCCAAGCTTCTACGTCCGCACAAGCGCCGGATCAGCAGTTCGATGTACGTCCATTCGCCGAGAAGGTGGGTGCCGAGATCGTCGGTCTGGACCTGTCCCGCCCGCTCAATGACGCAGATTTCGCCCGTGTGCATCGCGCGCACCTGGATCACCACGTCGTGGTCTTCCGCGACCAGCAGATCACCCCGCAACAGCAGATCGATTTCAGCCGCCGCTTTGGCGTGCTGCAGATTCACGTGCTCAAGCAGTTTTTGCTCGCCAACCATCCGGAAATCCTGATCGTCTCCAACATCGTCGAGAACGGTCAGCCGGTGGGCCTGGGTGACGCCGGCAAATACTGGCACTCGGACCTGTCCTACAAGGAACTGCCGAGCCTGGGCTCGATGCTTTACGCCCAGGAGCTGCCAAGCGAAGGGGGCGACACCCTGTTCGCCGACATGCACCAGGCCTGGGAAACCCTGCCTGAGCACCTGCGCAAAGCCGTCGAAGGCCGCAGTGCCGTGCACAGCTACACCTCGCGCTACCGCGATGGCCGCAACGCCGAAAACTGGCGCCCGACCCTGAGCGCCGAGCAACTGGCCCAGGTCGCCGTGGTCAGCCACCCGATCGTGCGCACGCACCCTGAGAACGGCCGCAAGGCGCTGTTCGTCAGCGAAGGCTTCACCACTCATATCGTCGGTATTCCTGAAGACGAAAGCCGCGCAATCCTGGACGAGATCTACGCCCACAGCGTGCGTCCGGAAAACGTGCTGCGTCACAAGTGGCAGGAAAACGACATGGTCTTCTGGGACAACCGTTCGCTTATCCACCTGGCGGGCGGCACGCCGGATCACCTGCGCCGTCGTCTGCACCGCACCACCATCCAGGGCGATGCTCCGTTCTGATTCATGCACCAATCCGGGAGCCCGCTCCATGAATGCTGTTCTGCAAAGCCACACGGCTAGCGATCGCTTGAACGCGCAACAGGCCAACCAGCCTACCGCTGAAGCGCTGTTGCAAGTCCAGGGCGTAAGCCTTGAATACCGCACGCCGGAACGCGTGGTGCGCGCCACTCACCAGGTGAGTTTTGAAATCGACCCGGCCGACCGCTTCGTGCTGCTCGGCCCCTCGGGTTGCGGCAAGTCGACGCTGCTCAAGGCCGTGGCGGGGTTCATCGCCCCGGTTGAAGGGCAGATTCGTCTCGCTGGCCAGCAGGTCAGGGAACCGGGCCCGGACCGCATCGTGGTGTTCCAGGAGTTCGACCAGTTGCCGCCGTGGAAAACGGTGATCGAGAACGTCATGTTCCCGTTGCTGGCGTCGCGCACCCTCAAGCGCCGCGAGGCCGAGGAGCGGGCGCGGCATTATCTGGAGAAGGTCGGGCTTAGCGCGTTTGCCAATGCGTATCCGCACACCTTGTCCGGCGGCATGAAGGCCCGCGTGGCGATTGCTCGTGCGCTGGCAATGCAGCCGAAAATCCTGCTGATGGACGAGCCGTTCGCGGCGCTCGATGCCCTGACCCGCCGCAAGATGCAGGAAGAGCTGCTGGAGCTGTGGGAAGAGGTGCGCTTCACCTTGCTGTTCGTCACGCACTCCATCGAGGAAGCGCTGGTGGTGGGCAACCGGATCCTGCTGCTGTCGCCCCATCCGGGGCGTGTGCGGGCGGAGATCAACAGCCACCAGTACGACCTGAAAAGCCTGGGCGGCGTGGATTTCCAGCGCTCGGCCCAACGCATCCACAACTTGCTGTTCGACGAGGGCGATGCGCCGGTGGTCGAGCAGGATCTGCGGTTTCAGGATATCCGGATTGCCTACTAACACCGCCCTCTCTTGTAGGAGCGCGCTTGCCCGCGACTGCGATCGATCAGCGACGCAACCGCTGAATGACACAACGCCATCGCGGGCAAGCGCGCTCCTACAGGACGGTGGCCCATACGAGACTTCACCATGAGCCTTTCCCCTCCGATCCGCGAGGAATACGAAATCGCGCTGGAGCCTTTCACCCAGGCTGACCTTGCGCGTGAGATTCCTCTGGCCCAACGCATCTGGCAACAGGGCTGGGTGCGCAAGACCGTGATCCTGATTGCCCTGGCGGTGATCTGGGAGATCGCGGCGCGCATCCAGGGTAACGACCTGCTGCTGCCCAGCTTCCTGCAAACCGCCAAGGCCTTTGTCGACGGCGTCGTCACTGGCGAGCTGCTGGCCAAGGTGTGGATTTCCCTGACTGTGCTGGTCAAGGGTTACCTGATCGGCATCGTGCTGGCGTTCGGCATGACCACCCTTGCCGTCTCGACCCAACTGGGCCGCGATCTACTCAGCACGCTGACCTCCATGCTCAACCCGCTGCCGGCCATCGCGCTGTTGCCGCTGTCGCTGTTGTGGTTCGGCCTGGGCGAAAACAGCCTGATTTTCGTGCTGGTGCATTCGGTGCTGTGGGCGCTGGCGCTGAACACCTACGCAGGGTTTCTCGGCGTCTCGGAAACCCAGCGCATGGCCGGTCGCAACTATGGCCTGAAGGGCATTCGCTTCGTCTGGCACATCCTGATTCCCGCCGCGCTACCGTCGATCCTGGCCGGCTTGAAGATCGGCTGGGCCTTCGCCTGGCGCACCCTGATCGCCGCCGAGCTGGTGTTTGGCGCTTCGTCGGGCAAGGGCGGCCTTGGCTGGTACATCTTCCAGAACCGCAACGAGCTGTACACCGACAAGGTTTTCGCGGGGCTGGCGGCGGTCATCATCATCGGCCTGCTGGTGGAAAACCTGTTGTTCAGCAATGTAGAGCGCCTGACCGTGAAGCGGTGGGGCATGCAGCGCTAACTGTTCCCGTAGCAGCACGGCTTGCCGGCGGGGACGTACTCAAGATCGCTCCCGCCGGCAAGCCGTGCTGCTACGAAATCTTCATCCACTTCAATGGTTTTTTATTTGTGAGGGCTTCATGGGGAATTCAATCAAACGCCCGCTGCTGACTGCGCTGGCGGCAACTCTGGGTCTGGTGGGCGTGCTGTCGAGCAGCGGTGCCCAGGCCGAAGGCAAGATCAGCATCGCCCAGCAATTCGGTATCGGTTACCTGATTCTCGACGTGGTGCAGCAACAGAAGCTGATCGAGAAGCACGGCAAGGAGCAGGGCATCGACATCAAGGTCGACTGGAATAGCATCTCCGGCGCTACCGCGATGAACGAAGCGCTGCTGGCGGGCGCGCTGGATGTGGTATCGGCTGGCGTGCCGCCGATGCTGACCATCTGGGACCGCACCAAGGGCAAGCAGAACGTGAAAGCCATCGCCTCGCTGGGATCGATGCCCAACTACCTGCTGAGCAACAACCCGAACGTGAAGACCCTCAACGACTTCACCGACAAGGACCGCATTGCCGTGCCGGCCGCCGGTGTGGGCTTCCAGTCGCGGACCTTGCAGATCGAGACCGCCAAGCTGTTCGGTAACGACAACTTCAAGAAATTCGACAACATCTCTGTCAGCCTGCCGCACCCGGACGCCACTTCGGCGCTGATCGCAGGCGGCTCGGAAATCAGCGCGCACTTCTCAAGCCCGCCGTTCCAGTATCAGGAACTGGAAAACGACAAGGTGCATAAGGTGCTGAGTTCCTACGACGTGCTGGGCGGCCAGGCGACGTTCAACGTGCTCTACACCACCCAGAAATTCCACGACGAAAACCCCAAGACCTACAAGGCGTTCTACGACGCGCTGGCTGAGGCCGAGAAGATCATCAAGGCCGACAAGAACGCAGCGGCCAAGACCTACATCGAGGTCGAGAAGTCCAGGCTGCCGTTGCCGCTGGTGGAGAAGATCGTCTCCGATCCGGAAATCGACTTCACCGTCGTGCCGCAACGTACCTTCATCTACGCCGAGAAGCTGCATGAACTGGGCGTGCTGAAGAACAAGGCCGACAGCTGGAAGGATTTCTTCTTCGAAGAAGCCCACGGCGGCGCGGGTAGCTGATCCCATCCTGTAGGAGCGCGCCCGCGAACGCGGTGTGTCAGCTGGAAAGTGTGGCACAGGCAGATCGCGGTCGCGGGCAAGCGCGCTCCTACAATGGTTGTGGTGGGGGCGGTTTGGGCAATGCCATGAGCGTTGAAAGGAACCCTGATCTACGCTCAGAGTCGCATGGTCACGTCGCGCCAGTCTTTCTGGCCACGTTGTGGACAACGGACTCGCCGCAAAGGAGCTTGCATGCCCGCCCAACCTTCGACGCGTGGATTCAGACTGCCCATCCTTGGGCTGTGCCTTTGCCTGGCGCTGATGGCCGGGTGTGGCGACAAGAAACCCAGCGAACCGGTGCGTCCGCGCGTTCAGATTCAGGAAGTCAAAACCGCCGAATTCGCCGCCGCCGTCACCCTGACGGGCGATATTCAGGCCCGGGTGCAGACCCAGCTCTCGTTCCGCGTAGGCGGCAAGATCATTCAGCGTTCGGTGGATGTCGGCGATCGCATCACCGCCAAGCAAGTGCTGGCCAGGCTCGACCCCAAGGATTTGCAAACCAGCGTCGATTCGGCCGTGGCTGCCGAAGCCGCCGAGCAGGCGCGGGTCAAACAGACCGCTGCGGCGTTCGTGCGCCAGCAGAAACTCCTGCCCAAGGGTTACACCAGCAAGAGCGAATATGACTCCGCCCAGACGCAACTGCGCAGCAGCCAGAGCGCGCTCAAGGCCGCCCAGGCGCAACTGGCCAATGCCCGCGAGCAACTGGGTTACACCGCGCTGATCGCCGATGCGCCGGGGATCATCACCGCGCGTCAGGCGGAAGTCGGCCAGGTGGTGCAGGCGACGATGCCGATTTTCAGCCAGGCCCGCGATGGCGAACGTGACGCGGTGTTCAACGTCTACGAATCACTGTTCGTTCAGCCGCCCACCGATCAACCGGTGGAAGTCACCCTGCTCGACAACCCGAAAATCAAGGCCAGCGGCAAGGTGCGCGAAGTCACCCCGGCGGTGTCCGCGCAGACCGGAACTTTGCAGGTGAAAATCGCCCTCAGTTCGTTGCCCGAAGGCATGGACCTGGGTTCAGTGGTCAGCGCCGCGCTGACGGTGCCCGCCAGGCAAAGTGTCGAACTGCCGTGGTCGGCGCTGACCAAGGGCCTGGGCGATCAGCTCGGCCAGCCTGCGGTGTGGGTGGTCGATGACCAGAACAAGGCCAGCTTGCGCGGCGTCAAGGTGGGGCGCTATCTGACCGGGAAAGTCATCATCGTCGATGGCCTGAAAAACGGCGAAAAGGTGGTGATCGCGGGCAATCAGCTGCTGCACCCGGACATGCAGGTCGAACTGGCCCAAGTCTACAAACAACCGACGGGAGCAACGCAATGAAGCGTCTGCCGCTGGTGATGATGGGCGCGCTGCTGTTGGCGGCCTGTAGCAAGGAAGAGCCTGCGCCGGAGCCGGTTCGTCCGGTGCTGTTCATGGAGGTCAAGCCTCAGGCCGAAGAGAGCCTGGGTCGCTTCGCCGGCAACATCGCGGCGCGCTATGAAAGCACCCTGGGTTTTCGTGTCTCGGGACGCATCGCGTCGCGCAGCGTCGACGTCGGCAGCGAAGTCGAAAAAGGCCAGCTGCTGGCGACCCTCGACCCCACGGACTTGCAAAACCAGGTACGCGCCAGCCAGGGCGACCTGGCCAGGGTGCAGGCGCAGTACATCAATGCCCAGGCCAATGCCCGGCGCCAGCAGGAACTGTTCGACCGTGGCGTGGGCGCCCAGGCGGCGCTGGACGTCGCGGTGACCGACCTGAAAACCACCCAGTCGTCCTTCGATCAGGCCAAGGCTTCGGTGCAGCAGGCGCAGGATCAATTGAGCTACAGCGAATTGCGAACCGACCACGCCGCCGTCGTGACTCAATGGAAAGCCGAGGCCGGGCAAGTGGTCAGCGCCGGTGAACAGGTGGTGACCCTGGCTCGCCCCGACATCAAGGAAGCGGTGATCGACCTGCCCGCGCCGCTGGCCGAACAGTTGCCGCAGGATGTGGTGTTCAAGGTCGCCAGTCAGCTTGAGCCGGACATCAACACCACCGCGACCCTTCGCGAGCTGGAACCCCAGGCCGAAAGCTCGACCCGCACCCGTCGTGCACGCCTGACGCTGGCTGACACGCCAACGGCATTCCGGCTGGGCACGGCGATCAGCGTCACCCTGAGTTCGGCCATCGAGCCGCGCATCGAGTTGCCCGCCAACGTGCTGCAGGAGGCCGACGGCCAGACCCGGATCTGGATTGTCGACATGCAGAGCCAGACCGTTTCCCCGCACCCGGTAAAAGTCGTCAGCCGTGACGGCAACACCGTGGTGCTGGCCGGTGGAGTCAAGGGTGGCGAGCGTGTGGTCACGGCCGGGGTGAACAGCCTCAAGCCCGGCCAGAAAGTCAAAGTCGATAAGGACAGCCCACGATGAAAGGGAACTTCAACCTCTCCGAATGGGCGATCAAGCATCAGTCTTTCGTCTGGTACCTGATGTTCGTCGGCCTGCTGATGGGCGTGTTCTCCTACATGAACCTGGGCCGCGAGGAAGACCCGTCGTTCACCATCAAGACCATGGTCATCCAGACCCGCTGGCCGGGCGCGACGGTGGACGAAACCCTCGAACAGGTCACCGACCGCATCGAGAAGAAGCTCGAAGAGCTCGACTCCCTCGACTACGTGAAAAGCTACACCCGGCCAGGGGAATCGACGGTCTACGTCTACCTGCGGGACACCACCAGCGCCGCCGCGATTCCTGAAATCTGGTACCAGGTGCGCAAGAAGATCGACGACATTCGCGGCACCTTCCCCCAAGGCATTCAGGGGCCTGCGTTCAACGACGAATTCGGTGACGTGTTCGGCTCCATCTACGCCTTCACTTCCGACGGCCTGACCCTGCGCCAGTTGCGCGATTACGTGGAGCAGGTGCGGGTGCAGATTCGCGATGTGCCGGGGCTGGGCAAGATCCAGATGATCGGCCAGCAGGACGAAGTGATTTACCTGAATTTCTCCACTCGTAAGCTGGCGGCGCTGGGGCTCGACCAGCGGCAGGTCGTGCAGAGCCTGCAAGCGCAGAACGCCGTGACGCCTGCGGGGGTGATCGAAGCCGGGCCCGAGCGGATTTCCGTGCGCACCTCCGGGCAGTTCGAGTCGGAGAAAGATCTCGAGAACGTGAATCTGCGGCTCAACGACCGTTTCTATCGGTTGAGCGACGTCGCTGAGATCAGCCGCGGCTATGTCGATCCAGCCAAGCCGCTGTTCCGCTTCGACGGCAAGCCTGCCATCGGCCTGGCCATCGCGATGAAGAAGGGCGGCAACGTCCAGGAGTTCGGCAAGGACCTGCACGCGCGCATGGACCAGGCCACCGCCGACCTGCCCATCGGGGTGGGTGTGCACGTCGTGTCCGATCAGGCGCAGGTGGTCGAGAAGGCCGTGGGCGGCTTTACCAGCGCGCTGTTCGAGGCGGTCATCATCGTGTTGGTGGTCAGCTTCATCAGCCTTGGCGTACGGGCAGGGTTGGTGGTGGCCTGCTCGATCCCGCTGGTGCTGGCGATGGTCTTCGTGTTCATGGAATACAGCGGCATCACCATGCAGCGTATCTCTCTCGGCGCGCTGATCATCGCGCTGGGCCTGTTGGTGGACGACGCGATGATTACCGTGGAGATGATGGTCACCCGCCTGGAGCTTGGGGATTCCAAGGAACAGGCCGCGACCTTCGCCTACACCTCCACGGCATTCCCGATGCTGACCGGGACCCTGGTGACCGTGGCGGGGTTCGTGCCCATCGGCCTGAACGCCAGTTCGGCGGGCGAGTACACCTTCACCCTGTTCGCGGTGATTGCCGTGGCGATGCTGGTGTCGTGGGTGGTCGCGGTGCTGTTCGCGCCGGTGATCGGGGTTCACATCCTCAGCGACAAGATCAAGAAACATGACGAGAAACCACCGGGACGCATCGCCCGGGGCTTTAACGCGTCGATGTTCTGGGCCATGCGCAATCGCTGGCTGGCGATCATCATCACCATCGCGCTGTTCGCCACCGCGCTGTTTTGCATGCGCTTCGTGCAGAACCAGTTTTTCCCGTCATCGGACCGTCCGGAAATCCTGCTGGACCTCAACCTGCCGCAGAACGTTTCAATCAACGAGACGCGCAAGGCGGTCGACAGGCTCGAAGCGATCATCAAGGACGACCCGGACATCGTGCGCTGGAGCACCTACATCGGCCAGGGCGCGGTGCGGTTCTACCTGCCGCTGGACCAGCAGTTGGAAAACCCTTACTACGCGCAACTGGTGATCGTCAGCAAGGGCCTGGAAGAGCGGGGCGCGCTGATGGAACGGCTGAAAAAGCGCCTGCGCGAGGACTTCGTTGGCATCGGTACCTACGTGCAGCCGCTGGAGATGGGCCCGCCGGTGGGAAGGCCGATTCAGTACCGGGTCAGCGGCGACAACATCGATCAGGTGCGTCAGCACGCCATCGACCTGGCCACCCTGCTGGACAAGAACCAGCACATCGGCGAGATGATCTACGACTGGAACGAGCCGGGCAAAGTGCTGCGCATCGACATCAACCAGGACAAGGCCCGCCAGTTGGGGCTGTCGTCCGAGGACGTGGCGCAACTGATGAACACCATCGTGGTGGGCGCCAACGTGACCCAGGTGCGTGACGACATCTACCTCATCAACGTGGTCGGGCGTGCGGTGGATTCGGAGCGCGGCTCGCCGGAAACCCTGCAGAACCTGCAGATCGTCACCCAGGGCGGCACCTCGATTCCGTTGTTGGCGTTCGCCAATGTGCGGTACGAGCTGGAGCAGCCGCTGGTCTGGCGCCGCGACCGCAAACCGACGATTACCCTCAAGGCGGCGGTGCGCGACGAGATCCAGCCTACCGATCTGGTCAAGCAGCTCAAGCCCGATATCGACAAGTTCGCGGCCGACCTGCCGGTGGGTTACAAGATCGCCACGGGCGGTACGGTAGAGGAGAGTGGCAAGGCCCAGGGGCCGATTGCCAAGGTGGTGCCGTTGATGATCTTTTTGATGGCGACCTTCCTGATGATCCAGCTGCACAGCGTGCAGAAGATGTTTCTGGTGGCCAGCGTCGCGCCGCTGGGCCTGATCGGCGTGGTGCTGGCGCTGGTGCCGACCGGCACGCCGATGGGCTTCGTGGCGATCCTGGGGATCCTCGCGCTGATCGGCATCATCATCCGCAACTCGGTGATTCTGGTGACGCAGATTCACGAGTACGAGGTGGCCGGCTACCTGCCGTGGGACGCCGTGGCCGAAGCCACCGAGCACCGCCGCAGGCCGATCCTGCTCACCGCCGCAGCCGCGAGCCTGGGCATGATCCCCATCGCCCGCGAAGTGTTCTGGGGGCCGATGGCCTACGCGATGATCGGCGGGATCATCATCGCCACACTGCTGACTCTGCTGTTTTTGCCGGCGCTGTATGTGGCCTGGTACAAGATCAAGGAGCCAACCAAAGAGCAGCGCGAGAAGGCCGAAGCCGAGAAACAGCGGCGCAAGGAGGAACAGAGCGACGAAGGGGCACATCCAGCAGTGGAATGATCCTCAGGTTACTCCGTAGCAGCACGGCTTGCCGGCGGGAGCGGTGTGTCAGCCAAACATTATTCGACTGATACACCGCCCCCGCCGGCAAGCCGTGCTGCTACGGGATGCGGGTGTCTCAAACCCTGCGCCAGACACTCGCCAGCCACGGCTGCTGCTCTCGCGGCAATCCCGCCGGACGGTAATAATGCTCGACCTCGACAAACCCCGCCTCAGTCAGCAACCCACTCCAGGACGCCAGATCATGGAACGAGCCATAGCGCTCGCCCTTCCAGCCTTCCTGATTGCTCCCCCTCGGGTTTGAACTGAACAGCACACCGCCGGGCTTCAACGCCGCCCGCAACTCCTTCAGTACACGCGGCAACTCCTGCCGGGGAACGTGGAACAGCGAGGCATTGGCAAAAATCCCGTCAAAGCGCTGGTCAGGCAGGTCCAGCACCAGAAAGTTCTGATGAAGAACCTCGCAACCACTGTCGGCCCGGGCCATCTCGGCGAAGCGCTCAGAGCCATCCAGACCGACCGCGACATGCCCCATGGCGGTAAAAGTGCGCAGATCCCGCCCCGGTCCGCAGCCGAAATCCAGAATCTGAAACGGCCCCTGGCCCTGAATATTGCGCAACAAGGCGTCGATGTTCTGGCTGACATCGTGATCGCGCGTACCCTCACGAAAATCCTCTGCAACATCGTTGTAGTTGCCAAGGGTGACGGCGGTGATCTGGGCGAGGTCCTGCGGATCGAGTTTCATCGGTACACATTCTGAGCGGGGAAGCGGCCAATATACCCCGCCCCTCGCTTCCCGCAACCTGCCCCGTAGCAGCACGGCTTGCCGGCGGGAGCGGTGTGTCAGATAAAGAATTTCCGACTGACACACCGCCCCGCCGGCAAGCCGTGCTGCTACGAGGTCAGCGCTTGTTCAACCGCAACGCCAGCCGGTCGCCGCCCAGTTGGATCACGGCGACCAGAATCACCAGCAACACGATGACGGTCAGCATCACCTGCGTGTCGAAACGCTGGTATCCGTAGCGGTAGGCGATGTCGCCCAGGCCGCCTGCTCCGATGGCGCCGGCCATGGCCGATGAGTTGATCATGGTCACCAGGGTGATGGTGAAGCCTCCGACGATGCCGGGCAGGGCTTCGGGCAGCAGGACGTGCCAGACGATGTGCCAGCGGCGGCAGCCCATGGCCTGGGCGGCTTCGATCAGGCCGTGGTCGACTTCGCGCAGGCTGACTTCCGCGATGCGGGCGAAGAACGGTGTGGCGGCGATGGTCAGTGGCACGACGGCGGCCCATACGCCATAGGTGGTGCCGACGATCAGGCGGGTGAAAGGGATCAGCGCGACCATCAGGATCAGGAAGGGCACCGAGCGAAAGATGTTCACGAAGGCGCCGAGCACGCGGTTGACGTTCGGCGCTTCGAAGATACCGCCCTTGCCGCTGGTGACCAGGATCACTGCCAGCGGAATCCCCAGAATCAGCGCGATCAGCGATGACACGCCCACCATCAGAAAGGTGTCGATGACGCCTTGCCACAAACGATCAAGCCACATAACCCAGTACCTTCGCGTGTTGCGCCTGTTTGCGGGCGCGGATGAGCAGTTCGTCCACCGACAGTGGCGAGTGAGCGACGGCGAGCAACAGGTGACCCAAAGCCCGCCCCTGAATCCGTTCGACGCCGCCATGCAACAGGCTGACCCGTCCGCCGAAGGCATTGAACAGCGCGGACAGGTCCGGCTCGCTGCCATTGCCGCCGGTGAATTGCAGGTCCAGTACCACGCTGGCATGGCTGGCCGACGGCTGGGGTTGCAGACGTGCCTGCAGGTCATCCGGGAGCGCGTGTTGCAGGGGCGCAAGCAGGGTCTTGCTGACCTCGTGGCGAGGGTCACCGAACACCTGCCACACCGGGCCTTGCTCGACGATCCGGCCTTGTTCGAGCACCACCACGCGGTCGCAGATTTCCCGGATCACGGCCATCTCGTGGGTAATCAGAATGATCGTCAGGCCCAGGCGCTGATTGATCTGGCGCAGCAGGCCCAGGATCGACTGCGTGGTTTCCGGGTCCAGTGCCGAAGTCGCTTCGTCACAAAGGAGGATGGCCGGGTCATGCACCAGGGCGCGGGCGATCCCGACGCGCTGTTTCTGGCCGCCCGACAGTTGCGCCGGGTAGGCGTGGTGCTTATCCTGCAGGCCCACCAGCTCCAGCAACTCGGCGACTTTGCGCTGGCGCTGCGCCTTGGGCACCTTGGCCACTTTCAACGGCAACTCGACGTTCTGCCACACGGTCTTGGCCGACATCAGGTTGAAGTGCTGGAAGATCATTCCGATGCGTCGACGCAGTTCCACCAGTTTGTCTTCGTTGAAGGCGGCGATGTCGATCTGATCGATCAGCACCCGGCCGCTGCTGGGTTGTTCAAGGCGGTTGATGGTGCGGATCAGCGACGATTTGCCTGCGCCACTGCGGCCAATGATGCCGAACACCTCGCCGCGCTGGATATCCAGGTCGATGCTTTGCAGTGCCGCAACCGGTCCCTGCTGGCCCTCGTACACCTTGCCCAACTGGCTGAAACGCACGTGGGCACTGGCTTTTTCCGGGTGCAGTTCGGTCTGGACGGCGCTATGGCTATCGGGCGTTTGCAGCGACAGTGAGCGTTGCGCGGTGGCGGTCATGGTCAGTTCTTCCAGCCGACCTGGTACAGCGAGCCATTCACTTTATCCAGCGAGGCGCGTACCACAGGGGAGTGTTGGTAGATGTCGATGAACTTCGCCAGGCGCGGGTCGTTCTTGTGGTCCGGCTTGATGACGAACTGGATCACGTACTCGGGGTGATCGAGGCCGTCGAAGAGAATCGCCGAGCCTGCGTCGAAAGTTTTCGCCAGGCGAATGTAGGCCGGGTAGCCCTGCACCAGGTCGGCGTCGTCATAGGCGCGCACCAGTTGCACCGCCTCGACCTGAATGATCTTGAGCTTCTTGGGGTTGGCCGTGATGTCGTCTTCGGTGGCCTTGTAGCCCACGCCCGGCTTGAGGGTGATCAGCCCGGCCTTGGCCAGCAGTTGCAGGCCGCGTCCGCTGTTGATCGGGTCGTTGGCGATGGCCACGCTGGCGCCGGTGGGCAGCTCGTCGAAGCTTTTGTACTTCTTCGAATACAGGCCCACGTTGTTGATGATCCCGGGGGCGAAAGGCACCAGGTCGAAACCGGAAGCAGCCTTGGCGTTTTCCAGGAAAGGGATGTGCTGGAAGTAGTTCACGTCGATGTCGCCGGCGTTGAGGCTGACGTTGGGCGCGATCCAGTCGGTGTACTCCACCAGTTCGACTTTAAGGCCCTGCTTGTCGGCCTCCGCCACGGCGGCTTCCAGCGGGATGGCGAACGCGGCGGTGGTGCCGACCTTCAAGGGTTGTTCGGCGGCGTGGGTGATGCCGGTGAACAGGCCCAGTGAGAGGGCCAGGGTGAGGAGGGTTTTTGTCATGTTGTCGTCCGATTGTTCAGTCTGAAGAAGTCGTTGTAGGAGCGCGCTTGCCCGCGAAGGCGGTGTGTCAGGCGGCGCTCCTGGCACAGACACACCGCGGTCGCGGGCAAGCGCGCTCCTACAGGGTTGTGTGTGTTCTGAATTGGGCTCCGGGATGCCGCTCAGGCAGTCGCGCTGAATCCTCGGCAAACAGCTTCTGGCGCAAGGTGCCGTGTTCGTAGGCGGTCTTGTACGAGCCGCGCCTTTGCAGCTCGGGGATCACCAGGTCGATGAAATCCTCATAGCTCTCCGGGGTGACGATGCGGGTCAGGTTGAAGCCGTCCAGGCCTGTCTCGGCGATCCAGGATTCCAGTTCGTCGGCCACCTGCTGCGGCGAGCCGATCACCGTGATATAGCGCCCGCCCAGCGCGTGCTGGTCCAGCAGCTTGCGGCGGGTCCAGTCGTTATTCTTGAGGATCTTCGTCGCCGATTGAATGGCGTTGCTCTTGACGTGCTGGATCGGCTCGTCGAGTTCGTATTCAGAGAAATCGATGGCAGTGGACGCCGAAAAATGCGCCAGCCCTGCCTCGGCGCTGGCGTATCCCAGGTATTCGGCGTGCTTGGCCCGAGCCGCCTCCTCGGTGGCGCCGACGATCACGTTCAGCCCCATGAACACCTTGATGTCGTCCGGGTTGCGGCCGGCTGCCACGGCGCTGGCGCGTACCTTGTCGACCTGCTCGCGGGTCGCGGCCTTGTTCTGCCCACTGATGAACACGCACTCGGCATTGCTGCCGGCGAACGCCAGGCCCCGCTCCGAGCTGCCAGCCTGAAACAGCACCGGCGTGCGTTGTGGCGAGGGCTCGCACAGGTGGTAGCCCTCGACCTGGTAGAACTCGCCGCTGTGGCGCACGTAGTGCACTTTTTCCGGCTGCGCATACACGCGCCTGGCACGGTCCTCGATCACTGCATCGTCTTCCCAGCTGCCTTCCCAGAGCTTGTAGAGCACCTGGAGGTACTCGTCGGCCTGGTCGTAGCGGCGGTCGTGCTCGATCTGCTCCGTCAGGCCCATGGCCTTGGCGGCGCTGTCCAGGTAGCCGGTGACGATGTTCCAGCCCACCCGGCCGCGCGTCAGGTGATCGAGCGTCGACATGCGCCGGGCGAACAGATAGGGCGCTTCGTAGGTGAGGTTGGCGGTCAGGCCGAACCCCAGGTGCCTGGTGACCGCTGCCATGGCCGAAACCAGCAGCAGCGGATCGTTGACGGGAAGCTGGATCGACTCCTTCAACGGCACGTCGATGGATTTCTGGTAGACGTCGTATACGCCGACGATATCCGCGATGAATAGGCCGTCGAAGAGTCCGCGCTCAAGCAGTTGTGCAAGATTCGTCCAGTAGTCGAGCGTCTTGTACTGGGTCGAGGTGTCCCGTGGATGGGTCCAGAACCCGTGGTTGATATGGCCGATGCAGTTCATGTTGAACGCATTGAGCAGGATTTTTTTCTTGCTCATGGGCGGGTAGCCCCCTGAGCGCGGGCACTTTGGTGGTTGTACGTGACCATTGGAACCTCAATTCGATACCGCTTGAGCGGCAGGAAAACTGAATGGGGTCCGGTGGTCCGGTGCATATACCCTAATCGCTTATAAAAAATTACAGAACTAACATTTCGGAATAACCATAGAAGGGAGCATCGACGCTTTCCGCCCTCTCATGCATCGTCATCCCGAGTGCCATCGACGCCCACCCGGATCGACCTGGCCGGCGCCCAGCGCGAGTTGTTTCCGACCCGATCGATGACGCAATAGGTCACCTCCTGATGCAGATCTTCCCCGGCTTCCCGTATCAGTTCAG
This sequence comes from Pseudomonas sp. NPDC090201, assembly GCF_044746825.1. Classification (NCBI taxonomy): domain Bacteria; kingdom Pseudomonadati; phylum Pseudomonadota; class Gammaproteobacteria; order Pseudomonadales; family Pseudomonadaceae; genus Pseudomonas; species Pseudomonas sp. NPDC090201. Next base: position 69,467 of record NZ_JBIVCX010000019.1, read on the forward strand.
CCGGGACGTGGACGTCGATAGCCTTGCCGACCTGATGCTCGGTGAGTACCGGCAGGTCCATCCGGATATCCCCCCAGCGCAATGTGATTTCGTCGTAAGCCTGCATGTTGGGATAACCGGCGATGGTGATGTCGACGCCGCGTTCGAGTTGCTGTGTACTCAGGCCATCACGCATCACCGCGCTTGCAAAGGTCACGGGTGCCAATCCCTGGTTTTCCTCTCCGTCGGCACTCACCAAATGACCGCCAGGCATCTCCAGTTTGACCCAAAGTTTGCATGCCGGTGATTGCACGGGTTCGCTGCCGATCTTGGTTACTTTGTAGTAAGTCTTCACCTTTCCACTTTGTAGAAAACTTTCCGGAACATGTAGGACGCATGTATTCCCTATGTCGGACTCGGATAACAGTTTTGATGCGACGTAACAGTCTCCCCAGAACAGTTCGATGAGGTCTGCGCATTCCATTTCGCTGTAGGCAGGGATGTGAACCACCAGGTTCGCGGCCGCCAGGGCACCAATACCGTGCTTGTTCGACTGCGGCAGACAAGGCGCCAGGAGCTGGAGGGGTGTGTGGCTGACAGGGGTCTTGATCATGTTCGAATACTCATTGGAATTAAACGACAGAAAAGGCGTTTGCCGATGTTGTTCAACGCAAGTGCAAGTTCACAGCGGCGCCGCTAGTACATGCCTGATGTCTAGCGAAGGCAAACATTACAAACGGTGCAATATTCAGGATTGCTATTTTTCCGAGATTATTTTCGAGGCCGTCACTGAGCTAATTGTGTTGCAGCATTTAAGTCAACAATCAAAAAGATATGAGGCTTTATTAGTGAGTGAAACAGAATGTTCCTACAGAGTTTTCTCTATCAGGGGTGCGGGCGACTGCCCTTGTGTCCTACTCACGGCTCCCATTTATCTGATGCCTACCGAGTAGGGGGGGGGCGCTGTGAACCGGTTATTTGTCCGCGCGTAGAGACTCAATTGTCGGGGGGAAGGGAAAAGGCAGATGCAGCCAGGTTTGATAGAAAAACCTGATAGGAGACGCAAGCACCAACGCTTGAGGCCCCAAAAAAACTGACCTGTTCGGTGTTTGCCAAATGTTAGAAAAAAGAAAACGGCGCTCGATGGCGCCGTTTCAAGTAGCAGAGGTGTAGGACTAGTTTCTGCTGCGTTCCAGAAACTGCCGGGTACGTTCCTCTTTGGGATTGGCGAACAACTCCTTCGCGTCGCCCTGTTCGACGATCACGCCCTTGTCGATGAACACCACGCGGTTGGCCACGTCGCGAGCGAACTTCATCTCGTGGGTGACGATGACCATCGTGCGGTTTTCCTCGGCCAGGGCGCGAATGGCGCTGAGCACCTCGCCCACCAGTTCCGGGTCGAGGGCCGAGGTGGGTTCGTCGAACAGAATCACCTCAGGCTCCATCGCCAGCGCCCGGGCAATCGCCACGCGCTGTTGCTGCCCGCCCGACAGGCGCCGTGGGTAGGCGTCTTCCTTGCCTGCCAGGCCGACCTTGGCCAGCAGCTTGCGGCCCAGTTCGATGGCCTGTTCACGCGGCACCTTCTTGACCACGGTCGGGCCTTCGATGACGTTTTCCAGCGCGGTGCGATGGGGGAACAGGTTGAAGTTCTGGAACACGAAGCCCACGTGCTGGCGCAACTGGCGGATCAGTGCGGTTTGCTGGCTCAGCGGCTTGCTGCCGTCGATCCTGATGTCACCCACAGTGATGGTGCCGCTGCTCGGTTCCTCAAGCAGGTTCAGGCAGCGGAGCAGGGTGGTCTTGCCCGAGCCGCTGGGGCCGATGATCGCCACCACCTCGCCCGGCTGTACCTTGAGATCGATGCCCTTGAGCACCTGGTTGCCCTTGAATTCCTTGGTCAGTTTCTCAACCGTGATCATGCCTCAGGACTCCTGATCATGGCGGTTGACCCGCGATTCAAGACGGTTCTGGAAGTGCGCGAGCACACTGCACAGTACCCAGTAGATCAACGCAACGGTGATGTACATGGTGAAGACTTCCAGGGTTCTGGAAGAGATCAACTGCGCCTGGCGGAACACTTCCGGCACCTGGATGGTGGCGGCCATGGCCGTGTCCTTGACCAGCGAAATGAAGCTGTTGCCCAACGGCGGCAATGCCGTGCGTGCAGCCTGCGGCAGGATCGCCCGGCGCATGGTCTGGGCACGGGTCATGCCGATACTGGCGGCCGCTTCCCATTGGCCCTTGTCCACGGCACCGATGGCCGAACGCAGGATTTCGCAGGCGTAGGCAGCCATGTTCAACGACAGACCGATCAAGGCTGCGCTGATGGCATCCAGTTCGATGCCCAGGTCAGGCAGGCCGTAATAGATCACGAATAGCTGCACCAGCAGGGGCGTGCCGCGAAAGAACGACACGTAGACCCGGGCGATGGCGCTGATGATCCAGACCTTGGACAGACGCATCAGTGCCAGGCCGAAGCCCAGCACCAATCCGAAAAACATTCCGCCCAGGCTCAAGCCAACGGTGTAGTACGCGCCCTTGAGTAGAAAGGGCGCGGAGTCCAGCGCGAGCTGAATGCTCTCTGAAATCATTTGGTCACGTCAGCCTTGAAGTACTTCTCGGACAGCTTGGCCAGGGTGCCGTCGGCGCGCAGTTTGTCGATGGCCTTGTTCAGGGCTTCCAGCAGCTCAGGCTCGCCCTTGCGCAGTGCGATACCGGCTTCCTGACGGGAGAACGCGGGGCCGGAGATGGCCAGGTTGTCCTTGGTCTTGGTGATCAGGTCCAGTGCCGCCAGGCGGTCAACCAGGATGGCGTCGATACGGCCGACTTTCAGGTCCTGGTACTTGGTTGGATCATCGTCGTAGGTCTTGACGACGGCGCCCGGCACGTTTTCCTTGAGCCACTGCTCATAGTTGGTACCCAGGCCCACGCCGACCTTCTTGTTATCCAGGTCCTTGGGCGTCGGGAACTTGTTTTCGTCCTTCTTCTGCACCAGCGCCTGGATACCCGAGACGGTGTAGGGTTCGGAGAAGTCGTATTTCTTCTTGCGCTCGTCGGAGATGGTCACCTGGTTGACCACAACATCCAGACGCTTGGATTCCAGCGCTGCCAGGATGCCGGCCCATGGGGTGGCGCTCAGCTTGACCTTGACGCCCAGCTCCTTGGCCAGCGCTTCAGAGAACTCGACCTCAAAACCGGTCAGCTTGCCGTCTTCACCCACGAAGCTGAAAGGCGGGTAGGTGCCTTCCAGGCCGACGTTGAGGGTGCCGTTCTTTTTGATGGTCGCCAGTTGCTCGCCAGCGACGGCCTGAGTCACCAGGCCGGTGCCCAGCACCAGACCCAGAGCCGATAGCAGGAAGGTACGACGGATAGCAGACATGTTCATGTGAGTCCCCTGTTTTTAATTGGTATGTCAGGTTAGCGTCAGACCTGACGAAACTACTGTGGCACCGCGTGTTTATCCAGCTTTTTTAGCGCGCTTGGCGGGTGCTGGCGTGAATCATATGAGGCGTTGGTTAGGATTAAAAATAATTAAAAATGAATCGCTTATCTTGTTTTTGAATATAGAACTTTGCGCAACCAGGTGACACGACACCTTCCCGTAGCAGCACGGCTTGCCGGCGGGGGCGTCGTGTCAGGCAATGCAGTATCGATTGACCCACCGCGCCCGCCGGCAAGCCGTGCTGCTACGGGGTGCTGATCAGCCCGAAAACACATCCGGGTACGCAAACAGCGCAGGCGCGCCGCCGGTGTGCAGGAAGATCACCGGGCCGTCGTCCAGGCGGTGGCGGCCGATGCCATCCAGCAGCCCGGCCATGGCCTTGCCGGTGTACACCGGGTCCAGCAACAGGCCTTCCTGGCTGGCCAGCAGCTTGACCGCCGCCAGCGTGCCGGCGTTGGGCTCGCCATAACGCGGGCCGTAATACTCGTCCCACAGTTGCACCTTGAACGCCTGGGGCAGCGATGTGCCCAGCAGTTCCACGGTACGCTCGGCCAGGCCCTGAACCTTGGGTGCCTGGGTTTCTTCCGGGCGCGAGACCGTCACGCCAATCACCGGCAACTGCGGCAAGGCTTCGGCCAGCGCCAGCGCCAGACCGCTGTGGGTGCCTGCGCTGCCGGAGGCGAGCACCACGGCAGCGAAATCAACGCCTGTGGCCTCGATCTGCTCGGCCAGCTCGAAGCCTGCCCGCACATAACCCAGGGCCCCCAGCGCATTGGAGCCACCGATGGGCACCAGGTACGGCTTCTTGCCGCTGGCCTGCAAGCGCGCGGCCAGGGCCTGGAGCAGCTCGTCGGCGTTGTCCAGGTTTTCCACCAGCTCGACCTTGGCGTCGAACAGATCCAGCAGCAGGCGGTTGCCGTTGCCCAGGTAGTTGCTGTCATCCGTGGCGATCGGATTTTCCAGCAGCGCAACGCAACCCAGACCCAATTTGGCGGCCAGTGCCGCGGTCTGGCGAACGTGGTTGGACTGGATCGCGCCTGCGGTGATCAGCGTGTCGGCGCCCAACGCCTGCGCATCGGCAGCCAGGTATTCGAGCTTGCGCAGCTTGTTGCCGCCCATCGCCAGCGGCGTGATGTCGTCGCGCTTCACATAGATGTCGCGGCCGGCCCAGGCCGACAGGCGCTCGAGCTTTTCAAGTGGCGTTGGCGCGCCCAGCAGTTCCAGGCGATTGAAGCGGTCGAGCTGTTGTTTGATCATGATGATGTCGGTACGTCTTGCGAGTGAGTCGCTGGACTATAGGCAGACCCTTCCTGCAGGGCAACCTGACCGATCGCTGATGACTGCGGGTTATGACCTCACGAAAATTGTTATTTTTTTGCCCTGAATGATTGCCGTAGAGTGATCCAACCTTCGGCCATGTCCAGCCTGACGAGCCGTCGAACTGAGGAGAAATCTGCGTGAGCACTATTCCTGAACTGTCCCCGCAAGACTGTGCCCAGGGCGTGACCGGCCATTGGCAATTGCAGCGGATCGTTGGTGAGTTGCGCGCCGCACGTGATGACTGGCGCACCAGCAACGGCCGCATCAGTGGCGAGAAGGGCGGCCGCGAGCTGCCTTCGCGCGAAGCCCTGCGCGACATCCTGGAAGCCTTGTGTGGTGCGTTGTTCCCGATGCGTCTGGGGCCGGTTGATCTGCGCGAGGAAAGCGAAGACTTCTACGTGGGCCACACCCTGGACGTGGCGCTCAATTCCCTGCTGGCCCAGGCGCGCCTTGAGCTGCGTTATGTCGCTCGCCAGCGTGGCGAAGACGCCAGTTGCGCCGACGTGCACGCCGAGCGGCTGATTCAGGATTTCGCCAGTGCGCTGCCGGGCATCCGCCGGATTCTCGATACCGACGTGCTGGCCGCCTATCACGGTGACCCGGCGGCGCGCAGTGTCGATGAGGTGTTGCTGTGCTACCCGGGCATTCTGGCGATCATTCATCACCGCCTGGCCCACCACCTGTACCTCAACGGCCTGCCGCTGCTGGCGCGGATCAGCTCGGAGCTGGCGCACTCGGCCACCGGTATCGACATCCACCCTGGGGCCAGGATCGGCCCGAGCTTCTTCATCGATCACGGCACCGGTGTGGTGATCGGCGAGACGGCGATCATCGGCGAGCGCGTGCGGATTTATCAGGCCGTGACCCTGGGCGCCAAACGGTTCCCGGCCGATGAAGACGGCCAGTTGCAGAAGGGCCATGCGCGCCATCCGATTGTGGAAGATGACGTGGTGATTTATGCCGGGGCGACCATTCTGGGACGCATCACCATCGGCCAGGGCTCGACCATCGGCGGTAACGTCTGGCTGACCCGCGGCGTACCGGCGGGCAGCAACGTCAACCAGGCGAACCTGCAGCATGATGACGGGACGCAGAAGTAAATCCCTCGCTGATCTTTTGATGGTTCCCACGCTCTGCGTGGTAACCATCATGTGACGCTCCGCGTCGAAGACCGCCTGTAGGAGCGCGCTTGCCCGCGACGGCGGTGTGTCTGACATGGATATGGTGGCTGACACAACGCCTTCGCGGGCAAGCGCGCTCCTACATGGACGTGGTGCGACGGGTCTCATGTGTACCCGTCAGTCCCTCCAATTGGTCCTCCACCCCCTATCCGTGCTTTAATTGAACGTTCAATCAAGTTAAACCGGTGGTTCGCTGCCCTCACAACAGGAGGCCTACCCTTGCCGCATCAGCCTTGCATGAACGTTTCTTCCACCTTCGCAACGGTGGCCGCATGAGTGTTCCGAACGCGCAGAACAGCGCGCCGGTCCGCATGAATGCCCCCGTTTTCTACTTCGCTGCGTCCTTCATCCTGATCTTCGGGCTGGTGGTCATCAGCTTCCCCGAGGCCGCAGGCCAGTGGCTGCTCGCTGCGCAGAACTGGGCGGCCAATACCGTCGGCTGGTACTACATGCTGGCCATGACCCTGTACCTGCTGTTCGTGATCGTCACGGCGTTTTCCGGTTACGGGAAGATCAAGCTCGGTGCCGATCATGACGAACCGGAGTTCAGCTACCTGTCATGGGCCGGCATGCTGTTCGCCGCCGGGATCAGCATCACGCTGTTTTTCTTTTGCGTGTCCGAGCCGCTGACTCATTTGCAGCAACCGCCACAAGGCGCAGGCGGCACCACCGAGGCTGCACGTCAGGCCATGCAGTTGCTGTTTCTGCACTGGGGCTTGCACGGCTGGGGTGTGTTTGCGTTCGTCGGCATGGCGCTGGCGTACTTCGCCTATCGCCACAACCTGCCGCTGGCGCTGCGTTCGGCGCTGTACCCACTGATCGGCAAGCGCATCAACGGGCCCATCGGTTATGCGGTGGACGGCTTCGGCATCATCGCCACCATCTTCGGCCTGGGCGCCGACATGGGTTTTGGCGTGCTGCACCTGAATTCGGGGCTGGATTACCTGTTCGGCGTGCCCCATACCCAGTGGATTCAGGTCGGACTCATCACCCTGATGATGGGCGCGGCGATCCTGGTGGCGGTGGCCGGTGTCGACAAGGGCGTGCGCGTCATGTCCGACATCAACATGCTGCTGGCCTGCGCGCTGCTGCTGTTCGTGTTGTTCGCAGGTCCCACCCAGCATTTGCTCAACACCCTGGTGCAGAACATCGGTGATTACCTCGGGGCGTTGCCGGTCAAGAGTTTCGATGTGTACGCCTATGACGGTCCCAGCGCCTGGCTGGGTGACTGGACGGTGTTCTACTGGGCCTGGTGGATCGCCTGGTCGCCGTTCGTGGGCCTGTTCATCGCGCGTATTTCCCGGGGCCGGACGATTCGCGAGTTTGTCTTCGGCGTGCTGCTGATCCCGCTCGGGTTCACCCTGGCGTGGATGTCGATCTTCGGCAACAGCGCCATCGACCAGTTGCTCAATCACGGCATGACGGCGCTGGGGCAGGCGGCCATCGACGACCCGTCCATGGCCTTGTACCTGATGCTGGAAAATTACCCGTGGAGCAAGACCGTCATCGCGGTCACGGTGTTCATCAGCTTCGTGTTCTTCGTTACCTCGGCAGACTCCGGCACCGTGGTGCTGTCCACGTTGTCGGCCAAAGGCGGCAGCCCGGACGAAGACGGGCCGAAATGGCTGCGGGTGTTCTGGGGCGTGATGACGGCGCTGATTACCAGCGGCTTGTTGTTCTCCGGCAGCATCGATGCGCTGAAGTCGGCGGTGGTGCTGACCTCGCTGCCGTTCTCGCTGATTCTGCTGACGATGATGTGGGGGCTGCACAAGGCCTTTTACATGGAGTCCCAGCGGCAGATCGCGCAGTTGTATTCGCTGGCGCCGGTGTCCGGATCACGTCGTGGCGGCTGGCGTCAGCGGTTGAGCCAGGCGGTGCATTTTCCGTCCCGGGACGAGGTCTATCGCTTCCTCGACCAGACGGTGCGCCCGGCCATCGAAGAGGTGACGGCAGTGTTCGTCGAGAAAGGCCTGAGCGTCATCGCCCAGCCCGACCCGGTCACCCACACCGTCAGCCTGGAAATCGGCCACGGCGAAGAGCGGCCATTCATCTACCAGGTGGCGATGCGCGGGTATTTCACGCCGTCGTTCGCCCGTGCGGGGATGGGCTCGAAACAACTGAACAACCGCCGCTACTACCGCGCCGAGGTGCACCTGAGCGAGGGCAGCCAGGATTACGACCTGGTGGGTTACACCAAAGAGCAGGTCATCAACGACATCCTCGATCAGTACGAGCGGCATATGCAGTTTTTGCATTTGGTGCGATAGGCCTGGCTAGCTACTGTAGGAGCGCGCTTGCCCGCGATTGCGGTGTGTCGGTCATGGATATATTGGCTGACACAACCTTGTCGCGGGCAAGCGCGCTCCTACAGGTGCGTTAGCTGCGGGTTTGCAGATGCCCATGCAGCAACGTCAACGCCGGGGTGTCGAGGGCTTGTGCCGCGTAGCACAGCCCGACTCGGCGAATGAGGTTGGGGATCGGCGCGGGGAGGGTGACGACCCCCTGATGCGCGTTGAGCATCGACGCCGGCAGCATCGCCAGCCCCGCACCCGCTGCGACCAGCCGCAACGCCAGAGTCAACGAACCTGCCACCGCAGCCACCGGTACGGCGCTGCGGGTGTAGAACTCCATCAAGCGCTGATGAGACGGATGCGAGGGGCAGGTAATCCACTGCACATCCAGCAGATCGGCCTCGCTCAACTCGGCGCGTCCAGCAAGGGCATGGTCAGCGGGCAGCGCCAGCACGAAAGTCTCTTCCCAGAGCGGCAGAAACAGCTCGTCTTCGCAGCAATCCTCTTCCACCGACAGCCGCGCATCGCCGCTGCAACCGTCCTGCAGGGTCAGTTGCAGATTGGGCACCACCCGGTAGGCCATCTCCAGAAACGCTTCCAGATGACTGGCGGCGATATCGCCCTCGACCCCGATCCCCAGCAGCAACCGGTCATTGCGCTGACGAAACTGATTGCTCAGCGCCTGGGCTTCGGCCAGCAATCGACGGGCCTGCGGGTACAGCGTGCGCGCGTCGTCGGTGACTTCCACGCCCCGTGGCATGCGCTCGAACAGCGTCGTGCCCAGTGCCTCTTCCAGCTGGCGAATGGTGACCGACAGCGTGGGCTGGCTGGTGAACAGGCGTTGGGCGGCCGAAGTGATGTTGCGTTCTTCGAACACCGCGATGAACGCATTGAGTTGGCGAATATCCATATCAAGAACCGATGTCAGCCAGAGGAATAAAGCATTTTTCAGCGTAAGCGAGGGCTGAATATACTCGCTTCACTGCTTATCCATTGGCGTTTCTTATCGCTGATCCGTTCAGATACAGAAGAGAGGACCGTATGACCTATATCGCTGCCGAAAACCGCTATGAGCGCGTGCCCTATCGCCGCGTAGGCCGCAGCGGCCTGGTACTGCCGGCGCTGTCCATGGGCCTGTGGCACAACTTCGGCGACAGCACGCCGCTGGACACCCAGCGCGCCATGCTGCGTACGGCGTTCGATCTGGGCATCAACCACTTCGACCTCGCCAACAACTACGGCCCGCCCTATGGCAGCGCCGAAATCAACTTCGGGCGTCTGCTCAAGGAAGACTTCAAGCAGTACCGCGACGAGCTGATTATCTCCACCAAGGCCGGCTGGGACATGTGGCCAGGCCCGTACGGCCAGGGCGGCGGCTCGCGCAAATACGTGCTGGCAAGCCTGGATCAGAGCCTTGCGCGCATGGGCCTGGACTATGTGGATATCTTTTATTCGCATCGCTTCGACCCGGACACCCCGCTGGAAGAAACCGCAGGCGCGCTGGCCACCGCCGTGCAGCAGGGCAAGGCGCTGTACATCGGTATCTCTTCCTACTCGGGCGCCAAGACGCGGGAAATCGCAGGGCTTCTGAAAGAATGGAAAGTGCCGCTGCTGATTCACCAACCGGCGTACAACATGCTCAACCGCTGGGTGGAGAAGGACTTGCTGGACACCACCGACGAGCTGGGCTCGGGGGTGATTGCGTTCACGGCGCTGGCACAGGGGCTGCTGTCGGACAAGTACCTGAACGGCATTCCGAAGGATGCGCGGGTCAATCGTCCGGGCGGAGGTTCGCTGCAGGCTTCGCACTTGTCGGAGCAGAACATCGAACATGTGCGGGCGTTGAACGAGATCGCCAAGCGTCGCGGCCAGAGCCTGGCACAGATGGCCCTGGCCTGGACTCTGCGCGACCCTCGCGTCACCTCGGCGCTGATCGGTGCGAGCCGTCCGGAGCAGATCATCGAGAACGTGGGCGCGCTGGATAACCTGGTGTTCAGCCAGGAAGAACTGGCCGAGATCGACCGGTTCGCGCAGGAAGGCGGGATCAACCTGTGGGCCAGGCCGTCGTTGGCGGAGTGAGGCACCTACGCCTGTAGGAGCGCGCTTGCCCGCGACAGCGTTGTGTCAGCCACCATATCCGTGACAGGCACACCGCAATCGCGGGCAAGCGCGCTCCTACAGTTCGGTGGCGTTTGTTAGAGACGGTTAACCCTCATCCCCTTCATCATCATCCCCACCATCGATCTTCATGCCCAGCTCCTTGATCTTGCGGGTCAAGGTGTTGCGGCCCCAGCCCAGCAGCACGGCGGCGTCGCGACGGCGGCCTGCGGTGTGCTTGAGAGCTGTCTCGATCATGATGCGTTCGAAGGTCGGCACGGCGCTGTCCAGCAGGCTTGACTGCCCGCGGGCCAGCGCCTGGTCGGCCCATTGACGCAGTGCTTGCTCCCAGTTGGTCACTGGCGCTGCGTCTTGGGGCAGGCTAAGCAGTTCAGGTGGCAGGTCGCTGATGTGCACTTCGCGACCCGACGCCATCACCGTGATCCAGCGGCAGGTGTTTTCCAGCTGGCGCACGTTGCCTGGCCATGGCAGGTGCTTGAGGTATTCCTCGGTCTCGGCCTTGAGCAGCTTGGGCTCTACCGCCAGTTCCTGCGCGGCGCGGCTGAGGAAGTGCTTGGCCAGGGTCGGGATGTCTTCGCGACGGTCCGACAGGCGCGGGATGTGGATGCGGATCACGTTGAGGCGGTGAAACAAGTCCTCACGGAATTTGCCGGCCTGCACCAGGGTTTCCAGATTCTGGTGAGTCGCGGCGATGATGCGCACGTCCACTTTGACCGGCACATGGCCGCCCACGCGATAGAACTCGCCGTCAGCCAGGACGCGCAGCAGGCGGGTCTGGGTGTCGGCCGGCATGTCGCCGATTTCATCGAGGAATAGCGTGCCGCCATCGGCCTGTTCGAAACGGCCGCGACGCAGGTTGGCAGCGCCGGTGAACGCGCCTTTTTCGTGACCGAACAGCTCGGATTCCATCAGGTCTTTCGGAATCGCCGCCATGTTCAGGGCGATGAAAGGCGAGGCCGAACGCGGGCTGTGGCGATGCAGCGCATGGGCCACCAGCTCTTTACCAGTGCCGGATTCACCGTTGATCAGCACGGTGATGTTGGAGTGGCTCAGGCGGCCGATGGCGCGAAACACTTCCTGCATCGCCGGCGCTTCGCCGATGATTTCCGGGGTGCGGGTCAGGGTTGGCGCAACGTCCATGCCCTGTTGTTCCTGGGCGTGCTGGTTGGCGCGCTTGACCAGCGCCACCGCTTCATCGACGTCGAACGGCTTGGGCAGGTATTCGAAGGCGCCGCCTTGATAGGACGCCACCGCGCTGTCCAGGTCCGAATGCGCCGTCATGATGATGACCGGCAGGCGCGGGTGCTGTTCGCGGATGCGCGCCAGCAGATCCAGGCCGCTGGCGCCGGGCATGCGAATGTCGGAGATGATGACATCCGGCTGCTGGCGCGCCAGGCGGCTCATCACGCCATCGGCGCTGTCGAAGCTCTGCGTGGTCATGCCTTCTTGCTGCAAGGCCTTTTCCAGTACCCAGCGGATGGAACGGTCGTCATCGACGATCCAGACAGTTTCACTACGGCTCATGTCGAAGCTGCTCCTTGTTCCAGCGGCAGGAAGATCGAGAAAGTGGTGTGGCCAGGATGGCTGTCACACTCGATCAGCCCCTGGTGCTGACTGATAATGTTCTGGGTGATGGCAAGGCCCAGCCCGGTACCGTCCGGGCGGCCGCTGACCATTGGGTAGAAAATGGTTTCCTGAAGTTCCTGGGGAATGCCGGGGCCGTTGTCGATGATCTCGATCTTGCTCACCAGGCGATGGCGCACGTGGCCGATGGTGAACTGGCGCATGGCCCGGGTGCGCAGGCTGATGCGGCCCAGGCGCAGCTCGTTCTGCCCGCTGATGGCCTGCATCGCGTTGCGCACGATGTTGAGCACGGCCTGGATCATCTGCTCGCGGTCGATCAATACATCAGGAATGCTTGGGTCATAATCGCGCACCAAAGTGATGCAGCCCTGGCTTTCGGCCTCCACCAGGCTGCAGACGCGCTCCAGCACCTCGTGGACGTTGGTCATCGCCAGCGAAGGCAGCTTGTTCGAACCCAGCATGCGGTCGACCAGATTACGCAGGCGGTCGGCCTCTTCGATGATGACGTTGGTGTAGTCCTTCAGGCCCTCATCGGGCAGCTCGCGGGACAGCAGTTGTGCCGCGCCGCGAATCCCGCCCAGCGGGTTCTTTATTTCGTGAGCCAGGCCACGCACCAGCATCTTGGTGGTTTCCTGCTTGGACAGTTGTGCCTCTTCCTTGGTGATCCGCAGCAGGCGGTCACGAGGGTGGACTTCCAGCAACAGCAGGGTTTCGCCCTGGGACAGGATCGGCGTCACGGCGTAATCGACCGTCAGCGTCTGGCCGGTCAGCGCGGTCAGCATTGCCTCGCGCTTGGTGAACGGATGGGCTTGCTCCACCGCCTGACGCAGCGAACTCAAGGCTTCGGCGGATTCGGTGAACAGCTCGCTGATGAACTGCCCATGGCTGCGCTGGCCACTGATGGCGAGCAGCATTTCGGCAGCCGGGTTCATGTACTCAAGGCGCAGATCCGAATTGAGCAGAATCGTGGCAGTGGTCAGGTTGTCGAGCAGCAGTCGGTGCAACGTATCGCTGATAGTCATGAATCTCGTTGACCTCTTTTGGCACATCGCACTGGGGCAAGCCCGAAAGTGCAGGCTCTGGTTGGTCTTGGCCAGCGTGGAAAAGCCACTGATTCAGGGGCGTATTCCTCGCATATTCGCTGGAAAATGCAAAAACCAAACCAAGCTCCGAAAAGAAGCGTTGGCCGAGTCATTTCGGGCCTTTTCTGCACCGTTTGATCGAGTGGGCGGCCGAGCGGCGCAATTTGTGACCCAAAATGGTGTTTTGGTCAGGTCGTTCGTTCAGCTTATGCACCATTTTGGAGCTTAGACCCTGAAAAGGGCGCCATTAGAAAAAAGGCAGGATGCTGCTTTTCTCTTCTGGCGGCTTGTCCTTGAGCGGGCATTCGGGGCGCACGCCGTAGTCGTCCGTCTTGCACGGTTGAGCCAGACGTTTCTGCGCCAGTGAGATGCGCATCATGTGAAAAGGTTGATTGGGAGTGCGCTCGACCACCCGGCCAAACTCGTCGACGATTTCGATGGACAACTGGTGGGTGCCGCGGTCGATGTTGGTCATCGGGAACACCGGGCTGCGTCCCTGCTCGCTGAAGGTCTTGCCGTCCAGCAAGAGGCGGTAGGTGTGGCGAGGTTGCAGTTCGGGATCGTTGGTGACGGTCACGATCAGGTTGCCCTGGATGTCCCGGATGGTGCTGTCCGGTTCCGGGGCGAGAATGCGCAGCAACTGGTAACGAAACAGCGGCCCGGGTTGCTGTTTGCTGCTGGCTGCCTGGCGAGGGGCCTTGGGGGCAGCCTTGATCTGGTTGCTGGGGGCGATATCGACCTTCTTCGCGCCACGGTGGGGCTGATCGGTGTAGACCCGGTTCCCCTCGGCATCGACGTAGGTGTACACATCGGCTACGGCCAGTTGGCAGCAGAGCATCAGCAGGCAGACGAGGACTGTTCCGAATCGCTTCACATCAAGGCTTGCCGACATGGACCCGCTGCACTGTCAGGTTGATGGTCTGGCTTTGCTGGATCGCCTGGTTGCCCTGGAGTACTGCCACCGAGAGGCTGTGTTCGCCACGGTCGATTTCCATCACCTGCATGCGCGGCACGTTGGTCGGCTGGCCGTAAGGCTTGCCGTCGATGATCAGTTGCAGCAGATGGCCCTGTTGCAGGCGCGGCTGAATCGCCACGCCAACGGTGAAGTTGCCGTTGTTGGCCCGAAGCGCCTCCTCGGTGGGCAGGTCGGTCAAGGCGAGCACCTGATAGGCCGCTGTGTTCTGCGGTGCCTGGCCCTGTGGCGCAGGCGCACCGGACGGGGCCGGGGGCGTGTTGGTGGGCACGCTGTTGAGCGGCGGCAGATCCACCGTCTGGGCCTTGATGCCATCGGGCGGCTGATTGGTGTACGCCGTGTTGCCGTTGGCGTCGGTGTACTTGTAGATCTGCGCGACGGCGGGCAAGGCTAAAAACAGCAGCAAAAGGGCAAGGCTTTGACGCATGACTGCTCCAGTACCACGATCAGGAGAACGACTGGTTGTGCCGCGCACGTACGACGCGCGGCACAGGCGCCAGCATAGAGCAAAGCGTGGCGATCGTGTCATTCGCGGCGAGCCTGGACTCAGGCTTTGCCGGGTGCACTGCACAGGGTAGCCGTGGCGGTCTGCATTGCGGTCACGATGATCGGGTCGGATGTGTGACGGTGTATTTCCGCCTGTACCCAGTCCGGGCAGGCGGCGTCATGTTGCCAGGGCAGAAAGGCTGCGTACTTCTGCATCATCACCGGTTGCAGGGTGTCGAGGCGGGCGCGAATACCTTGAAAGGCGCTGGCGGCAGGCTCGGCGGGAACCTGGGCGGTCGCGTGCCACTGGGCGATGCGGGCGTACTGCACCTGCTTGTTGGCTTCGATTTGCGCGGTCATGAAGCGACGTACATCGTCCTTGGCCAAACCGTAGGCCGTGGCCTGATTTTCGGCATTGAGAATCACCTGCTGCTCGCGCTCGCTGTCCTGCACCTCCTTGCCGCTGTACCACTTGCTCAGCGCGACATCGTTGGCCACTTCCGCCCGCTGGCCCAGGGCATCGATCAGGGGGCGCAGCGCTGCAGGCGCGGGGGACGTCGCCGTGGCGCAGCCTGAGATCAGGACCAGGGTCGTGAGGATGTAGGCAATGGGCTTGAACATGTCGGGGTCCTTCTTGGTGTGGGAAGCGTGTCGGGCCGTGCTGGCGATTATTCCCTGATCATTCGGTGAGTGTGCGGTATCAGGATATTGCCTTTGATACCGCGTTTTATGCTGCGGACAAAATCGCGGGCATAAAAAAGGCCTCCCGAAGGAGGCCTCTTTCAAATCACGCGGCTTGCGCCAGCGTCACCGGATCAGCAGCTGTAGTACAGCTCGTATTCCAGTGGGTGTACGAAAGTACGAACCTTGATTTCTTCTTCCGATTTCAGAGCGATGTAGGCATCGATGAAGTCGTCGCTGAAAACGCCGCCCTTGGTCAGGAACGCACGGCCTTTGTCCAGCTCTTCCAGGGCTTCTTTCAGGCTGCCGCAAACTTGTGGGATCTCTTTGGCCTCTTCAGGCGGCAGGTCATACAGGTTTTTGTCAGCAGCATCGCCTGGGTGGATCTTGTTCTGGATACCGTCCAGGCCGGCCATCAGCAGAGCTGCGAAAGCCAGGTATGGGTTGGCAGCCGGATCCGGGAAGCGAGCTTCGATACGACGGCCACGTGGGCTGGAGACGTAAGGAATGCGGATCGAGGCGGAACGGTTGCGAGCCGAGTAGGCCAGCATTACTGGAGCTTCGAAACCTGGGACCAGACGCTTGTAGGAGTTGGTCGACGGGTTGGTGAAGCCGTTCAGTGCCTTACCGTGCTTGATGATACCGCCGATGAAGTACAGAGCGGTGTCGGACAGGCCGGCATAGCCTTCGCCAGCGAAGGTATTCTTGCCATCTTTGGCGATGGACATGTGAACGTGCATACCCGAGCCGTTGTCGCCGTACAGAGGCTTAGGCATGAAGGTAGCGGTGCGGCCGTAAGCGTCGGCAACGTTGTGAACAACGTACTTCAGCGTCTGAACTTCGTCAGCCTTCTTCACCAGGGTGTTGAAGCGGGTGCCGATTTCGTTCTGGCCAGCGGTTGCCACTTCGTGGTGGTGAACTTCGACGACCTGGCCCATTTCTTCCAGGGCGTTGCACATTGCGGTGCGGATTTCGTGGTCGTGGTCGAACGGAGGAACTGGGAAGTAACCACCCTTGACGCCTGGACGGTGGCCTTTGTTGCCGCCTTCGATGTCAGCGTCGGACATCCAGGAGCCTTGTTCGGAGAAGATCTTGAACATGGAGCCGGAGATGTCGGACTTGAACTTCACTTCGTCGAAGATGAAGAATTCTGGCTCTGGGCCTGCGAATACGGTGTCACCGATACCGGTGGTCTTCAGGTACTCTTCGGCGCGGTGAGCGATGGCGCGTGGGTCGCGGTCGTAACCTTGCATGGTCGAAGGTTCGATGATGTCGCAAACCAGGATCAGGGTCGGCTCTTCGGTGAACGGGTCCAGAACGGCAGTTTCGTCGTCTGGCAGCAGGATCATGTCGGAGGCTTCGATGCCTTTCCAGCCGGAGATGGACGAACCGTCGAACATTTTGCCGACTTCAAAGAAGTCATCTTCCAGCGCATCGCGAGCAGGCATGGTCACGTGGTGCTGAGTACCTTTGGTGTCCGTGAAGCGCAGATCAATCCACTTAACGTCATGATCTTTGATGAGTTGAACCGACTTCGACATGTTGTCCTCCGGGGTGGATTAGGGCGGGTAGTTGTGGGCCCTTAAATTTGGGTGATGCCGGGCGCGAATAGTCGGCCAAGGCAACCTGCCTCACAAGGGAGCAATTTGCATGCCAGTGCCCCGTCATGGGTTTTTCCGCGAAAACCACCTGTTTTAGGGCGTTAAACGTCGCAATTGTGAAAATCGATGCACCTTATTGGTGCTCATGGATTGTATACAGTGCCATTTTGGTGCGCTGATGATCGGCTGTGAGATAGTTGGTCAAACCTTGAGCAATTTCCGCTATAATCCGCGCCCCCCTTTTTCGACCGGCACCTCGCGCGCTGTTTTCATGAAACTAATCGTTAAAGTTTTCCCGGAAATCACCATCAAAAGCCGGCCTGTACGCAAGCGCTTCATCAAGCAGCTGGCCAAGAACATCCGCACCGTGCTCCGTGATCTGGACCCGGCGCTGGTGGTCGATGGCGTGTGGGACAACCTCGAGGTCGAAACCAAGGTCGAGGACGCGAAAATTTTGCACGAAATGACCGAGCGCCTGAGCTGCATGCCCGGCATCGCGCATTTCCTGCAGGTCGATCAGTACCCGCTGGGCGACATGGACGACATCTATGAGAAGTGCAAACTGCATTTCGGCGATGCCCTGCCCGGCAAGATTTTCTCGGTACGCTGCAAGCGCGGCGGCCACCATGACTTCAGCTCCATGGACGTCGAGCGCTACGTGGGCAGCAAGCTGCGTCGCGAGTGCGGTGCGGCCGGCATCTCCCTCAAGGACCCCGAGGTCGAGGTGCGGATCGAAGTCCGCGACCAGCGCCTGTACGTGATCCACAGCCAGCACAACAGCATCGGCGGTTACCCGCTGGGCTCGCTGGAGCAGACCCTGGTACTGATGTCCGGCGGTTTCGACTCCACGGTTGCGGCTTACCACGTGATGCGCCGCGGCCTGATGAGCCACTTCTGCTTCTTCAACCTGGGCGGCAGGGCCCATGAGCTGGGCGTGATGGAAGTCGCGCATTTCATCTGGAAGAAGTACGGCAGTTCCCAGCGTGTGCTGTTCGTCAGCGTACCGTTCGAGGAAGTTCTGGGAGAAATTCTCGGAAAAGTCGATAACAGTCATATGGGCGTAGTATTGAAGCGTATGATGTTGCGCGCTGCGACCAATATTGCCGACCGGCTGGAAATCGACGCGCTGGTCACCGGCGAGGCGATTTCCCAGGTGTCCAGCCAGACGCTGCCCAACCTGTCGGTCATCGATTGCGTGACGGAGAAGCTGGTCTTGCGCCCGCTGATCGCCAGTCACAAGCAGGACATCATCGATGAAGCCGATCAGATCGGCACCGGCGCTTTTGCCCGCCACATGCCTGAATACTGCGGCGTGATTTCGGTGAACCCGAAAACGGCAGCCAAGCGCCACCGCGTCGAGCATGAAGAAAAAGAGTTCGACATGGCCGTGCTCGAGCGTGCGCTCGAAAACGCCCGTCTGGTGCCCATCGACCGCGTGATCGAGGAGTTGGGCCAGGACGTCCAGGTCGAGGAAGTCAGCCAGGCCCTGGCCGGACAAGTGGTCATCGACATCCGTCACCCGGATGAAGCCGAAGACCGCCCGCTGGAGCTGGCAGGCATCGAAGTACAAACGCTGCCGTTCTTTGCATTGAACAGCCGTTTCAAGGAACTGGATGACACGCGCCAGTACCTGCTCTATTGCGACAAAGGCGTCATGAGTCGCCTGCATGCTCACCATCTGCTCAGTGAGGGGCATGCCAATGTGCGCGTTTATCGACCGAGCTAAGTGCCCGGGGCTGTTTGCCTGTGGCTTGCGTCACCGGCCCCCCGACACCAGTCGTCAGCCGTAACGGCTTTCGCCGGTTGTTCGCTTTCATAGCTGGCTACAATCAGTCAGCTCACCGAATCCTCTGATCGAGATACACAAGTGATCGAAAATCTACGTAACATCGCCATCATTGCTCACGTTGACCATGGTAAGACTACCCTCGTCGACAAGCTCCTGCGTCAGTCCGGCACTCTTGAGCGCAACGAGCTCAACGACGAACGCGTGATGGACTCCAACGACCAGGAAAAAGAGCGCGGTATTACCATTCTCGCGAAGAACACCGCGATCAACTGGAATGGCTACCACATCAACATCGTCGACACCCCTGGCCACGCCGACTTCGGCGGTGAAGTAGAGCGCGTGATGTCGATGGTCGACTCCGTTCTGCTGCTGGTCGACGCTCAAGACGGCCCTATGCCGCAAACCCGTTTCGTGACCAAGAAGGCTTTCGAAGCCGGTCTGAAGCCGATCGTCGTGATCAACAAGGTTGACCGTCCGGGCGCGCGTCCTGACTGGGTTCTGGACCAGATCTTCGACCTGTTCGACAACCTGGGTGCCACCGACGAACAGCTGGACTTCAAAGTCGTCTACGCCTCGGCCCTGAACGGCATTGCCGGTCTGGACCACACCGAAATGGGCGAAGACATGACCGCGCTGTACCAGGCGGTTGTCGACCACGTTCCAGCGCCAGCCGTTGACCGTGACGGCCCGTTCCAGATGCAGATCTCCGCTCTGGACTACAACAGCTTCCTGGGTGTTATCGGTGTTGGCCGTATCGCTCGTGGTCGCGTCAAGCCGAACACTCCGGTTGTCGCGATCACCGCTGACGGCAAGCGCCGCAACGGTCGTATCCTGAAGCTGATGGGTCACCACGGCCTGCACCGCGTGGACGTTGAAGAAGCAGCTGCCGGCGACATCGTCTGCATCAGCGGTTTCGACGAGCTGTTCATCTCCGACACCCTGTGCGACATCAACACCGTCGAGGCGATGAAGCCTCTGACCGTTGACGAGCCAACCGTTTCCATGACCTTCCAGGTCAACGACTCGCCATTCTGCGGTAAGGAAGGCAAGTTCGTGACGTCCCGTAACATCAAGGACCGTCTGGACAAAGAGCTGCTGTACAACGTTGCCCTGCGCGTTGAAGAAGGCGACACCGCCGACAAGTTCAAAGTCTCCGGCCGTGGTGAGCTGCACCTCTCGGTACTGATC
>NZ_JBIVCX010000020.1:0-51980 GCF_044746825.1 Pseudomonas sp. NPDC090201
CCCCGCCGGCAAGCCGTGCTGCTACGGGACCGGTGGTGACCGCGTTTGTGAGGGCTGCACCCATAGCCTGTGGGAGCGGGCTTGCCCGCGAAGACGCCGGCCCTGACGCCTCGGGGGTGCTGCACCCATAGCCTGTGGGAGCGGGCTTGCCCGCGAAGACGCCGGGCCTGACGCGTCGGGGGTGCCTGAGCCACCGCTTTCGCAGGCAGACCCGCTCCCACGGATCCGGAGCAATCAATGATGGAAGGCATCCCTCAATCCCGTAGCAGCACGGCTTGCCGGCGGGGGCGGACTTGAGATCGCTGACGCCGGCAAGCCGGACTGCTACGGGGGATTCAGACCAGTCCGCTCAAATCCAGCTTCTCCTGAGGCACCGGCATCGAGAAGTAGTACCCCTGCGCCTGGCCTGCGCCCATTTCACGCAGCAGTTGCAAAGTGTCGGCATCTTCCACGCCCTCGGCCACCACTGTCAGGCCTAGGGATTCGGCCATGCGCACGATGGCGCGGACGATGGCACGGCTGCGTGAGCTGGTGGTCAGTTCCAGGGTGAAGGACTTGTCGATCTTCAAGCCGCTGAAACGGTACTGGTGCACGTAGCTCAGCGACGAGAACCCGGCGCCGAAGTCATCGAGCACCACCGACACGCCATTGGTGGCCAGGCGTTCCATGGTCTGGCGTGCCAGTTCAGGCTCGGCCACCAGTGCGCCTTCTGTCAGCTCCAGGCAGATTCGCGATGGCGCCACGCCGTGCTGGCTGAGCAGCCCGAGCACCTCATTGGCGAACTCGGGGCGGCTGATGCTGTAGCTGGAACAGTTCACATGCACCGTCGGCCAGTGCGCGTGCTCGGGCTGGGCGAGCAAGGCCACCACCTGCTGGAGCATGTAGAAATCCAGCCGGCCAATCAGGCGCAGGCCCTCCAGCGCGGGCAGGAACTGACCCGGTGCGATCACCCGGCCATCGGCCTGGCGCCAGCGAATCAGCGCCTCCAGCGCCAGGATCTGGCCGCTCTCCACGTCGATGATCGGCTGGAAATACGGCAGCAGTTCATCGGTGCGTTTGAGCGCGTTGCGCAGCGCCGTCTCCTGCTCCATCTGGTCGGAAACCTCGCGGCGCACCTCCTGGTTGAACACCGCGTAACTGTCGCGCCCGGCATTCTTGACCCGGTACATCGCGGTGTCGGCATCGCGCAACAGGTCAGCCGGTTCGCTGTGGAATTGCAGGTCAGCCGCCACGACACCGATGCTGCACGAAGAAAACACCGCATGCCCGTCGATGTAGAACGGCACGTCAAAGGCCAGCAGGATGCGCTCGGCGATGGCAATGGCGACGTCCGGCGGCGCAGGATAAGCCAGCACCGCAAACTCGTCCCCGCCCAGACGCGCCAGCAGGTCGCAATCGCGCATGCAACTGCGCAGCCGGTCGGCCGCCTGGATCAACAGCTGATCGCCCGAATGGTGGCCCAGGCTGTCGTTGACCATCTTGAAGCGGTCCAGATCGATGAACATCACCGCCAGCTCCTGGCCGTGATCGCAGAATTCGCCCCAGGCACCGTGCAGGCTCTGCTGCAGATGGCTGCGGTTAGGCAGGCCGGTGAGCGAGTCGTGGGCGTTTTCATGCTGCAACTTGGCGTTGGCGTAATCCAGCTCGCGGGTGCGGTCCTGCACCCGGGCTTCCAGTCGCAGGTTGGCGGTCTGGATGGCTTCGGCCGCGCTGCGTCGGGACAGTGCGGTGTCGATATGCCGGGAAACGAAGGTCAACAGGTCCTGATCGCGCAGCGAATAGCTTACATGTGGTGAGTAACTCTGCACCGCCAGCACGCCGCGCACGACGTCGCCGTCGAACAACGGAATTCCCAGCCAGGAACAGGACCGGTTGATTTCATTCTGGATGGTGATTTCACCGGTAGTCTCCAGCCGCCGCGCCTCGGCGCTGTCGATCAGGCAGGGCCGGCGCTGACGAATCACGTATTCGGTAAAGCCCCGCTCGCCCCGCCGCGGGTCAGGCCGGCGCACCAGACGCTCGTCCACGTAATAGGGGAAGGTCACCTCCCCTGTGTCATCGTCGAACAGGGCGATGTAGAAGTTCAGCGCGAACAGCAACTCGCCGACAATGCCGTGCAGGCGTTCGAACAAGTCGGCCATGTCCCCCGGCTGGCTGGATAGCTCGGTGATCTGGAACAGCGCGCTCTGCAAATGCTCGGCCCGTTCGCGGTCGGCCACTTCGCTGCGCAGTGCGTCGTTGAGTCGGGACAGTTCCAGCGTGCGGCGCACCACGGTTTCTTCAAGATGCACCCGGTGCAGGATCCGATCCAGCGCCATGGCCACGTGGCGTGCAACCACCAGAAACAGTTCCTGGTCCTCGACGCTGTAGACCCGCGACAGGTCATAGACTTGCATCGCCAGCATGCCGAACACGTCATCGGACGCGTTCTTGAGCGGCGCCCCCATCCAGAACTCAGGGCGGTGCCCCACGCAATGGAAGCGCTCCTGAGCCTGGGCGCGCTCGATGTCCGCAGCGTTGACGAACAGCGGCTGCTCGGTGGTCAGCACGTAGCCGGTCATGGACAGGCGTTCGGGATCGAGAAACTCCTGAGTCTCGGCCTCAAGGGCGTCAACGTCAGTAATGTCGATGTAATAGGGGTAGGTTATCTTGCCGCTGTGGCTCTCGTAGAGCGCCAGGTAGAAGTTTTCCGCGTCGATCAGCGTCGACAACTGCTCATGCACGCCCTGCAGAAACGCCGAGCGATCCCGCGTGGAGCTGGCCAGGTAGGTGATTTCATACAGCACCCGCTGGGTCGCCTGGGCCCGGGCCAGTGCGTCGGCCTGCAAACGCAACCCCAGTTTGCTCGCCAGCGCATGCAGGAACGGATTGCCCGATTCGCGCTCCGGCGTCAGCAACCATCCCAGCGCAGATTCACCCTGCCCTGTCGCCCAGCGCTGCAAGCCGTGGTCGCGACAAAAGGCATCGAAGCCTTCACGGGGGATGAGCCTGGGCCATTCGGTAGTCTGTGCGCCCTGGGCCAGCAAATGCATGTGCTGGTTGGCGCGATAGGCCGCCCAACTGAGGTCGGGAGCGGCCTCCTGCGCGGCACGCAGCAACGCGTCGAGTGGCTGCTCGTCACTCAGCGAGACAAGACGTTGGGCCCCATCGCCAGGCTGTTGCGCCACCTGTTCATTGGAGGATGGCGAGCGCTGCGGCGGGTTCGATACATGAAAATTCACAGGCGCTCCATTGCCAGCGTGGGACTGGTCTATCTTCATGGGGTCTGACAGATGGATGCAAGCGCCATATCGGTAATTGCTGCCTGTAAACGACGAAAAATCCGCATTTCACGACATTTCATGGAATGCCTTACTTCGTTATCGGCAGACGACCACTGAAATGAAAGAATTTTCACGCACGCTTGTCAGCTGAACTGCCACTTGCGACCCCTGTCCCTTGTTGACCTGTTTACGCACCGCGCCTCTGTGCGGATGCGGATATCCGAAGCCCTTTTGCCCAACTGGAGATGATCGAACATGATCAAGACTTACAGCTATGCCGCGCAAAAACCCACCGACCGCCTGGCGCCTTTCCAGATCGAACGTCGTGACCCGGGCGCCGACGACGTGCAGATCGACATTCTGTTCTGCGGCGTCTGCCACTCCGACCTGCACACCGCCCGCAACGAGTGGAACAACACGCTGTACCCGTCGGTACCAGGGCATGAAATCGTCGGCAAGGTCACGGCCGTCGGCGCCAACGTGAAGAACTTCAAGGTCGGCGATCTGGCGGGCGTCGGCTGCATGGTCGACAGTTGCCAGCACTGCGCGTCCTGCGCCGAAGGCGATGAGCAGTATTGCGAGAGCGGCTTTACCGGCACCTACAACGGGCCAGTGTTCGGTGGCGAGAACACCTTCGGTGGCTATTCGGACAAGATCGTGGTCAAGGAAAAGTTCGTCCTGAAGATTTCCCACAGCGACAACCTGGCCGCCGTCGCTCCGCTGCTGTGCGCCGGCATCACCACCTACTCGCCCCTGCACCACTGGAAGGTCGGCCCCGGCAAGAAGGTCGGTGTCGTGGGACTCGGCGGGCTGGGGCACATGGCGGTGAAGATCGCCCACGCCATGGGCGCCCACGTGGTGCTGTTCACCACCTCGCCCAACAAGCGTGAGGACGGCTTGCGCCTGGGCGCCGATGAAGTGGTGGTGTCCAAGGATCCGCAGGAGATGGCGACCCAGACCAACAAGCTGGATTTCATCCTCAACACCGTGGCCGCCCCCCATGACCTGGATGCGTTCCTGAACCTGCTCAAGCGCGACGGCACCATGACCCTGGTCGGCGCGCCGGACCATCCGCACCCGTCGCCCTCGGTGTTCAACCTGATCTTCAAGCGCCGCAGCCTGGCCGGATCCTTGATCGGCGGCGTGAAAGAGACCCAGGAGATGCTGGATTTCTGTGCCAAACACGGGATTGTGTCGGACATCGAAATGATCCGCATGAAAGACATCAACGAAGCCTACGAGCGCATGGTCAAGGGCGATGTGAAGTACCGCTTCGTGATCGACATGGCGACCCTCAAGGAAGAAGCGTCGGCCGCCTGAGACTTGGTCGGCCCGTAGCAGCACGGCTTACCGGCGGGCACGTCCTCAAGATCGCACCCGCCGGCAAGCCGTGCTGCTACGGGTCGTGTTCGCACGATAACTGGTCGGGACTTTCCCGCAACCATCCCCGCCCCCACGGGTCACAACCTTTACCCCTGCGCTCATGCCTCCCACTCCAAGACGCCTTTCACAGGCGCGCCGTGGATTAGAGAAAAACGCTCATGAGTACATGCAGATATTCGAATCAATGCGCAGGCCAATGATTGTTTATCGTTGATCGCTTCACGCAACCCCTGCCGTAGACGCCTGCCCACTCGCCCACCGTCGGGTGCCAGGTTTGACTCCATGCTGACGAGGAACCTGTCCATGACCGATCAGCCTGAAACGAACCCGAACGAATCCGACCTCAAGCCGTTCACCGCGCCTTCGCGGCGCAACTTCCTGAAATCCATCGGCGTGACCAGCCTGGCCGCTGCCACGGCACCGATCTGGACCCAGGCACTGGAAGCCCAGGCGGCCGTGGCCGACGACACCGACCCGCCCGCACCAGACGAGCGACGCATGACGCTCAAGGTCAATGGCCAGACCCACGCCCTCAACCTGCCCGCCAATGCCGCCCTGCTCGACGTGCTGCGCGACCGCCTGCAACTGACCGGCACCAAGAAAGGCTGCGACCACGGGCAATGCGGCGCCTGCACCGTGCACGTCAACGGCACGGCGATCAACTCGTGCCTGTCGCTCGCGGCGATGCACGAAGGCGACGAAATCACCACCATCGAAGGCCTGGCCAAGGACGGCAAGCTGCACCCGGTGCAGGAAGCCTTCTGGGAACACGACGCCTACCAGTGCGGCTACTGCACCAGCGGCCAGATCATGAGCGCCGTCGCCATGCTGCAAGACTCGCACATCGGCAAGGATGACCACAGCGTGCGCGAAGCCATGAGCGGCAACATCTGCCGCTGTGGCGCCTACAAGAACATCCTGGCGGCGATACAGAGCGCGCGGATCAAGCTGCAGGAGGTGAGCTGATGAGAGCCCTTGATTATGTCCGTGCAAGCAGCGTCGAGCAGGCGGTTGCCAGCCATTCGAAGAGCCCGTCAGCGTTTTTCCTTGCAGGCGGCACCACCCTGCTGGACCTGGTCAAGCTTGACGTGATGCCCGCCGACCAGGTGATCGACGTCAATCACCTGTCCCTCAAGCAGATCGAGGTGCAGAAAGACGGCAGCGTGCGCATTGGCGCGCTGGTGACCAACACCGCCCTCGCCCAGCACGACTACATCGTCGAGCATTACCCGGTGCTGTCCCAGGCGTTGCTGTCCGGTGCCACTACCCAGTTGCGCAACAAGGCCACCACCGGCGGCAACGTGATGCAGCGGGTGCGTTGCAACTACTTTCGTGACGGCCATTCGGCCTGCAACAAGCGTGAGCCCGGCTCAGGTTGCGCCGCCATCGACGGCCATAACCGCAGCGTGCATGCAGTGCTGGGTACCAGCGAACAGTGCATCGCCACCCACCCCTCGGACATGTGCGTGGCCATGGCGGCAATTGGCGCAAAGGTTCAGGTGCAGGGTGCGAAAGGCTCGCGCAGCATCGACTTTCTCGACTTCCACCTGCTGCCCGGTACCACGCCGTGGAAAGAACACGCCCTGCTCGATGACGAACTGATTACCCACATCGTGCTGGACGCGCCGCTGGCGGGCAGCAAATCGGGCTACCTGAAGCTTCGCGATCGCGCCTCGTACCAGTTCGCCCTGGCGTCCAGCGCCGTGATCGTGCAGATGGACGGTGACACCGTGCGTGAGGTCCGTATCGCCATGGGCGGCGTGGGCACCAAACCGTGGCGGGCAGTGGAAGCCGAGCGCTCGCTCAATGGCACAACGCTCACACCGCAGAACATCGAAAAGGCCGCGGCGCTTGCGCTGCAAGGTGCCAGACCCTACCGCCACAACGCCTACAAGATTGCCCTGGGGCAACAGGCGATCGTGCGCAACCTCAGCACCCTGAGCGCCTGACAGGAGCATTTCACATGACTGATCCCATCATAGGTTCGGCGCCACGTCGCATCGACGGCCGACGCAAGGTCACGGGCAGCGCGATGTACGCCTCTGACCATCACCTCAAGAACATGGCCTACGGCTACGGCGTGTTCAGCACTATCGCCAGCGGCAAGATCACCGGCCTTGAACTGGACGCCGCGCGCAAATCTCCGGGCGTGCTGGAGGTTTTCCACCACGGCAACTTCCCCGAGCTGTACCACAACTCGGCGTTGCCGATGTCCTTCGCGCAGATTCTGAAAGCGGCAAAGTCCGATGAAAGCCGCCTGCCGTTCGAAGACGAGACGGTCTACTACGCCGGCCAGTTCGTCGCGCTGGTGGTGGCCGACACCTTCGAGCACGCCCGCGCTGCGGCCTACAAGATCAAGGTCAGCTACAGCAAGACCTCAGCCGTGGCCAACCTGGACCAGGGCATGAAAGCCGGCAAGCTTCAGGACGGCAGCCCCGGCCACACGCGAGGCGATGCAGGCGCAGCGTTCGACAGCGCGGCCCACAGCATCGATGCGACCTACACCACCCCGGTGGAAACCCACAACCCGATGGAAATGCACGCCACCGTCGCCAGTTGGGAAGACGGCCGGCTGATTGTCTACGAGGCGAGCCAGGGCGTGGTCGCCCACCGCAATTCGCTGGCGAAGATCTTTGGCCTGGTGCCGGAAAAGGTCGAAGTGCGTGCGCCCTTCATCGGCTCGGGATTCGGCAGCAAGCTGTGGATCTGGCCCCATTCGGTGGCGGCCTGCGGCGCGGCCAGAGTGCTCCAGCGCCCTGTGCAACTGGTGGTGCCGCGTCCGCAGATGTTCACCACCACAGGGCACCGGCCCGAGACGCAACAGCGCCTGCGGCTGGCGACTGACGACAAAGGCAAGCTGGTGTCGGTGCGTCACGAGTCGATCAACACCACCTCCTTCACTGACCCGTACAAGGAAAACTGCGGCACCTCGACCAAGAGTCTCTACAGTTGCGCCAATGTGCAGGTGACCCACAAGACCATCGAGGTCAATCGCGGCACGCCCACTTCCATGCGCGCACCGGGCGCGGCACCGGGGCTGTTCGCGCTGGAGTCGGCGATGGATGAGATGGCCGACAAGCTCGGCATGGACCCGCTGGCCTTTCGCAAGCTCAACGTCTCCGAACGCGACGAAAGCCAGGACCTGCCGTGGTCGAGCAACCATCTGCAGGAATGCATCGACCAGGCCGCCGAACGTTTCGGCTGGAGCAAGCGCGATCCCAAGCCGGGCTCGATGAAAGACGGCCACGAAATCATTGGCTACGGCATGGCCGCGTGCAACTGGGACGCCTATCGCACTCCCGCCGAGGCCCAGGTTTCATTGCGCGCCGACGGCACCGCCTACGCCATCTGCGGCGTGCAGGACATCGGCACCGGCACCTACACCATCGTCGCCCAGGTGGTCAGCAGCATTACCGGCATCCCCTTGGACAAGATCGAAGTCGAACTGGGCAACTCGTCGTTTCCGCCGGCGCCGGTGTCGGGTGGTTCATGGGCAACCGCCAGTGTGTTGCCAGCCATCGCCGAAGCCACGCGCCAGGCGGTGGAGCAATTGAAAGCCTTTTCCGCCGCACCCAAGGGCGTGTTCGCCGGGACCAAGGTCGATCAGATCAGCTTCGAGCAAGGCCAGTTGAAGAGCGGCGAGAAATCGTTCGCCATCGCCGACGTGCTCAAGGCGCAGAAACAGTCCAGCGCCTTCGGCGAGGCCAAGACCGGGATGAACGACACCAGCAAGCATTCGTTCCGCTCCTTTGGCGTGCACTTCGTCGAGGTACGCTGGGATCCGGGCATCTCCCGGCTGCGGGTTTCGCGGGTGGTCAGCGCGATCGATGTCGGCAAGGTGATCAACCACAAGACCTCGCTCAACCAGGTCGAGGGGGCGATCGTCATGGGCGTGGGCATGGCGCTGTTCGAAGCCACGGACTATGACGAACGCGACGGTATGCCGGTCAACAACAACTACGCCGAATACGTGGTGCCCGTGCATGCGGACCAGCCGGAGATCGATGTGATCCTGCTGGATTATCCGGACTACGAACTCAACGAATTCGGCGCCCGGGGCATCGGAGAAATCGGCATCACCGGCCTTGCCGCCGCCGTCGCCAACGCGGTGGCCCACGCCACCGGCAAACGAATCCGTGACCTGCCCATCACCCTGGACAAATTGATGGAATTGCCGCCGACCATGAGTGCGTGAAAGCGGTCTTGCCGGCGGGGGCGGCCGCAGGATCGCCGACGCCGGCAAGCCGGACTGCTACGGGTGTGGTCACCTCAACCCCGTAGGAGCGCGCTTGCCCGCGACCGCGTCCTCAAGATCGCTCCCGCCGGCAAGCCGTGCTGCTACGGGTGTGGTCACCTCAACCCTGTAGGAGTGAGCTTGCTCGCGATGGCGTCCGCAAGATCGCTCCCGCCGGCAAGCCGTGCTGCTACGGGGCGGTGTACAACCAAAGATCTTGATCTTGATCTTCGTGCGCGATGGCACAGGCGCCGCAGAACGCGACGTCAAGGCGCCAGGCCGAGCGCAGGTGTCGTGGAGGGGGATGAGCGGCAGGGATGCCGCGAAAGCCGTGCGGGCCATGGATGGCCCATCATGGCGTGCCCCCGGAACGGCGCCGGAGTCGAGGGAAGTCCGAAGGACCCCAGCCTGTCGCAAAGACCTTTTGGTTACTTTTGGGGCGAATGCCAAAAGTGACCCGCCGTAAGGGCGGAAGGCGCCCTCAGCACCACCACAAACAACGGATACACACCCGATCCAAACGTCACCCAGCGACGCGGAGCGTCAAGTAATCCGTTACCACGCGGAGCGTGGGAACGATCATCAAGCGTGGGAACGATCATGACCAGCGATCAAAGCAACTCCGGCTCGATCCTGTCACGCCCTGCCATCTTCGCCGCATACACCCCCGAATCCGCCCGCAGCAGCAACGAATCCCCACCCTCACCCTTGCGCCAACTGGCAATCCCGAAACTGGCCGTCACCCTGCCCACCCCGTCCACCGGCTCCGCCCGCAACGCCGCCCACAACTCCGAAGCCAGCCCATAAGCCTGGTCGCCATCGGTGTCCGGGCACAGCACCATGAACTCCTCCCCGCCCAACCGACAGAACACATCACTGCGCCGCAACCGGTGACACAGCCGCTTGCAGATCGCCTGCAGAACGTGGTCGCCCACCGCATGCCCCAACTGATCATTGATGCGCTTGAAGTGATCGACGTCCAGCATCACCACCGCGAACACCCCACCATGACGCTCTACCCGCAGCAACTCCGCCTGCAGCCGCTCCTGGAAATAACGGCGGTTGTAGACCCCGGTCAGCGCATCGGTCACCGACATGGTGCGCAACTCTTCCTCCACGCGCTTGCGCTCGGTGATGTCCAGGCACACCGCCAGATAACCAATCCACTGATCGTGCTCGTCCAGCACCGGACTGACCTGCATGTTGACCCGCAGCTTGCTGCCGTCCTGCCGCACGAAGGTCCAGTCGTGGGCCTGATGACCGTGCTCTTCCACCGCCTCCACCAGCATCGCCTCGCAGGCCTTGATCGAGCGCCCGTAGCGCAGGCTCAACTCGCACACGTGCTCGGCCAGTTCGCTGGGCAGGTGCAACTGGCGCAGGGTCAACTGCCCGCACACATGGGCGCTGCTGTAACCGAGCATTTTCTCGGCGCCAATGTTGAACGTGGTGATGACCCCCTCCAGGTCAGTGGCGATGATCGCCACCTGGGTCGCGGCGTCCAGCACGTTGCGCAACTGGCCGTGGGCATTGCGCAGTTGCTGTTCGCGCTGGCGCAGCATCAGCGTGCGCTGCTCCACCAGGCGCAGGGCACGCTGGCGCTGGCTGATCAGCGCGTAAAGCAAGGCACTGAGCATGAAGCTCAACAACGCGCCGAGCACCACCACGCTGTCGTTCGATGAGGGGTTGGTGCCGATGAACAGCGCGGTCGGACGAATCATCAGCCGATAATCGCGCCCGGCGAAGGTCAGCGTCTGACTGACATGCAGCTCATCGCCCACGGCCTGGGCGGTGGATTCGTACAAGAGGTCCGGCGGTTGCCCTGCAGTAATGTCCTCAAGGGTCAGCGCCAGATTGTCCTGATCGGTGGGCGGCAGGCCCTCGGTCAACATCTTGCGCAGGCTGATCACCGCCATCAGAAACCCTTGCAGGGTTCCCGCCCCCGGCACGCCGATGTGCGGGCGGCTCATCACCGGCGCCACCAGCAGCACGCCCTTGCGGTTTTCCTCTTCCAGCCCGACCAGCTCCATGCGCGGCGATGCCGCCATGCCGTTCGCGCGGATGGCTTGCTCAAGGGTGGCCTGGCGCCGGCTTTCGGAGTTCACGTCAAACCCCAACGGCAGTGCCACCGTGCTACGGCTTTGGGTGTAGCGCACGGGGAAGTACACCGGACGCGGCTGGGCGGTCTTCAGGCGCTGCTGGTCGTCGAGGTCGCGGATGGAAAAATCCCGCAGCCCCGATTGCTGCGCAGTGCTTTCGAATTGCGGGCGGT
This sequence comes from Pseudomonas sp. NPDC090201, assembly GCF_044746825.1. Classification (NCBI taxonomy): domain Bacteria; kingdom Pseudomonadati; phylum Pseudomonadota; class Gammaproteobacteria; order Pseudomonadales; family Pseudomonadaceae; genus Pseudomonas; species Pseudomonas sp. NPDC090201. Next base: position 11,150 of record NZ_JBIVCX010000020.1, read on the forward strand.
CGGCATCGATCACTCTGGGCGCCCAGGAATAGGCCTGAGTGAGGATCAGCAAGGGGTGGGCGAAACCGTTGAATTCTTCTTCGGAGACATCGTCGGAATACACGAAAAACCGTCGCAGACCATCCAGACGGCGAATCTGGCCTTCGAGCCGGTCCTGCACGCGGCTGACCCGTTCGCTGGCAAGCCATTCAAAGCGTTGGCGCAACTGGTGCTGATAGACCTGGACATTGGCCAGTGCCAGCATCGCAGTGAGCAGCACGCCGGCTGCAAACACAAGCGAAGCCACCACCCAGGACGAGGTGTCCACTTTGATCAGACCTAGGATCTTGGCGCTTGCCTGGTTTGACGACATACGCAGAACTCATGACGCCACAGAGCTGCCGCAACGCGCGGCCAGAGTTCAGTTATAGCTATTTGCCACTAATTTGCCTAGTGCTGTGTGTCGCCCTGCGGGGGACCTGCGCGATGCGCTGACCGGGCCGGTCAGCGCATCGATGGGCATCACCGGGCGGTGATTTTCCAGGCGCGGTGGATTTTCCCGTTGCGGGCGAAGTCCGGGTCGATGGTCTGCTGGGTGATTTCCTCGACCGAATAGCGCTCGGCAAGGTTTTCTTCCAGCTGGAACTTGCGGAAGTTGTTGGAGAAATACAGCACGCCGCCGCTGGCCAGGCGCGCCATGGCCAGGTCGATCAGTTGCACCTGATCGCGCTGCACGTCGAACACCCCTTCGATGCGCTTGGAGTTGGAGAAGGTCGGCGGGTCGATGAAGATCAGGTCGTACTCGTCGCGGCTGGCTTCCAGCCATGCCATGACGTCGCCCTGCTCCAGGCGGTTCTTGTCGGAGAAACCGTTGAGCGACAGGTTGCGCCGCGCCCAGTCCAGATAGGTTTTCGACAGGTCGACGCTGGTGGTGCTGCGCGCGCCGCCCTTGGCCGCGTGCACGCTGGCGGTGGCCGTATAGCTGAACAGGTTGAGGAAACGCTTGCCCGCCGCCTCGCGCTGGATGCGCATGCGCATCGGGCGATGGTCCAGGAACAGGCCTGTATCCAGGTAGTCGGTCAGGTTGACCAGCAACTTGATGCCGCCTTCCTGCACTTCCTGGAACTTGCCCTGGGCGCTCTGGCGTTCGTACTGTTTGGTGCCGCTCTGACGCTCGCGACGCTTGACCACTACGCGGCTCTTGTCGATGTTCAGCGCCTGGGGAATGGCCGCCAGCGCATCGAACATGCGGATCGACGCCTTCTGCGGGTCGATGGACTTGGGCGCGGCGTATTCCTGGACGTGGACCCAGTCGTGGTACAGGTCGATGGCCATGGCGTACTCGGGCATGTCGGCATCGTAGACGCGGTAGCAGTCGATGCCCTCGCGCTTGACCCACTTGCCCAGCGCCTTGACGTTTTTTTGCAGACGATTGGCGAACATCTGCCCGCCTTCGCTCAGGCGCGGCTGCTCGATGACCGGCGCCGGAGCCGGCACTGGCTTGATCGGGTTGCCGTTCTTGTTGAACTTGCGCTCCTGCGGCTCGTCCGGGGTCTGGTCGTAGGCCGCCTGTTCGCGCTCGGCCTGACGCTCCTCGGGGGTGCGGCGCTCGCCGGTGACGAACTGGTCGGGCAACACCTTGATGAGCAGCAGCTTGCACGGCAAGGCGCCGTTCCAGAAGGCGTACTGTTTGTGGCTGCGAATGCCCATGCGCTTGCCCAGGTCCGGCGCGCCGGTGAACACCGCCGCTTCCCAGTTCAGGCAGGCCTGACGCAGGCGCTCGCCCAGGTTCTGGTAGAGGTACAACAGGCTCGCTTCGTCACCCAGGCGCTCGCCGTAGGGCGGGTTGCAGATGACCAGGCCTTTCTGGTTCTGGTCCGGACGCGGCTCGAAGGTGCCGACCTCGCCCTGGTAGATCTTGATCCAGTCAGACAGGCCAGCACGCTCGACGTTATTGCGACCCGGCTGGATCAGGCGTGGATCGGCTTCGTAGCCGCGAATCCACAGCGGCGGTTTGGCAAGACCGGCCTCGGCACGGGCCAGCGCCTCGTCATGCAACTTGCGCCACAGAGCCGGAACGTGGCCCAGCCAGGCCGAGAAGCCCCAACGCTCGCGCTTGAGGTTCGGTGCAATATCGGCGGCAATCATCGCAGCTTCTACGAGGAACGTACCCACACCGCACATCGGGTCTGCCAGCGCGCCACCCTCGGCGGCAATGCGCGGCCAGCCGGCACGGATCAACACCGCGGCGGCGAGGTTTTCCTTCAGCGGTGCCGCACCTTGCTGCAGACGGTAGCCGCGCTGGTGCAGGCTGTGGCCGGACAGGTCCAGCGACAGGATCGCCTCGCCACGGTCCAGGCGCAGGTGCACGCGCAGATCCGGGTTCAGCTTGTCGATCGAAGGCCGGTCGCCCTCAGGCGTGCGCAGCTTGTCGACGATGGCGTCCTTGACCTTCAAGGCGCCGAAATGGGTGTTGTCGATCCCCGAGCCGTGGCCGCTGAATTCAACGGCCAGGGTGCCATCGGGTTCCAGGTGGTCGGCCCACTCGATGTCATTGACGCCGTGGTAGAGGTCTTCGGCGTTCTTCATCGGGAAACGCTTGAGCACCAACAGCACGCGGTTGGCCAGACGCGACCACAGGCACAGCCGATAGGCGGTTTCCATGTCGGCACTGCCACGGATGGTCGAGGTGTGTTCGCGGGTTTCGAGCAGGCCAAGTGCAGTGGCCTCCTCGGCGAGCAGACCTTCGAGGCCTTTGGGGCAGGTGAGAAAAAGTTCGAAACGGTCCGACATGAGTATTCCAGGCCTGTTGGCTGTGAGTGGCGGGACGACGCATCGTCCCGCCCGATTTACAACAGGCGTCTTTCGTGGAGAACGCCTGCGCGGCACACCGGTTGTGCCAATGCCGCGACGATACATTTCGTCTGCGGCGTTTATGCTCGCCAGAAACACCCGGCGCGCATTTTGATATTAAAAAACCACTATTCAGCCCGACAACGGAAGTAATAAAAAGTCACATCCTTGACCCTTCGTCGTTTTAAATCTGACGTCAATCCGCCATCATTTGCACATGAGAACGACTCGCAAATTTCATCAAGACCCTCGTTTCAGGGCGCTTGGCTGAAAAAAACCACTCGAAACGATTCAGCACTTATGGCCTTTATGCTTCAAGGGTTACGTTCTTATGACAAAACGGTCATTCACAACGTCCCGCCCAATGGTTAGAAATCACCACAGGCCGTCGCCGCAACGACGATGGCACCAAGGCCCGCGACGCCGGCAGCGGGCATTCAACGGCAGAAGATTTCTGCCCGACCTCGACCTGAGGTCTCCAGGGACATTACAGTCAACAAACGAGGGCAACACCCTATGAGAAGACTTAAGCGTGATCCGTTGGAAAGAGCTTTTTCGCGCGGATATCAATACGGCGTAACTGGTAAATCCCGTGAGCTTTGCCCCTTTACTCTACCGTCAGTACGTCAAGCCTGGATCAACGGCTGGCGCGAAGGACGCGGCGACAACTGGGACGGTATGACCGGCACTGCGGGTATACACAGACTCAACGAACTTCACGCGGTCGGCTGACACTCAACAATCGACGGTACAACCCGACTTATCAAGGTTTCTTCAAACAGAGAGATCGGAAAAAATCAGCTTCGTTTGCAAATAACCATGCACGTCCCATCCGGACGGCGGGCTAGCGCCCAAAGAGGGGCTCCATAGCGGAGCCCCTCTTTTTTGGGCTTGAAAAAACAGCGCTTAGCGGGACATCGCCGCGATGGCGTCAACCGACTCGCGAATCAGAGCCGGCCCCTTGTAGATGAAACCCGAATAGATCTGCACCAGGCTGGCACCGGCTGCGATCTTCTCGGCCGCATGACGGCCTTCGGTGATGCCGCCAGCCGCGATGATCGGCAACTTGCCGCCCAGTTCGCCCGCCAGCACCTTGACGATATGGGTGCTCTTCTCGCGCACCGGCGCACCCGACAGGCCACCGGCCTCATCGGCATGGGGCAGCCCTTCAACGCCTTCACGGCTCAGGGTGGTGTTGGTGGCGATGACCGCGTCCATACCCGATTCCAGCAAGGCGCTGGCCACCAGTACGGTTTCCTCGTCGCTCATGTCCGGGGCGATCTTGATCGCCAACGGAACGCGCTTGCCGTGGATCCCGGTCAGGGCTTCCTGGCGCACACGCAGCGCTTCGAGCAGTTGCTTGAGCGAATCGCCGAACTGCAGGCTGCGCAGGCCCGGGGTGTTGGGCGAACTGACATTGACGGTGATGTAGCTGGCGTGGGCATAGACCTTGTCCAGGCAGATCAGGTAGTCGTCGACGGCGCGCTCGACCGGCGTGTCGAAATTCTTGCCGATGTTGATCCCCAGCACGCCGTTGTACTTGGCCGCCTGCACGCGGCTGACCAGGTTATCGACGCCCAGGTTGTTGAAGCCCATGCGATTGATGATGCCCTCGGCATGGGGCAGGCGGAAAATCCGTGGCTTGGGGTTGCCCGGCTGCGGACGCGGCGTGACGGTGCCGATCTCGACGAAACCGAAACCCAGTTGCGCGAAGCCGTCGATGGCCGCACCGTTCTTGTCCAGGCCCGCGGCCAGGCCCACCGGGTTCGGGAACTGCAAGCCCATGACCGTCACCGGCAACCGCACGGGCGCCTTGTTGAACAGGCCATTGAGCCCCAGGCGACCGCCTGCACCGATCAGGTCGATGGACAGATCGTGGGAGGTTTCCGGGGAGAGTTTGAACAGTAACTGGCGGGCCAGGTTATACATGGGCGGGCGCGGCTCGATTGCGGCTGAAGTCAGCCGCCGATTATAGACGTGCACGGAGGTGAGTGCGAGGCATGTCGGCAACTTTGCGCGCAGGCCCGGCTTCGCTGGCATATCGCTTGCTTGAGCCTGTACAGCCGGCGCGACCCAACGGCGGGTCCTGTCCGGGACAATGGCGTCGCGATCGTCCGGGCAGCGTTCGGAGGATGCGGCGTTTTTTTATGGAAGGCAGGCAGCCTTCAGGCGGAACCGACAATCATGACTGACAGCCTCAACAGCCCACTGGCCTGGATCAACGGCAGCGATGCACCGGAACTGAACAGCATCGATGTCGGCTTCATGGCCCTGACCGACAGCGCCTCGTTGATCGTCGCCGCCACCCAGGGCTTCGCCCAGCCCTACGGCCTGAACATCAACCTGCGGCGCCAGCCTTCGTGGTCGGCGCTGCGGGACAAGCTGATCAATCGCGAACTGCACGCCGCACACAGCCTCTACGGCCTGATCTACGCCGCGCAACTGGGCATCGGTGGCCCCGCCACTGACATGGCCGTGCTCATGGGCCTGAACCAGAACGGCCAGAGCATCAACCTGTCCAGTGCGCTGAAGGATCAGGGCGTGGTCACTCCTGAGGCGCTGGAGCAACGCACGCACCAAAGCGAGACAAAACTCACCTTCGCCCAGACCCTGCCCACCGGCAACCACGCGATGTGGCTGTATTACTGGCTGGCGAGCCAGGGCATTCACCCGCTGCAGGACGTCGATAGCGTGGTGGTGCCGCCTGCGCGGATGGTCGATCACCTGGAGGCGCAGCGTATCGATGGCTTCTGCGTGGGCGAGCCCTGGGGTGCGCGGGCTGTGAGCCAGAACCTGGGGTTCACCCTGGCGACGTCCCAGACCATCTGGCCGGATCATCCGGAGAAGGTCCTGGGCTGCAGTCGCGAGTTCGTCCAGCAATACCCCAACACCGCGCGTGCGCTGGTGATGGCGGTGCTCGACGCCAGCCGTTTCATCGAGCAGAGCCTGGACAACCGCCGCAGCACCGCGCAGATGCTCAGCGGTGCCGATTATGTGAACGCCCCGGTCGAGGACATCGAGGCGCGCCTGCTGGGCGAATACAGCGACGGGCTGGGCAATCACTGGCAGGATCATCACGCCTTGAGTTTTCATCGCAAGGGCCAGGTGAACATGCCCTGGCTGTCGGACGGCATGTGGTTCATGACCCAGTTCCGCCGCTGGGGCCTGCTGCGCGAAGACCCTGATTACCTGGGCGTCGCCCGGCAGGTGCAGCAATTGGCGCTGTACCGCCAGGCCGCCGAAGCGCTGGATATACGGGTGCCGAGCGATTCCATGCGCAGCAGCCAGCTGATCGATGGCAAGGTCTGGGATGGCAGCGATCCGGCCGGGTACGCCCGCAGCTTCACCCTGCACGCACTGGCCGATTGCGCGCCTGTCGCCGCTGATCACTGAGGAGACGCCTGCATGCTGCGAATCCTGTTGATCAACGACACGGCGAAGAAGGTCGGGCGTCTCAAGAACGCGCTGACCGAGGCGGGTTTCGAGGTGATCGACGAGTCCGGCCTGGTCATCGACCTGCCCAAGCGGGTCGAGGCCGTGCGCCCGGACGTGATTCTGATCGACACCGAATCCCCGAGCCGCGACGTGATGGAGCAGGTGGTGCTGGTCACCCGCGACCAGCCCCGCCCGATCGTGATGTTCACCGACGAGCATGACCCAGGAGTGATGCGTCAGGCGATCAAGTCCGGGGTCAGTGCCTACATCGTCGAAGGTATTTACGCCCAGCGTCTGCAGCCGATTCTCGACGTGGCCATGGCCCGCTTCGAAAGCGACCAGGACCTGCGCGCGCAGTTGCACGCCCGTGACCAGCAACTGGCCGAGCGCAAACGCATCGAGACGGCCAAGGGCCTGTTGATGAGGATGAAGAGTTGCAACGAAGAAGAGGCCTACACCCTGATGCGGCGCCAGGCCATGAGTCGACAGCAGAAGCTGATCCAGGTCGCCGAGCAGATCATTGCCATGAGCGAGTTGCTGGGCTGACCTCAAGGGCCTCCCCGCGGGCAAGCCCGGCTGCTACGGGATTGGGGCGAGTACAACATCCGGGAATACACACAATCCCTGTGGGAGCGGGCTCGCCCGCGAAGGCGTCAGGCCTGACGCTTCGATGTCGCCTGGCACGCCGCCGTCGCGGGCAAGCGCGCTCCTACAGATAAAGGCCAAGCGGTGCTCGCAGAGCCGGACCGCTACGGGATTGGGGCGAGTACAAAGTCCGGGGATACGATTCCCTGTGGGAGCGGGCTCGCCCGCGAAGGCGTCAGGCCTGACGTTTCCATGTTGCCTGGTACGCCGCCGTCGCGGGCAAGCGCGCTCCTACAGATAAGGGCCAAGCGGTGGTGGCAGAGCCGGACCGCTACGGGATTGGGGCGAGTACAACATCCGGGAATACACCCGATCCCCTGTGGGAGCGGGCTCGCCCGCGAAGGCGTTAGGCCTGACGCTTCGATGTTGCCTGGCACGCCGCCGTCGCGGGCAAGCGCGCTCCTACAGGTTCGGGCCCAGCGTGGTGGGAGAGCCGTAGCAGCACGGCTTGCCGGCGGGGCGATTTCGCGGGCGCTGACGCCGGCAAGCCGGACTGCTACGGGATTGGGGTGACCTGGGTGCGCTGGCCCAGGTTTTGCTAGGTAGACCACACAGGTAGCCAACGGCGGTTGCCCCACTTTCGACAAAGACGTCGCACACCCCTTCGCCATGGGCGGACAGGGTTGCGACGTTTTTTCGTTCTGGTCCCGGAAACGGGCCGGGTGGAGCGCCGGGCTGGTGCTTCACCTGCAAGACCTGACCCGTGACGGTGCGCCGCACCCGGCACGCGCAACACATTCCTGCAGATGAGGTGTTAGATGAATACAAGCTTCTGGAAAGCCGGCCATAAACCCACGCTGTTTGCAGCCTTCCTCTACTTCGACCTGAGTTTCATGGTCTGGTACCTGCTGGGCCCTCTGGCGGTGCAGATCGCCACCGACCTGCACCTGACCACGCAACAGCGCGGGCTGATGGTGGCCACGCCGATTCTGGCCGGGGCCATCCTGCGCTTCCTGATGGGCATGCTGGCCGATCAGTTGTCACCCAAGACCGCCGGGATCATCGGCCAGGTCATCGTGATCGTCTCGCTGTTCTGCGCCTGGCAACTGGGGATCCACAGCTATGAACAGGCGCTGCTGCTGGGCGTTGGCCTGGGCATGGCAGGGGCCTCGTTCGCCGTCGCCCTGCCCCTGGCGTCCCAATGGTATCCGCCACAGCACCAGGGCAAGGCCATGGGGATCGCCGGGGCCGGTAACTCGGGCACCGTATTCGCCGCGCTGATCGCGCCGGTACTGGCCGCAAGCTTCGGCTGGAACAACGTATTCGGCTTCGCCGTGGTGCCGCTGGTACTGACCCTCTTCGCGTTCTCGCTGATGGCGAAAAACGCGCCGGAGCGCCCCAAGGCCAAGTCCATGGCGGACTACTTCAAGGCGCTGGGTGACCGCGACAGCTGGTGGTTCATGTTTTTCTACAGCGTGACCTTCGGCGGCTTCATCGGCCTTGCCAGCGCCCTGCCTGGCTACTTCAACGATCAATATGGCCTGAGCCCCGTGACCGCCGGCTACTACACCGCCGCGTGCGTGTTCGGCGGCAGCCTGATGCGTCCGCTGGGCGGCGCCCTGGCCGACCGCTTCGGCGGCATCCGCACCCTCTCGGGCATGTACGCGGTGGCCGCGATCTGCATTGCCGCCGTGGGCTTCAACCTGCCCAGCTCCTGGGCTGCCCTGGCATTGTTCGTTGCCGCGATGCTTGGCCTGGGTGCCGGCAACGGCGCGGTGTTCCAGTTGGTGCCCCAACGCTTTCGCAAGGAAATCGGCGTCATGACCGGCCTGATCGGCATGGCAGGCGGCATCGGCGGCTTCCTGCTGGCCGCAGGCCTGGGCGCGATCAAACAGAACACCGGCGACTACCAACTGGGACTCTGGCTGTTCGCCCTGCTGGGTGTGCTGGCGTGGTTCGGCCTGATGAACGTCAAGCGCCGCTGGAGAACCACCTGGGGTTCGGCCGCCGTGACCGCAGCACGTGTCTGACGCCAACGAGGCTTGACGATGAACCAGCCACTGACGCTGAAACCCGAGCCTGCGGTCGGCCTGCAACTGCGCTTCGCCGAATTCAGCGCCAGTGGCCCCAGGGCGGAAAACCAGGACGCCACCCGCCTGGTCACCCCTGCCCCGGCGCTTGCGGCCAGCAAAGGCTATGTCTTTGCGCTGGCCGACGGTGTGAGTCAGTGCGTCGATGGGGGTTTGGCGTCCCGCTCGACCCTCCAGTCGCTGGCCATGGATTACTACTCCACGCCCGAAACCTGGGGCATCGCACAGGCACTGGACCGCCTGCTCCTGGCGCAGAACCGCTGGCTGCAAGCCAATGGCCTGCTGACCACCCTCAGCGCGCTGGTCCTGCGCGGGCGCCGCTTCACCCTAGCCCACGTGGGCGACTGCCGCGTCTATCGCTGGCTGGATGGCACCTTGCAGCGCATCACCGAGGATCACGTCTGGGAGCAGCCGGACATGCAGCACGTGCTCAAACGCGCGCTGGGGCTGGATCAGTATGTGGTCATGGATTACCGGGACGCCGAACTACGTGAGGGCGAACGCTTGCTGCTGGTCAGCGACGGAGTCTGGTCCGTGCTGGGCGACGATCGCATCCGCTCGACTCTCAATGAGCAGCGCGATCTGGACGCCGCTGTACGCACCCTGGTGCAGTCGGCGCACTTGGCGGGCAGCCAGGACAACGCCAGTGCAGTGCTGATCGAAGTCCTGCAACTGGGCAGCGACACGCTGGGGGACACGCTGCTGCAATTGCAGCAATGGCCAGTGCCCCCGCCGCTCAAGCCGGGCCAGCACTTCGAAGGCTGGAAGGTCCAGACCCGCCTTGGCGACTCACGCCAGTCACAGCTGTATCGGGTCTACGACGGTCAGCAACAGCCGTGGCTGCTCAAGACACTGCCGGACACCCGCCATGACGACAATGGCGCGGGACAGGCGCTGTTGCTGGAGGAATGGTTTCTGCGGCGTGTCGCCGGACGGTTCTTTCCCGAGGTGCATCCACTGGCGGATCGTCAGCACCTGTATTACGTCATGCGCGAGTACCCGGGGCAAACCCTGGCGCAGACGTTCGCACGGCAAGGCCCGATGGCACTGACGCCCTGGCTGACACTTGCACGGGATCTGCTCAGTGCGCTGGGACTTTTGCATCGACGCAACATCGTGCACCGGGACATCAAGCCGGAAAACCTGCTGATCGACGAAGACGGCGAATTACGCGTGCTGGATTTCGGCCTTGCCTTCTGCCCCGGCCTGTCGGCTTCGGCGTTGGGTGACGTTCCCGGCACACCGAGCTACATCGCACCAGAAGCCTTCGACGGCGCAGAGCCTGCAGCGTCCCTGGACCTGTATGCCGCGAGTGTCACCCTGTATTACCTGCTGACAGGGCATTATCCCTACGGTGAGATCGAGGCGTTCCAGCATCGGCGATTCGCCCGGCCCATTCCTGCCAGCCGCTATCGTCCGGACGTGCCCGAGTGGATCGAACGGCATCTGGATCAGGCCTTGCAGGCAGATCCCGGCAAGCGATTCGAGACGGCCGAGCACTGGCTTTCGCAATTGCAAAAGGGTGACGTTGCCACGCTGAACATCCGCCCGAGGCCCTTGCTCGAGCGCGAGCCCGTCAAGGTCTGGAGAACGGTGGCATTGCTGTCATTGCTGTTGAATCTTGTGCTGTGGATATGGTTATTCCGGTGCTGAACGGGCGTCGATTACACCTGGATATTCACCGAAGTTGGTGGCGACCGCAGGAATATTAAATTGCCACTAACCAGGCAGTTCATCGGTACATTCGCCGATACCTCACGGCTACATATCCGACATGGTCCCGGTAGTTCAGAACCCGAATCCAGAAAAAGAAAAACCCGGCCGGAGCCGGGTTTTTCGCAAAGCGTGGGCTAATTACTTAGCTTGAGCTTCGACTTGTGCTTCTACGCGACGGTTAACAGCGCGACCGGCTTCAGTAGCGTTGTCAGCCACTGGACGGGTTTCGCCGTAGCCAACCGAGTTCACGCGGTTAGCGCCAACACCGTACTGGTTAACCAGAACTTGCTTGACGGCGCTAGCGCGACGCTCGGACAGTTTCTGGTTGTAAGCGTCAGGACCGACGGAGTCAGTGTGACCTTCAACAGTGGTGGTGGTTTGTGGGTACTGCTTCATGAAGTCAGCCAGGTTCTTGATGTCACCGTAGCTGTTTGGCTTGACGACCGACTTGTCGAAGTCGAATTTCACGTCCAGCTCAACACGTACGACTTCAGCAACAGCCGGGCAACCGTTGGCATCAACGGTAACGTTGGCCGGGGTGTCAGGGCACTTGTCGACGTTGTCGCAGACGCCGTCGTTGTCGCTGTCGGAGCACACTTCAGCTACTGGAGCTGGTGCCGCTTCAACTTTCTTGGAGCCGCCACCGAAGTTCACACCGATACCGACGCTAGGAGCCCACTCGGTGTCGCCCTTGTCGATGTTGTACTGAGCTTCAACGCCAGCACGGGCGTAGAAGTTGTCGGTGAAGTACAGCTTGGCACCGCCGCCCAGGTTGGCGAAGGTGGAGCGGTCACGACCGCCACGGCCGTTCTGGCCGATGCTCTGGTCGGAGAAACCAGCCGAGACGTACGGACGCAGCATGTCGCCCGGGTTGTTGAAGTGGTACAGAGCGTCCAGAGCGGTGTTCGCGCCCTTGATGTTACGACCGTCGTCGCTGCGAACGTTGTGTACTTCGTCGTAGCCCAGACGCAATTCAACGTCGTCGGTCAGGAAGTAGCCAACAGAACCGCCGAACAGGTTGCCGTTATTTTTGAAATTACGAGCGCTGTCGAACTGTTCTTTCTTGGCGAAGCCTTCGATTTCGACTGCGCCTTGGCCTTGTGCCAGCGCGCCGAACGAAGTTGCGGCAACAATAGTACCAATGGCCAAGCCCAAGGTGTTTTTCAGTTTCATCCGTTAAATCCCCATCTGGTGATTGTGAAGCAGTCCCCCTAATCGAGAGACAACTCATCGGCAAGTCTATCAGAACTTGCCTGCCCGTTAGAGATATTTGCTCCGAGTTAAGTTTCGGTAACGCCCGCAAATTTCTCACGTAATTTATCAAGTGCCCGTTTGTAGCGCATTTTCGTGGCACTCAGGCCCATGTGCATTATGTCTGCGATCTCCTGAAATTCCAGCTCTGCGACAAATCGAAGCACCAGAATCTCCCGGTCGATCGGGTTCACATGCACAAGCCAGCGATCGAGCCCACCCTTCTCTTCGGGTTTCGGCGTCTTGTCTTCCGACGCCTCCTCCAGAGGATCCAGGCTAAGGGCGTCCATCAACCGACGCTTTCGCCGCTCCTTTCGATACTGCGTGATGCATTCGTTGTAGGTGATGCTGTAGAGCCAGGTCTTGAACTTCGATTTTCCCTCGAAATTCTTCAAGCCATACAACACCTTAAGCATCACCTCCTGACAGACATCGTCAGCATCGCGATCGTTCCCTAAATAGCGCGCGCAGACGTTAAAAAGTGTCCGCTGGTAGCGCCGCATCAGCTCCTCGTACGCCCGAGTGACGTGAAACAGCTCGGCGTGCGAGCGCGCCACCAACTCCTCGTCGGAGAGCTCGCGGGGGTCGTAACGCAGTGAGTGCGATTGGGGCTTATTCAAAACAGGTCGTGCCGACAGTCAGTAAAATGTCCGCCAGATCCCGGCGTCCGGGATTTTGGGGCGGCATACATTAGCAGATTTGCCGGTTCAGCGGCTGCTCACTCGCTGCTCGAGCAGGATCCGGTTCGACAACGACACCAGTTCCCCCTCGTCAGTCAGCAGCGTGGTCTTCACCGTGCCAATCTCTTCGATCTGCCCTTCGACCTCTCCAATACGCACTTGTTGCCCTACCTGATACAGCTCCCGCACATAAATTCCTGCCAGGATCTGGCTCGCGATTTCGCGACTGCCAAGCCCCATGGCCAACGCAACTGCCAGACCAACGGTAATCAATCCGATCACGATCACATGGTTCAGCAGGTCGGTTTTGACCTCCAGCTGGCTGATCGCCACCGAAATGCTGATGATGATCACCAGCCATTGAGCGATGCGCCCCAGGCCTGCGGCGTAATCGAGCCCGACGCCTTCGGCCGCGCCACGCACAACGCCGTTGACCAGTTGTGCCAGCAAGACGCCCACCAGCAGCACCAGGGCTGCGCCGAACACCTTCGGCAAGTACAGCGCCAGCATGTCCAGTGTCGCCGAGACCCGCTCAAGGCCGAGGGATTCTGCCGCCGACACCAGGAAAATCAAGAGCACAAACCAATACACGATCTTTCCGATCAGCGTCGAAATCGGGACCTGGATCCCTGCGCGACTGATCAGTTTGGTCAGGCCCGTACCGCCCATCAGGCGATCCAGACCCAGCTTGGCCAACAGCTTGGACAGCAGGGTATCGAGCAGCTTGGCCACCACGAAACCCAACAGAACAACCACCAGAGCGCCGAACAGGTTCGGGATGAAGTTCGCGACTTTGGTCCACAACGCAGTCATTGCGGTGACCAGGCTCTGTGTCCAGAGATCCAATTCCATATTCAATCAGCCTTGTTTTCTGTAGTGCCGGCAACCGTCGCCTTGCGACGCGAAACAGGTGAAACGTGAGCAGAGCCGTTGTTCACGGCAATCATCAATGCCTGGGTGCAGCGCCCGAGCAGACCGAACAGATCCCCTGCCCCGACCTGGCGATTGGCGGTCTTGAGGACGCGCCCCAGGACTGCGTCATCATCCCGGCTGGCGGACGATGAATTGAGCATGTCGCGCAGTGATTCTTCAAACGGGTCGTGCATAGGCACCTCACGTAATGTCACAGACAGACGCAGGCAATTTTGCACAAGTCACACATCCGCACGCCAATTTTCATCCGTCACATCCAGCGCAGACGCTTGAACCACCAGATCTGACCCACCCCCAGGACGATCATCACCAGGCACGCGATCATGAAACCCCAGGGGCTGTCGGCACCCGGCATACCGCCAACGTTGATGCCCAGCAGACCGGTAATGAAGCTCATCGGCAGGAAGATCCCGGTGATGATGCCGAACCGGTACATGGTCCGGTTCATGCGCTCGTTGAGGCGTCTGTCTTCGGCCTCGAGCACCAGCCCGACGCGCTCGCGGGTCAGTTCCAGCTCTTCGAGGTAGCGGGTCAGGCTGTTGTTTAATTCGTTCCAATAGTCCGAGTCGTCTTCGACGAACCAGGGCAAGCGGCTGCGGGTCAATTGCGCGTAGATTTCCCGCTGCGGCGCCAGGAATCGACGCATGCCTGCCGCCCTTCGACGGATGTGCACCATGTTGCCGTGCTCGGGCATATACCGTTCGTCGGCATCTATGCGATCTTCCATGTCATCGACCAGTTCGGTCAGCTCGCTGACCACTGCCTGCACCTTGTCGGTGAGCAGTTGCGCCAGGTAGACCAGCAGCTCGGAAGCGCTTTTCGGCCCCTTGCCCGCGTTCAACAGGTCGATCAGTTCGTCGGTCGCCCGCAGCGAGCGCAGACGCAGGGAAATCACCCGCTGGGCCGCGGCAAAGATGCGCACCGAGACCATGTCTTCCGGTTCAGCGCCCGGATTGAGGTTGACGCCGCGCAGGAACAACAGCATTTCATCGTCCGGCAGCGGCAGCAGCCGTGGCCGGGTGTTTTCCTCAAGCATGAGGTCGCAGACGAATTCACTCAGGCCGCTGGCCGTGCGCAGCCAGGTCTGGGTCTGCGGATGGCTGCGATCCCAGTGGAGCCACACGCTTTCCGTGGGCGCCAGTTGCAGGCTGTCGAGCTCGGTCCGAGCGATTGAACGCGCCCCGCCCTTCCCGTCCAGTACCAGGGCGTGTACCAGCCCCCACTGCGCGTTTGTTTCGTCGAACATCAGTTGTCCTTGCTTTCCTCGATGACGAAAAGGCCGGTCAGTCCGGCATTTTCAGAGGGCTTCTGGATACGATGATGCCGTTGTTGTCGGCATACACATACTCGCCCGGGCGAAAGGTCACGCCACCGAAGGCCACGACCACGTTCAGATCGCCAAGGCCGCGTTTCTCGGTCTTGAGCGGGTGGCTGGCCAGTGCCTGCACACCCAGGTCGGTTTGCGCCAGGACGTCAACGTCACGCACGCAGCCATAGATGACCATGCCTTCCCAGCCATTCTTGGCCGCTTTCTCGGCCAGCATGTCCCCGAGCAACGCGCAACGCAGCGAACCGCCACCATCCACGACAAGCACCTTGCCCTTGCCGTTCTGGTCGGCCTGCTCGCGCACCTTCGAGTTATCCTCGAAACACTTGAGCGTGACGATTTCCCCGCCAAACGAATCACGACCACCAAAATTGCTGAACATCGGTTCGACGACCTGAACCAGTTCAGGGTAGGCGTCACACAAATCCGGAGTGATGTAATGCATGCTGAACTCCTGTCAAAGGCTGGGTGTTCAAGGAAGACCTGCATCATGCAGGTTAATGTGGCACGCACGTCTGACCGCGCCCACCACCACAATGCTTCCTTATATAGAACAAAAACCTGACCGACGAGTATTGCCCTGCCTTGAAATCCGGGTACTGCTCATCAACTGGCGGTTAGCTTAGCGTCAAGTGATGGGCATAGGAATGGCCGCGAGGGCTCTATATCAGGGAGTTGCCACCGTGTTCAGCGTTGATTCAGGCTCAGTGACGCCGACCTGCCGGTTCAACCAGTCCGCGACCTGCGGCCAGACCTGCGCCTGTGCGCCTTTGCTGACCAGCATCTGCACGTGGCCGAAGTCTTCGGCAAAACCCTGCTCACGTCCAAGGCACCAGAACTCCTTGCGCTCGCCGCCGAACTGCTCGAAGAGTTGACGACAGGCCCACTCTGGATCCTGATGATCGCCTGCCCCGGCGACACACAGCAACGGCACGTCCACATGGCGCAGGCCTGACCACCAGTCGTCCTTCTTGTCACCGAAACGGCCGAACAGGCTCTGCCAGCCCATGGCTTCGAGCACGATCCCCATGGGCTCGTCTTCGGGGCCGCGCTTGAAACGCGCACCGGACACATGATCGAAACGCTTGAGCAGCAAGCGCGTACTCCACTGCACGGGCGGCACTTTCAGCGGCCAGTAGTTGCGGCTGACCTGGCTGCCGAACAACGCTGCCGAGGCCACCAGGCCTGCGTCGAAGTAATGCCCGCCCAATGCTGCGGCAAGAGTGGTGCCGCCCAGCGAATGGCCGATCCAGTGCGGCGCCTGCCCGCTCTGCTCACGGACGAATGCACCAATGGCCGGCAGGTCATACCTTGCGTAGTCAGCCACGCGATTGTGTCGGTAGGCTTCATTGCGCGCCGACAAACCGTGACCGCGCATTTCTGCAATCCACACGTCGAAACCGGCCCGGGCCAGGTAGGCACCCAGGCCGATGCCCTTGGGCGAGTACCAGAAACGCCGGTTGGAAAAGCTGCCATGCAGCAGGATCACCGGCACGCCGCGCACGTCGGGGTTGGCAACCAGGCCCAGGCGAGTCACGGCCAGCTCGACGGTGAAGTCCATGCTGTTGCCGGGTTTGAGGCGGTACACGTCCTCGATCAGGTCGCCACGCCGCTCGGCGCTGATCAAGGCCACAGGAAAGAGATTGCTGCTGCTTTGCATAGAACTCGTGCTTGATTCTGAATTGGCGCGAAAACGGCCCATGAAAAAAGGGCGGACTCATCAAGGCCGCCCTTCCCAAGAGAACCGGCCCGCCGAAACGGGCCCGCATCTTACATCATTTTGGCGCTTCTTCTTCAGAGAGGAAGAACCAGGTTTCCAGTACCGAGTCCGGGTTCAGGGAAACGCTCTCGATGCCCTGCTCCATCAGCCAGCGCGCCAGATCCGGATGGTCGGACGGGCCCTGGCCGCAGATGCCGATGTACTTGCCAGCCTTGTTACAGGCCTGGATGGCATTGGACAACAGCTTCTTGACCGCAGGGTTACGCTCGTCGAACAGGTGCGCGATGATGCCCGAGTCACGGTCCAGGCCCAGGGTCAGCTGGGTCAGGTCGTTGGAACCGATGGAGAAACCGTCGAAGAACTCGAGGAACTCATCGGCCAGCAAGGCGTTGGACGGCAGCTCGCACATCATGATGACGCGCAGGCCGTTGTCGCCACGGGCCAGGCCGTTTTCGGCGAGCAAGTCGACCACCTGGCTCGCTTCGCCCAGGGTGCGCACGAACGGCACCATGATCTCGACGTTGGTCAGGCCCATCTCGTTGCGCACGCGCTTGAGGGCACGGCATTCCAGCTCGAAGCAGTCGCGGAAGTTTTCGCTGATGTAACGCGAAGCACCACGGAAGCCCAGCATCGGGTTCTCTTCTTCCGGCTCGTACAGCTTGCCGCCGATCAGGTTGGCGTACTCGTTGGACTTGAAGTCCGACAGGCGCACGATGACCTTTTTCGGGTAGAAAGCCGCTGCCAGGGTGCTGATACCCTCGACCAGCTTCTCGACGTAGAAACCGACCGGGTCGTTGTAACCGGCGATACGCTTGTCGACGCTTTCCTTGATGTCCAGCGGCAGGTTCGGGTAGTTCAGCAGCGCTTTGGGGTGCACGCCGATCATGCGGTTGATGATGAATTCCAGACGCGCCAGGCCGATACCGGCGTTGGGCAACTGGGCGAAATCGAATGCGCGGTCGGGGTTGCCGACGTTCATCATGATCTTGAACGGCAGTTCCGGCATGGCATCGACGGAGTTCTGCTTGATGTCGAACCCCAGCTCGCCTTCGAAGATGTAGCCGGTGTCGCCTTCGGCACAGGAAACGGTCACGCCCTGGCCATCCTTCAGCAGCTCGGTGGCGTTGCCGCAACCGACCACTGCCGGGATACCCAGCTCGCGGGCGATGATCGCCGCGTGGCAGGTACGGCCGCCACGGTTGGTGACGATGGCGCTGGCGCGTTTCATCACCGGTTCCCAGTCAGGGTCGGTCATGTCGGAGACCAGCACGTCGCCTGGCTGGACCTTGTCCATCTCGGACACGTCCTTGATGATCCGCACCTTGCCCGCGCCGATGCGCTGGCCAATGGCACGGCCTTCGGCCAGAACGGTGCCCTTCTCTTTGAGCAGGTAGCGCTCCATGACGTTGGCGGAGCTGCGGCTCTTCACGGTTTCAGGACGCGCCTGAACGATGTAGAGCTTGCCGTCGTCACCGTCCTTGGCCCACTCGATGTCCATCGGGCAGCCGTAGTGCTTCTCGATGATCATCGCCTGGCGGGCCAGGTTGCTGACTTCTTCATCGGACAGGCAGAAACGCGCGCGCTCCGCGGCATCGACGTCGACGGTTTTCACCGAACGACCGGCCTTGGCCTCGTCGCCGTAGATCATCTTGATGGCCTTGCTGCCCAGGTTGCGGCGCAGGATCGCAGGACGACCGGCTTCAAGGGTGCCCTTGTGAACGTAGAACTCGTCCGGGTTGACCGCGCCTTGTACGACGGTTTCGCCCAGGCCGTAGGCGCCGGTGATGAAGACGACGTCACGAAAGCCCGATTCGGTGTCCAGGGTGAACATCACGCCAGCGGTTCCGGTCTCGGAACGCACCATGCGCTGCACGCCAGCGGACAACGCCACCAGCTTGTGGTCGAAACCCTGGTGCACGCGGTAGGAAATGGCGCGGTCGTTGAACAGCGAGGCGAAGACTTCCTTCGCTGCGCGGATCACGTTGTCGACGCCACGGATGTTGAGGAAGGTTTCCTGCTGACCGGCAAAAGAAGCGTCAGGCAGGTCTTCTGCGGTGGCGGAAGAACGCACGGCCACGGCGACGTCCGGATTGCCAGCCGACAGGGTCGCGAAGGCTGCGCGGATTTCGGCGTTGAGCTGCTCGGGGAATTCAGCCTCCATGATCCACTGACGAATCTGCGCGCCGGTCTTGGCCAGGGCGTTGACGTCGTCGACGTTCAGGGCATCGAGTGCTTTGTGAATCTGATCATTGAGGCCGCTTTGCTCAAGAAAATCACGGTAGGCCTGAGCTGTAGTGGCGAAGCCACCAGGGACGGACACGCCTGCGCCCGCCAGGTTGCTGATCATCTCTCCGAGGGATGCGTTCTTGCCCCCCACGTGCTCAACATCATGTTTGCCGAGCTTATCGAGGGAAACTACGTACTCTACCAAGGTGATCTCTCCACTAACCAATTTGTTGTTGGGAAAAGCGTTGGTGCGTAAATCACAGAAAAACCGATTCAGCGCACTTGAAGCCTGGGTTTGGAAAATCTGCATCTTGAAAAAACGGGTAGAATGCGGCCAGGTCATGGCGCGCAAGCCGGCCTATCATATCCAAGAATCGTCACCAGCTTAAGGCCCAAGGCGCAAATGAAACGATCCGCTTTCTTTATCTCCGACGGCACCGGCATTACTGCCGAGACACTAGGCCAGAGTCTGCTAGCGCAATTTGAAACCAT
Organism: Pseudomonas sp. NPDC090201; assembly: GCF_044746825.1. NCBI lineage: Bacteria > Pseudomonadati > Pseudomonadota > Gammaproteobacteria > Pseudomonadales > Pseudomonadaceae > Pseudomonas > Pseudomonas sp. NPDC090201. The sequence goes on from NZ_JBIVCX010000020.1 coordinate 30,437, forward strand.
AACGTTCAACAAGTTCACCAGGCCCTATATCGACAGCGTCGAGAAAGCCCGGGCCATGGTTGCGCAAATCAACAAGGCCGCGGAGAAGGACGAGGCGCGTCCGATCATCTTCGACACCATCGTCAACCAGGACATCCGCGAGATCCTGGCCACGTCTGACGGCTTCATGATCGACATCTTTTCGACCTTCCTGGCCCCGCTGGAACAGGAGCTTAGTTCACACTCCTCCTACTCGGTGGGCAAATCGCATTCCATCGGCCATAACTCCAATTACATGGAGCGGATCGAGGCGGTGAACTTCGCGCTGGACAACGACGACGGCGCTCGGACCCATTATTACGACAAGGCCGATATCATCCTGGTGGGCGTTTCGCGCTGCGGGAAGACACCTACCTGTCTGTACATGGCAATGCAATTCGGGATTCGGGCGGCCAACTATCCGCTGACCGAAGAAGACATGGAACGCCTGCAGTTGCCCGCCGCACTCAAACAGCACCGCAGCAAGTTGTTCGGCCTGACCATCGACCCGGACCGACTGACTGCGATCCGCCATGAACGCAAGCCCAACAGCCGTTATTCGAGCTTTGCCCAGTGCGAGTTCGAAGTGCGGGAAGTGGAGAATCTGTTCCGGCGCGAGAACATTCCGAATATTAATTCCACGCACTTTTCGGTCGAGGAAATCTCGGCGAAAGTGTTGGTGGAGAAAGGGGTTGAGCGGCGGTTCAAGTAGAGCAGCAGCTGCAAGCTTTAAGCTTCAAGCCGCAAGCTGGCGCGCACCCGATCCCCTCAGGCTGAACGCAGACTCTGTAGGAGTGAGCTTGCTCGCGATAGCGGTGGCTCAGGCACGTTGATAGTGACTGAAACTACCGGATCGCGAGCAAGCTCACTCCTACAGGTCATTCGTCATGAGGCAAGAGGTCGGTAGGTGGATCAGAAACTCTCGCCTGACACCCTGACCCACCCTTCCATCAACACCCGCGCGCTGCGGCTCATGATGGCTTTCTTCACCTGCCATTCCCCCTCGACCAGCACCGCCTCGGCGCCCACGCGCAGGGTTCCCGATGGGTGGCCGAAACGCACCGCGCTGCGTTCGCCGCCACCGGCCGCCAGGTTGACCAACGTCCCCGGAATCGCCGCCGCCGTGCCGATGGCCACCGCTGCCGTGCCCATCATGGCGTGGTGCAGCTTGCCCATGGACATGGCACGCACCAGAAGATCGGTGTCGCCTGACGACACGCGCTTGCCGCTCGAAGACACGTAGGCCTCGGGTTTTGCGACAAAAGCGACCTTGGGCGTGTGCTGGCGCCTGGCGGCCTCATCGACATGGGCAATCAGACCCATGCGCACAGCACCATGGGCACGAATGGTTTCGAACATGCTCAAGGCCTTCGGATCACTGTTGATCGCGTCCTGCAATTCAGTGCCGGTGTAGCCGATGTCCTGGGCATTGACGAAGATGGTCGGGATGCCGGCATTGATCATGGTCGCCTTGAACGTGCCGACACCCGGCACCTCCAGCTCATCCACCAGATTGCCCGTGGGGAACATCGAGCCGCCTGCGCCCTCCTCTTCGGCTGCCGGGTCCATGAACTCCAGTTGTACCTCAGCGGCCGGAAAGGTCACGCCATCGAGTTCGAAATCACCGGTTTCCTGCACCTGCCCGTCAGTCATCGGCACGTGAGCGATGATGGTCTTGCCGATGTTGGCTTGCCAGATGCGCACCACCGCCGTGCGGTCTCGAGGGATCAGGCTGGCGTCAACCAGGCCGTTGCTGATGGCGAACGGCCCGACCGCCGCGGACAGGTTGCCGCAGTTGCCGCTCCAGTCCACGAACGGCGTGTCTATGGAAACCTGACCGAACAGGTAATCCACGTCGTGGTCGGGCCGGGTGCTTTTGGACAGGATCACCGTCTTGCTGGTGCTCGACGTCGCGCCGCCCATGCCGTCGATCTGCTTGGCATAGGGGTCGGGACTGCCGATGACGCGCAGCAACAGGGCATCACGGGCGGCGCCCGGCACCTGCGCCGCTTCGGGCAGGTCCTGCAGGCGGAAGAACACACCCTTGCTGGTGCCGCCGCGCATGTAGGTCGCGGGGATCTTGATTTGTGCGGTGTGGGCCATTGGATCGCATCCTTTATGTAACGTCTAACACATCCCGTAGCAGCACGGCTTGCCGGCGGGGGCGTCCGCAAAATCGCCCCCGCCGGCAAGCCGTGCTGCTACGGGAATTCACCCGCGCAACTGAATGTCACGCCACCGAAGATTCCAGGAAATCCTGGGCGAAGCGTTGCAACACGCCGCCCGCTTCGTAGATCGAGACCTCTTCACCCGTATCCAGGCGGCAGGTGACCGGCACTTCCAGGCGCTCGCCGTTGCCGCGATGGATCACCAGGGTCAGCGTTGCACGGGGCGTGCGCTCGCCGATCACGTCGAAGGTTTCAGTGCCATCGATGCCCAGCGTGGTGCGGTCAGTGCCCGACTTGAACTCCAGCGGCAACACGCCCATGCCCACCAGGTTGGTGCGGTGAATGCGCTCGAAACCTTCGGCAACGATCGCCTCGACGCCTGCCAGACGCACACCCTTGGCCGCCCAGTCCCGGGACGAGCCCTGCCCGTAGTCGGCGCCAGCCACGATAATCAGCGGCTGCTTGCGCTCCATGTAGGTCTCGATGGCTTCCCACATGCGGGTGACCTTGCCTTCCGGCTCGATCCGCGCCAGCGAACCCTGTTTCACCTTGCCGTTCTCCTGCACCATCTCGTTGAACAGTTTCGGGTTGGCAAAGGTCGCGCGCTGGGCGGTCAGGTGATCGCCGCGGTGGGTGGCGTAAGAGTTGAAGTCCTCTTCGGGCAGGCCCATCTTCGCCAGGTACTCGCCCGCCGCGCTGTCGAGCATGATCGCGTTGGACGGCGACAGGTGGTCGGTGGTGATGTTGTCCGGCAGGACCGCCAGCGGGCGCATGCCCTTGAGGGTACGTTCGCCGGCCAGGGCACCTTCCCAGTACGGTGGGCGACGGATATAGGTGCTCATCGGACGCCATTCGTACAGCGGCTCGACCTTGGGACCGGTGTCCTCATGGATAGCGAACATCGGAATGTAGACCTGACGGAATTGCTCGGGCTTGACCGACGCCTTGACCACCGCGTCGATCTCCTCGTCGCTGGGCCAGATGTCTTTGAGGCGGATCTCTTCGCCATTGGCGCTGATACCCAGCACATCTTTCTCGATATCGAAGCGAATGGTTCCTGCGATGGCGTAGGCCACCACCAGCGGCGGCGAGGCGAGAAACGCCTGCTTGGCGTAGGGATGGATGCGTCCGTCGAAGTTGCGGTTGCCCGACAGCACGGCCGTGGCGTAAAGATCGCGGTCGATGATTTCCTGCTGGATCACCGGGTCCAGCGCACCGGACATGCCGTTGCAGGTGGTGCAGGCAAACGCCACGACGCCAAAGCCCAATTGCTCAAGCTCGGAAGTCAGCCCCGCTTCGTCCAGGTACAGCGCCACGGTTTTCGAGCCCGGCGCCAGCGAGGACTTGACCCACGGCTTGCGGGTCAGTCCCAGCTTGTTGGCATTGCGCGCCAGCAGCCCGGCCGCGATGACGTTGCGCGGGTTGCTGGTGTTGGTGCAACTGGTGATGGCTGCAATGATCACCGCCCCATCCGGCATCTCGCCGGGGGTCTCCTGCCAGGCACCGGCGATGCCTTTGCTCGCCAGGTCCGCCGTGGCCACTCGCGCATGGGGGTTCGAAGGCCCGGCCATGTTGCGCACGACGCTGGACAGGTCAAAGCTCAGCACCCGCTCGTATTCGGCTGTGGTCAGGCTGTCGCCCCACAGGCCGGTGTGTCTGGCGAAGGTTTCCACCAGCTTGACCTGCTGGTCGTCGCGCCCGGTCAGGGTCAGGTAGTCGATGGTCTGCTGGTCGATGGCGAACATCGCAGCGGTGGCGCCGTATTCCGGGGCCATGTTGGAGATGGTCGCGCGGTCGCCCAAGGTCAGCGCACGGGCGCCTTCACCATAGAATTCAAGGTACGCGCCTACAACCTTCTGTTTGCGCAGGTATTCGGTCAGCGCCAGCACCACGTCGGTCGCGGTGATGCCCGGTTGCGGGCGGCCCGTCAGCTCGACGCCGATAATGTCCGGCAGGCGCATCCACGAGGCGCGGCCCAGCATCACGTTTTCGGCTTCCAGGCCGCCGACACCAATGGCGATCACGCCCAGCGCATCGACGTGAGGGGTGTGGCTGTCGGTGCCGACCAGGGTGTCCGGGAAGGCCACGCCATTGAGGGTCTGGATCACCGGCGACATCCGCTCCAGGTTGATCTGGTGCATGATGCCGTTGCCCGGCGGGATCACTTCGACGTTCTTGAACGCCTGCTTGGTCCAGTTGATGAAGTGGAAGCGGTCTTCGTTGCGGCGATCTTCGATGGCGCGGTTCTTGGCGAACGCGTCAGGGTCGAAACCGCCGCACTCGACGGCCAGGGAGTGGTCGACGATCAGTTGCACCGGCACCACTGGATTGACCTGCGCCGGGTCGCCGCCCATGTCGGCAATCGCATCACGCAGGCCCGCCAGGTCGACCAGTGCGGTCTGGCCGAGAATGTCGTGACACACCACGCGCGCCGGGAACCAGGGAAAGTCGAGGTCGCGCTTGCGCTCGATCAATTGCGTGAGTGAAGCCTTGAGCGTTGCCGGGTCGCAGCGACGCACCAGGTTTTCTGCCAGCACCCGGGAGGTGTACGGCAGGGTGGCGTAGGCGCCCGGCTTGATCGAATCGACAGCCTCACGGGCGTCGAAAAAGTCGAGCGAGGTGCCGGGCAGCTGCTTGCGATATTCAGTGTTCATTGTCAGGACTCGGTCACGGTGTGTTTCAAAGGGCAGCGGCTGATTCCGGTTTCTGTGTAGGAGCGCGCTTGCCCGCGACTGGGACGTGCCTGTGACAACAATGTGTCTGACACACCGCGGTCGCGGGCAAGCGCGCTCCTACGGGAGTCGCCAGCCCCACCACTCAGCGTTGTTCGATTGGCACGAACTTGCGCTGTTCGACGCCGATGTACTCGGCGCTCGGGCGGATGATGCGGTTGTTGGCGCGCTGTTCGAACACGTGGGACGCCCAGCCGGTCAGGCGCGAGCAGACGAAGATCGGCGTGAACAGCTTGGTCGGGATGCCCATGAAGTGGTACGCCGAGGCATGGTAGAAGTCGGCGTTGGGGAACAGCTTCTTCTGCTCCCACATGGTCTTGTCGATGGCCTCGGAGACCGGGAACAGCACCTTGTCGCCTACTTCGTCCGCGAGTTTTTTCGACCAGCCCTTGATGACCTCGTTGCGCGGGTCGTTGTCTTTGTAGATCGCGTGGCCGAAGCCCATGATCTTGTCCTTGCGCGCCAGCATCTCCAGGGTGCCCTTGACCGCATCGTCGGCCGAGGAGAATTTCTGGATCATTTCCATGGCCGCTTCGTTGGCGCCGCCGTGCAACGGACCACGCAGGGTGCCGATGGCAGCGGTGATGCACGAGAACAGGTCCGACAGCGTCGAGGCGCAGACCCGGGCGGTGAAGGTCGAGGCGTTGAATTCGTGCTCTGCATAGAGAATCAGCGACACGTCCATCACCTTGCGGTGCAGTTCGCTCGGGGTCTTGTCCAGCAGCAGCTTGAGGAAGTGCCCGCCAATCGAGGTTTCGTCGGTCACGCAATCAATGCGCTTGCCCTCGTGGCTGAAGCGATACCAGTAGCACATGATCGCCGGGAATGCGGCCAGCAGGCGGTCGGTGGAATCGCGCTGTTGCTCGAAGCTGGCTTCGGGCTCCAGGTTGCCGAGCATCGAACAGCCCGTGCGCATAACGTCCATCGGGTGGGCGTCGGCAGGAATGCGCTCCAGCACTTCTTTCAGGGCTTGCGGCAGATCACGCAGGCCCTGGAGCTTTTTCAGGTAAGTGTCCAGTTGAGCCTGGGTCGGCAGTTCGCCGTACAACAGCAGGTAGGCCACTTCTTCGAAACGCGCATCGGCAGCCAGCTCACGCACGTCATAGCCACGGTAGGTCAAGCCGGCACCGGCCTGGCCCACGGTCGACAGCGCGGTCTGTCCGGCGACCTGCCCACGCAGGCCCGCGCCACTCAATACTTTTCCTTCAGCCATTGCTCTCTCCAAATCTTGTCGTTTTAAGGGAATCGGCAATTCGGTGTTGCATCAGTCGATCACTGTAGGAGCGCGCTTGCCCGCGACGCGATCTGCCTGTGAAAAAGGCCTGTCTGACACACCGCAGTCGCGGGCAAGCGCGCTCCTACAAAGCCAGTCGAATGCGCTCAGCCCTTCTTCTGCGCAAACAGCGCGTCCAGTTTCTGTTCGAAAGCGTGGTAATCGATGCGTTCATACAACTCCATGCGGGTCTGCATGGTGTCGACCACGTTCTTCTGCGTACCGTCTCGACGGATCGCGGTGTAGACATTCTCCGCCGCCTTGTTCATCGCGCGGAACGCCGACAGCGGGTACAGCACCAGCGACACATCGGCCGAAGCGAGCTCGTCAGTGGTGAACAAAGGCGTGGAGCCGAATTCAGTGATGTTGGCCAGGATCGGCGCCTTGACCCTTGAGGCGAACAGCTTGTACATCTCAAGTTCGGTAATGGCTTCCGGGAACACCATGTCGGCGCCCGCCTCAATGCACGCCGCCGCGCGGTCCAGTGCCGACTCCAGCCCTTCCACCGCCAGCGCATCGGTACGCGCCATGATCACGAAGCTGTCATCGGTGCGCGCATCCACCGCTGCCTTGATGCGATCGACCATCTCCTGCTGCGAAACGATTTCCTTGCCCGGGCGATGGCCGCAGCGCTTGGCGCCCACCTGATCCTCGATGTGCATGGCCGCCGCGCCGAACTTGATCATCGACTTCACGGTGCGCGCGACGTTGAACGCCGAGGCGCCGAACCCGGTGTCCACATCCACCAGCAGTGGCAGGTCACACACGTCAGTGATGCGGCGCACGTCGGTCAGCACGTCATCAAGGCCGGTAATGCCCAGGTCCGGAACGCCCAGGGAGCCCGCCGCCACCCCGCCACCAGACAGGTAAATGGCCTTGAAGCCCGCACGTTGGGCCAGCAGCGCGTGGTTGGCATTGATGGCCCCGACCACTTGCAACGGATGCTCGCTCGCGACGGCGTCACGGAAGCGTTGGCCGGGAGTCGTTCTTGAAGTCATTGTTCACCTCGGGCAGTAGCAGCTTGATGATCCTGCGCTTGATAGCGCTGTTCGATATTGCGTTTGGAGGCGCCGATGTGCCGGCGCATCAACAGTTCAGCCAGCTCGCCATCGCGCTCGGCGATGGCGTCGAGAATCCTGTGGTGTTCGCTGAAGGCCTGGCGTGGCCGGTTGGGCGTGGTGGAAAACTGGATGCGGTACATGCGCACCAGTTGATACAGCTCGCCGCAGAGCATCTGGGTCAGGGTGCTGTTGCGCGCGCCCTGGATGATTCGGTAATGGAAGTCGAAGTCGCCTTCCTGCTGGTAATAACCGACGCCGGCCTGAAAGGCCGAATCGCGCTCGTGGGTTTCCAGCACGTTACGCAGTTCCTGGATTTCCTCGACCGTCATGCGCTCGGCGGCCAGACGGCAGGCCATGCCCTCGAGGGATTCACGGATTTCGTAGAGTTCGACCAGCTCCGCATGGCTGAGCGAAACCACCCGCGCACCGACGTGAGGCACACGAACCAGCAGGCGCTGGCCCTCCAGGCGGTGGATGGCTTCGCGCAGCGGACCCCGGCTGATGCCATAGGTGCGCGCCAGTTCCGGCTCGGAAATCTTGCTGCCGGGGGCAATATCACCCCGGACGATGGCCGCCTGAATACGCCGAAAGACGTTCTCGGACAGGGTTTCCGAATCGACCTGAGCAAGGGTGGCAGAATCCGTCGAATCCAACATTGTCGACACCTTTGAAAGCAATGAGGCCAAATCTAGTCATTTACCCTGTTTGCGTCAAAGACATTTTAGAGACTGTCGACAATCGTCTAATAACCTCCCCTTCTGAAAACCTCGGCATCCACCCGTCCGGCAAAGCCCTTTGCTGGCGCCATAAAACCTTCATGCTAGAATGCCGACCGCATTTACCCGCCGTTACAGACGTTCCAGGCTGGTCGCGGCCCACGCCTTTTCAACCCCTTTGCATTCCTTACACCGCGCCAGGACCTATGAGCCGCAATCCTCTACTCTTTCTGCTGTGCCTTCTGTCAGGCTTTCTGTTCAGCGACCTGTGCCTGGCCGCCGGCAAGACCGTCTACGGGCTGAACGAATACGCAGAGCTCGCCGGGATCGACCTGCAAGTGGCGGCCAAACTGGACACCGGCGCCAAGACCGCCTCGCTCAGCGCCCGCGACATCAAGCGTTTCAAGCGCGATGGCGAATCCTGGGTGCGCTTCTACCTGGCCATCGACGACGCCCACGAACACCCCATCGAGCGGCCGCTGGCGCGGGTCAGCAAGATCAAGCGCAGGGCCGGCGATCTGGATCCGGACGATGAAAAGAAGTACACCTCGCGGCCCGTCATCAGCCTGGATGTGTGCATGGGTGCAACTTCTCGCACCATAGAAGTGAACTTGACCGACCGAAGTGCATTCCAATACCCGCTTTTGATTGGCTCCGAAGCGCTCAAGCGCTTCGATGCGCTGGTCGATCCAAGCCTTAAATATGCTGCAGGCAAACCGGCCTGCATCACCGATGCTCAAACCGCAGAGTAACTACATGCGCTCTCTAACCCTCCATCTGAAGATCCTGATCGCGACCCTGGTCACCCTGGGCATCGCGATCACGGCCTATCAGATATTGGCGCTCGGCATCCCGGTGACCGAAGACGAAACGGACGACCTGTGGAACATCGACGCCAAGGTCGAGTTCGTCGCCAACCCCAAGGATTCGGTCAAGGTGCAGATGTACGTACCGCCGCTCTCGCGCGACTACATCAGCCTCAATGAAAGCTTCATCTCCAACAATTACGGGGTCAACGTCAACCGCGCCGACGGCAACCGCAAGGTCACCTGGTCCGCCCGCCGCGCCACCGGCAACCAGACCCTCTACTACCGTCTGGTGCTGACCAAGCGCTACAGCGGCGAAAAAGCCAAGGTCAAAGGCCCGATCTTCCGTGACAGCATCGCCGTCGAAGGCCCGGAGAAAATCGCCGCCGACGCCCTGCTCGCGCCGATCCGCCAGCACTCGGCGGACGTCGAGACGTTCGTCAGCGAAGCCATCAAGCGGGTCAACAACCTGTCCGATGACAACGTCAAGCTGCTGCTGGCCGGCGATCCGTCGGTGCAGAACAAGGCGCGGGTCACGGAAATCCTGCTGTCCATCGCTCACGTGCCGGTGGAGAAAGTGCACACCATTCGCCTGGTGGCCGACCAGCCGCAGACCCCGGAACTCTGGCTGCGCAGCTTCAACGGCAAGGACTGGCTGTATTTCAACCCGGAAACCGGCGAGGCGGGCCTGCCCCAGGACCGGCTGCTGTGGTGGATCGGTGACGACAACCTGATCACCGTCGAGGGCGGCAAGAAGGCCATGGTCAGCTTCACCCTGAACAACAGCGAGATGAACGCCATCCGCCTGGCCAAGCTGACCGACGAAAGCACCGACGCCGACTTCCTCGAATACTCGCTCTACGGCCTGCCGCTGCAGACCCAGCAGACCTTCATGATCATGGTGATGATCCCCATCGGCGTGCTGGTGATCCTGATCCTGCGCAACCTGATCGGCCTGCAGACCCTGGGCACCTTCACCCCGGTGCTGATCGCCCTGGCCTTCCGCGAGACGCAACTGGGCTTCGGCATCGTGCTGTTCACCATCATCACGGCACTGGGGCTGTCGCTGCGTTCCTACCTTGAGCACCTCAAGCTGCAAATGTTGCCGCGCCTTTCGGTGGTGCTGACCTTCGTGGTGGTGCTGATCGCCGCCATCAGCCTGTTCAGCCACAAACTGGGGCTGGAGCGCGGGCTGTCGGTGGCGCTGTTCCCGATGGTGATCCTGACCATGACCATCGAACGTCTGTCGATCACCTGGGAAGAGCGCGGCGGCAGCCATGCCATGAAAGTCGCGGTCGGCACCCTGTTCGCCGCCTCCTTGGCGCACATCATCATGAGCGTGCCGGAGTTCATCTATTTCGTGTTCACTTTCCCGGCGATCCTGCTGATCCTGGTGGGCTTCATGCTGGCGATGGGACGTTATCGCGGCTACCGCCTGACCGAGCTGATCCGTTTCAAGGCCTTCATCAAGGAAGACGCCGAACGGGAAAACGTCAAATGATCGGTTGGTGGAAGACCTGGAAGGCGCTGGAAGCCAAGGGCATCATGGGCATCAACCGGCGTAACGCCGACTACGTGCTCAAGTACAACAAGCGCAGCCTGTACCCCATCGTCGATGACAAGATCATCACCAAGGAACGGGCCATCGCCGCCGGCATTCACGTGCCGGAAATGTACGGGATCATTTCCACCGAAAAAGAAATCGAAAAGCTCGACGAGATCATCGGCGGGCGCAACGACTTCGTCATCAAGCCGGCCCAGGGCGCGGGCGGCGACGGCATCCTGGTGGTCGCCGACCGCTTCGAAGGCCGCTACCGCACGGTGTCCGGACGCATCATCAGCCATGAGGAGATCGAGCATCAGATCTCCAGCATCCTCACCGGCCTGTATTCCCTGGGCGGCCACCGGGATCGTGCCCTGATCGAATACCGCGTCACGCCGGACCAGATCTTCAAGAGCATCAGCTACGAAGGCGTGCCCGACATCCGCATCATCGTGTTGATGGGTTATCCGGTCATGGCCATGCTGCGCCTGCCGACCCGCCAGTCCGGCGGCAAGGCGAACCTGCACCAGGGCGCCATCGGCGTGGGCGTCGACCTGGCCACGGGCCTGACCCTGCGTGGTACTTGGCTGAACAACATCATCAGCAAACACCCCGACACCACCAATGCCGTGGACGGCGTGCAACTGCCCAACTGGGACGGTTTCATGAAGCTGGCCGCCGAATGCTACGAGCTGTGCGGCCTGGGCTACATCGGCGTGGACATGGTGCTGGATCAGGAGCGCGGCCCGCTGATCCTCGAACTCAACGCCCGCCCCGGCCTGAACATCCAGATCGCCAACGACTGCGGCCTGACTCACCGCACCACGGCGGTGGAGCAACGCCTGGAGGAACTGGCCGCCGAGGGACGCCACGACAGCCCACAAGAGAGGGTCAGGTTCGTGCAAGAGCTGTTCGGCCACGTTTAACACTCTCCACATTCCCCGTAGCAGCGCGGCTTGCCGGCGGGAGCGGTGAATCAGTCACAGGTGTGCCGTCTGACACGACGCCCCCGCCGGCAAGCCGTGCTGCTACGGGTCGGCGTGGATATGCCGAATTCCGACACCCCTCTAGGAGCCAGCCCCCCGGAGGACTACAATCGCCGTCCGCGCGCCACGACTGTCTTTTCCTGCCATGCCAATCTGTTCCGTTTACCCGCTCGCCTACCACGCTGACCCGACCGGGTATTTCTCCCTCGTTCGCCACGCCCCCGGCGCCGTACTACTGGACAGCGGCCGCCCCGAGGCGGATCGGGGCCGGTTCGACATCCTCAGTGCCTGGCCGCTGGAAACCCTGGCGCCTGCGACCGACGAAACCGGCACTGCATTCCTCCAACGCCTGCGCGACAGCCTCGCCCGACTGGGCGATGCGCAACTGCCCGAACACAGCCCCCTGCCCTTTGCCGGCGGCCTGATCGGTTATCTGGCCTACGATTTCGGACGCTTGCTCGAACCCCTTCCTGCACAGGCAGCGGATGACCTGCACCTGCCAACGGCACGCCTGGGCCTTTACTGCTGGGCAATGGTCAGCGATCACCAGATGCGCAGCAGCCAGTTGGTGTTCCATCCGGCGCTGGCCGACGACGAACGCAAGCGCCTGATCGAACTGTTCGCGCAGCCACTGCCCACGGCAGACGATGCCAGCTTCCACCTGAGCGCCCCCTTCGCAACCGACATCGATGCCCGGCAGTATCAACAGGCCATCGAACGCATTCACGCCTACATCCAGGCCGGCGACTGCTATCAGGTCAACTTCGCCCAGCGTTTTCGCGCCCAATACCGTGGCGATCCGTGGGCGGCGTATCAGGCCCTGCGCGTCGCCTGCCCGACGCCGTTCGCCGGTTACCTGAGCCTGGCTGACGGCGATGCCATCCTGAGCCTGTCGCCGGAGCGTTTCGTCAAAGTCAGCCAGCGCCAGGTAGAGACCCGGCCAATCAAGGGCACCCGCCCGCGCGGGAAAACGCCAGCCGAGGATGCCGCCTATGCCGAGGAACTGCTGGCGAGCCCGAAAGACCGTGCGGAAAACCTGATGATCGTTGACCTGTTGCGCAACGATCTGGGCCGCACCTGCCGCACAGGATCGGTCAGGGTGCCGCAACTGTTTGGCCTGGAAAGCTACCCCAACGTGCACCATCTGGTCAGCGTGGTGACCGGCGAGCTGGCCGCCGACAAGGACGCGCTGGACCTGCTGGGCGGCTCCTTCCCCGGGGGCTCGATCACCGGCGCGCCGAAGATCCGCTCGATGCAGATCATCGACGAACTCGAACCCAGCCGTCGCTCGCTGTACTGCGGCTCGCTGCTGTACCTGGACGTGCGCGGCGAGATGGACAGCTCCATCGCCATCCGCAGCCTTCTGGCCCAGGACGGGCAGATTTCCTGCTGGGGCGGCGGCGGGATCGTCGCCGATTCCCAGTGGGAAGCCGAGTACCAGGAAACCTTCACCAAAGTGCGGGTGCTGATGCAGACGCTTGAGGGGTTGTAGCAGCACGGCTTGCCGGCGGGGGCGGTGTGGCTGTGACAACAATTTCGCCTGACACACCGCCCCGCCGGCAAGCCGTGCTGCTACGGACAGCGTCCAGTTACAACTTCAACACCCGGTTCGACGCCTTGATAAACTCGCGCTTGAGCTCATCGAACGTGTGCACGGCCGGAAACTGCGGGAATTCGCGAATCACGTTGTCCGGCGCATGGAACAGAATCCCTGCAGCGGCTTCGCCCAGCATGCTGGTGTCGTTGTAGGAATCCCCGGCGGCGATCACGCGGTAATAGAGGCTCTTGAAGGCCAGCACCGACTGGCGCTTGGGGTCCTTCTGACGCAGCTGGTAATCGGTCACCCTGCCGGCCTCATCCGTCACCAGCCGATGACACAGCAGGGTCGGGAAGCCCAACTGGCGCATAAAGGGCTGCGAAAACTCGTAGAAGGTGTCGGAGAGGATCACCACCTGAAAGCGTTCACGCAACCAATTGACGAACTCCACGGCGCCATCGAGGGGCTTGAGAGTCGCGATCACTTCCTGTATGTCGGCGAGCTTGAGCCCGTGCTCGTCGAGAATACGCAGCCGCTGCTTCATCAACACATCGTAATCAGGGATGTCGCGGGTGGTAGCACGCAACGACTTGATGCCGGTTTTCTCGGCAAACGCGATCCAGATTTCCGGAACCAGCACCCCTTCGAGGTCAAGACAGGCAATTTCCACAGTTCACTCCTTGTGCGCCTCATGGAGGCGATGGGTCGGCAAGCTGCACTCTAACCAGCCTGCACCGCCCTGCGCAAACGCAGGTTTTGCGGCAATCGGCTGAAGGTTTTTGTTACCATCTGCGCCATTACGAGCGCCTAAGCGCCACTCTTGATTAGGAAGCCGCCTGATGAGTCATCCTTTCAATGTCGAGGAAATCGCCTCGGCCTACGCCAACAAGTCCGCCCAGGACATCCTCAAGTTCGCCTTCGAGCAGTTTGGCGACGAATTGTGGATTTCCTTCAGTGGCGCCGAAGACGTGGTGCTGGTCGACATGGCGTGGAAGATCAACAAGAACGTCAAGGTGTTCAGCCTGGACACCGGCCGCCTGCACCCGGAAACCTATCGCTTCATCGATCAGGTGCGCGAGCAGTACAAGATCGACATCGACATCGTGTCGCCGGACCGCGAGAAGCTTGAGCCTTTCGTCAAGGAAAAGGGCCTGTTCAGCTTCTACAAGGACGGCCACGGCGAATGCTGCGGCGTGCGCAAGATCGAGCCGCTGCGACGCAAGCTCAAGGACGTGAAAGCCTGGGCCACCGGCCAGCGCCGCGACCAGAGCCCGGGCACCCGCAACAACGTGGCGGTGGCCGAGATCGACGGCGCGTTCTCCACGCCCGAGCGCACGCTGTACAAGTTCAACCCGCTGGCGCAGATGAGCAGCGCCGAGGTGTGGAACTACATCCGCATGCTGGAGCTGCCGTACAACAGCCTGCACGAGCGCGGCTTCATCAGCATCGGCTGCGAACCCTGCACACGCCCGGTGCTGCCAAACCAGCACGAACGCGAAGGCCGCTGGTGGTGGGAAGAAGCCACGCAGAAGGAATGCGGCCTGCATGCCGGCAACCTGATCTCGAAAGCCTGATGCAACCCCTGTAGGAGCGCGCTTGCCCGCGACAGCGTAGTATCAGGCAACACAGAGCCATCAGACTCGACGCCGTCGCGGGCAAGCGCGCTCCTACAGAGTTCAGGCTACGGGGATCAATGCTCGGGCAGCACCACGCCGTCGAACAGCTCTTCGAGCTCCTGCTTGTTGTGGCACTGGATCGCCTTGGCCATGACGTCGCGGGTCAGGTGCGGGGCGAATTTCTCGATGAAGTCGCACATGAAGCCACGCAGGAAAGTGCCGCGACGGAAGCCGATCTTGGTGATGCTGGCCTCGAACAGCTCGCTGGCATCGAGTACCACCAGGTCGCTGTCCAGCTTCGGATCGACCGCCATCTTGGCCACGATGCCCACACCCAGGCCCAGGCGCACATACGTCTTGATAACGTCGGCATCGGCGGCGGTGAACACCACTTTCGGGGTCAGGCCACGGTGGCTGAAGGCTTCGTCCAGCTTGGAGCGGCCGGTGAAACCGAACACGTAAGTGACGATCGGGTATTCGGCGAGGATTTCCAGCGTAAGCTTGGGCAGCTTGGTCAGCGGATGGCCCTGGGGCACCACCACGCAGCGGTTCCAGGTGTAGCACGGCATCATCACCAGATCGCCGAACAGCTCCAGCGCTTCGGTGGCGATGGCGAAATCCACGGTGCCATCAGCGGCCATCTCGGCGATCTGCATCGGCGAGCCCTGATGCATGTGCAGCGCAACGTCGGGGTACTGCTTGATGAAATTGCTGATCACCGGCGGCAGCGCATAACGTGCCTGGGTGTGGGTGGTCGCGATGGAGAGCGTGCCTTTCTTCTCGTTGGAGAATTCCTGGGCGATCTGCTTGATGCTCTCGACCTTGCGCAGGATTTCCCCCGCAGTGGTAATGATCCGCTCCCCCGCCGGCGTGACACGTGTGAGGTGCTTGCCGCTGCGTGCAAAAACCTCGACCCCCAGTTCGTCTTCCAGCAAACGGATCTGCTTGCTGATGCCCGGCTGCGAGGTGTAAAGGCTCTGCGCCGTCGCCGAAACGTTGAGGTCGTGGTGCGCCACTTCCCAGATGTAGCGCAATTGCTGAAGCTTCATATGTATCCCTCAAAGCCGGAAGACGCCACGGGCATCACGACGGTATATAACTGGATTAATGGTCAAGAAGGCAAAGTTAGAACTTTTTATAAATTTTAGCCAGCATTTTCAGAATCTGATGGCACGCAGCCTCTATCTCGCCCCCGGCCTGTCCTCCTCAGGCCCACGAGCCACTGCGGTTCTGCACCATCGGGACCATATAAACAGGTACATGGGAAAGCTGCAGAATCCGCGCGGCCGTGCGGCCGATCGGCGTATCCCCTTCTGCACCGTGGCTGTGACTGCCCACCACCAGCAGATCGACCTCCAGCCGTTGCGCCTGTTCGAGGATGACTTTGGACGGATCCCCCTGGACCACCCGCACGCTGCGAATCAGCGCAAGATCCTGATTGCCCTCCCCCAACTCATCACGAAAACCGGCGAGCACGGACGACTCGATGCCTTCGATCACGTTGTTGATGCCTTCACTGTGCAGCTCGCGCAACACGTCCTCTGCCAGGTAGCTCTGCAGTACGGATTCGGCGAACAGCCCCATCGGCTCGACGACGTGCACCACATGCAACTCGGCCCCGAATGAGCGCGCCAGCGCCAGTGCATGCTGCAGGACAAAAGGCGCGTAGAGACCGAGGTCCGTGGCATACAGCATCGAGCGAATCATGTGACCTCCTGCCAGCCTTCAAAGGCCCAGACACAGATCAGCTTAGCAGCGCCGGGACGAATCGGCGGGCTTGATACAAGTTTCCGGTCTAAAGGTTCAGGGTTTTAGCTCGTTGCTGATGCCATGGGGGACATGGCCGGTGGCCACGACTTCCCGGGCACGCTCACAATGCCCCGGCTGATCGTCGAAAAACACGTCGGCGGCGAAGGCCTCCAGAAAGGCCGACTTGTCCAGACCGCCCAGAAAGAGCGACTCGTCCAGCCGGATATTCCATTCGCGCAGGGTGCGGATGACGCGCTCATGGGCCGGGGCCGAGCGGGCGGTGACCAGTGCGGTGCGGATCGGGCACGATTCCTCGGGGAATTCACGCTGGAGCAGGTTAAGCGCGGCAAGAAACGGCTTGAACGGCCCGCCGGGCAGGGGTTGACGCGCCGCCTCGCGCTCGCTGGCCTGAAACGCCTCAAGACCGCCCGACTGATAGACCCGCTCGGATTCGTCGGAAAACAGCACCGCATCGCCGTCGAAGGCAATCCGCAACTCAGCGCTTGCTGCACGCCGGGCGCCGCCGGAGAGAATGGTCGCAGCAGCGAAACCGGCATCCAGTGCGCTGCGCACGTCTTCAGCGTGGGTGGAGAGAAACAGATGGCTGCCAAACGCCGCCAGATACGGAAACGGGCTGCGACCACCGACAAAGGCGGCGCGGGAGATGTCCAGGCCGTAGTGCTGAATCGAGTTGAACACCCGAAGCCCGGTGTCGGCGCTGTTGCGCGACACCAGAATCACCTCGACCCGTGCCTGGGTCAGGCTGGTGTTGAGGCTAAGCAGCTTTTCCACCAGCAGGAAGGCATCCCCGGGCTCGAGCACTTCGTCTTCATGGTCGATCTGGTACTGGCGATAGGCAGCCACGCCGTCCCGTTCATAGATCGCGTGGCTTTCCCGCAGATCGAACAGCGCCCGCGAGGAAATCGCCAGAACCAGCTTGTTACTTGCGCTTTTCATGGTCAGGTCGTTGGCCATGTTGTCCCCCAAGGTGCCTGGCTATCGGCGATTCTGCCGATCGATAAACGCCAGCGCGTGGTACAAGGCCCGAATCTTGGGCATGTCGCAGCCCGCCGCCAGCGCGGCCGCCAGCGGTTTTGCGTAGATGGCGTCAAGCTCCAGCGGGCGCTTTTCGGTGAAGTCATGGTGCATGCTGGGGCGGTAGTCCGGCATCTGCTCGGTGACCTTGAACAACTGCGCCGCGTAACCTTCAGGCAGCACATGCCCGCAGGCCTCGGCGCCCTGCACCACTTCGGCCATCAGCCCCTGGATCAGTTCGCGGCTGTCCGGATCGGCCATAAGCGGCGTGGTGCTGGCGTTGAGCAATACCGAAAGCCCGTTGTAAGGCACATTCCACACCAGCTTCTGCCAGCGGGCCTTGCCCAGATTGGCCATGGCCACCGACTCGATCCCCGCGGCGTGAAACAGCGCGGCGCCCTGCTCCACGATTTCGAGGCTCGCGGCATCGCTTGGGGCCGGGCCACTGTGGTAACCGATGTTCACCGCGCCGAACGCCTGATGGGTGATCTGGCCGGCCCCTGTGCGATGCACGCAGATGAAACACAGGCCGCCCAGCACATGCAGCGAATCGGGCAGCACCGCACGCAGTTCATCTTCGACCGCCAGGCCATTCTGCAGCATCAACACCTTGGCCCCTGGCGCAGCCGCCTGCACGATGGCCGGGGCCACACCGCCGGTACCGGTGGATTTGGCGGCCACCAGCAGCCAGTCACAGGGCGGCATGTCGGCCGCCGAGGAGTAGGCCTGGACGTTCTCCAGGCTCAAGGCCCCGTGGACCTGGCTGTCTATGTGCAGGCCGTTCTGCGACACCGCGCTGACCTCGCTGCGCAGCAGGAAATGCACGTCGAAGCCGGCGCGTGCCAGCATCAGGCCATAAAAGCCGCCGATGGCGCCGGTGCCGATAATGCCGATGCGGGGCGTGTGGAGGGTTTCGCTCATGGCTCTCTCATTTCAAGGCTATGGATTCATGGCAAGTCGTCAGGCGCGCGGACCAGCGCCTGATCCAGGCCAGCGATGATGGCTGGGGCAGAAAGCTGGCTGCGCAAGGCGCCGTAGAATTCGCCGTCACGCACAACGAACACGGAAGGCAGGTGGAACACCCCGTAACGCTGCACCGCGCCGCCGTTTTCCTCGGCGTCGATCCAGCACAGGCGCTCGACGGGCAATGATTGTTCCGGCAAATGCTGTCGGGCCCAGCGGCAACTGGAACAACCGGCGCCGGTGAAGATAAGCAGCGATGTGCCGGGCAGGGTCAGCAGTTGTCGATCGACATCGAAGTCTGTCAGTTGCAGTTGATCCACGCCAATCTCCCCAGGTCTTGCGCACACTATATCCGCACTGCCCGCCCGCTCCGCAAGCCAAAGCGCGGCCCGGTGCGCGCCTGGGCAGGCAAACGGTTGCGATAAGCCCGCTGCATCGGACGAAAGCTTGAGTTTACCCATTGTCGAAGTACGGGTTAACGCGCTAAGGTTCGGCACCCCGCTGCCCTCAATCACGCTAGGCTCCGCCGCACGGGGACCGTTGGCGGCCAGCACCCGTGACCTGATGAGTAACACGATGGCTGATTTACCGATTGACGACCTTAACGTCGCCTCCAACGAGACACTGATCACGCCGGATCAGCTCAAGCGCGAAATCCCGCTCACCGCCGCCGCACAGGCCACCGTGAGCAAGGGTCGCGAAGTGATCCGCAACATCCTCGATGGCAAGGACCACCGCCTGTT
This sequence comes from Pseudomonas sp. NPDC090201, assembly GCF_044746825.1. Taxonomy (NCBI): domain Bacteria; kingdom Pseudomonadati; phylum Pseudomonadota; class Gammaproteobacteria; order Pseudomonadales; family Pseudomonadaceae; genus Pseudomonas; species Pseudomonas sp. NPDC090201. The sequence goes on from NZ_JBIVCX010000020.1 coordinate 49,383, forward strand.
CATCGTGATCGGCCCCTGCTCGATCCACGATATCAAGGCCGCTCACGAATACGCCGAGCGCCTCAAGGCCCTGGCCGCCGAGCTGTCGGACACCCTGTATCTGGTGATGCGCGTCTATTTCGAAAAGCCGCGCACCACGGTCGGCTGGAAGGGCCTGATCAACGACCCGTACCTGGATGACTCCTTCAAGATCCAGGACGGTCTGCACATCGGCCGCCAGCTGCTGCTGGACCTGGCTGAAAAAGGCCTGCCGACCGCCACCGAAGCGCTGGACCCGATCTCCCCGCAGTACCTGCAGGACCTGATCAGCTGGTCGGCCATCGGCGCACGCACCACCGAATCCCAGACCCACCGCGAGATGGCCTCGGGCCTTTCCTCGGCAGTCGGCTTCAAGAACGGCACCGACGGCGGCCTGACCGTTGCCATCAACGCCCTGCAATCGGTTTCCAGCCCGCACCGCTTCCTGGGTATCAACCAGGAAGGTGGCGTGTCCATCGTCACCACCAAGGGCAACGCCTACGGTCACGTGGTGCTGCGCGGCGGCAACGGCAAGCCCAACTATGACTCGGTCAGCGTCGCCCTGTGCGAACAGGCCCTGGCCAAGGCCAAGGTCAAGCCGAACATCATGGTCGACGCCAGCCACGCCAACTCCAACAAGGACCCGGCGCTGCAACCTCTGGTCATGGAAAACGTCGCCAACCAGATTCTGGAAGGCAACGAGTCGATCATTGGCCTGATGGTCGAAAGCCACCTGAAATGGGGCGCGCAGTCGATTCCGAAGGACCTTGCGGACCTGGAATACGGTGTTTCGATCACCGACGCCTGCATCGACTGGGAAACCACCGAGAAGACCCTGCGCAGCATGCATGCCAAGCTCAAGGACGTGTTGCCCAAGCGCAAGCGCGGCTGATTTCACAGTTCTTGAAACGACAACGCCGAGCGAATGCTCGGCGTTTTTTATGATAGTGCTTTTCAGCTCTTCTTCAGATCTTCGCAGCCTGGCGCTGGTGACGTTCCATGTAGCGTTCGACGTAGGAGCAGGAAGGAATCACGGTGTAGCCCATGCTCTCGGCGTAATCGAGGGCCACTTCGGTCAAGGCCGCCGCGATGCCGCGCCCGCGCAAGGCGTTGGGCACGAAGGTACGATAGATGTCCAGGGTCTGCTTCCCCAGATCCATGTACGTCAGGTAAGCCCGGTGACCGTCGATGTTGATTTCGAACTGGTGGCCGGTCTTGTCATGGTGAATGGACAGCGCCTCGCTCATCACTACTCCTCGCGGGTCTTGGATTTTGACCCCTACCTTACCGATGTTTGTCCGGCGAAGGAACCTCTTCAGTCAGGGCCAACGCACCTCTGCGTTCGCGCACTGCCTGCTACGCCACCCCGTGCCTGGTCTGGACACCGAGAACGAGCCTTGCTGATCTCAAACAAACGAGCACCTGCAAATAGTAGGCACCATTGTGGAATCTGCTCAAGTGAATCCGCAGTAAAAGCCCGCCCGCGTATCCGGCGTGATGGCACAACGAAGGCCCCGGATCACCGGAGAATGCCTGTTAAGACGGCATCCATGGGTCAAAGTCACGTCAACGCAACAAAAATCGAGCATCCTCGCCGATCATCGTCTATACAAAAAAGGTTGCAACGTGGCTCAACGTCTCCTGGCCACCGCCTGGACGAAGTACTTTCGACCCACTGATGACATCGGGAGCCTGTCGGCACAACCGTCCGCCCCCGTCCTGCTGACAAGCGTAATTGCCTGACAGCATGAGGTTTTTTCCGGATAAAAAGCGTGAGGAGTCGCACGGAAGGCTTTCAAAGCTAAGAATTTTATGCGGTTCTTGCGCTTAGTCCGTTTACTTACTACAAACAATGGGTAGTATGTACGCCGGTCATTTTCTCATTTTCGAGAGATGATTAATTTGATAGAAGTCCTTTAAGGGGAACACGATGAACAACGTTCTGAAATTCTCTGCTCTGGCCCTGGCCGCAGTTCTGGCTACCGGTTGCAGCAGCGCATCCAAAGAAACCGAAGCTCGTCTGACTGCTACTGAAGACGCAGCTGCTCGTGCACAAGCTCGTGCTGACGAAGCCTACCGCAAGGCTGACGAAGCTCTGGCTGCTGCTCAGAAAGCTCAGCAAACTGCCGACGAAGCCAACGAGCGTGCTCTGCGCATGCTGGACAAGGCTAGCCGCAAGTAATAATCCCTCGGGATTATTGATAAGCCGATCCGGTTCCGGGTCGGCTTTTTTATTGCCTGCGGTTTGAGGAAGCACGCGTCATCCCGGGCATGCGGCACGGACCGACCCAGGCACAAACACCGCAGATCCCGTAGCAGCACGGCTTGCCGGCGGGGGCGATTTCGAGGACGCCCCCGCCGGCAAGCCGTGCTGCTACGGGACGGTGGCGTGCTTTAGATTTTGATCTGGCTTTTGATCTTCATGCGCGATGGCACAGGCGCCGCAGAATGCGACGTCAAGGCGCCAGGCCGAGCGCAGGCGTCGTGCAGGGGGATGAGCGGCAGGAAGCCGCGAAAGCCGTGCGGGCCAGGGACGGCCCATCACGGCGTGCCCCCGGAACGGCGCCGGAGTCGAGGGAA
>NZ_JBIVCX010000021.1:0-24845 GCF_044746825.1 Pseudomonas sp. NPDC090201
GGCACGCCATGATGGGCCATCCATGGCCCGCACGGCTTTCGCGGCTTCCTGCCGCTCATCCCCCTCCACGACACCTGCGCTCGGCCTGGCGCCTTGACGTCGCGTTCGGCGGTGTCTGTACCATCGCGCACGAAGATCAAGATCAAAATCTAAAACACACCACCATCCCGTAGCAGTCCGGCTTGCCGGCGTCGGCGCCTCCAAAATCGTCATCGCCGGCAAGCCGGACTGCTACGGGATGTGTGGCGCGGTTGCGATCTGTTTCTGGCCGCAGGCCGTGGGAGTCGCCTTGGTGGTGAGTGCGATCTTGAGGACGCCCCCGCCAGCAAGCCGTGCTGCTACGGGTAAGGTAAACGCCCCCAATGCCGATAACCTGTCAGATATTTCCGTTATATGTGTGCGTAATTACGTAAGTTATGTCGGAAACAGCCAGATTAATCGGTAAGGCACTAGGCTATACTCCGCTCGCTTCGGGCCGTTCTTCGGTCCGCTTCTTGAACCCGGTTGCGCCGGTGTTGAACTCTTGAGGGCTGACTGTGAAGAACTGGACGTTGCGTCAACGTATCTTGGCGAGCTTCGCTGTAATCATCGCCATCATGCTGCTGATGGTTGTCGTGGCTTTCACCCGGCTTCTGGTCATTGAAGACAGTGCAGATGAAGTGCGTCTGGATGCCTTGCCTGGCGTCTATTACAGCAGCACCGTGCGCGGCGCATGGGTGGAGAGCTATGTGCGCACCCAGCAATTGCTCGCCGAGGGCACCGGCCGCAGCCTGACCAACGCCGAAGAAGACCAGTACAAGGACTTCGAAGACCGCTTGCAGGCGCAGATCGCCAACTACCAGAAGAGTATCTTCGAAGAAGCCGATCGCACCGACTTTGCCCAGTTCCTGCAACTGCGCGAACGCTATCAGTTAGTGCTCAACGGCATTCTGGCGGCCTATCAGGGTGACAACTACGCCCTGGCCCAGCGCATCTTCGTCGAACAGTTGACCCCATTGTGGTTCGATGGCCGCAAGGTGCTCAATGCCCTGGGCACCAAGAACAAGGTCAATGCCGACCGCGCCGCCGATAACATTCAGGCGGCGGTTTCGGTATCCAAGATCACCCTGGGGATCTCGCTGATCATCGCCGTGCTGGCGGCGGTCACTTGCGGCCTGCTGCTGATGCGCACGATCCTGGCGCCGATGAACCGCATCGTGAAGATTCTGGAAACCATGCGCACAGGTGACCTGAGCAGCCGCCTGAACCTGGAACGCCAGGACGAATTCAACACCGTGCAGACCGGCTTCAACGACATGGTCACGGAACTGGCGGCGCTGGTGTCCCAGGCGCAGCGCTCGTCGGTGCAGGTCACCACCTCGGTGACCGAAATTGCCGCCACTTCCAAGCAGCAGCAGGCCACCGCCACCGAGACGGCGGCCACTACCACTGAAATCGGCGCGACTTCACGGGAGATCGCCGCGACCTCCCGTGACCTGGTGCGTACCATGACCGAAGTCACGTCTGCCGCCGATCAGGCATCCATTCTCGCAGGCTCCGGCCAGCAAGGCCTGGCCCGCATGGAAGAGACCATGCACTCGGTGATGGGCGCAGCCGACCTGGTCAACTCCAAGCTTGCGATCCTCAACGAGAAGGCCGGCAACATCAATCAGGTGGTGGTGACCATCGTCAAGGTCGCCGACCAGACCAACCTGCTGTCGCTCAACGCCGCCATCGAAGCGGAAAAGGCCGGCGAGTACGGCCGCGGATTTGCCGTGGTCGCCACCGAAGTGCGGCGCCTGGCCGACCAGACCGCCGTGGCCACCTACGACATCGAACAGATGGTGCGCGAGATCCAGTCGGCGGTGTCGGCCGGGGTCATGGGCATGGACAAGTTCTCCGAGGAAGTGCGTCGCGGCATGTTCGAAGTGACCCAGGTCGGCGAGCAGCTTTCGCAGATCATCCACCAGGTCCAGGCGCTGGCGCCTCGGGTGTTGATGGTCAACGAAGGCATGCAGGCCCAGGCCACCGGCGCCGAACAGATCAATCAGGCGCTGGTGCAACTGGGGGATGCCAGCAGCCAGACCGTGGAGTCCCTGCGTCAGGCCAGTTTCGCCATCGACGAACTGAGTCAGGTGGCCGTGGGGCTGCGCAGCGGCGTTTCGCGATTCAAGGTCTGAGCCTTTCCATGACTGAGCATTCCGCCAAACGCAATGCGCCCGTGCTGCCCAAGAACAAGCTGTTCCTGTTGTTCCGGATCGGCACGGAACGCTATGCGCTGGAAGCGACGGAAGTCGCCGAGGTGCTGCCGCGCCTGGTGCTCAAGCCCATCGCCCAGGCGCCGCACTGGGTGGCCGGTGTGTTTGCCCATCGCGGCGCGGTGATCCCGGTCATCGACCTGAGCGCCCTGACTTTCGGCGAAGCGGCCCCGCTGCGCACCAGCACGCGGCTGGTGCTGGTGCACTATCGCCCTGGAGCCGACCGGGCGCCGCAGCGGCTGGGGCTGATTCTGGAACAGGCCACCGACACCCTGCGTTGCAGCCCTCTGGAGTTCAAGGCCTACGGGCTGGACAACCGCCAGGCGCCGTACCTGGGGCCGGTGCGCGAGGATGAACTGGGCCTGTTGCAGTGGATTCGCGTGCCGGACCTGCTCAACGAAGCGGTGCGTGACCTGCTGTTCCCCCGCGAGCCCATGAGCCTTGAGCAGTTCGAGGCGACGCCATGAGTGCCGACGCGCGTTTCTTCGGTTTCCTGAAAAACCGCATCGGGCTGGACGTGGCATCGGTGGGCGAGGCCATTGTCGAGCGCGCGGTGCGTCAGCGCTGCATCCAGGCCAATGCTGCCGACCACGACGCCTACTGGCTGTTGCTGCTGGGATCGGCTGAAGAGCAACAGGCGCTGATCGAAGCGGTGATCGTGCCCGAGACCTGGTTTTTCAGGTACCCGGAATCCTTCGTCACCCTCGGCAAACTTGCGGCCGCACGGCTGGCGCAGCTCAACGGCGCGCGGCCCTTGCGCATCCTCAGCCTGCCGTGTTCGACGGGCGAGGAGCCGTATTCGATCGTCATGGCGTTGTTCGATGCCGGTTTGCAGGCGCAGCAGTTCAAGGTCGAAGCGGTGGACATCAGCCCCTTGTCCCTGCAACGGGCGCGGCGTGCGGTCTACGGCAAGAATTCCTTTCGTGGCGAAGACCAGGGCTTTCGCCAGCGCTACTTCACCCAGGTCGATGAGGGCTACCGGGTCGAGGATCGGGTGCGCGAGCGGGTCGGTTTTCAAGCCGGCAACCTGCTCGATCCGGCCTTGCCGGTGGCGCAGTCGGCGTACGATTTCGTGTTCTGCCGCAACCTGCTGATCTATTTCGATGTCGAGACTCAGCGCCGGGGTTTCGAGGCGCTCAAACGCATGACCCGCGACGACGGCGTGCTGTTCATCGGGCCTGCCGAGGGCAGCCTGCTGGGGCGCATGGGTATGGCGTCCATTGGCGTGGCCCAGTCGTTTGCCTTCAGGCATCGGGCTGAACCGCTGGCCCAACCGTCCCCCGCGCCCAGCGTGCCTGCGCGCAGCGAATCGCTGCCGGTCAGTGCCAGGCCGGTTCCTGTTGCCCCGCCGCGAGTCAAGACCAGCGTCCGTCCGTTCGCCGCGCCGCCGCGTACTCCGGCGAGCCCGGCGCTGGACAACAGCGAAGCCACGACCCTGCTCGACAGCATCAAGCGTCTGGCCAACGAGGGCAAGAGTGCCCAGGCCAAGGCTGCGTGCGAGCAATACCTCAAGCGTTTCGAGCCCGTCGCACGGGTGTTCTACTGGCAGGGCCTGCTCGCCGAGGTCGAGGGCGATGCCGCGAGTGCGCAAGGCTTCTACCGCAAGGCGCTTTACCTTGAGCCGCAACACCCCGAGGCCCTGGCTCAACTGGCCGCGCTGCTGGCCGCCCAAGGCGACACGGCAGGTGCCAGACGCTTGCAGGAGCGTGCTGCGCGCGGTGTGAATAAAGAAGGACGCAACCGATGACCGGCGTGCACAGCGAACTCATCAGCAACGACGCCCAGGCCATCGACGATTGCTGGAACCGCATCGGTATCCATGGCGACCGTTCCTGTCCGCTGCTCGAAGAACACATCCATTGCCGCAACTGCTCGGTGTATTCGGCAGCGGCCACGCGCCTGCTGGACCGCTACGCGCTGGCCCAGGAACATCGCGTGGTGGCCGGCGCCGAAGAGCTTGCCAGTGACGTTCAGACCCGCTCGCTGGTGGTGTTTCGCTTGGGCGAGGAGTGGCTCGGCCTGCCGACCCGTTGCCTGGTCGAGGTGTCGCCGGTGCAGACCATTCATTCGCTGCCGCACCAGCGTTCCCGCGCCCTGCTGGGTGTGGCGAACGTGCGTGGCGCGCTGGTGGCGTGCCTGTCGTTCGTCGAACTGCTGGGGCTGGATGTGTCCTTCGCCCCTGCCAGCAAGGCGCGGGTCATGCCGCGCATGTTGATCGTGGCTGCCGAAGGCGGGCCGGTGGTGGTGCCGGTGGATGAAGTCGACGGCATCCATGCCATCGAGGCGCGCCTGCTGGATTCGGCATCGGCTCCTGCGCACAACGCCAATGCCCGGTTCACCCGGGGTGTGGTGCAATGGCGCGACCGCAGCCTGCGCCTGCTGGATGAAGAACAGCTGTTGTCGGCAGTGAACCGGAGCCTGACATGACGCCCGATCAGATGCGCGACGCCTCGTTGTTCGAACTCTTCACCCTGGAAGCCGAAGCCCAGACCCAGGTGCTCAGCGCAGGCCTGTTGGCGCTGGAGCGCAATCCGGCCCAGGCCGACCAACTGGAAGCCTGCATGCGCGCCGCCCACTCGCTCAAGGGCGCGGCGCGGATCGTCGGGGTCAACGCCGGGGTCAGCGTGTCCCACGTCATGGAGGATTGCCTGGTCGAAGCCCAGGAAGGCCGCCTGCGTCTTGCGCCCGAGCACATCGATGCGCTGCTGATGGGCACCGACATGCTGATGCGCATCGCCACCCCCGGTGAGAGCAGCGTAGGGCAGAGCGACGTCGACGGTTACGTCGCGTTGATGAACGACCTTATCAAACCCGGCGCCAGGCCTTCGGCTGCGGCGCCGAGTGCTGCGCCGTCGATGGAAGACATCCTGCTGGCCAACGCCCAGTCCCTGGTGCAGTCCGTGCAATCGGCACTGGGCCCGGCGGCGTTCGACCATCCTCTTGCCGAGCCGCCCGTTGCGCCCCCTGCGCCAGCGCCTGTCGCCGAAGAAGAATCAGTTACCGAGCAGGCGCCTGCGGCCAAGGCCGAACCGCGCCGCGAGCGTCGCGTGGCCGAGGGCGGCGAACGTGTCCTGCGGGTGACCGCCGAACGCTTGAACAACCTGCTGGACCTGTCGAGCAAATCGCTGGTCGAGACCCAGCGCCTCAAGCCCTATCTGACCGCGATGCAGCGGGTCAAACGCTCGCAGAGCGGAGCGAGCCGGGCACTGGACAACCTTGATGCATTGCTGGGCGCAAACGCCGACCCCGATGCACAAAAGGCATTGGAAGAAGCGCGCCGCCTGCTGGGCGAAGCGCAGCACCTGTTGATCCAGCAGACTTCGGACCTGGACGAGTTCGGCTGGCAGGCCAGCCAGCGTGCGCAACTGCTCTACGACACCGCCCTTGCCTGTCGCATGCGCCCGTTCGCCGACGTGCTGGCAGGCCAGGCGCGCATGGTCCGCGATCTGGGCCGCTCGCTGGGCAAGCAGGTGCGTCTGGAAATCGACGGCGAGAAGACCCAGGTCGACCGCGACGTACTGGAAAAACTCGAAGCACCGCTGACGCACTTGCTGCGTAACGCGGTGGACCACGGCATCGAATCCCCTGAGCGGCGCATCGCTGCGGGCAAGCCTGCCGAGGGCCTGATTCAGCTCAGCGCTTCCCATCAGGCCGGCCTGCTGGTGGTCGAGTTGATCGACGACGGCGCCGGTGTCGATCTGGAGCGCCTGCGCCAGAACATCATCGAGCGCAAACTGTCGCCCGCTGAAACCGCCGCGCAGTTGAGCGAGGAAGAGCTGTTGAGCTTCCTGTTCCTGCCCGGTTTCAGCATGCGCGACAAGGTCACCGAGGTGTCGGGCCGTGGTGTTGGGCTCGATGCGGTGCTGCACATGGTTCGCCAGTTGCGCGGCGGGGTCGATCTGCATCAGCAGGCGGGGCAGGGCAGTCGCTTCCACCTTGAAGTACCGCTGACGCTTTCGGTGGTCCGCAGCCTGGTGGTGGAAGTGGGCGGCGAGGCTTACGCCTTCCCGCTGGCGCACATCGAACGCATGCGCGATGTGCAGGCCGATGAGATCGTGCAACTCGAAGGGCGCCAGCATTTCTGGCACGAGGAACGGCATGTCGGGCTGGTTGCGGCCAGCCAGTTGCTCAATCGTCCGGCCGGAGAACACCGTGAAGACGTGCTCAAGGTCGTGGTGATCCGCGAGCGCGACGCGGTGTATGGCGTGGCGGTGGAGCGTTTCATCGGCGAGCGCACCCTGGTGGTGTTGCCGCTGGACCCGCGGCTGGGCAAGGTTCAGGATATTTCGGCCGGTGCCTTGCTCGACGATGGTTCGGCGGTGCTGATCGTCGATGTCGAAGACATGCTGCGTTCGGTGGAAAAACTGCTGAACACCGGGCGCCTGGAGCGCATCGACCGGCGCAGTCGCGAGGCCCAGGCCCAGCCGCGTAAACGGGTGCTGGTGGTCGACGACTCGCTGACCGTACGCGAGCTCGAGCGCAAACTGCTGCTCAGTCGCGGCTACGAAGTGGCCGTGGCGGTGGATGGCATGGATGGCTGGAACGCCTTGCGTGCTGAAGATTTCGACCTGTTGATCACTGACATCGACATGCCGCGCATGGACGGTATCGAACTGGTGACCTTGCTGCGACGCGACAGCCGTCTGCAGTCGTTGCCGGTCATGGTAGTGTCCTACAAGGACCGCGAAGAGGATCGTCGACGAGGGCTGGATGCAGGCGCCGACTACTACCTGGCCAAGGCCAGTTTCCATGACGATGCGTTGCTTGACGCGGTCGTTGAGTTGATAGGAGATGCGCAAGGATGAAAATCGCCATCGTCAACGACATGCCCATGGCCGTCGAAGCGCTGCGCCGTGCGCTGGCTTTCGAGCCTGCGCATCAGGTGGTCTGGGTCGCCCGCAATGGCGCCGAGGCGGTCGAGCAATGCGCTGAGGTACTGCCGGACCTGATCCTGATGGACCTCATCATGCCGGTCATGGACGGTGTGGAGGCGACTCGTCGTATCATGGCGGCCACGCCGTGCGCCATCGTGATCGTCACGGTGGATCGCGAGCAGAACGTACACCGCGTATTCGAAGCCATGGGCCACGGTGCGCTGGATGTGGTAGATACGCCAGCGATCGGTGCGGGTGACCCCAAAGAGGCTGCCGCCCCTTTGTTGCGCAAGATACTTAATATAGGCTGGCTGATTGGCCAGCGTGACAGCCGCGTGCGCCAGGCCCCTGTGCCGGTTCGCGATGCGGTTCAGCGGCGCGGGCTTGTGGCAATCGGCTCCTCGGCCGGCGGCCCTGCGGCCCTGGAAATATTGTTGAAAGGGCTGCCGAAGGATTTTTCGGCCCCCATCGTATTGGTTCAGCACGTGGATCAGGTGTTCGCCGCCGGCATGGCGCAGTGGCTGAGCAGCTCGTCCGGCCTTGCCGTGCGCCTGGCCCGTGACGGCGAGCCGCCGCAGCCTGGCGCTGTATTGCTGGCGGGGACCAATCACCATATACGTCTTTTGAAGAACGGCACGCTGGCTTACACCGCCGAGCCGGTAAACGAAATTTACAGGCCCTCGATCGATGTCTTTTTCGAGAGCGTAGCCAGTTATTGGAGCGGGGATGCAGTGGGCGTTCTGTTGACGGGAATGGGGCGTGATGGCGCGCAGGGACTCAAGCTGATGCGTCAGCGGGGGTTTCTGACCATCGCCCAGAATCAGGAAAGCTGCGCGGTGTATGGCATGCCCAAGGCGGCAGCGGCCATCGACGCGGCCGTGGAAATTCGCCCGCTGGACACCATCGCACCTCGTTTGAAAGAGGTTTTCACCCAATGAATTACCAGGTGATTTCACAGCCCGGCTGTGACCAGGAGCACCCTGATGCATGATTTGCAACTGGACGATGTAAACACCACGGATGAAAACGCTGCCATGGTGTTGCTGGTCGACGATCAGGCAATGATCGGCGAGGCCGTCCGGCGCGGGCTGGCAAATGAGGAAAACATCGATTTCCACTTTTGCGCCGATCCGCATCAGGCCATTGCCCAGGCGATCCAGATCAAGCCGACGGTGATCCTGCAGGACCTGGTCATGCCAGGCCTCGACGGCCTGACCCTGGTGCGCGAATACCGCAACAACCCGATCACCCGCGACATCCCGATCATCGTGCTTTCCACCAAGGAAGACCCGCTGATCAAGAGCGCGGCGTTCGCGGCCGGGGCCAACGATTATCTGGTCAAGCTGCCGGACAACATCGAACTGGTGGCGCGCATTCGCTACCACTCGCGCTCCTACATGACCCTGTTGCAGCGCGACGAGGCCTATCGTGCCCTGCGCGTGAGCCAGCAGCAGTTGCTGGACACCAACCTGGTGCTGCAGCGCCTGATGAACTCCGACGGCCTGACGGGCCTCTCCAACCGCAGGCACTTCGACGAATACCTGGAACTGGAATGGCGCCGGGCCATTCGCGAACAGACCCAGATGTCGCTGATGATGATCGATGTCGACTACTTCAAGGCTTATAACGACAGTTTCGGCCATCTTGAAGGCGACGAGGCCCTGCGTCAGGTGGCCAAGGCCATCCGCGCAAGCTGCAGCCGTCCCTCGGACTTGCCCGCCCGTTACGGCGGCGAAGAATTCGCCCTGGTCCTGCCCAACACCTCGCCGGGCGGTGCGCGCCTGCTGGCCGAGAAACTGCGCCAGACCGTGGCCGGCATGAACATCCCGCACATCGCCCCGGTGGAAGGTTCCGTGCTGACCATCAGCATTGGCCTGGCCACCGTGGTGCCTGCCGTGGGCAGCCACAGCCGGCAACTGATCCAGAGCGCGGATCAGGGTTTGTATGCGGCCAAGAACAGCGGACGCAATCAGGTGGCGGTGGGGTGAGACAAGGCCGGACATGAATCCGGCCTTGTCTGCGCTGCGATCAAGGCTGCACGGCCTGGTCGGCGGGAATGTAACTGAATGGGGCAACCCCGGCCGCCATTTTTGTTGCGTCAAGCTTGATGACAGGCAACCATAGCGATGTCCGGGTCTTGTATTTCTGTTGGTAAATTTTTGCGTCTTGCAAACCTTCGTCACGCAGATAAAAGAAGGCTTGTATAGGGAGTCTCGAACCCATTCCGGCCTGCCAGACTTTTATGAGTACCTCGTTCCAGGTGGCTGTGATGGGCGGGGGTATCGGATACTCGCGAACCAGCAGGCTGAACGTGAATTGAGCCGGGATTTGCGCGCTCAACGAGCAATGTTCAACGCGCTTGGTCAACTGGTTGGTGTAGGCCCGCCAACCATCGACTGTTGCCGCACCCAGGCCTGAGCAGGTGCTGGGGTCCGCGACATTGATTGAGGCATTATTGGATGCCTGCACTTCATCGAGGCTTCGCCTCATGACATCCCCCAGATCGGGCACTTTGCGCAGCAGGGCGGCGAAGGCCGGATCTGTCTGGAGAAGGTCGCTGGCGTCTTGTCCATTGGCAAGTCGATCTGCCAATTGCTCGTTACTTTTGAGCAGCCTCAGCAGTTCCGGATGCTCCACCGCGATCTGGATCAGCCTGGTAGTTGGATCGTCCGCTCGTCCACTTCTGGCTGCGAATCCGCAGCCGTAGGCGACTCTTCCCAGATCGGTAGCTCCATCATGGGGGAAGGAGCACAGGTATTCCTGCTCTTTTCCCTGCCTTATCGCCTCAGCCTGTGAAAATATAACGTAGCCGCTGTCTCGCCAGAGGTCAGTGACTCGCGAGTCCTTGCGTAGGTACGAGAAGGACACCGAGCCTTTGCGCTCTTGCGTCGGGCTAGGATCCCATGGGTCGTAATCGCCATTGCTGGTCCCGCGTGTGGTGACGCCGTTGCAGTAATAAGAGGGCGTGTTGCCGGCACATGTGAAGCGGGTATCGTTGTAACGGGTGTTCAGATCGTCCACTACCGCTTCGCCCGGATTACGGGAGTCGTGGACGGCGAATTTCAGCTCTTGTGAAGGTTCCGGGGGTAAGCCGGGTCTACCCACAATGGCCGTTACCGTGACAAGCCTGCCTTTTTCATTGAGAACCCTGTCATAGGGAATGTCGAACACCAATGGGCGTGGTGCGTCCTGGACTGGCGAATCAGGGGATTGATACACCGGGTTTCCAGCCCAGCGGATGCTCACGGTGTCCCCATCTGCGATGCCGGGGTAGGTAAAGGTTACCCTGACATCTCTGGACTGGACGACAGCCAGATCGAGCAAGTCGCCCTGGAGCAAAGCGATTTTGGGCGAGGTGCTCAGCGCCTTGCTTGTCGACTTCGCACCGACGTTTGCGCCAGTTTCATGGGGTCGCAGGTTGGGCTCGTCGTTCAGCGCGACCGCTTCGGGTGGTCGTGGCTTCGGTATCGGCAGATCGGTACCGTCGGACGCAGTCGTGGGCGCTGTTTCGCATTGGCACTGACAAGAACACGGCTGGCTGTCAGCGTAAGCTTCGGGCAGGGCTGTAATGGACGTAAGTGTTGCCATCAACAACGCAGGCAAAAGTTTCATCTCGACCTCCTTTTCGGTGTTTCCTGATGTCCTGTTCCGAGTATGTGCGCAGCCGATGCGGGCGCTAGGCTGTTTCGCGATGAGGGTTATCGCGGTTCGCGATTAGTCAGGAGACCAGGCAGCCGGACGGACTGCCGCAATGGGGACGAATGAGCTATACTCGCGGGCTTTGCTAAATTCGCCTGCGAGTCCTGTCGACCATGGAAATCAACCCGATCCTGAACACCATCAAGGACCTGACCGAACGCTCCCAGTCCATTCGGGGGTATCTTTGACTACGATCACAAGAGTGATCGTCTGATCGAAGTCAACCGCGAGCTGGAAGACCCGAACGTCTGGAACAAGCCCGAGTACGCCCAGGCACTGGGCCGCGAGCGCGCCACCCTGGCGCAGATCGTCGAGACCCTGGACGAGATGTCCAGCGGCCTGACCGATTCGCGCGAGCTTTTGGACATGGCCGTCGAAGAAAACGACGAAGGCGCCGTCAATGACGTCGTCGAGCTGCTCCAGGGCCTTGAAGAATCGCTGGCCAAGCTTGAATTCCGTCGCATGTTCAGCGGCGAGATGGACCCCAACAACGCCTACCTGGACATCCAGGCCGGTTCCGGCGGTACTGAAGCACAGGACTGGGCCAACATCCTGCTGCGCATGTACCTGCGCTGGGCCGACAAGCGTGGCTTCGACGCCACCATCATGGAACTGTCCGAAGGCGAAGTCGCCGGCATCAAGGGCGCCACGGTGCACATCAAGGGTGAGTACGCCTTTGGCTGGCTGCGTACCGAGATCGGCGTTCACCGCCTGGTGCGCAAGAGCCCGTTCGACTCCGGCGCACGTCGCCACACCTCGTTCTCGGCGGTGTTCGTCTCCCCGGAGATCGACGACCGCATCGAGATCGACATCAACCCGTCGGACCTGCGCATCGATACCTATCGTTCGTCCGGTGCCGGTGGTCAGCACGTCAACACCACCGACTCGGCGGTGCGTATCACCCACGTGCCGACCAACACCGTGGTCAGCTGCCAGAACGAGCGCTCCCAGCACGCGAACAAGGACACCGCCATGAAAATGCTGCGGGCCAAGTTGTACGAGCTGGAAATGCAGAAGCGCAACGCGGCGTCCCAGGCCCTGGAAGACACCAAGTCCGACATCGGCTGGGGTCACCAGATCCGTTCGTACGTTCTCGATGACTCGCGCATCAAGGACCTGCGTACCGGCGTCGAGCGCAGTGACTGCAACAAGGTGCTGGACGGCGACCTCGACGGTTACCTGGAAGCCAGCCTCAAGCAAGGCCTGTAACCGCGAAACTACCGTTGCGGGCACGGCACGCCACTGCGCATGACCGGCCCGCGATTCCTCACCGCTGACCCGTGGCGGATGATGGGCAACGAACCTGATGGAATAACTGAAGACATGAGCGACCAACAACTCGACCCGCAAGCCCAGCAACAGGAAGAAAACACCCTGATCGCCCTGCGCAAGGAAAAGCTTGCAGCCGAGCGCGCGAAGGGTAACGCCTTCCCGAACGACTTCCGCCGCGAAAACTACTGCAACGACCTGCAGAAACAGTACGCGGACAAGACCAAGGAAGAGCTGGCTGAAGCGGCGATTCCGGTCAAGGTTGCCGGTCGCATCATGCTCAACCGTGGCTCGTTCATGGTGATCCAGGACATGACCGGTCGCATCCAGGTCTACGTCAACCGCAAGACCCTGTCCGAGGAAACCCTGGCTGCGGTCAAGACCTGGGACATGGGCGACATCATCGCCGCCGAAGGCACCCTGGCCCGCTCCGGCAAGGGCGACCTGTACGTCGAGATGACCACCGTGCGCCTGCTGACCAAGTCGCTGCGCCCGCTGCCGGACAAGCACCACGGCCTGACCGACACCGAGCAGCGCTACCGTCAGCGCTACGTTGACCTGATCGTCAACGAAGAAGTGCGCGACACCTTCCGCGTGCGCTCGCAAGTCATCGCCCACATCCGCAGCTTCCTGATGAAGCGTGACTTCCTGGAAGTCGAGACGCCGATGCTGCAGACCATTCCGGGCGGCGCTGCGGCCAAGCCGTTCGAAACCCACCACAACGCGCTGGACATGGAAATGTTCCTGCGTATCGCGCCTGAGCTGTATCTGAAGCGTCTGGTGGTTGGCGGGTTCGAGAAGGTGTTCGAGATCAACCGCAACTTCCGTAACGAAGGCGTCTCGACCCGTCACAACCCTGAATTCACCATGTTGGAGTTCTACCAGGCCTACGCCGACTACGAAGACAACATGGACCTGACCGAAGAGCTGTTCCGCGAACTGGCGCAGCTTGTGCTGGGGTCCACCGACGTGCCGTACGGCGACAAGGTGTTCCACTTCGGCGAGCCGTTCGCACGCCTGTCGGTGTTCGACTCGATCCTCAAGTACAACCCGGATCTGACCGCCGATGACCTGAACGACATCGACAAGGCTCGCGCCATCGCCAAGAAAGCCGGTGCCAAGGTGCTGGGATTCGAAGGCCTGGGCAAGCTGCAGGTGATGATTTTCGAAGAGCTGGTCGAGCACAAGCTGGAACAGCCGCACTTCATCACCCAGTACCCGTTCGAAGTGTCGCCGCTGGCGCGCCGCAACGACGAAAACCCGAACGTCACCGACCGTTTCGAGCTGTTCATCGGCGGCCGTGAAATCGCCAACGCCTACTCCGAGTTGAACGACGCGGAAGACCAGGCCGAGCGCTTCATGGCCCAGGTGGCCGACAAGGACGCCGGTGACGACGAAGCCATGCACTACGACGCCGACTTCGTTCGCGCGCTGGAATACGGCATGCCACCGACGGCGGGTGAGGGTATCGGTATCGACCGTCTGGTGATGCTGCTGACCAACTCGCCATCGATCCGCGACGTGATCCTGTTCCCGCACATGCGGCCTCAGGCTTAAGCGTTGTCAGAAAAGCCGCCTGGAGAGGGCGGCTTTTTTTTGCCTGTTTTGCGGATGTTCGGTTACCTGTGCTGACGCCTTCGCGGGCAAGCGCGCTCCTACACTGTATTGTGCTCGACTGTAGGAGCGCGCTTGCCCGCGACAGGGCCGGTGCAGACACCGAAGCTTTCCGATGCCCCGATTTCGAAGACTAAAAAGGAAACCTGTCGTGAATCGTACGATCGCTCAAAAGGGAGCCGCCGGCCTTGCCACGGCTGTGGCGCAGAGTGTTCAGTATCAAGGCCGCAAAGCGAGCCGACAGGGCAGTGAACAGCGTCGCCAGCAGATTCTCGATGCCGCCATGCGCATCCTCATCCGCGATGGCGTGCGCGCCGTTCGCCATCGTGCCGTGGCTGCCGAGGCGCAGGTGCCGCTGTCGGCCACCACCTATTACTTCAAGGACATCGACGACCTGCTCACCGATGCCTTCGCCCAATACGTCGAGCGCAGCGCCGCCTACATGGCCAAGCTGTGGACCAACACCGAAGTGCTGCTGCGCGAAATGGTCGCACGTAACGACGGCAGCCCCGAGGCCCGCGGCCGCCTGGCCGACGAGATCGCGCGCATGACCATGGAATACGTGCGTCATCAACTGATGACCCGCCGCGACCAGTTGATCGCCGAGCATGCCTTCCGCCTCGAAGCCTTGATCAACCCGCGCCTGGCACCTCTGGTGAGCGCCCATCAGGAGATTCTGCTGCAGGGAAGTGCCCAGTTTCTCGAGGTCATGGGCTCGGCCCAGCCGCAGACGGACGCGCAAGTGTTGACGGGGATTATCGGGCGGATGGAATATCAGGGGCTGCTCGAAGGCCCACGGCCCGACGCAGACGAGCAAATGCTCGCTATTCTTACCCGCCAGATGCACTTGGTGCTGGGCACTGCAAGGCCCGTGGCGGGCTGATCGTTCGCCGGTTCACGGCTCACATGGGGAGGAAAGGATGAAAGTCTGGAGCGTCGTGCTCGCCTTGTCGTTCGCCCTGTTGAGCGGATGCCTGGTGACGTTCAAGGACCCGATCGCGACCCGCGATACCGCGCCGCCCGGACTGCTCGGCACCTGGACCAGCAAGAACGCCTGGGGCGAGCCGCTGGAGCTCGAGATCAGCCGCGCCGGCACCAATCAATACCGGGCGGTCAGCTATCGCAAGGGCGATCGCCAGAACCGTGACGAATACACCTTCACCGTGGCCCGCCACGGCAGCCGCTGGTACCTGTGCGCTTCGCTGCCGGACAAGTACGGCGCCAACTACGTGATCGCAGGCTTCGACCTGATCGACAATCAAAACGCCGCCGACGAGCTGGAGGTCTATGATCTTGACCTCGAACGCTTCCAGCAACTGGTGGAACAGAAGGTCTTCGACGGCCAGACAGTGGACACCGAGAAGGGCGACGGCGTCCTGATCACCAGCTCCATGGACAAGGTGTTCGCCTACCTGGACGACACCGCCAATTCCGATGTCTTCATCAATGCGGCCAAATATCAGCGCATGACCAAATAGCGCTACCGGTTAATCAAAGGGGTATTGGGTGGACGATTACCAACAGACCATACGCACGCTGTCCGATCGTATTGTGTTGGCGCAGACGCCGATTCGCGTACTCGATGCCGTGAAATGGGACGACAGCATCCGCAAGACGTTCCTGGCCGCCAAGGGCAAGGAGCCGCCGGAGGTCAACCGCGCCTACTACGAAAGCCGCCCGCTGGGCTTCGATTCGGGCGCGGTGAAGCTCGAGTTCCAGAACATCGAGCGCGACATCACCCGGCAACTGGGGCAGTTCAACCCGGTCGGGCAGATCATGCGCCGCATGTGCAAGGAATACCGCATGGTGATCCGCATGCTCGAAGCCCGGGGCACGCCGGACTTCGGCCTGATCTCCCAGGAACTTTACGGCGCGGCCTCCGATGCGTTCCATGCCGGCGACCCGACCCTGGCCGACCTGGGCATGATGCTCTCCGATTACCTCAACAACATCGCCGGGCGCGGCGACCTCAAGGACGAACCCAAGACGCTCAACGCCAAGGACGCGGTGGCCATGCTGCAAAGCCGCCTGAACCGCACCTTCGGCGAGGCCGAGGAAACCATCCGCGTGTTCGAGTCCGACGGCATCGTGGCTGACGCTGCGGCGGGCGCCGACTACATCAAGATCCGCAGCGACGCGATGTTCAACGAGCGTGACGTGCGGGCGCTGGAAGTCCACGAAGGCCTGGTCCACGTGGGCACCACGCTCAACGGATTGAACCAGCCGATCTGCACCTTCCTGGCCAAGGGTCCGCCCTCGTCGACGGTGACCCAGGAAGGGCTGGCGATCCTCATGGAAGTGATCGGCTTCGCCTCGTACCCGAGCCGCCTGCGCAAGCTCACCAACCGCACCCGCGCCATCCACATGGCCGAGGAGGGCGCGGATTTCCTCCAGGTGTTCGATTTCTATCGCGAGCAGGGCTTCGGCATGCCGGAAAGCTACGGCAACGCCAGCCGCGTTTTCCGAGGCTCTGTGCCGAACGGTCTGCCGTTCACCAAGGACCTTTCGTACCTGAAGGGCTTCATCATGGTCTACAACTACATCCAGTTGGCCGTGAGAAAGGGCAAGCTTGAGCAGGTGCCGCTGCTGTTCTGCGGCAAGACCACGCTGGAAGACATGCGCACCCTGCGCCAACTGGTGGACGAAGGACTGGTGGTGCCGCCCAAGTACCTGCCAGACCAGTTCCGCGACATGAACGCGCTGTCGGCGTGGATGTGCTTCTCCAACTTCCTCAACCACTTGAGCCTGGACCGGATCGAGGCGGATTACTCGAATATCCTCTGAACAACACACCCGTAGGAGCGCGCTTGCCCGCGATGGCGTGGTGTCAGACGACTCGGATCTACCTGACCCACCGCCTCCGCCTGTAGGAGCGCGCTTGCCCGCGACAGCGTCGTGTCAGACGATTCACTTCTTGACCCACCGCCGTCGCGGGCAAGCGCGCTCCTACAAGGACCTGCGCAGGTTGGATAATTCATTTGAAAGGACATCGCTTGAAGCCGCTTCTGACTTTGCTCCTGCTCATCTCCCTCACCGGCTGCAGCGAGTTGCTGTTCTACCCCGAGCGCCATGTGCCCATGACCCCGGACAAGGCGCAACTGTCCTATCGCGATGTCACCCTCGTCGCCGCCGATGGCACCCGGCTCAACGGCTGGTGGCTGCCGGCCAAGGCGGGCGTGCCGGTCAAGGGCACGGTGCTGCACCTGCACGGCAACGGCGGCAACATGGCCTGGCATCTGGGCGGCAGTGGCTGGCTCCCCGAGCGTGGCTATCAGGTGCTGATGCTGGACTACCGCGGCTACGGCCGCTCCGAGGGCGATCCAAATTTGCCTGCCGTGTATCAGGACGTCGACGCCGCCTTCGACTGGCTGAGCAAGGCCCCCGAGGCGCAAGGCAAACCGCTGATAGTCCTGGGACAAAGCCTGGGCGGCGCGATCGGCGTGCATTACCTGGCCGAACATCCGCAGCAACGCTCGCGGCTCAAGGCCCTGGTACTCGACGGCGTCCCGGCCAGTTACCGTGACATTGCGCGCTACACCCTGAGCACGTCGTGGCTGACCTGGGCATTCAAGCGGCCATTGTCCTGGGTGATTCCTGACGGCGACAGCGCCATCACCGCCATCCCCCGGCTCAAGGGCACGCCGATCCTGTTGTTCCAGAGCCTGGACGATGCGCAGATTCCGCTGCAAAACGGCATCAGCCTGTATCAGGCCGCACCGCCCCCGCGGGTGCTGCAACTGACGCGCGGGCCTCACGTGCAGACCTTCGCCGACCCGACCTGGCAGCAAGTCATGGTCAACTACCTGGACGACCCGCAGCACTTCAACGGTTTGCGGCGTCTGGCAGAAATCCCCAACTACCCCGATCCTGACGCGAAACCGTCGCCAGACAACCCAGCAGAGAGCCACAAATGAGTGAAGAGCGTAACGTCATCCCGCAGATTCTGACCGGCATCGCCTGTATTTTCGGCACGGTGGGGGTGTTGTGGTACTACGGCTACCTGCACTTCGCAAAGCCTGAGGACGCCCTGCAATTGAGCCAGTTCACCATGCTCAAGACCATGCCGGGGGAGGATTACAAAGTCGCGCTGGAACCCGCGCCGCAGGCTGCGCAATGCATCGAAGGGGTATTGGTGCTGTTCGATACCGAACAGAAAGGCCTGACCGGCGTGCTGGTCAACGACCGTAAACAGGCGGTGCGCTGCATGGGGCAGCAGACGCCACAGCAGGTTCAATAACACGCTAAGCATCGCCGCCTGATATCTGTTATCTGTGGGAGCGGGCTCGCCCGCGAACGCTGTTTGCCAGACGCCTGTTTGGGTGCCTGACACACCGCCTTCGCGGGCGAGCCCGCTCCCACAGACGGACGCAAAACAGCCCCGCCTGAGCATCGCCAGGCAGGGCTGTTGATTACCGCAAGAGCTGCGTTACTGCATCGAAGAACGCGGTGCCACTGGCTGGTTGTCGTTGGAAATGGTCACTTCCACGCGACGGTTCATCGCACGGCCCGACGCGCTGGCGTTGTCAGCCACCGGGTATTCCTTGCCGTAACCCTGGGACACGACGCGGTCCATGCTCACACCCATCTTCACCAGCGCCATGCGCACGGAGTTGGCGCGACGCTCGGACAGCGACTGGTTGTAGCTCGCGGAGCCGGTGCTGTCGGTGTAACCCTCGACGATCACCTTGCGGTCAGGGTTCTCTTGCAGGAACTGAGACAGCTTGTTGACGTTGACCAGGCCGCTGGATTTCAGCTCGGCCTTGTTCAGATCGAACAGCACGTCACCGAAGGTCACCAAGGTGCCGCGTTCGGTCTGCTTGGCGTTCAGGCTGTTCTGCAGCGCCTTGATCTGCGCATCGCGTGCATCCAGACGTGCCTGTGCACGCTGAGCCGAGGCGTTTTTCAGATCGTTTTCAGCGGTCTTCAGGTTAATGGTCTGCTTGGCCAGCTCCACGCGCTGATTGGTCAGGTAAGCCAGTTGGTCGACTTTCTGCTCGTTTTCGTGGCTGCGGAAAGCCGCATCGGCCTTGTCCAGCCATTCGCTGGCGTCTTTGGTTTCCAGGGCCGCCAGTTCAGTGGCCTTTGGGTTGCTTTGCAGCGCCGAATAGTTGGTGCGGGCCTGCTCCAGGTTCACGTTCGGTTGCGAAGAGCAGGCAGCCAGGCCAACGCTCAGGGCCAGCAGGGCAGGAATCAGTACTTGTTTACGCATGATGGTTTCGTCCTTAAATCAATGGCAATGCAGGAAATGCGAAGGGTTACTGGCTGACCGGCTGGGCCTGGCGCATGCCTTCTTCACGCAGTTCATTGACGCCCTGGCGAGCGTCCTGCACGGCTTTCTGTGCCTTGGCCGCCTGCGCCTTGCGCTCGGCTACACGGGCGTCCCACTCGGCCTGTTCAGCGTATTTGCGTGCCTCGTCGTATTTCTTTTCCTGCATCGCAAGTTCCGATTGCTTGAACTTGTCCTGCGCCGATTTCATCTCGACCGGGGCGTACTCGGTGGCACCTGCGGTCACGGCAGCGTTCACCGCCGACTGGGTCACGGCGTACTGCTCGCTTGGAGGTTTGCCTGCACAACCGGCAAGGAGCACGCTGGTGCCCACGACCAACGCGGCCAGTTTCAGCCCGCGCAGGCGGTTGGACTTGGTGTTGGCAGTGCTGATGTTCATGGTGGTCAACTCCATTTCGAAACTCCTGAAAACATGATGGTCCATTTCAGTTTTGCCCTGGTCGGGAGCGGGCGGCTTGCAGCAAACACGCGTCGCGCCTGATGCCATTGGTCGGCTTTTTCTGTCATGGCTAATTGCTCGGACCAACACGGTTTTTGAATAGTTCAGCGTTTTTTACAGCTGCCAAACGGGTGATTTGTTGCGCGTTGTAAAACTGGCGCTTTTTTAATGACACAAAAAAAGACGCGCCGGCCCCGGTTTTACGGGGCGGCGCGGCACTTTGACTGGCATTGAAAACGACGTCGTTATCAGTGCTGCTGGCTGTCTGTCTGATCCGACAGGTCTTGTAGGAAACGACGCGACAAGGCGAGGAAACGCGGTGTCGGTCCTACGTCTTCGTAGAGAGGATCGCCTTCTTCGTCAGTGGCGACCACGTGGGTGCCCTGGATGTACGGAAAGCTTTCTTCAAGCTCTTCAAGGGCAGCACCGATCAATTCGCCCAGCAGTTCCTCCGGGGAGCGTTTGGGGTACATTTCGGCGATGGCCGCCAGGCGCGCTGCGGCTTCGACGTCCAGATGCACGGCGTAGCCGGTCTTGGTCAGGCGGCCTTTGGCGGACTGTTCCCATTGTTTTGCGAGCTCACGGATTTTCATAAAGACCTCTTCATGGTTCTCGCACCTGGCGCCCGCAGGATGACGGGAGCTGGCGAGTATGCAGACCTTCGTGGGGTCCACTACAAACCCTAGCCTGTTCCCCACGGATGTGAGGCAAGGGGTTGCATGCTTGTATGAATTTGTCGCTGTATGCACAGTAGATAGAGACGGATTTTTACCGAGCGTTCAGTTTCAGGGACTTTTCGGACCCGAAGCCACGCGTGACCGGAACAACAAAAAACGCTGAAGGAGAGGGCTGGATGGCTGATATCGATGCACGTTTGCGCGAGGACGTTCACCTCCTGGGTGAGCTGTTGGGCAACACCATTCGTGATCAGCACGGGGCTGATTTTCTGGAGAAGATCGAACGTATCCGCAAGAGCGCCAAGGCCGGTCGGCACGCCGCGACACAAAGCACCGAGCAACTGAGTTCCAATCTGGAAAGCCTCAAGGAAGACGAACTGTTGCCGGTTGCGCGGGCCTTCAACCAGTTTCTGAACCTGGCCAACATCGCCGAGCAGTATCAGTTGATCCATCGCCGCGACGACAGCAAGCCGCAGCCCTTCGAATCGCGCGTGCTGCCTGAACTGCTTGAGCGTTTGAAGGCGTCCGGTCAGTCACCTGAAGCCCTGGCGCGCCAGTTGGGGAAACTGGAAATCGAACTGGTCCTCACCGCCCACCCCACCGAAGTGGCCCGGCGTACGCTGATTCAGAAGTACGATGCCATCGCCGCGCAACTGGCGGCCCTCGATCATCGCGACTTGAATGCCATCGAGCGCCAACAGATCACCGAGCGCCTGCAACGCCTGATCGCCGAAGCCTGGCACACCGAAGAAATTCGCCGTGTCAGACCCACGCCCGTGGATGAGGCGAAATGGGGCTTTGCAGTGATTGAAAACTCCCTGTGGCAAGCCATCCCCAACTACCTGCGCAAGGCGGACCAGGCGCTGAAAGCGGCCACCGGCCTGCACCTGCCTCTGGAAGCGGCGCCGATCCGATTCGCTTCATGGATGGGCGGCGACCGCGACGGCAACCCCAATGTCACCGCCACCGTGACCCGCGAAGTGCTGCTACTGGCGCGCTGGATGGCGGCGGACCTGTACCTGCGCGATGTCGATCAACTGGCTGCCGAGCTGTCGATGCAGCAGGCCAGCCCTGAGCTGATGGCCGTGGCCGGCGACAGCGCCGAGCCCTATCGCGCCGTGCTCAAGCAACTGCGCGAGCGCCTGCGGGCCACCCGCAACTGGGCCCATGCCTCGCTGCGCGTCACCCAGCCTGCGCCTGAGGGCGTGTTGCACGACAACCGCGAGCTGCTCGAACCGCTGCAATTGTGTTTCCGCTCGCTGCACGAGTGCGGCATGGGCGTGATCGCCGATGGCCCGCTGCTAGATTGCCTGCGCCGTGCGGTCACTTTCGGCCTGTTTCTGGTCAAGCTCGATGTGCGCCAGGACTCCACCCGGCACAGCTCGGCCATGACCGAGATCACCGACTACCTGGGCCTTGGTCGATATGACGACTGGGACGAAGAAACCCGCATCGAATTCCTGCTCGGTGAGTTGAGCAACAAACGCCCACTGCTGCCCGCGCATTTCAAGCCGGCAGCCGACACCGCCGAAGTGCTGGCGACCTGCCGGGTGGTGGCTGCGGCGCCTGCGGCATCGCTGGGCTCCTACGTGATTTCCATGGCGGGCGCGGCTTCCGATGTGCTGGCTGTGCAGTTGCTGCTAAAGGAAGCCGGCTTGCTGCGACCGATGCGGGTAGTGCCGTTGTTTGAAACCCTTGCGGACCTCGACAACGCGGGGCCTGTGATCGAGCACCTGCTCAGCCTGCCGGGCTATCGCCAGCGTTTGCATGGCCCGCAGGAAGTCATGATCGGCTACTCCGACTCGGCCAAGGACGCGGGCACCACGGCAGCCGCCTGGGCGCAGTATCGGGCCCAGGAAAAACTGGTGGAGATCTGCAAGGCCCAGCAAGTCGAACTGCTGCTGTTCCACGGCCGTGGCGGCACCGTAGGCCGTGGGGGTGGTCCTGCTCACGCGGCGATCCTGTCGCAGCCGCCAGGTTCGGTGGCCGGGCGTTTCCGCACCACCGAACAGGGCGAGATGATCCGCTTCAAGTTCGGCCTGCCGGACATCGCCGAGCAAAACCTGAACCTGTATCTGGCCGCGGTACTGGAGGCAACCTTGCAGCCGCCGCCGATGCCTGAGCCGCAGTGGCGTCAGATGATGGATCAACTGGCCGCAGATGGCGTGAACGCCTATCGCGCCGTGGTCCGGGAAAATCCCGAGTTCGTCGAATACTTCCGCCAGGCCACGCCCGAACAGGAACTGGGACGTCTGCCGCTGGGCAGCCGGCCGGCGAAACGTCGCGAGGGCGGGGTGGAAAGCCTGCGGGCGATCCCGTGGATCTTCGCCTGGACCCAGACCCGCCTGATGCTGCCTGCCTGGCTCGGCTGGGAAGACGCGCTGAGCAAGGCGCTGGAGCGGGGCCAGGGCGAGTTGCTGGGGCAGATGCGCGAGCAGTGGCCGTTCTTCCGCACCCGCATCGACATGCTGGAGATGGTCCTGGCCAAGGCCGACAGCGACATCGCCCAGCTCTACGACGAACGTCTGGTGCAGCCGCAACTGCTGCATTTGGGTGCGCATTTGCGCGACCTATTGTCGCAGGCGTGCGACGTGGTGCTCGGGTTGACCGGGCAGTCGCAACTGCTGGCCCACAGTCCGGAAACCCTTGAATTCATCAGCTTGCGCAACACCTACCTCGATCCGCTTCATCTATTGCAGGCCGAACTGCTGGCACGCTCGCGCAGTCGCGAGGTCAGCCTGGACAGTCCTCTGGTACAGGCGCTGCTGGTGTCTGTTGCAGGCATTGCCGCCGGTTTGCGCAATACCGGCTAAGGTGAGATTGGTGCCGCAGATGAGGCTCGAAGGCTTCATCCTGCGGCGCACAGCCGATCCGCCGCAGAGCTGCCCCCTGAAGTTGCACTGCGGTGCTACCAAAGTACCGATCGTTGCCAAGCTATTGGTTTGTCGCGGGTTGCTGCGACTTTTGGCGTCTTGTGCGGCATGAATCGGCTGTGTATCTTGATCAGCCTTTGGCCGTTGGGTCAGTTAATTTTTTTTAGTGATTGGCCCCATGTAGGCGAATCCGACGAAATCTCTATAAAAATTGAGGAGCACAACAATGCGCGTGATTCTGCTGGGAGCTCCCGGGGCCGGTAAAGGTACTCAGGCAACGTTCATCACTGAAAAGTTCGGCATTCCACAAATCTCCACCGGCGACATGCTGCGCGCTGCGGTCAAGGCCGGCACCGAGCTGGGCCTGAAGGCCAAGAGCGTCATGGACAGCGGCGGCCTGGTGTCCGATGACCTGATCATCGGTCTGATCAAGGATCGCCTGTCGCAGCCCGACTGCGCCAACGGCTGCCTGTTCGACGGCTTCCCGCGTACCATTCCCCAGGCTGAAGCCCTGAAGAATGCCGGCCTTGCCATTGACCACGTGGTCGAGATCAAGGTCGACGACGAAGAGATCGTTCAGCGTATCTCCGGCCGTCGTGTGCACGAAGGTTCGGGCCGCGTCTACCACACCGTCTACAACCCGCCGAAGGTTGAAGGCAAGGACGACGTGACCGGCGAAGACCTGGTTCAGCGCAAGGACGACGTCGAAGAGACCGTGCGTCATCGCCTGTCGGTCTACCACGCGCAGACCGAGCCTCTGGTCGAGTTCTACAAGAAGCTCGAAGAGAAGGACGGCACGCCGAAGTTCAGCAGCATCCCGGGCGTAGGCTCGGTCAAGGAAATCACCGCCAAGGTGAGCGCAGCACTGGCCTGATCTTCATCAGGCGTTGCGATGACGGCCCGCTTGCGGGCCGTTGTTGTTTATAATGCCCGCGCATTTCTCCCACTTTTCTCCCCCGATCATGGAAACCCCGATGACCACGTTGCTGGCCCTGGACACCGCCACTGAAGCCTGCTCTGTTGCCCTGTTGCACGACGGAAAAATCACCACGCACTATGAGGTGATTCCGCGGCTGCATGCGCAGAAGCTTCTGCCGATGATCAAGGAGCTGCTGGCCGGGGCCGGCATCGGGCTGTCGGCGCTGGATGCGATTGCTTTCGGGCGCGGCCCGGGTGCGTTCACTGGTGTGCGCATTGCCATTGGTGTGGTGCAGGGGCTGGCGTTCGGGCTGGATCGTCCGGTGTTGCCGGTGTCGAATCTGGCGGTGCTGGCGCAGCGGGCCTTGCGTGAGCATGGCGCCACGCAGGTGGCTGCTGCCATCGATGCGCGGATGGATGAGGTGTATTGGGGTTGCTATCGCGAAGCTGCCGGTGAGATGCGGCTGGTGGGCGAGGAGGCGGTGATGCCGCCGGAGCGTGCCGCTTTGCCTGGCGACGCCTCGGGTGAGTGGTTTGGCGCGGGTACGGGTTGGGGGTATGCGGGGCGTATGCCTGTCGCTGTCTCTGGGCAGGATGCTTTGATGCTGCCCCATGCGCAGGATTTGCTGACGCTGGCGACCTTTGCCTGGCAGCGCGGCGAGGCCATTGTTGCTGATGAGGCGCAGCCGGTTTATTTGCGGGACAAGGTGGCGACGCCCAAGGCTCGGTGATTCCCGCATGATCGTTCCCACGCTCTGCGCATGATCGTTCCCACGCTCTGCGTGGTAACGCCTTGAGCGACGCTCCGCGTCGGCGGCGGTTGGATCGTGTGTATATCCGTTTCTTAGGCTGGTGCTGATTGCGCCTTCCGCCCTTACGGCGGGTCACTTTTTCCAAGAGCTGAAAAAGTAACCAAAAAAGCCCTGCGACAGGCTGGGGTCCTTCGGACTTCCCTCGA
>NZ_JBIVCX010000022.1:0-12986 GCF_044746825.1 Pseudomonas sp. NPDC090201
CGCCCGCGTCGCATTTTCCCTGATGCAGAACAAGGACGCATACCAGGCAGGAAAGAGGGCTAAAAAACTTTGCCCTCAACCATAGAATCTCCCACGGCCTGCGGCCAGAATCAAAAGCGATCATCGGCCAGGCTCACGGCAATTCCAGCCCGCCAGCGGCTTTGTGCAACGCGCGCAGGTGTTCGCCGATCTGTTTGAGGTTGTCTTCGGTGGCGGCGATTTCGGCGGCGCGATCCGGTTCCAGCAGCGCCCTCACCTCCTTGTCCAGGTCGCCGCTCAAGCGCTGAAGCTGCTTCTGCCGCTCGCTGCTCTCCGCTTCCAACCGCTTCCACTCGCCCTCTTGGGGCAAGCCATAACCGCCGCTGCCGAGCAACTCAGCCGGACGGCTTAAGAAGCCGCTGTTGGCCAGAATGTCCTGCAAGGTGCCGGTGGCCTGGGAAACCCGGTTGTCTTTCTTCTCCACTGCGCTCAGATAACGCTGCTTCACCTCATCCTGCGCCAGCAACAACTGCCGACGCATGCTGGCCTGCTCCAGCAACAGCAAGGCCGCGCTGCTGCGCAAATCGGCCTTGGCAAAGTACGGCTGTCGCTCCTTGGCGGACAGCGTCAGCCAGTCCTCCACCGTCGCCTCCTTCACCTTGGTGGTTTTGCGCAGCACATCGAACATCGCCTGATAGCGGTCACGGTACGAGTCAAAGCGATAGCCCAGGCGCAGCGCCCGCTTCTGGTCGTCCAGCACACTGGTGTCGGCCAACCCCCTGCCCTTGAGCACTTCGAGCAGGCCGTTGGGCAGGATGCTGTCCAGGCCGACAAGGCGCGGGTCGTTTGTGCCGCTGCGCAACAGCTTGAGGTTCTCAACCGCGCAGTTGTTGGACAGGAACCAGTAATCGCCGTCGTAGGCCCAGTGCATTTCGGCGGCATGCTGCACCAGGCCATCGATCTGCTGGCGCGACAGTTTCAGCGGAACCGACGCCAGGCTGCGCAGTTCGGTCTTGGTGTACTCGTCGATCACCTGGCCCAACGGCAGCACGAACAGCCGCGAAGGGTACTTGCCGGTCAGGCCGCTCCAACTGGACAGCTGCAGGTCGTTGACGAAGGCGCGGTAAGACAGCACCAGGTGCTGATCCAGATCCAGGCGGCAATCCGGCCCCCTTGGGCGACCGGGCTTGCAGATGACCAGCCGCAACATGCTGTGCCCCCAGCGGCTCACCAGATTCTGGTTGGCTTCGGCCAGCAGGTAATCAACCTCATACACGCGCTCGGGGTCGAGCTTGCCCAGCGGCTCGCGGGCGAAATCGTTGCCGGCGTTCAGGTACGGATAGGAACTCGGGCAGTCTTCCTTGGCCGCAGGGGCCCAGCCGAACTGCTGCCGGTAATAGTCGTACAGCGCCGGGCGGCGGCAGGCATAGGCAGGATCGAGGAGGAAGTACTCCATGTTCACCGCCACGAATTCCAGCGGGCTGCTGATTTCGTAGATGTCCGGGCTGCGGGCCACTTGGCCGTTGCGCTCTTCGCGCTCTCCTCGCCGTCCGACGTATTGCGGCCAGCCTGCCAGATCCAGCAGGCGCGGATCGTCACTCAGGGTAAAGCGACGGTCTGTCTGGCCTCGGCAATTGTCGCGCAGGCCGATCTTGCCCAGGCTGTTGCCCTGGCGTGAACAGGCGATGATGAGTTTGCGCTCTTGCGCCGACCACAACTGGGCGTGGTCGTAGATATGAGTCAGTTCATGCAGCACCGTGGCGAGCATTTCTTCGCGAACGGTACCGTGGGGGCGATTGGTCTTGGTGGTGGCGGCACTGCCGTCGGTCAGGCCTGCCAGCAGCTTCTGATTCAGGTCCAGGCGGTAGGGGCCGTCAGCGCGTCCATAGGCATTGGCCGGCATGTCATCGGTCCAGCGCACCTCCACCTTGCGGTCCAGCTTGGTGATGAACATGGGCGGCAGGTGCGCCAGGGCTTCATCCAGTAGCGTCTGGCTGGCTTTCTGCTGTGCAGGATCGAGCCCGTCGGTGTACAGCGACAGGCTCAGGTCGGCAAAGGCGCTCGTGCAGATCAGCGAGAGCGCCGATGCCAGCAGCCAGGCGGCTACGCGCCTCACAATGCGAGGATGGCTTCGGCGAGATCCTGGTCACTGGCATTGCGGGCTTCGGGCAGACGATCGCGCAGGGTGGCGAAGGCCGCATCCAGGCGGGCACCGTGGATGTCACCGTTGCTGGCGACATAGCTGGCGGCGTCGTCCTGGGCTTCCACAACCATTTTCCAGTTGCGGACCGAAGAGGTGGTGTCGGACGTGAAATCAACGCTGCGGCCAAAAGCACGAACAACAATGTTGCTGGTCGCTTTCAAGGTTTGAGCCTGAGCCACGTCGGTAAGCACGAGCAAGCCCAGGGCCGCAACGATAAGCGGGGTACGCATGGAACGTCTCCAAAAGACAGAAGATACAAAGAGTAATTATTGGACGAGGATTGCCTGCGCCAGTTCAAGGTCGCTGGCATGAAGTTTTGGAGAGGTCTGACGCAGATACATCAACGCCGACTCCAGTTGTGCTCCTCGCAGTAGGCCATCAGTGGCAATGAACGCTGCAGCATCATCCTGGGCGGCAAGTATCAGTTTGTTATCGAAAGGCCCGGTCGTCACCTGACTGGTGCCGTACCCGCTTTTGATCAGGCTTTGTGTGGTTGTGTCGAACGCTTGAGCCTGGGTCACACAGATCAGGCTGGCAGTCGCTGCAATCAACAGGCGAGACAATAAGTGCATGAGTCTTCGGTAATGACGGAACGAGCCGCAAGGCTAGCGCAATGCCCCGGCCAGAGCCAGTGAAGGTGGCGGGGCAGGCGTTGCCAAAGCTGTCGCGAAGCTGAATCAGATGGCGAGAATCGCCTGAGCCAGCTGTGCATCCGAGGCCTGAAGGCCAGGTGCTATTTCCCGGATGTGGGCGAAGGCGCCTTCCAGGTGGACGCCGCGAATCTCACCTTGGGAAGCGACGAAGCTTGCTGCGTCGTCACGGGCGGCCAGCACGATCTTGTCATCGTGGAAGGACGAGGAGATTTTCGAGGTGGCGTTGGACGAAGCATCGAGCGCGCGAACCAGTGTGTCGGTGGTCACCACGAAGCTGGAAGCCTGGGCGCCGGTTGCCGCGATCAGAAGCGCAGCTGCGGTCATGAGACGAAGACGAGACATGTTGGAACTCCACAAGGGTCAATCGAAACCACACGCGCAAATTCGCAGAGGAGCCAGAGCTGTCTCGCAAGCGACGGGGCAGAAGATGGCGCAAGACTAGCGTAACAGGGGGCTAAAGGACTATCAGGGCGATGTGCCAGCTGCTTTGCCGAGGCACCGCTGCGGATCTGTACGCCTTATAACTCAAGCACTGTACCGGTATCAAAGCGATTATGTAAAACTGTACCTGTTGATCCTGGAATCTGTACTCGCACACGTAGCAGCACGGCTTGCCGGCGGGGGCGTCGTATCAGACGAATCATTTTCGACTGACACACCGCTCCCGCCGGCAAGCCGTGCTGCTACGGAAGAAATCGCTGGAAGCCAGAAACAACAAAGCCCGTCAGCAGTGACCTGCGACGGGCTTTGTGTGAACAATTCAGGGTGCTGGCAGTAGGCTTAAGGCCTGGACCAGCGAGCGCTAAATTAGCGCCAGAACGGCTTGCTCAGCTCTTCGTAACGCTGGGATTCGCTGATACCGGCGTCAGCCAGCAGACGAGCATCCAGACGGGCCAGCTGGTGGCGGCTGGACAGGCGACGCTGCCAGAGCATCAGGTTGGCGAACATGCGCAGAACCAGGGAGCCTTTGGCCGATTGAGCGGTTTCTTCGTAGAACAGTTCGGAACTTACGGTGCGTTCCATGGTGCTTCTTCCTTCCGCTTGTGGCGGGATTAGATAGTGACTTGATTGGTGCCCATCTTCCTCTCATTGCCCTCCTCTCTCCAGACACAGTTCACTTGTATTGTGCTGCTTCAGTTAACTGTTCAAGGGCACTGTTTTGTTCGGAAATGGGGCAACTGTACCGGTTAGCACCTAAATGGTGCATTTTGTGCGCTGATTTAGTGAAAAGTGTCGTTTCAGGGGTAAAAACGACCGGTACAGCAGTACAATTTTCGCCAGAATAGCGTTCAGCTCAAACGCAGTGGCGACGAAAGGTCGTCGCCACGTCCAAACTGTATTTCCTACACCGCCAGCATGCGGCCGGTTTCTTCAATGTTCAGGTGCCAACTCAGTGCATCACGCAGCACATGCGGCGTGTGCCCACCGATGGCGCAAGCTTTGCGGAAGTAGTCATTGAGCGCTTCGCGGTAGGCCGGATGCACGCAGTTGTCGATGATCACGCGGGCTCGCTCGCGAGGCGCCAGGCCTCGCAGGTCGGCCAGCCCGATCTCGGTGACGAGGATGTCGACATCGTGCTCGGTGTGGTCCACATGGCTGACCATCGGCACCACGCTGGAAATCGCGCCGCCCTTGGCGATGGATTTGGTCACGAAGATCGCCAAGTGGGCGTTGCGGGCGAAGTCCCCGGAGCCGCCAATCCCGTTCATCATGCGGGTCCCGCCGACGTGGGTGGAATTGACGTTACCGTAGAGGTCGAACTCCAGCGCCGTGTTGATTCCGATGATGCCCAGGCGACGCACGATCTCAGGATGATTGGAAATCTCCTGAGGGCGCAGTAACAGTTTCGATCTGTACTGCTCCAGATTGTTGTACACCGCGTCGTGCTTGCGCTCGGACAGTGTCATCGAGCAGCCCGATGCGAAATCCAGCTTGCCGGCCTCGAACAGGTCGAACGTTGAGTCCTGCAGCACTTCCGAGTACATCGCCATGCCGTGGAAAGGCGAGTCAATCAGCCCGGTCATCACAGCGTTGGCGATGGTGCCGACCCCCGCCTGCAACGGCATCAGCTGGTTGGTCAGGCGGTTCTGGCGCACTTCGTTCTTGAAGAACTCCACCAGATGCCCGGCAATGGCCTGGGTCTCGTGGTCGGCGGGCAATACAGATGAAGGTGAGTCGGCCTGGTCGCTGAACACGATACCGACGATCTTCGCCGGGTCGATCTTCACCGCTTGGCTGCCGATGCGGCTGTCAGCCTTCAATACCGGGATGGGCAGGCGCGTCGGGCGGTAGGTCGGTATATAGATGTCGTGCAGGCCTTCCAGCTCCAGCGGCTGTGCGGTGTTGATCTCGATAATCACCTTTTCGGCGAGGATCGCGAAGCTCGCCGAGTTGCCTACCGAGGTGCTCAGCACCAGGTGGCCTTCCTCGGTGATCGCCACGCATTCGATGACGGCAATGTCCACCGGCTTGATCTGGCGGTTGCGCAACTGCTCGACGGTGTCCGACAGATGCTGGTCGATGAACATCACCGTGCCGTCGTTAATCGCCTTGCGCAGCGTATTGTCGACCTGAAACGGCATGCGGCGCGACAGTACGCCGGCTTCGGTCAGTTGCTTATCCAGGTCGTTGCCCAGGCTTGCGCCGGTCATCAGGCTGATCTTCAGCGGCGAGGCCTTGGCGCGCTCGGCGAGGGCCTTGGGTACGGCCTTGGCTTCACCGGCGCGGGTGAAGCCGCTCATGCCGACGGTCATGCCGTCCTGGATCAGGGAAGCGGCGTCGGCTGCGCTCATTACCTTGCTCATCAAAGAAGGCAGGCGGATACGTTCACGGTGCATGGTTTTCTTGTCTCAGGACGAGGATGCGAGGGCCCAAGTCTAGAGAACTGGATTTTTTTCGTCCCACGACCAAGGTCGCATTCGAGGGCTCTAATTAGCGGCTTTCAGGACAAAACACCTTTACGCCGGATGTAAAAAACCCCCGGCCGATGCACGCGCCGAGGGTTGGTTTTGCTGCAGGCTAGAGCGCTTACTCCACCGCTTTGACCATGTCTTCGATGACTTTCTTGGCGTCGCCGAAGACCATCATGGTCTTGTCGAGGTAGAACAGTTCGTTGTCCAGACCGGCATAGCCGCTGGCCATCGAGCGCTTGTTGACGATGATGGTCTTGGCCTTGAAGGCTTCCAGGATCGGCATTCCGGCGATTGGCGACTTCGGATCGTTCTTCGCGGCCGGGTTGACCACGTCGTTGGCACCGAGCACCAGCACCACGTCGGCCTGGCCGAACTCGGAGTTGATGTCTTCCATCTCGAACACCTGGTCGTAAGGCACTTCGGCCTCGGCGAGCAGGACGTTCATGTGCCCAGGCATACGACCTGCCACCGGGTGGATCGCGTACTTCACGGTCACACCGGCGTGGGTCAGCTTCTCGGTCAGCTCTTTCAGGGCGTGCTGGGCACGTGCCACCGCAAGGCCGTAGCCCGGAACGATGATCACGGTGTCGGCGTTGGTCAGCAGGAAAGTGGCGTCGTCCGCCGAGCCGGATTTCACCGGACGCGCCTCTTTCGCACCGCCTGCATCGCCCGCATCTGCCGCGCCGCCGAAGCCGCCGCCGATCACGTTGAAGAACGAGCGGTTCATGGCCTTGCACATGATGTAGGACAGAATCGCACCCGAGGAACCCACCAGGGAGCCGGCCACGATCAGCATCGAGTTGTTCAGCGAGAAACCGATACCGGCCGCTGCCCATCCGGAGTAGCTGTTAAGCATCGACACGACCACAGGCATGTCGGCGCCGCCAATCGGGATGATCAGCAGCACGCCGATCACGAACGCCAGAATCAGCATGACGCTGAAGGCGAACAGGCTGCCGGTGAACATGAACATCAGGCCGAAGAACAGCGTGGCCAGGCCCAGGATCAGGTTTAGCTTGTGCTGGCCGGCGAACTGTACCGGTGCGCCCTGGAACAGGCGGAACTTGTACTTGCCCGACAGCTTGCCGAAGGCGATGACGGAACCTGAGAAGGTGATCGCACCGATCGCCGCGCCCAGGAACAGCTCAAGGCGGTTACCGGTCGGGATCGCGTCGCCAAGGTGTGCAACGATGCCCAGCGACTGAGGCTCGACCACGGCGGCGATGGCAATGAACACCGCTGCCAGGCCGATCATGCTGTGCATGAAGGCGACCAGCTCCGGCATCTTGGTCATTTCGACGCGCTTGGCCATGATCGAACCGGCGGTGCCGCCGACCAGCAAGCCGACAATGATGTAGCCGATACCCGCGCTGGCGCCGTCGGTGGACAACGCCGCCAGCTTGAACACCAGGCCGATGGTGGTCAGCACTGCCAGACCCATGCCGCACATGCCGAACAGGTTGCCGCGGCGCGATGTGGTCGGGTGCGACAGGCCCTTGAGGGCCTGGATGAAGCAGATCGCCGAAACGAGGTACAACAGGGTGACGAGGTTCATGCTCATTGCTTGGCATCCTCAGCTTTGGCTTTCGGAGCCTTCTTCTTGAACATTTCCAGCATGCGGCGGGTGACCAGGAAGCCACCGAACACGTTGACGGCTGCCAGAGCGACCGCGAGGGTCCCCATGGTCTTGCCCAGCGGGGTCACGGT
Source organism: Pseudomonas sp. NPDC090201 (assembly GCF_044746825.1). NCBI lineage: Bacteria > Pseudomonadati > Pseudomonadota > Gammaproteobacteria > Pseudomonadales > Pseudomonadaceae > Pseudomonas > Pseudomonas sp. NPDC090201. The sequence continues at coordinate 7,455 of NZ_JBIVCX010000022.1, forward strand.
CAGTGCAGCCGCCAGCATGGCGCCGACGATCACGATGGCCGAGATGGCGTTGGTCACGGCCATCAGTGGGGTGTGCAGCGCAGGGGTGACGTTCCAGACCACGTGGTAGCCGACGTAGATCGCCAGCACGAAGATGATCAGGTTGTAGACGCCGTGAGAGATCAGCATGTCTTCCATTGTTTTTATCCTCAGCCGTTCTTGCGCACGATCTGGCCGTCGCGGCACATCAGGCACGCGGCGACGATGTCGTCTTCGAGGTTGATCTCGAACTGGCCTTCCTTGGTGAAGACCAGCTTCAGGAAATCCAGCAGGTTGCGTGCATATAGCGCCGACGCGTCAGCGGCCACCAGCGCAGGCAGGTTGGTGTGGCCAACGATGGTCACGCCGTGCTCGATCACCACCTGATCGGCGACGGTCAGCGGGCAGTTGCCGCCCTGGGCCGCCGCGAGGTCGATGACCACCGAGCCTGGTTTCATCTGCGAGACGGTTTCGGCGCTCAGCAGCACTGGAGCCTTGCGGCCCGGAATCAGCGCGGTGGTGATCACGATGTCCGCCTGCTTGGCGCGCTCGTGAACGGCCACTGCCTGACGCTGCATCCAGCTGGCCGGCATCGGACGCGCATAACCGCCCACACCCACTGCTGCTTCGCGTTCTTCGTCGGTCTCGTAAGGCACGTCGACGAACTTGGCACCCAGCGACTCGATCTGCTCTTTCACCGCAGGGCGAACGTCGGAAGCCTCGATCACTGCACCAAGACGTTTGGCAGTGGCGATGGCCTGCAGACCGGCAACGCCTGCACCGAGGATCAGCACGCGAGCAGCCTTCACGGTACCGGCAGCGGTCATCAGCATCGGCATGAAGCGCGGATAGTGATGGGCCGCCAGCAGGACCGATTTGTAACCGGCAATGTTGGCTTGCGAGGACAGTACATCGAGACTTTGCGCCCGCGAGGTGCGCGGAGCCGCCTCCAGGGCGAAGGCGGTAATCCCGCGCTCGGCCATCTTGGCGATGATCTCGTTGTTGAACGGGTTGAGCATCCCGATGACCACGGTACCGCTCTTGATCAGGGCCAGTTCGCTGTCGCTTGGGGCGACGACCTTGAGGATGAGCTCGGCGCCAAAGGCATCAGAGGCGCCGCCGATCGAAGCACCTGCCGCCTCATAGGCACTGTCCGTCACGGAGGCGGTAATGCCTGCGCCTGACTGGACGGTGACCTTATGACCCTGGCCAATGAGCTTCTTGATGGTTTCCGGAGTAGCAGCAACCCGAGTTTCACCGGACTGGGTTTCTAGAGGGACACCAATGTGCACGTCAAATCTCCTGCGTGATCTTTTTTATCTTTTAAAAAGTAGGCCAGCGCACTGCGTATGGCGCGTCTGGTGCAGCGATCACCTCGCCCTCTCTATAACAAGAGGGGCGCGGCATTTTGCAGGTGTAACAGGGGTGCTTCAAGGAATTCTGTAACGGGACGTGACTTTAACTACAAGTCACCCTGTGACCGTTTGACGCAACAAACCGCTACAGGCCTTGTATTTAGAGGCGTGTAGCGAAATGTTCAGTGTTTGAAGTTTTTTTCGTCTGCGAGGTGAAAACAGTGCTCAATCTGGCTGGAAGCCCCGTCATATAACGTGTGCAGCCTGTTTTGGATAAAGAACAGAGGTGTTTCTTAAATGCGACATTACAAGATATCTGTAGTCTTTGAATTTAATTGACTACAGGGTCAGTAAATTTGACTCAATCGCCTGAAATCAAGGCAGGGCGTAGGTTTCAGCCTGTTGCACCAGCCAGTCGCGGAAGGCTTTCAATGACGCGGATTCGACTTTTCGCTCTGGAATCATCAGGTAATAGGCTTTCACGCTCGATAATGCGTGTGAATTGGCCACCACCAGACGCTTTTCCGCCAGTTCTCGCTGAATCAGAAACGGCGGAATCAGCGCCACGCCCATGTCATGCATCGCCGCCTGAGCGAGCATGGAGAATAGCTCGTATCGCGGCCCTGTCATGTCGCGAGCGATATTCATGTCCATTGAGCCGAACCACTGGCGCCAGGCGTAGGGTCGTGTGGTCTGTTGCAGCAACGGCATCTCGGATAATTCACGCGCGCTGAGTCGGGGTTTGTTGCCCAGTAAATGAGGACTACAAACCGGCATGGGGTTTTCGCTCATCAGCCGATGGGATTGCGTACCCGACCAGTCGGCATCTCCGAAGTAGATGGCTGCATCAAAGTCGGTGTCGGCGAACAGGAACGGGCGGGTGCGGTTGGTCAGGTTGATCGTCACGTCGGGGTTCTGTTGCTGGAAGTCCTTCAGGCGCGGCAGTAACCACTGGGTGCCGAAGGTCGGCACCACTGCAAGCTCGATCACGTTTGCCCCCTGGTGCCCCATCACTGAGAGCGTGTCGCGTTCCACAGCGTCCAGTTGCGTTGCGACCCGTCGGCTGTAGGAAAGCCCTGCTTCTGTCAGCTTCACTCCCCTGCGCGAGCGTCGGAACAGTTCCACATTGAGGAACTCCTCCAGGCTGCCAATCTGTCGGCAGATGGCGCTTTGCGTGAGGGAAAGCTCTTCAGCGGCCTTGGTGAAGCTTTCGTGGCGAGCGGCGGCCTCGAAACTGACGAGTGCAGCAGTGCTGGGGATCTTGCGACGCATGTACGGGAACCTCACTCGTCGGGTGCTGATAGGGCGGTTTTCGCCGTTACGGAGTGAGAAATTAGCACAAGACTATGCGAAATCCTCGTTTGCCCCGGCGCCGATCCCGGCCTAGTCTCACTCCACAGCTTTTTCTCGGCTTGGCCCGAGAGCACCATTCAACGAGGAGAACGTCATGGGCGGTAAAGCAAGCTTCAACTGGATCGATCCGCTGTTGCTGGATCAGCAGCTCACCGAAGAAGAGCGCATGGTTCGTGACAGCGCCGAACAGTTCGCCCAGGACAAACTCGCTCCTCGTGTGCTCGAAGCCTTCCGGCATGAGCAGACCGACCCTGCAATCTTCCGTGAGATGGGTGAAGTCGGCCTGCTGGGCGCAACCATCCCCGAGCAGTACGGTGGCAGCGGCCTGAACTATGTCTGCTATGGCCTGATCGCCCGGGAGGTCGAGCGCGTCGATTCGGGCTACCGCTCGATGATGAGCGTGCAGTCCTCGCTGGTCATGGTGCCGATCAATGAATTCGGGACCGAAGCACAGAAGCAGAAATACCTGCCCAAGCTGGCGTCCGGCGAATGGATCGGCTGCTTCGGTCTGACCGAGCCGAACCATGGCTCCGACCCGGGCGCGATGATTACTCGTGCGCGCTCCGTGGAAGGCGGCTACAGGCTGACCGGCAGCAAGATGTGGATCACCAACAGCCCGATTGCCGATGTGTTCGTGGTCTGGGCCAAGGATGATGCCGGTGACATTCGCGGTTTCATTCTGGAGAAAGGCTGGCAAGGTCTGAGCGCCCCGGCAATCCACGGCAAGGTGGGCCTGCGTGCTTCGATCACCGGTGAAGTGGTCATGGATAACGTCTTCGTGCCTGAAGAGAACATCTTCCCGGATGTTCGCGGGCTCAAGGGGCCGTTCACCTGCCTGAACTCCGCCCGGTATGGCATTTCCTGGGGTGCGCTGGGCGCAGCCGAATTCTGCTGGCACACCGCGCGTCAGTACACGCTGGATCGCCAGCAGTTTGGCCGCCCGTTGGCTGCAAACCAGTTGATCCAGAAGAAGCTGGCAGACATGCAGACTGAAATCACCCTCGCGTTGCAAGGTTGCCTGCGTCTTGGGCGGATGAAGGACGAAGGCACTGCGGCGGTGGAAATCACCTCGATCATGAAGCGCAACTCCTGTGGCAAGTCCCTGGACATCGCGCGCATGGCGCGGGACATGCTCGGCGGCAACGGGATCTCCGACGAGTTCGGCATTGCCCGTCATCTGGTCAACCTTGAGGTGGTCAACACCTACGAAGGCACCCATGACGTGCATGCACTGATTCTGGGGCGCGCGCAGACCGGCATTCAGGCCTTCTACTAAGGAGCCTGCCATGGGCGCGCTGTCGCATATTCGTGTGCTGGATTTGTCCAGGGTCCTGGCCGGACCCTGGGCGGGCCAGATCCTGGCGGATCTGGGGGCGGACGTCATCAAGATCGAGCGCCCGGGAAACGGCGACGATACGCGTGCCTGGGGTCCTCCGTTTCTGAAAGATCCGCGGGGCGAGAATACGTCCGAGGCGGCTTATTACCTTTCGGCCAACAGGAACAAGCAGTCGGTCACCATCGACTTCACCCGGCCTGAAGGTCAGAAGCTGGTGCGGGAGCTGGCGGCGAAGTCCGACATCGTGATCGAGAACTTCAAGGTCGGTGGCCTCAAGGCCTATGGTCTGGACTACGAGTCACTGCAGGCCGAGAACCCGAGGCTCATCTACTGCTCGATTACAGGGTTCGGCCAGACCGGCCCCTATGCGAAGCGTGCCGGCTACGACTTCATGATCCAGGGTCTTGGCGGCCTGATGAGCCTGACCGGGCGCCCGGATGGTGAGGAAGGTGCAGGGCCGGTGAAGGTAGGCGTGGCATTGACCGACATCCTGACGGGGCTGTATTCGACTGCTGCGATTCTTGCAGCCTTGGCGCATCGCGATCAGGGCGGCGTGGGTCAGCACATCGACATGGCGCTGCTGGATGTGCAGGTGGCCTGCCTGGCCAACCAGGCGATGAATTACCTGACCACGGGCATCCCGCCTAAGCGTCTTGGCAATGCGCACCCGAACATTGTGCCGTACCAGGATTTTCCCACGGCCGATGGCGACTTCATTCTTACCGTGGGTAATGACAGCCAGTTCCGCAAATTCGCGGAAGTGGCCGGGCAGCCCCAGTGGGCGGATGACCCGCGGTTCGCGACCAACAAGCAGCGAGTGGCGCATCGGGCCGAGCTGATCCCGTTGATTCGCCAGGCCACTGTATTCAAGACCACGACGCAGTGGGTGGAAGCGCTTGAACGTGCCGGCGTGCCCTGCGGGCCTATCAATGATGTGTCACAGGTCTTTGCTGATCCCCAGGTGCAGGCGCGCGGGTTGAAAGTCGAGCTGCCCCATGCGTTGGGCGGCACGGTGCCCCAGGTGGCGAGTCCTATCCGGCTTTCGGGTACGCCTGTGGAGTATCGCCGGGCGCCGCCCTTGCTGGGCGAGCACACGCTGGAGGTGCTGACGAGTGTTCTGGGCCTGTCGGATCAGGCCGTCATGGCGCTGCGCGAGGCGGGTGTTCTGTAGCGCTTCTATATAGGTGGGCGACGAAAGCCGCCCTCCCCTATATAAACTGAAGGAAGTTGCTGATTTTCCTGCTGTTTCGCTTATTTCATAGAAAGTTCACATTAAGTGTTGACGCCCCCTCGAATCTCTCTATAATTCGCCCCACTTCCGGCGCAGTCGGAACGTAAAACTCCTTGAATATCAACGAGTTAGACGTTCAGGATGGCGAGGAAGTGCTTCGGTTCAGGTCACTGAATCGGCAGCGGTGAAAAAGGTGGTTGACAGCAGGTTGTAACGCTGTAGAATTCGCCTCCCGCTGA
>NZ_JBIVCX010000023.1:0-1923 GCF_044746825.1 Pseudomonas sp. NPDC090201
CACTCGTAATCCTTGACCGGGCCAAAGATCTTGGCGCAGAACAAGCCGTCACGCTCAGGCTTGAACGTACGGTAGTTGATGGTTTCCGGCTTTTTAACTTCACCGAACGACCACGAACGGATCATCTCAGGCGAGGCCAATCCGATACGGATGGCGTCGAACTCTTCGACTTGACCCTGGTTTTTCAGCAAATTCAGTAGGTCTTTCAAGGCCTTTCCTCCTGGCGGAGCAGAGAGTGGTCAAACCGACCCACTCTCGATCGCGTCACGTGTTATTCGGTTTCCAGATCGATATCGATACCGAGCGAACGGATTTCTTTGATCAACACGTTGAAGGACTCGGGCATGCCCGGCTCCATACGGTGATCGCCGTCCACGATGTTTTTGTACATCTTGGTACGACCGTTCACATCGTCCGACTTCACTGTGAGCATTTCTTGCAGAGTGTAAGCCGCGCCGTATGCTTCCAGCGCCCAGACCTCCATCTCCCCGAAACGCTGACCACCGAACTGTGCCTTACCACCCAGCGGCTGCTGGGTGACCAGGCTGTAAGAACCAGTGGAACGCGCGTGCATCTTGTCGTCCACCAAGTGGTTCAGCTTCAGCATGTACATGTAGCCAACAGTTACCGGACGCTCGAACTTGTTGCCGGTACGACCGTCGAACAGTTGCATCTGGCCACTGTCCGGCATGTCCGCCAGGCGCAGCATCGCCTTGATTTCGCTTTCCTTGGCACCGTCGAATACCGGGGTAGCCATTGGAACGCCGCCACGCAGGTTCTGCGCCAGATCCAGAACTTCCTGATCGGTCAGGTCGTCGATGCTTTCCTGACGGCCACCGATCTCGTTGTAGATCTCGTTCATGAACTTGCGCAGTTCAACCACTTTGCGCTGCTCTTCGAGCATGCGGTTGATCTTCTCGCCCAGACCTTTGGCCGCGAGGCCCAGGTGAGTTTCGAGAATCTGACCAACGTTCATACGCGAAGGTACACCCAACGGGTTGAGGACGATATCCACAGGTGTGCCGTTGGCATCGTGTGGCATGTCTTCAACCGGCATGATCACGGAGACCACACCCTTGTTACCGTGGCGACCGGCCATTTTGTCGCCCGGCTGGATGCGGCGACGAATGGCAAGGTAGACCTTGACGATTTTCAGCACGCCTGGAGCCAGGTCATCGCCTTGCTGCAGTTTGCGCTTCTTGTCTTCGAACTTGTCGTCCAGCAGACGGCGGCGATCGACGATGTAAGCCTGAGCGCGCTCGAGTTGCTCGTTCAGAGCATCTTCGACCATGCGCAGCTTGAACCACTGACCGTGTTCCAGACCGTCGAGCACTTCGTTGGTGATTTCCTGACCTTTCTTCAGGCCAGCACCACCTTCAGCGATCTGACCGACCAGAGCCGAACGCAGACGCTCGAAGGTTGCGCCTTCGACGATGCGGAACTCTTCGTTCAGGTCCTTGCGGATCTCGTCCAGCTGGCTCTTCTCGATGGACAGGGCGCGGGAGTCGCGCTCTACGCCATCACGGGTGAAGACCTGTACGTCGATGACAGTACCTTTGGTGCCAGTAGGCACGCGCAGGGAGGTGTCTTTAACGTCGCTGGCTTTTTCACCGAAGATCGCACGCAGCAGTTTTTCTTCCGGAGTCAGCTGGGTCTCGCCTTTCGGAGTGACCTTGCCCACCAGGATGTCGCCAGGGCCGACTTCGGCACCGACGTAAACGATACCGGCTTCGTCCAGCTTGTTCAGCGCAGCTTCACCCACGTTCGGGATGTCTGCGGTGATTTCCTCTGGGCCCAGCTTGGTATCACGCGCCACACAGGTCAGTTCCTGAATGTGGATCGTGGTGAAGCGGTCTTCCTGAACAACACGCTCGGACAGGCAGATGGAGTCTTCGAAGTTGAAGCCGTTCCACGCCATGAACG
>NZ_JBIVCX010000023.1:1933-10573 GCF_044746825.1 Pseudomonas sp. NPDC090201
TAGATGCAGGTGTTCTGGTTCGAGCGGGTGTATTTGGTCAGGTTGTAGATGTCGACACCGGCTTCGCCCGGCTCAACTTCGTCATCGGCAACACGAACCACGATACGGCTGGCGTCAACGGAGTCGATCACGCCGCCACGACGGGCAACGACACAGACACCGGAGTCACGCGCAACGTTGCGCTCCATGCCGGTACCTACCAGCGGCTTGTCGGCACGCAGGGTCGGTACAGCCTGACGCTGCATGTTCGAACCCATCAACGCACGGTTGGCGTCGTCGTGCTCGAGGAACGGAATCAGCGACGCTGCAACCGAAACAACCTGCTTCGGCGAGACGTCCATCAGGGTGACGTCTTCCGGCGCCTTGACGGTGAATTCGTTCAGGTGACGAACAGCTACCAGCTCGTCGATCAGCACTTTCTTGTCGTTCATGGTCGCCGAAGCCTGCGCGATCACGTGATCGGCTTCTTCAATGGCGGACAGGAAAACGATGTCGTCAGTGACCACACCCTCTTTCACCACGCGGTACGGGCTTTCCAGGAAGCCGTACTGGTTGGTGCGAGCGTACGCTGCCAGGGAGTTGATCAGACCGATGTTCGGACCTTCCGGCGTTTCGATCGGGCAAACACGACCGTAGTGCGTCGGGTGTACGTCACGAACTTCGAAGCCTGCGCGCTCACGGGTCAGACCGCCCGGGCCCAGTGCGGAGACACGACGCTTGTGCGTGATCTCGGACAGCGGGTTGTTCTGGTCCATGAACTGCGACAGCTGGCTGGAGCCGAAGAATTCCTTGACCGCTGCAGCAACCGGCTTGGCGTTGATCAGGTCCTGAGGCATCAGGCCTTCGCTTTCTGCCATCGACAGACGCTCTTTGACCGCACGCTCGACACGTACCAGGCCAACGCGGAACTGGTTCTCGGCCATCTCGCCTACGCAGCGGACGCGACGGTTACCCAGGTGGTCGATGTCGTCGACGATGCCTTTGCCGTTACGGATATCGACCAGGGTCTTGAGGACCGCAACGATATCTTCCTTGCACAGCACGCCCGAACCTTCGATTTCGGTGCGACCGATACGACGGTTGAACTTCATCCGGCCAACAGCCGACAGATCGTAACGCTCCGGGCTGAAGAACAGGTTGTTGAACAGGGTCTCGGCAGCATCCTTGGTTGGCGGCTCGCCAGGACGCATCATGCGATAGATTTCGACCAGGGCTTCCAGCTGGTTGCCGGTCGAATCGATCTTCAGGGTGTCGGAGATGAACGGACCGCAGTCGATGTCGTTGGTGTACAACGTTTCGATACGGACAACCTGGGCCTTGGCAATCTTGGCCAGGATTTCGGTGTTCAGCTCGGTGTTGCACTCGGCGATGATTTCGCCGGTGGCCGGGTGCACGATCGCCTTGGCGGTCGTACGGCCAATCACGTAGTCCAGCGGAACGTCCAGCGCCTTGATGCCGGCTTTCTCGAGCTGGTTGATGTGGCGCGCGGTAATACGGCGGCCTTGCTCGACGATCACCTTGCCCTTGTCATCCTGGATGTCCAGAACGGCAATTTCACCACGCAGGCGCTGAGGCACGAGTTCCAGGCTCAGGGTTTCGCCATGAACGTGGAAGACGTTGGTGGTGTAGAACGCATCCAGCACTTCTTCGGTGGTGTAGCCGAGTGCGCGCAGCAGAACCGACGCAGGCAGCTTGCGACGACGGTCGATACGGACGAATACACAGTCCTTTGGATCGAACTCGAAGTCCAGCCACGAACCGCGGTAAGGAATGATGCGAGCGGAGTACAGCAGTTTGCCGGAGCTGTGCGTCTTGCCGCGGTCGTGGTCGAAGAACACGCCCGGGGAACGGTGCAGTTGGGAAACGATAACGCGCTCGGTACCGTTGATAACGAAGGTACCGTTTTCAGTCATCAGGGGGATTTCACCCATGTAGACTTCTTGCTCTTTGATGTCCTTGATCGCTTTGTTCGACGATTCTTTGTCGAAAATGATCAGGCGTACTTTTACCCGCAAAGGTACGGCGTACGTCACGCCGCGCAGCACGCATTCCTTGACATCAAAGGCCGGTTCGCCCAGACGATAGCCAACGTACTCCAGAGCAGCGTTGCCGGAGTAGCTGATGATCGGGAAAACGGATTTGAAGGCCGCATGCAGACCGACGTCACGGAACTGGTCCTTGGTCGCGCCCGCCTGCAAGAATTCGCGATACGAATCCAGCTGGATAGCCAAGAGGTACGGTACGTCCATGACGTCCGGCAACTTGCTAAAGTCCTTGCGGATACGTTTTTTCTCAGTGTATGAGTAAGCCATCAGCGTTCCCCAGCTTGGTCACCTGCTTGTTTGGCCTCCCCCGACGGGAGCGGCCAGAAAATCTTGCAAACCCCATGGTTTGCGCCACCATTCGCGGTGGTTGAAGCACGTTACGGCGTCGACCTGATCGACTGCCAATAACGGAAAAAGGCCGGTGGCAAAAGCCACCAGCCATCAGCCGTTCGCTCAACGCTTGGGCTGGAGACGCAAGGTCGAAATTACTTGACTTCGACTTTAGCGCCAGCTTCTTCCAGCTTCTTCTTGGCGTCAGCAGCGGCTTCTTTAGTAACGCCTTCTGCAACGACCTGAGGAGCGGTGTCAACTTTCTCTTTGGCTTCTTTCAGGCCCAGGCCTGTCAGTTCACGAACAGCCTTGATCACGTTGACTTTCTTCTCGCCGGCTTCAACCAGAACAACGTTGAACTCGGTTTGTTCTTCAACAACAGCGGCAGCAGCAGCTGGGCCAGCAGCGGCAACAGCAGCGGTCACGCCGAAGGTTTCTTCCATTGCTTTGATCAGCTCAACAACTTCCAGAACGGTTTTCTGGCCGATTGCTTCGATGATTTGCTCGTTAGTCAGAGACATGACTATATATCCTGTATTGGGGGTGACGGCCTACGTGACCATCAAATTAAACATATGATTTCGAAAGTGCTTGCGGTGCCTTAGGCAGCGGAAGCTTCTTTCTGGTCGCGAATAGCTGCCAGGGTACGAGCCAGCTTGCTGGTAGCGCCTTGGATCACGCTCATCAGCTTTGCAATGGCTTCGTCGCGGGTCGGCAGGGTAGCCAACACGTCGATCTGGTTAGCGGCAAGGAACTTGCCATCAAACGCAGCTGCCTTGATCTCGAACTTGTCCTGACCCTTGGCGAACTCTTTGAACAGACGGGCAGCAGCGCCCGGATGTTGGTTGGAGAAAGCGATCAGGGTCGGGCCGGTGAAGGCGTCGTTGAGGACACTGAATTCAGTGTCAGCAACAGCGCGCTTGAGCAGGGTGTTACGTACGACACGTACGTATACGCCAGCTTCACGAGCCTCTTTACGGAGTCCGGTCATCGCGCCTACTGTCACGCCACGGGCATCAGCCACGACAGCAGACAGAGCGACTTTGGCAGCCTCGTTGACTTCAGCGACGATGGCCTTCTTGTCTTCGAGTTTAATTGCCACGGGTTTAACTCCTGCATGTTACCGTTTCATCTGGCCGGAGCCGGATGTCGTTTTGGTGTCTGATTCGGTAAGGAACCGGGAGCACCATCTGCGTAGGCTTGTGGTTTAAGACTTGCGCCGCCTACGGTCTTGGATAGCCCCCGCAACGCAGGGACCCCAATTTTTGCGACGGTGCGGTTACCCGCACCGTGGCCAGTCTTACGCGTTCAGCGAACCCTGGTCGATGACCAGGCCTGGGCCCATAGTGGTGCTCAGGGTAACGCGCTTGACGTAGATACCTTTCGAAGAAGCTGGCTTGATACGCTTCAGATCAGCGATCAGGGCTTCAACGTTCTCACGCAGCTTGTCGGCGTCGAAACCGATTTTGCCTACGGAAGTGTGGATGATGCCGTTTTTGTCGGTGCGATAACGAACCTGACCAGCTTTTGCGTTCTTGACCGCAGTGGCTACGTCTGGAGTTACGGTACCGACTTTCGGGTTAGGCATCAGGCCGCGAGGACCCAGAACTTGACCCAGTTGACCTACAACACGCATTGCGTCCGGGGAAGCAATGACGACGTCATAGTTCAGGTCGCCGCCTTTCATTTCGGCAGCCAGGTCGTCCATACCAACGCGGTCAGCGCCGGCAGCCAGAGCAGCTTCAGCAGCTGGACCCTGGGTGAAGACAGCAACGCGAACGGTCTTGCCAGTGCCGTGCGGCAGCACAGTAGCGCTACGAACGACCTGGTCGGATTTACGCGGGTCAACACCGAGGTTTACAGCAACGTCGAAGGACTCGCTGAACTTGACGGTCGACAGTTCGGCCAGCAGAGCTGCCGCATCGTTGAAGCTATAGGACTTGCCAGCTTCAATCTTGGAAGCGATTGCCTTTTGGCGTTTGGTCAGCTTAGCCATTACACACCCTCCACGTTAAGGCCCATGCTACGAGCAGAACCGGCGATGGTACGCACGGCTGCTTCCATGTCAGCAGCAGTCAGATCCGCGTTTTTGGTCTTCGCGATTTCTTCCAGCTGAGCACGGGTAACGGTGCCAACTTTGACGGTGTTCGGGCGAGCCGAGCCGCTGGTCAGGCCAGCTGCTTTTTTCAGCAGAACCGAAGCAGGGGTACTTTTGGTTTCAAAAGTGAAGCTGCGGTCGCTGTATACAGTGATGATCACTGGAGTCGGCAGACCTGGCTCAAGACCCTGAGTACGGGCGTTGAAGGCCTTGCAGAATTCCATGATGTTCACGCCGTGCTGACCCAGAGCAGGACCGACGGGCGGGCTTGGGTTAGCCTGAGCGGCTTTCACTTGAAGCTTGATGTAAGCGGTAATCTTCTTGGCCATGAGGCACTCCAATTACGGGTTCGAACGCCTCGAAAGGCTCCCCGGTTACTTGCGCGTTTATCCCAGTGACGACAAAACCCCACAGCCCAGGGCTGCGGGGTAAGGGATTTCTCGCTCAGCTAGACCTTTTCGACCTGGCTGAACTCGAGCTCTACCGGAGTAGAGCGACCGAAAATGAGCACTGCGACCTGAATCCGGCTCTTTTCGTAGTTAACTTCTTCGACCGTACCGTTGAAGTCCGCGAAAGGACCATCGGTAACGCGAACCACTTCGCCTGGCTCGAACAGCGTCTTGGGCTTGGGCTTGTCACTGCCGTCGGCAACGCGACGCAGGATAGCCTCAGCTTCCTTATCGGTGATCGGTGCCGGCTTGTCTGCCGTACCGCCGATGAAGCCCATGACACGTGGAGTGTCCTTGACCAAGTGCCAAGTACCCTCATTCATGTCCATCTGGACAAGCACATAACCAGGGAAGAATTTACGTTCGCTTTTGCGTTTCTGGCCGTTACGCATCTCTACCACTTCTTCGGTAGGGACCAGAATTTCGCCAAAACCATCTTCCATGCCTGCCAGCTTTACACGCTCGATCAGAGAGCGCATAACATGCTTCTCGTAACCCGAGTAGGCATGCACTACGTACCAACGCTTAGCCACGGGACACCCTTAGCCAACAATCAAGGAAACAAGCCAGCCGAGCAGGGAATCAAGACCCCACAACAGCAGCGCCATAACCAGAACCACAGCCACCACGATCAGGGTAGTCTGGGTAGTTTCTTGACGAGTAGGCCAAACAACTTTACGAATCTCAGCGCGAGCTTCCTTGGCCAACACGAAGAAAGCCTTGCCCTTGCCAGTCTGCAGGCCTACATAGGCTGCGACAGCGGCGATCACGAGCAAAGCGAGCACGCGATACAGGATTGGCTGTGCCGAGTAGTATTGATTTCCGACAACACCCACGACGACCAGGAGGACTACAACGAGCCACTTCACGAGATCAAAACGGGAGTCTGGGGCTTCAGCCTTTGGATTCATCTACTAAAATCCTGTGAAAAGAAAGCCAGATACGTTATGCGAATCTGGCAGGTCAGGAGGGAATCGAACCCCCAACCTACGGTTTTGGAGACCGTCGCTCTGCCAATTGAGCTACTGACCTAAAAGCGAAATCAGGCCGACCATTATGCTGGCCCGACAGAAAGATTTCAACAGCCATTCGGAAAGTCGATTCTCGACGCTTCCAAACCACCGCTACCGACCACTTGAACCCAGGCCTGAAGCCACGACACTAGGCCCAACCAACCGCTTAAAACAAAGGCAGATACTTTCATATCTGCCTTTATAAATGGAGCTCTTGAGCGGATTTGAACCGCTGACCTCACCCTTACCAAGGGTGTGCTCTACCAACTGAGCTACAAGAGCGAAACACTTTGCACAACCAGCAAACTTGGAGCGGGTAGCGGGAATCGAACCCGCATCATCAGCTTGGAAGGCTGAGGTTCTACCACTAAACTATACCCGCCGAGCATGCTGCTTACGCTCGAAATTTGGTGGAGGGGGAAGGATTCGAACCTTCGAAGTCGTAGACGTCAGATTTACAGTCTGATCCCTTTGGCCGCTCGGGAACCCCTCCTAAGCGAGGCGACATATTAACTCATGCCACCCTTCTGTCAACCTTTTTCTCAATAAAATCTTGAGGTTACAAACGTTGACGCTTGCTGCGCTGTGAGAGCTATTTGCTCTGCACTGCGAAGCGGGCGCCATTCTATGCAAACTATCCTGCGGTTGCAACACCCTCGCACGACATTATTTTACTTTTTAATTGCGGGAAGTCCTGGGTGAGGCTGAGCAACATCGCATCATCAATAAGACGGCGGCTTTCGGGCTCGACTTTCAACCAATAAACGGCCCCCGCCTCATCTACGCGCTTGCCGAACTGGGTCTGAATATCCAGGCTCGTCAGACGCTGCTCGATGGTCCTGGCCTGATTCGGCTGCATATCACCGCCCAGATACAGGCACTGCAGATTGCCATTCGAACTCACGCCCGATTCGCTCAGCAGGCGAATATCCTGGCGATTGCCCTTGAACTGCGCCAATGGCGCGACCTCCTTGGGCCGCAATGGCGCTTGCTGCTGATGCCAGAGGTAGTAGAAGCCGTTCAACATGACCAGTAACAGAAATACCCAACGCATAACATCCTCATCCGCACTACCCAATCACACGCCACCGGCAAAGACATGTCCGCAAGGCGCCAGGCTTTACACGCTCGCTGATTCATCCCGCAATCTCAGGCTCAGCTCCCCACCGCTGAACACCTGCACCTGATCGCCGATCCTGAGCTTCAACGCTCCGACCGTATCGACCCCCACCACCACGCCTTCAATGGCCGTGGAACCCGCCAGCAGCGTGACCGCCCTGCCCTGCCATGCGTGATTGGCTTCCCACTCTTCATGGAAGGCGCCAAAGCCCTTTTCACGATGTTCGCTCAAGTAGCGATGGAGGTGCCTGCTGAGGGAGGCCACGACCTGGTTACGGTCCAGTGGCTGGCCAACCTGCTGCATCATTGAAGTCCAGGCCTGATCCACCTCGGCGGCCGAGCGCATGTTGACGTTGATGCCTATGCCGATCACCACATGACAGACGTCTGCCGGATCTCCCGTAAGCTCCAGCAGGATGCCGGCCAGCTTGCGGTTACCCACCAGGATGTCATTAGGCCACTTGAGGCCCGCATCAGCGATTCCCAGCTCGCGAAGCATACTGACCACCGCCAGGCCCACCAGAAGGCTCAAGCCCTCCAGCTGACGCATGCCACCCTCGACGCGCATCACCAGGCTGTAATATAGGTTCTCGGCAAAAGGGCTCACCCATTTGCGGCCACGCCGGCCTCTGCCCGCCGTCTGCTGCTCGGACAGCACCAGGATTGGCAACTGAACCTCGCCATCGATCAGACGCATCGCCTGGGCGTTGGTAGAGTCGATACTGTCGTAGACCTGGGTCGACCAGCCTAACTCGTTCAACGATCGATTGAGGACCTGCTCATCGAGTAGAAACAGTGGGCTAGCCAAGCGGTAGCCGCGACCCCGAACCTTGTGGACTTCAATCCCTGTTTCCGCCTGGAGTTGCTGCAGTCTTTTCCAGACAGCGCTACGGCTCACTCCCAGCGCTGATCCAAGGTCTTCGCCAGAGTGAAACTCACCATCCCCAAGAAGCTTCAACAACGTCCGCATTCGTTTCACGCCTGTCTGTGAGGGTCGCATCATAGCCATGCGCGCTGCCGGTGCATAGGATCCGGGCGGCAGGGGCTTATCGCGGGCAAGCGCGCTCCTACGGGTTTGTGGCGTTCAGTCACACGTGTGTTGCGTGACACACCGCTCCCGCCGGCAAGCCGTGCTGCTACGGGGATGCGGTGCGATCCCTGTAGGAGCGCGCTTGCCCGCGATGGCGGTGGGTCAGGCGGTGCAGTGGTGTCGGTAATGACGCCTTCGCGGGCGAGCCCGCTCCCACAGGGGTCAGGGGTCGCATTCAGACGATGGCGGACCCGAGATCGCCTCGCCGGCAAGCCGGACTGCTACGGGATGGGCGGCACAATCTGTAGGAGCGCGCTTGCCCGCGATGGCGGTGGGTCAGGCGGCGCAGTGGTGTTTGTCCTGGCGCAGTCGCGGGCAAGCGCGCTCCTACAGGGCGGCATCAGGGTGGAAAACTTTTCCAGGCGCAAAAACAAAACCCCAACCGCGTCAGCGATTGGGGTTTTGGAATTTAATCTTGACGATGACCTACTCTCACATGGGGAAACCCCACACTACCATCGGCGATGCATCGTTTCACTTCTGAGTTCGGGATGGG
>NZ_JBIVCX010000024.1:0-9788 GCF_044746825.1 Pseudomonas sp. NPDC090201
TCGCAAACTTCCATCGCTTCAGCGTCAAAAACGTTTAACTGCATGTCAGCTTCCCCTTAACCGCGAGCCTTGGCTGCTGGACGTACAACCAGATTGCCGCCAGTAGCGCCAGGAACAGCGCCCTTGACCAACAACAGATTGAGTTCAGCGTCCACGCGCACTACTTCCAGGGACTGCACGGTCACGCGCTCAGCGCCCATATGACCGGACATTTTTTTGCCCTTGAATACACGACCAGGAGTCTGGCACTGGCCGATAGAGCCCGGGACGCGGTGGGAAACGGAGTTACCGTGGGTGTTGTCCTGACCGCGGAAGTTCCAGCGCTTGATGGTACCGGCAAAGCCTTTACCTTTCGACTGACCGGTAACATCTACCAGTTGGCCAGCAGCGAAGATTTCTGCGTTGATCAGGTCACCGGCCTTGTATTCGCCTTCTTCAAGACGGAATTCCAGGACAGTGCGACCAGCGGCAACGTTAGCCTTGGCGAAGTGACCCGCCTGGGCTGCAGTGACACGCGAAGCACGACGCTCACCGACAGTGACTTGCACTGCACGATAGCCATCGCTTTCTTCGGTTTTGAACTGGGTGACGCGATTCGGCTCGATCTCAATGACCGTGACCGGAATGGAGACACCTTCTTCGGTGAAAATACGGGTCATGCCCGCTTTTCGACCGACTACACCAATAGTCATGTTGTAAACCTCATGAGTGTACGGGGCTTTCACCCGCTATGGCCGCCCATTTCAGAGCGTTACACGACTAAGACCCGAGTCTTAGCCGAGGCTGATCTGCACTTCCACACCTGCCGCAAGATCAAGCTTCATAAGAGCGTCAACGGTTTTATCCGTTGGCTGGACGATGTCCAGAACGCGCTTGTGAGTACGGATCTCGTACTGGTCACGCGCGTCTTGGGTGACGTGCGGGGAGACCAGAACGGTGAACCGCTCTTTGCGAGTAGGCAGTGGAATTGGACCACGCACTTGAGCACCAGTACGTTGCGCGGTTTCCACGATTTCCTGGGTGGATTGGTCGATCAGGCGATGGTCAAAAGCCTTCAACCTGATACGGATTTGCTGATTTTGCATTGGATTTCAGACTCCGGCTGCTATTCCCACCGGGCGCAATGCGCCCGTTAAAAGGAGGCGCAATTCTATAGACGACGAATCAGGGTGTCAACCCAATAAAAAAGCCCCCGCAGGGCGGGGGCTTTTTTGGCAAATCAACGCTTAGGCGATGATTTTGGCTACGACACCAGCGCCGACGGTACGACCGCCTTCACGGATGGCGAAACGCAGGCCGTCTTCCATTGCGATTGGCTTGATCAGAGTGACGGAAACTTTAACGTTGTCACCTGGCATAACCATTTCGGTGCCTTCCGGCAGTTCGCAGCTACCAGTTACGTCGGTAGTACGGAAGTAGAACTGTGGACGGTAGCCTTTGAAGAACGGAGTGTGACGACCGCCTTCTTCCTTGCTCAGAACGTAGATTTCAGCTTCGAACTGAGTGTGAGGCTTGACGCTGCCTGGCTTGACCAGAACCTGACCACGCTCAACGTCGTCACGCTTGGTGCCGCGCAGCAGAACGCCGCAGTTCTCGCCAGCACGACCTTCGTCCAGCAGCTTGCGGAACATCTCAACGCCGGTGCAAGTAGTCTTGGTGGTGTCACGCAGACCCACGATCTCGACTTCTTCCTGGATGCGAACGATGCCACGCTCAACACGACCAGTTACAACAGTACCGCGACCCGAGATCGAGAATACGTCTTCGATTGGCATCAGGAACGGCTTGTCGATAGCACGAACTGGTTCTGGGATGTAGCTGTCCAGGGTTTCAACCAGTTTCTTGACGGCAGTGGTGCCCATCTCGTTATCGTCGAGACCGTCCAGAGCCATACGAGCCGAACCGATGATGATCGGAGTGTCGTCGCCTGGGAAGTCGTAGGTAGTCAGCAGGTCGCGGACTTCCATTTCAACCAGTTCCAGCAGCTCAGCGTCGTCTACCAGGTCAGCCTTGTTCAGGAAGACCACGATGTACGGAACGCCAACCTGACGGGACAGCAGGATGTGCTCACGAGTTTGTGGCATCGGACCATCGGCAGCCGAGCAAACCAGGATCGCGCCGTCCATCTGGGCAGCACCGGTGATCATGTTCTTGACGTAGTCGGCGTGACCTGGGCAGTCAACGTGCGCGTAGTGACGGACGTTGGAGTCGTACTCTACGTGTGCAGTGTTGATGGTGATACCACGAGCTTTCTCTTCTGGAGCGCTGTCGATCTTGTCGAAGTCAACGCGAGCCGAACCGAAAACTTCGGAGCAAACACGGGTCAGAGCAGCGGTCAGAGTGGTTTTACCGTGGTCAACGTGACCGATGGTGCCAACGTTGACGTGCGGTTTGTTACGTTCAAATTTTTCTTTAGCCACGACAGTGAACTCCTAGCCTAAAGGGGCTGAATCAGCCTTGTTTTTTAACGATAGCTTCGACGACGTTCGACGGAGCTTCGGAGTATTTGGAGAATTCCATAGAGTAGCTCGCGCGACCCTGAGACATGGAGCGAACGTCGGTCGCATAACCGAACATCTCACCCAACGGAACCTCGGCACGGATAACCTTGCCGGAAACCGAATCTTCCATACCCTGGATCAGACCACGACGACGGTTCAGGTCACCCATCACGTCACCCATGTAGTCCTCAGGTGTTACAACTTCTACCTTCATGATCGGCTCAAGCACCACACCGCCACCTTTGGAGGCAAGTTGCTTGGTCGCCATGGAGGCAGCCACCTTGAACGCCATCTCGTTGGAGTCGACGTCGTGGTAAGAACCGTCAAAGACGGTAGCCTTCAGGCCGATGAGCGGATAGCCGGCAACAACACCGTTCTTCATCTGCTCTTCAATGCCTTTCTGGATGGCAGGAATGTATTCCTTAGGAACAACACCACCAACCACTTCGTTTACGAATTGCAGACCTTCCTGACCTTCGTCAGCAGGTGCAAAACGGATCCAGCAGTGACCAAACTGGCCACGACCGCCGGACTGACGAACGAACTTGCCTTCGATCTCGCAGTTCTTAGTGATCTTCTCACGGTAAGAAACCTGCGGTTTACCGATGTTGGCTTCGACGTTGAACTCACGGCGCATCCGGTCTACCAGGATGTCCAGGTGCAACTCACCCATACCCGAGATGATCGTTTGACCAGTCTCTTCGTCGGTTTTGACGCGGAAAGAAGGGTCTTCCTGAGCCAGCTTGCTCAGAGCGATACCCATTTTTTCCTGGTCGTCTTTGGTCTTCGGCTCAACAGCAACCGAGATCACCGGCTCAGGGAAGTCCATACGCTCAAGGATAATTGGCTTATCCAGTGCGCACAGGGTTTCACCAGTGGTCACATCTTTCATGCCGATCAGGGCAGCGATGTCACCAGCCAGTACTTCCTTGATTTCTTCACGGGTGTTGGCATGCATCTGAACCATACGGCCCACACGCTCTTTCTTGCCTTTCACCGAGTTCAGAACCGAGTCACCGGAGTTCAGAGCACCCGAGTAGACGCGCACGAAGGTGATCGAACCCACGAACGGGTCGGTCGCAATCTTGAACGCCAGAGCCGAGAACGGCTCGTTGTCGTCTGCATGACGCTCGTCGTGACGAACGGCCGGATCGTCCT
Source organism: Pseudomonas sp. NPDC090201 (assembly GCF_044746825.1). Taxonomy (NCBI): domain Bacteria; kingdom Pseudomonadati; phylum Pseudomonadota; class Gammaproteobacteria; order Pseudomonadales; family Pseudomonadaceae; genus Pseudomonas; species Pseudomonas sp. NPDC090201. The sequence goes on from NZ_JBIVCX010000024.1 coordinate 3,660, forward strand.
TGTCCAGTTCCTTGTCGTCCGGGTTGATACCCTTGATCGCAGGAATCTCGACAGGTGCTGGCAGGTAGTCGACGACGGCGTCGAGAACCAGCGGAACACCTTTGTTCTTGAACGAAGAACCGCAAACAGCCAGAACGATTTCGCCGGCGATAGTACGTTGGCGCAGAGCAGCCTTGATCTCTTCGATCGACAGCTCTTCACCTTCCAGGTACTTGTTCATCAGGTCTTCGTTGGCTTCGGCAGCTGCCTCAACCATGTTGCTGCGCCACTCTTCGGCCAGCTCTTGCAGCTCGGCAGGGATAGCTTCACGACGAGGGGTCATACCCTTGTCGGCGTCATCCCAGTAAACCGCTTCCATGGTCATCAGGTCGATCTGGCCCTGGAAGTTGTCTTCCGAACCGATTGCCAGCTGAATCGGCACCGGGGTGTGACCCAGGCGCTTCTTGATCTGGTCGACGACGCGCAGGAAGTTTGCACCGGCACGGTCCATCTTGTTTACGTAAACAAGACGTGGAACGCCGTACTTGTTGGCTTGACGCCATACGGTTTCCGACTGCGGCTCAACACCCGAAGTACCACAGAACACAACGACGGCGCCGTCGAGTACGCGCAGCGAGCGCTCTACTTCGATGGTGAAGTCAACGTGGCCCGGGGTATCGATGATGTTGAAGCGATAGCGGTCTTTGTGCTGCTTGACAGAACCCTGCCAGAAAGCAGTGGTCGCAGCAGAAGTAATGGTAATACCACGCTCCTGCTCCTGCACCATCCAGTCCATGGTCGCGGCGCCATCATGCACCTCGCCCATTTTGTGGTTTACGCCGGTGTAAAAAAGGACGCGCTCGGTGGTGGTGGTTTTACCAGCATCCACGTGAGCAACGATACCAATGTTACGGTAGCGGTTAATCGGAGTAGTACGAGCCATAAAGCCCTCGCAAAATTAGTGACGCTGGAATTAGAAGCGGTAGTGCGAGAAAGCCTTGTTGGCTTCAGCCATACGGTGCACGTCTTCACGCTTCTTGACCGCAGCACCTTTACCTTCAGCAGCATCCAGCAGTTCGCCAGCCAAGCGCAGAGCCATGGATTTCTCACCGCGCTTGCGCGCGAAGTCTACCAGCCAACGCATTGCCAGAGCATTACGACGGGATGGACGAACTTCGACCGGAACCTGGTAAGTAGCACCGCCTACACGGCGCGACTTCACTTCGACCAGCGGAGCGATGGCGTCGAGTGCTTTTTCGAAGAGTTCCAGGGGATCGGTACCAGCCTTACGAGCCTTGACTGTGTCCAGGGCACCGTAAACGATACGTTCGGCAACGGCTTTCTTGCCGCTTTCCATTACGTGGTTCATGAACTTGGCGAGAATCTGGGATCCGTACTTCGGATCGTCAAGAATCTCACGTTTTGCTGCTACGCGACGTCTTGGCATGATAAGCCCTCAAACGGTCTTCAGGTTCGCTCGGGACATAACGCTGAAAAGCGCGGTGCCCGACCTTACTCTTATCGACACAATAAATTTTAGAAACAACTGCAAACGGCGCGAATTACTTCGGACGCTTGGTACCGTATTTCGAACGACCCTGGTTACGACCTTTGACGCCGGAAGTATCCAACGAACCGCGAACGGTGTGGTAACGAACACCTGGCAAGTCTTTTACACGGCCGCCACGAATCAGGACGACGCTGTGCTCTTGCAGGTTGTGGCCTTCACCGCCGATGTACGAGGAAACCTCGAAACCGTTGGTCAGACGCACACGGCATACTTTACGCAGTGCCGAGTTAGGTTTTTTCGGCGTGGTGGTGTACACACGGGTGCACACGCCAAGTCGTTGCGGGCAGTTCTTCAGCGCAGGTACGTCGGATTTCTCGACGATACGCTTACGCGGCTGACGTACCAGCTGGTTGATAGTTGCCATCTACTAGCTCCACTGTTGTCTTGCGACGCTATTGTCTTGCAAGAAAAGCAAAATGGCAGGACGCGAGTCCCGCCAGATTTTGGGGTACAAGAGTCTAAAGAGGATCCTGTCCCCAGTCAAGACAGCGCCCCGAGTCGCATACCCTCCTCCCCTGGTCCGGGACCAGGAGAGGTTGAGCATGAGATCCGGGGCACTGGTCTCAATTACTGCTTGAGTTCAACGCTTCGGTCAGGGCCGCTTCGACTTCGCTCGCGCTCACACGCAGAGGTTTGTCGGCATCACGGCGACGCTTGCGCTCGCTGTGATAGGCAAGACCGGTACCGGCCGGGATCAGACGACCCACGACCACGTTCTCTTTCAGGCCGCGCAGGTAGTCGCGCTTGCCGGTTACCGCCGCCTCGGTCAGTACGCGAGTGGTCTCCTGGAAGGAGGCCGCCGAGATGAACGATTCGGTCGACAACGACGCCTTGGTGATACCGAGCAGCACACGAGTGAATTTCGAAACGAATTTCTCATCCTGTGCCAGACGCTCGTTCTCGACCAGTACGTGAGTGAGTTCCATCTGGTCGCCCTTGATGAAGCTCGAATCACCGGACTCGGAGATCTCGACTTTGCGCAGCATCTGACGAAGGATCGTTTCGATGTGCTTGTCGTTGATCTTCACGCCCTGCAGGCGATAAACGTCCTGAATCTCGTTGACGATGTATTTCGCCAGTGCGCTGACACCCAGCAGACGCAGGATGTCGTGCGGATCGCTAGGACCGTCGGAGATAACCTCACCACGGTTCACTTGCTCACCTTCGAAGACGTTCAGGTGACGCCATTTCGGGATCAGCTCTTCGTACGGATCGCTGCCATCGTTCGGTGTAATCACCAGACGACGCTTGCCTTTGGTCTCTTTACCGAAGGCGATCGTACCGCTGACTTCCGCCAGGATCGACGCTTCCTTCGGACGACGCGCTTCGAACAGGTCGGCAACGCGTGGCAGACCACCGGTGATGTCACGGGTCTTGGAAGTCTCTTGCGGGATACGGGCAAGAACATCACCCACGCCCACCTGAGCACCGTCCGCGATACCAACCAGGGCGTTCGCCGGCAGGAAGTACTGGGCCGGTACGTCAGTACCTGGCAGCAGCAGATCCTTGCCATCGATGCCGACCATCTTGACCGCAGGACGAATGTCCTTGCCGGCTGCAGGACGGTCTTTGGCGTCCAGTACTTCGATGTTGGTCAGACCGGTCAGTTCGTCGGTCTGGCGCTTGATCGTAATACCTTCTTCCATGCCCACGTAGGTCACGGTACCTTTCATTTCGGTAACGATCGGGTGAGTGTGCGGGTCCCACTTGGCCACGATGGAGCCAGCGTCGACCTTGTCACCTTCCTTGACCGAAATCACTGCACCGTAAGGCAGTTTGTAACGCTCACGCTCACGACCGAATTCGTCGGCAATCGCCAGCTCACCGGAACGCGAGACCGCGACCAGGTTGCCGTCGGCACGCTCGACGTGCTTCAGGTTGTGCAGGCGAACGATACCGCCGTTCTTGACCTGAACGCTGTCCGCTGCCGAAGTACGGCTTGCCGCACCACCGATGTGGAACGTACGCATGGTCAGCTGGGTACCCGGCTCACCGATCGACTGTGCAGCGATAACGCCGACAGCTTCACCGATGTTCACCTGGTGACCACGGGCCAGATCGCGACCGTAGCACTTGGCGCAGATGCCGTAGCGGGTTTCGCAGCTGATCGGCGAACGCACGATCACTTCGTCGATGCTGTTCAGCTCGATGAACTCGACCCACTTCTCGTCTACCAGCGTACCGGCAGGAACGATGACGTCTTCGGTGCCCGGCTTGAACACGTCACGGGCGATAACACGGCCCAGTACGCGTTCACCCAGAGGCTCGACAACGTCGCCGCCTTCGATGTGCGGAGTCATCAGCAGGCCCTGTTCGGTCCCGCAGTCGATCTCGGTCACGACCAGATCCTGCGCAACGTCTACCAGACGACGAGTCAGGTAACCGGAGTTCGCAGTTTTCAATGCGGTATCCGCAAGACCCTTACGAGCACCGTGAGTCGAGATGAAGTACTGGAGTACGCTCAGACCTTCACGGAAGTTCGCGGTGATCGGCGTCTCGATGATCGAGCCGTCCGGCTTGGCCATCAGACCACGCATACCGGCCAGCTGACGAATCTGTGCTGCAGAACCCCGCGCACCCGAGTCGGCCATCATGTACATCGAGTTGAACGATTCCTGGTCCACGGTCTCGCCGTGACGGTCGACAACCTTCTCTTTCGAGAGGTTGGACATCATCGCCTTGGAGACTTCGTCGTTCGCCTTGGACCAGAGGTCGATCACCTTGTTGTACTTCTCGCCCTGGGTTACCAGGCCGGATGCATACTGGCTTTCAATCTCTTTCACTTCGTCGGTTGCGGCATCGATGATGCGAGCTTTTTCATCAGGGATAACGAAGTCGTTAACGCCGATGGAAACACCCGAGATCGTCGAGTAGGCAAAACCGGTGTACATCAGCTGGTCAGCGAAGATCACGGTCTCTTTCAGACCAACCACGCGGTAGCACTGGTTGATCAGCTTGGAGATCGCCTTCTTCTTCATCGGCTGGTTGACCACGTCGTAAGACAGGCCGGCCGGGACCACCTGGAACAGCAGCGCACGGCCGACAGTGGTGTCGACGATACGGGTGTTCTTGACGCTGCCGCCATCACGGTCGTTCACGGTTTCGTTGATACGAACCTTGATCTTGGCGTGCAGTGCAGCTTCGCCGGCGCGGAATACGCGGTCGACTTCCTGCAGGTCCGCGAACACACGACCTTCGCCCTTGGCGTTGATCGCTTCACGGGTCATGTAGTACAGACCCAGTACAACGTCCTGCGACGGAACGATGATTGGCTCACCGTTGGCTGGCGACAGGATGTTGTTGGTCGACATCATCAGCGCACGGGCTTCGAGCTGGGCTTCCAGGGTCAGCGGTACGTGGACCGCCATCTGGTCGCCGTCGAAGTCGGCGTTGTACGCAGCACAGACCAGAGGGTGCAGCTGGATAGCCTTGCCTTCGATCAGTACCGGTTCAAACGCCTGGATACCCAGACGGTGAAGGGTCGGTGCACGGTTGAGCAGCACTGGGTGTTCGCGAATCACTTCGGCGAGAACGTCCCAGACCTCTGGCAGCTCGCGCTCGACCATCTTCTTGGCAGCCTTGATGGTGGTCGCCAGACCACGCATTTCCAGCTTGCCGAAAATGAACGGCTTGAACAGCTCAAGAGCCATCTTCTTCGGCAGACCGCACTGGTGCAGACGCAGGGTCGGACCTACGGTAATTACCGAACGACCCGAGTAGTCAACGCGCTTACCGAGCAAGTTCTGACGGAAACGACCCTGCTTACCCTTGATCATGTCGGCCAGGGATTTCAGAGGACGCTTGTTGGAACCGGTGATGGCGCGACCGCGGCGACCGTTGTCGAGCAGCGCATCCACAGCTTCCTGCAGCATGCGTTTTTCGTTGCGCACGATGATGTCCGGAGCGGACAGGTCAAGCAGGCGCTTCAAACGGTTGTTACGGTTGATCACTCGACGATACAGATCGTTGAGGTCGGAAGTCGCGAAGCGACCGCCATCCAGCGGAACCAGTGGACGCAGGTCTGGCGGCAGAACCGGCAGAACGGTCAACACCATCCACTCAGGCAGGTTGCCGGAACCCTGGAAGGCTTCCATCAACTTCAGGCGCTTGGACAGCTTCTTGATCTTGGTTTCGGAGTTGGTTTGCGGAATCTCTTCGCGCAGACGGCCAATCTCGTGCTCCAGATCGATAGCGTGCAGCAGCTCGCGGACAGCCTCCGCACCCATGCGGGCGTCGAAGTCGTCACCGAACTCTTCGAGGGCTTCGAAGTACTGCTCGTCGTTCAGCAGCTGACCTTTCTCAAGGGTGGTCATGCCTGGATCGATAACGACATAGCTCTCGAAGTAGAGAACGCGCTCGATATCACGCAGGGTCATGTCCATCAGCAGGCCGATACGGTACGGCAGCGATTTCAGGAACCAGATGTGGGCAACCGGCGAAGCCAGTTCGATGTGAGCCATGCGCTCACGACGGACCTTGGCCCGTGCAACGTCAACGCCGCACTTCTCGCAGATCACGCCACGATGCTTCAAGCGCTTGTACTTACCGCACACGCACTCGTAATCCTTGACCGGGACAAA
>NZ_JBIVCX010000025.1:0-5763 GCF_044746825.1 Pseudomonas sp. NPDC090201
ACCGCGTACTGGAAGACCGCGACGATGACGCAGACCGCGGTAGCAACCGAGGTCCATCAAGCGCTTGATTTTCATGTTGATTTCGCGACGCAGGTCACCTTCAGTGGTGAACTTCGCGACTTCGCCACGCAGCGATTCAATCTGCTCATCGCTCAGATCTTTGATCTTTGCCGCCGGGTTAACCCCGGTGGTAGCACAGATTTTCTGTGCAGTCGTGCGACCAACACCATAGATGTAGGTCAGCGAGATAACAGTATGCTTGTTATCTGGAATGTTAACGCCTGCAATACGGGCCATTCAGTGGGACTCCAATTGACAGCTACCTACGCCCCGGAAGCCAAGAAATAGGGCGCGAGATAATATCGCTGTAATAACAAATAATCAACCCAGCAGCGCACTAGCTGCTGGGCTTTAGCACAGATCACACTCAGCCTTGGCGCTGCTTGTGACGTGGTTCCGCGCTGCAAATTACTCGAACAACACCTTCGCGGCGAATAATCTTGCAGTTACGGCACAGCTTTTTCACCGATGCACGAACTTTCATCACCAACTCCTCGAACCTTATGGGTGCTTCAGCGCAGCATGCCGCTGCCGTAGCCCTTCAGGTTGGCTTTCTTCATCAGGGATTCATACTGGTGCGAAACGAGGTGAGATTGCACTTGGGACATGAAGTCCATCACAACCACGACCACGATCAGCAACGAGGTCCCGCCAAGGTAGAACGGCACGTTTGCAGCCACCACCAGGAACTGGGGCAGCAGGCACACGGCCATCATATAAAGAGCACCGAACATGGTCAGACGAGTCAAAACGCCATCAATATAGCGTGCAGACTGCTCACCAGGACGGATACCCGGAATAAAGGCACCGGACTTCTTCAGGTTTTCCGCTACGTCTTTCGGATTGAACATCAACGCCGTATAGAAGAAGCAGAAGAAAATAATCCCTGCACTAAACAGCAGAATATTCAACGGCTGACCAGGAGCGATCGACTGCGAGATGTCCTGCAGCCAGCCCATACCTTCAGACTGACCGAACCAGGCACCCAACGAAGCCGGGAACAGCAAGATGCTGCTCGCAAAAATGGCCGGAATAACACCAGCCATGTTCACTTTCAGCGGCAGGTGGCTGGTCTGCGCAGCGAAGACCTTGCGGCCTTGCTGACGCTTGGCGTAGTGAACGGCGATACGACGCTGACCACGCTCAATGAACACCACGAAACCGATGATCGCTACTGCCAGCAAACCGATGGCGACCAGAGCGAAGATGTTGATATCGCCCTGACGTGCAGACTCGAAAGACTGTCCGATCGCTCTCGGAAGACCGGCGACGATACCCGAAAAAATCAACATCGAGATACCGTTACCTACACCGCGCTCTGTGATCTGCTCGCCCAGCCACATCATGAACAGCGCACCAGCCACGAAGGTGGTGACCGCCACGAAGTGGAAGCCGATATCTGCAGAGAAAGCAACGCCCTGACCGGCCAGGCCAATGGACATGCCAATAGCTTGAACCAGAGCCAGGACGACGGTGCCATAGCGGGTGTATTGGCTGATCTTGCGACGACCAGCCTCACCTTCCTTCTTCAACTGCTCCAGCTGTGGGCTGACAGCGGTCATGAGCTGCATGATGATCGATGCCGAGATGTACGGCATGATCCCCAGTGCAAAAATGCTCATGCGCTCCAGCGCACCACCGGAAAACATGTTGAACAAGCTAAGAATGGTCCCCTCATTCTGTCGAAACAGGTCCGCCAGCCGATCGGGGTTGATACCTGGAACTGGGATATGCGCGCCGATCCGGTAGACGATAATCGCCAGGAACAGAAAACGCAGACGAGCCCAGAGCTCGGACAACCCGCCACTTTTGCTGAGCGCTGAGAGAGCACCTTGCTTAGCCATTTATTCCTCGAACTTGCCGCCAGCTGCTTCGATAGCCGCACGCGCACCTTTGGTGGCTGCGATACCTTTAAGGGTGACTGCGCGAGTAACCTCACCGGACAGCATGATTTTCACGCGCTGTACGTTTTGGTTGATCACGTTGGCATCCTTCAGGGACTGCACAGTTACGACGCCTTCAACTTTAGCCAGCTCGGAGGTGCGAACTTCTGCACGATCCATAGCCTTCAAAGAGACGAAGCCGAACTTTGGCAGACGACGATGCAACGGCTGTTGGCCGCCTTCGAAGCCCGGAGCGATGGTGCCACCGGAGCGGGAGGTCTGACCTTTGTGGCCGCGGCCACCGGTCTTGCCCAAACCACTACCGATACCACGACCCGGACGATGCTTCTCGCGACGGGAACCCGGCGCTGGACTCAGATCATTGAGTTTCATCGATTAACCCTCGACGCGCAGCATGTAGTAAGCCTTGTTGATCATCCCACGGTTTTCCGGGGTGTCAGCGACTTCTACAGTGTGACCGATGCGACGCAGACCCAGACCCTTAACGCACAGTTTGTGGTTAGGGATACGGCCGGTCATGCTTTTGATCAAAGTGACTTTAACGGTTGCCATGATCAGATGATCTCCTGAACGTTCAGGCCGCGCTTGGCAGCGATGGACTCAGGCGATTGCATCGACTTCAGACCCTTGAACGTTGCGTGAACAACGTTGACCGGGTTGGTCGAACCGTAGCACTTGGCCAGGACGTTCTGAACGCCGGCTACTTCCAGGACAGCACGCATTGCGCCGCCGGCGATGATGCCGGTACCTTCGGAAGCAGGCTGCATGTAAACCTTCGAAGCGCCGTGGGCGGACTTCATGGCGTACTGCAGGGTGGTGCCGTTCAGATCAACCTGGATCATGTTGCGGCGAGCAGCTTCCATCGCCTTCTGGATCGCAGCAGGCACTTCACGCGACTTGCCACGGCCAAAGCCAACACGCCCTTTACCATCACCAACCACGGTCAACGCGGTGAAAGTGAAGATACGGCCGCCTTTTACGGTTTTTGCTACGCGATTAACCTGGACCAGCTTCTCGATGTAGCCTTCGTCGCGTTTTTGGTCGTTATTTGCCATAACTTAGAACTCCAGCCCGCCTTCACGAGCAGCATCAGCCAGCGCCTTGACGCGACCGTGGTACTTGAAGCCGGAACGATCAAAAGCCACTTGAGATACACCGGCGGCTTTCGCACGCTCAGCGATCAGCTGGCCAACTTTAGTGGCCGCGTCGATGTTGCCGGTGGCACCATCACGCAGTTCCTTGTCCAAAGTCGAGGCATTTGCCAGGACTTTGCTGCCGTCGGCCGAAATGACCTGGGCGTAGATGTGCTGCGAAGAGCGGTACACGCAGAGACGCACGACTTCGAGTTCGTGCATTTTCAGGCGTGCTTTGCGAGCGCGACGCAGTCGGGTAACTTTTTTGACGGTCATTTGCTATGCCCTACTTCTTCTTGGCTTCTTTACGACGGACAACTTCGTCCGCGTAACGCACGCCTTTGCCTTTGTACGGCTCTGGACGACGGAAGTCGCGGATTTCCGCGGCCACTTGACCAACCAGCTGCTTGTCGATGCCCTTGATCAGGATATCGGTCTGGTTTGGAGTCTCAGCGGTGACGCCTTCCGGCAGTTCGTAATCCACTGGGTGCGAGAAGCCGAGTGCCAGGTTCAGAATCTGACCCTTTGCCTGCGCCTTGTAACCAACACCGACCAGCTGGAGCTTGCGCTCGAAGCCTTGGCTTACGCCCTGGACCATGTTGTTGACCAAAGCACGAGTGGTACCGGCCATTGCACGAGTCTGCTGGTCGCCATTGCGGGCGGCGAAACGCAGCTCGCCAGCTTCCTGGACTACTTCAACGGACGAGTGAACGTTCAGGTCCAGAGTACCCTTGGTACCCTTTACCGAAAGTTGCTGACCGGCGATCTTGACTTCAACGCCTGCGGGCAACTTAACGGGGTTCTTAGCTACGCGTGACATGCTTATCCCCCCTTAGAACACTGTGCAAAGCACTTCGCCGCCGACACCGGCAGCGCGCGCAGCACGATCCGTCATCACACCTTTGTTGGTGGAGACGATAGACACACCGAGACCGCCACGAACTTTTGGCAGATCATCGACGGACTTGTACTGGCGCAGGCCTGGACGGCTGACGCGCTTCACTTCTTCGATAACCGGACGGCCTTCGAAGTACTTCAGCTCGATAGAGAGCAACGGTTTGGTTTCGCTGCTGATCTGGTAACCCGCGATGTAACCTTCGTCCTTCAGGACTTTGGCTACAGCCACCTTCAAAGTGGAGGATGGCATGCTTACGACGGGCTTTTCGGCCATCTGGGCATTACGGATACGAGTTAGCATGTCCGCTAACGGGTCCTGCATACTCATGGGCTAGACGCTCCTGATACAAATAAAATGAGCCTTTCGGCTACAACGTTCGCCTGGAAATTCCGGCCACGTGAAAACACGGGCTCTGGCGAGCCGGCAATTCTAGACGTACGCCACAAACGAATCAAGCCCCAAAAGGGGCTTGATTCAGATTCAGGCGTTACGCCGGTCGGGTTCCGGAGATCCCGAACGGCGTTGCGCGAGAAGTGCGGCTTACCAGCTGGCTTTAACCAGACCTGGTACGTCACCACGCATGGCGGCTTCACGCAGCTTGTTACGGCCCAGGCCGAACTTGCGGTAAACACCGTGCGGACGACCAGTCAGGCGGCAACGGTTACGCATGCGCGATGCGCTTGCGTCACGTGGTTGCTTCTGCAGGGCAACTGTCGCTTCCCAACGCGCTTCTGGACTTGCGTTCAGGTCGACGATGATTGCTTTCAGTGCTGCACGCTTGGTGGCGTACTTGGCAACGGTGAGCTGACGCTTCAGCTCACGGTTTTTCATGCTCTTCTTGGCCATGGTCCTACTCCAATCAGTTGCGGAACGGGAACTTGAAAGCACGCAGCAGTGCGCGACCTTCTTCGTCCGTACGAGCAGTGGTGGTCAGGGTAATGTCCAGACCGCGCAGGGCATCGATCTTGTCGTAGTCGATCTCCGGGAAGATGATCTGCTCTTTCACGCCCATGCTGTAGTTGCCACGACCATCGAAGGACTTGGCATTCAGGCCGCGGAAGTCGCGAACCCGAGGCCGGGAGATCGACATCAGACGATCCAGGACCTCGTACATACGCTCCCGGCGCAGGGTCACTTTGACGCCGATCGGCCAACCTTCGCGGACTTTGAAGCCTGCGATGGATTTGCGAGCGTAGGTCACAACGACTTTCTGGCCGGTGATCTTTTCCAGGTCAGCAACAGCGTGCTCGATGACTTTCTTGTCGCCGATCGCTTCGCCCAGACCCATGTTCAGGGTGATCTTGGTAACGCGTGGAACTTCCATCACGTTCTCAAGCTTAAGTTCTTCCTTAAGCTTGGGTGCGATTTCTTTCCAGTAAATCTCTTTCAGTCGTGCCATGGTCTCATCTACCTAGCAGTGTTCAAGCATCAACCGCTTTTTGGGTCGACTTGAAGACACGAATTTTTTTGCCGTCTTCAACTTTGAAACCAACGCGGTCAGCCTTGTTGGTTGCGCCGTTGAAAATGGCGACGTTAGAAGCGTGCAGTGGCGCTTCTTTCTCGACGATACCGCCCTGTACGCCCGACATCGGGTTAGGCTTGGTATGACGCTTCACCAGGTTGATCCCACCAACGACCAGACGGTCGTCAGCGAGAACCTTGAGCACCTTACCGCGCTTGCCTTTGTCTTTGCCGGCGATCACGATGATCTCGTCGTCACGACGAATCTTTTGCATGTCGGATCTCCTTACAGCACTTCTGGGGCGAG
>NZ_JBIVCX010000026.1:0-3071 GCF_044746825.1 Pseudomonas sp. NPDC090201
TCGAGTCGCAGATTGCTTGGGTGTTATATGGTCAAGCCTCACGGGCAATTAGTATTGGTTAGCTCAACGCCTCACAGCGCTTACACACCCAACCTATCAACGTCGTAGTCTTCGACGGCCCTTCAGGGAACTCAAGGTTCCAGTGAGATCTCATCTTGAGGCAAGTTTCCCGCTTAGATGCTTTCAGCGGTTATCTTTTCCGAACATAGCTACCCGGCAATGCCACTGGCGTGACAACCGGAACACCAGAGGTTCGTCCACTCCGGTCCTCTCGTACTAGGAGCAGCCCCTCTCAAATCTCAAACGTCCACGGCAGATAGGGACCGAACTGTCTCACGACGTTCTAAACCCAGCTCGCGTACCACTTTAAATGGCGAACAGCCATACCCTTGGGACCGGCTTCAGCCCCAGGATGTGATGAGCCGACATCGAGGTGCCAAACACCGCCGTCGATATGAACTCTTGGGCGGTATCAGCCTGTTATCCCCGGAGTACCTTTTATCCGTTGAGCGATGGCCCTTCCATACAGAACCACCGGATCACTAAGACCTACTTTCGTACCTGCTCGACGTGTCTGTCTCGCAGTCAAGCGCGCTTTTGCCTTTATACTCTACGACCGATTTCCGACCGGTCTGAGCGCACCTTCGTACTCCTCCGTTACTCTTTAGGAGGAGACCGCCCCAGTCAAACTACCCACCATACACTGTCCTCGATCCGGATAACGGACCTGAGTTAGAACCTCAAAGTTGCCAGGGTGGTATTTCAAGGATGGCTCCACGCAGACTGGCGTCCACGCTTCAAAGCCTCCCACCTATCCTACACAAGCAAATTCAAAGTCCAGTGCAAAGCTATAGTAAAGGTTCACGGGGTCTTTCCGTCTAGCCGCGGATACACTGCATCTTCACAGCGATTTCAATTTCACTGAGTCTCGGGTGGAGACAGCGCCGCCATCGTTACGCCATTCGTGCAGGTCGGAACTTACCCGACAAGGAATTTCGCTACCTTAGGACCGTTATAGTTACGGCCGCCGTTTACCGGGGCTTCGATCAAGAGCTTCGCGTTAGCTAACCCCATCAATTAACCTTCCGGCACCGGGCAGGCGTCACACCCTATACGTCCACTTTCGTGTTTGCAGAGTGCTGTGTTTTTAATAAACAGTCGCAGCGGCCTGGTATCTTCGACCGGCATGGGCTTACGGAGCAAGTCCTTCACCCTCACCGGCGCACCTTCTCCCGAAGTTACGGTGCCATTTTGCCTAGTTCCTTCACCCGAGTTCTCTCAAGCGCCTTGGTATTCTCTACCCAACCACCTGTGTCGGTTTGGGGTACGGTTCCTGGTTACCTGAAGCTTAGAAGCTTTTCTTGGAAGCATGGCATCAACCACTTCGTGTTCAGAAGAACACTCGTCATCAGCTCTCGGCCTTAGGATCCCGGATTTACCTAAGATCCCAGCCTACCACCTTAAACCTGGACAACCAACGCCAGGCTGGCCTAGCCTTCTCCGTCCCTCCATCGCAATAACCAGAAGTACAGGAATATTAACCTGTTTTCCATCGACTACGCTTTTCAGCCTCGCCTTAGGGACCGACTAACCCTGCGTCGATTAACGTTGCGCAGGAAACCTTGGTCTTTCGGCGTGGGTGTTTTTCACACCCATTGTCGTTACTCATGTCAGCATTCGCACTTCTGATACCTCCAGCAAGCTTCTCAACTCACCTTCACAGGCTTACAGAACGCTCCTCTACCGCATCACCCGAAGGTGATACCCGTAGCTTCGGTGCATGGTTTGAGCCCCGTTACATCTTCCGCGCAGGCCGACTCGACTAGTGAGCTATTACGCTTTCTTTAAAGGGTGGCTGCTTCTAAGCCAACCTCCTAGCTGTCTAAGCCTTCCCACATCGTTTCCCACTTAACCATGACTTTGGGACCTTAGCTGACGGTCTGGGTTGTTTCCCTTTTCACGACGGACGTTAGCACCCGCCGTGTGTCTCCCATGCTCGGCACTTGTAGGTATTCGGAGTTTGCATCGGTTTGGTAAGTCGGGATGACCCCCTAGCCGAAACAGTGCTCTACCCCCTACAGTGATACATGAGGCGCTACCTAAATAGCTTTCGAGGAGAACCAGCTATCTCCGAGCTTGATTAGCCTTTCACTCCGATCCACAGGTCATCCGCTAACTTTTCAACGGTAGTCGGTTCGGTCCTCCAGTCAGTGTTACCTAACCTTCAACCTGCCCATGGATAGATCGCCCGGTTTCGGGTCTATTCCCAGCGACTAGACGCCCTATTAAGACTCGCTTTCGCTACGCCTCCCCTATTCGGTTAAGCTCGCCACTGAAAATAAGTCGCTGACCCATTATACAAAAGGTACGCAGTCACCCAACAAAGTGGGCTCCCACTGCTTGTACGCATACGGTTTCAGGATCTATTTCACTCCGCTCTCCGCGGTTCTTTTCGCCTTTCCCTCACGGTACTGGTTCACTATCGGTCAGTCAGTAGTATTTAGCCTTGGAGGATGGTCCCCCCATGTTCAGACAAGGTTTCTCGTGCCCCGTCCTACTCGATTTCATTGACAAGAGATTTTCGCGTACAGGGCTATCACCCACTATGGCCGCACTTTCCAGAGCGTTCCGCTAATCTCAAATCAACTTAAGGGCTGGTCCCCGTTCGCTCGCCACTACTAAGGGAATCTCGGTTGATTTCTTTTCCTCAGGGTACTTAGATGTTTCAGTTCCCCTGGTTCGCCTCTTGCACCTATGTATTCAGTGCAAGATAACTGTCTTATGACAGCTGGGTTCCCCCATTCAGACACCTCCGGATCACAGTCTGTTTGCCGACTCCCCGAAGCTTTTCGCAGGCTACCACGTCTTTCATCGCCTCTGACTGCCAAGGCATCCACCGTATGCGCTTCTTCACTTGACCATATAACCCCAAGCAATCTGGTTATACTGTGAAGACGACATTCGCCGAAAGTTTGCATTTCACAAACTTTACCTTAGCCTGAAGATCCACCAGTGAAAGTGGCCTTCAGTCTATCTTTCTATCACATACCCGAATTTTTAAAGAACGATCT
>NZ_JBIVCX010000027.1:0-1053 GCF_044746825.1 Pseudomonas sp. NPDC090201
TTACCCTCGCTCCGATAATGTTCATACACATCTTTCCAAGCGGTCGAGCGACTGGCTGACATCGAGGCGTTATGCAGCAAGCGCCGCGTCTCGGAGCAGCCTCGTTTGGTTAAGCGGCGACGTCCCGTTTTCTGACCGGAATCAGACACCCGCAGGTCCATCCCCAGAAATGCGACAAAGGCATCGCTGTTCTTGAATTCACCCCGGATAAAAGCCATCACTAAGGCAGTAGCGGTCAGAAAACCAATGCCTTCAATGGACCGGCAACGTGCAATTTGCTCAAGCAGTCCTGCTTCCTGAAGTAACTCCTTGAGTTTCTTCTGGACCAACAGGTCAAGCCTGTTCATTTGCGCCGTAAAACTCTTGAACGCGGCCTTGAGCAGCGTCTCGTTGCCCCAGCTCTGGCTCAGAGCAGTGCGCATCGATACCAGGGCAGCTCGGCGTCGCAGAAGGCTCTGCAGCTTGCCATAGACGGCCGGAGGCGGTGCCCAGGGACGCAGCTCGCCGCCTTCGCGCTCTAGATATCGCGCCAGTAATGCAGCATCACTGGAATCCGTCTTGGCCCTTGCACCGATGCTCTTGCGGTAATTGCTCAGTTGAAAGCCATCGACCACGTAAACCGTAAAACCCTTTTCGTATGCCATTTCGACAACGTCAAGGTGATAGACGTTGGTCGCTTCAACACACAGGGCTGTATTGGCCGGTTGCTGCTTCAACCATTTCTTGATTTCGGGTTTGGTATTGCTCACACAAACCTGCGCGCCACTGTCTTGGTAGTGGATGACCAATTCGGCCTTGGCCACATCGATGCCAATCACAAAGTGGTTCGCTTTCATTGCCATTGCAGGCTCTCCCGCTGTAAGGTTTTTCGACTCGGAGGGGTTCACCAAGAGGCGCAGGCTTGTTTCTATCGTCGCTGAGGAAAACGAAGCATTCTTTATCGGCGCTTTGGTGGAAGGGGTGGGGACGATTTCTCCCACGGTCTGTACTGCGGCTAACAGTCAGAAGCTGGCTTTTGGTCCCACCCACCCCTTCGAGTCCTACCATACAAGC